>NZ_FRAM01000002.1 GCF_900142325.1 Epilithonimonas mollis
CAAACTGAGAATCCCGCAGGAAGAAAATGCGCGGATGGCATACGATCCGATTTCTCACCAACTTATCGATAAAGCAACCGCAATTATAGCGATATCCGATAAAAACGACAATGTCGTGTACTTCGAAAACAAAGCAAACTACAAAGCCTTTTTCAATAAAAAATAAATAACCTTTAAACTTATAAAATAATGAAAACAGTACTATTCAGCCTTTTGGCAGTCGGAACATTTGCACTTACTTCCTGCAAAGAAAACAAAGAACAGAAAAGCACCACTGAAACATCAATGCAGCATGATATGAGCACGATGTCGGACAGTTCAGCGATGGACAATATGGCAATGGATGCTAAGGTAACCGTGACCACCGCCAAAAAAACTACCGCTGACCTTACGGAGCTCTATTCTCATTACACCCACCTTACATTCGCGTTGTCAGGTGATGATGATAAAGAAGCGGTGAGTGCAGCAAAAGGAATCCTGGCGTCCTTTCCTAAAATAGACATAAACGGTTTTTCTGCTGAACAGAAAAAAGAATTTGCTGACCTCGAATCAAGCATCAGTGAACACGCCGAGCACATTGCAGATAACGCCGGAAAGATTGATCATCAGCGCGAACATCTGGACATAATGAGCGCCGATTTTTACGACCTGCTGAAAGATTTCGGAACTCCAAAACCGGTGTACAAAGTATTTTGTCCAATGTATAACGATAAAAAAGGCGCTTTTTGGCTTAGCGATTCACGTGAGGTGAAGAATCCTTATTATGGCAAAAAAATGATTTCATGTGGCGAGGTTCAGGAAGAAATTAAGTAAAACCGTACAGAACCATGATTCAAAATTTAATCAAACTGTCCCTCCGCAACAGGTATTTCGTTTTGCTGATAGCAATCGGCCTTTTTATCTGGGGTATTTTTGCGGTAAGGGACAATCCCATCGATGCCATTCCGGATCTGAGTGAGAACCAGGTCATCGTTTTTACGGAGTGGATGGGCAGAAGTCCCCAGATTATGGAAGATCAGGTGACTTTCCCTCTGGTAAGCAACCTTCAGGGAATTCCGAAAATTAAGAACATCCGCGCCGCTTCCATGTTTGGGATGAGCTTCGTGTATGTTATTTTCGAAGATAACGTGGACATTTACTGGGCCAGAACCCGGGTAATGGAACGGCTCAACTATGCCCAACGCCTACTCCCGCAAGACGTAACGCCTACGCTCGGACCGGATGGTACCGGCGTTGGTCACGTCTTCTGGTACCATTTCGATGCACCTAAAATGGATTTGGGAGACCAGCGCGCCCTCCAGGACTGGTATGTGAAATTTGCTCTGCAGACGGTTCCCGGTGTGGCGGAAGTAGCCTCCTTTGGCGGCTTCGAAAAACAGTACCAACTCATTGTAGATCCTGTAAAACTCCAGTACTATAACGTCTCTCTGATGGATGTCATGAACAAAGTGAAAGCCAACAATAATGATGTGGGCGGACGTAAATTTGAGATGGCTGATATGGCCTATGTCATTCGCGGCCTGGGTTATATCAAGAACGTAGCCGATATCGAGGAAATTGCTTTGGGAAATTACAACGGTATTCCCGTGCGGGTCAAAGATATTGGCTCTGTACAGATGGGTGGCGATCTGCGTCTGGGTATTTTTGATGCAGACGGTGAAGGCGAAGTTGTGGGCGGTATCGTTGTGGCACGGTATGGCGAAAATGCAGATAAGGTCATCAACGATGTGAAAGAGAAAATGAAGGACGTTGAAAAAGGACTACCTGAAGGTGTCACTTTCAAAACATCGTACGACCGCAGTACGCTGATTGAAGGGGCAATAGACAATATTAAAACCAAGCTGATTGAAGAAATTATCGTGGTGGCAATCATTGTTATTCTGTTCCTATTCCACTGGCGAAGTGCATTGAGCATCATCATTCAGATTCCGGTCACCATTGCCATCAGTTTTATTCTGCTCAATGCGTTTGGACTTTCCTCCAATATCATGTCCCTTACAGGAATTGCGCTGGCAATTGGGGTGATTGTAGATAACGGAATTATCATGTCCGAAAATGCCTATAAAAATCTCTCCGATTGGCAGAACCATCAACAAAATAAAAACCCATAACAATGAAAACCAACTGGTTTAAAAATATATTCAGAAAAAAAGACAAAGAGAAAGAGAGTTACGTTAAAATTCCCGAAGATATTCGGCTGAAGATTATCGAAAAATCATCCTTACAGGTATCCAGAGGGGTCTTTTTCTCTACGGTGATTATCGTGGTTTCCTTTCTCCCCGTATTTATGTTGACAGGTCAGGAAGGTAAACTTTTTCACCCGCTGGCGTACACCAAAACCTTTATACTGATCGTTGATGCGATCCTGGTACTTACCCTTGCACCGGTGCTTATCTCTTTTTTCATGAAAGGAAAGTTTAAGGATGACAATAAAAACCCGATAAACAGAGGGCTTGAGCGGATATACGAACCCATCATTCGCTGGTGCATGGAATGGAAAAAAACAACGCTTGGCATTAATATTCTTGCCCTTCTTATCAGCATCCCTTTAATTATGAACCTCGGCCGTGAGTTTATGCCGCCCTTAGATGAAGGCTCACTACTCTTTATGCCGGTCACTTTGCCTGATATTTCGAACTCTGAAGCCAAAAGATTACTTCAGGTGCAGGATAAAATCATTAAAGGAGTTCCGGAAGTGGATCATGTCCTCGGAAAAGCCGGAAGAGCAAACACGGCGACAGATAATTCACCCATCTCCATGATTGAAACCATCATTCTGTTGAAACCTCAGGACGAATGGCGCGACGGCCTTACAAAAGACGATCTTATTAATGAATTGAATGCTAAACTGCAGATTCCCGGCGTAACCAATGGCTGGACCATGCCGATTTCCAACCGGATCAATATGCTTTCAACAGGGATTAGAACGGATGTGGGCGTAAAAGTGTACGGACAGAACCTGGACAGTATCGCGGTCCTTTCCGAAAAAATAAAAAAGGAACTCACCGGTATTGAAGGAATAAAAGACATGTACGTAGAACCCATTACCGGCGGAAAATATGTGGATATTGAAGTGAAACGCGAAGAAATAGGAAGATACGGCCTAAGTGTGGATGATGTAAATGCCGTCGTGGAAAGTGCGCTCGGCGGAATGAAACTCACCACCACCGTAGAAGGCCGACAGCGCTTTTCGGTAAATGCCAGATACGGCCAGGATTTCAGAAATAATGTGGAATCTCTGAGAAGATTGCCAATGCAGACGATGGAATTTGGTTCCATTCCGCTAAGTGCAGTGGCTGACATTCGTCTTACAGAAGGACCACCAATGATCAATTCTGAAAATGCAATGTTGCGTGGATCTGTTCTATTCAACGTACGCGACCGGGATTTAGGCAGTACCGTAAAAGAAGCCCAGGCAAAACTCAATAACATGGTGAACAAAATGCCAAAAGGTTATTTCGTGGAATGGAGCGGTCAGTACGAAAACCTGATTCGCGGAGAGCAGACTTTAAAAATGATTATGCCCCTCGTATTAATCGTGATCTTTATTTCCATGTACTTTGCATTCAATTCCTACCGTGAAGCTTTCTTTAATCTCATCAGTATTCCTTTTGCCTTAATCGGCGGCGTATTCATGATTTCGCTTTGGGGTGTTAATCTCTCCGTAGCCGTTGCAGTCGGCTTTATTGCACTGTTCGGACTTGCGGTAGAAACCGGAATCGTGATGGTCATTTACCTGAACGACGCCATGGTTCAGCTTATTGCAAAAAATGGCAACTCAAGGGAGACCATCACCAATGAAGAACTTCGTGAATATGTCATTCATGGTGCAGCCAAAAGATTAAGACCAAAGATTATGACGGTTTGCGTGACCCTATTCGGGCTTGTACCCATCCTGTGGAGCCACGGCGTGGGAAGTGATATGATGAAACCAATCGTATTACCGATGGTTGGTGGTGTTTTCACTTCGGCCATTCACATCCTTTTGGTAACACCAATTATCTTTTACATGCAGAAAGAATGGGAGCTGAATAAACTAGGGAAAATTGACGTCCTGGACGCTTCCCATTAATCCCTAATTATTACAAAATGAAAAAATTCATAATAACAGGAGTACTTACCTTGCTTTTTACCGCCACTTTTGCTCAGCAAATGTCCCTGCCCGCTGTAATGGACAGTATCGCAGCCAACCATCCGGTGGTAAAGATGTACAATGCCGAAATCCGGTCAATGGATGCTGCCGCCAAAGGTGCAAGAAGCTGGATGCCGCCCACAGTGGGTGCCGGTTTCTTCATGACGCCCTATAATGCAAAACTCTGGCAGCGGGATGGCGAAATGCTCGGTATGGGCTCAGTAGCAGTTTCTGTGGAGCAGATGTTTCCCAACACAAGGAAACTTGATGCCAACGAAAATCTGATGAAGGCGATGTCTTCCGTAGAAAAGGAAAAACTCTATGCGGCCCTCAATGAAAACTTTCAGGATGCGAAAAAACTGTATTACAGTTCAATCGTCCTGGATAAAAAGCTGCAGGTCGTAAAGGAAAACGAAAAGATGCTGGATTTCATGATCAGAAACGCCGAGATCCGGTACAAAAACGGGCTTTCCAAAATATCTGCATATTACAAAGCCAAAGCCGCCCTCGGAAGCACCACAAACATGCAGCTCATGTACGAGAATGACCTCCGCGTCAACCGGATCCGGTTGAATGCCCTCATGGGAAGAGACCCGCTCGCGCCACTGGAGATTGAACCGGAATACAACCTGAATGATTATTCTCTCGAGACTTTTGGTCAGGATCTATTTTATCAGAACAGAAGTGATCTCCGCGGCATCGACCGGGAAATCAATATTGCCAAACTCAAACAGGATCTGGAAAAGCAGAATCTAAAGCCGGAATTTGGCGTAAAGTTCGAAAACATGTTTGGTTTTGGCGGCCAGCCCATGCAGTTTTCACTCATGCTGATGGCAAAGCTGCCGTTTGTTTCCTGGGCTTCAGGCATGAATAAAGCCAATATTGAAAGTCTCAAACTGAAAGAAGAGGCCTTGCAGGCACAGAAAGAAATGATGGTGAACGAATACAGTGGAATGGCCTACGGAATGCGCAACGAACTGGACCTGAATAAAAATCAGCTGAAACTCTATGAAGACACCATTATTCCGGCCTTAAAAAACAACTACAAATCCATGCAGTTGGGCTATGAGCAGAATACGGAAGAACTCTTCATGTTATATGACGCATGGGAACAGCTGAATATGGCCCAGCTGGAATATTTCGAGATCCTTACCAAAGCACTGCAGACGCAAACTGAAATTGACCGCTTAATTGAAAGAAGATGAGAAAAATTATAATATTCACTATGCTTTTATTTGGTTTGACGGCGTGTGACAAAGTTAAGTTCTGGGAAGATAAGCACTCGGCAGAAGCTGCAATGCATACTTATACCTGTCCGATGCACCCGGAAGTGATTTCAGACAAACCCGGCAAATGTCCCAAATGTGGGATGGATTTGGTCCTGAAAGATGCCCCTGAAAAAAAGGAAGAGGGGATTAAACTCGACGATCTGCTGAAACCAACCAATGAATTTGTAGTGTCGGAACAGCCCGTAATAAAAGTAAAAAGAGAAAACATACCCACCACGGTTGATGCTTTAGGGACGGTAGAATACGATACTCGACAGATTGGCAGTATTTCCTCACGCGTTGCGGGCCGTATCGAGAAACTCTATGTGCGGTATAAATACCAGAAAGTGTCGAAAGGGCAGCGTATTTTAGATATATACAGCCCGGAACTTTTAACCGCACAGCAAAACCTGCTCTTCGTTATTAAAAATGACCGCTCAAACAAAACAATGATCGATGCTTCACGCCAGAAACTCCTTCTTTTGGGAATGCCGGCTTCACAGATACAGAAAGTCATCCAGCGAGGGAAACCTGATCTCACAGTTCCGGTTTTCAGCAATTACAGCGGACACATTCAGCAGGCAGGATCGGCCGGAAGCATGGGGTCATCACCACAATCTGCACCCGCTATGGCTTCAAATACGGCAGCCACCGCTGAACTACCCCTAAAAGAGGGAATGTATCTCCAGAAAGGACAGAATATTTTCAGTGTCTACAATCCCAACAGAACCTGGGCCCTGATCAATATTTTCTCTGAAGACATTGCACTGGTCAGCAAAGGACAGTCAGTCATGATCATCCCGGAAGCCAATCCTGAAAATCGCTTCAAAGGAATCATCGGTTTTATTGAACCCTTTTTCAGGCAGGGCAGCAAAACCGTAACGGCGCGCGTCTATTTTGATAATTCCACCGCAAAAATTCCTGTCGGAAGTCAGGTTAAAGCGGAGATTATGAGCCACAACAGAATGGCAGACTGGCTGCCGAAATCAGCGGTGGTTTCTTTAGGGATTGATAAAATCGCGTTCAAAAAAGTAGAAGGCGGTTTTATTGCCCATAAAGTTGTTACCGGCGCGGTGGTAGGCGATAAAATTCAGATCGTCAGTGGTTTGCTTCCTGAAGATGGAGTTGCCGAAAATGCACAGTACCTGATGGACAGCGAAAGTTTCATAAAAATTAACAGATAAAAATTGATAAGATGAAATTCAATATTTTAATGCTTGCCTTGCTGGTTTTTCTTTACTCCTGTAAAAAGGAGGAAGATCCGCATGCCGGCCACGATATCTACTACACCTGTTCCATGCACCCGCAGGTAGTCTCCGATAAACCCGGAAAATGCCCCATTTGTCACATGGATTTGGTGCCTGTGGAGAAGAAAAAGAATGCGGATCCTAACGAAATTGTTTTGAATGACGAGCAGGTTAAACTTGGGAATATCAAAACAGTCGCGCTATCTGATGGGTCTATGGCCGACAAACTTACCCTGACCGGAACACTCAATTTTAATCAGTACCAAATGCAGGCAGTAAGTTCCAGAGTAATGGGCAGAGTTGAACGGTTGTATTATAAAAACATTGGCGATTTTGTTCCGAAGGGGGCGCCGTTGGTCGATATTTACAGTGAAGAACTCAATAATGCAAAGCAGGAATATTTGCTGGCATTAGAAAGACGCAAGCTCTTCGTCGGCAATACGTCCATTGATTTTGACCAGCTGCTCCAAAGTTCGCGAAACAAGCTTTATTTATGGGGAATGTCGGAAAGCCAGATCAAACAGCTGGAAAGATCAGGAAAAGCCACAGCTACCACCACTGTGTTCAGCAATGCAGCCGGTTACATCACCGATCTGAGCATTGCCGAAGGCGATTATCTTGCAGAAGGTGGCACCATCGTGAATCTGGCAGATCTTTCATCGCTGTGGGCGGAAGCGCAGGTCTATTCCTCTCAAATGGCTCTCCTTCAGAAAGACAGCAAAGTTACCGTGTATATTCCCGATCTGGATAATTTGAAGATTAATGGGAAGGTTGATTTTACAAACCCAGAAATAAGCGCCTCCAGCAGGATAAATCTGGTTCGCATTTCCGTGCCTAACAAAGGAAATCTGCTGAAACCCGGCATGCCGGTATATGTTCTGGTGGAAAACAAATCCCGTGATGGCCTTTCCATGCCTGTGGATGCGGTAATCAGGGATGGCAAATCTTCCACGGTCTGGGTGAAAACCGCGAAGAACACCTTCGTCAACAGAATGGTGGAAACGGGTCTCGAATATGAAGACAGAATAGAAATCACATCAGGAATTAAGGCGGGAGACGAAGTAGTGGTGTCCGGGGCCTACCTGCTGAACAGCGAATATATATTTAAGAAAGGGGCAGATCCCATGGCGGGTCACGATATGAGCACAATGTAATATGAGAAAATTGAATATGATAGGCTGGCTGGCGGTGCTAGTGGTGGCTATTGTTTTAGTCATTCAGGTCATACCGGTGGAGCGTAATGTCTCCACCGTTCCGCCAGGTCAAAGTTTTGAAAAAACCGAAAAGGTGCCCGCCAACGTGGCTGCTATTCTGAAAGTTTCCTGCTATGACTGTCATTCCAACAACAGCCGATATCCGTGGTATTCAGAATTGCAGCCCGGCGCTTGGTTTATGGCGCAGCATATTAAAAAAGGGAGAGACGAACTCAATTTTGATGAGTTCAATAACTATTCAAAAAGACGGAAAAAAGCGAAAATAAAAAGCATCATCAGCCAGATTGAAAAAGACGAAATGCCTTTAAGATCATACCGCATGATGCACGGAAACGCCAGATTATCAGCGGATGAAAAAAAAGAACTGTTAGATTTTTTTCGTGACAACGAATATAGTAAGTAACGCAGAACATAAGAAATGACGCTCGCCTGTGGTCTTTAGAGTATCAGAAATGGTCGTTTAGAATAAAAAAGGATCGGAAAAGACTGTGCTGTAGAATCAACAAAAATTAAAAACAACGTGATGAAATTAAATATTAAAAATATGGTTTGCAGCCGATGTCTCAAAGTGCTTAGGCAAGAGCTTGAACAACTGGGAATTAAGGTTTCATCAATTGAACTCGGGGTATTGGTAATCGACGAGATGGCTGGTAATCATACTGAAATCTTGGCGAAAATTGAAAGCGTTCTCCATACCAATAAATTTGAAATAATCCATAGTCCAGAGGAAGTGCTCGTCGAAAAAATTAAACATTTTTTGCTTTGTAAAATAGAAGAGCCCCCTCTCGATTCCACGGTAAACCTATCTCAAATTTTAAGCACGGAGTTCAACCACGAATATAAGTCACTGAGCAAGTTGTTCTCACACTTTGAAAATACAACGCTCGAAAAATATTTTATTAAATTAAAAATTGAGAAAGTAAAACAACTTATTCAACTCAGGCAGTACACCTTTTCAGAAATAGGGCATCTCCTGGATTACAGCAGCGTCAACCACCTATCTAGACAGTTTAAAGAGATTACCGGAGAGAGCATGACTGAGTATAAAAATGCTGAACTAGCCAATCGAAGACCCTATGATGAAATTAGTTAACCTTAGAACTTAGGCGTATGAAATTATAAATAGGAAATAGTTGCGAAATAGAAACGGCAATCACAGGGACTTTTGCGCAACTCTCGATAAACTTCAGGTATAGTTTTGATGTTACTTGGCCTTTTTTTCAAAGCGAAATTATACAGAAACTAACGAAAATTATGCAGAACATTCGTTTAAGAAACTTGTACTTTTACAGTAGTAATTACAGCCAGCTCGCTTTCAAAAAACTATTTTATTGCAACACGAGTTTGGCCAAGTAAGGCTCACAGAACGTATTGTAAAACGGATAGTCGGAAAGTAACAATATATAAAAGAATAAAATCAAACAAAATGAAACAACAAATTGAAATAACAGGAATGTCCTGCGAAGGCTGCGTTAAAAATGTCGAAAAAGCGTTGAAAGAAATTGATGGCATACAGAATGTAAAAGCGAGTCTGCATCCACCACGCGCAGTTATTGAAGCAGAGAAATCGATTAATACCGCGCAGTTAACGCAAGCCTTGGCGAAAGTAGGTTATAGTATTGCCGGCGCTTCCGTAGATGAGAATTTAAAAAAGTCTGGTGGCTCCTGTTGCTGTTGAAAAGTATGAACTGCGCGGGCAAGTATAATGTTAGTACGATGTGAACGATAACGGTAGAAATGCTCCGCTGAAAACTAAGTGAAAGAAGCAAATAAATTTTTTAAAAAAAATCAAAGTAGCCAGCAATAGCTTGCCTGATCAAACGCACTTATGATTGCGACAGGATCAGCGCAGGAACTGCATATTTATTGAAAAAACCAACCTATTTATTAACATAAAAACCAACAATTATGACAGGTTATCACACGTACCAAAGTTGTATTGAAGCATGTTTAAAATGTGCTGCAATATGTAATCACTGTGCTTCATCATGCACTGAGGAAGAAGATGTAAAAATGATGGCGAGATGCATTCAGTTAGACATGGAATGCGCAGCGATCTGCTATGCCTCAGCACAGTTAATGAGCCTCGGCAGCGACAAAGCAAAAGAAATTTGCCGCATTTGTGCCGACATCTGTGAAGCATGTGCTGCAGAATGTGAAAAACATGCACAACATGGAATGGATCATTGCCGTGAATGTGCAGAAGCTTGTAGAAAATGCGCCGAAGAATGCCGGAAAATGGCAGCGTAATTTAAAACGGGTGGTGATTTAAGAAGGCTCACGGTGTAGTAGTAAGCAACGATGGTAAATCAGTTTTTGTAACAAATACTATAGATAATACCGTTTCTGTGATTGATGTGGCAAGTCAAAAAGTGATCCACACAATCCCGGTTGGCAAAGGCCCTAATGGAATAAGCTATTGGTTTGAAACTGGTGGAATGCCATAAACAGAATATTAAAGGAAATACACATCGGAAACCTTTTAATTTAATCGATAAGCTAAATATATATATTATGGAAAAAATAAGAGTTGCCATTAACGGATATGGTGTCATTGGCAAACGGGTTGCCGATGCAGTGCATTTGCAAGAAGATATGGAACTGGCAGGTGTATGCGATGTAATAACAGACTGGCGCATTCAAATGGCAGTATTGAAAAAATATCCCGTGTTTGCTTCCGATGACATGTTTAAAACAAAGATGAACGAAGCAGGCATAAATTCATCAGGCACGTTGAACGATCTGCTTGCATCCTCAGATATTATTGTGGATTGTACGCCCAAAAAAATTGCGGCTCAAAATATAGAGCTTTATAAAAAACTTGGTAAAAAGTTTATATTACAAGGAGGTGAAAAGCATGAAGCAACCGGTCATTCCTTTAGTGCCGAAAATAATTATGCAACTGCAATTAACCTTGATGCTACAAGAGTAGTTTCCTGTAACACTACTTCCATTGTAAGAACACTAACCGCACTGAAGAATGCAGGCTTGCTCTTAAAAGCAAGAGGCACTTTACTTCGTCGTGCAACCGACCCATGGGAAAGCCATTTGACCGGGATTATGAATACCCTGGTTCCCGAAAAAGAAATACCAAGTCATCAGGGGCCGGATGCGCAATCCGTTGACCCCTCTTTTGACGTTATCACATCAGCAGTTAAAGTACCGGAAACGTTAAGCCATCTACATTACTGGAATGTACAGTTGACCAGAAAGGCCGATAAGGAAGAAGTTTTGGATGCGTTCAATAAATCTACCAGAATTGCAATGATTAAATACAGCGATGAGTTAGCCGCTAATAATACAGTTAAGGAATTAATGCTTGCAATAGGCCGCCCTTATGGAGATATGTATGAAGTAGCCTTGTGGCAAGACATGCTGAAAGTGGTTGGAGATGAAGTGTTCTATGCTTACCTAGTCGATAATCAGGCTATCGTAATCCCCGAAACCATTGACGCTATCCGTGCCCTAACCGGAATTGAACCAGACGCTGAAAAGTCGATACTTAAGACCAACGAAAGCCTTGGAGTTAAACAGAGTTTTTATTAGGAGTAAGCAAAAAGTAAATTATCAAATTAATAAAACGAAATGTTAAGGAAAATGGTTTTGTACCCTGCAAATATTTGTAAGACGCGCACTTCCGCAAATGCCTATTTCTAAAACAAATAGAAATTTAGGGATTAAATTAAAGTTTAAAAAAAAATGAAAATGAACGATAACATTGCAGACTTATTAGGCAAGAAGGCAGCCTTCTATTTGGATCACGTTTGCCAAAAAATTACAAAAGATGAACTGCTGACTCCAGGCAAATACAGTCTGGAAAAGGTCTTTGGCGATAGCAACAGAAACCCGCAGGTTCTGCGGAGTCTCGCTCAACTTTACGGTCAGGGTAATCTTGGCGGCACGGGTTATCTGAGCATTCTTCCTGTTGATCAGGGTATTGAGCATAGTGCTGTATACTCGTTTTATAAAAACCCCGACTATTTCGACCCTGAAAACATTTTAAAACTTGCACTCGAAGCCGGCTGTAACGGTGTGGCTTCTACCTTCGGCGGGTTAGCCTTGAATGCCCGAAAATATGCGCACAGAATCCCTTTCATTGTAAAGATTAATCACAATGAATTACTGAGCTTTCCAAATAAATATGACCAAACGCTATTTGGAAAAGTTAAAAACGCCTGGGATATGGGGGCCCTTGCCATAGGAGCAACCATCTATTTTGGTTCCGACGAAAGCGACAGGCAGATCACAGAAATTTCCGAGGCGTTTGAGCATGCCCATCAGCTCGGTATGGCGACTATATTATGGTGCTATCTTCGAAATGAGGCATTTAAAACAGCAGATCAGGATTATCACTCCGCTGCGGATTTGACAGGACAAGCCAATCATATCGGAGTAACAATTCAAGCTGATATTATTAAACAAAAATTGCCGACAAATAATTTTGGATTCAAAAACATTAAGTTCGGTAAATACGATGACGCGATGTATGAGGCACTAACAACTCCCCACCCGATTGACCTCTGCAGGCTGCAGGTAGCGAACTGTTACATGGGCAAAATCGGATTAATTAACTCCGGTGGCGATTCAAAAGGTGAGTCAGATCTGCTTGAGGCCATTACAACAGCGGTCATCAACAAAAGAGCGGGCGGCACTGGACTGATTATGGGTCGGAAGGCATTTCAGCGCCCGTTTAAAGACGGTGTGAACTTGCTACAAAGGGTACAGAGTGTATATCTCGATAATAAGATAACAGTTGCCTAAAATAAGTTTCAACAAACTATCAGAAAATGAAGATTCCCATTAGCATCGTAAAAAAGTCCGGAGATATTGTCGCATTTGATGTCGAAAAACTCATTAATTCACTTAGGCGCGCGTCTGCTGGGGAAAACGTCATTCAGCAAATCGTTGGTGAGGTTCAGTCCAAGATTTACGAAGGCATGACCACCACAAAGATCTATAAAATTGCTTTTGATTTGTTAAAAAAATATTCCCGCGTAAGTGCTTCAAAATACAAACTCAAAAACGCACTCTTTGAATTGGGTCCCTCCGGTTTTCCTTTTGAAAAATTAGTGGGCAAACTGATGGCTCATGAAGGTTTTTCCACCCAGGTTGGGGTCATTGTTCAGGGAAATTGCGTGTCGCATGAAATAGATGTCATCGCTGACAAAGACGACCAGCACTGTTTTATTGAATGTAAATTTCACAGCGACCAAGGGAGATTTTGCAATGTAAAAATTCCTCTGTATGTCAATTCCAGATTTCTGGATGTAGAAAAACAGTGGAAAAAACAAAAAAGTAACGAAGGAAAAATATCTAAAGGAGGTGTGTACACCAATACAAGATTCACTTCTGATGCCACACAATATGGGAAATGTGCAGGTTTACTAATGGCAAGCTGGGACTATCCTTTTGGGAACGGTTTAAAAGAGAGAATAGACAAATCCGGTTTGCACCCATTAACCGCATTAACGACCCTGACAAAAAACGAGAAAACAAAATTGTTAGACCTTGGTGTAGTTCTTTGCAGAGAAATTTACGAAAACCCGGGGGTCTTAAACCAAATCGGACTTGCAAAACCACGCCATAAAAACATTATCGAAGACGCAAAAGAATTATGCACTCAACACTAAATCAATCTGACCAATGAAAAATACAAAAATTACCATTCATTTTTTGGGCGCTGCGGGTACAGTAACGGGTTCCAAATATTTAATCGATACAGGAGCACATCAACTCCTAATCGACTGCGGAGTTTTTCAAGGATTAAAGGAATTACGGCTTAAAAACTGGGAATATCCTCCTGTGGACGTTTCAGCCATTGATGCCGTTTTATTGACTCATGGCCATTTCGACCACACAGCATACCTTCCCCGATTGGTAAAATATGGTTTTAGTGGATTAGTTTACGGAACAAATCCAACTTTGGATATTGCCACAATCATTCTGAACGACAGTGCCAAAATACAGGAACAGGAAGCAGCGCGAGCCAATAAGGAAGGCTACTCCAAACACAGTCTCGCAGAACCGCTGTACGGACTGAAGGATGTAGAAAAAACATTGCCCCATTTTAAGGAGGTTCCGCCATCACAGTGGATTCCTTTGTTTGATGGTATCAATGCACGGTTTCAGTACAATGGGCATATTTTGGGTGCAGCTTTCATTGAGTTGGATGTACATGGCAAACGTTTTGTTTTTTCCGGAGATATTGGACGTACCAATGATCTACTGCTATATCCACCCCTGAAACCCGAAAAGGCGGATGTTCTTTTCATAGAGTCAACCTACGGAGGAAGGTTTCATCCGGATGAAGTGGAAGCGGTTCTGGAGATTGAAAAATTAGTCAACGATACCATTAACCGTGGAGGCAGCGTGTTTATTCCCAGTTTTTCGGTTGAACGTGCTCAACTGATGATGCTTATTTTATGGAGGTTGCTTAACGAAAATAAAATACCCAAAGTACCGATAATCATGGACAGTCCGATGGGAGCCAGCATACTCGATCTGTTTTACCGTACCAGAGATTGGCACCGGTTAACAACCGACGAATGTGATGAAATGTGCGATCATTTCACGGTGGTCAGCAGCTATCAGGAAACCATGGAGTTGCGGTCCGACAACAAACCAAAAATTGTTATCGCCGGCAGCGGGATGCTCACCGGTGGCAGAATGCTCAACTATCTTGAAACCCAGGCACAAAACCCTGATAATACCCTGCTTTTTGTAGGCTATCAGGCCGAAGGAACCCGTGGAAGAAAACTATTGGATGGTGAGAAAGAACTAAAAGTGTATGGAAAATGGGTTCCTTTCAATATGGAAATAGCGGAAATTGAAGGACTATCTTCACATGCAGACCACAATGAACTCATTGGTTGGATGAATGAAATAACAAATATTCCTGAAAGAATTTTCATCGTACATGGAGAAAAGGAAGGCGCAGAAGCGCTGCAGCTGGGCATAAAAGAAACCTACGGCTGGGATTCGCAAATACCGCAACTTTATGATATTGAAGAATTATAATTTGGAGAGATGAATCATATAACGGACAGTAAAATCAAGCATTCAAATGAGACCAACTGGTATGTGATTACCGGCGGACCCAGTACCGGAAAAACAACGACCATTGATTTGCTTCAGAAGCAAGGTTACCTTACGACAATTGAGCACGCCAGGCATTACATTGATACCATGCATAATGAAGGAAATTCTGTTGAAGAAATCAGAAGCAATAAAACGAAATTTCAATTGGGCGTGTTAGATATGCAGATTGCCCAAGAAGGATCGCTCAATAAGGAGGATATGGTTTTTTTGGACAGGGCTATCCCGGACGCAATGGCTTATTATCAATTTTTAAACTTGGATTATGATGAAAAGTTACTTAATGCCGTCAACGGGGTTTCCTACAAAAAAATCTTTATTCTAGACCGATTGCCGTTTACCAAAGACTATGCGAGAACCGAAAATGAAGACGATCAAAAACTAATTCATCAGTTGATAATAGAAAGCTATACCAATCTCGGTTTCACTATCGTTTTTGTTCCGGTTTTGCCTCCCGAAGAAAGAGTGAAATTCATTTTAGATAATTTATGAACAAAAAATATTCATCCAAATTGTTAACATATAAGAAATTATTATTATGAAAAATTCAGAACATGATCACAACATGCTTAAGGATACTGATTCAGCAACAGGCAATCATTCCAAACATGAAATGGAATCGGGCAAGGAGTCTGTCCAGCACGCGCAAAAAAGCCACGCCTCTGCATACAAAAAGTTATTTTGGATGCTTCTGATTTCCTTTATTTCAATGTTTATACTAATGTATGCGATGGTGGACAAGCTGGCTAACGTAATTCCAAACATAAACCAGTTATACATGGCAGGCCTGATGGCTTCTCCTATGTTAATCATCGAACTGCTGTTAATGGGGAAGATGTATCCCAACAAAAAACTCAATAAAATTCTTATGGGCCTCGGAGTGCTGATGATGGTGCTGTTTTGGTCCGGGATTCGGCAGCAGACAGCCGTGGGAGATGTCCAGTTTCTAAAGTCCATGATTCCACACCATGCAGGGGCTATTCTTATGGTCGAAGAAAGTAATCTGGTCGATCCGGAAGTGAGAAAGTTGGGCGAGGAAATTATCAAAGCACAGGAGGAAGAAATTGCCGTCATGAGGGCGAAAATTAAGGAACTTCAAACCCGGAAGTAATCTCAAATAGCAGAATTTAACGCAAAAAAATTGAATTATGAAAAAATACACCTGTCCCATGCATCCCCAGATATTGAAGGACGAACCGGGGAAATGTCCACTTTGCGGAATGAACTTAATTCCCTTGGGAGGAACCGCCCGACCTGAAAAAGACGAACACAGCCATCATCATCAGAATCATGATCATCACTCAGAATCTGATAGTTCAGCGGCGGGATTTGACAAACATGCAGGTCATCATACTCCGGATTTCCTGAAGAGATTCTGGATCTCTTTGGCACTTACCGTTCCGGTCCTTCTGCTTTCTCATATGATTCAGCAGTGGCTTGGTTTCACAATTGCTTTTAACGGTGATAAATATGTACTTCTGGTTTTGGGAAGTATTATTTATTTCTACGGTGGAATGCCTTTTTTCAAAGGGTTTTTGGGCGAAGTGAAAGCCGGAGCTATTGGGATGATGACGCTCGTTGCTTTGGCGATTACCGTAGCTTATGTCTATTCCGTTGCAGTCGTATTCGGGCTGCCGGGCATGGATTTCTTCTGGGAACTTGCCACCTTAATTGTGATCATGCTTCTTGGGCACTGGCTCGAGATGCGTTCGCAGATGGCTGCTTCAAAAGCGTTGCAATCTCTAGTTGCCTTACTACCAAATGACGTAACCGTCGAGCAGAACGGAAGTCCGGTTAAAATAAAACTGGAACAGCTGAAAAACGGAGATACCGTAATCATAAGACCGGGCGAAAAAGTCGCCGCTGACGGTCTGATTGTCGAGGGCAGTTCCTATTTAAATGAAAGCATGCTGACCGGAGAAAGTGTTCCTGTAAGAAAAGAGTCCGGTGGAAAGGTTATCGCAGGGTCTATCAATGGAGACGGTGCCTTGAAGATAAAAGCAACAGGGGTTGGAAAGGATTCGTACCTCAATAAGGTCATTAATTTGGTTCAGGATGCTCAGGCAGCAAAGTCGAACACTCAGAATCTGGCGGATAAAGTAGCCAAATGGCTTACTATAGTAGCAATTGTGGTGGGAGTAGGAACTTTCGCTTACTGGTACATCACCATGGGAGATTTGGCTTTTGCTCTGGAACGGATGGTAACGGTAATGGTAACAGCCTGCCCTCATGCTTTAGGAGTGGCAATCCCTCTGGTTGTGGCCATTTCCACTACACTTTCAGCGACAAATGGTTTACTCATCAGAAACCGAACGGCTTTTGAAACCACCAGAAAATTATCGACCATTATTTTCGATAAAACCGGCACCCTTACGAAAGGCTCCCACACTGTGCAGAAAATCATTCCTCTAACGGAACACTATTCGGAAAACGATTTACTCCAGTATGCAGCAGCAGTGCAGCAGAACTCCGAACATCACATTGCAAAAGGAATCATGCAGACCCTTTCCGAGAAAAAACTGGAGCTATGGAAGTCAGACAGTTTCCGCTACATGCAGGGAATTGGAGTGACAGGAATCGTAAACGGTAAATCGGTTGTCGCGGCTGGTCCTAATTATTTTGTTCAAAACAATAAACAGGTACCTGCCATTCCGGAAGAAATCAACCAGGATGCAGAAACAGTGAACTTTATTTTGATTGATGACGTGCCCGTGGGTATTGTTTCTTTAGCAGATACCATTCGCGAAGGCGCAAAAGAAGCTATTGACCAACTTCGAAGCATGAACATTAAATCATTCCTGCTTACAGGTGATAACGAAAAGGTAGCGGCGGCGGTGTCAAAGCAGTTAGGAATGGACGGATATTTGGCAAATGTACTTCCGCACCACAAACAGGAAAAAGTAAAAGAATTTCAGGATAAAGGAGAAATCGTTGCCATGACAGGTGACGGCGTAAATGATGCACCGGCTTTGGCAGCAGCAGATGTAGGCATTGCAGTTGGCAGCGGAACTGATGTTGCTGCCGAAACCGCAGATATTATTCTGGTCAACAGTGACCCTCGAGACGTGGTGAAAATGATAGATTTTGGAAAGAAAACCTACAGCAAGATGATCCAGAATCTCGTATGGGCAGTGGGCTACAACGTCGTGGCTATTCCACTTGCTGCGGGTGTTCTGTATCCTACATTTGTCTTGAGTCCCGCCATGGGCGCAGTGCTGATGAGTGTAAGCACCATCGTGGTCGCACTTAATGCAAGTTTGTTAAAAATTAAATAATCACAAGATGAAATATATATTTTCGCTCTTTCTATTTATGGCAATGTCCATAAACAGTTATTCACAGAGCACCAAAACCGTGTACACCTGCCCGATGCATCCGCAGGTCGTGAAATTAGCACCCGGTAACTGCCCCATTTGCGGTATGACCTTAGTGAAGAAAACCGTTACTGAGAAAAAAACGGCGGCCAAATCCGCGCCCGCTCCTAAAAAGGCCACCGTAGTTAAAAAAACTACGGGTAAGAAACCTGAAATTACCGCTGCAAAAACAAAGACGGTAACGGAAGTTAAAAAACCGGTGATGCCAAAGACTAAAGCAGTACCGAAAGACCCCGCGAGCATCAAAACGCCGGAACATTCAACACCTGCTCCGCATCAGCATGAAGCAGCGCAAAAGATGTACACTTGTCCGATGCACCCCGAGGTGGTTTCGGACAAACCAGGAAAGTGTCCCAAGTGCGGTATGAATCTGGTCCCTCAGAAGGAAAGCGGCCGGCATCAGTCTACCGGCAAAACCCCGGAACATCAAACTTCAGATGCGCATCAGCATGAAGAAGCGCAAAAGATGTACACCTGCCCGATGCATCCCGAGGTGATATCGGACAAACCCGGAAAGTGTCCCAAGTGCGGTATGAATCTGGTGCCTCAAAAAGGAAAGAAGGAAGATCATTCTGCACACGGAAACATGCAGATACATGGTGAACACAAAATGGTCATGCCCATGCCCGAAAAGCACCTAAAAGGCGGACGCAAAGTGACCTACCATCTTTATGTGAAAGACACCCTGGTAAATTTCGCGGGCAAACAGAAACGCGCCATTGCCGTAAACGGGCAGATTCCGATGCCAAAACTGGAGTTTTATGAGGGCGATACGGCGGAAGTGATTGTCCATAATTTAATGGACGAAGAAACTTCTCTGCACTGGCACGGTCTTCATCTTCCAAATAAAGAAGATGGGGTTCCCTGGCTTACCCAGAAACCCATTCCACCACATTCAACCTACACGTATTCGTTTCCGATCATCCAAAACGGAACCCACTGGTATCACTCGCATACTGGCCTGCAGGAGCAGATTGGAATGTATGGGATGATGATTCTGAAAAAACGTCCCGAAGATCCTACCTTCCGGAAAGGGATAGATGATCTGCCCACAGAGCATCTTATCCTTAGCGAATGGACGAACCTGAACCCCAACAACGTCCAGCGGATGCTCCACAATGCGAACGACTGGTTTGCTATTAAAAAAGGCAGTACTCAAAGTTATGCCGAAGCCATTAAAGAAGGCCACTTTAAAACAAAACTCACCAACGAGTGGAAACGGATGCTGGCCATGGACGTGAGCGATGTATATTATGATGCATTCCTGATTAACGGTAAAATCGAAAGTCAACTCTCCCGATATAAAGCCGGTGATAAAGTTCGGCTTCAAATTGCCAACGGCGGTGCTTCCTCCTATTTCTGGCTCAATTATGCCGGAGGAAAAATAAAAGTAGTGGCCAGTGATGGATTGGACATTGAACCGGTCGAAGTGGATCGCCTGATCCTGGCGGTTTCTGAAACAGTGGATATCGTAGTGGAAATTCCTGAAAGAAACACCTCCTACGAGCTCCTTGTTACGCCCGAAGACCGCACAAAATCGGCTTCCGTTTACATTGGCGAAGGAATTAAAAAAGCCCAGGCACCATTACCCAAACTCAAATATTTTGAAGGAATGAGGATGATGAATGACATGATGAAGATGAACGGTGACATGAAGGATATGGGCATGGAGATGAGTTACCAGACTATGGATATGAATCAGGTGATGTACCCTGAGATTATTGCTGAAAACAATGCAGCAATGCCGATGAATACAATGGACAACAACGATGCGCAAATGGATCACTCAAAGCACCAGATGCCTGCTTCCGGGATTACCACCTTGAATTACGAAATGATGAAGTCGCCTTATGACACTTCGCTTCCGAAAGACAGTCCCGTGCGCGAGCTCAAGTTTACCCTTACGGGAAACATGAACCGCTACGTTTGGAGCATGGACGATAGAGTCCTGGCAGAATCGGACAAAATATTGGTGAAGAAAGGGGAAATTCTCCGCATTACCCTTTTCAATAACTCAATGATGCGTCACCCGATGCACCTGCACGGATTTGATTTCCGCGTACTCAACAAAAATGGTGTTCAGGCACCCCTCAAAAATGTGTTGGATATTATGCCGATGGAAACTAATGTCATCGAATTTGAAGCAAAAACTGACGGGGACTGGTTTTTCCACTGTCACATCCTCTATCACATGATGGCGGGGATGAACCGTGTTTTTGCTGTTGGTGATTATCAGAATCCTTTGCTGCCCGATAAAGCTTCAGCTTACAAAAAGCTCCAGCGCGAAAGTAACATGTGGCACCTGATGGCCGAAAACGATTTTGCTACTAATGGTAACGACGGGATGGCGAGGATCTCAAATGCCCGCTGGGAATTGGGAACAGAATGGCGTTTAGGTTACAATCCCCATCACGGCTACGAGGTGGAAACCCAACTCGGCAGGTATGTGGACCGTATGCAGTGGCTGAAACCATTTATCGGATTTAACTATCATTATAGAAAGATTGACAGGAATAATATTGAAAAAAACCTTTTTGGACAGGCATCTACTAAAGATGAAAGAAAAACTTTCAGCGCTGGTATCATGTATAAACTCCCGATGTTGGTGGACCTGCAGGCAGAAATATTTACAGACGGAATTGTAAGGTTCCAGCTGAAACGTGAAGACATTCCGTTGACAGCGCGTTTGCGCGGGGCATTCATGGTCAATACCGACAAAGAATATATGGCAGGTCTTAAATATATCGTCACTAAAAATATCGGAATCTCAACCCACTACGACAGCGATATGAGCTGGGGTGCAGGGATTACTTTGAATTATTAAGATACTTGTTGATGAGCAATGTTTAATAGGGTGCAACACGTAAAATAAAGACCGGTTGCACTTTATTTTGCTCGTACGCAACCACTTATGTAATAAAGGAAGGGGAAAAATACTTATTACGAAGAAATTTGAAGTATCAATTTCTAGTCCCTACTTCTAAAATCAGGGACTAAATCGGGGATTGTTTAATGGTTTATACGATGCCTTTTGCTTTTATAAAATTATCTAACTTGCTTACTGTCAGTAAAATGATCACTTACATTGCTTTATTGGTTTAAATAAAAACTCCCTGTGGAACTACATGAGCATTTTGATGAAATTCACCCAAAAGTTTTAAATTTTTTAAATGACAATGAAGAGAAGATAATTGAGGGCTACGAAGAAAATGACGGGCACCCATTTCAGCATGTCTTTAATTCTTTTCTAAATTTATTTAAAGTAAGGTTTCCTCTTGTAACAAATTCAGAAGTTAACATTTTTAGATATTTTTTTGTTGAAAAGTTGCAAAGTCACTTCCGCAAAGAACTTCAGGACTCAATTGAAGTATGCAGTCAAACATATTTTGGAAATTACTACATAACATTCGTGAAGATAAATCTCGATCCGAAAGATGTTTCTTCTGTTTATGCCGTTAAACCTAAACTTGACAACCCAAGGATTGCCAAGCAACATGGGGCATTCTTAATTTTTGGTATTAGTCCATCATTATTTACTGTTTTCGGGTTATATAAGCCAATGGCTAAATTTAACAAAAAATGGATTGAAAGAGGAAGTGATTCAGATCAACGAATTATTATCGATAAAAAGTCTAAAACTCAAATATTACAACAACTGGAAAGCTTTGGTTTCAACCAAGCTACTTTATTTCCAGAAGTCGATATAGTTGCAAGTTTTGTAAAATTCAAATACTTAAAAAAACTGGATTAATAGATTTTGGATTTTAATAATAAATATGAAACATTGGATGATTTTATTTCTTCCCGCCTTAATGATGAAGAAGTGGAAATCTGGTTTTATGACAATGGTTTAGAGAAGTTTATTATTAAGTTGCCTAATCATATTATTAGAGCCATCAACCAAGGATGTAAATTAGAAATGTTAGAAGGGCAGTATTTTGTTTCAGAAAAAACATACCCTGTTATTGGATTATTCATTTATGACCATATTGATAATCCCTTGATTGTAACTTAATCCAGTAATTTTCTGCTTGAAATAGATGCACTTAAATTAATATTGAAAAGAGGGAATTCAATTTTATTGGACTTTTATGATGAATTGGGGGTTCCCGTTTTATCAAGCAATCCTACCCTAAGTGAGAATACCGTTGAAATTAAATGGCAAAACATTGATACTGAATATAACAATGATAATTGGAAGAAAGTTTTAGATCAAATGAAATTGGATTTTGACGCCAAAAACTATCAAGATTTTCAGAGAATAGAAATAAATGTCTCCAATGCAGTTGCGATACAATCTGCCTTTATTACTGATCAAAATATTACCACTCATTATTTAGAGGAAAAAGAGGGAGATCAGCTTGAAAAAAAAGTGTTCGAACCCTTAGAGTCTATATTTAAAATCAATACTATTTTTCTCAATCCTTATTTCAATTCTTCAGGCAGAAAAAAGGAATTCACCGATATTTTTGCCCATTATGAATTGGGAACATTTTATATTGAATCCAAGGTTTTATCTTCTCAAAAGGCTTTTGATAAATCCATTTCCAAACAACAGGATAATATTAAAAAGCAAATATTAAAGGCGGTTAATCAACTTGCCGGAGCTTTGAGAAGTGTATCAAATGAAATATCGGTATTTGACTCTAAATCAAATCTGAAAATTGAGATTAACAAAGGGTTAGTACCACAATGTATTATTTTAGTTTCAGAATTACCCTCATTTGGGGAATGGGAAGATTTTAACATTTCAATTTTTAAATTAATTTCACAATATAACTGTTATCTCAATATAATGGAACTTTCTGACTTTATGAAGATTATTAAAGTAGCCAGCGCAAGCATCGAAAAATTGGATTATTATCTTATGAAAAGGGCAGAAGGTTTCGAAACAACAAAGACTTTCTTTTATAAAACCGAGGTTGTGTTTAATTAAGTGTTTTAATAATTTATTTTTTATTCCAGGTTCTAGAAAGACTATTTTCAATCTTTATTTGTCCGATTTCTCTAATTATTTGAGAAGCGAATCTTCTTTTTCGTCGCAAATATTTTCTAAATTTGCGACAAAATAACCGTAAATTGCATATGCAAAGCATTGATGATAAAATACTTGTAAAAATAAAAAAAGCGAAGAGGGGTACGCTGTTTTTTATTGAAGACTTTCTTGCTTTCGGCAATGCCAGAGCAGTTGCAAAAGCATTGGAAAGATTGGTCAATAACGGCGGTATTTCCCGTGTCGCGAGGGGGATTTACGCTGTTTTACAAACGGATCCAGTTTTGGGAAATATTCAGCCTTCTGCCGAACAGATTGCAGAGGTAATTCGCAAAAGAGACAAGGCGCGCATTATTCCAACGGGAATTCTGGCGCTCAATGCACTAGGACTCTCCACCCAGATTCCCCTCAATTTGGTGTATCTTACAGACGGTTCTGCACGAACAGTTGATCTCGGCAAAAGAAAAATAAAATTCAAAAAAACAAGCCCGAAAAACCTCGCTGCGATTGGTGAAATAAGCGGACTTGTAATCCAAGCTTTGAAAGAAATCGGGAAGGACAATGTCACTCAACAGGAAAAGGATTTAGTTATAGAAAAACTTAAAAAGGAAAATCCATACCGCTTGGAACACGACATTCGCCTTGCGCCAGAATGGATTAGGATAATAATGCGGAACGCCATAAATAAAAATAATGACAAATAAATTTTTAGCCCTTCCCCAATCAACGAGGGTCCTTGCTTTTACACAAGTTGCCGAAAAAAGAGGAATAACACCGTTTGCCGTGGAAAAAGACTGGTGGGTATCGCAAACTTTGAAAGCGGTTTTTGAATTGGATGTAGCCTAGCATTTGGTTTTCAAAGGTGGCACCTCGCTGAGCAAGGCGTGGAACCTCATAGAAAGGTTTTCCGAAGACATTGATTTGGCCATCGAAAGAGAGTTTCTTGGCTTCGAAGGAAATTTGGCTAAAAACAAGAAAACCAAATTAAGGAAGGCTTCCGGCCAATATATCAGCGAGGTTTTTTATTTAGAATTACAGGAAAAATTTAAAGAGAAAGGCTTGGAAAATGTCACTTTCTCGTTGGCCGAAACCCAGGATTCCGATCAGGATCCTCGTATTATCAATATTTTTTATCCAAATATAATTGAAGTTACGGAATATCTGAAGCCGAGAGTTCAAATAGAAGTCGGGTGCCGTTCATTGATTGAGCCATTTACTATGAAAAAAATTTCCGCGATGGTTGATGATGAATATCCAGAGCAGAGTTTTTCGGAGAAAAGCAAAGAAATACCATCCGTTAATCCGGAAAGGACTTTTTTAGAAAAAATTTTCCTTCTGCATGAAGAGTTTCAGAAAACCGCTGAAAAAATAAGGGTAGATCGGCTCAGCAGCCATTTGTACGATCTATATGCTCTTTCAAAAACAGAATATGCAGAAAGTGCCCTACAGAATAAGGAACTCTATGAAACCATTGTAAAGCACAGAATGGAGTTTGCCAAAATCTCCGGTATCGACTATAGCCTGCACAGGCCAGCCACAATAAACCCTATTCCACCAGAAAATATCATTGAATTATGGGAAAAAGATTATGCCAAAATGCGAGAAGAAATGGTTTATGGCGAAAACAGACCAACTTTTTCTGAAATAATTGAAACTCTTAAAAGACTGAAAGATAAAATCAACAGCCTCAATTGGGAAATGATTTAAGGGAAAGGGTTTTGCTAAAATATTAAACAAATACTCTTACTTCAAAACCTCGTCAATAATCTTATCCAATTTATTATCCGGAAGACTGTTTAAATAAGACATTGTAGATTTTATATCTTTTTGCCCAAGTGCTTCGCGGATAGTCTCAATTGAAATATTATTGAACTTCAAAACTGTGGCAAACGAGTGACGGGCGCAGTAATAAGAGATATTCTTCTTGATTTGCAGTTCTTTCATTATTTCTTTTAACTGCATATTCACATAATAGGTCAGCACTTTTTTGGATCTGTTTTTTAGGTAAATCTGCGTTGGCTTTTCGGTATTCATTATGTTGAAAATGAACTTTGAACTGTCTTCGGATTTGTATTTTTCCATGATATTCCGAGCGTAATCATTGATTTTAAAACTCACCGGAACGCCTGTTTTACTGCGGATATAATCAATACGATCAATATTCAAGAATTTTTTTTCCAACTTAATCAAATCCAAAAAGTTGATTCCTCTTGCATAATAACTGAACAAAAACATATCTTTTGCAAAAGAAAGTTTTTCGTCTTCTGGCTCATATTTCTTGAGTTTTTCTATTTCTTCTTCATTCAGATACTCCTTTTTCCCACTTTCCTTCAGTTTTGAAATTTTATATTGCCTAAAAGGATATTGTTTTTCCGTAATTACTTGGTTTCTAATGGCTTGATTAAAAACCGAACGCAAAGTCCGCATTCTAATCGCGATACTGGACTCCCTATTCCCGCGAGAAATGCAATAGACTTCAAATTTTTTCAAGTTAGAATAATCCAATTCATTAAAGCTAATGTCTTTTTTGCCAAAGAACCGTTGCAGCGCATTCAGAGTATCTTTTTCCACTTTCGCTGTTCCAGTTTTATCCGATGCCAAGAGATTTCTAATCAAATCTTCGTGGAAACTCGTATAGGTTAAGGAAATCCTTTGTCCGCTGCTCGTCTTTAGTTTATTGATGAGATCAGGAAGCGTGAAGTAGATTCCATTTTTATCGAAATCGTCGATAATCTCGTCAATGATCTTAATTCTGCGCTCAATAAATTTGTTGAGGTTAGCGTGATTGGGATGCGAAGTTTTCAGACGACAAGCGTCAAAACTCCAGTCCTTCTCCTTGCAAGTTTTCCCGATTGAAAGACTTGTGTTTTTGCGGTCTTTTATAAATGAAATTATGATACTTCTCTCCCCTGTTTTATTCGCTTTTGGAGCAAGTGTAAAGGTGTAACTTACCATTTTGTGTCAATTTTTATCGTTTTTCACGAACATTTTTTTCAGATGTTCCTGTTTCTCGTGTTTTACAAAAATTTTTTCACGAACATTTCACGAACATTTGCCCTCCAAAAGTAAAATATTATAAAATACTGTACAAGAAAAATATTTGTAAACAATTGATAATCAAAGAAAATAAAGCATAATAAAGATTAAGCAAATTATAATAAAACACAATAAAACCGACTGTTAATCAGAGGGTCGCTGGTTCGAGCCCAGCAAGAGGAGCAAACCATCACAGAAATGTGATGGTTTTTTTGTGTTTATGGGTTTTGTA
Organism: Epilithonimonas mollis; assembly: GCF_900142325.1. GTDB lineage: Bacteria > Bacteroidota > Bacteroidia > Flavobacteriales > Weeksellaceae > Epilithonimonas > Epilithonimonas mollis. The sequence continues at coordinate 26,592 of NZ_FRAM01000002.1, forward strand.
GTATCTGTCTTTTTTCGTAGAGAATGTATCAAAACGGTCAGACGCAGGATATACCGTTAATCTTCCGGTAACGTTCCGTATCAAAACACTGCATGCCTGGATAGCCTGCAGAAAAGAGAACAGCGAAACTGCCTCAAAAACAATATGCAGGAAGTTTTTCATAAAGCAAAGCCAGCCGGGTACCGGCTGGCTTTAATTTTATCCCAAAAGGCGAAAACTTCTTTAACAATTATATGCTTTATTTCTGACTAAGAAGATATTCCGCTTCCGCTTTTCCCCATTTCGGATCCAGGGAAGATTTTGATTTGTAAGTCCCGAACTGCTCAATCGCTTTTTTGAATAATTCAAGACCTTTTTCTTTGCTTCCTCCGAATTGTTCCGGCGTGAAATAAGCATCTTCTGCCTGTAAAATCGTGATTCTCGGGTTATTAGGATCCAATTCCTGAGCTTTTGCCAGAGCCTGCTGTGCAACAGGTGCTTCGCTCATATATCTGGACATCGGGTCTGCCATCATTCTGAGTCCGCTGGTCATTTTTTTCAGGATGTACAATTCTGCATTGTTAGCACTCAAAACTTCTGATTTTGCAATGTATCTCTCGGCTTCAGCTGCCACAGCATCCAATCCGGATTTGTCATCGCCACGCATCAGGATCCTTCCCTTCTGAATAGTTGCAAACGCAGCGTAGTAGTAAGGTAACCACTGCGTATTTTCTTTGGTTCCGATTCTGTCAAAATCATTCGCTAAAGCCGTGAATTCGTCGGGTTTTTTGTGCTCTTCTACTTTAGCGATCTTCTCTGTCATTGCTTTTTCATAAGCAGTTTGGGCAAATGCTGTAAATCCTATTAAAGAAAGGCTGATGGTTAAGATTAATTTTTTCATTTGATTATATTTTTTTGTTGGTTTAATTTCTGATTCAAAGATATAATGAGTTTCGGTTGGTTTAAATTTTATTCTCCTGAACCGTAATTTTTGATGACTGAATTGTAATTAAAACGATGATTTATTTAAAATTAATTGGTAAATCTACTTTATTAGCTCAATGTGTAACACAATAAACAGCTGATTATTAGTTTTTATCTTTTCTCTATTATCTATCTTCTTTTATAAATTATTATTAATGGCATCATTCGTTTTATCAACACCGAAACTGACGAAAACACCCACAAAAACAAGCGTATTAACCGGTGGCCTCACGGCAGTTCTGCTTGCGCCATCAGCAGAATAATTGAACCCGTAAACATTTTTATTTCCCAGGATATTATTGATACTCAACACAAAAACTGTAAACGATTTAGAATCTTTCTTACCAACACTCGGCACATAATTGATGCTGAAGTTCAGTCCGCTGTAATCTTTTAATTTCCCTTGATGGCGAACGAAGTTGTCTCCGTTTTGAGCGACGATATCGTAATATGGTCTTCCTTTGGAATAAGTATAAGACAAATTAAATCCCGTTTTCCAGTCCATTACAAACTTCTTGGCAACCGCATTGAAGGTATGTTTCGAAGCAAAATTAGGCGCTAAACTAAAAGGATAGTTTAAGAAGTCTCTTTTGGAATCAAGATAAGAATAAGTCAGCCAGTAATCGATATCTTTGAAGGTTTTTTTGTCTCTCCAGAATAGTTCAATGCCTTTTGCATAGCCTTTCCCTCCGTTATCTTTGGCAACCTGAAAATACTGATCTTGATTACCGGTCATCAGACTGTCTTGGACATAGGAAGTTGTTTTAATAAGGCTTTTGTATTCCTTATAAAACGCTTCGAACCTCAGACTTCTTCCATCCGAATTTTTCTGAACCTGAAAGATATAATGGTCTGCTCTCTGGAAATCAAAATTCTTTCTGTAAAGATATTTGCTTTCCGGATTCTGATAGAACATTCCGTACGCAAAAGACGTAGTCCAGTCTTTCGAAATTCTGTAAGCTAAAGCAGCTCTTGGAGAGAAATTCCATTTGCCGAGATAAGATGAATGTTCTGTTCTCGCTCCGATCTTTGCGGTTAGATTATTAGTAAAAATCAAATCCGTTTCTGCAAATCCTGCTGAAATCAAATCTTTATAATTGCGTCCGAAAGTGCCGTATTTCATTGTTTCATCCGCATTATTCAGTTCAAAACCTGCACGAACAACACTCGCTCTGTTGATTTTTCTTTCGATAACAGCTTTTGCATTGATGTAATTGGATTGGTTGTTGATTGGCGTATTGGAAAGCTCAACATTATCTTTAAAAGTTGAAAAGTTCAAATCGCTGGAATTGTAGGTATAAGACGTGCCTATATTCAGAAGATATTTCCCGAATTTCTCTTTATATGACAAATTATGATACATATTCTGTCCTTCTAATTTCACCATATTTCTGTCAGAATCTTTCTCCAGACTCTCAGAACCAACTGCCATTTTATTCTCATCGACGCTTCCGTAATATTTAATGAAACCTCCTTTTTTAGTTTTAATTCTGAAGTTGCCGTCAAACCCATAACCTTGCGGAAATTTATCAAAATCTGTATTGAAATTGAATAATTTTCCCATGAGTCCAAGATTCGAGTAACCTCCGGCAACGCCCCAGGAAGCAGTTTTTTCCTGATTTAGTTTTTGATAATTGGCACTCAGAAAAATCGGGGAAACCCCGAAATCAAATGATGTTGTATCCGGCAGATCCACACTTTCCAAAATCAAAACCGAAGACAAAGCCTGCCCGTAAACTGCAGAATAACCACCACTTGAAAACACATTTCCTTTAAATAATGACGTATTAAAACGGTCTCTTCCTGCAATTCCCGGAACCGAATTGGTGAAATAATTATTGACCAGATTCCCATCGATGAAGATTTTAGTTTCAGCACCAGTTCCGCCTCGCACGAATAAACCCTCGCTCTCTCCCACTTTCTGAACACCCGGCAGATAACCCAAAGCGGACGAAATCTGTCCGTTTGCGCCGGCTGTTGTATAAACATCCAAAGGTGTCAGCAGAGCGGTTGCACGCTTCTTATCACTGGCTTCTATACTTCCTGCTGTAATCACAACTGCATTGATTTCGTTGATTTGTTGCTTTAGATTTGCATTCATTGCAATATCTTTTCCTTCAATTTTTACAGGAATTTCTACCTCATCATAATCTTTTCCTGAAAAAAGCAAAGTCTTATCACCTGTCTCAGTTGTTGTAAAAGAATAATTTCCATTTGCGTCGGTGGTTGCGCCGTCATAAGTATCTTTTAGCGTTACACTGATATCCTTCAACGCTTTATTTTTATAAGTTACCTTTCCGGAAATGGTGATCTGTGACCAAAGTGCGATGCCGGTCAATAAGGTGAAAAGCATCAGAATCCTGCGATGAGTCGTCATAAGTTTAATTTTGATCAAAGATATTCCGGCTGATAATAATATTAAATTAATTATAACCGAACGGTTGAAATTGTCACCCGAACCGTAATGTTCCACGTAAAACCATTCCTTACGATATTGGCTTTAAATTTGTTATATCGAAAAACAACAAATAAACTAAACGAAATGAAAAATCTACTACTTGTTGGTATTGCAGGACTGACACTAGCTTCCTGTAAAACAGTTTCAAAACAATACATTGTCCGTCCAAAGTCTTATACTGAGACGCAGGGAACAGCCAATTTCACTCAGAAAAAAGGCAAAGTGGAAATGGATCTTAGCGTTTTCAAATTAACACCCGGACTTCACGCCGTTCATATCCACGAGTTCGGAAACTGCAGCGCAACCGATGCTTCCTCTGCAGGCGGACACTGGAACCCTGATAAAACAATGCACGGAAAATGGGAATCCGAACACTTTCATATGGGTGATATCGGTAACCTGGAAGCCGACAAAAACGGACAGGCACAATTGATTTTTACAACGGATAAATGGTGTCTTGGTTGCGACGATCCTGCTAAAAACATCATAGGAAAATCTCTGGTTATCCACGCCGGCGTTGATGATTTTCATACGCAACCTACTGGAAATGCAGGAGGAAGAGTTGGATGTGTAGAGATAAAATAGATTTAAGATTGTAGGTCGCAGGTTTTAGTTTACTATTCTACTACCTAAAAACCTCTAAACTTCTACCTCAAAATTATATTTCAAAACTTTGGAAGGCATCTATAAAATGGTGGATTTCCAAAGTTTTTTGTTTGTTTGGAAGGACTGAAATGATGTCGAATCTAACTTCTTTATCGACATTATTTTCTTCAATGAAATAGTTGGCCGCAGAAATCAACAATTTAATTTTCTTTTTGTTAACCGCATCCTGAGGTTCCAGAAAAGCATCTGTGTTTCTGGCTTTTACTTCTACAATAATGATTTGATTTTCAAACTCTGCAATAATATCCACTTCAGCTTTCAGATAACGGAAATTGCGGACAAGAATTTTATATTTATTCTTGACAAGAAAATCGACAGCAAGATCTTCTGCGATCTTTCCAAATTCGTTGTGTTCTGCCATATATCAGAAATTAAAGATTATGAATTTTTGAAATCTACCTGAACTTTTTTTTCAGCTTTCAGATTAATTTCTGAACCAATAATCAATGGTCGATTGTCAAAAATATGCCCGTTTGGAAAGCCAAAAACAGTGGGAAAATCATATTTGGAAATTCTGTTGGCAATCAATTGATAAGCGAAGGAGTCGAAGGATTCTTCGTATTCTTTGTTTTCATTTTCCTTGCCCATATTGGTCATTCCGCCAACGATTAAACCTTTTATTTTTTTTAAAACACCTGCTAATTCTAAACTCATAATCATTCTGTCAAGAGCGTAGAAATTTTCGCCGATGTCTTCTATGAATAATATTCTATCTGTAAAATCGAAAGAATATGGCGTTCCCAAAAGTGCATAAATCAAAGCGAGATTACCGCCAACCAGAATTCCGGATGTCTCTCCCACTCTGTTATCTGGATTGGAATCGATTTTGTAATTGAGTTTTTTACCTTTCAGAATATCGAAAATTAATTCATAGCTTTCTTCTGTAACCCCAAAGCTGGATGTTTTAATCGTCTGTCCGTGGATGGACGCAAAACCTTTTTTCAACAAATAACTCTGAATAACTGTATTGTCGGAATAGCCAATATACCATTTCGGATTCTTCCTGAATTCTTTCAAATCTAAATGCTGAACCAAATGCTGACAACCGTAACCACCTCTCGAAGTCCAGACCGCAGAAGTTTCCGGGTCGTTCAAAGCCCAATTGATATCGTTAATCCGTTCTTTTTCTGTTCCCGCGTATGAATAGCCGTTTTGGTATTTTATGTAGAGATTTTCGCCTAAAATAGGTTCGTAACCTTTGGATTTTATTAATTCCAATGTTTTATCTAATTGCGGAATCTCGACAGAACCAGCTGGGGAAATAATGGCAATTTTGTCTCCTTTTTTAAGTGATTTGGGAAAAGTGATGTCCTGCATTTGTGTCTGATGTTGTTTGAACGCAAAGGTCGCAAAGATTTTTGGAATTTATTGAAAATATTTTAGGCTCACAAAAGCACTTCGCTAAGGAAAGGAATTAGTTTTAATGTTCGTTAGGTTTTGAGAATCCTTTAACAAGCTCAGGATAAATTAGGCAAATGAAGCGCCAATTCTTACTTAATTTTAGGCTGCTGCTTTTCTGCTTTTTCTAACTTCTCATCGAACTTATTGAATTTTTTGAAGCTTTGAAGAAAAATAAAGAAACTGAATAAGACTAAAATACAGCCTACCGCTTTTCGGATTTTATTCGCAACCCGTTGATTTAGTTTGTCGTGGAATTGTTTTGCTAAAAGGATTTTGGACAAATCGATGAGCAAATAAGTTCCAATCACAATGCCAATATAGAGTACAAAATCCTGAACTCTTGGATAGGCATTTCGGACAGAAACTACAGTTACAAGCCAGAAAAGGACGACGCCGATGTTAAGTAAGTTGAGCAAAAATCCGTTTAGAAATGTTTTGAAATAATTTTGGTCGATGAGTTTTTCTTCGCCTTCGATGTGCATTTTGGTTCTTGAAAGCAGCATATAAATGGCGTAAATCAGAATCAGAAATGCGGAAATCCGGTAGAATCCGGGATGTTTGTCTATTAAACTAACCAGGTCTGCGCTGGCATAATAACTGACAATGATGCAAAGTAAATCAGCGGAAACTACACCAATATCCAAGGCAATCGCATGTCTGGGACCTCGTGAAAAACTGGTTTCTATCAGCAGGAAAAAAATGGGTCCGATGAAGACCAGACTTAGCATGACTCCTAATCCGACAGCGTATAAAATGAGTTCGAGCATTCGATTTAAATTTCAGAACCGGCTGTAAAAATAGAGATTTAAAATTTAAAGCAATGTTTAAATTTCATCAAAATTGATTTCTAAAGTTTTAGGAAATCAATTTTGATGAAATTTTTTAATCATTAATAATCTTAAAATCCAACTGTTTTGCAATCAGATTCGCTTTTACAACTTTTATTTTTACCTCGTCTCCGAGCTGGTAAGTATTGCCTGTTCTGGAACCTATAATCGCATAATTTTTTGAATCTAATGAGTAAGAATCATCCACCAAATCACGGAGTTTTATCATTCCCTCTGCGCCATTTTCAGGGATTTCTACCCAGAAACCATAGTCGGAAACACCGGAAATAACGCCTGAGAAAACTTCTCCAACGTGGTCTTCCATAAACTTGACCTGCATAAATTTAATACTTTCTCTCTCTGCTTCAGAAGCCAATCTTTCCATTGCAGAACAATGCTTGGCCTGCTCTTCCACCACATCTTTGTTTGGCGATTTTCCGCCATCTAAATAATGCTGAAGCAATCTGTGCGCAATCAAATCGGGATAACGACGGATAGGCGATGTGAAATGTGAATAATACTCGAAGCCAAGTCCGTAATGGCCAATCGGGTCGGTGGAATAAACGGCTTTGCTCATACTTCTCATCGCCAGCGTTTCAATCATATTTTCTTCACCTTTTCCTTTGACATCACTCAATAATTTATTCAGAGATTCAGCGACTTTCTGGGTATTTGCTAAATCCATTTTGTAACCGAAAGTTCCAACGAAATCTCTTAAAGCCGTCAGTTTCGCCGGGTCCGGGTCATCGTGAATTCTATAAATGAAAGTATTTCCGGTTGGTTCATTTCTTTTGTTTAACGAAATAAATTCTGATACTTTTTTGTTCGCCAAAAGCATAAATTCCTCAATCAAATGGTTGGAATCTTTGCTGACTTTGAAGTAAACACCAATCGGTTTGTTATTTTCATCCAGATTGAATCTTACTTCGCTTCTGTCAAAGGTAATTGCGCCGTTTCGGATTCTTTCAGCTCTCATTATTTTCGCCAATTTATCTAGTTGAAGAATTTCCTCAACCAAATCGCCTTCACCAGTTTCGATTCTTTCCTGCGCTTCTTCGTAAGCAAATCTTCTATCGGAATGAATCACCGTTCTGCCAAACCATTGTTTATGAATTTTTGCGTCTTCATCTAGCTCAAAAACCGCTGAGAACGTAAACTTATCTTCATTTGGACGCAGTGAGCAAACATCATTACTCAAAACCTCCGGAAGCATCGGCACTACTCTATCTACCAGATAAACGGACGTTGCTCTTTTGTATGCTTCATCGTCCAGAATGGTTCCAGGTTTCACGTAATGCGAAACGTCCGCAATGTGAACACCGATTTGCCAAAGTCCGTTCTCCAGTTTCTGAATTGACAAGGCATCATCGAAATCTTTCGCATCTTTTGGGTCAATAGTAAATGTGCATATATCACGCATATCCAAACGTTTTGCGACCTCTTCTGCATTGATACTTCTATCAATCTTGTCTGCGTCGTGCTCCACTTCCGGCTCGAAGTTATATGGTAAGCCATATTCCGCCAAAATGGAATGAATCTCGGTTTCGTGGTCGCCAGGTATTCCAAGAACGGTAACAATTTCGCCTTCCGGATTCTTGCTTCCTGATCGCCATTCGCGCATTTTAGCAATGACTTTGTCGCCATCTTCTGCACCATTGAAATGATTTTTGGAAATGAACATATCCGTATTCATTGTCTTCTTGTCAAAAACTACAAATCCGAAATCTTTCTCTGCAATCTGCTGGAAAATCCCAACGAAAGTGTCTTTGGCGCGTTCCAAAACCTCGACCACAGAACCTTCTACTTTTTTACCTTTGAAGTTATAAGTGACCAAAAGTACTTTGTCGCCTTGCAACGCGTCTTTTACATTTTTTTGGTGAATGAAAATATCATCTGGCATACCGTCAACTTTTACATAGGCATTTCCTGATTGATTGAAATCTATAATGCCTGTCAAGGTTCCTTCGATATTGACATTGACAATATATTTTCCTTTCTCTGTTTCTTTGATTTTCTGAGTCGCCTGCAACCTGTGAAGCGCCTGAATCACCAACTCTCTCTGTCTTGGATTTTTATAATCTATCCCTTCTGCAATCTGTTTGTAATTGTAGATTTTGGATGTTTTCTGATTCATAAAACGCAGAATTTTCCTTCCAATATCCTGAAGTTTCTGTTCGTTTTTATGAGACGTATGTTTTTTGTTTTTCATTGTTTCTTATATGTTTTCATCTAAAGTAATCCACTTTTTATTTTTATATTGATAAAACAATTGCTTTTCAACAATATTTTTTTCTTCATCAGATATTAAAAATTTTACAAGATAGACGTTAGATAAATTTTTGTGATCAGTAGGAAAAATATTTAGGTTTAGATTCAAATATTTTCCTACTAATATTTTATTTTTGTCTATTTTTATTTCTACATTTTCGTCAAATTTTTGATTTGATGAATAATAGAATGTCTGGTTTTTATTCTCTAAATCATTGTAAGTACCTTTGTATAAGGTTTTTATTTTATAATTTACTAAATAATTTTTCTGAATTTTCATATTATCTTCAAAGGATGAAAAAGGCATTCCAAGTAAAGGTATAATCATCTTATTATTGAAAAAATTCTGAACTTTCTTAAAATTATTCTTCGACCATAATTTAATAATTACTACATCAGAAATATTTTTCTCAAAATGCTGGCATTCATAATATGGACTATTTCCACATCCATAAGTTATTGTTATATACTGCAGATTCAAGACAAGTATTTTTCTTGAATCTGAATTTATTTGATGGAATTCTTCCAGTTTAAAAAGTTCGTCAAATAGAGTTTCGAAATTAAAAGTATTAAGCTCTTGTACTTGTTTTTCATACAACTTCTTTTCTTCGTTATAATCTTTTTTACAATCTTTTGACTCTCTTATAAAAACAATATTCTGTATTTCATTTCCTTTTAAAGAATCATTTTCCTGTGCTGATAAACACAAAAAGGAAAAAATCATCAAAAAAGAAAATAAAGCTTTAATCATTTTAAAATTTACTGAGATTTGCAGTAATTAATCATCAATAAAGATAAAATAAAATAGGGGAGTTTTGGAAACCTTGTGTTAATTTTTGGTTTCGTGAGAAAGAACTTTCTCTGTGAAATGCGTTGCAAAGATATAACTTTTAAAATAAGCCTGAAGTGATGTCACTTCAGTCCTTTTATTGGTCTAGCAAAATGCTATTTTATCAACTCTGTTTTGGTGTCTGCCACCTTCAAAATCTGTTGTCAGGAACTTATCTACAATCTCGAAAGCCAATTCCTTTGAAATAAATCTTGCCGGAATCGAAATCATATTCGCATCGTTGTGTTGTCTTGCTAATGAAGCAATTTCTGGCATCCAGCAAAGTGCACAACGGATTTTCTGATGCTTGTTTGCAGTGATTTGAACGCCGTTTCCGCTTCCGCAAATCAATATTCCTAATTCGTTTTCACCATTTTCTATAGAAGTTGCGGCTGGATGTACAAAATCCGGGTAATCTACAGAATCGGTAGAGTAGGTTCCATAATCTTTGATTTCAACCTTCCCTTCTAAATATTTTTTTATAAGTTCTTTATATTCAAAACCGGCATGGTCAGCGGCTATTGCTATCTTTTTCATTTTTTTTACTTATTATTTTATATAATAAAACGGAACATTAGTTAACAATTCCATTTTAAATTTCATTATCATTTTTAATCATATAAAATTACTACATATTTTTATAATCGTTGGTACGATATTTAGTATAATTAATAATTATTTTCAATATTAAATATTGACATATCAACATAATTTTGATTATTATAATATTTAAACAAACGACTTTTAATATTATTGAAAATAAGATAATATAATGTTAGAAGTTGTCAGAAAACCTGTGGATAAGTTCTATTAAATAATCCTTTTAAAATTAATCTATTTTTCGTAATGCAATATTTTTCAGGAAAAGTAATTCAGATTTTAAAAAAACTTTTTGTGGAGATTCATTTGTTTTATCCGCAAAATTGTTTCTAATAAAAAGCAGTTTTTAGAATTACAAACATTTGTTAATAACAATGATAATAATTTGATTTTCAATATTAAATTAATGTTAAAAACCTACTCATTACTATGCATTTCTTGTGATAAAATAATCATCTTTTAGTTTTCCCCATAATACCGAACTACAACAATAGACTACAATATTTATTTTTATTAAAAAAGATTATTAAAATGCAAAGATAAGCAAAACGGTTAAACCTGTTATTATACAATGCTTTATAAAAGTGTAGTCTTTTTTGAGAACTCTCTGTCCGATAGGTTTTGGGCTTGAAAATACAAAGTTAGGTTCCTAAATCGTTACCAATTCAGTCGGTAACTACTCAAATCTAACTGTTTATATTTCAGTCTTTTGCACCCCTTTTTACGTTTCCTTGTAACTCAATGTAATTTAATTTTAAACATTAAACATTGTGGTTATGGAACAGACAAAAAGGTCAACGTTTAAATTGCTTTTCTACCTGAAAAAGAACGAACCAAAAAAGAACGGTAATGCCCCGATTATGGCACGTATTACCATTGACGGAGTACCTAAAACTTTCGGAACAAAGTTAGAAATTAACGCAGATAATTGGGACTTAAAGTTTGGTAGAGTTTTAGGCAAAAGTGCAGAAGCATTAAAAGTAAACAAGAAATTAGACAACATTCGAGGTCGTATTGATGCGATTTATGAAGATATGCTCAAACACGAGGGCTTTGCTACTTCACAGAAAGTGAAGCTCGCCTTTTTGGGTGTTGGTGTAATGGACGATGCTATCCTAAAGGTTTTCAACGACCAGAACGAACAATTTAAAAAATTGGTCGAAAAGGAAGAACGTTCGGAGGGTACTTACAATAAGTACATCACAGTTTACAATCATCTTTCCAACTTTATAGAGTTACGGTATCATCGTGACGATATGGCTTTTCGTGAATTGAATAACGATTTTATCCGTGAGTTTGATTTTTACCTCCGCTATGATTTACAGTTAAGCCATAATACTATTTGGGTGTACACAATGCCTGTCTTGGCTTTGGCACAGTTGGCAATCAAAAAAGGTCTGATACGTGATTATCCTTTTGAGGATTACGAAATCAGTATGCAAGAAACCGACAGAGGTTACATACTAAAAGAGGACGTTGAAAAACTTATGATGAGCGAACTACCGCACCTACGATATGAAGTTGTAAAAGACCTTTTTATTTTCAGTTGTTTCACAGGGCTTGCGTATTCGGATATTAAAAAACTGAAAAGGAATAATATTCAAACTTTCTTTGACGGTCACGAATGGATTATAAGCAGGAGAAAGAAAACGGACATTGCTTCCAATGTTCGGTTATTGGAAATCCCTAAGCGTATCGTTGAAAAGTATATTGATGTAACCCGTAATTCATTTATCTTTCCCATTCCGACGAATGCAACTTGTAATAAACACGTTGCTAAATTGATTGAAGCCGCCGAAATTATTACAGAGCAAAAAGTAACTTTCCACACGGCAAGGCATACTTTCGGTACAATGTTTTTGACCGAGGGCGTACCTCTCGAAAGTCTTAGCAAAATGATGGGGCATAAAAATATATCTACCACACAGATTTATGCGAAGATTACCAGCCAAAAAATCAGTAAGGATATGGATTTGGTTTCGCCTAAATTTAAGGCTATGGAGGATGCTTTTATTATCAAAATGGAACAAAAGGACACTCCTATATTAAAGACTGCAAATGCGGTATAAATAAAGTGTTTTCTTAATCAACAGAATTAAACAGAGCTTGACGGCTCTGTTTTTTTTTGCCCATACCTCATTCGCCAAAGCACATTTACCGCCCTTTCTAATCCCCTCGCAGTAAAAGAGCTTTCGGCTATTTCTGAAACAGAAATTTGAAAAACGCCCTCCGCTCATTCCACTTTCCGGCATTTTTAAAATCCCTGTTAGGTGTGGCTTTGAGAGCCACACTACTACCACTAAAACATTTATCTATTCAGGGAAATAGAAAGTATTATTTCAATTCAAGACAGACCATTTTCTAATGCAATTTTCTCGGCTTCCACATTTTTTTTATTCAAAGAAGCCTGTATGCACTATTGTCCCATTTCAAGAGCAAAGGTATTTCCGTGTTCTTAACGCCGCCAAAAGGTCAAGCAAGTTTGGAAAAAAATCTCCACCCCTTGGGTAGTATTTGTTTTCCAAAACCTTGTGTCGGCTAAACACGAACCTTTAATGCTCGTGAAACGAAACATAGCATACTCCGGCTCTTTGGACGAATAAAAAAAATGTCAGTTATGAAAATTATAAGCATTGAAAATGGTAATGAAACGAAACAGCACCTCCTCTCATTACCGAATAAATCAAAAAAAATAAAATCAATAATTCTTTAACATCAAAATTTTAACAAAATGGCACACAACATCAATTACAACGAGAGAACAGGAAAACACAGTTTCTTTTCTGTAAAGCAAAAAGCGTGGCACGGGCTTGGGCAGATTGTAGAGCAATACCCCACAAGTGCGGAAGCAATCATACACGCAGGTCTTAATTACGAAGTAGAGAAAGCCCCACTATTTACAAAAGGTGCAGGACTAATCGAAACACCCAACGGCATCGAGTTCGGCAGTACAGAATTAGAAGTGCCTAATTTCTTTGCCAACATTCGCACCGATAACAACGCAGTTTTAGGCGTAGTCGGTAAAGACTATCACATCGTACAAAACCGTGAAGCATTCAATTTCTTTGATGCTATTGTAGGCGGAGGCGACGGCATTTTATACGAAACGGCTGGAGCATTAGGCAAGGGAGAACGTATTTTTATTACTGCAAAATTGCCTGACTATATCCGTGTAGGAAACGGCGACGACGTAACGGAAAAATACATTTTCCTAACAAACAGCCACGACGGTAGCGGAAGTATTACGGCAGCGTTTACACCCGTGAGAATAGTTTGCCAAAATACCCTAAACGCTTCTTTACGGAATATGACAAACGTTGTGCGGATTAAACACACTTCAGGAGCAAAACAACGTATTGAGAACGCCCACAAGATAATGGGGCTTGCAAACACTTTGAGCAATCAGTTAGAGGGTATTTTCAACCAATGGTCGAAAATAAGAGCAACAGACCGAGAAGTTAAAAAGCTAATCCAATTAGCCCTTTGCCCGAACAAGGAAACGCTGGAGCTACTCCGAAAAGGTGCAGAAGATGAAGTTTCCACCGTGTTTAAAAACACCGTAGAAAACGCACTACAATACGCAATGGAAAGCGAAACCCAGCTAATGAACACCACAAAGGGTACTTTGTTCGGAGCATACAACGCCGTAACGGGATATTTTCAGAATGTACGCAAATACAGGGACGACGAAGCCAAACTACAATCCATTGTATTAGGAGGCACGGCACAACTGAAATCACAAAAGGCATTTGAACTATGTACCGCCTTTGCGTTAGACGGTGCGGAAATCCTAAACTTCAATTAAATATTAACACAGGCTACCGCCTTAAACGGTGGTAGCCCACTAAAAACAAGAGATATGAAAGCATTACATAAAATGGACAATTTAGACAGAGGCGAATTGCTTTGCAGACTATTCCCCGAAGAAATGGCGAACATTCAGAACGCTATAAAAAAGCAGTGTGATTACTTCCTGCAAAATGAAACAGACTTTAGAGAGGGTTGGTTTAAAGGGGGATTTTTTACCGCAGATTTTTGGTATTGGCTTGTACAGAATGCACACAGGGTAATAGAGAAAAACGAGGACAAGCTACTCAAAAAGCCCCGTTGGTTTGCAGACCATTTTTTTGACGGACACAATTCAATATTTGCGACAAACTGCCTTATTGAATACGCACAGACAGAAGAATGTACACCCAATCTAAAACAGGCTATACACCTCATTTTCGGGAATGAGCCTTTATTAAAAGTAACCTTAAACGATAAATAATTATGGCGAATTGGTGCAATAATACGGTTGTTTTCAACGGACACCCGAAAGCAATCGAACAGATAAACAGGATATTCAAATCTATGGCAGATAGTCAGAGAATTGAGGACGTAGGACAGTTACCCGATTTCTTACAGGATAGTGAGGGAGATTATTTCTTCAATATTGAACAGTATGAGGGTTTAACAAACGAGTTTCATTACGAAACGAAGTACACCCCCAACACGGAAACCGTGAAGCGGATAGCGGAGCATTTTAAGGTAGATTTTACGCTGGAGTATGAGGAATTAGGTTGTAAGGAATACGGCAAAGCCATATTTGAAGACGGCGTATTAACGAACATTAGTTTAGACCAGCAGGACATTGACAGCTTTACATTAGACGAAGCGACAGACACCTACCATTTTGAGGGCAAGGAATACGACAGCGAGTGCGAAATACTCGAAACCTTGCTGGAGCGTAAAATCGAAAATCATTTTAATAAAATCAAAATTTAGAACAATGAAATTATCAGCTAAAGCAACAGGACATATTTTGGTAAAAGCGGACACCAGCAGCGAGTGGGATTATTGCGAATTTGCAATAATCCACCTATCCGAAGAATGGAAAGCGGAGCAGGCTAAACGCCTGGCATTAGTAACACCATTAAAGGGAAGTTATCACTTCCAATCAATGAACTTTTATGATACCGCAATAGGCTTTTACAGGACAGGAGAAAACGACCAGCCCGACATCGAGAAGATACTCGGAAATAAAGAATGGGTATTTGTGGAGCTTGATAAGGGAGAGCAGGACACATTTGCCATTCCCGAAAATCGTTTGGATTGCCACAGGCTTGTATTACGTGCGGACGGAACAGCCAATTATACAGCATACGGCAAACACACCAGCGAGGCATTTTGGTCGCAAAAATTTTCGTTACATCAATTAATACAATAGTTATGAAAAGCATATCAATAAACCTTTACAGTATAGAGGAATTAAGCAAAGAAGCTAAGGAACTTGCATTTGAGAAATATCAATATTTCAATGTGGAGTTTTGGAATTGGTACAACACCCAATATGAGGATTTTACGGAGATAGCCAAAACCATTGGGATAGATATACACGAAGACGGTATTTATTTTAGTGGATTTTGGTCACAAGGCGACGGCAGTACCTTTAAAAGCAGGATAGATGCCGAAAAATTTATCGAGGGAATTAAGCAGGGAAAATGGAAAGAGTTTGCTCCGACCCTTGAATTTGATTTTGCCCCTTGTCCGTGTGATAAACGAGTTATTGCCCTTATATTAAACGGAACAATAGATTGTTCTTGGCATACAGACACACCCAACAGAGGGTATTGGTTAGATTTTACCCTTGATTATTATTGGTCTTCCGTGTATAAAAGGGATTTTCCAAATATCGACCGTGAATTAGAAAAATTGGACGGCTGGGTACAAGAAATTCTAAATATATTAAACCGCCATTTATACAAATCATTGGAGCAGGAATACGAATACCAAACCAGCCCCGAAGCCCTGAAAGAAACTTTTATAGCTAATGAGTACCTTTTTACAGAGGACGGCAAAATGGCGGACAGGCTTTTAAACTTGGCTGTTTAATTCATAACAATTAAAAAATCAGAGCAATGAAAATCAGAGATAAAAAAGGGAATTGGATTGAAGTTACCGACCTTAAAAAAGCTATTCGGCAGACAGGCTGGTTTAAAGAATACCAGCACAACCCACCGACAGAAAACGACAAGGTACTGCAAGCGTATTGGGCAGATATGCACGAGAAATTGCTGGCTTTGCAAGAACGGTTAAACCAACCGAAAAAATAAACCACCGCCCGACCTCAAAAATCGGGCGGCAAAAAGACACACCTCCTACGGTCGGGCAGTCTTTTTGCATTTATAAGGTGCAACCCTTTTGAGGTTGCGAGGTTTTACGTGGGATATTGATTATCCCATTTTTGTATTGAGGGTATGGATATTTTAAACTTTCTCGATAGCTCTTTTAAAATCGTCTGCATCGCTACCAATAGGCAGATAGCTTTTTATTCCTATTTCGGTAAGAGCCTGTACCAACTCGTCTGTATCATCACTATCTCCGTAGCCAATTAATCTAATGCTTGGATATTTTGACTTTAATTCCCGAAGCTGTGCCAGCACATTCTTATCGTTAAATTTGAGGTCAATAATAATTGCTTTAGGGAGTGCTGTCAAAGCAGATAATTGAGCTAAACCGTCCTGAACATTCTCCGAACGGAACAGTATCTCAATTCCTGAAGCAGTAAGGTTATTGCAGGCAATATCAATAAGCGGACTTTTATCATTGATAAATGCAATGGTGTTTTTGTGGGGGTCGTTTCCTGTGTCCATAGCTGATAATTTTTAATGTTATTAGCGGAAACCTACACAAAAAAAGAGCGTAGGCAATCACACTTACCGATACTAAGGCACTGGTACGCCCAAACCCCGAATAAGCGGACGCCCACGCCTATTGCGTGAGCGTTCTTACTTATTGCATCGGGGTTGTAAAAATTACCAGTTTTTAGTACCAATAGCTAAAAGCAAAAACACTTTAAGTATTTTCTTTATTTTCAGATACAAATATAGTGAAGCTAAAAACGTTCAGCAACTCAAATTCGTTAAATTCAAAGTTTGAGGTATCGGTTAGGTTTAATTTAGCCTTTTGAACGTCCGACCCGAGAAGCGTTTAATCTTTTGTGTTGGTATAATTCTGTTCCAAGATAGTCAGAATATCACTTTCTTTATAAATTATCTTACCGCCAATCTGAATAAACGGCAGGATATTATCATCACGGTATTGCTGGAGTGTGCGTTTGCTGATATGTAACAGTCTGCACACATCTTCGCCTGATAAATAGATTTCTCCGTTCATTACAGGACGGTAGTTTTTCAGTATATCCTCGATACGGTTTCGTAACCGTGTTATCATTTCCTGATAGGCTACGATTTCGTCAGTGTCATTCGTCAGTAAATCCATTGTCATTAGTATTGTACGGTTCGCCAGCTTCGAGCAAAGCCTGTACGTCCGAGAGTTTATAATAATTCTTGCGGTTCATTTTAGAATAAGGCAGTAAGCCCTTATCCTTATAAGTCTGCAAAGTTCTTTTGGTAATGTTCATCATCAAACAAACCTCCTGATTGTCGAGCCACTTTTCCCCTTTGAAAATCGGGTCATATTTTCGGGTAGCGTTTTCGGTAAGTTCCAAAAGCTCTTTTATATCATTCGTCATTCCGTCCAATGCGGATTTTGCTATTGCGATAACTTCCATAGTTTGCACATTTTTTCTGTGGAAGTCGAAGATATTAAGGCTTGTTGCAGGGCTGTGGAATGTTGCACCCTTTGGCTTTGAAAGGCAGTGTTTGGCGTAATAAAAAACAAATCGGATAACCTTTGGGGCTATCCGATTTATTTAGTTGGGATTTACGAAATTCAAAACCCTGTTATATTCAGGAGGGTAATAAGCCAGCTCCCATATATGCCCGTCGGGGTCGGAAAAATACCCTGCATATATGCCGAGTGCTTCGTTTGTTGTCGCTTTGCTCGTTACCGTTCCGCCACACGCCGAAACATTTGCCAACGCAATATTTACATCTTCTTCGGACGGCAAAACACAACTGATAATCGTAGAAACATTATCCTTTGAAATCTCAACGTTACGACCTGTTTTCAGGCTGTAATAGGCTTCATATCTGTTTTTGTCTATCAGGTACAAATTAAGGCTGGGAAGCTCCACAATGATTAACCCGTCTTCGAGAAATATTTCGGGCGTTTCGCTGAATAGGTTTTTGTAGAATGTTACCGATACCTCCGGAAACGCTACGGGTAAATAAACTATTGTACTTGTTATGTTCATACTATTTTTAATGTTCTCCAAATTTAAGTAAAAACTATCGTGTGCTTTGTGCTTCTATTGGCTGTTTTTCCTTATCCTTTTTCATTTGGGTGTACGTCCATATACAGACCACTCCGAGAATAATAAGACCATAGGCAAACAACTTGCCGATACGTTCCAAAAAACGTACAGATACAGCTTTAGTATATCCCGAAAACATTTCTACACCAGCAGCATTACGCCTGTAAAACCTCCTGCGGTTTATCCAATAGATAAGCACAACCGCAACAACGATAACAAAAATACCAAACACTAATTGAGCTGTAACCGTATCCATAGCTATATGATTTATAATACCGTAAATTTAAACAAAAACCCCTTACTTTGGATGCTAAAAAGTAAAAAACCGACCTGTTGAAAGTCGGTTTTGCTTTTCTAATTTGGTATCGTTTTTAGTCGCTACTGTTAAACTGAAAACTTAGCTGTTTTTCATTCCCGAAGCTGTCGGAAATCCAAACCTCAAAGGATTGTGATACGGCAGAAGCAGAAGTATAATACAACCTGAATTGCTCCGATTGTAACGGGTACAAATCGTTCGGCAGATACGGCGGTTCATCGTAATACCTCAACGAGCCTTGTCCGTCAAACTGAAAATACCGCAGATAGTATTGTGTATTTTGGTAGTTACCGCTACGCTGTATGGTTATCCTGATTTCTACCGTCTGCCCGTTGGCAACGTCTTTGGGAACAGGCATCACATTGACCTCGAAAGGAAAATCATTCTGTATTTCAAGCTCATCATCTTTGCTACAAGATACCAGCGAAATAGAACCTGTCAGGATTGCCAACATTAGGTATATTGGCAACATTCCTATTCTGAAATTATTAAATATTGCTATCATCGTTTTACGTTTTAAAAATTAAACCTTATTCCCACGCCTGCGGACGGGCGGAACTGTCGCAAATCTGTACCCCATAACACTTTTGTACGCCCTTGCAGGACAAGTACAAAACGGTCTGATAGGTACGTTTCAAAGGTCAGGCGACCGCCAGCTCCGTAAATGAAATTATCCTCGCTCACTATCTTTGCACCGTCATACAACATCGTTTCGCCTCTGTTGATGCTCTCGTAACCAACCACGCCCGTTATCCCTGCATTTAGCGTAATATTCTTACGGGCATCGCCCAGCAGGAAGAAACTGTAACCGCCCTCAGCAGTATAAGTTTCCTGCGGTATGCGTTGGTCTTTATAGTCGTGGTATTGGTGCGTGTACTCCAATGTCCAAATCTGATAATTTCCGTTTTTGCCGTTCACGGTCATTCCGAGATTGATATAATAATCGTTACCGATTTTATCATCGGACAAAATGCCCGTACTCACTTCCAATCCTTTTTGCTTTGGCAACATTCGTTGTGCCTGTGCAACCGTGATGGCCACAAAGAGTAGCATCACGGTATAGATATACTTTTTCATTGTTCTTGCTTTAAAAGGTTATTAAAATTTCAGGTGCATATCGTTGATTACACGGGCATTGATTAAGTCCGAGTTTTCCACCTGAAGCGTTTGGTGTCGTCCGCCGTTTTTCTCGAAAATCTCAATCAATAAAACCTTATCATCGGCAATCGTGAATTTGTCTAAGAGAAAAACATTTTGCTCGGTAGATTTCCCGTTAATACCGTCCTCTAATGGCTTGTAGGTTCTTAGCGGTGTCAATGCCCGTTCCTGTACTACGGTACGCTTAGCGACCTTTTTATCCACGACCTTGAAATTGATAAAGTCTATATCAAACGGCACATTGCTTTTGTTCCTTAACTCCGTATGGAAATAGTATTTGCCATTGTGTATGTAAATCCCTTTCAGGATAAACTGAATACCGAAGCTCTTAGCCCCGATATGCTTCACGATACGCTTGTCCTTTTTGTAAATGGTTTCCAATAACAAGCCTGCCAGCGACGGAGAATTGTTTCCGAGTTCCTCGAAAAGCACATCATTACCGTTGGCTTTATCTACTGCCTTTTGCATCGTAAGCAGGTCATAGCTCAACGCATCGGGATAGGAACTGTAATACACGTCAAAGGAATAATAACGCCCGTCATTGGTAATGACCGAAAAATTGGTTTCGGTTTCAAAACTCCTTACGGCAGCTTTCACACGCAATACGTTTTCGGCATCTTCCGCCTTTCCTGCAATCAGGTATTCACTTCCTAAATCCACATACCGAATGGCTGTCGGGAAAATCAAATGCGAAGTTTTATCGTAGGTTACTTCCATTTTGTAGGGTTCTATCTTGCCCAATGCAAGCGGAGTTTTGATACTTACACTATCCTGTGCAAAAGATTGTACGGCAAAGCCGATAGTCAGGGCAACCGCCCAAAAGGTTTTAAAAAGATTTTTCATTTGTCTAAATATTTGAGTTATACAATTATTGTTTTGATACAAGGAATACTTGGTGTCCTGCCTTTAACGTGACTTTTGGAGTGCGTACTTTCTTGGCGAAATAGCCCGAAATTCCCTGCACCACGCCACGACTTAAATCGGCAGCTACCTGTTGCCCTGCATTTTGGGTAAGCATTACACTTGTTCCACCTGTCTGGCTCATATTGCCAGCCATTTCAGTTAAGGCATTCATTTCGGGAGAGTAAGGCACAAACAAACCTTGTTGTCCGTCCAAATCATAAATGGTAATATCTACGGGAATGATATTGCCCTCCAATTCGATAGAGGTAATTTTGAGTTGTAAACGCCCTCCCTGAAATTTCGCATTAGCCGTTACAATCGTTCCCTGTGGGATTGTACGGATTGGCGTTTTTGCAGGTTCTAACAACCTCAATCTTACGCCCGTTTCGCCAACTACGGTCTGTGCATCGTGAACGCAAGCTCTGATACTGTTTTTAGGTTGTGCCACTTGCTCCGAAGCACCAGCCGTATAAAATCCCCGATTTCGGGTTTCGCTCCAATCGGCTAAAAAGGCACTGTCCGTAGGCTCACGGTACAAAGCCGATACGGTATTCTTCCTTGCTGGAGTGAACGCCACAAAATGCTCCTTTTGATTTGCCCCCGTTGTTCCTGTTGCCGTACCGTTTGCAGGTGCATTTTCTGCGGAGCTTGCAGTCGTATTGGCAGGAAGATACTTCGCTGCCATTTCGTAGGATTTCTCCATAAGGGCAAGCTGGTCATCTACGGTTATAGGCTTAGGTACATTTTGCTCCGCTAATTGCTCTTTGAGGTCGTCCAACTGTTTGCGGAGTTCCATTGTTTCCGAATTGTCGTCCTGATAGAATGACCCCAATGTACTTTGCATATTGCGGTAGCTGTTCAATGCAGGATTACCCCCGTATCTTCCCGAATTTCGACCGCCACCGCCATAGCCTGAATTTTCTTCATCGGCAAATTCGTCTATCGGTTCTTCGTTGTCGTCCGTGTTCCAATAGTCCGAAAGCGTTGCTAACGCATTGCGTTTCTCTTGCTCTTTTTGTTCGAGCATTTCCTGTTCGTAAGCCTTGCCCTTATTGTCGGGCAATCCAGCTCCCGTAGCTTGCGGAACGGCATCGTTCAGACCAATGTTTTCGATTTCCTTTTTGTCTTCGGACGGTTTAAATATCAAATACATACAGCCCACGAAAACAATACCCATTAAGCCAAAAATCAAAGGCTTTTTCAATTTCTCCGTATTGTTCTTTTTTTCTTCGGGCAGATTTGATGCTCCGTTTTGGTCGTCCCCCTCTACGAGAAAACTGACCCTTTTTTCATTTTCTTTCATAAATCTGATTTTTTAAAATTGTTTTTAATGTGTCCTGCAATCTTGCAGGGCTTTCGTTCTGTTTCAGGACAGGGTTTTCGATATGGTCGATGTGCATATCGTTTTTTGACTGACTTGTGTCGTACCACACTTTTGCAACAACTCCTACAGTCATTAGCAGGTAGCCTACGAAAAGGTATAGCGTATATTGGTGCTGTTTGCGAACGGGCATTGCCCTCCAATTTTCGTCCAGCCTGTCAAAAAACCTGTCGATATTTTCCCTTAATTTTTTCATACTATTATTATTGGGGTTACTACATTTTAAACCCTCTTTTTCGGGGAGAAAACTGTTGCTTAGGTGTATCGAGGACTTTGGCAAGGGCTTCCTTTGCGGTCGGAACCGACCCCGTTGTCAGATTTGTCAGTTCCGATTTTTTCATTGAATGCCCGTAACGGTCTGTCCGCTCAATTTCCATTTTCCGCACATCGAATTTGCCGTTTTCGTGTGCTACCCATATATGGCAACTTACCTTTGGCTTGTCTTCGCCATTCCATTCGAGATAGGTCTGTATAGGCAATAAATCTGGGTACAATAGTTTGTCCGTACCATTCTTGCAAGCCTCTAAAAACCGATTGATGCTGTCTTTGATTTTGTCGGGATAATCAGCTTGTGTGAGAAAATACCCGTTATAACCTTTTTCAGTCAATGTTTTTGCGAATGTGTCTAAATCAAGTAGCTTATCCATATCCGTAAATTTTAGCGTTCAATGACTTCGATATCCCGATTTTCCACTACTGCAAACTTTTCGATATTAAATCCCTGTGGGTTATTGTCCGACCTTACAGAGTTTACCAAATAGCAGGAAGTAATCAGGTTACGGCGTGTTACGTTGCTTGACCGTATGATAAATTGTTTTGCATACGTCCGCACCGAATAGGGATAATTGTCGAAGTTGCACACGACACTATCAACCTCTATGCGTTGCTGTACGTTTCCTGAAATGATACGGGAGTAATAACCTTTCTCCGACAAGTCCTTGTAATAGTCAAAGGCACTTTTGTCGGCAAGGTTGAAAGCCCTTGCCATATTGCTCTCGATAGCATTTTTATCAGGGGCAAGCGTAAAAAACAGTTCGTGAAATCTCCGAACGTGTTCCCTTGCTTCCACAGGTCTGTTAATGCTCGCATCTTGCGACAAGGCAAGCATCAAAGATTTGCCATTGTCAAGGACATAGATTTTTTGGCGTTGCTCATTGGCGAAGCTGTACGATTTCCACACGGCAAATCCTACCACGCCAATACAGAGAACGGCAAACACTATCGCATACAGACGTATCTGTCTAAAGCTGTTTTCAATATTTCTAAGCGTTTTAAATTCCATTGTTAAATGATTATTCGTTTTACATTATTTTTTAAGTAGTTGCCCTCCGATATTTCCGGCAGCAGAACCAGCTCCGGCACTCGCAACGTTTCCGGCTTTCATAGCAGCTTGGTTTACATTACGGGTAAAGTTTCCTGCACCACCAGCCTGAATTACCCAGCCCGTTACGGTCGGAACAGTGAAGTAACCCACAATGCCGATAATCATAAAAATGATATACACGGTATTTCCCGTATCGGGTATGTAGGTCGGGTCAGCCAACATCTGTATATCCTTTTCTATAATCAGGGATTGGATTTTGGCAAGCATTGAGCTGAACAGGTCGGCGACGGGCAACCACAGGTAAACGCTCACATATCGGGTCAGCCATTGCGTCAGTGTGGACTGAAAACCGTCCCACACTGAAATCGCAAAGGCTATCGGCCCCAATATGCTCAATACGATTAGGAAGAATGTTCGTATCGTATCGACGACCAATGCAGCAGCTTGGAACAGCACTTCGAGCAGGTTGCGAAACCAATTCTTAATGGCTTGTTCGGTTTGGTAGGCGAACCTATCCATATACATACCCGACATTGTAACCAAATCAGACGGCGACCAGCCCAATTCTTCGAGCTTTGCGTCGAACTCCTCATTATCTACGAGGTATGCCGTTTCAGGATTGCGGAGCATTGCTTCCCGTTCGAGCAGGTCTTTTTGCTGTTGTAGCTCATTGAGGTCAAGCACCTGATTTTCGAGGATAGCGTGTGTACCCTGTACGACCGGACTTAGTACCGCATTGATTGTTCCCAATACGATAGTCGGAAAGAACATAATACAGATACCCAAAGCGAACGGACGAAGCAACGGGTACATATCAATAGGCTCGGCTCTACTCAATGCCTGCCATACTTTTATGGCTACATAGAACAAAGCACCCAAGCCGGCTACTCCTTTCGCCACTGCCGCCATATCGGCGGACAGTGGGAGCATCTCATCATACAATGAGCGTAGGACTTCGTGCAGATTTTGAAATTCCATAACTACCAATATTTTTGGTTAGGAGTTCCGTACAAGTCAAGCACTCGTTTGGTATTGTTCTGTTTCTTTGCTCTCAGGATACTGACAGAGATATTCTTATTCGTGTAGTATCTGACAAGGCTGTGGTATTCTTTGACCTCTTTGTACACACGGTCGATTATATCCATACGCTCCTTGTCATTTAGTGACAGGCTTGTAGAGGTTACAATCTGTTTCAGTTCCTTTAGTAGCTCGGTACTTTCATTCAGTAAAGCCGAATAACCGTTTGCGATTGCACTCAATTCCTGTGCGGAAAAATTCGGGTCATTCATCATTTTACCAAAATTCTGAACGTACATTTCCGAAACATCTCCGACCAGCAAAACAGTCTGTTGTACCTTACGGGCATCTTTCACAAGGTTGTTTACGGCTTTGAGCTTGTCGTAATATTCCTTACCCTGTTCGTACACACGCTTTACCTCGTTAAAGTTCTTTACCACATTACTCACGGTCGAGGAAGTCTGTACGATTTCGTTCGCAGAGTTGAGAATACCTGATGCTAAATTTGCAGGGTCAGTTACTACAAATTGAGCTTTCGCACTTGGGGCAACGGCAAACATTAGTGCCGTGATTGCCATTAAAAACATCTTTTTCATTGTCTTAAAATTTTGATTGTTAATTACTATTGATTTGCATTATCACGCCTTTGCATAGCGATATGCTTAATGGCGAGTTCTACATTACCGTCCAATTCGGAAGCGAGTTGCATCACTTCCATTTTTTCGGTTTCTTCGGTCGTATAGGCGAGGTATTCCTCCAAACTAACTTCCGTTGCGTACACTGCCGAGTGTGTTCCGCCCAATCCTATCCAAACCTCCTTATAAAGTCGGCTGGCATCGTTGTTCATATTGATAGATAGTACCTGTCCTTTCTCTTTGTCGGTTAGCCCCAGCATCGCCTGTATATCATCGAATTTGTTCATATACTTTCGCTGGTCGAGTAAGATTTTGCAGTCGGAGTTGTTGATGATACTTTCTTTCACAATCGGGGATTGTATAATATCATCTACCTCCTGCGTTACGACTATGGCTTCTCCGAAGAATTTGCGAACTGTCTTAAATAAATACTTTATGTATTCAGCCATTCCCTCTTTCGCAATCGCTTTCCAAGCCTCCTCAATCAGTATCAGTTTGCGAATACCTTTCAGCCTCCGCATTTTGTTAATAAAGACTTCCATAATGATAATCGTGACTATGGGAAAGAGGATTTTGTGGTCTTTGATTGCATCTATCTCGAATACGATAAACCGTTTGGATAAGAGGTCTAATTGCTTGTCCGAGTTCAGCAAATAGTCGTACTCTCCGCCACGATAGTAAGGCTCTAAAACGTTGAGGAAATTGGCAATATCAAAGTCTTTTTCCCTGACTTGCTTTTCTTCGAGTACCTTACGATAATCGCCTTTTACATACTCATAGAAACCGTTAAATGACGGGTAGGTATCGTCTTGTTTGATACGTTCGATGTAACCCGAAACAGCGTTGGAAAGTGCCACTTCTTCCGAACGGGTTGGCGGTTCATCATCACGTTTCCAAAGCGTGAGTATCAAAGTTTTTATACTCTCACGCTTCTCAATATCAAACACGCCGTCGTCCGTGTAGAAAGGATTAAAGGCAATCGGGTTGTCCTCCGTGTATGTGAAGTAAATACCGTCTTCTCCTTTGGTTTTTCCTTTAATCAGCTCACACAATCCCTGATAAGAATTACCCGTATCTACCAGCAGTACGTGCGCCCCTTGTTCAAAATATTGGCGTACTAAATGATTTGTGAAAAAGGATTTTCCCGAACCTGACGGCCCCAAAATGAATTTGTTGCGGTTCGTGATAATCCCCCGTTTCATTGGCAGGTCGGAAATATCCAAATGGATTGGTTTTCCTGTAAGCCTGTCAGCCATTTTAATCCCGAACGGAGAGGGCGAATTGTGGTAGTTGGTTTCCTCAGTGAAAAAACATAATGCAGGTTCAATGAATGTGTAAAAACTTTCCTCCGCAGGAAAGTCCCCAGCGTTGCCAGCCATTCCAGCCCAATACAGCGTTGCAACGTCCGTAGTATTGTGGCGTGGCTTACACTCCATTAATGCCAATGCACTACCGCAATCGTTTTTCAACTGTTTGAGTTCCGCAGGGTCTTCCGACCACGCCATTATGTTGAAATGTGCCCTTACAGAAGAAAGACCGAACGAATGTGCTTCGTTTAAATACTTCTCTATCCACTCCTTATTGATTTGGTTGGCTCTGGAGTACCGAGCCAAAGAGTGCATATTACGGGCAGATTTCTCAAACCTTTGCAGATTGTCCTCACTGTTATCCAAGAATAGGTATTGATTGTAAATGTGGTTACAGCTCAACAACAATCCTACGGGAGCAGCAAAGGACAGACGGCAGTCGCTTCTGTCTGTGGATAGCTTTTCGTATCGGGTATCAGCCGAAACGGTTGCTGGCAGGTCGTCCGTATCGGACAAAGTGTGCAAAGACAACCTTTTGTTTCCTACACGGACTTCTTCAGCACCTAAGCCAATATCCTGCATTGGTGTTCCAGCTTCTCTCGAAAGCGTGAGGTATTGTTCCAGCAATCCCTGTTGCTCATCCGTACCGATTATATCATCTTCGGTCAAACGTCGCAGGGTTATGAAACCGCTATCGTTCACGATACGCTCAAACTGTGCGACCGCTTCCATAAATCGGTGTATCGTTTCCTTATTGATTTCCTTTGGTATCAGCGTACCCTTGCAAAGCGAACTAAAGTTGCTTTGCATACGCATTCTGTTTTTGGTCGTCTTTGTCAGGAACAGATAGCAATAATGGTTCAGGAACGGTCGCTCGTTGAAATGGCGTTGATAGGACTTTGAAAGAAAACTTTGGTCTTCCTGTGCCAAATCAGGAGCGTAGCTCTCTTTGATATACCAATCCTGTTTGTGGATTACCGTAAAATCAGGTAAGGTCTTGATTGCCTTATGCCACGCTGAATGAATGGCTTCATATTCGGCAGAGGCTACGGTAAACAGTTCCGGCAAACGTACCTCAAAACAGGCGGTAATGTCTGCATCTTTGGAAAGAATGCAGTTGTTCTCTACTGCCAGCAAAGGAAACTTATTCTCCAATGTGGCTGTCTTAGCTACATTTCTCATACGGCTTTAGGTTTAGGAGTGAATTTTAAATACCTGCGTACAGGCTTGCGACAAATGATGTAGCGAGGGTGTCGTTTTCTTGCACCTACTTTCATCAATCCGTGTTCGCCGTATTTTTTGTTCAGCGAGAATGTTTGCCACACAATGAGCGAAGCACCGCCAGCTCCGAGGAACAGGCAGACGTAATTACTTACGCCAGCCATATACAATATCATCACGAAGATGAGCGTACCGAGCAGACCACCAGCGAATATGAAAAGATACTGTGCCTTTAAGCCCCTGAACTCGACCGTCCTGCCAATGCCTTTGTTAATATTGTAACTATTCATAAGGCAAGGGATTACAGGAAGAATGAACGTAAGATTGTAGCAGCTACAATCAGGAAGATACAAGCACCAAACCAACTCGCCGCAGTCTTGCTCGTATCGGGGTCGCCCGAACTAAATTTGTTATACACTTTCACACCCCCTATCAAGCCCACGACCGCACCAATCGCATAAATCAATTGGGTCGCTGGGTCAAAGTAGGACGTTACCATTTGGGTCGCTTCATTGATACCTGCCGACCCGTTTCCCTGTGCAAACGCACCAATTCCTGACAGCATCGCCACGGCTGCCAGCAAAACTTTTTTTCTCTGTTTTTCCATTTTTGAAAAAGATTAATTTGTTACTGTTATCCCGTACCTTACGGGCTTACGGCACAAATGTCTAATGGAAATGGAGGCAGTCTTTTAAAGTGGCAGTCAAAGGAAGTGTTTGGCGTTCAGTGGCTTTGTAGCGGTATATTGGAGCATAAAAAAACGCCAAACATTTACTGTTTGACGTCCCGATAATAATGTTGTTGATTTACATTTTACGCCCTATGCTTTTGTTTACCGCTTTAGTTTCCTGTGGCTTCGGGAGAATAGACGGCTTTTGTTCGGCTTTTACCGCTTGCTCTTTGTTCTGTTGTATGGTTTCGGCAAAACGGGTATGATGCCACGGTACTACCTTAGCTTCAGTATGCAGGTGTACGCCCACTTTTTTAAGCAAATCCGATTTGTTTTCGTGTAATCCTTTATAGTAGGTAATCGGGTCAAGAATACTTGAATGGGGTATTTTTACAACAATAAGGTCTTGGGGTATTTCCTTTACATTTAAACTAACTTCTTGAAACGTTCGTGTCTTTGTGTTGTAAGGGATAAAATACGCATCATCTTTTCGGGAGTAATAATATTTGATTTCGGGAAAGATGATACCCCGTGACCAAATATCATCTTTGGGTAGTAGCCTGTCATTACGCAAATCAACGGAAAATGGATGCCCTGCAATATCTATCGTAGGATGAATATAATTGTTGGCAATTTTATCAAATGCTTCCTGATTGACCATAAGATTAAAATCAGTCATTCCCAAAATTTTATCTTCGGGTATGTTATGCTTCTTTGCCATTCCTATCGGGTCGAGCTTCACGAAGTCGGGTATTTCTATTTTATTTGCACCTTTTTCAGCGAACGTGGTTACGTTCTTACTTTTTATACTGTACCAAAAGTCATAACCCTCTACCATTTTTTCGTCCATATCTCTAATGGAAATCACATTTTTCGGATTGTTTTTTTCACGCAGTTCCAACTGATTAACATCTACGATAAATTCCGTTCCTTTTATTTCGTAGGTCGGGAGAACTCGCTCTTTATCTGTGGGTATTCTGTATAGGTTTTCCTTTGGCGTATCGTATATATGCTTAAATTCATCTTTCGGCATTAGCTGTTCAGCTACGTTGCGTTTGATAATTTCTATCACATTGGTTTCTTCCCACGGCAGGGTACGTGCTTCGTAGTGTAGCGCAGGAAACTGTGAGCGAAAAAAAGAATTGCCGTGCTTTTTGTACCAGCCCACCACGTCTAATGTAGCCTGATGAGGGAATTGTACCATAATGGTATCTTTCGGTAGTTCGGTCATTTTAAATACATCATCTTGCTGAAACTCTCGTGTAGCAGGATTGTAAGGAATGACGTATGCACGCCTGTCACGGTCGTAGTAATCGCTTATTTCGGTAAAGCTGATGCCTTTCGATTTGAAGTCGTCCTTTGGGCGAAGTTTATCCATTAGTATATCCACGTAGAACGTATGACCTGCAATATCCAACGTTGGCAATATGCCTTTGTTCCAACGCAGGTCAAGAGGGCTGTTAGGTTCAATCCGAAGTTCAAAATCAATTTTGTTCTGTACTTCCGCTAAAGTAAGATTGTACTTTTCGGCTACTCTTTCGGGGTCTATTTTAATCAGCTCCGGTAATTTTACCTCTACCATATCTCCATTATAACCGTCGTCATCAAACAGTTCATCATTGGGGAAATTCTTTAGGTTCAAATCATAGTGAAATGAATAGCCATTGCCGAAACCACGTTCCTGCATTTGAGCGATGCTCATTACATTTTCGGGATTGGCTTTTTCCCTCAATTCGTCTTTCATTACATCAACAATAAAATCGGTTCCCTCTATGTTGATGATAGGCATTTCTTTTTCCATATTCTATACCGTTTTAGATTTTTCGTCCTTTGGTTCTTTGGGGTTTGGGAATGTCGGGCTTTACATTCTTTGTCTTTTCTTCCCGTAATTTAATCGACCAATCTATGTAGGCTTTAGCATCATCTATATTGTTCGGTACGGATTTTCTACGCCCTGATAGTTTACTGTCGTCAAGCCCGATAATAAACCCGTTATTGGGGAACTCGTCAGACTTATATACGATAATAACATTGTCAATATCTTTGCCGACAACATTCTCTTTGTGGCTTGCTATCGTATATCCCTTATATTCCTCGAATATATAATCAGGGTCATTTTTGGAACTAATCATATCTGTATCGCTTTGCTGAATTAACTATGGTATTAGATTTAGAAAAGGCGATTTTAAACAAAATCGCCAATATCAAAATCACTTAAATCACTTTTCCGCAAATTGGAAGAACTGTCTTCGGTATCAGTTGTAAGGGTGCTATCCAAAAGCTCGGCAATCTTTCGGGAAGCTCCCTCCATTGAACTTTCCAGCAGAGCAAATAATTCGGTTCCTTGTAATCTTTGAACTATATCAATCGCTGTTTCCTTTTGGGCTGGCTCTAATTTTTCTTTCTGAAGCAAGACCCCCACGTTGTTTAGTTCCTGAAAGGTAACCCCTTGGGCAAAACCGTCATCGCCTACGGAAGCTCTATACCTGTTCAATTCTACCTCCTCCGTCAAATCAGGTACACTACTGAATACTTCGTCCAGTTCTTCCTGCGGAATTTGAATATTGACTTCCTCGTACTTGTCATATTCGATGACCAAATTAGCAGGGTTAATCTCCGGTTCTGCAATTTGGCTTTCATTGGCACTGTTTGGCACTGATTGGCTTCTTACGGGCTTAGGATGCCCCATAATATCAGGTAGCTTCGGATTGACTTTTTCCTGTACAGGCTTTTTTTCCGACTTCCATTTAATAACAATCTTGTCCTGCAATAGCAGGGCAATGATTATCAGCAGGCATATTATTATTACTGTTTCCATAGCTAAAAATTTGGCTTTTTCGTTTTGTCGTACATTGCTCTCATTTCAGCCCCGTAATCGTCAAAATGGTGCTGGAGCAGATTGTATAAATAATCCGCAAGGGTCAGCTTGCCACCGCCGAGCATAAACACGAGCTGGCTTAGCTTCTGATGAAATTCTTTGCTGATATATACCGTTTTTCCATTCCGTGCCAAAAACTCCGTCGGCGTTAGGAACGTGGATTTGTATTGAGCCGTGCGTAACGCTTTTTTCGGCTTTTGCTTTTCATTTTTCATAATCAAATACTTTAAAAAATAGGTTTAAACTTCTCATTAAAATCATCGGTAATCGCTTTCTCAAACAATTCAAAATGATGCTCCAAAATATTGTCGAGATAAGCATACAGAGGTATCTTGTCATTTCCGATAACCTGTACAATACGGGATAACCGTTCGTGGTATTCCTGACGGATATAGATACTCTTGTCGCCTCGCTTTTCCATAGAGTGCGTACTCAAAAAACGTTCGCCATAGGTACTGTCATTTTTCTTGGCTCTCGTGGTGCGTTCCCTTTGTACGGGCTTCTCCTGTACCTGTTCCTTAGCTTCTGCCTTGCTTTCTTCTTGGGCAGGTTCTTTGGCAGGCTCAGGCTCTTTCGGAGGGTCGGCAGGAATATGTTGCATTCCCTCTTTGCGGACACCGCCAGCCATTAGCGACATTATATATTCTTCGTCTATCTCCGGTGCGTTTCTTTTTTTATTTCCTTTTTCCATAACATTACAATTCAACGGTTCTTAAAAATTCCTGTACAAACAAATCCAAATGGCAGGCAGTCATTAGCTTTGGGTCGGGAGGCAACAATGAGGAACGGAAAGCCGTTTTTTCCATTGCTTCGCCCTCTTTTCTGAAACGCTTGCTGTCCGTGATATAGGTCTTCATTAGTGAAAAGCCCATATCTGTAATGAATTTGCCGTACAAATCGTAGAGGTGCGATTTTTCACGCCTATCGACTTGGTTCCAAAACAGGCGAATACCTTTAATGTTGCTGTTTCCGATTTTCGGAATAATATCGGTTAATGCCTGTGTAAAGCTCAATGTACTTTCCACGACAACCCTGTCAGCAGTTATAGGCGAAAAGATATAATCCATACCCATAAGCGTTTGGAGTATTCCCGAGGAATTGACTGTGCCTGGCAAGTCAAAAAAAATGACTTCCAACGGGACAGTTGATGATTTGATTAAATCTTCGGCTACGCTCAATGCGGTTTCCGCTTTACATTGTGCAATCGTGTAGGCTTTCTTGTTAATGGTCATAAACTGTTTATGAGCCATTTTCTTAAAGCTCTCGTTTTCCCTTACGGTATTCAAATCCCGTTCACGCATTTTCAATAAACTGTGCTGTGGGTAATCACAATCCAAGACGGCTACATTATAGCCCATTCGGTAATAAAGCGTACTTGCTATAAGAGCAGTAAATGTACTTTTGCCGACACCGCCTTTCTGTGAAGAA
Source organism: Epilithonimonas mollis (assembly GCF_900142325.1). GTDB lineage: Bacteria > Bacteroidota > Bacteroidia > Flavobacteriales > Weeksellaceae > Epilithonimonas > Epilithonimonas mollis. The sequence continues at coordinate 59,042 of NZ_FRAM01000002.1, forward strand.
AAGGCAATAAACAGAGGTTTCTTTGTTGTTTCCATATTTTAAAAATTTAAAGTTTCATTCCTTGCAGGCAGTCCTGCGGACAGTCCGTCAGGCGTTCCTGATTTCGCTCCGGCTTCCTTGCAGGATAGCCAGCAGTCTTGACTGAACTCCTGATTGCCTGCCTGCGATACGGCAGGACGGCAATCGTTCTTGTTTTCCGTCCGTCAGGAGAGCCGTCATTCTTGCGTTCCTGCATTCCTGCAATCTTGCATTCAGGAGGGCAAGCCTGATTGATTGCAAGCCGTCAGGCTATCACGCTTGCATTCTTGCAATCCAGCCGTCAGGCTTTCAGGCTTGTCTGCATTCGTGAATGCTATCAGTCTGTCAATCCTGATTGACGGGCTGACTGACTTCCTGCCTGAAATCTGATACAAAGAACTATCAACATTCATTTCATTGTATAGGTGTGGCAGTGTTTGGCGTTTATTGGCACTGTTTGGCAGTGTGTGATAGTGCTATGCTTTCAAAAACAGGGCTTTACTTTGTAGAATGAATTTTATTAACGGATTTATGCAAAAGCGAACAGACAAATTGGACTTTTACAGCGACGGCTTCGAGCCGTTTTTCCTTGTTAAAATCAATCCGACCGTAGGGAGGATTTTTGTGTTCAACAGAACACGGCAAGTTGTGTTTTGAGGCACTCGAAACCGAGTTTAGTGCCTCAAAACAACTTGCCCTTGCAGGGAGCAGAAAAAGACCTCCGAAGTCGGCTTTTCGTATGAATTAAAAATGGATTTGTGATGAACGAGAACAACAAACAGAAACAGCATAAGGGCGGTCGTAAGCCAAAGCTCAATCCCAGCACCCACCGCCACGTTTTCCGTTTGACAGACGAGGAAAACGCTAAATTATTATCGCTTTTTGAAGCATCGGGAATGCCCAATAAGGCAAAATTTATCATTTCGCAACTATTCGGAAATGAAATGAAGTCGGTTCAGATTGACAAAGGAACAGTTGATTACTATATGCGATTGACCTCGTTTCACAGTCAGTTCCGCTCCATAGGTGTGAATTATAACCAGATCGTAAAGCTGTTGTACCGCAATTTTTCGGAGAAAAAAGCTGCCGCTTTCCTTTACAAATTAGAAAAACAGACATTGGAAATGGTCATTTTATGCCAAAAAATTATGGAGTTGACCGAAGAATTTGAAGCAAAATATCTGAAAAACAGCATAAACAATGATCGCAAAAATCGGAAGAAGCAGTAATTTATATGGTGCATTGTCATACAATAACCTCAAAGTGGAAAAGGAAAATGGGCAAATTCTCCTTGCCCATAAGATAATTGAGACACCAAACGGAGAATATACCGTAGCACAGTTGACCCAATCTTTTGAACCCTACTTAATCGCAAATCGCAATACGGAATATCATACCCTGCATATCTCGCTCAATCCCGACCCAAAGGATAAGGTAAGCGATGACAAGTTCAGGGAAATTGCGGAACAGTATATGCGTGAAATGGGGTACGGCGAACAGCCTTTTGTGGTATTCAAACACACAGATATTGACCGTAGCCATATCCATATCGTATCGGTATGCGTGGACGAAAACGGTGTAAAGATTTCGGACAAATTCGAGAAAATGCGATCAATGAAAGTGTGCCGTGAACTCGAAAAGCAACACCATTTAGTACCCGCAACAAACAAAGAGCATCAGCAAAATGATAAGGTGTTTCGTCCGGTGGATTATCGGGCTGGCGATGTAAAAAGCCAGATCGCTTCGGTTGTCCGACACCTGCCCAATTACTATCAATATCAAACTTTGGGAGAGTATAATGCCTTGCTATCCCTCTTCCATATTACTACGGAGAAAGTGGAGGGCGAATTGCAGGGAAAAATGAAACAGGGGTTATTGTACATCCCGTTGAATGAAAAGGGAGAAAGAGCCGGGCATCCGTTCAAGGCTTCCCTGTTCGGAAAAAACGCAGGGTTACCCGCTTTGGAATTGCATTTTGCGAAATGCAAATTGGCATTGAAAGACCATCCCACCAAACAGACACTCAAAGCCGCCATTAACATTGCCCTAAAAACAACGGTTGATGAATCGAAATTTAAAAAAAACTTAGCCGAGCAGGGCATTCAGGTAATGGTACGGCGTAATGATGTAGGACGGATCTACGGTATTACATTCATCGATCACAATTCCAAAACGGTCTGGAATGGTTCTCGCTTGGGTAAGGAGCTTTCTGCCAATACATTTAATGACTACTGGAACAACAACATCAGACCGGAAATAAAAGAACATGATGAACCACAGGCAAAGATATCCCATTTAAAGGATGAGGATCTACCCACGGAAGAACCGCATCATTTGTTCGACTTTCTGGATACTAAGGAAAAACATGAAGACGGTTTAATCGAAGCCTTTGGCGGTTTGCTTATTCCTGAAGCCCAGGGCGAGGATCATGAGGAACAACAGTTTGCTAATAGAATGAAGAAAAGAAAAAAAAGGAGAATGCAATAACTCATACACCACAATATAAATATGGATAATACCAAGACCTCCATTTTATAAGAGGTCATTTATACCGCTATCGCTCACTCTGGGGATTGGATTTAAAAAGAGTAATATCCAAAAAACCGTTTAAACTGATATATTACGATTGAACAGCAGATATCCGCTATTCAGCTTCTTTTACTGCGATACACTTTACTGCCCAAACTAATTTTGCCAAGAATATGTAATGATTGCAAATGTTGGAAAAAAAGGGATGAGGAAGTGCATCACAAGAAGAAATAACAATGAAGAGTAAAATTATTGGTGCGGGTAATTATGTACCTTCACAAACGATTACCAACCTGTTTTTTGATAAACATCATTTCCTTGACGAAAACGGACTGGCTCTAACACATGACAACGCAACAATTATCAATAAGCTGAAAGAAATTACAGGCATTGAAGAAAGGCGTTATGCTACAAAAGAACAGGTAGCTTCTGACCTGGGCTTTTTCGCTGCGAAATCCGCAATTAAGGACTCGGGGATTGATCCTGAAACTTTGGATTACATCATTTTTGCCCATAATTTTGGCGATGTGCGTTTCGGAACGGTGCAGTCCGATATGGTTCCGAGCCTCGCTTCGAGGGTCAAGCATCTTTTGAAGATAAAAAACAATTTTTGTGTTGCTTACGATATAGTGTTCGGATGCCCAGGGTGGATTGAGGGAATGATACAAGCTAATGCTTTTATTAAATCGGGTATTGCTAAACGATGCCTGATTATCGGAGCAGAAACCCTTTCCCGAGTAGTAGATATCCATGACAGGGATAGCATGATTTATGCAGACGGAGCAGGTGCTGCCATATTGGAAATCAGCAATGATGAATCGGGAATCCAATCGCACATATCGGGTTCGTTTACCTCAGAAGAAAAAGACTATCTGCACTTTGGTAAATCGTACTCTAATGAGAGTTGTCCTGATATACGATACATCAAGATGAACGGCAGAAAAATCTATGAATTTGCCATTTTGCGTGTTCCTATTGCTATGAAAGAATGCCTTGATAGCAGCGGATTTTCCATTAACCAATTGGATAAAATCATTATTCATCAGGCTAATAAAAAAATGGACGAAGCTATTCTTAAACGGTTTTACAGGTTATACGATGCAGCAGTTCCCAAAGACATAATGCCTATGGTTATTCAGAAGCTCGGAAACAGCAGTGTAGCAACAATTCCCTCTCTACTTGCGATGATTAAAAGAGGAGAGTTACCTGAACATTCTATTAAAAAAGGAGATATAGTTTTGTTTGCTTCGGTAGGTGCGGGAATGAATATCAATGCGTTTGTTTATAAGGCATAAAATAAACAGAACTCAGGATAATAATTTCGATTGATTGTAAACTGTACTATTCAGCCAAACACCGCCACGCACCGCCATTGAGTGCCATATTCTTATAGACACGCTATACAGCCTATAAATTCACGCCCGAACATTTAAAATTTTTCAAATGCAGGGAGAAGACGATTTAAGAGGCTTAGCCAAGATAATGGCTTTTATGCGGGCAGTAAGTATCCTTTTGGTACTGATGCACCTTTATTGGTTTTGCTACACTTTCTTTTTAGAACGTGGCTGGACATTAGAAATCATCAATAAGATATTAGGGAATTTCAACCGGACGGCAGGACTTTTTGAACATACGTTATATACCAAAGTGTTCGCTTTGGTATTGTTGGCTTTAAGCTGTCTGGGAACAAAAGGCGTAAAAAATGAAAAAATAACATGGTCTAAAATTTATGTGGCGTTGGGTATTGGATTTGTGTTATTCTTTCTCAATACGCCACTCTTAAAGCTGTCGCCAGTTGCCGGAACATTCCTTTATATCCTTACGATGGCGGGCGGTTATATTGCCTTATTGATGGCGGGTGTGTGGATGCACCGTTTACTCAACAACAACCTGATGGACGACGTTTTCAATAATGAAAATGAGAGTTTTCAGCAGGAAACCAAGCTGATGGAAAACGAATATTCTGTCAATCTTCCCACGAAGTTCTATTACAAAGGCAAGTGGAACAACGGCTGGATTAACATTGTGAATCCCTTTCGGGCAACGATCGTGTTAGGAACTCCGGGTTCCGGTAAATCGTATGCAATCGTAAACAACTACATCAAGCAACAGATTGAGAAAGGGTTCTCCATGTACATCTATGACTTCAAATTCGATGACCTTTCTACCATTGCCTACAACCACTTATTGAAGAACAGGGATAAGTACAAAGTACAGCCCAAATTTTATGTGATAAATTTTGACGACCCACGCAAGAGCCACCGTTGCAATCCGCTTAATCCCGGCTTTATGACGGACATATCCGATGCCTACGAAGCGGCATATACGATCATGCTAAACCTTAACAGGTCGTGGATACAGAAGCAAGGGGATTTTTTCGTCGAGTCGCCAATTATATTGTTGGCAGCCATTATCTGGTTTCTTAAAATCTACGAAAATGGTAAGTTCTGTACCTTTCCCCATGCTATTGAGTTGCTGAATAAGAAATACGCTGATGTATTTACCATTCTGACCTCTTATCCCGAATTGGAAAATTATTTGTCGCCCTTCATGGATGCCTGGCAAGGCGGAGCACAAGATCAATTACAAGGTCAGATTGCTTCTGCCAAAATCCCTTTGTCGAGAATGATTTCGCCACAACTCTATTGGGTTATGACAGGCGACGATTTTTCTTTAGACATCAACAACCCAAAAGAGCCTAAAATTTTGTGTGTCGGAAACAACCCCGATAGACAAAATATTTACTCAGCAGCTTTGGGTTTATATAACTCCCGAATTGTAAAATTAATCAATAAAAAAGGACAGCTTAAAAGCTCGGTTATCATAGACGAATTGCCCACAATTTATTTCAGGGGACTTGACCAACTCATCGCAACTGCGAGAAGTAATTTCGTATCTGTATGCCTTGGTTTTCAAGATTTTAGTCAATTAATACGTGATTATGGCGACAAAGAAAGTAAGGTAATTCAGAACACAGTTGGTAATATTTTTAGCGGTCAGGTCGTAGGCGAAACAGCGAAAAATTTATCAGAACGTTTCGGAAAAGTTTTACAAAAACGGCAGAGTATGACGATTAATCGTAATGATAAATCTACTTCCATTTCAACCCAATTAGACAGCCTTATTCCGGCTTCAAAAATCAGTACCCTTACACAAGGTATGTTCGTGGGTGCTGTTTCCGATAACTTCGACGAACGTATAGAGCAAAAAATATTTCATGCGGAAATCGTGGTTGATAATGAAAAGGTTGCTACCGAAACCAAAGCGTATCAGAAGATACCCGAAATTTTATCCTTTGTCGATGAAAACGGAGTAGATAATATGAAACGGGATATTGATAACAATTACCGTCAGATAAAATTAGACATTGTTCATATCGTGGAGAGTGAAATGGAACGCATCAAGAATGACCCTGATCTACAACATTTGGTACAACAATAGCCAAGACTTATGCTAAGAGATGATTGAAAAAAATATAAATTCTGCCACACGAATGACGATCCAAACACTTTACATCAACCAATTTCCCGGTTTAGATGAGTATAGAACAGTTCATAAGTCAATTTACCCTATTCAATTATTTTTTTTGACTATTGGTATCTTTGATTGGATAATTTTGTAAACAGAATCAACTGTATGAAAAATAGCAATATGCGGTTGCTATCTGATTGAAAAAAAAGGCAGATAAAATGGAAGTAGTAATAAAAAATCTCAGAGATAAGGATTTCGATATGGCAAGAAAGTTTGCTGTCGAAGGCATGCACTTATCATGGTACGCAACCAACAAGTTAGAACTCTATATCTACAGCAAATATTTCTGGTACTTGGAAATTACCAAAGCAACACGGGCATACGGAGCCTATATGGATAATAAATTGGTGGGCGTACTCTTAGCAGACATAAAGGGTAAACCAAAAATTTTTACCTCCTTTTATTACAGAGCCTTTGTCAAAACTATTTCTTTTTTTATCAATCTCTTTTACTGGAAAGCATCCAGTATATATGACGATACCAATGTAGAGATGCTCAATGAACTGAAAAGGACAAACGAAATTGACGGTGAACTGAATTTTTTCGCTGTTGACCCTACCATCAAGGGCAAGGGGATCGGAACACTCCTGCTTGACCGATTGGAAAAGGATGAAAAAGATAAAATGATCTACCTGTATACCGATTCCGGATCTACCTACCAGTTTTACGAAAGGCGGGGTTTCACTATGTCGGGTAAACGGGATATCACGATGGAGATACACGGAAAAGAGGTCGCATTGACCTGTTATATATTCAGTAAACGATTTTAAAAGCCTTGAAAAATTCAAGGCTTTTTTATTGGTAGGGGCTTATATACCTACGCTACATGGTTTCGTACCGGGCTTTTTACTACCTGTAAAAAACAATGCTTAATTTTCTTTTATCGGCTTGCTCCCAAGCAAAAAATAACTCACCAAATTCCTATATCATAGGTAGTTGCTACTACTGACTTTCAAACTGTGTCCAACCAAATTCTCAGCAAACGACTTAAACGGATATAACACAATTGAACGGTGAATATTTACCGTTCGGTTTCTTTTTCAAGCATACGCTTTAATGCCCAGGCTACCTTTGGCAAAAAAATAAGTGATCATGCGTAATAAAATATTTTTAATTGTCGGTGTTTTACTGGTCGTTGGGCTGGTATGGTTCAAACTTTCAAGCAACCAAAAAAAGGTGGATAAAGAGATTCGTGCAGAACAGGAAGCAGTTCCGTTCGCAATAGAAGCTATTGCTGTTACCGAAGAGCAGTTTGACGATTCTTTTTCTTATCCCGGACAACTGGAAACCACAGGGATGGTAAATTTAGTTGCGGAAACGGATGGTAAGGTTGTAAAACTAAACATCCAGAACGGTAGTAAGGTCAGTAAAGGTCAGGTCATCGCTGTCCTTGAAAACCCAATGAAACAGCCATCCCATCAGATACACCAGATCGAGTACGAAAAAGCAAAGGTAGACTATCAGCGGTATGCCGAATTACATAAACAGAACAATGCGACAGGCGTAGAACTGGAAACTGCCCGACACGCCTTGAACATGGCAGAAAAGCAACTGAAAATCTCCCAGTCTGAACTTAGCCGTACAACGGTCATTGCTCCGATCAGTGGCGTTATTGCTACCAAATCCGCAAGTGTAGGTGACTACCTGTCACCCGGAAGCCCTGTCGCTGTTATTATTCCTTTAAACCAGCTTGAAGTACGTTTTCAGGTTCCCGAAAAGGAAATTTCCAAGATCAAACAGGGCAAACCAGTTCGTTTTACCGTAGACGCCTATCCGACACACCATTTTGAGGGTGTGGTTTCAGCGATCATTCCCAACGCTAATCAGGCGAAAACATTTCCTGTACTTGCCAAGGTGAACAACAACCAGCACGGCATCACATTGATGGGCGGAATGACGGTGAATGTGGATATGGACGCATCGGAAAAAATTTCTACACTGGTTATCCCACGCACGGCGGTAAGAGGTGATTTCAATGCCCCTTATGTCTGGTTGGTCGGTGAAGGCAAAAAAGCCGTTCGCCGTCCGTTCCAAAAAGGCAGGGAACTGGAAGATTATATCGAAGTCATATCCGGTCTGAAGCCCGGTGATATCGTGGTGACCAAAGGACAGTCCAATATTACCGAAGGAATAGACCTTACATCGGTAAAGATTACTGAAAGCAAAGCAGATATCAACTAATAAACCCAAAAGAAATGAAGTTAACAGAACTGGCGATCAAACGCCCCATATTATTTATTGTCTTTTACCTGATCATAGCAGGTCTGGGTATATTGGGATATAGCAAACTCCGCTATGAACTATTGCCCGAACTGGCAACCCCCGTCGTTACGGTAACAGCCGTATATCCGGGAGGAGCACCGAGTGAAATAGAAAACACGGTATCCAAAAAATTGGAAGACGCCATATCCGGCGTAAACAAGATAAAAAGGGTCAGCACTTATTCTGCCGAAAACTCTGCGGTCGTATCCATTGAGTTTGTTGCCGATGCTGATCCCGAAAAAGCGATTCAGGATGTACAGCGGGCGATAAACAAAGTACTCCCTGAACTCCCTGCTGCCGTAAAATCACCCACTATTGAAAGTTACAGTATCAACGATGAGCCTGTACTAAGAATAGGAACTACTGCGAATATTCCTGAAGCACAGTTGTACGAGATGCTGGATAAGCAGATCAGACAGGGTATTTCACAGATCAACAATGTAGGGCGTGTTACGCTTCTTGGTGGTTCTCCAAGGGAAGTTAAAGTTGCCGCAGACCTTGAAAAGCTGAGGGCCTATGGCATTGGCATGGATGAGCTTGCACAGGCTATCCAAAGCAGTAATGTCGAGATACCCATTGGTGCGGTAAAATCAAAAGACGGCGAATTTGACGTGCGTACCACAGGTAAAGCAACGGACTTCGAGCAACTTCGTATGCAACCCGTACGTGTCCAGCCGGATGGCAGTACCATATTCGTAAAAGATGTCGCCAATATAACAGAAGGACAAAAGGAGGCTACGGTCATGAACCGTGTAAACGGCAAGAACTCCATCGCCCTGCTGGTCAACAAGCAGACCGGGGCAAATGCCGTGGAAGCCGCAAAACTGGTACGGGAACATCTGACAGAACTGGAATCCCTGCACAGCAACATCGGGCTTAAGTTTTCTGTTATTTCCGATTCATCGGAATTTACACTCAAAGCGGCTAATTCCGTGTACTTTGATTTCTTTTTGGCGGTATTGCTCGTGGCACTTGTTATGCTGGTGTTCCTGCACAGTCTGCGAAATGCAATCACCGTACTGATCGCTATTCCAACCTCCCTGTTGGTTGCTTTCATCATGATGTTCGCTATGGATTACTCCCTGAACCTGATGACGCTTCTCGCTATGTCTCTTGTGATCGGGATTCTGGTGGACGACTCCATTGTGGTGCTGGAAAATATCTACCGTCACATGGAAATGGGATCTGAAAGAGTGAAAGCATCCCTTGACGGTCGTACAGAGATTGGTTTTGCTGCGATGTCCATTACACTGGTGGACGTAGTGGTATTCCTGCCCCTTGCTTTTGTGCCGGGGCTTGTAGGTAGCCTTGTTAAAGAATTCGCTTTAGTCATCGTGGTTTCCACACTGTCCAGCTTAATGGTGTCTTTCACTTTGACACCGATGATATCGTCACGTTTTGCGAAACTTACCCATCTGGACGGAAAGACTATCTTCTCCCGTTTTGCGATGTTCTTTGAGAAACAGATTGCGAAGCTGACCGATCTTTACGAAAGGATACTGGCATGGTCACTTGTTAATAAATGGAAAACTGTCGGTATTTCCGCTGCTTTCCTGATCGCTTCACTAAGCCTGCTGTTCACAGGGCATGTAGGTAGCGAGTTTGTTCCCGCTACGGATAAGGGTGAGCTTTCGCTGATGGTCACAGCCCCTCCGGGTACACGTATCCAGGAAATGGATCGCATTGTCAAATCTATTGAACAGAGAGTGAATGAAGTGCCGGAAGTTACTAATCAGTTTACGCTTGTCGGTTATCAAAGTGATGGCTCAGGGGAGAACCGTGGCGGTAACGTGGCAAGTATAAACATATCGCTCGTTGAAGCTAAAGACAGAAGTAAATCCATTTCAGAAATAGGACGGGAACTTAAAAAAATCGCCTTGCTGGAAGCGGGTGTGAAAGTCGATGTTTCCACTGTAGGTCTCTTCGGAACCAATGCCGCTCCGATACAGCTACTGTTGCACGGAGAGAACAGAGATACTGTATTTGCAACCGCAAGACGACTTTTGGAAGATATCAGGAAAGTGGACGGTATCGTTGCTCCAAAGCTCTCTGTAGAGGATGAGAAACCGTCGTTACAGGTAAATATAGACCGTAAAAAACTCGGTGACCTCGGTCTGACCGTAGAGGGGATCAGTACGGCACTGCGTATAGCCGTGAACGGTTACGAAGATATGAAATATACAAAGGACGGTACAGAGATCGATATGCGTATCTCCCTGCGTGAACAGGACAAAGCGACCACAAGCAATATTGAAAATTTCCCGTTCGTTAACGCTCAGGGTCAGATGATATACCTCAAACAGTTTGCGGATGTCCGTTTAGCCACCGCACCATCTATGCTCGAAAGAAGAAATAAACAGTCCGCAGTGATGCTGATGGCAAAGGTAACCGGCAGACCTACCGGAGATATCGGCGAGGACATCAAGGCTATCGTAGCTAAAAATCCGCTACCTGCATCCGTTACGCTTCGTTATGAGGGCGACCTCGATTTGCAGGATGATGCTTTCGGAAGCCTTGCCGTGGCACTGGTTATGTCACTCTGCCTGATCTACCTGATCATGGTCGCATTGTATAACAACTGGGCATACCCGTTTGTCGTATTGTTCTCCATTCCGGTAGGTGTCGGAGGTTCCGTGGTCGCTTTAGCTTTAGCTGGAAATTCACTGAATATCTTTTCCATATTCGGATTGATCATGATGATGGGGCTTGTGGCGAAGAATGCCATCTTGTTGGTCGACAGGGCAAACGAACGACTTGCCGAGGGAGATTCTCTCAGAGCGGCACTTTTGGATGCCGGACGTACAAGGTTGAGACCGATCCTGATGACCACGCTGGCAATGGTAATTGGCATGCTACCACTGGCATTGTCAAAAGGGGCATCTTCGGAAATGATCAGCAGTCTGGCATGGGTACTTATAGGCGGGCTTACCAGTTCGATGTTCCTGACCTTGCTATTGGTTCCTGTCGTTCATTATGGTATTACCCGTTTGATGGAACGATCAAAACAACGCAAGGCACTCAAAGTAAACAAGTCCGGTATAGCGACTGTTCTGCTACTGATAGGTGGACTGCAACTGTCCGCACAGACCCAGCCGATTCCCGCTGATTCCGTGTACAGGCTGACCGTGGAGCAAGCGGTCGGGCTTGGGCTTCAAAACAACAGAATGGTCAAGGCAGGAGAACTTTCGACCTTGAAATCACAGTATGCGACAAAGGAAATCGAGGCAAACCGCTATCCGCAGATCAACGCATCGACCACCTACATACGTAACATCAAGCCGACCGTTTTCTTTTTCCCCGGTATCGGTGTTTCACCAACGGGAGATTTGACGATTGACAATTCAAGAATGATGCCTGTAAACGGATCGGCAAAGAATCATTTCAGCGGTTTGGTGGATTTACAGTTACCGATATTTAATCCCCAGCTTCGTGAAGGAATCCGGTTGTCCAAACTGAACACAGCGTTATCGGAAGCGGAGCGGGAAATGACCAAATGGGAACTGGCTGATGAGATACGCAGGGCTTATTATAATATCCGCTTAGCGATCCTTAACAGGGAACTTGTCCATAAGGCAATAGAACGGGCAGAACAGACCATGCACGATACCCGTGTCCTTTATAAAAATGATCTGGCACTTGTATCGGATACCTTGAATGTGTATATCAATGTGCAGAATCAGAAACCGAACCTCTACATGGCAGAAAATCAGATTGTACAGGCGACGGATTACCTGAAAGAGCTTATAGGACTGCCTTTTGAGAGTACGGTTTTGTTGCAGGAAAGCATTTCTGAAGAAACCCTTACAAGCCTGTTGTTTACAGAGCAGAACGGCTCTCCTGTTTTTGAAGGCAGACCTGACATCAGGCAGAATATATCACAACAGGCTCTGGCTAAAAAACAGATTGATCTGGATAAAAGCCGTAGGCTTCCCACACTGGATTTTATCAGCCAGTACCAGATTCAGGCTCAACATGACCATTTCAGGTTGAACCAATATACCTGGCCGAACAGTTTCTATGTGGGGCTACAGCTCAACATTCCTATATTCAGCGGTTTCAGGAACGATCACAAGGCAAAGCAGTCCACTATTGCATTGCAGGAACTGAAAATAGCAGGCGAACAGCTTAACAGTAAGGCACTGTTGGAATACCGTAAAGCTCAGGGAGACCTGCAAGAAGCCATGTCACGGATCAACGTTGCAAAAGATATTGTACAGGCATCAGAAAAGAGCCTGGAACTGATAGATGCCCGTTACCGAAAGGGAGTTGGACGTTATCAGGACGTACTTGATGGTCAGTTCAGTCTGATACAGGCAAATAACAGCTACAATAAGGCAGTATATGATGCTTTCATTGCTTCGGCTGCACTGAAAAAAGCAATCGGCACTATACAATAGAACCGGACTCATTAATACGATAAAAAACGATAACATTTAAAATATGACAAAAAGAATCGTAATGCTGTTAACACTTGCAGGGCTGGCTTTTACGGCGTGTCAAAACAATAAGAAACCGGACAACGAGAATGCTTTGAAAGATGCTGTAAATACAACGGACACGGTGTTAAATACAGCAGACATTGCTTTCACATTAGCTAAAAACTATTTTGTAAATAATACAGTAACAAAACTGGAGCATCCCAGAATTGAAACACAGGAACAGTTTAATGAAATTTTTGGAATGGCGGCTCACATGGGAAATGATGGAAAGCCTACCGTTATTGATTTTTCCAAACAAAATGTATTGGCGGTTGTGCTTCCGGAAACGGACAGGGAGACGAAAATATACCCTGTAAGTTTACAGAGAGATGAAAACGGCGAAATCCTGCTGACCTATGGGGTAAAGGTGGGCGAAAAACAGACCCATACAACAAGACCGAATCTTGCGGTGATTATTGCCAAGTCGGAAAAGGGAAACGTCCGTTTAAATGAAATAAAACTCTTGAAATAATTTATAACAAAAATAATAAAACATGAAAAATCTATTTTTAAGTTTTGCACTGCTGCTTATAGCATCGTTCACCTATGCACAGGAAATAAAAGGAAAATGGCTGACAGACGACGGTGAAGCCATTGTAGAAATTTATCAGTCGGGAGACAAGTTCAATGGTAAGATCGTATGGCTGAAAGATGCCAATGATGCACAGGGCAAACCATTGACCGATCAGGAAAACCCGGACAAGTCCAAACGTAGCAAACCTCTTATCGGACTGCTTATGTTAACGGACTTTAAGCAGAACAACGGAAAATGGGAAGGTGGCAAAATCTATGATCCATCGGAAGGAAAGACCTATAAATGTACCATGTGGCTTGAAAATGGCAAGCTAAAGGTGCGGGGCTATGTCGGCATGTTCTACCAGACACAAACGTGGACACGAAAATAGCAGGTGAATGTTAATTGCTAATGCATATCACGGTCAGCTCAACGATAATGTTTAAATTCGTACTGTTATGACATTTCAAAAAAAGGGATTTAAGTTTATCGGTTACTTTATCATCGGAGTAGTGTTCTATGGAATGCTGCTCCTGATAAACCCGTGGGATTATCCGCTCACAAAAGAGTTCGTGCTCGAAGTGCTCCGTGATCTGGCGGTGACTTTCATCGGTGTGTTGACCATAATGGAAAGCAGTTTTTGGGTCAGCAAAAAGCTGGATAAACATTTCCCGTGGCGTTCTGCACTTACCAAAAGGATTTTTATTCAGATCGGTATATTGATGGTTATCGTCAGTTCCGTACTGTTTCTTTCACGGCTGTTGATCCCCGATGCATACTATGATGAAACAACGGTTCGGCAGGTATTTGTAACCGGAACAGTTATGTGCATACTTTTTTCTGCGGTATTTACGGCTGCTTCGTTCTTCATCCAATGGAATACGGCGACGGTCACGCTGGCGAAGTATGAAGAAAAAGTGGCTAAGGCAGAACTGGAATTTTTGAAAATGCAGATAGATCCTCATTTTCTCTTTAATAATTTCAGTACGCTTACTTCCCTGATAGAAGAGGATTCACAGTTGGCGGTTGAATATGTACAGCAACTTTCAAATATCTACAGGCACGTACTGAAAGACAAAGAACACCATGTAGTTCCGCTGAAAGAGGAACTGGAATTTATACGTTCTTATCTGTTTCTGTACGAAGCAAGGTATCAGGAAAGTCTGATGGTGAAAATTGATATACCGGACAGCCTTATGAACAAAGGCATTGCCACGGCAACCATGCAGTTATTGGTTGAAAATGCTATCAAACACAATTCGATCAGCAGGCAAAGCCCTTTAAAAATAGAAATACTTGCTGACCAGGACGGTATCGTAATAAAGAACAACATTAACCCTGTGACTACCCAAAGAGCCAGCAAAGGCATTGGTTTGAAAAATATAACAGAAAGGTATCAGCTTCTCGGAAACGAAGTGGTTTCGATAAAGCACGATGATGATTTCTTTTGGGTGAGGGTTCCATTTTTAGAACTTAAGCGATGATAAAAGCAATAATAATTGAGGATGAACTGTTGACAGCCAACCGACTGAAACGGCTTATTTCAAAGGTTCGGGAAGACATTGAAATCGTGGCTATATTACACACGGTTAAGGAAACGCTGGAATGGCTCTCCGCTAACGATGAGCCGGATCTGTATTTCATGGACATTCAGTTGTCGGATGGTCTCAGCTTTGACATTTTTTCCGAATTTGATATTCAGAAGCCCGTCATTTTTACCACGGCTTACGACGAATATGCGATCAAGGCATTCAAAGCAAATGGCATCGATTATTTGCTAAAACCCGTAGCGATAGAAGATATTAAGCAAAGCCTGATGAGGTATCGTCAGTTGAATCCGGTAACTGCTATCCCCGATCTTCAACTTCTCCTTAAAGATATTTCAGCGAACCCAACGAGGTTTAAGAACAATTTTCTGATAGAGTGGAGAGACAGGTTACTGACGATCTCTAAAGATGAGGTCGCCTATTTTCAGCTCTCCAATAAATTAACGCATCTGGTTACGCTGGATAATAAGCCCCATGTGCTTTCCTCCACGTTAGACTTGCTGGAAAAAGAGGTTGACCCTTATACCTTTTTTCGGATAAACCGTCAGTTCATCGTTTCAAGAAAATGTATACGGCAGATACATATTTATTTTGGCAACCGTCTTAAGCTCGTGCTTTCCCCTCAGCCTGATGAAGATGTCATTGTGAGCAGAGACCGTGTACCTGACTTTAAAGCCTGGCTGGATAGTTGATCCAGCCCGTCCTATCGTTTTAAAAAAGAATACAAATGAGATTACTATTTTTCTGGCCGGCATGCCGGCATGAATCCCTATTGCCTTTTTTTATTGCCTTTTTTCCACTGTTCAGCATGGCTCAGGAAGATTCCCTCCGACAGGCTCCTGCCCGTAATCCGCTGGTCATTGAGTTCGATCTGGAAAACGGTGGAATCCTGAAACAAAAGGAACTGAGGGATATGACCTATAAGGATGCCTACTATCAGGGAGCCAACCTGAGGATCGGCTGGAAACAGAACAGTAAGCGGTATGCCTATAATGCACTCTACAATAACCCCATCTATGGCGTGGGGATCTATTCGGGTACCTTTAACAACGACATTATAGGAAATCCGTTCGCCGTGTACGGCTTCGTGCAGGTTCCCTTTTCCCCGGAAAGTGACCGCAGATGGTCGTTTGACTACCGGATCGCACTGGGTCTGACAGGTAACTTCAAACCCTATGACAAGGTTGACAATCCATTGAACCTGGCAATTGGCTCCCGGAACAACGTTTTTATCGATTTTGGCCTTCGTGCACAGTACCGCCTCCATGCAAAATGGAAGGCAGGGATCGGCGTGTCGTTCCACCATTTTTCAAACGGAGCCATGGCACTGCCTAACCGAGGTATCAATCTGGTGCCACTGTCACTTTCGGTCAGCTATCAGCCACATCCGGAAGCTATGATAAGGCACGATGCCCCTATCGCACCATTTCCAAAAAAATGGCTGTACCACATCAATCTCGGGACGGGTGTCAAACAGCTCAGTCCCGACTCGGACGACAGCTACCTCAAAGCGACTATCGGGATCTATGCCAGCAGGCACGTATCCCACAAATGGCGTCTGGGAGCCGGAGTGGACTTTTATTATTCTGGTTCTGGGAACGATAGCAAAGTGGCGGGCAGAAAGGCAGGAGCCTTTGGCTCCCAGTTTTCGGGAGGGCCGACCCTGTATATCGTACATATCCTGGATGAACGCCTTGTGCTAAACGGAAATATCGGCTATTACCTGCACAGGCAGGAGTTCAACGGTGAGGTAAATCCCTTTTTCCTAAGGGCTGGAGCTCGGTATTACGTGTATAAAAATATCAATGCCGGGGTATCCATCAAAGCACATATGGGCAAGGCTGATTTTGTCGAATGGACAGTGGGTTATACCATCAATAGATAATTTCATAAAATCATGAAAGTAGTGAAAAATAAAAAAGAATGCTTAACATTCAGTAATGAGTGTCCCCAATGGCCCATGCGGATAAGAGCAGGGATGCAGTGGACAGTACTGTGCCTCAGTTTCCTCCCTCTGGCACTTCATGCTCAGACTCCCACAGATTCTACTGGCATTGAAGCCAAACAGGATACCATTAAGCAGAAGGATCTGTTTGATGTCATCGAAAAGATGTTTAATATACATACCTCCGGAACCTCGTGACACCACGGATAAGCCATTCAGCTTTTCCGTACTGCCATTGACTACAGATGTTCCCGGAGGTGGCAGGGCTTTGGTCACCACGGTAACAGGAAGTTTTTATCTCGGAAGCCGAAAAAACACGAATTTATCCGAAGTCTGGTTTGTTCCCTATTTCGATTTTGAGGGCAGGTATGGACTCCCTGTACGTTCCTACATCTGGCTGGATCGTAACAAATGGGCTTTACGAGGCGATATGCGGATTTTGAAATACCCGGAATACACCTACGGATTAGGAAAGCTAAAAACTGATGATGACAAGTTATTAGTCGATAGGTCATATCTGCGTGTTTACCAGCAAATATTCAGACAGGTTTCTCCCGGACTGTTGTTAGGGGTTGGATATCATCTTGATGTCAATTCAAAGATTAAAACAAACTCCCAAGACCCAACACTTACACAATTTTCCGGATACAATTATGGAACCACGAACGGAACAACCAGCACCTCCTCCGGTATCAGCTTCGATTTACTATATGATACGAGGGGTAGTTCGATAAATGCATCAAAGGGAAGCTACTTAAATATTACGTACAGGATGAATCCCGAATTTATGGGTAGTGATCGTTATTGGCATTCTTTGTATGTGGATGCCAAAAAATATTACAGATTGACCAAGTCTCCTGAACGGCAGAACCTGATCGCATTATGGAGCTATTACTGGACAACATTTAATTCCAATGCTCCTTATTTTGATCTGCCATCCATTGGATGGGATGATTTCAATACTTCGGGTCGTGGTTTTCAGCAGAGCAGGTTTCGTGCGAAATCCCTGTTTTATCTGGAAGCGGAATATAGAAAGGACATCACACGTGATGGACTGCTCGGATTTACACTGTTTTCAAACCTCAATAGCACAGAGGACTATAAAAATCCGCTGTTCTCTAAATGGAGTTTAGGCGTCGGTGGTGGGCTAAGGATTAAGGTCGATAAATTATCCGGCACAAATATATCGTTGGATTATGGTTTCAGCCGTGGCTACCACGGCTTTTACATAACATTGGGGGAATATTTTTAATCTTCTGTGGCTACGCCTGTATAGACTTTTCCTTTTAAACCAAAAACACTAAAATAAAGCTGAATGAATAAATTTTTGAATGAAAAACTCCATAGTCTGGAAACCACAATTCATGAATGTGAGTTGGAAACCGATTATTCCATACAACGTATAGAAACCATTATTCACCTCATTGTAAACTGTCTGTCTGAAGTAAAAGAATATGTTCTAAAAAGAGGTTTTAAGAATACAGATGAAGAAATCCGTTTTTTCAAGTATCAGAAGCCTGCAATTGTGGCAAAGCTCGTTTACTACAATGCCATTTATAAAATTGAAACCAAAAAGCCAAACAATAGTAAGGCTATAAAAAAATATCTAAATGAAGAATTGAGAAAACTCAAAAAGTATTTTGACAACAATCTCGAATTTTATAAATACTACCGGACTAATAATTCTTTCATTGATGACAAGCTCTTTATCAGAGGTAAATATGATATAAAATTGAGTCTGGATACTGTTTATTTTGAAACCGACCACAGATTTTCCACGTCTCATGATTACAAAGCGGCGAAGATTATAGCTAATGACCTGATACGGGTTTATCTTGAAGATCAGCTTCATAACACGCATCAAAATAAGACTTCTGAAAAGCCTGTACTGAACTGGACAGGTAGCAAAACAGCATTAACGGAGTTGATATATGCTCTATATGCACACGGCATATTTGACAATGGAAATGCCGACATCAAGGTTATTGCCAAAACATTTGAAAGCACATTTAATATTGACTTAGGAGATTTTTATCATACATTTTTGGAACTGAAAGCCCGAAAAATAAACCGAACGAAATTCCTTGACAACTTACGTGATGCACTGATTAGAAAAATGGATGAGTACGATGATAAGTAGTTTTGTTTGATAATACCCGCAATGTAGTTTATCCATAAGATATAAACATTTGCTTATTTGAATTTGATAACTTTGCAGGATGAAACGGAAAGGAAACCATCTAAGATAATGAGTAAATAACCAGGACAATATCTAAGTCTGTAAGACAATAAAAAATCGTGAAAAAACACATAAAAATAGGGTTTTCGGACATTGGCGGGATTTATATCGGTAAAGACATCCAGACCAGCGAACATCTGCATCACGCTATTACCGTTGCTGTATCGTTTTCAGATGAAATTGATTATTGGTGTGAGCGGCAAAAGGTTTCCTGCAAGGGAGTAATTATGCAGGCTAACACTATCCGAAAACTTGTCAATCCTGATAACAGCTACATTGCTTTTATCCATATCGAGCCTTTCTCTGAACAAGGCTTAAAACTAACCGACAGAAAAGAGCCCTTCAAACAATTATCGCTTATTCAGGTAAAAAATATAACCAAACGTTTAGAAAAATGGCTTTCAGATGAGCAGAATGACGAGAGCTTGACCAAAAAAATAATTGACAAAATTATTTCCGAAATTGGCTATACTTCTGGTATTGCGATAGACAAAAGAATTAGAAAAGCAATAGATAAAATCCGAAAAACAGAAGACATAACGCTCAAACAGATTTCTGAACACAGCCATTTATCAATGTATCGGTTTTCTCATCTTTTCAAACAGCAAACAGGAATATCTTTTAGAGAGTTTGTTTTATATACGAAATTAGTCAAATCCCTAAAAGCAGTTTATCAAAAACAGAGCCTTACACACTCTTCTTATTTAGGTGGTTTTTCAGACCAAGCACATTTTACACGAACATATTATAAGGCATTCGGCATATTGCCCTCTCAAAGCGTAAAATAGCAACTCCGTTCAATTTTATGGCAGGGTTAATAACAATCTTTGCCTAAAAATAATTGAATATGAAAACATTAGTTGCTTATTTTACGATTAAAGGCAGAACAGAAGAAGCCTTGAAATTCTATGAAGATTGTTTTGGAGGACAGACAATTTTTGTACAACGGTATTCAGAAACACCTTATCAGGTATCGGAAGCCTATAAGAACAAAATTGCCCACGCTGAATTTAAAGCGGAAAACGTTCATTTCTATATTTCTGACGGTTTTGAAAAGGAAGAAATCAGTTTTGGAAACGGTATTGGAATGACAGTAAATTTTGATAATCCTGATGAACAAAAATCAGTTTTTGAGAAATTGAAAATTGACGGAAATGTAACATTTGATTTTTTCCAAACAACGATTGACACCAACCTGGTGTGTGTCATAGATAAGTTTGGGGTACATTGGTATCTGAACTATGTAAAATAACGTCTGCCAAGAAAAAGGGAGCTTATAAAAAGCCCCTTTTATAATACCCCTCTTGGTAAATGAATGCCTTTTGTTCGCACAATACTTTCCGAAACCTTTGGTGTTTCTTGCTGTTTTTCAGTTTGTTCTTCGGGTTCGTCGTGTGTTTTGGGCTTGATAGATAACTGTATTTTCCGCTCAACAGAAGCCAGCTCGGTTTTAAGTTCGTTCAATCGGTTCTCTTTACTCCACGTACCGTTCAACACTTCATGAAGAACAGGTAAATCCTTTTTAATTTCGGCTATTCTCTTTTGTTCCTGTTCAATGTAGGAAGGTAGTTTTTCCAGTGCATTAAGGAAATTCATAGATGCCAGCTTCTCATCTTTGGCAAGGATACCGTTGTTGTAGGTATATTTGATATTTCCCTCGCCCTGTATCAAAAATCGGTTTACCCGAATATCCGCACCGTCCTTTTGCGACATTTCCGTTTTTACCAAAAGCTGAAAACCGTAGAGGCTTCCGATTTCCTCATAATCCCCCCCTGTACGGGATTTGTCCGCAAGCTGATTGAGCTTTGTACCGATTTGTTTTGTATCCGCATTTGGCGACAAGCCGTCCAGCTTAATAAGGTTAGCAACAGTACCATCCGACAGTTTTTGAATACGCCCTTGCAGGTTATTCCAGTCAAGGCTCATACGGTCAAATCGGGATTGGGTTCTGTCGAGTTCTGCCGTATAGTCTTCCAATTTATATTTGGCACTCGATTTTGAACGGTTGAACGATTGCCTTTCGCTTTCCAGTCCGGCAATCTGTTTTTCTATTTTAGCTTTGTCCAACAGGTCGGTATTGCCCATAAGAATAGCCACGTATTCTGAGAAGTTCATGCCCGATTTTTCGTCCATACTGCCCTCGTCAATCGTCCGTTTGCCGAGATTATTGGATTTTAACTGGTCGATAAATAGCTGTTTGTTGTACAGCAGGTTGAACTTGTAACTGTCCAACGATTTTTCTACTGCATAAATAATGACATCCACTTTATTGTTGTTAAAATGTTTGGCTATTTCATTGCCTTTTCGGATAGCCCGACCATCCCTTTGGGCAAGGTCGGACGGTCGCCAAGGCGTATCCAGATGATGTACGGCAACGGCTCTTTTCTGTGCATTGACACCTGTACCGAGCATACTCGTAGAACCGAACAACACACGGATTTTACCGCTGTTCATTCCTTGTATAAGTTCTTTGCGTTGCTTGTCATTTTTCGCTTCCTGTATAAAGCGGATTTCGTGTGCAGGTATGCCGTGGTCTTCCGCCAACTTGCGTTTGATTTCGGAGTAGATATTCCATTGGTTCGGTTTGTATGTTCCCAAATCCGAAAACACGAATTGCGTTCCTTTCTGTGCATTGAATTTGTGGTAATACTTAGCGATATTATTCGCACAATGCGTAGCCTTGTTGTCGGGGTGGTCTTGGTAATGAGGGCTTACCATCCGCATATCCAAAGACATCTTACGGGCGTAATCCGTAGCGATGAGCATTTTTGCTTTTTCCTCTTTTTTAGATAAAGGTTCTCTGCCCAATAATTCGCCTTTGCCTGTTTTGGCAAACTCCATCAGCTTTTCGATAAATTGCTCCTGGTCTGGCGTAGGCGGTATGTTATAAAACACCTCGTTCTTTTCTGGGCGGTCAATACCAATCATTTCCGCAGTACGGTAATCCGTGATTTCGGAATAGAATTGAGCCAGTTCCGGTACTTTGATAAAGTATCGGAAACGCTCTTTTGCCACGATATTATTAGCTACCGAAAATTCATAATCGGTCGTTTTCTTTGCATAAATCGCTGCCCACGCATCAAAGGAGTTAATACCCTGTTTTGCCAATGCTCTTGGTCGCAGGTATTTAAAGAGCAGGTACAGTTCGGTAAGCGAATTGCTTATGGTAGTTCCCGACAGGAAAGTTGCCCCCATATCCGCATCAATACGCTCCTGTATGGTACGGATAGCAAACAGCAGGTTCAGTGCCTTTTGGCTTCCCTGTTGATTGCCCAATCCCGCAACCCTCGAATGCCTTGTGTTGAACATCAGGTTTTTGAATTGGTGGCTTTCGTCTACAAACAAATGGTCTATACCCATCATTTTGAAATCTACAATGTCATCTTTGCGGTTTTCAATATCGTGTTGCAGCGTTTTGAGCTTTACTTCGAGGTTTTCCTTTTGTTTTTCCGCTCCGGCAAGCATACCTCTGGTTACTTCATCTCCTTGACTACGCAAAACATCAAGATTTTCTTCTACGCTGTCTAATTCGATTTGCAGGATTTCCTTTTGTATTTCGGGTGATTGCGGTATCATCCCGAATTGGTCGTGTGTGAGTATCACACAATCCCACTCGTTGTTTTTAATATCACCGAAAATCCGCAGACGTTTTTCGGGCGTAAAGTCATCAATGCCCGGATAGAGGATTTTGGCGTGGGGATAAGCGGTGCGGTAGGCTTCGGCAATTTCGGGTACATTGGCTTTCAGTCCGATAATCATCGGTTTGTGTGCCAAGCCCAAACGCTTCATTTCCTGTGCTCCCGTACACATTATCAACGTCTTTCCTGCACCTACTTCGTGGTCGCAGATAGCACCGTTGTTGAGCTTTATCATCCAGACCGCATCCTTTTGGCTCGAATACAGGTCGTCAATCTCCAATCCCTTTCGGTCTAATCCCGGAAACTCCTGATGTGAGCCGTCGTAGTTCGGGCGGACAAAACAGTTAAAGGTGTCGTTGTATTGGTCGGTCAGCCTTTTTTTGAACACATCGTTTTGGGCGTGAAGCCAATCGGTAAAGGCAGTTCGGATTTCGTCAATCCTGGTATTCGCCATTTGTATGGCTTCCATATCCCTTACCTTAACATCTTTGCCATCTACCTGTACTGTTTTAGAAATATCGGGCGTGGTATTGATGAGGGCGTGTTTGAGCAGGGCAATTCCGTCATACGTCCGGCTTTTGGCTTTGACCGCATATTTATCCCAAATGTGTACGTTCTTTTGCTTACAGGTTACGGAGAAATCGTCGGCACTATCGGAGTAATGGATACGGACTTCTGTATCGAAAAGGTGCGATGCAAACCGGGCATAAATGCCTGCGGGTATCCAGCGTTCGCCGAGATTAAAATCGAGTTCCTCAAATTCGATACGTCTTGGTCTTGCTTCCTCTAATACGGTAAGGCTTTCTTTGGCTTGGGCATCATCGGGATTGTTTTCGAGGTGGGCTCTGACCTCTTGTGCTTTCTCCACAACGTTGCCCGCAACCCAACGTTCAGCAATTTCATATTCCTTTTCGAGCGGATTGTAATAAATACGACCGTGCAGGGCTTCCCTCAAAGCATCAGCAGGCATATTGCTGATTTCGGACATATAGCCCAGATCCACGCTCCCGTATTTGTTCAGCGAAGCGGATAACGCTTCTTCGGGATTGTCGGTTGTTATGGTTACAGTTGAGAAACTTACAGGACGACTGAAAATATCCGATTTATGAATAATACCGCCTTTTACACGCTCCAAATAAGGTATTTCCTTTCCGGCACTATCTGTTTTTATCAACTTGATGTTATCGGCATTGTTAAGGTTCCCGTACCGCTTCACAAAGGCATCGTAAAGACGGTTAAGAGTTTCCCTTTCTTTTTTATGCTCGATCTGTTGTTCTGCTTCTTTGGTGTATAGCAGTTGATAAACATCACGCACCCCGATATACGCTTCGGCTCTTGCTTTCTGTAAAGGCGGCAATTGCAAGGGGTGGAAAACAGCCGTACCGTCTTTTGCCTCTACTTCTTGCAGATGACCCACCCAGCCATTATCCACGACAAGGCAGTCGTTTCGGTGGAATGCTTGCAGTTCGCCACTGTACGGAGCAGGTTCGGGGATGGTGTTGATTGCTATGTCGGGATCGGCTGGCTTATCAGCGTGGCCATTCCCGCCAACTTGTGAAAACAAGTCGCCGATTATTTCCTGTCCGGTGTTGTTCGGTCGAGTGTTTCTCTTTACTGTACCGTTTGAAGCAGGAGGCGTGTAAGATTGTTGCATTGTACCGCTGAACAGGTCGGTTTGCCGACCCATAGGAGCACGCCTGCTTTTTACTGTCTTTCTTTTACTCTGGGTAGTTTTCTTTGGTGGAGCAAGAACCGCTACGGGTTCCCCTGCATTCTCAAACAAATCGAAAATGCTCAGTTGCTTTAATTCCTGTGGACTTTCCTGAACGGTTGCAGGTGGAATATTTCGTTGTTTAGGTGGTTCCGTCTGAACTGTTAAAGGTTCGGCAACCGGAGGTGCGACTGTCGGGGTAATTGGTATTGGTGTGATGGGGTCATCGTTCCGTTTGCCTTTGTATAAACCTAAATCCAAATATTTTCCAAAATCATCGGAAAGCATTTGATTGAGGTCTTTTGCTATGCCCTCAATACCCCCTTTGTGAGTATAGATGAGAGCAGGTTGTCCGTAAGGATCGGTGTCTATTTTTTTGTCGGTATGAACCACCCTGTCGAGATCTCCCAATAATACGTTAGTTGAGAAGTTTTCCGCTGTTATGTATGTGCCGCAGAACTTATTTTCTCTCCAGGAATTTTTTTGTTTTTGTATATCTTTTTGTAATATGATTAAATCACTTCCAACCTCTGTACCTGCATAATCCGTAAACAGGTTATTCGGCAATCGAATAGCCGAAACCAGATTGTTGTTTTCCATTAACGCCCTGCGTATTGGCTCATTCTTTGGACTGTTCAGAATACCCTGAGAAGTAATAAACACCTGTAAACCGCCCTCACGAAGCATGTCATTTCCTTTTAAGAAGAAATAATTGTGGATGCTGCGGGCAGCCTGTACTTTTGCGGGGTCTTTGCTTCGGGAAAACGACAGATCAAATACCGAAGTATCCCCAAAAGGGATATTGCTTGCAATTACAGCATACGAGCCTTGCTCTTTTTCAGGTATCTCTTCAAATCCGCTAATGCGGATAGTGCTTTCAGGATAAAGGTGCTTTAATATTTTGCCTGTGAGCAAATCCTTTTCATAAGCAGTAACTTTAGCCTCCCGGTTCTCTGCAAATGATTGTATAAAGGAGCCGATACCTGCGGAGGGTTCGAGGAATGTATCAATATTAAGACCGCTATTCCTCAATGTCGAAGCAATCGTATCTATGACCTGTGGTGGTGTATAAAAAGCAGTCAGTACCGAGCTTTTCATACTATCTACATACCGACGGTATTGCTTATCGTCTTCGGAATTTTCTTTGAGCAGTTTATGGAGTTCCTGTGTTATCGGAAAAAGATCATGTTCGGTTTTTCGCCAATGATTGATGTCTATTTCATTCGCTATGGGATTCAACACGAATTTAAGACCGCCAAATCCGCTGTAACGCTTCATTAGCAGTCTTTCCTCTGCGGTGGCTTGTCGTCTTTCCTTTTCTAATGTAAAAGCAATCCGCAGGGCTTCGATGTTGTGCTGGAGGTGTTGCCTTTTACTGAAGCCCATTTTCCTCTATCCATATTGCGATAGTTCCCGTCAGTTCGGTATAGAGGACATCAAACTCATAACCGTAAGCGAAATCATCTGTCAGTTTATATTTGGCAAAAACAGGCTCACAGACGGGAAACATTTTGAAGGCGAACGGTCGCAGTTCCTCGTCTGCCATAAGGGTATCAAACTCATTGCAGACCACTTGAAAAATGGTATCGAATTTGGAGAAATGCAGGTTTTCAAACAGAATGTAATTGGCTATCTCATTGCATTGGTCGATAGCGTTGCCGGAGCGGAACGCTCCCTCATAAGCATTCGCTGCCCACGAGGAACGCTGGTCGATAAATTTTTGATCGTTGGCTTTTTCGGGAAAGCTCGAATTAAGATGCTCTTGCAGTCGTAAACGGAAATACGACAAGTCTTTTTGCTGTGTACTCATAATAATTTTTGTTTAGAAATTTTGCGTAAAGCCTAAAATTAGAGTAGAGATCAAGAGCCTTTGAAGATGTGGCAGGGTTTGGCTTTGAGAGGCAGGATTTGTCGTAAAACGTAGTTGATGTAAGGGCTTAAAAATGTACTTTTGTTTGTTATAAATTTTAATCCATTATCATAATGAATGAACTAATCGAAAAAATCAACGCAAGCATTGAAGCATTCAAAGCTGATGCGGAATTACAGGCAGAAAAAGGGAACAAAGCCGCAGGAACAAGAGCCCGTAAGGCTTCTCTTGAATTGGAGAAACTTTTAAAAGAGTTTAGAAAAGTTTCGTTGGAAGCATCAAAAAACTAAAATAAAACCCTCTGAAATTTCAGAGGGTTTATTATTCGTTCAGAAGTTGAAGCATCCTGCCGACTTCTATATCCATTCTGGAAAAAGCAAACCATTTTTTGCCCAGGTCTTTTAGCGAAGCTCCAATATGATACAGTTGCGTCTGGTCTATGATCAAAAATCGGTCATGGGCATCGGAGAAAATCTCAATTTCAATCGGGGGATATTGGCTGTTGTATCGTTGTAAGTCCAGCCTTAACTGATTGCTGATATTTTTGGTGTAGATTTTTGCTGTTACGTTATCCTTACGTTTGCCCAACAAGGTCAGCACTGTATCATCTGTGTAATTATCGAGCAGGATAATTGATTTATCGGCACTTCGGATAATGTCTGATACAAAGGTATAGGCATCAAAGACCTGTCCATTGTAAAAGATACCTTTTTCGCTATGGAGCTTGTCACTTTCCAAAGCCTTAAAGATTTCTTCAAATTTTTGATCGGCTTCTAATTGCTTTAATTCAATATTATCCAAACGATGGAATAAAGAAGCATTGCTAATAAGCATTCTACGCATTTCTACAAATGCTTCCATAATTTCTACACTGACTTTGACAGCAACATCAGAACGAAGTATAGCAGAAGCCATTGCAACCCCTTGTTCGGTAAAAACATAGGGCAGGTAACGCCGTCCACCGTAACTCAAACTTGAGGTTCCAATTTGGAACCTCAAGTCTTCAACTTCCTTATCGGTCAGTTGAAAACAAAAAGAAGCAGGAAACCGCTCAATATTTCTTTTTACGGCTTTGTTGAGGTTCTTTGTTTCCACTTGGTATAAAGAAGCGAGATCGCTGTCCAACATCACTTGCTTGTCACGTATGGTATAAATCAGATTTTTGATTTCTTTAGGTACAATAGTCTGTTTATTTTCCATTTCGTTTATTGCTTTTCTTGTTCTCAAACTCAAACGAACTCTCGGCATTTTCTTTTAGCACGATGTAAGCATCGAATTTCTTTCCGGCTTTGCTTTTCATTCCTTTGATTAACGAGGTTTTGCCTTTATTGACAAGGCTCGTTATATCATCTATCCCGATTTGCACTCCACATACATTGCGGAACTGCACCCAGCTACAATTTTCGTCAGGACATTTGACAATCTTGTCACGGATAATGAGTTGCCGGGTTTTACATTTCGGGCAGGCAAGTTGGGGTAGGTTCCCGTTGGCAATGGAGGTTTGTAACAATTCATCCGTGATGGATTTGGCATAAGTTTCCATCTCCCTCTGAAATACCCTTGCATCTACTTCGTTGTTTTCAATTTTCTGTAATGCTAATTCCCATTCGGCAGTCATCGCTACATCTGCAATTTTACGGTCTTTGACCAATTCATAAACCTGTAATCCTTTTTCGGTCGGGATTAAAGATTTCTTTTCCCTTTGGATATAATTGCGGGTAAACAAGGTTTCGATTATTGCGGCTCTTGTCGCAGGCGTACCGATGCCGATATTTTGCAGGGCTTTCCGTTCTTCTTCATTTTCTATTTCCTTACCAGCGGTTTCCATAGCTGACAAAAGTCCGGCTTCGGTATAAAGCACAGGTGGTTTGGTTTTCTTCTCCAAAACGGAGGCTTCTTTTATTTTTAGTTCATCGCCCTTTTTAAGTTCGGGCAAATCCTGTATCGGTTCGGTGTCTTCATCCATAAAATTGCCTTTTATGGAACGCCAACCTGCATCCAGGATCTTACATCCTTTCAGCGTAAAATCATAGTGTGAAACTTCCAATGCTATATCGGTTATCTCTTTGACACAGGCTTGCGAAATGGCTTCGAGCAAGCGAAAGGCAATCATGTTATAGACTTTTGTTTCGTCTGCGTTGAGTGCGGACGGGATTTTATCAGTAATCAACAATCCATGATGGTCAGTAACACGGAGATCATTTACAATCCGTTTATTGAAACGACCCCATTTCATTTTGGCTATGGCTTGTTTAAAATTTTCGTTGTCCTGCAAGGCTCTTACGAGATTGGGAATCTCACTCCACATATCTTCAGGGATGTATTTGCTTCCTGTACGTGGGTAGGTGATGAATTTCTTTTCATAAAGGCTTTGAGCGATGTTCAGGGTTTGTTCGGCAGACAGGTTCAGCTTTTTGTTTGCTTCCTTTTGCAAGCCTGTAAGGTCAAAAAGCAAAGGTGGTTGCTCCGTTGCGTTTTTGCTTTCCACAGCTACAACCGTAGCAGTGCCGTGTCTTCCGATTAACCGCAATGTATCATTTGCGAGCTTTTGGTCTTCCCATTTGGTTTTAGAAATGCTTTTAAAATCTATATCCTCTTTTCGGTGCAACAACTGTATTTGCCAATATTTCTTTACCGTAAAATTCTTGTTTTCCAAATAGCGTTTACAAATTAACGCCAATGTAGGTGTCTGCACTCTGCCGAGTGAATAAATGCCGTTGCCTGCGGCTATGCTCAATGCTTGTGTGGCATTGATACCTACCAACCAATCGGCACGGCTTCTGCCTTGTGCTGCCTGATACAATCCGTCAAATTCTTTTCCGTCTTTCAGTTTCTCAAAGCCTTGTTTGATGGCTCTTTCGGTAAGCGAGCTTATCCACAGCCGTTCAAAGGGTTTACGGCATTTCAGGTGTTCATAAATGTATCTAAAAATAAGTTCGCCCTCACGCCCTGCATCGGTCGCAACGACAATGCTATCACTACGTTGAAAAAGTTGTTCGATAACTTTTAGTTGTTTCAATGCTCCTGTATCGGCTGTATAGCCTTTGTTCTTTTTGACTTTTCGGACAGTCAAAATAAACGGATTGGGGAGTATCGGCAATGATGCCTGATCAAACCCCGAAATTCCGTAATCTTCGGGCATTCCCAATCCGACCAAATGTCCGAATGCCCACGTAACAAAATAGCCATTCCCTATAAGGTAGCCGTCCTTTTTTTCGGATGCTCCCAACAGGCTGGCTATTTCTTTTGCTACGCTTGGTTTTTCTGCTATAACTGTTTTCATAACTAACTAACTTTTCTACCTCTTGATTTTGCAGGCTTGTTTTGTTGCTCCTGCTGTTTTTCATTTTTAGGTCTTTGTTGCCCGGACTTCAAAGGCTCTTTGATGTTTTTGGTCGCTTCGTTGGTTTTACCCTGCGAATTGACGGCAGTTTGCGTTTTGTGGGCTTCGGTAGGTTGCATTCTTTCTTTATATTGATTTGGAAACTCAAAGCCAGTTTTTCCGGTGTCTTTGTTGAACGTGATGTAACCGTTATACGTTTGCCCTTTCTTATCGACCAGACCTGCCATATACACGGTTTGACCCGCTTTGAAATCCTTATACTGCTCATCGGTCAGTTCCTTACCCCGAAATGTTTTTGGGGCTTCCTGTGGTTGGCTTTGCTGATTGTTTTGTTGGTTATTTTGCTTTTGTCCGTTGGAGTTACTACGGTCAAACAAAAATTCAGTATAGCGTTTATCAGCATTGTACTGTACGGTTGCCGAGAACTCCGTTCCTTTTGTGGAAATCATCCCCTCCAATTTGAGCGGTTTGCCCTCCATTAAGGTTTGCTTTTGCTCATCGTTCAGTTTTACCCCCTTAATTTCATCGGGAATTTTAATGAAATCTGTTCGCAGGGCAATTACATCATTGGTAAGCCTGTCAATACTGATAATAGACGGCATTAGTTCGCCTGTTTTAGAATTGATTAGATTAACCACACGCCCCATGTTACCTGTTTCGAGCAGGTTTTTCTTATCCTCATCTGTAAACTTGTGTCCGAAGAACTCAAAATGCAGATTAGGTTCTTTTTTGATACCGTGTATTGCCACGATAGCATTTCCGTCTTCGCCTTGCTGTAAAGACAGGCGGGCATCTGTGCGGAGGATGGAACCGCCGAGATTGATGCCTATTGGCACAAGTTCGTTGGTTTTATAACCTCTTAGCAAAGGATCGAGCAGGTTTCTTTTTTCAAGATATTCCTTACTCAATCCGATATTTTTCATTGTATCCCAATCGATCTGCTCCGGCTTGTAGCGGTATTCGCTTGTTTCCGGTGTTGTTTGTGCTGTTGCCATATCATTTTTATTTTCTTGTTTATTATTCTCTTGTATGTCGGTTTTTACTTCGTGTTCTTTCATCATCTTTTCGCCCTCCGGAGTGGGCTTGTCAACCTGCTTCTGCATTTCCTTTGCCTTTTCAATAGCTTCGGGTTCAGCAACTTTAAAAAATGAAAAGTTGGTTGGATTTTTCAGTTGACTGAAAAAGTTAGAGAAGAAATTAGAGAAGAAATCGCCATGCTTATCCACACGCATAAATTGATTTTGATTCTTTTTCGTGGGGTCTACGGTTTCCATTTTTCCGTTTTCGTCAATGCTCTTTACGGCTTGGATTTTCATTTTTTCTTTATCCAGCACTAACAATATGTCCGATAACTGTTCGGGCATTTCCTGCTTGTTTGTTATTTCTTCGCTCATAATCATAAAAATTTAAAGTTCATCGCCGAAAGTAAAGGAAGCGTTCACTGACTTGCCCGATGTGGCACTCAAAGGCAGTATTTGTCGCTCATTGGCTTTCTATTTGTTCGCAGGAGGGTTAAAGCTCTCCCTGATGAACTGATGCACATCGGACAGCTTGTAATACAGCTTTCCGCTTATTGTGTAATAGGGTAGCTTTCCAATGGAGCGATACCGTTGTAGAGAGCGGTTGCTTATTTTCAGCATTTGCAGTAAGTCTTGATTATCCAGCAATTCTTCGCCATCAATGCTGTTTCGTTTCTTTTGCAAGTCGTCTATATTGTCGCTCAGCATATCGAACCTGTCCATTATACGTTCCATCCACGACAAAAATTCCATTCTATCAATATTCATAAGGATAAGTTTTAAAGTTTGTCGGATTTTATTTTTCTACCTTTTTCGATATAGCTTTTGCCCTTTTCCATAAGTTGTTGTACATACTCGTCACTACTCTGTATGGCATTGGCATTGAGCATATCCTTAATTGCTCCGATGGTATAGAAATATTGTCCATAGATTTTTGAATACGCTATCTCGCTTTTATTACGCATACGCCACAAAGTCTTTTCGCTGATGTGCAGATATTGGCATACCTCGTGGTTATTGAGCCACAGATCGTCATAGCTTGTGTCTTCCAATCTTTTCAGATAATCAGCAATAGCGTTGATACGGCTATTTAGATTTTTCCACGCTTCTTCTTCTATAGTTATGATTTTCATTGCATAGCTTTTTAAAGTTCACTATGCAAAATTGCCAAAGGTGGCAGTGTTTGTCCGCCAACCTTCGCCAATTGGTTTGGGCATTTTTTGAAAATTTTTACAATTGAAAAAAAAACTTATCAGATAAGGGTTTTAAGGGATTTTAAATGTTTCGTCAACGGATTCAACCACCGTTCGCCAATTGGTGTATATTGGCAAATGATACAAACAAAAAAGCAGTACACGGTAATGTACTGCTTTGAAAATAAGACGATCATAAACTAAAGGTCTTTATCCATATATTCTTCCAATGAGTTTTTGAGCTGGTCTAAAAATGCAGTTCGGGAACCGCTTCGGGTTTTCATTCTGTGGAAAGCGTGATGTATATCGTTTAGCGGTGTTTGGAATAAAACCTGAAATATCAAGGCTAATTTTTTGATACCGATTTTTCCGTAGCTAACAGAATTTGAGGCATAGATAGCGTATATAAGCTCAATAAGTGCGTTTTGCGAGTTCGTCCAAGAAATATCCATGTTGGCATCTCCACTTATCAAAACCATTTCGGGATTTTCTTCGGGATTGATTTTAGTAAGTAGATAATTATACAGTAATTCATTTGCAATAATATGGGCAACCCGATTGTCATAATACGTTGAGAAATTAAGGTCAATTTCAAAGACACCGCTATTTAACCCATCGTGGTAGTTGATTTGTCCGAGCCTGAAATAAGTATGGTCACGGTCTGTTCTCCCTGCACGGTAATACTTGTAAAAATCCGTATTACAGATACTATCCTTGTATTCGGATTTGAGATTTTTTAATTCATTTTCAAAATAGGCATAATACATTTTGCCGTTGCTGACAGGGCAGGTCGTTTCAATACGGAATACCTTGTTATAATAAATGAGCTTTCCTAATATCTCTGGTTTGATATTCTTGAAAAAGTCAACCTCCTGTTGTTCATCCTTAAATCCAGTTTGTAAGACTGAAGATTTTACAGAACACAGCATTTCTCTTAGGAATATGGTCATTTCATAAGCCTCTTCCGATGTTCGCATCATTTGAGAAGATACTTTGTCTTCCTGATGCCGAATTTGCAATAATATTTTGCTCAACGTAATTTCCATAGCATAGACTTTTTAAGTGTTTGACACTATTTGTTTCGGAGCTATATCTATTGTCGGTATGGCAAAATTTGAAAATAATATTGAAACTTTTTCCACAGATTCCCCCATATTGGGAAAGATTTTCATTAACGGATGTACTTTAGTAGCTGTGAAAAGATAAAAAAGGGCAAAGTATTTAGTGTTACTTTACCCTTATTTTATTAAATTTGCACTAATGATTTACAAGGTAATCAAGTGAAAGTGAGTGCAACAAGCACCATGACTAAATCGTTACCGATACGGTTTTCAAATCTTGTAAACTACTCTTTATAAACAACTTTTAGCCTTATTAATCTTTTTTTAAAAAAAGAAAAAGAAGTTGTATATGATTAGAGTATAAGCTTGTGGATTTCTTTTCTGAATTAAATTTTCAGGAGGAAAGAATAAGTTTTAAATTTGTGATACTATGAGTGAGGAACTTTCCTTGCCCAATCTAGAAACCTTAATTTAAACTATAATGAAAACAATAAAAGATTTCGTTTTTAAAAACAAAAAAGCTTTAGTAAGAGTTGATTTCAATGTGCCTCAGGATGAGAATCTTGTCGTGACTGATAACACAAGAATCACTGCGGTAAAACCAACTGTTGATAAAATTTTAGCTGATGGTGGTTCTGTTATCCTGATGACACATCTTGGAAGACCAAAAGGTGAAATGAATGATAAATATTCGCTTAGACATGTTTTAAGTGAAGTTTCAAAAGCCCTTGGTAAAGATGTTAAGTTTGTGGATGAGTCGGTGGGAGAGAAAGCTGAAGAAGCGGCTAATGCATTGCAACCAGGAGAAATTTTATTATTGGAAAATCTACGTTTTCATAATGAAGAAGAAAAAGGTGACCCAGCTTTTGCAGAAAAACTATCGAAATTAGGTGATGCCTATGTTAATGATGCTTTTGGAACTGCTCACAGAGCGCATGCTTCTACAGCTGTAATTGCTCAGTTCTTTCCTTCTACTAAATTTTTCGGTTTACTAATGGAAAAAGAATTAGTGGCAATAGATAAAGTCCTGAAATCTGGTGAAAAGCCTGTAACTGCAATACTTGGTGGTTCAAAAGTTTCTACAAAAATTACTATTATCGAGAACATTCTTCCTGCTGTTGACAATTTAATTATTGGTGGAGGAATGTCTTTCACGTTCATCAAGGCACTTGGCGGAAAGATTGGAAAATCAATTGTTGAAGATGATAAAATGTCTCTGGCATTAGAAATACTGGAGAAAGCTAAACAACATAACGTTAAAGTTTATCTGCCTACTGACAGCGTGATTGCTGATGATTTTAACAATGAAGCTGAAAGAAAAGTAGTTGACATCAGAGAGATTCCGGAAGATTGGCAAGGTTTGGATGCCGGCCCAAAATCCAGAGAGATCTTTAATGATATTTTATTAAATTCCAGAACAATCCTTTGGAACGGGCCGATCGGGGTTTTCGAAATGTCTAATTTTGCTGCTGGTACTATAGCTTTAGGTGAAAGTATTGCAGAAGCCACAAAATTGGGAGCTTTCTCATTAGTTGGAGGAGGAGACAGTGTTGCTTTTGTTAAACAATTCGGTTATTCTGATAAAGTGAGTTATGTTTCAACCGGAGGAGGAGCGATGTTAGAAAGTTTGGAAGGTTTGGAACTTCCGGGAGTTGCTGCAATAAACAAATAAAATTTGCTTTTATACATCAATTCAAAAAACCGACAAATTTTTGTCGGTTTTTATTTTCACTATACTTGATATGTTTCAAGAAAAATTTTTAAACGATTCTCAGCGAGTTTTATTGAAAAGAGAAAAAATTAAATTCGTGTCCAGATTTTGTATTTATTAACAAATTTTAAGCAAAATGGTCTAAAATTGACCTTCATAAATATGTTAAAAATTGATTTTCTATTTTTTTTCAATAATATATACCAAACTTGAAAATTCGGAGCTAAAAAGTGCCTTTATGTTAGAAATCGTTCCATGGATCAAAGCTTTTAGCCAAAAAAGAGGTGATTTTTTATATTTTTCACTCAACATTGAGATATAAAATGAATCGAGTAGGAGTGGTTTAATTTTTCTTAATTTCCAATCCGGATTTTTAGAAATCAGATTTTCCATTCCTT
This sequence comes from Epilithonimonas mollis, assembly GCF_900142325.1. Lineage (GTDB taxonomy): Bacteria > Bacteroidota > Bacteroidia > Flavobacteriales > Weeksellaceae > Epilithonimonas > Epilithonimonas mollis. Next base: position 94,049 of record NZ_FRAM01000002.1, read on the forward strand.
TTTTTGAAAAATGATAGATGTGTCTTGGTACATCATAAGCAGCCCAGAATTCTTTATAATGTTTCGCATCATACGAAGTCGGATTTGGAACTGCTATAATTAACAACCCTTTTTCTTTTAATTTTTGATTAAATGTTTCCAACATCTCACTCTGATTTTCTATGTGTTCGAAAACGTGCCAAAGTGTAATCGCATCAAGACTTCCGTTTTCTACAGAGTTGATATCATTAATAATTTTGACTTTTTCCGTTTTATTGATAGCTGCATTTCTGGCATCTGAATTGGGTTCAAATCCAAAAGTCTGGAAATCATTCTCAATAAATTTCACAAATTCTCCTGCACCGCAACCATAATCTAAAACATTAGAACCTTTTTTAATTCTATCAACAAGAATATTTTTTTTGTATTGAAGATTAAAAGACTGTAGAAATTTATAAAGTTTTTCTTTCAGACTTCCCGAATCCTGATGATGCGAAATGTAATCTTCACTTTCATAGTATCTTGAAATATTAGATGGAATAGGAGAGGTTTTGAAAATACCTTTTATTTCTGTTTCTTTAATTTCAAATATTTCTTGGGTTAGAAAATGATCTTTAATTTTCATTTTTATTTATATATTTTATATGAACGTCCAATGCGAAAAATTATTTTTATGCAATGTTTCACGTGGAACATTAATATAATTATCTTCCTAAATAAATCAATAGTACGTTAATATCAGCTGGAGAAACACCACTGATTCTTCCTGCCTGAGCAATAGTCTTAGGTTTTATCTTAGCCATTTTTTGTTTGGCTTCTGTAGAAAGACTTGCAATTTTTGAATAATCGAAATCTTCAGGAATTTTAATAGTTTCTAATCTATTCAGTTTAGCTACATTTTCCTTCTCTTTTTCGATGTATCCTTTATATTTGATGTTAATTTCCGCCTGTTCTCGAACTTCATTAGAATAAGTTGAAACTATTTCTTTTATAGCTTCGATTGCTTCTAATTTATCCAGATTCATATTAGGTCGAGTAAGGAAATGTGCTGCTCTGTAAGCCTGATCAACCGGAGAAGATTCGATAGTTTCAAGAATAGGATTGATGATGCCGGGCTTTAAAGAAGTTTCTCTTAGAAAGGTTTCAAGTTCTTCACTTTTAGCGATTTTTTCTTCAACTTTTTTAAGTCTATCTTCTTTAGCTAAACCTAATTCAAATGCTTTTTCAGTTAATCTAATGTCAGCATTATCTTGTCTTAAAAGCAATCTGTATTCCGCCCTGGAAGTGAACATTCTGTAAGGTTCCTCGGTTCCTTTTGTAATCAAATCGTCAATTAGAACTCCGATATAAGCTTCATCTCTATTTAGAATAAACTCTCCTTTTTCGTGAACTTTGTTATGAGCATTGATTCCGGCAATTAAACCCTGTCCTGCAGCTTCTTCGTAGCCAGTTGTTCCATTGATTTGACCAGCAAAATAAAGGTTCTGAATCAACTTGGTTTCAAGCGTATGATAAAGTTGAGTAGGAGGGAAGTAATCATATTCTATGGCATAACCAGGGCGGAAAACTTTTACATTTTCGAAACCTGGAATATGTCTCATTGCTTTGATCTGAACATCTTCCGGAAGAGAAGAACTGAATCCATTTACATAGATTTCTACAGTTTTCCAGCCTTCCGGTTCAACAAATAGTTGATGTCTGTTTCTCTCTGCAAAGCGATTGATTTTATCTTCAATACTTGGGCAATATCTTGGTCCAGTACTCTGTATAGTTCCGTTGAACATTGGGCTTCTGTCAAAACCTTCACGAAGGATATCGTGTACAGTTTCGTTGGTGTAAACGATATGGCAGCTTAATTGTCTGGTTAAATTAGGGGTATCTAAATAACTGAATTTCTGAGGGTTTTCATCGCCTTTTTGTTCTTCCATTTTGGAATAATCTAGGCTTCTTCCATCAACACGCGGAGGTGTTCCTGTCTTCATTCTACCGGATTCGAAACCTAAAGAAACCAACTGTTCTGTAATTCCGAAAGCTCTTGGTTCACCCATTCTTCCGCCTCCTAATTGCTTATCTCCAACGTGAATCAGACCATTTAAGAAAGTTCCGTTTGTAAGCACAACAGATTTAGAACGAATTTCGATTCCTAATCCCGTCACAACACCAACAGCTTTACCATTCTTAATGATTAAACTTTTAACCATATCCTGGAAAAAGTCAAGATTTGGCGTGTTTTCAAGTCCTAAACGCCATTCCTCTGCAAATAACATTCTGTCGTTCTGTGTTCTTGGCGACCACATTGCAGGACCTTTGGAAAGGTTTAGCATTTTGAATTGGATAGCAGATCTATCAGCAATAATTCCGGAATAACCACCCATTGCATCTATTTCGCGAACGATTTGTCCTTTTGCGATGCCTCCCATTGCAGGATTACAGCTCATTTGACCAATGGTTTGCATATTCATTGTAACCAAGAGTGTTTTTGAGCCTAAATTTGCTGAAGCGGCTGCCGCTTCGCAACCTGCGTGACCAGCTCCAACGACGATAACGTCATATATATCTGTAATCATTTTATTTTTATTTAAATGTTTCACGTGAAACATTGTCTTAACCTAATTCAAAAATCAATATGTAACTAGCTCCGATTGTAACGGAAATCCTTTTTGTAAGAAGCAATGGAAAAAAAGCCAAGAACTTGCAAAAAGATTGCAGCGGAAAGCGGGATTTAGCTCCTAAAAAATGTCTAAAATTGATTGATGTAAAAATCTTCTTTTGTCCGCATTTGAATTTGTTCTTCTTCAGTTTTGTCCTTATATCCGCAAAGATGAAGAATCCCGTGTGCCAAAACTCTGTTGAATTCTTTTTCAAAATCCTGAGAAAGAGTAGACGCGTTGTCCAAAATGCGCGGCAAAGATACGAAAATATCGCCTGAAATGGTTTTTCCCTTCACATAGTCAAATGTGATGATATCTGTGAAATAATCGTGGTCTAAGAAATCCTGATTGACCTTAAGTAGATAATCGTCATCACAGAAGATATAATTAATTTTACCAGGTTTTTTATTCTCAGAAATAATGAGGTTTTCCAACCATTCTGAAGTTTTTGGATGAATATCTTTTGGATTGATATTTTCGAAAAAGTAGTTTATCATAATGTTAAAACCAATGTCCTAAGATGACACTGAAAACGCCTTTATGTTTATTGAGAGATTTGCTAACGTTGAGTTTTATCTGCCCGAATGGTGATTTATACCCGGCAGTTAATCCAACAGAACTGTAATTAAGTTTTACAGCTTCTTCGAATTTTATAGAGCTGAACATATTTGCAATGCTAAAATTCCCTGTAAGAAAATAATTTTTATTGAATCTGAATTGTAAATCATTAGAGGCCATAAAAATATTATTGTCAGTTAAAGCTGCAAATTGATACCCGCCGAATCTTTTAAAATTAACAATAGGCTGTTCAAAAAGACCTCCGATTCTGTATTGATAAAAGGAAGGTAGATCCTCACCGATTGTTATTCCGCCAAACAGATTCAGACGGTATGTGAACATTTTAGAAATATAAAAGTTCATTTTGATATCTGCTTTTATATTGATGGGTTTGTTTTCCAGCTCAGAATTAAAAAGATCAATTATTTTGCCTTCTGCATTAAGATAAAAACCTCTTGTCGGAAAATCTTTATCATTTTGTGTATCACTTTTCAGAAAGATATAGGGATTTACATATTTTTCTATTCTTTTATCTGTTCCGTTTTTTTCACTTTCAAAATAATCATGACTGAAACCGCCTCCAATGGCAAATCTATCCTTCCATACAGACTGCAGATATATTTCGTTTCTGAACCAATCCCAGGTTTCTGTAGTGTTGTTATCAAGATTTTTCAGGTCAAATGTCATCCCGGAAGAATAAATCCCGAATCCAGGTATATAGCCGTTGTCAATAAAATAGTTAAAATAATATCTGGGATTGTCACCGATAATCACATCCAGGGAAAGATTTGAGTTTCTGAATAATAGACGTTTGGCAGAATAATTCAGCAGTAAACCTGTTTTGAATACTTCATCATAATGTAAACCAAATTTAAGAAAATGACGGGATTCGTCTTCTGTTACGTATAGCTTCAGATAATTTCCGTTGTTTTCCTGAACGATATCATAATTAATAAATTTATAATTATTGGTTGCATAGAGTTTGTCAATCATCTTGTTTACACTGCCATAGGTTTGTATAGAAGGTAAGTTAAGCCCCATCCTTCCGCGGATGTAATTGGGTTTGTAGATTCTTGCATTTTCTACCGCCAGGCTATCAATCTTGTAAACACTGGAATAGATTGGGTTAATGGATGATCTTATCCTTTCGAAACTGCGCTTAGGAAGTTCTTTCAGGATGTCGGCATATTTTATGGCTTCAACATAGCCGCTGTCCAGGATTTTCTTTTTGTCATCATAGCTGGTTGCGGTCATTCCAGTAAGATCCGGCTTGATATTGATATCCGTGTATTTATACTGATTAAGTGTTTCTTTATGGATTCCTATATCAATGATCTGGTTCATAATCGCAATAACACTGTTGAGGTTTTCACGCTTGGCCAAAGACTGATTAAGATCCACACCAATAACAATATCTATTCCTTTGTCTTTTAACGGTTTTGATGGGTAATTGACTGTCATTGCGCCATCTACATAGATACTGTCGCCAATTTTTACAGGTTCGAGAAGTGATGGGAAAGCAGAACTTGCCATAATCGAAGAAACCAGATCTCCCTTCTCAAAAACTGTCATCTGACCGGTCTCAATATTGGTAGCAACGCACATGAAGGGAATTGGAAGCTTAGAAAAATCATCAATATTAGAAACATTTCTCAGTAACTCTTTCAATAGATAAACGTTCCTCTGACCTGTGCTGATGGAAGAAGGAAAGCTGATTTTTCCATTTTTTAAAGGAACAGTAAAAAGATATTTATCCACACTCTTATTGAAAAAAGAAGTTTCCTGTCTGGTTTTCGGGTCGGTAATCAGGGAGTAAAAATCTGTGTCCATCACTATTTTCTCAATATCTTTTCCAGTGTAGCCAGCAGCATATAGACCACCGACAATAGCACCCATGCTTGTCCCGGAAATATAATCGACTTTAACACCAAGAGAGTCCAAAACTTTCAGAACACCAACATGCGTAAAACCCTTTGCTCCACCACCAGAAAGTGAAAGCCCGATTTTAGGATTTTTTGGGATGACAAGATTTTCCTTTATCTGAGAATGACTTATCAGATAAGCTAAAAATGAAATCAGATAAAAGAGCTTTGTAATCATCTGCTAATTTTTTATGTAAATTCTCTTAACCCTCGGAGAAATTGAAGTTAACACTTCATAAGTTATTGTACCACAATATTCTGAAAATCCTTCAAGACTTGGATTTGAATTAAAAATCGTAACCGGATCGCCTTCTTTTGCGCTCACAAGATCGACATCAATCATCATCATATCCATACAAATGCTTCCGACAATTGGACAAAGTTTATTGTTAATGCCAACACTTCCAACTTTATTTCCAATCAGTCTTGGGATTCCGTCTGCATAACCTACAGGAATCGTAGCGATTTTTGTGTCTCTTTCAGCTTTGAATCTTCTGCTGTAACCAACTGATTCTCCATTTTTTATATCCGAAATTTGCGAAATTACCGTTTTGAAACTAACTGAATGTTGAAGTTGCTTTTTAATTTCAGGATTCGAAGTTTCTCCAATCATTCCGATTCCAATTCTTACCATATTATATTGATAATCAGTATAATTGATAATTCCAGAAGAATTAAGAATGTGTCTTATTGGCTGATAATCCAATTTTTCAATCAGATAAGTTGAATTTCTCTCGAAAGTTTTCAATTGATTCAAAGTGTATTCTTTTTCTTCAGGCATATCCGAAGATGATAAATGACTGAAAATACTCTGAACTTTTACATTCATTGAGTTTAATTTTTCAATCAATTGATCTAATTCAAAATCCTTAAAACCAAGACGATGCATTCCTGTTTCCAATTTAATATGAATTGGATAAACTTCCTGATTTCCGGCTTTTATTAATTGTTCATGAAATAGTTCTAAAACCCTGAGACTATAAATTTCCGGCTCCAGATTATATTCAATCACAGCGTCATAACTGTGTTGCTCAGGATTCATAACGATAATTGGCGTTGTGATTCCTTTTTTTCTTAATTCAACTCCTTCATCGGCGAATGCGACACCAAGATAATCAATATGATGATGCTGAAGAAATTCTGAAATTTCATAACTTCCTAAACCATAAGCATTGGCCTTTACCATTGCCATCATTTTTGTTTCTGGTTTTAGTAACGACTTATGAAAGTTAATGTTATGAAGAATCGCATTAAGATTAATCTCTAAAACGGTGTCGTGCTTTCTGAGTTCCAGAATCTCTTTGATTTTTTCAATTTCAAATTTTCTAGCGCCTTTCAAAAGAATTACCTGATTTTCTAAATCATTAATCACTTTACTATCAATAAATTGATTCGTATTATTAAAAGTAAAAGTTTCAGAATTAAAAAGTTTATAAAATGAGCTTATTTCTTCGCCAATCAAAAATACTTTATCGAATTTCTGCTCATTAACCAATTCAGAAACTTCGGAATACAATTCATCCGAATTATCATTAGAATCCAAAATATCAGTCAGGATTAGTGATTTTTTTGGTTTGTTATATTCGCTAATAAACTGAAATGAAATCTTTAGAGAATCCAAATCCAGATTGTAAGAATCATTAATAATCAAATTATTTCTGATGCCTTCGATACTTTCCAGACGCATTTCAATCGCTTTGAGCGCATCGATTTTTTCTTTGATCTGAATATTAGATAAATTAAATTCTTTCAAAATTCCAATCAAAGCCAGAACATTGGTTAAAGTTGCTTCGTCTCTCTGATAAATTGGAAGCGAAAATTCTTCTTCAAAATATTTGATTTTAATATCCTGAGTACGGTCATTTACATCCGAAATGATTGTGATATTATTATTAATATTCAATCCGTAAGATATTAATCTTTTACTTGAATATAAATTATTTATTAAATTAACTGTCAATTCATTATCAGCATTATAAAAGATAACATTCGATTGTTTGAACAGCTTTAATTTTTCATTGATTAATTCTTCTTCAGAGTCGAAGTTAGCAGAATGTGCGGTTCCGATATGTGTTAATAATCCAATCTTAGGATGGAAAACATTTTCCTGTTTTGCCATTTCCTCTGGTTTGGAAATTCCGACTTCAAAGATTCCCAATTCGTGTTTTTTATCAATTTGTAATAATGATAAAGGCAAACCGATTTGAGAATTAAAACTTTTGGGACTTTTTACGGTTACAAATTCATCGGAAAGGCATTGATAGAGCCATTCTTTCAGAATCGTTTTTCCATTGCTTCCGGTTATTCCAATCGAATTGATATCAGAATGTTCGAAATGATACTTGGCAAGGTTCTGTAAAAACTCAACAGAATTTTTTGTAATGATTTGATTGATAGAATCATTATCAATTTGATGTTCAGTAATAATCGTATCAATTCCTTTTTCTATAACAGAGTCTATATATTTCTGACCAGAATTTTTCTTGGTATTAATCGCAAGAAATGCAGTATTTCTGGCAGAATAAATAGTACGACTGTCAAAAGCGATGTTTTTGATTTTGATATCTTGATTTCCAACGACTTCCGAATTTGTTACTTCGGATATTTGTTTTAAAGTGTAATTCACTTTTCAGTAATTGTTTTGTAATTAAAATCCGGATTTCGAAAATTATTAATCATATTTAAAAGATTGATTTGATTTTCGACAATCTCATAAATAATAGAATTGTGTTTGGTAATCAATAATTTATGAAAATCCGTATCTTCATATTTCTGATGAACTAAATTCCCATTTTCAAGCAAAGAAATTTTTCTTTCCAGAATCTCATAAAAATCTTCCAACACATCGAAGCCCCAGGTTTCTATAAGAAAGTAAGTGTTCCAGATTTTCTAAATCTGATTTCGCTCTATTTGTCCAAAAGATGTTCATTTCTCTTCCTCGCGATTCTTTCTTTTGCTTCAGTCATAACAGTAGAATGTTCGGTTATTCTGCCATTTTTAACATCTTCCAAACCTTCCTCTATTGCCTTTAGAATACCATCTTTTGAATTAACTTCTGGGTAGATAATTTCCGCAATCTTAAGCAACTCTTCTGGATTGAATTTTTTTTCTTTCATTTTACGAAAAAATGTGGGCTCAGAAATTCCGCTTTTCTCAATGATATACTTCAGTTTGAAAGGAGAATTCTTCAAAATCTCATCAATCGAATTACTGATTTGAATATAATTTTTAATTTCTGATATCATTTTTTGATAGTTTTTACTATTATAATTTAAACAAATTTACAACAACTATTGATATTAATCTTCTTTTTTATTCAAAACTTCATCCACAAAAATCCTTCTGCTCACCGCATCATAAGCTTCGGTTTCTCCCAGTTCTACTAACTCTTTTCCGGCAGAAGTTCTCATAGAATAGTTAGCTAGATTTCCAGTTCGACGGCAAATTGCGTGAACTTTCGTCACATATTCTGCAGTTGCCATCAGATTGGGCATCGGTCCAAAAGGGCGACCTAGAAAATCCATATCCAAACCGGCAATCACAACCCGAATCCCATTATTTGCTAATTGATTGGCAACATCCACAATACTTTCGTCAAAAAACTGCGCTTCATCTATCGCCACTACATCACAATTAGAACCCAACAAAAGAATCTCCGTAGGACTTTCTACAGCCGTGCTTCGGATTTTGGTCTGGTTGTGGGAAACCACGTCTTCTTCAGAATAACGGGTATCGATTTTGGGTTTGAAAATCTCCACATTTTGTCCGGCCATTTCCGCACGGCGAAGTCTTCTGATGAGTTCCTCCGTCTTTCCGGAAAACATGGAACCACAGATTACTTCCATCCAGCCGCTTTGTTTTGAGTGATTAATTGTATTTTCTAAAAACATTATTAATTTAGCAAAAAATTGTTTTAAACCAATATTAAAAAATACTTCGACAAGCTCAGTGTGACACTTATAATACTAAAAGTTTTGTTTTTAGCGTTGTCAGGCTGAGCTTGTCGAAGCCTTAAATTAGGAACAAAATAGTATATAAAATTAGCAAATTGTTCTTAAATTTATAAGCATCAAATTTAAGTAAAAATTAATAAGATTTATTATGCAAAACCTGCAAGATACATACGGGAAAATCTTCGCTGAAATCAAAATTCTTTTGTCAGAATTATCAGAATCTGAAAGTTATGAGGAGATTTTGAACAAGGAAAATGAGATCAACCAACTTTATCAGAAGTTTTCTTTTCTTAAAATTTCTCAGAATGTTGATTATTCGCCAATGGAAATTGAACCTTTGGAATTAATTGATAACCAATTGACAAACTTAAATCCAGATTTGGTTTCTGTTGAAGAATTTGGGGAAGCAAATAAGGTTGCAGAGATCATTGTTGAAGAAACTCGAGCTCATGATATTTTCGAAGATGTTCCGGAAGTGGAAGAAGTTCATTCTTTTGCTGAAATTGATTCTCAAGAAAATATAGTTGAAGAAATAGTTTCAGAGAATACAACTGAAGAAGTTCATCGACCGGAAGAAATCATCGAAAAAGAAATCGAAACTACAAATGAAGAATTGGTTGAATCAGTTTCAGAGGTGGAAGTTGTTAATGAAATCTTAGCTCAAAACTATCACGAGGAAATTGTTGAAGCCGTCGCTGAAATTGAAGATAGTCTTTTAAACGAACCATCTGAAAAACTCGAACCAATGCAGGACAGCCAGTTTTCTTTTGCAATGACAAGAGATGAACCAACTGTAGAGAACTCGCTGGGTGATTATGATTCGGGATTGGCAGAGAAAGAAGCTAAGCTGAAAGAACTTGAGGAAAACAGAAGAAAAATTGTTGAATTTTCTAAAGAGAATACACAACCGAAAGAAAAATCAGAACAAGTTTATGAATCTTCTAATGATGAAGATCATCACGATAAAAAATTCAAATTAGCGCATATCAAAGGTCTTAAAATCGCAAAGTCATTGTTTGATGATGATCATTTGGAAGAAGTTGAAAAACCAGCTCCGGTTCAAACTTCGGGAAGCTTATTGAAAAATAATGTTCCGACGGATTATATGGAAGCACCAAAGCCAAAACCAGAATTCAAACTGGATCTGAATGACAGAATTGCGTTTTCTCAATATTTATTTAATGGAAGTCAAAGTGAATTAAATCAAGTGGTTACAGTTCTTAACTCTTTCAATTCTTTGAATAAAGCTCAGGAGTATTTGAGTGATATCTATTACGAAAGAGACTGGAAAAAGGTTGATAATTATGCGCAGAGACTTTGGACTTTGGTTGAAAACAGGTTTTTGTAGATGAGCGGTATTTTATATTTTGTTCCGACGCCTGTTGGAAATCTGGAAGATATGACTTTCCGGGCTGTGAAAGTTCTAAAAGAAGTGGACTATATTTTGTGCGAAGATACCCGAACTTCAGGTGTTCTTCTTAAACATTATGAAATATCTAAACCTCTGAAATCCTATCATTTACATAACGAACATCAGACTACTGACAAAGTTGTTCAGGATTTGGAAAACGGGCAAAATATTGCTATTATTACAGATGCAGGAACGCCTGGTATTTCTGATCCGGGTTATCTTTTGGCGAAAGCTTGTGCGGATAAAAATTTAGAAATGACTTGTTTGCCTGGCGCAACCGCTTTTGTTCCGGCATTAGTTGTTTCTGGTTTGCCAACTAATGAATTTCTTTTCGCCGGATTTCTACCTCAAAAAAAAGGCAGACAAACCAAACTGAAACAATTGGCCGAAGAAAAAAAGACAATTGTTCTTTATGAAAGTCCGCATAAAATCAATACAACTCTTGAGCAAATTAAAGAATTCTTCGGTGAAGAGACGAAAGTAAGTCTGAGCAGAGAGATTTCCAAAAAATTTGAAGAAACTAAAAGAGGAACCATCAATGAGTTAATTGAATTTTCGAAAAGTAAAACTTTAAAAGGTGAGATTGTTCTGATTGTGAATAATGGTCTTTAAAAAATTTAAATTAAATTTGCTCCTATGATTTCTCAACAGCAAATCGATTTGATTATTGAAATATTGAAACCGTATAAACCCAAAAAAATTGGGATTTTTGGTTCCTTTGCTCGTGGAGAGAATTCAGAAAATAGCGATTTGGATATCTTATATCAGTTTGAAGAACCAATTTCGCTTTTTCAAAAATTTGAAATTCAAGAGAGTTTAGAAAATAAATTAAATTTCAGTATTGACTTTGTTTCTGAAAAATATCTTCATCCTTTTCTGAAAGAGGGCATCTTAAAAGATTTAAAAATTATCTATGGCAATTGATAAAAATTTTTTGAGATTGATTCACATTTTCGAAAGCATTATCAAAATAGAAAAGATAACTCAACAGCTTTCGTATGGCGAATATCTACAAGATTGGATAAAACAAGATGCAATTATTAGAAATTTCGAAATAATTGGAGAAGCATCAAAACAAATTACAGAAGATTTTCGTAACAATCATCCAGAAATTCCTTGGAAATATGCTTCTGGAATGAGGAACTACTTGATTCATGAATATTTTAATGTGGATTTTGATGAAGTTTGGAAAACTTTGAAAGAAGATTTACCATCATTAAAACTTCAAATACAACAACTTATAAAAGAATTTGAATAAAATATGGGATTACTACAAGGTAAAGTTGCCATCATCACAGGAGCAACGCGTGGAATCGGACGTGGAATTGCAGAAGTTTTTGCTAAAGAAGGCGCAAAAATAGCATTCACTTATGCCGGTTCTGTTGAAAAAGCTAAAGAATTAGAATCGGAATTGAGCCAGATAACAGAAATCAAAGGTTACCAATCCGACGCTTCGGATTATGATGCTGCTCAAAAATTAGTTGAGGATGTTTTGGCAGAATTCGGAACAATTGATATTTTGGTCAATAATGCCGGAATAACTAGAGATAACCTGATGCTGAGAATGTCAAAAGACGATTGGGATACGATTATCAAAGTTAATCTGGATTCGGTTTTCAACCTGACAAAAGCAGTTATCAAACCAATGATGAAAGCTAAATCTGGTTCTATCATCAATATGACTTCGGTTGTAGGTGTGAAAGGAAATGCAGGACAAGCCAATTATGCTGCATCAAAAGCCGGAGCCATTGGATTTACTAAGTCCGTCGCTTTGGAATTAGGCTCCAGAAATATCCGTTGCAATGCCATTGCTCCAGGTTTCATCGAAACTGAAATGACTGCTGCGCTGGACGAAAAAACCGTGCAAGGCTGGAGAGACGGAATTCCTTTGAAAAGAGGCGGACAACCGGAAGATGTGGCGAATGCGTGTGTATTCCTTGCAAGTGAAATGTCTGCTTACATCACAGGACAGGTTCTGAACGTAGATGGAGGAATGCTGACTTAATATTACCCTGAAAATTATTAAAAACTCATAGAAAAATTAATTTCTGTGAGTTTTTTTATTTTAATCCGTTAAAAAAGATATAAATTTATAATCCAATTTGTAAACTGGTGCAAAAACTGTTTTTTTTACTTTTCATTATCTTCTTTTCTTTGGTCTCTGGGAAAACTGCTGACCCGGAAAAGAAACAGCTTTTTCAGAAAGCGGTTTATGAGATGACACTCACACCGGATAAGGCTTCGGAAGTCCTGGATTATCTGGAAAAGAACTTCGAGCTGGATTCTGAAGAAAAAGAAAAGCTGGACTATCTGAGAATCAAATCACTTTTTTTTCAAAACAATCTCGCGGATGCACTGAAGAAAATTTCTGATAAAAATGAAAATCTTCCTCCCAGCATTGTTGTACTGAAAAGAAGCATTCTGTATTATCTCAACATCAAAGATAATTCTGACACAAATAGTTTTACCGGCAACGATTTCGTTTTTTCAAATGAAATAATGTCTCTGCTGAACCGGCTGAGTGAAAACAAATCTAAAAATACTGAGCGGGATCTTTCAGGAATCTTGGAAAAAGCTAAAACAAGTAATCTGTTGATTGCGAGAGAAAATCTTTTTTATCTGTCTGATTTTCTTGTTGATAATGATAAAGATTTGTCATTCGATTTATTTTTGAATGGGATAAAAGAACTATACAAAAATGATCTTCAGTTCAGGCTTCTGTACGGAAAATATCTTGTCCAGAATGGCCGGATCGAATTGGCAGAAAAAATCATCGCTGAACTTCCTAAAGATTCTCTGGAACAAACAACCAATCTTAATCTGAAATATGATTACTACGACTTTCTGACACAATATTATGCCAGAACAAAGTCTGATGACAAGTATAAAGGAACTGTTGAAAAGCAGGATTTGTTATTGAAAAATATAAATCAAACCCGTTTTTCGGCAAAAAATAAATGGTTTAACATTGTAGAGGAAACGCTTAGAAATGAACAAACATTGTTATTGACAAACCGGAAAAAAGTTTTGTTTTCAATCATAGGAATCGGGCTTGTGATTATTATTTTAATTACGATAAGATTCTTCCAGATCCGTTCCCAGATCACTGAATACCAGAATTTTATCAAAAAAATCAATTTTCTCAAGGAGAGAAAAGTACCTCAGCCACAGGTGATCTCGGAAAAGACGGAAAACTTATTGCTGAAAAAGTTGGAAGATTTTGAAAAGACGGAAGATTTCATCAAACCTGATATCTCTCTTCAGAATCTTGCCAAAAAGCTGGAAACCAATACAAAGTATCTGTCAGAAACAATTAATACCAACAAACAGAAAAATTTCAATGCTTATATCAATGAGTTGAGAATCAATTACATAATAAATAAGCTCAGAGAAAAGCCCATCTACAGAAGTTATAAAATAAAGTATCTCGCAGAGGAAAGCGGATTTTCTACCCACAGCGGTTTTGCAGCAGTTTTCAAATCAGTGACAGGGATGTCGCCGGCTAATTACATTCAACTATTAAAGCAGAAGGAAGAATGAAAAGGTATATTTTAATAACATTGCTGTTTTTTGGTCTTTTTGCTGATGCAAGTGAACCAAAACCAGACGAGCTTTTGATGAAAGCTGAGAGACTGATGCTGGTAAATCCTAAAGAATCTTTCCGGCTTGCAGAGAAAGCATATAAAAATAAAAACCTGGATCATAAGGATAAACTTCAAAGTTTGTTTATTCTTACCAATACGTCTAATCTTTTGCAGAAACCATTGGATGTTATCCAATATGGAAATGAAGCCTTGAGAATTGCTGATAATGGCGATGATGCAATAACAAAAATTAAAATTCTTGGTATTCTTGGCAATACATATCAGTTTCTTAAACTGAATGAAAAAACAAGGATCTATCTGGATCAGGCAGAGCTTTTGTTGTCATCACCAAAAATCCCGGATTCTCTCAACCTTGTAAAAGGGAATATTTTCTATCTGAAAGGAATGAACTATTTCTACGGTTTGGATAGTGATATTGCGCTATCTTATTTCAATAAAGCTATTAATCAGTATATTAACTCCAAAAATCCTTTAGCAGAGATTAATATAAAAATGGCATACCTCAACAGAGGATTTGCACTGATACAGCAAAAACAGTTTGTCCAGGCATCGGAGAGTTTAGAATTAGCAGGTGTCAATCCTGATGAGTCTTCCCGTCCATATCCTCCGCAGTTTGTTGATCTGCAGGAAACATTCATAGAACTTGGAAAAGCTAAAATTCTTTCTGCTGAAGGGAAACCTGAACTTTCAAATGAAATGCTTTTTGAGATATTAAGAAAAAGAAAAGACCAGCCAGCGAGAGATGATATAGAAAATGAGGTCTATGAGATACTGGCGGAAAATTTTTTACAACTGAAAGACACAGAAAGACATGATTATTATGAGAAGCTTTTCATGAAAAATGTTGATGCCGGTAACAGAGAAGCTGCAGCTTTGGTTAACCAGCTGATTAGCCGGGAATCATCTCGATATGAGTCAGAAAAAGAATCCATCAGTCAAAAATATATTCTCCTGATAGCAATTTCATCAATCTTTTTTGGGTTGGTTATTATCTTTTTACTCTTCAAAACCTTCAAAACAGAACAGAAACGCAGACTTCTGAAAAAAAAGGTGTCTGAAAACATATAGTTCTGAAAATCAAATAATTATTCGGTTTATTTTACTGTCAAAATCATAAATTTTCCATAATAGGACTATTCATTCTTTTGATTTTCCGATTTTCAAAGTCTATTTTCGTAGGGTTAAAATTTGAACTGAAATGAAGAAATTCTACTTTTTGATTGCGGCATTCATTGCTATAATACACGGGAACTTTAATGCACAGACTTGTAACACAGTCAGCAGCTTTCCCTTCAAAGAAACTTTTGAGGCGGACAGTCCGAGCCGCTCCTGCTGGACACAACAGGTTATCGGCGGACACTATCCAAGCTATGATGGATGGGTCTATAAAAAAGGATCAGCAGGTGGTGTAGATTACAACATCGTGAATGCACATTCCGGACAGCTTAACGCATGTTCGCAGGTTGCAGCTAATTCTCCTGATGCGAAAGTAAGACTAATCAGTCCAATCATGGATGTTACAGGATTGCAAACGCCGACGGTTTCATTTTTTATGGGACAGGAAGCTTGGGGAATTTTTCAAAATAATCTAAATGTTTATTACCGTGTTTCTCCCACTTCTCCCTGGATAGTATTGAAAAACTTTATGTTCAATGTTCCGGAGTGGAAACAGTTTATTTTGGATTTACCGGAAAAGTCGTCCCAACTGCAGATTTGTTTTGAAGCTGTAATGAAAACAGGAAGAGCGAATGTTCTTGACGATATTGTAGTAGGGAATAATGACAGTGTAGAGACTTATCCTACTGCTTGTGCACCATCTACACCAAGTAATAATTTCGAGACAGGAGCTGGAGATTTGAATTTGCTGTATCTTGCAAACGACTTCAATGTTTCTGCACATACCAACCTAACAGTTACAAGTATTATTCTCAATACGATTGACAAAGGAGGAATAGAATCGTTTGATATTTTTATAATGAAGGCTGGCCCGGACGGATTGCCTTTGACGGCAGAAAAGGTCTATAACGGAATCATCCCAAATACGGTTACCGACCTGAATGAAAAAGAGGGATTTACTTTTAGAAAAAACACCTTCAATCTTCCGGAACCGGTTGTAATTGTTGGTGGTGCGGTTGGCTCCAGATATTGGCTGGTCGTAAAAGCTGTCAACAATGTTCAGGAAAACCCTTCTTATGTTGAGGCGACTACAATTAAAAATAGTGGAAAAGAAATGTATTGGAGTGGGGATGGATCTGTTTGGAAACCTGTCACAAACAATGCTGATGGCGTCTTTACATTAATAGGAAGCTGTGCTGAGACAGATCCTACTGATAGCTATTGTATTCCTAGATTCAATTTCGTGATGCCAATAGATAATGTGAAAATCGGAACTATTAATAATACATCTACAGAAGAAGTGGGTTATGAAGATTTTTCTTCAATCAAAACTGATCTTGAAAGAGGTAAAACATATCCTATCCAGATCAAAGCACAGACGTATGATGGTACATCCAGTCAAGCAATAGCCATTTTTGTAGACTGGAATCATAATGGATTCCTGGGTGACGCAGGAGAAATTTACAATATTGGAAGAGTAAGTGCATCAAACAGCAATACAATTACTTACCAACTGCCAATTCCATTAACTGCCAGTTTGGGAGATACAAAAGTGAGAATTATTTCAGAAGCTTTTAATTATGCAACATATTCTTGTAGTGTTTTTGATCAGGGACAGGCTGAAGATTATATATTCACAATACAAAAGGAAAGCCTTGCTGTTTCTGACACCAATAAGGAAATCAAAACAATTATTTTTCCAAATCCTGCCAAGCATGTTGTCACCGTCAAAAATGATTCTAAGCTTATAAATGCTGAGGTATTCGATATGAACGGGAGAAAAGTACTCGAAACAGATTCTAAGCAGATTGATGTCTCAAACCTTACTGCCGGTCAATATGTAATAAAAATGACATTCGTGGATGGGAAAATCGATTCCCAGAAACTGATCAAACAATAATCATCATAATTATTTAATAATGTTGCCTCATTCTTTTAGGTGAGGCAGCATTTTTTACAAAAGAAATTTACAACTTATGAAAAAACTTTACTTATTAGCATTAATGATGTATACATCATCATTCTTTTCTCAGGCTACGATTCCGCCTTACAGTCAGCAATTCACCACTTTTCCGTTGACAGGCTGGTATCTCGGATATACTTTTAGTGCTGCAGTGGGTAATGGTCCTACCAACCAGTCTACCAACTATTGGCAGCAGAAACCCTTCATGAATAATACAGCAGCAAATGATCAGTCATTGAGAATGAACATGTTTACTGCAAATATTTCCTATTGGGCCGTGACCAATGCTTTTGATCTGTCAGGAGACGATTATGAAATTACGTTTGATTATGGAACCACCAATGGCCCTTTCTCTGGCAATGCTTCCGGCCCGGCTCCACAAATTGAATCTACGGATAAGTTCAAAATTTTGGTAACAATAGATAACGGCGCAAGCTGGCAAGAGCTCAAAAACTGGGATAACCCGAATATGACCATCTCCAACCAAAGAAATACACTAACCATTGATGTATCTGCTTATAAAGGAAGCAATGTGAAATTCGCTTTTTATGCTTCTGACGGAACTACCTTTGTTGCAGCGGCGGACTATTGTATTTTCGTAGATAATTTTAAAGTTCAGAAAAAAGGGACAATGGCTGTTACAGAAACAACTAAATCCAGTCTCCATATCTATCCGAATCCGACTTCTGATAAAGTTTCTGTTAAATCCGATAAAGCCATCAAAACGTTGGAACTTTATGATACGACAGGAAAATTGATAACCTCTGTATCCGGTAAAGAACTTGATCTGAAAAATAATCCGAAAGGTGTTTATGTCCTTAAAGCAAATTTCTCAGACAACACGACAACTTCTCATAAGCTTATAAAAAAGTAAGAAAGTAAAATTAGGAAAGAAAGGCGCAAATAACTTGCGCCTTTTATTTTTATTGAGTTAAAAGTTTCTGATAGATATTCCTGACCTGAAGGTCTCCAAAACCAATAATTCCTAATTCTTCCTGAAATTTTTCAAAAATAGAATCAAAATCTGTCAATCCTTTTTTAAATTGATTTTTGATGAAATTTTCCGGATTCACATTGATGTAAGCATCTACAACTTCTTTCAAAAAACGAAAGCAACCGGATTGATTTTCAGCTAATTGTTTTAAAGAATAAGTGTCTTTTTTTTGATAAGCTTTCCAAAGGTTTTCAGCTAATTCAATATCATTTTTATTAAATAAAACTTTAGATTCCAAAAATATTTCCAAATTGTCAGAATCTGAAAAACCTTTCCAACGATTTTCAGAAGCTGTTTTAGGAAAAACTCGGTAGATTTTTAAATCATTTACTTTTGAAAGTAATGAAACGCAAAACCACAAATTAACCTGACAAAACAAATCATCTTCAAACCAAAGATTGACTTCAGAATGTTCCGGAATACTCAAAATTTTTTCAAATTCCGAAACAGAAATCTCATAATAATTTTCTTTTGAAATTTTATAATCTTCACAAATTGATTTGGCTCTGACTTCCCAGAATCCCTCCAGAGAACCCGCTTTCAGATCGCCGGAAACCAGAGCTTCACGACAGATAATAACTTCGCCCGCAGATAAGGTTCTCTTCCACGCTTCAGCAAGATGATCACCATTGGTTATATGAAATATATTTT
This sequence comes from Epilithonimonas mollis, assembly GCF_900142325.1. Taxonomy (GTDB): domain Bacteria; phylum Bacteroidota; class Bacteroidia; order Flavobacteriales; family Weeksellaceae; genus Epilithonimonas; species Epilithonimonas mollis. The sequence continues at coordinate 112,852 of NZ_FRAM01000002.1, forward strand.
TCAAAATTTACCCGTTAAAAATCTGATTCTCTTGTTCCTGTACCCGTATAAAAGTCGTTCGCTTGGAAAGTTCTTTCAACTTGGATGCGCCAACATACGTACACGTCGAACGGACACCGCCTAAAATATCTCTCACGGTTTCAGAAACCGGACCTTTGTAAGCCACTTTCACCGTTTTTCCTTCGGAGGCACGGTATTCTGCAACACCTCCGGCATGCTTATCCATAGCTGTTTGGGAACTCATTCCGTAAAAAAGTCTGAAAGTTTTTCCATTTTCTGTGATAAGCTCACCGCCACTTTCATCGTGTCCTGCAAACATTCCGCCCAGCATCACGAAATCAGCGCCGCCACCAAAGGCTTTTGCCACATCGCCAGGAACTTTACAACCACCATCGCCGATGATTTGGCCGCCTAAACCGTGAGCTGCGTCAGCACATTCTATAATTGCGGAAAGCTGCGGATAACCAACGCCTGTTTTCACACGGGTTGTACAAACCGAGCCTGGTCCAATTCCGACTTTGATGATATCTGCACCAGCGAGAATCAATTCTTCCACCATTTCGCCGGTTACAACGTTTCCTGCCATAATAATTTTATCTGGAAAATTCTGACGTGCTTTTTTCACAAATTCCACAAAATGCTCAGAATAACCGTTGGCAACATCGATACAGAGAAACTGGATTTTTGGATTGGCATCCAGAATCGTTTTGATTTTCTCTTCGTCGGCTTTTCCGGTTCCCGTACTTAGAGCGATATATTGGTAAAAGTCATCACTTTTATCTTTCAAAAAGCGATTCCAATCTTCGACTGAGTAGTGCTTGTGAACAGCCGTAATTATTTTTTCTTTGAATAATGCTTCCGCCATTTCGAAAGTGCCGACGGTGTCCATATTCGCAGCAATCAGCGGAACACCGCTCCATTTTTTCTGAGTATGCAGAAAAGTGAATTCTCTTTCTATGGTCACTTCTGAACGGGATTTCAGTGTGGAACGTTTCGGGCGAAACATCACATCTTTGAACCCCAACTTGATTTCGTTTTCTATTCGCATGATTCAAAATTAATATAAATTTTTTGTTTTAATAATCTCTATTTTTGTTTTTGTGAAACATCTTGTCATTATTGGTCTCGTTATTCCGGAGCCGGCTTCTACAGCAGCTGGTCACAGGATGATGCAGCTCATTCGGTTATTCTCGGAAGCGGATTATAAAATCACATTTCTGACAGCGTCCAACAACCTGGAATTTTCTGAGAAAATCGAAATCCAAAAAATTGAAATCAACAATGAAAGTTTTGATAAGAAGATTCGGAATCTAAATCCTGATCTTGTGCTTTTTGACCGATATGTGACGGAAGAACAATTCGGATGGCGCATTTCCGAGAATTGTCCAAATGCTTTGAAGATCATTGATACGGAGGATTTACATTTCCTGAGAGAAGCGCGGCGCAAAGCTTTTGTAGAAAAAAGGACGGTTGAAAATAAAGATTTTGTAAATGAAATTTTCAGGAGAGAAATTGCTTCGATTCTGCGTTGTGATCTGTCACTGATTATTTCTGAATTTGAATTTCAATTGCTGACAGAGAAATTCAAAATCAATCCTGATATTCTGTTTTATATGCCCTTTTTGACAGAAAATATTGAGGAAAATAAAACCGGATTTCAGAAAAGAAAATATTTTGTAAGCATCGGAAATTTCCTGCACGAGCCGAATTGGCAAACGGTCTTGAAGCTGAAATCGATATGGAAAAATATTAGAAAACAGCTTCCTGATGCGGAACTTCATATCTATGGTGCTTACTCTACAGAAAAAGTTTTCCAGTTACATAATGAAAAAGAAGGTTTTTTGGTGAAAGGAAGAGCAGAAAATGTCGAAAGTCTTTTTAAGCAATACCGGGTTTTACTGGCTCCGATTCCTTTTGGCGCTGGTTTGAAAGGGAAGCTTTGGGAAAGTATGCAATTCGGGTTGCCGAATGTAACCACGTCCATTGGTGCCGAAGCAATGCATAAAGCTTTACCATGGAATGGTTTTATCAAAAATTCTGATGATGAATTTGTCGAAAAAGCAGTTGAATTATATCAGAATGAACCCGCTTGGAATCAGGCTAATGAAAATGCTTATGTCATTTTGAATCAGGTCTTTGATAAGAAATTATACGTCAAACAGTTTTGGGAAAAACTTTCGGACATTGAGAATAACCTTGAAAGGCACCGGACGGAAAATTATCTCTGTAAAATCCTTCAGCATCATCAGCTGAATTCGACAAAATATATGAGCCGGTGGATAGAGGAGAAAAATAAAAAATAGCATTTTTAAGCTGTTGAATTTAGGAAGCGCTTTCGATTCGGTTAAAAAAAGTTAATTTACAATCCCCTAAAAAAGAATAACAGGTAAAACATTATCTTTGCGAATTATTTCCCGGATGAAAAAACTTGTCATTATTCCCACTTACAACGAAAAAGAAAACATCGAAAGAATTATTTCGGCTGTATTTGCTTTGCAGCAGGATTTTCATATTTTGGTTGTGGATGACTCATCACCTGACGGAACAGCGGAGATTGTAAAGCACCTTCGGGAAAAGTATCCGGTTCAGCTGCATCTGACAGTAAGGAAAGTAAAAAACGGCCTGGGAAAAGCCTATATCCACGGATTCCAATGGGCCATTCATAACGATTATAATTTTATTTTCGAGATGGATGCCGATTTTTCACATAATCCGAAAGATTTAATCAAACTTTACGAAGCATGTAAAAATGCGGATATGTCCGTTGGTTCACGATATTCGCAAGGTGTGAATGTGGTTAACTGGCCAATGGGAAGAGTTTTGCTGTCTTATTTTGCATCAAAATATGTCCGTTTTGTGCTTGGATTGCCAATCCACGATACAACGGCTGGATTTGTTTGCTTCAGAAAGGAAACACTGATCGCCATCGGACTGGATAAGATCAAACTGAAAGGCTATGGCTTCCAGGTGGAGATGAAATACCGTGTTTTTAAAAAGAATCTCAGAATAGTAGAGGTTCCGATCATTTTTACCGACAGAACCGAAGGTGAAAGCAAAATGAACGGCGGCATCATCCAGGAGGCTATTTTTGGTGTCCTGAATCTTAAATGGAAAAATCTTATCGGAAAATTATAAAATGAAGAATCTCATATTGTATATATCCATGATTTTCTGCGTTTTGTCCTGTACGGAAGCGATAGAAAAACCGAAAGATATTTTGCCGGAAGATAAAATGTCCGCCATCATTGCCGATTTTGCCATCAACGAGCAGAGTTATTCTATCGGAACCACTATCAACACGCAAAATGCAACACGCTTTATCCTGAAAAAATATAATGTCACAGGAAAACTGTTCACAGACAGCTATAAATATTATATGACAAAACCCGAAACGATGAGGGATATTCTGAACGATGCTCAGAAAATTGTCCTTTCAAAAGATCCGAAGGCAGAAGGGTTTATCAATAAAAAAATGAAAGAGAACAGCGGGGATTATCCTACGCAAGCGAAATAATTAATTACGATCCAATTCGGAGAGAAAAATATCCGAAGGCAGAATTTAAATCATACGAATGAAATTTTTTGAAATCGAGAAATCGTCAGAATCCAAAGCGAGAGCCGGCGTGATAACGACAGATCACGGACAGATCCAAACGCCGATTTTTATGCCGGTTGGAACTGTGGCATCGGTAAAAACCGTTCATCAGAGGGAACTGAAAGAAGATATAAAAGCACAGATCATTTTAGGAAACACATATCACCTGATGCTACGTCCGACGATGGATATTATGGAACAGGCTGGCGGACTTCATAAGTTCATGAACTGGGACAGGCCAATCCTGACAGATTCAGGCGGTTATCAGGTTTTTTCTCTGGCAAAAAGTAGGAAGATGACGGAAGAAGGCGTAAAATTCAAATCACATATTGACGGAAGCTTCCATTTTATTTCTCCGGAAAAATCCATGGAAATCCAGAGGCAGATCGGCGCCGATATTTTTATGGCTTTTGATGAGTGTACTCCTTATCCTTGCGAATATGCCCAAGCCAAAACATCGATGGAACTGACCCACCGCTGGCTGAAAAGATGTATCGAGTGGACCGAAGAAAACAAAGAATTATATGGCCATAAACAGAGATTATTCCCGATTGTTCAGGGTTCTACTTACTCAGATCTGAGAAAGATTTCTGCTGAGGTGATTTCAGAATTCGGAGCCGAAGGAAATGCCATTGGTGGGCTTTCCGTGGGCGAACCGGAAGAGGAGATGTACAGAATAACGAACGAAGTGACGGATATTCTTTCAAAAGAAAAACCAAGATATCTGATGGGTGTCGGAACACCCTGGAACATCATAGAAAGCATCGGACTTGGTGTGGATATGATGGACTGTGTAATGCCGACGAGAAATGCCAGAAATGCAATGCTGTTCACCTGGCAAGGTGTGATGAATATGAAGAATGAAAAATGGAAAGCAGACTTTTCGCCTTTGGATGAGTTTGGGACAAGTTTTGTGGATCAGGAATACAGCAAAGCTTATGTACGTCATCTTTTCGTAGCAAAAGAATATCTGGCAAAACAGATTGCTTCGATTCATAATCTGGCATTTTATCTGGATCTGGTAAAAGTAGCGAGAGAACATATTGTTGCCGGCGATTTCTATCAATGGAAAGAACAGATTATTCCTCAACTCAAACAGAGATTGTAATAAAAAGTTATTAAAAAGATGAAAATCATAGACCTTTACGTCATCAAAAAATACTTGGGAACCCTCATTTTTATGTTGGCGTTGTTGTCTATCATTGTACTGGTAGTAGATGTTCAGTCGAAAACGCCAAGGATTGAAAGCAACGGATTTACCGTCGGTTATTTCCTTCTCAATTTTTATCCGTTCTGGATTCTGAATCTGGTTCTGACATTCATGTCCATTCTGGTTTTCATCACCGTTATTTTCTTCACTTCCCGGATGGCAAATAACACGGAGATTGTTGCCATTGTGAGCAGTGGTGCAAGTTTCCACAGATTTGCAAAACCCTATTTGATTACCTCGATTTTGATTGCATGCATTACACTGGCGCTCAATCACTTTATTCTTCCCTGGTCCAATATCAAGAAAAATGTCCTGGAACCCTACACCTACAATGCGATCAATAAAGAGAAACTGTTGGGTAATATGACCATTGCCTCTAACCTGAATCCCAGCGAGTATATTTTCGTAAACAGCTATAACAAAAAAGAAAACAGAGGCTCCGGCTACATGTATCAGAAATTCGATAAGAATAAAAAGCTGATTTACCAGATCACGGCGATGGACATCCAATGGGAACCAAAGAAAAAGCATTTTATAGTTAATAACTATACCGAACGCACGGCCACTAAGAACGACACCGAAATATTAGGAAACGGAATCAGCAAAATTCAGGATTTCAAATTGCCGCCATACGAGCTGTTTCCTGACAAGCTCGTTGCACAAAATAAAACCACACCCGAACTGCTTGAGATGATCAAGCGTGAAAAAATGAAAGGAAACAACAATGTAACATCCTTTTACAATGAGCTTTACCAACGGACATCCATGCCAATATCGATCATTATTCTCACATTTTTGGGACTATCCTTATCCTCGCAGAAAAAAAGGGGCGGACTTGGACTCAACCTCGCTTTGGGAATTGCTTTGGCATTTTTATTCGTTTTTTCATTCCAGGTTCTGAACGTTGTTTCTGAAAACAAAACCCTGCCGCCGCTTTTAGCCATGTGGCTTCCGAACATTGTTTTCGCACCAGTCGCAGCCTATCTCTATATCAAGAGAGCGAACGAGTAGTTTTTTTATTTGGGCAGCTTATCCGTCTTCCACTCCCGCTTTTTTCTGTCATTGCGAACAGGCAGTGGCTATCAGTACAATTTTTGAAAACCGCAACAACAGAAAAAGAGCTCCATTCAAGCCGGCTGCATGCCATTCAATTAATCAATAAAGCATTTCAATCTCTTTGTGAAAGAACTTCTGAAGACCCTCATATTCCAGGTCGATCCAGAGGAAACCATTGTTGTCAGCATTTTTGACTATGCCATTTTGGCGCAGATTTGATTTTTGAAAAACAGAGATTTCGTCCTTCCTGAAAAGATTAAAATTATAATCTCTCAGAATTTTTTCTTCAACAGGAATATTATCCATTCTCGAAACCAAATATTCATGAAAGTTTTGAGAAAACAGCATCAAGTCCAGGGTAAAGCCTGTAACAGAAAGTACTGAGCCGGCTTTTGTGAGATTCGTAAAATCACTTTGCAGCACATTGATCCCGATTCCGATGATGAAATAATCAACATTTCCTACCTTCTTTTTTTCGATGAGGATGCCGCAGACTTTTTTTCCGTTCAGAATAATGTCGTTTGGCCATTTTATTCTGCAATCCGCATTTGTCAGTTTGTCAAGATAATCCCGAATGACCAGTGCGGTATAATAATTGAGAAAGATATCAGAGACTTTGATTTCAGAAGTTTTGATTCCAAAGGAATAAGCGAGATTCTGGTTCGGAACCCCATTCCAGGAATTACCATATTGGCCGCGGCCTTTGGTTTGATTAAAAGTAAAAACAGCAGTTGATTCGTCTTCATTCAGGAGCGTGAGGATTTCATCATTTGTAGAAAAACAATTTTCGAAATGGATTAAAGAGCTCATTTATGAAAACTTTATGAGATTATGAGTCACTAAACAAAAGATAAATAGATAAAAATCAATAAATTTGCAATTACACAATTTTTTTGAATGAGTAAAAGTACAGAAAAACAATTATTAATCGATAAAATCGTAGAATCGATTCAGGATACAAAAGGCGAAGACATCCAGATCTTCGATTTATCAGGCATAGAAAATTCAGTCGCAGATACATTCGTCATCTGTAGCGGAAACTCAAACACGCAGGTTTCTGCAATCGCTGGTAATATAGAAAAAAAAGTAAGAAACGAAATACAGGAAAGACCTTGGCATGTAGAAGGTACGGAAAATGCAATGTGGGTTCTGGTAGATTATGTTTCTGTGGTAGTGCACGTTTTCCAGAGACAGATCCGAGAATATTATGACATCGAGGAACTTTGGGGTGATGCTAAAATCACAAAAATAGAAAGTTAAAAGATGCGGACAAGGCATCATCAATTATTTTAAAAAATAAGAATGAATAACAAAGGATTCAACTGGTTCATACCCGTTTTATTGGGACTGATTTTACTCATATTTCTTCCGGGACTTTTGGGAGATTCTATGGTGAAAAATATCGATGAAAAAGATTTTTACGGTTTGGTTCAGCAAGGTAAGGTCAATGAAGTAATGGTTTACAAGGACAATTCTAAAGTTGATGTCTACCTTACAAAACAAGCGAAAGAAGAACTGCAAAAAGGTGAAAAGAAAAGCGACCCGCTTTCAGCCATTAATATCAAGCCAACACCTGATTTTGTATTGACTTACGGTGACCTGAGATATTTTCAGGAAAAATTTGATACAATCAATTCCAAACTGCCAAAACAGGCAAGGATGGAGTTTGGTAAAAGCCAGAGTGGATTTTCCGAGATTTTATTTACCATTGCTCTTTGGGGCGGGGTTTTCGCACTGATCTATTTTTTTATTTTCAGAAAAATGGGTGGAGGAGCAGGTGGTCCTGGCGGTCAGATTTTCAGTATTGGTAAATCAAGAGCAAAGTTATTTGATGAGAAGGATAAGATCCAGGTAACATTCAAGGATGTTGCAGGTTTGGAAGGGGCAAAAGAAGAAGTTCAGGAAGTTGTAGATTTCTTGAAAAATTCCGAAAAATATACAAAACTGGGAGGTAAAATCCCGAAAGGTGTCCTTTTGGTCGGTCCTCCGGGAACAGGTAAAACTTTACTTGCAAAAGCTGTTGCCGGTGAAGCAAAAGTACCTTTCTTCTCCCTGTCTGGATCTGATTTTGTAGAGATGTTTGTAGGTGTAGGTGCTTCTAGGGTCAGAGACCTTTTTGCACAGGCCAAAGCAAAATCGCCGGCGATCATCTTTATCGATGAGATTGATGCGATTGGTAGAGCAAGAGGAAAAGGAAATTTCACAGGAGGTAATGACGAACGCGAAAACACTCTGAATCAGTTACTTACGGAAATGGATGGTTTCGGAACAGATACGAATGTCATCGTCATGGCTGCCACTAACAGAGCGGATATCCTGGATAAAGCTTTAATGAGAGCCGGTCGTTTCGACAGGTCAATCTATGTCGACCTGCCAGAACTTCACGAGAGAAAACAGATTTTTGATGTTCATTTGGCTAAGATAAAACTGGATCAGAATATTGACAGAGAGTTTCTGGCAAAACAGACACCGGGATTCAGTGGAGCAGATATAGCAAATGTCTGCAATGAAGCAGCACTGATTGCAGCAAGAAACTCACATGAATCGGTTACCAAGCAGGATTTCCTTGACGCAGTTGACAGGATTATCGGCGGGCTTGAGAAAAAGAATAAAGCCATCAAGCCATCAGAAAAAAGAAGAGTTGCCTTCCACGAAGCTGGTCACGCCACGATTTCCTGGCTGGTAGAACATGCAGCACCGCTTCTGAAAGTAACCATAGTTCCAAGAGGTCGTTCTCTGGGCGCAGCCTGGTATCTTCCGGAAGAGAGACAACTGACCACAACAGAACAAATGCTGGATGAGATCTGTGCCACACTTGGCGGCAGAGCTGCTGAACAGGCTGTTTTTGGTAATATTTCAACTGGTGCATTGTCAGATTTGGAAAGAGTTACGAAACAGGCTCAGGCAATGGTGACGATCTATGGTCTGAATGACAAGGTAGGAAATATTTCTTACTATGACAGTTCCGGACAGTCAGAGTACAGCTTCGGAAAACCTTATTCTGAACAGACTGCAAAGCTTATTGACGAAGAGATCTCGAAACTGATAGAAACACAATACCAAAGAGCAGTTAATATACTGACAGAAAATAGAGACAAACTGGATGCGCTGGCTCAGAAATTATTAGAGAAAGAAGTCATTTTCAGAGAAGATCTGGAAGATATCTTCGGAAAACGTGCCTGGGATCCGGAATTAACGGAAAAACCAGTGTCGAGTGTAGATAATCCTGAAGATGCAGGAAATGTCTTAAACACAGAGAGTTAATCACTTTGCTGTAAATAAAATTCATAAAAAATCCTGGTCAAACCAGGATTTTTTCATTAAAACAATATTTTGGTTTTTAGAGTATTATAAATATTCTTTACATTTGTAATAATTAATAAAAAACCGCAGAAAAATTGAGTCTTTTTAAAAAACTCGTCAACAAAATAATGAATCACCCCGAAGAGGAGGAGCCGGATGTTACAAAACTGGCAGATCAACTTCGTGATGCTGATCTGGACTACAAGTTTGCACAGCTTTTTACGCATTCTGGTGGTTTCTTCAATTATTGTGCAGATGAGTCTGAGGCTTTGCAAACGCTCAACCAGATTATTAAGATAGAACAGATCAGCAATGTATTCTGCTGGGATCAGGATCTGAGAAATTTTCTGGATGTTATCAAAACACCATATTCACCGGAGCTTTTGGAAGAGAATGATGCTGCGTTCATCACCTGCGAATATCTTATAGCCTTTGATGGCAGGATTATGCTTTCCCATAACAATATTTTGCACTACCATTCATCAAGATTACCTGGAAAGATTATCATTATGGCTAATGTTTCTCAGATCGCCAGCAATCTGAATGAAGCTATGATGAAGGTAAAACGCGCCGGAAATCTTAAGAATCTGACTTCTATAAGCGGCAGTCAATCTAAATTGGATACACCGAATAAGGATAATACCAAACTTTTCTTACTTTTGCTGGAAGATTAAACCTCAGTTTTGGATAAAAATTTCATTCAGCGTTCATTGTCAGGACTTGTTTATGTCCTTATCATAGCAATTTGTACAACACCCCTTGGAGAGAGTCTCTTCAGCGGCTTTCTGCCGCAAGTCAAACAACAGTACCTTTTCTACGGATTGATATCGTTCTTCGTTGTCGTTGGTCTTTTTGAATGCATCAGAATTATGAAGTTCGATAACAGCATATACAAATGGCTGGTTTTCCCGATTTCGGCATTCATCTATTACAGATTTACGAAACGGTTTTTTTACCACGGTTTCTTCTTTGACATCAACTTCAGTGAGATGCTTTCATTGGCATTGATCCCGATCGCCGCTATCACACTTTTTAAATTTCCGAAAGAACTTTACTTTGAAAATGGGAAACTAATATTCACAGTGGTATATTTGGCATTACCCTTTGGATTTGCACTTGGCTTACCAAGATTCAGCACGCTCGATCCGGAAAAATCATTCAGTTTAGAAGTCTTCATGCTTTTTGTGTTGATCTGGAGCAGCGATACATTTGCTTATCTGACGGGTAAATTCTTTGGAAAACATAAGATGGCACCGAGAATTTCGCCCAAAAAAACCTGGGAAGGATTTGCAGGTGGTGTTGTTCTGACCCTCATTCTGGGTTTCTTTGTAGAGCAATATTTTCCTGAACTGAGAGGTAACTGGATGGTTGTGGGATTTTTGGTCTCAGTTTTTGCACCATTAGGCGATTTGGTAGAAAGTCAGCTAAAACGTAGTTTTGCAGTCAAGGACAGTGGCAATATTATACCGGGTCACGGAGGTGTTTTGGACAGGCTTGATAGTTTTATTATCTGTGCACCAGTTATTTACTTATATTTTATTTTAGAGAAACTATTTTAGAAAAGGCATATATGAAATTACATAAAGAGTCAAAAGGAACACTGATCGTGGCGATCCTGTTCATTGCATTTATCGGCGTTATATCCGTTTACTATCTGCAATTATGGTCATTGGTTATTATGATTCCGTTGTTGATAATGCTGGGTTTGATTTTCTGGTTTTTCCGGGTTCCAAAAAGGGCAATTCTGGACCATACAGAAAATGTAATCGCACCGGTTGACGGAAAAGTCGTGATGATAAAAGAAGTTTTTGAAAACGAGGTTCTGAAGGACAACTGTATTCAGGTTTCTATTTTCATGTCCCCGCTCAATGTCCATATCTGCCGTTATCCGGTAAGCGGCGATGTGATCTATAAAAAATACCATCCCGGAAAGTATCTTGTTGCCTGGCATGAGAAATCTTCAACTGAGAACGAAAGAACTACCATTGCTGTGAAAAGTCTGACCAATCATCAGGTCGTGTTCCGCCAGATTGCAGGTTATGTTGCAAGAAGGATCGTTTTCTACTGTAATCTCGAAGACAAGGCCAAAGCCGGCCACGAGTTCGGATTCATCAAGTTCGGTTCGAGAATGGATGTTTTTCTACCTTTGGATACAGAGATTCTTTGTAAAATAGGAGACAAGACAAAAGGAGGCCTGGATGTCATTGCAAGAATGAGGGATTAATATCCAATTAGAATTAGGAGAGACTTATTAAAGTCTCTTTTTGTTTTATCCCAGGAAACGGACAATTCGGTCAGTATATTTTACGATTCGGTCGGATAATTTTCTTTTTGCTGACTATTCACTATACTTTTGAATCATTAAATAAATTTAAAAACAATGAAGACATCAGTATTTTTTTCCTTATTCTTAGTGTTACTTTCAATTTTTTCTAAAGCTCAGATGGATGACAAATTCTATCAGCCAAAAAAAGAAATGAAATCTCTGGAATTCAAAAACATCGAAAATGTTAGCCTGCCTGTAGGAAGTGATACCATTACAGCAGTTGTTTTGAAACCGGAATCGAAATCCATCAAAAAGACAATCATATTTTTTCATGGTGCAGGCGGGAATATATCAACCTATCAATTCATGACAAAACCTTTGGTTGAAAATGGTTTTCAAGTTGTGATGATCGATGTCAGAGGATATGGAAAATCCACTGGAAAACCGACACACCTGAATGTTGCAGAAGACGGACAGAAAATGTTTGATTATCTGCTGACAAGAAAAGACATTAGCAATACCAAAATTTATCTTTACGGCGCTTCATTAGGTTCTCAGGTTGCAACGCACCTGGCCAAAGATAATATGGCAAAAATTTCAGGACTTATTTTAGACGGAGGGATGTCATCTTTTACAGATATCGCCATCCATTTCAAGCCGGAAATGAAAGAGATTATCGAAAAATATGTGGTTTCTCCATACTCTGCCAAAGAAGATGTCAAAGCTTTGAAGGGCCTTCCAAAGTTGTTTATCTACAGCAAAAGCGATTCTACAGTTCCTTTCGATCAAGGAATGACCATCTATGACAATGCGCCGGATCCAAAACAATTTTTGGAATTTAAAACAGAACACCTGGAGGCTATGGTCTCTGATAAGGACAATGTCCTGAAAGCTATTGAAAAATTGTAAAAAGAAGGGAAGACATATGTCTTCCCTTCTTTATTTAACTCACCAAAGCCTTATACTTTTCCCGGTTATCAAATAATACCCAAAGATTGATCAGCAAAAGGACGACAGCGATTACACACCCTTCATTTGTGGGGAATAAAGTAAAATTATGAAGCACAATCCCGACCATTACAGGCAAAATAAAAATGGCGCCAAGAGCTCTTGTTTTCGGGAAAATAAAAAGAAGCCCGCCAATTACTTCAACTGTACCAACCAATGGCATCAGCCAGGTGATTTCTCCGAAAGCAGATAATAGTTTCAGCTGTTCGGGTTTCATCTCTGGCATCCGCATATAATGCAGAAACTTGTCCAGTCCTGCATTGATAAACATCAAGCCAAACAAAACACAAAGAATAAGTTTTACAATTTTCATTTCATATAGTTTTAAAATTAGTCTTAATTCAAATCCGATTTCTTGATCAGTTTTTTGATGACTTTCCCAAATTTCCCTTCAAATGAAATTAAAAGAACGCCGCTCCATTTGGGATTAAGATCTAGTGTAATAGCTCCGTTACCTGCAACATTCTTTTGTTCAGAGAGCTTTTGTCCAAGAATATTATGAATGGAAATGTTGACATCTCCGGAAATGTTTTTCAGATTAAAATAAACCTTATTGCTTGCAGGATTCGGGAATGGGCCTTCAATGCTTTTGCTGCCTGTGTCTTCAACGGATAATAGATGGGCGTCGAAACTCCAGTAGCCGTCCGGTGCAACAATCGGTCTGGTGATCATTTTCCCCGACTTGGCTTTAGCCCAGATGTAATATTCAATTTTTTTGGAACCAGGAGGAAGCGAAAGATTGGTAATCCATTTGTTCTCAGAAGAGCCGGTCATGATGGCCTCCTGAAAAGAAGACGTCCCTGATTCCCGCCAAAAAACTTTAGCCTGTTCAATTCCTGAGTTATGTTTAATCTGAGCCTCTACAGGAACATCAGCGTTATTAACAGCTTTAATTTTAGAATGGTTAATCAATAGCGGATCGGCAACTCCGATTGTATGTGTGATGCAATGGATCGCTCCGCTGAGGCTGATCAGATCCTCACCGGCATTATCCACATCAATTCCTATAACCTTATAACCGGGCATCGATTGTTTATAGATATTGAGCGCTGTTACATCCACTTCCGGGCGATAGGTCGGGACCAATATTGTTTTGTTGATGATAACGGCATTGGTATAGGTTCTGTAAGAGCCGCCAGTATTCGGGTAGGCACCTGTTGTACTTGCAGGGGCGGGAATCCACTTGATGTCGTAATCATTTCCGAAAGGTGTTTTGAAAGTATTTCTGATATAGTCGATATTCTGTTTGATATAAGGTCCATCAGCAACACCATCGGGATATTGGCTTACCAGCAGGGTTTCTTCATCCAGCAATTTCATATGCATATCAATGTGGTGGATCTCGTCATAAGGCAAGACATTCATCTTTCGGTAAGAACTGATTCCCATATAATCTTTGAGAATTTTATCCACTTGTGCTTCAGTTTTTGTGCTTACACCATAGGAATTACCTGCTTTATTTTCATCAAGAATTAATTTTGAAGCAAACGCATTTCCCATACCGTCTGACATAAAATTGCCGCCTGTGTTCACCAGATCATTGGGTGAAGTATCGGTCACATAAAGCGGAACACCCACATATTCTGCATGTTTGGTAGATAGAACATTGTCCAGAGGTCTGGGTCTATTATAGATCCAATCTACCAGAGCACGGTCTCCAACGTCGTTAGTATACACAGTATTAGCTGCATAATCTCTTATCCAGATACTGTTGGTGGCAGCATTGATGAATCTTACGTTGGTAAGGTCAACGCCGTTACTTGTGAGATAATTTTTCACGGAGTTTTCGTTGGTCGTGGCAATCAGAACTTTACATTCTTTCACTGCGGCCTGCACGATCTGTCTCTGGATATTCTGATATTGTGTTGTCCATGCGAGCACTAGGTATTCCACTTCTTCCCATTGTGTGGCTGTTCTTACGGGCAGGCCTGGAGGAGGTGTTCGTTTCTCTGCAGAAAATTTGTAATTCGGGAGCAGGAGTTTTTCTTCTGCAGTTAAGCCTTTTGGCAGAACTTCCTGCGCATTGAAGGAATTCAGAAAAAGTAATGGAAGTAAGAATATGGCGTAAATTCTCTTCATATTAAATAATATAATTGACGAATTTATAAAAAATTTTGAATATTATTTATAAATAAAAAAATCCGCTCAGGACTTCTGAACGGATATAATTTTATTGATTAACTATAATCCTACTTCAGAGCGATTTTGATCACCTCGCTCATGTTAGTGACATAATTGACTTTCAGATTTTTAAGGTAATCTTTTTTAATTTCTTCAACATCTTTCCGGTTTGCTTCACAAAGAATCACTTCTTTGATCCCCGCTCTGGTTGCAGCCAGAAGTTTTTCCTTAATCCCGCCGACAGGCAGAACTTTTCCGCGTAGTGTGATTTCTCCGGTCATCGCCAGATGAGGTTTCACCTTTTTGTTTTTGTAGCTGGAGACCATAGATGTCAGCATGGCGATTCCTGCAGAAGGTCCATCTTTCGGAGTTGCACCTTCAGGAACATGAACGTGAATGTTTTTCTTTTCGATGTCATCTTCCGGAATTCCCAATTCTTCATAGTGTGCTTTGATGAATTCCAAGGCAATCGTTGCTGATTCTTTCATCACATTCCCAAGATTTCCGGTCATCGTCAATATTCCTTTTCCTTTGGAAAGAATGCTCTCGATAAACAGAATGTCACCACCGACACTTGTCCACGCTAAACCTGTTACAACGCCCGGTACGTCCGTAATTTCTGCAAGAGTTTTCGGTCTTGGAACTCCAAGGATTTCGTCCACTTTTTCAACAGAAATTTTTGGGTCATATTCGTTTTCCATAGCCAGCTGCAGCGCAACCCAACGAGCAACACCCGCAATTCTTTTTTCCAGTGTTCTCACCCCGCTTTCCGAAGTGTGTGCATCAATAATATGCTTCAGCTCAGCATTGCCGAGTTTCAGAGATTTAGCATTCAGACCATTTTCCTGAAACTGTTTTTTAATTAGATGTCGTTTGGCAATTTCTATCTTCTCTTCCAGCGTATAACCGGCTATGCTTATAATCTCCATTCTGTCAAGCAAAGGCCTCTGAACGGTTGACAGGGAATTTGCAGTGGCAATAAACATCACTTTTGAAAGATCATAGCCATGCTCCAGAAAGTTATCATAAAAATTATTATTCTGTTCAGGATCAAGAACTTCCAGCAATGCAGAACTCGGATCACCGTGAATCCCCTGTCCTATTTTATCGATCTCGTCCAGTACAATCACAGGATTTGACGTCCCGGATTTTTTAATAGACTGAAGAATTCTCCCGGCCATAGCGCCGATATAAGTTTTTCTGTGTCCGCGTATTTCGCTTTCATCATGTAACCCGCCAAGGGAAACACGAACATATTTTCTTCCAAGAGAGTCGGCAATCGACTTTCCAAGCGATGTTTTACCAACGCCCGGAGGACCGACCAAACAAAGGATCGGAGATTTCATATCGTTCTTCAATTTCAGGACAGCAATGTGTTCCAAAATTCTTTTCTTAATGTCTTCCAGTCCAAAATGCTCTTTGTCCAATAGCTTTTCAGCTTTTTTCAGGTCAAAGTGATCGCTGGAATATTTTTCCCAAGGCAGATCAGTGAAAAAATCCAGATAATTTCTCTGGACGTTATAATCCGGAGAGTTCGGGTGCTGACGCTGAAGTCTTTGGAGTTCCTTTTGGAAATGATTCTCGACTTCTGCGTTCCATTTTATTTTCTCAGCTTTCTTCCTGAATTCGTCGGCATCAGATTCTGCACCGCCACCCAGTTCTTCCTGAATGGTCTTGATCTGCTGATTAAGAAAATATTCACGTTGTTGCTTATCAAGATCTTTGCTGGTTTTTTGATGAATCTGATTTTTCAGTTCCAGATGCCGAAAATCATCATGCATCATTTCATAGAGAATTTTTGCACGTCCGGTGAGGGTTTTTTCCTCCAAAAGAATCTGTTTCTTGTCAGAAGAAAAATTGCCGTTCGCCGAAACAAAATTTAATAGATCTTCTCCGCCTTCAATATTTTTGAGTGCGAACTGAGCCGCATTGGGAATGTTCGGGTCGATGTTGATGATCTTTTCTGCGAGGTCTTTGATGTTGTCCATCAAGGCTACAAACTCTTCTTCGTCTTTTGGTTTGGTATCTTTCTGCTTTGTAATTTCCGCCAGGAAATAAGGCTCCTGAGAAATCATTTTTTTAATTTTAAACCTTTGAACACCTCTTGTGATCGCAGTGATATTACCTTCCGGCAGCTTGATGATTTTAATAATCTTTGCCAAAGTCCCGACAGCGTAGAGATCTTTCTCTGTAGGATTTTCCTCGTTCGGATTCTTCTGGCTGATAATGCCGATCAGTTTATTTTCCTTCTGAGCATCTTCCAGCAGTCTCTTGGATTTTTCTCTTCCGGCTGTTATAGGCGTTATCACCTTCGGGAACATTACCATATTCCGCACAGGAAGAATGGGAAACTGACTCTGGGACTCATCATTTTCTTTGTTTTCAAAGTCAGAAAAATTGATTTCTTCGGCAATGATTCCGAGACCTTCGTCTATCATATCTTCAAAGTTGATTTCTTCAAATTCTGTCATAGTATCTTTGATGACATATTGTCATTAATCTTTTGTTTTAAAAATCGTTTTCCGAATCATAGCCGGGAAACTTTAATGTTCGTAATAGGTCTATATTTTGACAATAGCTGTGCCATGCAAAAAAACATTACAATTTGTCAGTCGGGAAAAAAAGATAAACAGTCTTTTATTTATGATAACAACACTAAATAAAAAACCTGCGCAGGAAATCTATAACTCCTGCGCAGGTTTTGCCTGACTTGTGCGCAAGAGTTGGTTAAAAGCTGCGCAGGTTTTTTCAATATCATTAAACCAGCATTCTCTGGGCTTTTTTCACACCTTCTACCAAAATATCAACCTCTTCCAAAGTATTGTAAACAGCAAAACTTGCACGTACAGTCCCTGCGATGCTGAAAAAATCCATAATCGGTTGTGTACAATGGTGTCCGGTTCTCACAGCAATTCCCATTTTGTCGAGAATCATTCCGGTGTCAGAAGCGATTCCCACGCCTTGCAGGTTGAAAGAAACTACGCCGGTTCTGTGGGCTTTTTCGCCGTAGATTTTGATGCCGTCCAGTTCAAGAAGTTTTTTCTGAGCGTAACTCAACAAGGCAGTTTCGTGGTTTTGAAGATTTTCGTGTCCGATTTTTTCTATGAAATCAGCAGCAGCTCCGATAGCGATATTCCCACCAACATTCGGTGTTCCGGCTTCGAATTTGAAAGGTAATCCGGCATAAGTTGTTCCGTCGAAACTGCAAACGGCAATCATCTCGCCGCCGCCATGGAAAGGTTGCATGTTTTCCAAAACGGATTCTTTTCCGTAAAGAATTCCGGTTCCCATTGGCGCATACATTTTGTGTCCCGAGAAAACGAAGAAATCGCAGTCCAGTTTCTGAACATCGATTTTGAAATGCGGCGCAGATTGTGCACCGTCTATCAAAACATATGCGTTGGAAAGGCGTCTTGTTTTTTCAATGATATCTTCGATTGGGTTAATGACCCCCAAAGCGTTAGAAACCTGATTTACTGATACTACTTTGGTTTTTTCATTCAGCCATTCATCCAAAACATCGATTTGGAGAATTCCGTTTTCGTCCATTGGAATGACGCGGAGTTTTGCGCCGGTTCTTTCACAAAGCATTTGCCACGGAACGATGTTGGAATGGTGCTCCAGATAGGAAATGATAATCTCATCATCTTTTTTGATCTGATTCGTCAAAGCATAAGCCACGAGATTGATTCCTTCGGTTGTACCTTTGGTGAAAATCACCTCATAATCGTGTTTGGCATTGATGAATCTCTGGATCTTCTGCCTTGAAAGTTCCATTTCTTCCGTTGCCAACTGGCTCAATGTGTGTATCCCGCGGTGAACATTGGCGTTGATGGTTTCGTAATATGTTTCCCAAGTCTTTAAAACTGAAATTGGTTTTTGGGAAGTGGCGGCGTTGTCCAGATAAACGAGCGGTTTTCCGTTGACTTGTTGATCCAGGATCGGGAATTGGTCTCTTATATTATTGATGTCGAACATTTTAGAATTTTAATTTTATTGTTTCAAACCACCCCGTCAAAAATTCTCTGAATTTTTGCTACCCCTCCAGAGGAGGGGAATTTTTGAGGTCGAATTATTGCAGCCCGACTTGAGCGGAAATCCTTTTTTGCCAATACTGGATTTCTATTGATAGTGAAATCTCGTGGCGAAAAAGATTGGGAGCGGAAGGCGGAAATAGCTGCCCAAATAATCGGAATATTTCTAATTATTTAGAATGGGTCAAAGTTACGGCAAAATTTATTAAAAATTTCGATGTTAAATATTTATAAAATGAGTGTGATTCTTGTTTTTAGGAATAATTATTGACTATTTTTGACCAATTCATTTATTATTAACAAATAAATAGCGAAACTATGGCATTCGAATTACCAAAACTTAATTATGCATACGATGCTCTGGAACCAACCATCGATGCAAGAACAATGGAAATCCATCACACAAAACACCATCAGGCGTATGTGGACAATCTAAATAATGCAATTGCAGGAACAGAACTTGAAGGAAAATCTCTTGAAGAAATCCAAAAAACAGGCTCAGATAAACCAGCAGTAAGAAATAATGGAGGCGGACATTACAACCATTCTCTTTTCTGGGAACTTTTGACGCCAGGCGGAAGCAAAGAGCCGGTTGGAAATGTGAAATCAGAAATCGAGAAAATCGGCGGTTTTGAGAAATTTAAAGAAGATTTTTCTAATGCGGCGAAAACGAGATTCGGTTCAGGATGGGCTTGGCTGGTAAAAAATGCTGACGGTTCTCTGATTGTTTCTTCAACTCCGAATCAGGACAATCCTCTGATGCCTGTGGCTGATGTAAAGGGAACGCCAATTCTTGGATTGGATGTTTGGGAACACGCTTATTACCTGAATTACCAAAACAGAAGACCGGATTATGTGTCGGCTTTTTTTGATGTGATCAACTGGGATAAAGTGGAAGAGCTTTATAACAAATAAGACAGGACTTATCTAAATAAAAAACCATCAGAAACTCTGATGGTTTTTTTATGGAGTAATTATTTGTTCAGTTTTGACTTCGGGTTTTGTTTCCTTTGATTCTCTGGCTTTCTCAGCTTCTAACTTTGCTTTTTCTTTGTCAAGTTTTTCCTGTTCTGCTTTTGCAATCGCGGCAAGGCTGTCTTTTTCCCGTTTGATTGCGACTGCATTGATTTTTGCCATCACCGCCTCAGAAGTTGCACCTGGACCGAAAGAATCTATAGCAGTGGTGTCATAAGTAATTGTTGATGCTTTTTCATTATTCTCGGGACTGATTGCGGATTCGTTTTTGGAACAAGACAAAAAAGACATCAGGATTAAAAAAAAGTAAAGTAATTTCATAAGAACAAATATCGAAAATTATTTGATAAGAAACTCGGCAATTACAGGAAAATGATCCGAGATCCGCACGCTTCTGTCAACATTGTAACTGATTGGCTCTATGGATTCTGATGCAAAAATATGATCGATTTTAATCGGGAATTTGAAATCATGGAAACTTGTTCCGCTGCCTTTTCCGACTTTCAGAAAAGTGTCTTGGAGACCTTCGGACAGTTTGTAATATTCATAAGAATTCGGAACTGAATTGAAATCTCCGGCAAAGATAATCGGATAAGGAGAGCTGTCTAAAAATCTTTTGATGGGTACAATCTGGCTCTGATGTTTGCGGAATGTCGGGATCAGTTTATGAAGGATATTCTTTGCCTTTTCTTCATTCAAGGTCAGATTGCCGCTTGGCTTTATCATTGTATTTTGCAGATAAAAAGGTTCCATATAAACGTTCACAAACCGTATCATTTTTCCGTTGACCATAATATCAGCATAGATGCATCGTCCGTTCTTCGCATCGGTTTCTACAATGCCGCTCTCCACAATGGGGAATCTTGACTGGATCTTAACGACAGGGAAACTGCGTTCAAAATATTTGAAGCCTTTCAGGTCTTCTGCACTTTTGTATTCCTGTGTAAGAACTACATCAGCATGTTGCTCATTAAGGAACTGATAAATATTTGCATCCCCGAATTTACCAGATTTGGCATTCAGAGAAATCACCTTAAGATTTGGTGTTTCTTTTTTTGCAGGCGTGAAATTGACCCAGCGTCTGGTAGGAGTAATAAAAAATAAGGATACCAAAAGAAAAACAATCGCTCTTTTTCTCCAGGATATAATCCAGAAAATCAATAATATAATATGCAGAACAATCAGAATCGGAAACCCAAGAGAAAGAAGGTTGAGAAATCCGAAAACTTTTGGCGGCACATAGGCATTCATTATCGTGCCGAAAAGAAGCGCAATAACGATGAAATGAAAAGCCGTTAATATCAGGCGAATGATTCCCATTTTATTGGATCCTGTCGCGGTTTTTCTTCCAG
Organism: Epilithonimonas mollis; assembly: GCF_900142325.1. Lineage (GTDB taxonomy): Bacteria > Bacteroidota > Bacteroidia > Flavobacteriales > Weeksellaceae > Epilithonimonas > Epilithonimonas mollis. The sequence continues at coordinate 133,772 of NZ_FRAM01000002.1, forward strand.
TTCCATATATAAAGAAAGCCGATCAGCGCACCGCCGAGATGGGCAAAATGAGCAATATTATCGTCACTGAACTGCCTGAAACCCAGGAATAATGATACAACGATAATAATTGGGGTCAGATATTTGGCTTTGATAGGAAATGGAATAAACATAAACATCAGTTTTGCATCGGGAAACAATGTGGAGAATGCTGCAATCACTCCAAAAATAGCACCTGAAGCACCAACCATCGGGGTTTTAAGAATGATGAAAAGCTGTTGAGCAGCATCTCTTACCGCTTCAGAATTAGTACTGATTGGCATTTCTCCGGAATAACTATTATCTGCATACTTATATATTTCATGGATGTCATAAGCCTGACTTGTCAAAAAATTAGTAATCTGGCTCACTTCATAATAATTCCAGATGTTGTATAATGCGAAACCTCCTAAACCTGAGGCAAAATATAAAATAATGAATTTCTTCTGTCCTAAAACTTGTTCCAAAACTGGTCCGAAACTGTATAGCGTCAACATATTGAAGAGAATATGCATAATACTTCCGTGCATAAACATATGCGTAATAATTTGCCAAGACCTGAAATTTGGAGACAATGGAAAATAGCCTGCTAACAAAGCTTCCAGATCAATGTTCAGATTTTGAAACAGGAAAGTTCCTATGAAGAAAGCAACATTGATTATAATAATATTCTTCGTAACAGGTGTCAGTTGTGGAAACATAGTTTAAAATTTATTTTTAAAGTCATCAAAAGGCACTTCCAGCCAGCATTTTTTTCCATTTACGGTGTACTGCGGAAAACCAAGATCCATAAAATCTTTGACCAATTGCTCAACTTCAGTTTTATAAATGAAATCGAACTTCGATTTGGTTTTTAGTTTAACCCATTGGTATTCAAAATATTTATAGAAGTCTTCCTCTGTCCTGTATTCCAGGACTTCAAATATTTTTTCTAAGAATTTGATGACTTGCGATTCTTTTAATGCTTCCGGAACAGCTTCGATTCTGAGAACATTCTCTTGAGCCAAAGTCATCTCGAAACCGAAATCCGGCAGGTATTTTTTGATGGATTTGTATTTATTTTTCTCGATTTCATTCAGATGGTATTCTAATGAAAACAAAAGACTTTGTCCGGCCTTTTTCGTGGGCAGGTTTTCCTGATGCGACGACATCAAAACCCTGTGCATCCTCCCCAGATCCAACATATAAGTCTGTCCGTCCTTATTCAGAAGCCAATAACCGTTTGGTAACCGGAAAAGATCCTCGTCAAGATCATCATCTTCGAAAAGATTGATTTTGGATGGAGCCGCAGATGTCGCTGCCTGATAAAGTTCTGCAAGATTGATCCTTTCCTCTTCTGTGGTTTTTTCCACAGAAAATGGATTAAAATCCCGGTCAACATTGATTGCAGAAGGTGTTGGTGAACTTAAGTTGCTTTTGCTTGGGGCAAAAAAAGCTTCCATTTTCGGATCTCTTTCAAAATCCAGACTTGGCGCAACATTATAGATTCCCAACGAACGCTTGATCGTGGAACGCATCAAAGCAAATATCAGGGCTTCATCTTCAAATTTCACCTCCGTTTTCTGTGGATGGATATTCACATCGATCTTTTCCGGATCCAGATCCAGATAAAGAAAAAATGACGGAATATAACCGGGTTGCAGCAGACCTTCAAAAGCTTCCTGAACAGCCTTACTCAGATAAGCGCTTTTGAAATATCTTCCATTCACAAAGAAAAACTGCTCACCTCTTACTTTCTTTGCACCTTCGGGTTTTGCAACATAACCCTGCAGATTAACCCAGCCGAGATCTTCTTTGATGGGAATCAGAAGCGGTTGCAGTTTTCTCCCGAAAACATCCACGATGCGTTGCATCTGTCCACTTTTTCTGAGCTTGAAAACAGGCTCGTCATTATGGAACATTTCGAACTCGATGGTCTCATGGGCCAACGCAACCCTCTGGAATTCATCTATTATATGCCGGAATTCTACATTGTCATTCTTGAGGAATTTTCTTCTCGCAGGAACATTATAAAACAAATTTTTGACAGAAAAGTTAGAACCTTCCAGAGTCTGAACGGGTTCCTGAAACTGGAAAATTCCACCTTCTATATAGATGTTGGTTCCTACCGGCGCATCTTTCTGCTTGGTTTTCAGCTCCACCTGGGCAACCGCAGCAATAGAAGCAAGTGCTTCTCCACGGAAACCTTTTGTTGCGATTCTGAAAATATCTTCGGTCGAACGGATTTTCGAAGTTGCATGCCGTTCAAAAGCCAGTCTTGCATCGGTTTCAGACATTCCGATTCCGTTGTCGACTACCTGAAGCAGGTTTTTCCCGGCATCACGAATAATAAGCTGAATCTTGCTGGAGCCTGCGTCCACGGAGTTCTCCAGTAATTCCTTGACAATGGAAGCCGGCCTTTGCACCACTTCTCCTGCAGCAATCTGATTGGCAACGTGATCCGGTAAAAGCTGAATGATATCTGACATCTTTGGAATTGAACTTTCAAAAGTAAGGATAAGAATCGAGCGGTAAAAGTTAAATATTTATAAAGAACCTGGGAAAATTATGATATTTTTGAATCTCAGATAATTAATCAAATCGATGAAAAGAGATCTCTATATTGATTTTGCTAAAGGTGTGGCTACTATTTCCATAATTTTTATTCACACAGCTTTCTGGAGCGGGCAGTTTTATATGCCGGCGGAAGCCCGGATTTTTTCTCTGGTATTTGATGTAGCACTGTTTTATGCGTTGAGCGGAATCACTTCCGGTATTAATATTGAGAAAACATTTTACAGATTGCTGAAACTTCAGATCACCTATATGATTTTTGTGACGTTTCTTTTCTTTCTTGATTATTTTTTCAAGGTTTTCGGACTTACATTTTTCTCGTTTGAATGGCTTAAGGATTTTTATTCCACATTTGGGAGCAAGTATGTTCCGTCCAGCATTTCGTCTGTGCCACAATGGGATACACTTGGAAACTGGTATCTTCATTCTTATAGCAATTGTGATACTTTTCCTGTAGTGATGGGAAGTTTCTGGTATCTGAAGGTTTATTATATCTTAACCGTTTTAGGTGTTTTGATTTTGAGATTTTTTCCCCGACATATCAATTGGTTTATCGGCATTTGTGTTGCATTGACTCTGATTTTCAATATATTCCCTCAGTATTATCCCAACGGACAGGTTGGCTATGTTACGTTCTATATGACTGTTTTCCTTGTAGGTAATAAAATGCGGGCAATGACAATCCCGAAAATAGTGATTCCTGTTTTATATGCGCTGGTTGCTATTGCACTGTTGTGGATGTTCTCGAGTTACGGAAATGAGATTTTTTATAAGCTGAATAAGCAAAAATTCCCGCCGAAGATGCCGTACATCATCTGGACATTCTTTTCGTTAGTCACATTATTTGTTTTCTATAACCGATTAAAAATTGAAAAACCGAATTTCTTCACAAACGTCGGGCAAAATGCTATCTTCTTTTATTTCGCTCAGGGGATGAGTTCGTCCTTGATTTATTTTCTGGTCGTTCCTTTAAAGAATTCGATGGGCTGGTGGTTATTGGTATTGATAATCTATCCAATTAATATTTTGCTGGCATTTCTGATTTCAAAAGGTTTGAAAAAAATTGATCAATTCGGTTGGAAATTGTTGAAATTTCTGCGAGATAAAACTGTGGATAAAAACTAAAAAAAGCGCCATTACAGCGCTTTTTTGTATTCTTTAATCATCTCTTCTCCTTCCTCTGGAAGCAATGATTGCGATGATGATAATCAATACCACACCACCGATAATCCAGTAAGTCGGATTGGTTTGCCATTCTTCAGTTCGTGTGGTTACATTTGTTGTCTTGGTAACCAGAGAATCCTGTGCATAGGAAAAAGTGTAAGAGAACATAGTCAATAGGCTAAGAAGAAATAATTTAGCACGATTGTAGATTTTTGTACTTTTCATAATTTTATTATTTTACTATTGTGAAATTTTCAATTTCTGTGCCATTTTTTACAAAGATGCATAAAACAACAAATCTTAAAAAATATTTCTTTAAGTAGATTTTGTTCTTTCAAATTATTATTTTTACAGAAAATATAAACATGTTTCGTCTTAAACTTCCTACAGATCCACGATGGGCCAATATTGCAGAAGATAATCTGGAAGAGATTCTTACCGATCATGCATGGTGCGAGCAAAAAGCAGCTACCAATGCTATTGGTCTGATAACCATGGTTCCGGAACATACGGAAATGGTAACAGAGCTTCTGGCGATTGCTCAGGAAGAGTTGGATCATTTTAATCAGGTTCATGAGATTATCAAAAAAAGAGGTGGTGTGCTTGGCAGAACCCGGAAAGATGATTATGTCAATGATCTGGTAAAATTCATAGTCAAAGGAGGAGATCGTAAGGATCTCCTGGTTGATAAGATGCTTTTTGCAGCCATGATAGAAGCAAGAAGCTGCGAACGCTTCAAAGTTCTTACAGACAATATTAAAGATGAGGAACTAAAAACTTTCTATAATGATCTGATGATCTCTGAAGCCAATCATTATACGACATTCATCGGATTTGCAAGAGAGATTGGCGATCCCGAAAAAGTAAACCAACGATGGGAAGAATGGCTGGAGTATGAGGCCCAGATCATCCGGTCCTATGGCAACAAAGAAACAATCCACGGTTAGATGAACAGAGGCCTCAACGATTATCTACGACTTTTTATCCGATCCTTTATCCAGGGGCTGATAATCATTGGACCTTTCGCTATCACCGTTTGGGTCATCTGGAGTGTGGTTTTCAGCATTGACAATCTGGTGCCTTCCGTTTCGGAGAAGTTTCCCGGACTGATATTTTTTATTGTCATTTTCGGAACCTCGTTCATCGGGTTTTTCGGTAACAAATTTATTATCGGAAGGTTAATTGTTGATGGATTAGATTACGTTTTAGAACATATCCCGGGCATAAAATTCATATATACTTCCCTGAAAGATGTTCTCGGATCTTTTGTTGGCGACAAAAAGAAATTCAATGTTCCGGTTTGGGTAAAAACCAATGAAATGCCGGAGATATGGAGAATCGGATTCCTGACACAGTCTGATATGTCTGTTGTGAATCTTGAGCAGATGGTTGCGGTTTACCTGCCTCATTCCTATGCCGTTTCTGGCTGGGTTATTATCACCAAATTCAACAACATAAAAGAAGTTACCGGCATGAGTTCCGCCGAAGCGATGAAGTTTGCAGTGAGTGGAGGTGTTGCCGGATTCCATTCGGACGATAACGTTTTCAAAGCACCGGAATAGTTTATTAATTAATATTTTAAAAAGAATAGTGAAAATCGACATGAGATGCATTATTCTGCCTTTTCAAAATTTTAATAATTAATTTTAAAACTATTCATTATGAATCTTCCTTATGCAGAGCCATTTAGAATCAAAATGGTCGAAGAAATATATCAATCCACAAAAGAACACCGAGAAGAATGGCTGAAGAAAGCCAATTACAATCTATTCAATCTGAGAAGTTCCCATGTTTTCATCGACTTGCTTACAGACAGCGGAACAGGAGCGATGAGCGACAAACAATGGGCTGCCCTGATGATTGGCGACGAAAGTTATGCCGGTTCCAGATCGTTTGAAGCATTGCAGCAAACGGTTGAAAACATCACGGGTTTTCGCTATTTATTACCTACACACCAAGGCCGTGCTGCGGAAAATGTACTTTTCTCAGTTTTGGTAAAGGAAGGCGATATTGTCCCGGGAAACTCCCATTTTGATACTACAAAAGGTCATATAGAGATCAGAAAAGCGCACGCTGTAGATTGCACCATTGATGAGGCTTTTGAAATTAATGATCTTCATCCCTTCAAAGGAAATCTTGATCTGGTTAAACTTGAAAATGTTTATCAGTCCTATCCGAAAGAACAGATTCCTTTTTGCATGATTACGATTACCTGCAATTCTTCTGGAGGCCAGCCTGTTTCTCTGGAAAACATCAAAGCGGTAAAAGAGTTATCCGACAAATATGGAATTCCTGTTTTGTTTGACTCGGCAAGATTTGCAGAAAATGCATATTTTATCAAAATAAGGGAAGAAGGCCAAAAGCATAAAACGATAAAAGAAATCTGCAAAGAACTATTTTCTTATGGAGACGGGATGACGATGAGTTCCAAGAAAGACGGTTTGGTCAACATCGGCGGTTTCATAGCTTTGAAAAATAAGGAAATCTTCGAGCGGGCTTCTAATTTTACAATCATCTATGAAGGATTCATCACTTATGGCGGAATGGCTGGAAGAGATATGTCAGCATTGGCTGCCGGTCTGAATGAAGCTACCGAATTTCCTTACCTGGAAAGCAGGATTTCCCAGGTAGAATATTTGGGCAACAAGCTGATGGAAGCAGGTATTCCGGTTCAGAAACCGATTGGCGGACATGCTGTTTTTATCGATGCTCTCAACTTTTTACCGAATATCAAAAGAGAAGAATTTCCTGCGCAGACCCTGGCAATCGAACTATATAAAGAAGCGGGAATCCGAGGTGTGGAAATAGGAACTTTGCTGGCCGACAGAGATCCCGAAACACGAGAAAACCGTTATCCAAAACTGGAACTGCTAAGACTGGCAATACCTAGAAGAACATATACCAACAATCATATGGACTATGTGGCGGCTGCTGTGAAGAATGTTTTTGAAAGAAGATCCGAGATCAAAAGAGGTTATAAAATAAAACGCGAACCGGAAATTTTAAGACATTTTACCGTTCAGCTGGATAAAGTATAACAAAAAAGAGAGCAACTGCTCTCTTTTTTTATTTCTTTTCCCGTCTCTGCATTTGCATTTGCTGTGTCGCAGTGGTGGTTTGCTGTCCTGAAGCTTCTCCCGATCCCGGTTTCCCCGGGCCAAATCCGATTGGAGCAGAGGCGTTCATTTTTTCTTCTATTTCTGTTCCGTCGTCGGTTGGCAGTACTTTCTGGTTCTCTTGTTGCGTGACGGCTTTTCCGGTTTCGTCGGTTAATTCCAGCTTCGCATCACTCTTCAGAAATTTGAGAAGTTCCTGTGCTTTTTTTCCTTCCGGCGTATTTTTATAATTCAGAACGATCTGTTCCAGCTGAAGAATCATAATTTCTTTTCCGGCTGTTTTTCCTGCATTATAAGCATTCAGCAGATAGAATTTAGGGATCAGAGCGTCTTTTGGATTATCCGTGATGGCTTTATCAATCATAGCTGCAGACTCTGCATACTTCTCATTAAGATAAAGCTTATACGATTCTGCATAGAGTTTTTCTACATCTTCAGTCGATTTGTTAAAATCCTTGTTTTTCGGATTCTTTACGAATTCTGCATAAGAAGTATAAGGATATTTTTCCAGAATCAGCTGCTTAGCTTTTTCTGCATCTGCCGGATTTTTTTCATAATTAAATACAAAAATATTATACAAAGCCATCAGGTCGGTTTCCTCATGAGGCTTATTTTCTACAAGATCATATAGTGTTTTCGTTGCGAGTTTTGTATTTCCAAAAAATGTTTCATACATTCTTCCCATTCCCAGACTTGCGGTGTCTCTGTCTTTTTTTAGCTTATCAAGTTCTGCTTTGGAAGTCGGTATTTTTTCGATATAGAATTCCGGTTCCAGTCTTCTTGGGTCAGGTGCACTGGTGATTCCTAACGCTTCATTTTTTAGATCTTCAATTGTTGTTGTTTTTGCAGAATAACGCCAGTTGTCCTGCAAAGTTCTGTTTCCCCAAAGTTGTTTGAAGGCATTCTCACCTCTCGGGATATTATTGGAATTTGCAAAGTAAAAACTGGAGCCGCCCGTATTGATCCCAAAATTCTGAAAACTGTTGCCGTCTGTGGGATTATTTGCAAAAATTGAGTTCGCATTATAGTCGGAGTTGTCAAAACCTTTGCTTCTCTCTGCACGTTTTTTTTCCAGTTCTGCTACTGCTTCCTTTTCTTTGATTTTGTCTATGTATTTGGTAAAGTAATCTCTTTTTTCTGCATCAGACATTTTTGTCAGAGCCAGGATGCTGTCGTTTTTCTTTACAATATAATAGTTTTTAGAAAGCTTTTTAATGTTCGCAGTAAGGTCCGTGAGACGGTCTTTTTCCGGTTTATAACTCATCACAGCAAGCGCGCTGTCATAATAAACGCCAGCTGTGAGATAATCATCTTTTGCAAAATATTTCTTAGCAATTTCAGAATAGGTGAGTCCGCGGATCTGCGGGTCAGACTGTTTTTCCTTCAGCGCTTTTCTGAAATAGGAGTCAGCGATAGAGTCCTTCGTCGCATTGGTTGCAATCAATCCGCTGGCATAATACAGCTCATTTTTTCGGGAAGCGTAAGTTCCTTTTTTAGCGATTTTCTCGATGTAAGCAATTGCTTCTTCATAGCTGTCTGCTTTTCCGTCGAAGGTTTTTGCAATTTCTATCTGTGATTTGACCTCGAATTCGTAGCTGTTGGCATATTTATAAGCGGCTGCAAAAGATTCTCTTGCTTCGGATTTTTGTCCAAGACCAGCCAGAATCTGTCCTCTGAGAAAAGCGATTCTGCTTTTGGTTTTTCTGTTATTGTTGTATGTGAAAGCATCTTCCAGAACTTCTGCTGCAATTTCTTTTTTGCCCCATTTCAGGAAATTATCGGCCTGATAAACCTTAAGAATTCTTTTTTGCTCTTTTGTCAGTTTTATTTTGGGATCATCTTCCAGTTCTTTGAAAACCTCATCTGCACGGTAATATTCCTTCATCTTCGTATAATTCGCAGCCTGATAAATTCTTGCCAAAGGAAGTCTTTTATCCTTACTCATCGTATTGAATATATAACCGAGTGCATCCAGAGACTCCAGATGTTTTCCCTGGTACATTCTGGCCTTTGCCAAAAGCATATAAGCTTCGAATATCTTCTTGTTTTTCTCCACACCATTCACAAGAACAGAATATTTTGAAATAGCTTTCAGAGCTTTGGCTTCAGTAATCTGAAGCGTTGTGGCGCCTTTTTTATTACCGGCATTCGGGGAACTGTTTTGTGCAGTTCTGGGATTTCCCCGGAAAGAAGGAGGCGCATCTGGATCCGGAGCATTACCCTGGTTACCGAAAGACGTCCCTGTCTGTAGCTCGGACAGATTATCTTCCGTCGTATAGACAGCGATATAAGGATCGTAAAAATTGTCTACGTGTGTTTTGTCACGATTTTCCATTTCAGCAAGAAAAGATTCCTTACTGTTAAAAAGTGTATTGTGGAAGGTTAGAAATCGATTGACAGGCCCGCTTTTGGTCTTTTTCTTTTTGGTGCGCGGGTTACATGCAATAACGCTAACGACGGCAAGTATGATTAGTAAATATTTTTTCATTTAAGTTATTTCAATAATGAAATCGTTGATTGATCCTGTAAAAATAACGAAATTTTACAAGGAAAATTATTCAAAAATTTCAGTTTTAAAAATTGTTTGGAAAACACCTGAGTTTTATAAGTTCCTGATAGACCAAATCGACCGGAAATCCCATTACAGAATAGAAAGATCCTGTGATAGTTTTGATCTTTGTCATCCCCAGCCATTCCTGGATTCCGTAAGAACCGGCCTTGTCAAAGGGCTGATAATTTTTGATATAATACTCGATTTCATAATCGGTGATTTCTGAAAATTCCACATCAGTTTTACTTGTTCTGCTGACCTGAGTTGCCTCTGTTTTGACAGTGAAAGCCGTATAAACCTGATGGGTTTTCCCCGACAGATTTTTCAGCATTTCAAAAGCTTCTTCTCCTGATTGTGGTTTTAGAAGTATTTTTTGATCCATTGCAACAATCGTGTCGGAAGTCAGCAGAATCTCATCAGGATCTAGATCGAAAGTGTTTGCTTTCTTATCGGAAACATAGCCGGCAATTTGATTTGGTTTCAGATCATCAGGATAGGTTTCGTCAACATCAATTTTCACCAGTTCAAATTGATAGCCTAACTGGGTTAATAATTCCTTTCGTCTGGGAGAATTGGAAGCGAGTAGTAATCTCAAAATGAATAAATTAAGCTGATTTTGTTTCCTCGTCCAGATTCCATTTTCCCTGTACTTTCATCACCTGTTCTATGACATCACGGACTGCCCCTTTGCCGCCAAAAACCGGCGAGATGTAATCCGAAATTGCCTTCACTTCCGGAACGGCATTTGCCGGGCAAGCTGATATCTCCGCCAGTTTCATAATCCCGATATCCGGAATATCGTCCCCCATCATCAGAATCTCAGAATCATGGAGATTATATTTTGCTTTGAAATCTTCATAATCTGTAATTTTATGAGAAGATTTGGCATAATAATCTTTGATGCCAAGATATTCCATTCTGTTCTTCACCATCGGATCATTTCCGCCAGTAATAATGCCGATTTTATAACCTTGTTTCAGACATTGTACAACGGCATAACCATCCAGCACGCTCATTACTCTGGACATATTCCTGTCCGGCAAAAGATATACGCTTCCATCTGTAAAGACACCATCGATATCAAACACGAATGCTTTTATATTTTTAAGTTTAGGTAAATAACTCATAATTTCCTGATCAATTGAATAAAAAAAGTCCTCCCGAAAGAGGACTATAAAAATAGTGTTTTATGCTTAATTACGGGTAAAGTGCCGGTTCGATTTTGTTGTTATTATTTTTGATCTCTTCTTTTTGGTTTTTTTCTATCGCTCTAAGAACTTCTGAAGGATCTGTGATGATCTTGCCGTCCACATTAAGCGTTAGTTTCATATTGCCCTGTGACAGGATCTGGCGTGTATCTTTTACAGGGTCATTTTTATATTCTTTCCACTGTTTTCTGAATTGTTCTTCGGAAACTTCTATTTCTTTTCCGCCCGGAACGCCAAATGTTTTAACCACCATTCCGCCCCTTGTGCTTCCGATATCTTCTTTTTCAATTTTCACGACTTCATCAAATTTTTTGCTTCCCAAGAATTTAAAGCTTTGTGTACCGCTGGCATCTTCTAGTTCCAAAATTAACCCAGGCAAACCGTAGAATTTGTATGGTCCGTCCTGAAACGGGAAATCCTGCGAGAACCAGGCCGTCCAGGATCTGCCGCCAAAGTCTGCTGTTGCTTTCTGAACTTCAAATTGTCCAACTTTTTTCTTGTCCGGTAATATTTTCCATACCACCGGGTTTTCGTTTTTCACCAAAAATCTGGAATTTCCGATTCCTGTATGCAACACAATTCCGAAATCAGGATAGGTTTTTGAAACAGAAAATCCGACTTTTCCCGCATTTCCGCCACGGAAATTAAAATTTGTGGAGCCCGTCTGGATTTGTTTTTTGAAATAAGCATCTCTTGTAGAGTCACTCACAAATTTTTGCCTGCTGTAGAACTCGCTTCCGTTTTTTTTGATGTCAAGATACATCAGCTCTGTTTCCAGAGAATCTTTCTTTTCCAGGCTGGAAGCAAACTTATATTCGTAAATAATTCTTGTTCCCTGCGCTAATGATAGGACGCTGATCAGAAGTAATAAAATAAAAAGTGTTTTTTTCATAATAGTATTTTAACAAAGTTGATGATAACTAAAAAATTAGTGATTTAAAATTAAGCAAAATAAAAAGGCAGACAAAAAGATGAACTGCCTTTTGCAATTATAAAATAGTGTTATTTGAAATTGAATTTTACGGTGAACATAAACTGGCTTGGGCGGATATACATTTGGTTCGTTGTCACAAGCTGTTGGAAGGCGTCTACAGACACTGTTTCATAAACTTTCCTGTTGGCGATGTTCAACCATTTGAATTCAAAATCGATTTTTCTTTTAACCCAAGTGTATTGGTAAGATAAATCGAAGAAGGAGTTTCTGAAATTTTGTCCGCTTGCTTTTGTAGAGAGATCATCCCAGTTGAAACCAAAAGTGTGATTATCGCTTGGATAAATATAGGTGCTGAGGTTGTGGTTCCATCCGCTGGAATTCAAAACAGTATTTAAAACTTTATTCGAATTTTTATTCCAGTTCATATTAATATTATAATCAATACTCAGCCAACTGAAGTAGGTATTATTGAACTTAATACCCATAGATTGTCTGCTGTTGGTCGATTCTCCAAAAATACCATTAAAATTTGAAAAAGAATTGGAATCGGTATTGGATGCATTGACAGATAGGTTGGTTTTGAATTTTGGAAAATATTTGCCGATTTCCGCACTTTCTGTCTGAGATTTTGTCGAGTTTTCCAAAGCCTGCAGCGTAAGTGTGGATATAAATCCATTTGTTGAATAGGCTTCTATCAGGTTTCTCTTGTTGGTAGAATAGTTATATCTCACATTGAAAAATAAATTATTCAGCGGATTTCGGTACTCCAACCTGGTTCCTGCCATTCTGGAAAGATATTGAGGCATTTGTACATTATCGCTGTATCTTACCTGCAGGTTTGTAGGACTTGTTAATATATTGCCACCGTACAGAAAACCAAAATTTCCAAAGTCATAAGACTGATTGGCGAAAGCCCAGATTTTGAAAAATGATGCAAAATCTAAACTCGCAAATAAATTGGGCTCAAAAACCGTTTTACTCTTATCAAGGTAATTTTGTCTCATATTATCTTTATAAGTAATCCCATAAAAATTCATAGGAAGTGTTAGATTCAGGTTGAAGTTTTGGGATTTAAAATTAATGCCAACCTGTGTGTAAGGCTGCACTTCGTTCCAATCTACGTCATTTTGTTTATCCCTTCCCAAATAATAACGTGAATTATCTATTGATCCGGTGATAGCAGATTTCAAATTGTTAAAATTGAGATTTAAACCAAATTCTGGTGTAAAGGTCCATTTTCTATATGAGAAGCCGACAGAAGCCGAATGATTCACCTCAATAGTTTCTGAATTAGCATATTGGGTAATTTTATCAAAAGCACTGAAGCCAAATTGTTCCATATATTTTCCCGGAGAAACAGTCATCGTTTGTCTGTCTTTTTGGTACTTGACGTAGCTCATGAAATTGACCAGTTTGTCTTTCCATGGAATGATCGTACTCAATGAGTTTTGGAAAGTTCCTGTTGGAGATTCCAGAGACTCATTAGCGAATTTATTTATAGGTGTCGCGGTAACATCATTTTTTGCGGGAGGCAGGTTATTATCTACATTAGCCCGGTCTGTATTCCAGAAGCTATTCCAGGTTGTTGTATTTTTAAAAAAACCCTTTTTTGCATTTTTAGTAAAAACCAATTCTCCTTTTGCTACATTATCAAAAAATCGATTGTCAGTAGAAGAAATAAAAATTCCACCACCGTCTACAGTCGGCGACTGTGGGCCGAAAACCTTTGTCTGCACATCTTCTCTCGTAATACTGTTATTGGTGTAGGACGCATTTGCTTTCAGTTCCCACTCCTTGTTTTTGAAAGGGCTTGTCAACAGGTTGGCGGAAAAGAAATGAACGTTGTTCAAAAGATATCTTTTTTCCGGGATGTTCGGAACGCCTGCGGTTTCAAGGTTTGTCCAGGATTTTTGAGCAGCCTGACTTCTTCGTCCTTCCCAGCGATTTCCAAATGAAAGGATATTACCTTCGTTTTCCACACTTTCACCGTTATTGTTGGCTTTGTAGTTTACCACCCACTGGTTTTTTTGACCAAAAAACATCGGTGTAAGTTTTACATTCCAGAGAAGCGGGCTGAATCCGGCACCGATCTCTCCACGCCCGGTCATAGTGACTGATTTTTTCAGCTTAATGTTAAGTGCAGCCTGTTCAGAAGGCACTTTATCTCTCAAGATGCTTACCGGCTGGTGGTTTTCCAAAACCTCTACTTTGGAAACGGCATCTTTTGGCAGGGAATTGTTGACGGTTCCGTAACCGCCTTCCATCAGATCCTTTCCATTGACATAAAATTTATTGATAGCTTCGCCCTGATATAGAACAGTTCCGTCCTTATTCACCTCGATCCCAGGTATTTTTTTCAAAACATCCGCAAGCGTACGGTCATTTTTATTTTCAAAAGACTTAAGATCGTAAGAGATGGTGTCTCCTTTTTTAGTAATAAGCTTTGTTTTAAGTCTCACTTCCTGGATTTCTGTTGCCTGAGAATCCATGGAAAAATTGAGTTTCTGATCTTCATTTTTTATGGATTTTGTAATTGGCTTTTGATTGAAAGCTTTGATCTTTAGATCAAGATTCATTTCTGAAGAATTGAAAGTGACTTTATATTCTCCTTTTGCATTGGAAATTCCGTACGCCAGGATAGCGTTTTTTCCAGGCTCTTCGATTGTTACACTTGCACTGGCAAGCGGTTTTCCGTCCGCATCGTTTATGAGTCCTGATATGGTCTTCTGTGCAAAAACTACATTAGTAAACATCAGCATTAAAAAGACAAGTAGAATTTTTTTCATAATTAATAATTATTATCACTAAAATGTTAGTAATTAAAATATGCAAAATGTTACAAAGTTTTTATTGGACTGATAAAAATGACTTATGTTAAATATTACCAGAGTTCCAAAAAATGACGAAGCTTGTATGATTGATATCTGTTATTTACAAGTATTACAAATACGATAGGCGATTTTTTATATTATAAGATGAAATTTTAATAAATTTGTCGCTTAATATTAGATTAACATGGGAATCATTCTAAAACCTATTGATATAGTAGATGATATTTCTAAAGAAGATTTTCTCGAAAAATATCTCAAACCACGCAAACCTGTTGTGATAAAAAACATGGCCAGAAACTGGCCGGCTTACCAGAAGTGGACGATGGATTACATCAAAGAAGTTGTCGGAGATGTGACAGTTCCTTTGTATGACAGTGCCAAAGCCGATCCTGCTGCACCGATCAATGCGCCGACGACAGAAATGAAATTTGCGGATTATATCGATTTGATACAAAGAGAACCCACAGACCTGAGAATTTTCTTCTTCGACCCGATAAAACATGCGCCCAAAATCCTAAAAGATTACCATTCTCCAAAAGAGCTCATGGGCGGTTTTCTGGACAAATATCCAAGCATGTTCTTTGGAGGAAAAAGCTCTGTAACCTTCCTCCATTACGATATCGATATGGCTCATATTTTCCATACACATTTCAACGGTAGGAAACATATTCTTCTTTTCGATTACAAATGGAAGGACAGGCTTTATCAGATTCCTTATGCGACTTATGCTTTGGAAGACTATGATATAGAAAACCCTGATTTTACAAAGTTTCCGGCATTGGATGGTGTAGAAGGCATTGAGTGTTTTCTGGAACATGGCGACACCCTTTTCATGCCGACAGGCTGGTGGCACTGGATGAAGTATCTGGATGGAAGCTTCTCTATATCTCTCAGAGCATGGGACAAAAGCTGGGCCGTAAAAGCACACTCTCTCTGGAATCTGACTGTCCAGAGAAACTTTGATAATTTTATGAAGAAAAATTTCAAAGCAAAGTATATGAACTGGAAGGAAAAGAAAGCCATCGAAAGAGCAAATTATGCTTTGAAGAAAGGACTTCCGAAGCGATAATTTAATTCATTAAAAACAAAAATGCAGCTAAAACCAGCTGCATTTTGTTTTTATTACTGATGAAAATTATACGACACCTTGCGCCAGCATGGCTTCGGCAACTTTTACGAAGCCGGCAATATTAGCACCTTTTACATAGTTTACGTATCCGTTTTCTTCTTTCCCGTAATCTCTGCAAGCTTTGTGGATACCGATCATAATCTCTTTCAGTCTTGCATCTACTTCTTCGGAAGTCCAGTTCAGTCTGATAGAGTTCTGTGTCATCTCTAATCCTGATGTTGCAACACCACCAGCGTTAGACGCTTTTCCAGGCGAAAACAATACCTGATTATCAAGGAAATAATTGATAGCATCCAGAGTGGAAGGCATATTGGCAGCTTCTGTTACACACAGACATCCGTTCGCAACCAGTTTTATAGCATCTTCCAGATCTAGTTCATTTTGTGTGGCACAAGGAAAAGCGACATCACATTTCACTTCCCAAGGACGTTTTCCTGCGTGGAATTCTGCAGATGGATATTTTGTAACATAGTCAGCAGCTCTGTTATTCCCGCTTGCTCTCAGTTCCAGCATATAATCTATCTTTTCTCCGGAGATCCCGTCTTTATCATAGATATAGCCATCCGGTCCGGAGATCGTAAGAACTTTTCCACCAAGTTCTGTGAATTTTTTCACAACACCCCATGCCACGTTTCCAAATCCCGAAACCGTTGCCGTTTTTCCTTCGATCTTCTCATCAATGGTTTTCAGCATTTGTTCAGCAAAATAAACGACG
Source organism: Epilithonimonas mollis (assembly GCF_900142325.1). Taxonomy (GTDB): domain Bacteria; phylum Bacteroidota; class Bacteroidia; order Flavobacteriales; family Weeksellaceae; genus Epilithonimonas; species Epilithonimonas mollis. Next base: position 149,991 of record NZ_FRAM01000002.1, read on the forward strand.
CCATAACCTGTAGCTTCTGGTCTGATCAATGATCCGCCATAGGCAAGACCTTTTCCTGTCAAAACACCGGTAAACTCGTTTCTGATTTTTTTATACATCCCGAAAAGATAACCAATTTCTCTGGCTCCAACTCCGATGTCGCCAGCAGGAACATCCGTTTCCGGACCGATATGTTTGCAAAGCTCCGTCATGAAAGCCTGGCAAAAACGCATAACCTCCATATCAGATTTACCTTGCGGATCAAAATCTGAACCTCCTTTTCCGCCTCCCATCGGAAGCGTTGTCAGACTATTTTTGAAAACCTGTTCGAAAGCAAGGAATTTTAAAACACTAAGATTTACCGTTGGATGGAATCTGATTCCTCCTTTGTAAGGTCCAATCGCAGAATTCATCTGGATTCTGAAACCTCTGTTAACTTGGATCTCTCCTTTGTCATCAATCCAGGGCACACGGAAAATGATTACTCTTTCCGGCTCTGCCATTCTCTCTAAGAGCTTCATTCCGGTATATTCTTTTCTTGTGGCTATGAAAGGAATAACGGTTACCGCAACTTCTTTTACAGCTTGGATAAACTCGGGTTCGTTAGGGTTTTTGGCTTCAATTTTAGCCATAAATTCCTGAATCTTTTCTTCAACGTTAAATAATTCCATTGTTGTACAATTATGACAACAAATTTAAATTCTTTTTCGAATTTCGCAAGTAATATTTTGATTTTTATTGAAAATGTAAGGATATTGATTATGTTTTTTGCATAATGTATAATTACATCTTTTGTGTTAAGAATTTTTGAAGTTAATCTTAATTTATTTCAAATTTTCGGAACGCTAATTTTGCTAACAGATCTGATATTGCCTTCCGGAAAGACATTTGATATGACCATAAAGTTCTAAATCCAAAAGAATTGGTAAAAGCTTATGATGCAGAATGTTAGTTTTATCAGCAATATCGTCCAGAGAAATAGATTTTTCCGCAGCTATAATATCGAGTATTTTCTGATGTTCATGCTTGGATGGATCCAACACAATTTTAATAGGCTCTTCCGGGAATAGTTCCGGCTGGAGCGTAATATTCAGATTACGGATCAGTGTTTTGACATCGACAATTGTTTCTGCTTTGTTGGTGGCAATGAGCTGATTACAGCCCTGACTGTAAGTATCGGTGATTTTTCCGGGCAGTGCAAAAACGTCTCTGTTATAAATATTAGCAGCATTCACAGTGGTAACGGAACCTCCTCCAAATGCTGTTTCAACGACAACAAGATGAGGGGACATCCCGGCAATAATCCTGTTTCTTTGCAGGAAGTTTTCCCTGCTGATGGTGTCAAAACTCGTATATTCCGATATCAGGGCACCATTGCTTTCCAATATCTTTTTAGCCAGGGTTTTATTTGAAGAGGGATATACGGTTTTAAGGCTTTGTGCCAGAACGGCCATTGTCGGGATTTGATTTTTAAGAGATTCTTCATGAACACAAGTGTCGGCTCCAAGTGCCAAACCGCTCACTGTGACAGTATTCGTTCCGGAAAGTTCTGATAAAAGATCCTGTACAAAATATTTTCCGTATGATGTCAGTTTCCTTGTCCCGACGATGCTTATCGGATCAAGCTCAGGATTCAGATTACCTTTGTAGAATAACAGGACAGGCGCATCATCACAGTTCAGAAGATGTTTCGGAAAAATATGGTCGTCCTGTGATATGATTTTAATATCCGTTTTTTCACAGAATTTCAATTCCTTTTCAGCAACCGCAAGGAATTCTTTTTTGCCTATTTCTTTTGTAATGTTTCTACCAATTCCGTGGATGGAAAGGAGTGATCTTGGGTGAGATTCCCAGACTTCTTTTGCAGAACCAATATGCCTGATCAGTTTTCTGAGGTTAGAATTGCCAATGTTCCTGCATTGTTTGAGCGCGATGATGTACAGATATTCTTGGGGAGTCATAGATCATTTGTGTTCCCACGAATATAGAAATTATTTTTCTTTTTTCCGAATCTCATCCAGATAGTCCCAGATGTTTTCCTGCTTCAGCTGTGGCAGTTCTTCAAAATCATCAGGATGATTGGCGATATATTCCTGCCACAATTTGTCGTCTTTTTCGTTATAATAATCAGGATATTCCCAAATGAATTTTCTTTTTTTATCCTCTCCGATTTTTCTGAAGATCACAGCCAGTAAAATTCCGGTAATACTACCTGCCAAATGTGACTGCCAGCTGATTCTGCTCGGTTCTTCCAGCTGAGAAAAGAATTCTTCCGGAAAAATGCCCCAGATTAAGCTTCCATAATATAAAGCGACAACGAGAGAAACTGTCAGCAACTTCATATTCCAGCGAAAAACACCACTGAAAAAAATAAAAAATGCCAGCATATAAACCAGTCCGCTCGCACCAATAATGCAGTTGTAATTCCATTTTCCTGTGATGATATCAATTGGAGGCAGCATCCAGACTAATAATCCCGAAGCGATCCAGCCAATAAAAAATATTCTGAAAGCTATTTTCGGATAAAATTCAAAAAGTAAAAATAATAAAACAACAATTGGCAATGAGTTACCGATGATGTGATCCAAACTGCCGTGTAAAAGAGGTGCGAACAGTACGCCCTTCAGTCCTTCCGGAACCAGTGGAATGAGTGCACCACTACAACCTTCAAAAAATCCCAGGTTCTGAAGACTAAAGCAAATCCACATCAGTCCCAGCATGATAAGAGGAACTAAAAAAGACCTGAGATTTAAAGATTTTAAAAACATTCTTTTTTGATTCACAATTTTATAGCCAATCAGAAGAAAAGGTAATTTTGTCTGAAAAAAAATCCCTTATTGATACAATTTTGGTTATAAAGTCAGTTTTCGGCAAAATTAGTTTTGCTATTTTTGTCTAAAATTTGATATTAATGAAAAAGGTATTGGCGGTATTTTGTATTGTATTTGGTTTGCTGTTGCAGGCTCAAATTACTGATTATCAAAAAGTCATTGATTCTATTAATCAGAAAAAATGGGATTCGACAGCGATAGATCTTGACAGTCTTGCTAATCCGAGAATTATTGACATCAGATCTATAAAGAAAGATTCTGTAAAAATCACGAATAATGTTGTTATAATTCCTAACAATAATGACACGAGTCCGCTCACGCCTTCATCCATTTTGACTTTGCCGACGCTAAAACGCTGGTTCATTTTTGGGCAGAACAGTCTGGTTTTCAATCAGTCATCGTTTTCTAACTGGTATGCTGGCGGCAATAACAATATTGGCGTTATCGGGAAAGTAAATTATAACATTGTTTATAAAAAGAACAGACATTATCTTGACAATAATATCCAGCTTGGATATGGCTTCGTGTCTTCAACGGGGCAATCTACAAGAAAGACGGACGATTATATCAACATTATGACCAATTATGGTTACGAGTTGGCGCAGCATTATTACCTTTCCACAGGATTTCAATTCCTTTCACAGTTTACGGCTGGATATAATTATTCCAACACGCCGGATCCGGTTTTTGATGACAGGGTTTCAAAGTTCATGGCACCAGGCTATCTTAACCTCGGTATCGGTGTGTCCTATAACCCTAATGAGAATTTTCAGGTTATTCTGAGGCCTTTGAACGGGAAGTTCACCTTTGTGTTAGATGAAAAACTTCAATTTGCGGGCAATTATGGTTTGGAAAGAGACGGCCAGGTTATGAGAGCGGAGGTGGGAACCATGTTAAACATCCTTTATAAGATTAAGCTGTTCAAAGATGCAACCTATATCAACCAGATTAATTTCTTCAGTAACTATCTCCAGCACTCCGAAAGGGTGGATATCAATTACAGCGGAAGTCTGAATCTGAAATTCAATAAATATATCACGACAGTTGTAACGATTGATATGATGTACGATCATGATCAGATCCAGAAACTGCAGAGGAAACAGACATTAGGAATTGGAATTACCTATAATCTGGGATATAAAGTGGAACGTGACAGTAAAACTGGCGTGATAAAACCTTTTGTTAATTAACGCAGAAAATTCTTAGTTTAAAGTATTATAAAAAAAAGTGGAGCTTTATTGCTCCACTTTTTCATTTAACCAACCCAATTCTCCAAAATGTTTTTTAAATTTCTGGATCTTTGGTCCCACTACAGCACTGCAATAGGGCTGGGTCGGATTGGCGTTATAATAGCCTTGATGATAGGCTTCTGCCGCCCAGAATTTTTTGAAAGGAACAATCTCCGTCACATATTTTCCGTTCCATTCTTGTTTTGCTTCAGATTCCTTCATAGATTCTTCGGCTTCCTGCTTTTGTTTTTCGGAATGATAGAAAATAGCTGATCTGTATTGCGTTCCGATATCATTTCCCTGTCTGTTCAGAGTTGTGGGATTATGAAGAAACCAGAATACTTCCAATAATTGCTTGAAGGAAATAATCTTCGGGTCGAACGCAATCTCCACCACTTCTGCATGGCCTGTAGTTCCCGTGCATACTTCCTCATAAGTTGGATTGTCTGTATGTCCGCCGGAGTATCCTGATGTTACAGATTCTACGCCTTTCAGCATATGAAAGCAGCTCTCTACACACCAAAAGCATCCGCCTGCCAAAGTGGCATATTCCAAATTGTTCTTGTCCATTTTTTGATTTGTTAAAGGTTTTGATTTTTTCTCCTGTCCATTGCAGTTGATGAGAAAAAAACTTAAGATGATTAATAAATAACGTGTCATTATCGCCAATAAAAAATCCTTTGATTTTCCGATATCTTAATAGCAAAAATTATTCCTATTAAGAACAGAAAAATCCAAGGATTCTTAAAATTATTTATTTTCCCAAACCAAAGCACTTGCGCCGAGAATGGCAGCATCTGCTTCGTCCAGTTCACTGAACACCAGTTTTACTTTTGAACGGAAAATCGGTAAAAGATTCCGTTCCATGTGTAATTTTGCCGGTTTCAAAAGGAAATCGCCTGCTTTTATCACGCCACCAAATAGCAGTATCGCTTCCGGTGAAGAGAACATTACAAAATTGGCTAAAGCTTCTCCAAGTTTCTGGCCTGTATAGCGGAAAACCTCGATAGCCGTTGCGTCTCCTTTCTCTGCACATTCGAAGACTGTTTTGGAATTGATGTTTTCCTCAGGATATTGATTCAGCATAGAATCAGGAAACTCTGCCCTGAATTTTTTTGCCGTGATGGCAATTCCTGTTGCAGACGCATAAGCTTCCAGGCTTCCTTCCGATCCTGTGCTCCAATGTTTTCTTCCGCCCGGTTTCACAATCGTGTGGCCTAATTCTCCTGCAAAACCATCGTGTCCGTAAATAAGATTTCCACCACTGATAATTCCACTTCCAACACCTGTCCCAAGTGTGATCATGATGAAATCCTTCATTCCTCTTGCTGCACCAAACATCATCTCTCCCAACGCTGCTGCATTGGCATCATTGGTCATTCTGCAAGGAACCCCGAATTTTTTTTGCATTAGTTCGGCAAAAGGAACCACACCTTTCCAGGGAAGGTTAGGGGCTAATTCTATTGTACCTTTAAAATAGTTTGCATTCGGAGCGCCAACGCCGATACCATCCAAAGTGGTGTTCTCACTGACATCTTCTATCAGAGGTTTGATATTGACATATAAGGCATCAATAAAGTCCTCAACTTGTTTATATTCTTCCGTTTTGATACTGCCTTTGGCAAGGATCTCTCCACGGTGGTTTACCAACCCGAATTTTGTATTTGTTCCGCCAATATCTATTCCTATAGCTATTTGCTTGGATAAATCAATTAATGACATCAATGTTTATTTTGTTTTAAGACCATAAATTTAAGGAAAATCAGTTTAATATATATCAGATATTAAATTAATTTTAAATTTTAAAAGCTGACTTTTATCGTTAATCCAAAAGTTCTCGGGTCACCTAAAATGCCGGCATAATGTCCCGCATTTCCGGCTCCCGGAAGCAATTGTTCAAAGTAATCCCGGTTAAGTATATTTCTGATCCAGACATAGGTCGTAACGCCTTGCCTAACGCGGAAACCGAATCTGGTGTTGAATAATGCATAACCGGGAATATTCAAGAATTTTGAAGGTGTCGGACTTGAGGAAAATGTGGAACGATAATAACTGTCCAGTGCAAGGAAATAATCGCCACTGTATTTCAGAAACTTTCCTGCGAAATTAAATTCCCCACCTGTTGAGCCTGCCCATTTTGACACTCCGGGTAAGACTCCCCCGGAAATGTCAACATAATTCACGCCGCCTGTATCTTCCAATGCTGGAGGTGCGTTGGTGAATTTCTTATAAATCGCTTCTGTATAAGCCAGATTCGTGAAGAAATAAAAATTACTGAATGTATAAGAAATATCGGTTTCAATTCCTCTTACTCGCACTTTTTGTGCATTGGCAAGATAACCTCTGTTTAGTTGTAAACTTTCTGCCTGGACTTGTATTTGATAATCTTTGATATCAGAATTATAAACCGTTAAATTAAAAATTAAATTTTTAAGAGGTTGAGATTTCAGCCCGATTTCATAATGTAGAATTCTTTCCGGCTTTACAACAGCAAGTTCCGTCATAACACGGCCGTTTTCTGTTGGAAGCCCTCCAAGATTAAGACCAACCGGCTTGAAGCCTGTAGAGAAAGTTCCGAAAAGATTATAATTTTTAGTGGGTTTGAATGCCAATGTTATCTGGCCAGAAAAATTAGTATCATCAATCGATGCGTTGAATTCCTGATTGCTGTAAACAGAATTCTTCAAAGCTATCAAGGCGGGATCATTGGTTTCTAATCCTCCATAAGTAATTCTTTTGAAATCGATTTCTTTTTTATCATAGTTAATTCTAATTCCCGGCAGTAAACTAAGTTTTTCGGTGAAAGTCCAGTCTAATTGTCCAAAAACTGCTCCACTGAAGGAATTGAGGCTAGGATAAGATTTGATTCCATAACCTTCCAGAAGCCCGGGCGTTTTCCATTGATTAACGACTGTCGGATTTGTAGAATTTTGAGAAAATCGCCATTGGTCTTTTCCTGCTTCTTCGATTTGTCCGTCTTTATCGGCTCGTAATCTTTGCCATATTCCGAAAACTCCAAAGACTCCGCTGATTTTTTCATTGAAGTTTCCAGACCAACGGATTTCCTGGCTCCATTGCTGATGTTTGCTTGGTGCCTGTGATTTTGCCAATGCCGAAAGCCCCGTAAAATCCCGGTCATTGGAAGGATTCCACTTCCAAAATCTCCAGGCAGAGGTTGACGTGATTTTTCCTTTTCCCAGATTATATTCCACATTCAGGGAAAATCCGCCCATATCTTGTTCGGCTTTCCAAGGTGTGTCTGTGTCGACCATCCTATTGAATGGATCAATTGTTGGAAGTGTGTAGCCAAGATCAGAGATAATATTATTGAATTGCCTGTAAGCCGCTCGTTTGGTTGTTACAACTCCTGCGATGACCTGTGCATATCCATTGGCTCTCAATCTGTTGTAATCCCCGGTTAGGATGAGTCTCAGCTTTTCATTCGGTTTGTATAGAAGTTGGTTTCGGATAGCGATGGAATTAATGTCATTAAGTTCCTGACTGGTTCTAGAATTATAAATTGTTCCATCCCTGTGTGTTCCGGAAGCGGAAAATCTGTTAGCGAATTTTTCTGTGATTGCTCCAGTCACTGAGGTTTTTGCCTGTATGAAGCCATAGTTTCCATAGCTGATCTCAGCTGTTCCGCCTGTTGTAAAACTTGGTTGCTTTGTAGTTACGTTAAAAGTTCCCGCTGTTGTATTCTTACCAAACAGAGTTCCTTGTGGACCTCGCAATACTTCGATTCTTTCGATATCTACAAAATCCAGTGTTGTAGCTGCAGGTCTTGCATAATAAACACCATCCACATAAAATCCAACGCCCGGGTCGAGGCCGTCGTTTGTCAAACCAAAAGTTGAACCCAACCCTCGGATGTTGAGACTTGTATTTCTTGGAGTTGAGCTGTAAAATTGAACAGAAGGTACCAATTCTTTTAACCGATTTACATTGAATGCACCCGTTTCTTCCGCTCTTTTTCCTGAGATGACACTGATGGGAATCGGAACCTGTTGAGCGGTTTCTTCTCTTCTTCTGGCTGTGACAACCACCTCTGTGATGACGACATCGTTTGGGAGAAGTTTGATGAAAAGTGTATCTGCTGGTTTTTCTTTCAACGTGATTGTCCTTGATTCAAAACTTTTTTTCTGGATCTTCAATTCCATAGGAAAAGAATTGATGTTGTCTAACACAAAGCTTCCGTTCTGGTCTGTCTGTATCGATAGATTTTTGTCTGTTCTAGATGTTATCTTTGCACCGTTGATGGATTTATTGTTAATGCTGTCAAGAATTTTTCCGTAAAAGGAATTCTGTGCAAAAGTGAATGTGAATGATAAAACAAAAAAGACAATAACTGTCTTTTTAAAAATAATCGAATGTCTGCTCATAATTTAAAATTAATGAGCAAATGTAGAAAAGAAATAAATCATACTGTAATAGTATGAATTAAATTTAATGAAAAACCTGAATGATTAAAGTCAGGTTTTTTCCAATTATTTAATTGCTTTTTTCTTCCTTCGTCCCCACCAGATCATAAACCCGGTTACCGGCATTGATGCGATGATCAGACTTACTATGAAAGCAATGATTTTAGTTGGCAGACCTAATATTGCTCCAACGTGGATGTCGTAATTGGCTGCAACTGTTTTTTCGCCGAAGTTTTTATCTTTTGGATCATGAATGTGTAAAAGTTCTCCGGAATTCTCATCAAAAATCAGACTGCTGCTTTTGTGGTAAGAATAGGAAAGGTGCTTTACATAAACCTCGAAATTCGGGTGTTCATGATCATCGATATGCGGGTGTCCCAGATCCAGACTAAAGCCATAAGCTGTAGGATAGAGTTCTTTCACTTTATCAGAAATCTTATCAAGCGTTTTGTCGTTTCTCATCTCCAAGGGCGCTTTCGTGGTAATTTTGGAAAAATCCGGATAGGCGGTTTCTCCTCCTGAAAATGCAAAATAAACCATTGCCTGAACCACAAAGAATGCATAGAATAATCCTGTGATTGTAAGAATCAATGCAAAAACGGAGGAATAAAATCCAAGAATGTTATGAAGGTCGTAGTTTTTCCTTTTCCATTGTGTGGTGTCTTTCCATTGGAATTTGAAACGCTGTTTTCTTGCCGCTTTATTTTTCGGCCACCAAAGAACGATTCCTGTGATCAGCATGATCAGGAAAATAATAACCGGAATCCCGACAACATAAGTTCCCCAATCCTGCTTGAGAAGGAAGCTCCAGTGGATGGATTTGACAATGGCAAAGAAGCCGTTTTTCTCATCATATACCTGCAAAACTTTTCCACTGTAAGGGTTGACATATGCCAGCTTATAGATTGGAAACTCATCGAAGTAATTCCATTGATCAGGTTGATGCTCATACCAGTAGAATTGATAGGACATTTTTTTATCAATCGGAATATTGACCCAGTGGATCGGATATTTTTCTTTGGTTTGCTGATTGACTAATTTTTCAAGCTCCCGGATAGGGATTATTTTTTTGCCTTCAATGTTTTGTTCGTTGTGATAGATATATTCTTTACGGGTAAAGTTTTCTATCTCATCTTTGAAAACATAAAGCGCACCGGTAATCGAAATAATAAATATCAGGAAACCAATGGATAAGCCAAACCACAGATGTAGTTTGGCCGACCATTTCTTGAAAAATCCTGGTTTTTTTTTATGATGGTGTTTTTTTCTTCTCATATATATGCAAAAAGCCAAGTTGCAAACTTAGCTTTTTTAATTTTTTAGAATTTATAATTCAAACTTAGAGATAGTGTCCTCAGTCTCTGCGGTGTCACTGTGGACCAGCCAGAGAAATACTTCTTGTTAGCTATGTTGTCTAATTTCAAAATGATGCTATATTTATCTTCTGTATAGGAAAGAGAAAAGTTCATAATAATGTAGCTGGGAAGAGGAAAAGCACCAGTATTACCTCTGTTAAGTGTATAAAATCTGCTTGCAGAGTTCCCCCCGAAACCAAGACCAAAGTTTTTAAGTGCTCCTTCTTGAACTTTATAGGTTGCCCAGAAATTAACTAAATTCTTTGGTCCGGCCTCTTCTGTTCTGTTTCCCGGATAACCTTCGTCGCCCTTTACGACATTACTGTAATTATAGCTATAACCGGCAATAACATTCATTCCTGGAATAGGACTTCCGAGTACACTAACTTCAACACCCCTGCTATCAACTTCTCCCCCTTGATTTGTGTTCAGACCATTGCCCATTACTTTATTTTTTACATTGATATCGTAATAACTAGCGGTAATAGAGAATTTGTCTCCTGCTAGATTCGCTTTAGTACCAATTTCCCATTGATTTGCATGTTCTGGGTCAAAATATATATATTCATTTGTGGGTTGCCCACTAACATCTGTTACATTTTGAGGACCTACGTATTGGAATCCGTTCATATAGTTTCCAAAGATTGAAACTTTATCTTGGATTGGCTGATACACTAATCCAAATTTAGGAGATAAAGTAGTTTTTGCTTTTGAATCTGTTGTTGCATATAACAATCTTCCCGTAAAATGATCTGCTCTAAGGCTTAGCATTGCAGATAAGTTGGGAAGAATATTAATAACATCAGAAATGTAGGCGCTATATATTTTTGACTCAGCATTATTTGGCTCTTGTGTAGCACTAGCAAGAACGGCATCCACACCAGATTTTGTAAGGTTATTCCACTTAGTGTCAGTTTGATTGACTATATTAACAAGACCATATTCAGCATAGTTGGTGCCTGCTTGGATAAAATTTTGTTGAAAATAATCAAGACCTATAAGCAATTTGTTTTTTAAATTACCAATATTAAAACTGCCGTTAATATTTTGTTGTATCCCTGTAGTATTGGTTTCACCTGCGATATTGGCAATGTATCTTTTAAAATCACCTCCATTAGATTGATCCCACAAGTATTGATAATAACCATTACTTTTTGTATTGCTTCTGGAAACAATGGTTTTTGATGTCCAGTTATCTGATATTTTATAAACAGCAGTTGCTTGCAGGTTAAATGAATTATTGTTAATTGTTAAGTCATTACTTGTATAAGACTTCTTATAATTATCTTTAAAAACTCCAATGGAATAAAAAGAAAGCGGAGCATATCTATTTAGAAAAATCATAGGTGCATTCGCAGACTCAGAAGTTTTTATTTCCGTGTTGATGTAAAAAGTCAATCTATCATTCGCAACAAACTTAACGGAAGGAGCGACATAAAAAGACTCGTTGAAACCAGCATCTTGGAAAGTATTGTTTTTCTGATAGGCTGTATTTACCCTTGCGAATAGGTTCTTACTTAATGGTGTGTTGATGTCAGCAGTAATTCTATTAAGACCATAACTACTATTGACATAGTTAATTTCTCCACCGAAATAATTATATGGCTTTTTTGTGATGACATTAATCAGACCACCATAAGAAATGACACTTCCTCCATATAAAGTTCCAGAAGGCCCTTTGATGGCTTCAATAGTTTCAACTCCGGCAGGATCAAGTGTTCCATTGCTCAAACTCGGCATTCCATTGACTAAGCTTGGTTGTAGAGAAAAACCTCTCATTGTATAATATTCCCCACCATCATTTCCTCTTCCTGTAGATTCCCAAAGTCTAGCAATACCGGTAACGTTTTTCAAAGCATCATTGAAATTGGTAACAACCTGCTCTGCAATTACATTTTTATTTACAATATTGTAAACCTGTGGGTTTTCAATCTCCTTCAACGGCATTTTGTTCACAGATTCTCTGTCTCTAGTAATGTATCCGTGAACGACAACCTCATCTATATTATTTGACCTTTTAATAGAATCACTTTCCTGTGCATAAGCAAAAGTAGAAACCAAAATCACAGCACTCACAATAATTTTCTTCATTAGGAATAATTTTGTGCAAATATATTATTTTTAATTGTTCTAAATTAACAATAATTGTGATTTTTATCAGATTATTAAGAATTGTTCCAAATAAAAATCCTGTTGATAATTCAACAGGATATAAATATTTTAGTTTGAAGTCTAGTTCTAAGCCGGGATTTCTCCTTTGTACAAGAAAGAAACAATCTCCTTATTCACCTTGTCAACCATTTCACTGAACAGGTAAAAAGATTCTTGCTTATAAATAACCAGCGGGTCTTTTTGTTCGTAAACCGCACCCTGAGAAGAACGACGAAGATCATCCATTTCTCTTAAGTGTGTTTTCCAGTTTTCATCAATGATAGCCAGAGAAATATTCTTCTCGAAGTCTGTGATGAGTGATTCGCACCTGGTTTCATAAGCTTCTTTCAGATCAGTCACAATGGTCATTGTTTTCGATCCATCGCTGAAAGGGACCTGAATCATCTTGAACATAGAACCTTGGTTCAGGTAAACATTCTCAATAATCGGATAAGCTTTTTCTTTAAGAAGATTTAATCTTAAATCGTAATCTTCTTTAGCTTTCTTGAAAACAATATCTGTCAAAGCAGGAATCTGAGTACTGGAGAATTCTGATTCTGTTACAGGCGCTTCCATTGTGAAATGTTTGATGATCTCAAATTCGAAATCTTTATAATTTCCTGTTGCTCTGGTCTGAGAAACAATTGCCGCAGCCGTATCGTAAATCATATTCACGATGTCATATTTCAAATGATCACCGAACAATGCATTCTTTCTTCTTTTGTAGATCACGTCACGCTGCTTGTTCATAACGTCATCATACTCCAATAGTCTTTTTCTGACACCGAAGTTATTTTCTTCCACTTTTTTCTGAGCTCTCTCGATAGATCTGGAAATCATAGAATGCTGAATTACTTCACCTTCCTTATGTCCCATTCTGTCCATCATTTTAGCAATTCTCTCAGAACCGAAAAGACGCATCAGATTATCTTCCAAAGAAACATAGAACTGAGAACTCCCGGGATCTCCCTGACGGCCGGCTCTACCTCTCAGCTGTCTGTCCACACGGCGGGAATCGTGTCTTTCTGTACCAATGATGGCCAAGCCTCCTGCTTCTTTCACTTCTGGTTTAAGCTTGATATCGGTACCTCTACCAGCCATATTGGTTGCAATCGTCACAACACCTGGTCCACCAGCGCCGGCAACAATCTCTGCTTCTTTTTTATGTAATTTAGCATTCAGAACCTGATGCTGAATTTTTCTTAACTGTAAAGCTCTGGAAAGCAACTGGGAAATTTCTACTGAGGTTGTACCCACCAAAACAGGCCTTCCTGCTGAGGTTAGTTTTTCGATTTCTTCTATTACAGCATTATATTTTTCACGGTTGGTTTTGTAAACCAAATCCTGTCTGTCATCTCTCTGGATAGGTCTGTTTGTAGGAATTACAACAACATCCAGTTTGTAAATCTGCCAGAATTCTCCCGCTTCAGTTTCCGCAGTTCCGGTCATCCCGGCCAGTTTGTTATACATACGGAAATAGTTTTGCAAAGTAATTGTAGCAAAAGTTTGTGTTGCTGCTTCAATTTTTACATTTTCCTTTGCTTCGATCGCCTGGTGAAGTCCGTCCGAATAACGTCGACCTTCCATGATACGGCCAGTCTGCTCATCCACGATTTTAACTTCGCCGTCAATGACCACATATTCATCATCTTTTTCGAATAATGTATATGCCTTGAGCAATTGGTTCATCGTGTGAACACGCTCAGATTTTACTGCAAAATCCCTGTATAGTTCTTCTTTAGCAGCAAATTCTTCCTCCTTGGAAAGGTTTTTCTTTTCAACCTCCGCAATTTCTGTCCCGATATCCGGAAGAACGAAAAAGTTTTGATCTTCGTTACCCGCAGACATATATTCTACACCCTTGTCGGTCAGATCGATCTGATTATTTTTCTCATCGATAACGAAATAAAGATCTTTATCCACGATCGGCATATCACGATTATTGTCCGCCATATACTGACCTTCAACCTTCTGAAGCAATGCACGGTTTCCGCTTTCTGACAAGAATTTGATCAATTGTCTGTTTTTCGGAAGACCTCTGTAAGCCTGAAGCAATTTGAAACCGCCTTCTTTTGTTTTTCCGGCAGCAATTAATTTTTTAGCCTCATTGAAAAGAACCGAAACTGTTTTTTTCTGAACTTCAACGATTCTGTCGATAGAAGGTTTCAAAACATCAAATTCCTGTCTGTCGCCTTGCGGAACAGGTCCGGAAATAATCAAAGGCGTTCTTGCATCATCCACCAAAACGGAGTCCACCTCATCGACGATGGCAAAATTCAGCTCTCCCTGCACTAATTCAGTCGGGTTGGTTACCATATTATCTCTAAGATAATCGAAACCGAATTCGTTATTCGTCCCGTAAGTGATGCTGGCCTGATAAGCTTTTCTTCTCGAATCGGAGTTTGGCTGATGAAGATCGATACAATCAATCGTCAATCCATGGAACTCATACAATGGTCCCATCCACGCTGAGTCTCTTTTTGCAAGATAGTCGTTTACGGTTACAACGTGTACACCACGTCCGGGAAGAGCATTCAGATAGATTGGAAGTGTTCCCACCAATGTTTTACCTTCACCCGTTGCCATTTCAGCAATTTTACCCTGGTGCAATACAACACCTCCAATAAACTGGGTGTCATAGTGAACCATGTCCCAAACCACAGGTGTCCCGGCTGCATCCCAGCTGTTTTTCCAGACAGCAGTTTCGCCTTCTATAAAGACAAAATCTTTTGAAGCGGCCAATTCACGGTCTCTTTCGGTTGCTGTGACGCGGATCTCTCCGTTATGAGCCAGACGTCTGGATGTTTCTTTTACTAAGGCAAAAGCTTCCGGAAGAATCTCGTTAAGGACTTTCTCTTCGACCTCATAAGATTCTTTTTTCAAAGCTTCTATTTTGCCGAAAAGTGCTTCCTTTTCGTCAACGTTTGTTGAGTTTTTAATCTGCTCTTTTATGTCTTCGATCTGGGTTGTAAACCTGGCAGCGGCAGTTTTTATTTTCTCTTTGAACTCAGAGGTTTTATCACGCAATCCATCATCTGATAATGTCTGGATGTTTGGTTCTGCTGCTTTAATTTTTGTGACAACTTTTTTTACTTCTTTTAAATCTTTTGCATTTTTGTCTCCCAAAAAACTTTTAAGAACGGTATTTAAAAAACTCATAATTTGCTATTTGCGGTTTGCTATTAGCAATCAGCTAACAGCGTAATTTTATATTTAGAAAAGCGAATGGGCTAAGTAAGCCAAATGCTAATTAATATTCGTCTTCATTCCAAAGGAAGTCCTCATCCGTCGGATAGTCTGACCACACTTCTTCGATAGAATCATAAATCTCGCCCTCATCTTCAATAGCCTGCAGGTTTTCCACAACTTCCATAGGCGCACCGGTTCTGATGGCGTAGTCTATCAATTCTGCCTTGGTCATCGGCCAAGGCGCATCACTAAGATATGACGCTAATTCTAATGTCCAATACATAATTAAATTTTTGCAAAAGTAAAAAATTAGGTGATAATTTATATATATTTCTATTGATTTTCAACAATATTTAAAAATAAATTGATTTTGATTCCAAACACATTGACCTCAACGGATTATTATTGGCGATTTCCCAAAAACCATTCCACAAATTTTTTTATGCCATTTTGGAAGTTTGTGGCCGGTTCATAACCGATCAGAGACTTTGCTTTTGTTATATCGGCATTGGTTTTTAACACATCGCCGGGCTGCATTGGTAACATTTTTAAATTTGCTTTTTTGCCGAGTGCATTTTCCAAAGTGGACAACATATCGGATAGTGTCACTACTTCGCTCTCACCGAGATTCAGTATCTCATAGAAACTGTCATTATTTTCCAGATATTGTATGGATTTTAAAATGCCGTCAATAATATCATCAATATAAGTGTAATCTCTCGCTGTAGAACCATCGCCGTAGAAAGGGATTTCCTGATTTTCTGAAATTAATTTTGTAAATCTGTGAATCGCAAGATCAGGTCTCTGTCTTGGTCCGTAAACCGTAAAAAACCTTAGCAGAATCATGTCTATATTATAAAGATGATGGTAAACATGGCCTAGAATTTCACCTGCTTTTTTAGTTGCAGCATAAGGCGAAATAGGGCTGTTTACATTGTCTGTCTCAGAGAAAGGGATTTTTTGCTGATTACCATAAACGCTTGATGATGACGCACAAATAAATTTTTTGATTTCAAATTCTTTGCATAATTCCCAAAGATTCTGAGTTCCGCGGATATTGACCGATTCATAATCCAAAGGTCGTTCAATAGAAGGCCGAACACCGGCTAAAGCTGCAAGATGAATTACCAGATCAATTTTATCATTTCTGAAAATAGGTTCAAGCTTATCTTTTTCCCGGATGTCTTCTCGATAAAGTTTGTAATTATCTGATTTTGTTAATGATGAGAGTTTTTTGATGTCATTTTCTTTATTGCTGAATATAAAATCAGAATGGTTACCTGTTGATTCTAATGTATTCCTGACTTTTATTCTATAATCATAAAAATCATCAAAGTTGTCTATGTTGATGACAGAATGTCCGTTTTTCAAAAGTTGTTCTGCAAGATGTGAACCAATAAATCCACTTCCACCGGTTATCAGATAATTCATAAGATATTGTGTGTTGCGAAGATAAGAATTAAACAAAAAAAAAGAATCTCAATCTGAGACTCTTTTTAAACTAAGTTAATTAATTTATTTTATAATGAATTTTTTAGATTCCACAACACCGTTTTCTTCTACATTGATGATGTAATTCCCTTTAGGAAGATGAGAAACATTGATTTCCTTATCCGTTCCTTTACTGATGACCAATTTTGCAGCAGAGTCATAAACAGAGATTTTTTTCATCTGATTAGTTGCAGATGATACACAGATGATACCGTTGCTCACAACCGTTGGATAGATGCTGAAATGATTTTTTTTCACATCGTTTGCTGCCATTGTGAGAGTGCCGGTCAGCTTTATATCATCAACACGGAAACCAACATTAGAGTCCAGCGGATTGGTAAATCTGATAGAAAGATTGGCTGCCGAAGGAATTGTCCCTGTTGGAGTAACAACCAGCCAGACGGAAGTTCCGGAGCCTGTTGGTCTCGTATAGTTAAGCTGTGTCCAGTCTGTACCGTTGTCACTAACCTCGACTTTCAGTTCATTGCTGCTTGCATTGGTTCCTTTCTGATGTCCGAAGGAGAGTGTCAGATTCTGATAATTTTGTGTGTTGATTCCGGATATAATAAGCGTTTTAGCCGGGGTTCCGGAGGCAGTGGTTACACCGCCAAGAAATACACACCCCTGACCGCTTGCTCCGCTATAGTCTGATGGTGTAGAGGTTCTCACATCTGCTGTTCCCGAATAAGTGACAGGACTTCCGGTCTGAAAACCAGAATAAGCAGTAAGCAGAGTTGTTGTGGATGGATTCCCAAAATTTTCCGTATAAACAGTTGTTTGAGAAAAAACGAAAGTTGTAATTAGTAATGAAACTAGTGCATAAATATTTTTCATAAAAAATGTTTTTAATTGTTACAAATATATCTTTATTTATCGAAATAGATTAAAATCAGGAAAAAAATAAATTTGTTTTAAATTGTTTACTTTTAATCCTTAATAAATCACTACTGAAATGCAATTCTCCGGACAAATTCTAAAAATGATCTCCCAGAACGGAC
Source organism: Epilithonimonas mollis (assembly GCF_900142325.1). Taxonomy (GTDB): domain Bacteria; phylum Bacteroidota; class Bacteroidia; order Flavobacteriales; family Weeksellaceae; genus Epilithonimonas; species Epilithonimonas mollis. The sequence goes on from NZ_FRAM01000002.1 coordinate 167,635, forward strand.
ACCCGATTCAATATTATCTGAACCTGAAAAATGACCTCATCAATATGAACCAGCTTTTCGGAAAAACAGTTCATATAAAACATATCGGATATCAATGTGTGAATTGTGGGAGCGACGAGAAGACCTACCGGATGGGATTCTGTAAAAAATGTTTCTTCGAAAGTCCCTATGCCAGCGATACCATCATCCGTCCGGAATTATCAACAGCCCACCTCGGAATTGCCGAAAGAAACCTGGACGTTGAAAAAGAGATCCAACTCGCTCCGCACATCGTTTATCTGGCTTACACTGGTGAGGTAAAAGTCGGTGTTACAAGAGAACATCAGATCCCGACAAGATGGATAGATCAGGGAGCCACTTTCGCTTTGCCAATTGCACTCACGGAAAATCGCTACGAAGCGGGAATGATAGAAGTAGAGCTGAAAAAACATATCGCCGACAAAACCAACCCGAGAAAAATGCTTCAGGATGATTATGAAGACACCTTGGATCTGATTGATTTCCGGAATAAGATTGCCGAATATTTTCCAAACGATTTCAAAAAATTCGCAGTAAGTGAAGACAATGTCATCAAACTGGATTTTCCCTATGAAGCACCGGAAAATATCAATGTTTTTACACTGGATAAAAAACCGGAATTCAGTGGTGTTTTGCGTGGCATTAAAGGTCAATATCTCTCTTTCGAGGGTGGAGAGTTTATAAATGTGAGAGGGCACGAAGGCTACGTTATAGAATTGGTTTTATGATTTTGGAACGGTTTTAGTCCTCAGTTAATAATTTAATAAACGGATGAAAAAAACTTTAAAAATCCCGCTGATAATCTTAGGAAGTTTTCTTGCATTGGTATTAATCATCAACATCGGATTCAGTCTTTGGCTGAAGTATAAACTTCCAGACTATCTCAAAAATAAAACACCTTACCAGATTACTTATGAATCTCTGACTGTAGAGATCCTGAGTGGAAGCATATCGGCCACCCAGATTAAAATCAAATCCAAACATCCTGATAATTTAGAAAGCATATCGCTGAATGGCACTTTAGGAGCTTTGAATATCAGTAGATTAGGCATAATTGAGTTTTTAAAAAATAACAGGATCGAGGCTAGTTCTGTTAAGCTTTCCAAACCTAATCTTTTCATAAGATTGTCCAAAAAGAACGATAAACCAGGAAAAGAGCCAATTCCTTTTACCATCAAGAATATTGAAATAGACAATGGGAATTTCAATATAAAACAGTCAGACAGCAGCCAATTATTTTCTGCGAAAAATCTCAACCTTGATGTCAGGAACCTTAGCCTTAACAAAAATCCTGATGAACTACCATTTGCTCTGGACAGCTACACCATCACGGCGAAAGATCTCTTTTTTCAGCTGGGAAACGTCTATGCTCTCACGGCTTCATCCATCAAAACCAATAATGGAAAACTGGATGTTGCTGATTTTGAGATGAAATCTCTGGTTGACTTTAAAGACTGGGAGCGGAATTATAGAAGCCAGAGAAGTCTTTTCGGTATCAAAAGTAAAAACCTGACATTTGAAGAGCTGGTTTTCAACAAAACAAAATTAAGTCTGAAAAACGCCCAGATCCTGAATCCGGAATTTATAATTCGGAACCGTGACAATAAAGTGGTGAAAAACAATAAAAATAAATCCGGTTTTTATATTGATTTTCAGAATGTTGACATTATCAATGGAAAATTATCGGTTATGAAGGCTGATGGAAAAAAGTCCATGTCAATAGCCAGCTTTAATGCTAATGTAAAAAGTTTTCTGACGGATTCTGAAACGTCAAAAAACAAAGTTCCGTTCACCTACCAGGATTATGAAATCAGTGGGCACCGTTTTTTTTATGATGCAGGAAAATATTATACAATAGATTTGTCAAGCTTTGATTTGACCCCGCAAAACACTGATTTAAAGAATTTTAAATTAAATCCAAAATATTCCAGAACGGAATTTGTAAGAATGATTCCGATGGAAAATGATCTGTTTAATATCTCGGCCAACAGAATACAGCTCTCTGGTCTGAAATGGAAATATGAAGAAGATCAGCCGGATGTTTTGTTGAAAAATGTAAAGCTAACGCAGGTTGATGCTAATATTTTCCGAAGTAAAATCCCTAAAGATAATCCAAAAGAAAAGCTGCTTTATTCCAGGTTATTAAGAAATCTGAAATTCCCTCTATTGGTTGAAAATCTGCATCTTATAAACAGTAAACTGGTTTACGAAGAGGATAAGCCAGATTCCAATGGACCGGGCAAAATTCTGTTCACTAATTTCAATATGAATGTAAAGAATCTTAACTCCAATAAAAAGAAAGGTGCTGATACAAAGGTTCCTATTCTTATCAATTGCAAATTCATGGATGTATCGCCGATGAAGGTTAACTGGAATTTTGATACCGCAAATTTGCGGGATCAGTTTACCATTGCCGGTTACATCAATAGTTTGCCGGCTGATGACATCAATCCGTTTATCAAACCTTACATGAATGTTACAGCAACCGGAACAATCAACAGCCTCAGGTTCGATTTCAGAGGCAACAATGATATCATGAACGGACAATTCCGTATCACTCACAAAGATCTGAAAGTGAGCGTTCTGGATAAGGACACCAAAGAGAAGAAAAAACTCTTGTCGGCGGTTGCCAATCTGGTGGTAAAAAAAGATTCCAAGAAATTCCCGGAATCTGTAGATATCTATGTAGAACGAAGTAAAGACCGTTCATTCTTTAACTTTTACTGGAAAGGCATCGAAGACGGCTTGAAAAAATCGTTGCTCGTCATCAAAATTTAATTTATTTAAAAATCAAACTCTTCTCTCTCTTCAGTTGGTAAGGATTTTAAAAACTCGTCAAATTCCCGGCCTGTGTAATTGCTGTTTGCGCCATAAGAATCGATAATCATGGCTTTGTTTCCATAGACATCTTCTACAAGATAAAGCGCAATATTATCATCGGGATCGCTTGCTCCCTCGAACCTGTAAACACGGATAATCTTCAGATCTTCTGCACGGTAAGATTTTTCGGTTCCGGAGATGACGAATTTTTTGTCTTCTGTCATCCGGACTTCGTCTGTAATTCCTTTTTCTCTAAGTTTTTCCATCACTTGGGAAAGGGTAAGCATTGGTTTGGGACTCATAACAATATTTTTTTGGATTTGTTATTAATCATCAAATCATGAACCAAAAAGAAAGACTTTACAAAATCTTGTAAAGTCTAAAAAAATAAAAGTTATGAAAAATTAAATTGTCCCTTTCTTCTTCATCGATCAGGAAATTTATTTGTTAGCCTTGTAACGCTTGTCAGGTGTTCCATCCTTTTTAAGCATCTTATTGGCTTTGTATCTTTTGTCCGGCGTGCCGTCTTTTTTCATTTTGACGTCGGGCGTGTTGGCCACCTTTGCCGCTTGAGCTTCTATAGATTTTGTTGCCTTTTTTTCAGTTTTCTGAGTTTGCTTTTTTGTTGCAGCGGGTGCTGTTGTTTGTGCTGTTGCTACACCTACGCCGAGAGTCAGTAACAAAGCTGTTAATAAATTTTTCATATTGATTTTCTTTATGTTTGATAAAGCAAATGTAGATCAAAAAATGATTCGAAAATCAGAATGTAACAAATTTAACCACAAATTATAACAACTTAAAAACGCCTTAAAAAGTAAAACGATAGGCAAGACTGAGGTTTAGTAATATTGCTTTGGAATAATACTTCTCAATATCCGGATTCTGGTTTCCGATTTTCGCATTATAAAAATTAAGCCTCGTTCCGAAGACAACCTGCTGGAAGCCTTCGTTGTCAATGGTATAAATTGCTTTTGCCCCGAAATTGAGACCGCCGTTTCCCTCCCGGAAATCCCCGGAATTGTCCAGGAACGGACTTTTCATCCTATATGTGCTGTAGCCGACTAGTTCTTCTATAAAAAAATCATCGGTGATCTTGTCCTCATGAAAAATATAACCGTCAAAATTGTTCATGGATGGCGCACCGAGATTGCCGAATTTTTCCAAATTTTTGACATCATTGGCAAGAAAATAAGTGTATTCTATCCCCATCCCGAAGTTTTTGTAAATCTTGACATTGCCGCCGATTCCGAAACCGTAAAAATATCCAAAAACATCTTTAAGAAAATTATTTCCCAGTGCTGTCATGAACTTAACATGCGGATCAACAGAAAATTTTACATCTTCCTGCCAGTTGTAATGCTTTCGCTTCTGTGCCTGGATTTTCAGAAAACCTATTGCCAAAAATATCAGGAGTAAAAGTTTTCTCATTTCAGGATGATATTATTGAAAATGATATACGTTTCTCCGTCCGGAATGTCGATGCTGAGAGAGTCTGTGGATATTTTGCAGCCTTTCGTGCCGGTAGAAAATGATTTTATTTTGAAGCTTTTCAGCTGCAGCTTATATGAACCTTTGTCGTATGGTCCGGCTAAAACAAAACTTCCGCTTTCCTTGGCCTGCGTTTCTGCGATAACTCTTTTATCTTTTACCAGATGAATGGGCTCTTCAAGGAACTTCGGATCGGGATAAGTTATTTTTCCTTCCACATAGGCACGGAAAATCGATGCATCATCATCTTTGCACTGGACAGGAAGAAGAGAAAGCAGACAAATTATGGCCGGTATTTTGAAACAGTATTTCAAAAGTTCATAGTTTAGGACTATAAAATTAAAACTAATTTTTTTGAAAAAAAGTATCTTTGTCAATAAATAACGATTCCGAAATTTTCTCGGAATCGCTTTTTGCGTTATAGCTTTTCATAATGGAATTAAAAAAAATCAATCAAAATCTGCTTCCTGACCTGCTTCAGAAACAATTCGGAAGTGAGATTTTTTCACAGATATCAACACGTCAGCATATTTCTGTCAAAGGAACTGCCGGTTCTGTTGTCTCGATTCTGGCAGCAGAATTATTTCTGACCAGGAACAAAACCATACTTTATCTTGTTGATGACAAGGAAGAGGCACTTTACATCAGTGCAGAAATGGAAGACCTGTTGGGGAAAGATCATGTTCTCTATTTTCCGGCAACACATCTTGAACCTTATCAGATTGAAAAAACGCAGAACGCCAACCTTGTTTTGAGAACGGAAGTGATTAACAAACTGAATTCCGGGAAATCGCCGAAAGTAATTGTCGCTTTTATCGGTGCATTATCGGAGAAAGTTCTGAAGAAGGAAGATTTCAAAGCCATTTCTCATCAGATAAAAGTTGGTGATCAGTTGGATTTTGATTTTGTAGATGAGTTGCTGAATCATTATCAGTTCAATCAAACCGATTTTGTTTCCGAACCTGGCGAATTCTCTGTCCGAGGTGGAATTGTGGATGTTTTTTCTTTCTCCAATGAGAAACCTTACCGAATCACATTTTTCGGAAATGAAGTGGAAAGCATCAAAACATTCGATATAGAATCTCAGCTTTCTCTTGATAAAATTGATGAATTCCAGTTGGTTTCCAACATGAATTTTTCGGTTTCCGGAAGTAAGGTTTCTTTCTTTGAATTATTGCCTGATGACAGCTTAGTCATTTCTAAAAATCTTTATCTTTCCACAAAAAGAATCAGGGAGTTCCACGAAAAAGCCTTAGAAAAATTCGATACGTTAAGCAAGGATATCAAACACAGAAGCCCGGACGAATTATTTCTTTCTGAACCTGAATTTCAGAATAAATTAATCAAATACAAAACCATAGATTTTAGTTCTCAGCCGTTCGACCTTCCAAAGGTTCAGAAGGTAGAACTCAACCAGACCCAGCAACCGAGTTTTCATAAAAACTTCGAATTGCTGATTCAGGATCTGGAAGAAAAACAAGGTCAGGGATTTGATACCTGGATTTCTTTTTCATCGGAAAAACAGAAAGAAAGATTAGAATCGATTTTTGAAGAACTTCAGCACAAGATTCCGTTCAAAAGCTTCAAATCCGAACTGCACGAGGGTTTTGTGGATTCTGATAACAAGATCCTGGTTTATACAGACCATCAGATTTTTGACCGTTACCAACGGTACAAATCTAAAGATGGCTTTGCAAAGTCAGAACAACTGACACTCAAGGATCTAATGTCTCTTAAAGTTGGCGATTACATTGCTCATATCGACCACGGAATCGGGAAATTTATGGGATTGGTTAAAGTCAATAATGACGGCAAAATCCAGGAATGTTTCAAATTGACTTACAAAAATGGAGATTTACTTTACGTGAGTATCCACTCACTTCACAAAATTTCCAAATACAACGGGCCGGACGGAAGAGAGATTATCCTTAGCAAACTCGGTTCGCCAGCCTGGAAATCCTTAAAACAAAAAACAAAAGCCAGAGTTAAGCAAATCGCTTTTGACCTGATAAAACTCTATGCCGAAAGAAAAACCGCAAAAGGCTTCCAGTATTCTCCGGATTCTTATCTTCAAAATGAGTTGGAGGCGAGTTTCCTCTATGAAGATACGCCCGACCAGGAAAAAGCGACGATTGATGTCAAAAAAGATATGGAAGATGAAGGCGTTATGGACCGATTGATTTGTGGTGATGTCGGATTCGGGAAAACGGAGGTTGCGATTCGTGCGGCTTTCAAAGCGGCGACTGACAGTAAACAGGTAGCGATTCTGGTTCCGACAACGATTTTGGCTTTCCAACATTACAGAAGTTTCAAAGAACGGTTGAAAGATTTCCCGGTTAATATTTCTTATTTAAATCGTTTCAGAACTGCGAAACAGAAATCTGAAACATTGGCAGGTTTGAAAGATGGGAAAATCGATATTGTGATCGGCACACATCAATTGGCTTCAGATAAAGTGAAATTCAAGAATCTAGGCTTACTGATTATTGATGAAGAACATAAATTCGGAGTTTCTGTCAAAGATAAATTGAAGACGATGAAAACCAATGTTGATACATTGACATTGACGGCGACGCCAATTCCGAGAACTTTGCAATTCTCTTTGATGGCAGCAAGAGATTTATCGGTGATTAAAACGCCACCGCCCAACCGTCAGCCTGTTGAAACACAGATTATCGGCTTTGATGAAGAGATTATCCGTGATGCGGTTTCTTATGAATTGCAGCGAGACGGACAGGTTTATTTCATCAATAACAGAATCGAAAACCTGAAAGATATCGCCGGATTAATCCAAAGATTAGTTCCTGATGCTCGCGTGATTACCGGACACGGACAAATGGAAGGGAAGCAAATGGAACAGAATGTTTTGGATTTTATGGAAGGAAAATATGACGTATTGGTCGCCACAACCATCATCGAAAGTGGCGTGGATGTCCCGAATGCGAATACGATTTTCATCAATGATGCGCAACGTTTTGGCATGGCAGACCTGCACCAGATGCGTGGTAGAGTCGGGCGAAGCAACCGAAAGGCATTCTGTTATATGATAACGCCGCCGTTTGATATGATGACTTCTGATGCGAGAAAACGTCTGGAGGCGATAGAGCAATTTTCGGATCTTGGAAGTGGTTTCCAGATTGCTATGAAAGATCTGGAAATCCGTGGCGCAGGCGATTTGCTTGGTGCGGAACAAAGTGGTTTTATCAACGAAATGGGGTTTGAGACGTATCAGAAAATGATGCAGGAAGCTTTGGAAGAACTGAAAGATGATGAGAATTTTGAAAACCTTTTTGAAAACGAGGAAGACCGGAACAAACTTTTCAAATCAACGAAAGAAGTTAATATAGATACCGATCTGGAACTGATGTTGCCGGATGGTTATGTGAGTTCTACGGAAGAACGTTTGTCATTGTATCAGAAACTGGCCGATATTCAAAATGCTAAAGAATTGCAACAGTTTGAAAATGAGCTGAAAGATCGATTCGGAAAATTACCTGATGAAGCTATTAATCTTCTGAAATCTGTGGAACTGAAATGGCTGGCGGCAGAAATCGGATTTGATAAACTGGTGGTTAAGAACAAAGTTTTCCTAGGATATTTCCCGGCAAATCCCCAAGACAAATTCTACCAGAGCGAAAAATTCAAGAAAATCATCTCTTATCTTACACAAAATCCGGCAGAAGCGACGTTAAAAGAAAAGAACAACCAGCTGATGATGCGGAAAGATAATGTCAAAAATGTGGATGAGGTGAACCTGGTTCTGAATCGGATTTTAGCTTAAAAAGTTATTTTGGTTTGATGAATCGATTTAAAATTAATCTTATTGAAAAGAAAATTATTGTGCTGACATTTACAATAATCGCTTCTTTCTGCAACGCTCAAATCCTGAAATACCACTACGACAAAGAAATGACTTTCCTAAGTGAAGCGGATAGTCTGAGCGGTATTTCCGTGAGATTTAATTCTAAAGATAAGTCGGTTCCGGTTTATTCCATTGAGTTTAATTCCGATAAAAAATCGATTAGAAATACGGTGGATTTCTATTACAATTACCGGAAAAACATGTACAGGATGGACGGTTTATTGTTCAATAAAAAATATGTTTCTGCCAATGGTTTCCGGACTTACAGCGCCTCTTCACCCATCCGATATTTCAAAAAAGCATCGGATACTTTGTATGATTACAGATCATACAAAAATCTCGAGAAAAGAATCGCAACTGACAAAGACGGAACCAAAATCGAGTTGTTTGTCGCCAATCTCAATGATGGAATCGATTATTCCGAACCTGCGCTTTTCTATCTTTCGGAACATTATGGCATTTCGCCAGGCTTAGGAAAAGGGGAAGTTGTGGTGTACGCGAATTATATTTTCAGCAATAGCAACAGTTCCGGTAATTTCGTAAAGTTAAAGGATATCAATCATGTTATGTATTTCAACACAGAACAAATTGAAGCTTTGATTGATGACAGATATCGAAGTTTCATGGAGAGATCCAGGCCGGAGAAAATGCCTGGTTACTGTTCTGTGACATCATTTGGAAAAGATGTGGATGAAAGGACAACGGAAGTGCTGAACGATTTTCTGGATCATATCTGTGACTATTATGAGCTATGGAGCAGACATGAAAATCCCGAAAATTTCAAATCTTATTATGATGACGAACAGGAGAGACGGACAGAAATCTACAAAAGAATCAAAAATCTGAATGAAAAGCAGCTGAAAATCTATACCAGCGAACTCAATCAATTGAAAAATCAGAACCTCACCGAGAATTTTGATTATCAATAACACGGAGGAAAAAACTGCCCTCACATTAATTTTAAAAAATTAACTTTGCAATCATAAAAATCAAACAATGAAAACAATACTTTATATATTCGGATTATTACTCATCACTTCTTGCAGCCCGACTGCTGATGAAAACGGCGACTTTCTCCACGGAGTCGATTATGAAACCGGTATCGATACAGGCGGTAATAATGGCGGATCAGGAACAGCGCCTGACAAATTACTGAAAAAAGTAACCATCAATGACGAAGGTGATATTCTGGTATATACTTATAATTACAATTCGAGTAAAAAGCTCACTGGCGTTACTACTGACGACGGCAGTATAAAAATCGATATCACTTATGAATCATCGGGGAATATTGCCAAAATCGTTAGAACGGAAAATAGTATGGGCGTAATCTCTACGGAAGAAATAGTGCCTACCTATACAAGCAATCAAATTACCAAGCTGAATGTAACACACAAAGAAGCGGGAGGATCCATAAAAAGTGTGGCTAATCTAACCTATGCTTCCAATGGCTGGCCGGCTTCAATAAAAGAAGATATCTACACAGAGGATAACACCAAGATAGCCGCTAACTTCGTCTCCAATCTTTCCTATTCAGGAAATAATATATCCAAATGGAACTTCAAATCATCTTTTGTAACAGGATTGCCGGTACCGGTTTTTGATTTTTTGCAAGAGATGGAACTGACTGTCAACCTTTCCAAGTATGACAATAAGATCAACCCCTTCAACCTGTTACCAAAAGATTATTTGATTGCAACCATTCATGCAGAAGCCGATGCAAGCAGCATCACCGGGTTTGCAAAAAATAATTCCACCAGCATAAATGTTATTTTTAATGTGGCCGGAAACACTATGCAGGATACTCAGTCAGCCATCTACCTTTATGATAAAGACGGCTATCCCACTTCCGTAACAGCAACAGATATCGTTACCAAATTCGAATACCAGTAGCAATGAAATATCTGATTGTCGGTATCGGTAACAAAGGGGAAGAGTATGCAGAAACCCGGCACAATATCGGTTTCAAAGTCGCCGAAAAAATTGCTGAAAAAATAGAAGCGCCATTCAGGTCTTCCAATTTCGGACTGCTTGCCGAAGGGAAATATAAAGGCAGAAAAGTCTTCATTCTGAAACCTGATACCTATGTTAATCTCTCCGGAAACGCTGTGAAGTTCTGGATGCAGAAAGAAAATATCCCTTTGGAGAACATCTTGATCATTACCGATGATCTGGCTTTGCCATTCGGATCATTGAGGATGAAAATGAAAGGTTCTGATGCGGGTCACAATGGCCTGAAAAGTATCCAGGCACAATTGAATACTCAAAATTATGCAAGATTAAGATTCGGGATTTCGGCAGATTTTTCGGAAGGGAAACAGGCCGATTATGTTCTTGGCAACTGGAACGAAACCGAAAAAGAAACGCTCCCCGAAAGAATCGAAAAATTCTCGCAGGCCGCCCTGTCCTTTATCTTTGCAGGTGTTCAGAATACCATGTCAGCTTTCAACGGCAAATAAACAACTTTAGTTGGCCCTGCTGCACGATCAGTAAAAGTCGTTCCGGGGTCAGAAGTCCGGAAAACATTCTCCGTACAGGCAAAGATCCGTCCCGAAGATCTACCGGTACTTTCCGCAAACTTATGGACGCAGTCCGAAGACTCCGTGATGCAGTCCGAAGACTCTGTGACGGCATCCCGATGCCTATGGAATGGGCAAAATGCACTTTTCCTCGAATATCCTTTTTTTTTGACTCGAATGATCCTTTTTTGATACCGCCGGCTGCCGGAAATTAGTAAGCCGGATAAATAAATTACCCGGCCTACCACCCTAATTGTATGAAGAAAAAATATTTCCTATAACCATGCTACAACGCCGGTTTCGACGTCATAGTTTGCGCCTACGATTTTGATTTTACCTTCGTCTTCCAGCCTTTTCAGCGTGGAGCTTTGTTTACGAATGTCATCTATCGCGTACTTTACATTGTGATGGTTCAGTCTTTCCAGAAGATCTTCATTTTTGGATGAGCGTTCTTCACCATCTTTAATGATGTTTTTGATGATCGGGTCAAAGTGCCCGATCAGGTGATTCAGGTTGTCCATTCCCATGCCTTCAATTGCTGCCGCATCCAGACCTCCTTTCAGCGCCCCGCATTTCGAATGTCCTAAAACCACTACCAGTTTAGAGCCTGCTACGTTGCAGCCGAATTCCATAGACCCCAGAATATCCTGATTGACAAAGTTCCCGGCAATCCTCACACTAAAAATGTCCCCAAGACCCTGGTCAAAAATCAGTTCGGCAGAGGTGCGGCTGTCAATGCAGCTCAGGATCACGGCGAATGGCCATTGCCCTTCCCGAGTGGCATTTACCTGTGCCAATAGATCTCTGTTGGCTTTCAGGTTGTTGACGAATCTTTCGTTGCCTTCTTTAAGAATTTCCAATGCTTTTTCCGGTGTTATCGTAGATTGGGTTTCTGATGTATGTGCTTTCATATTTTCTTTAAATTTTATTGTTGTGTTTTATGTTAATAATTAATTTTATAGTTACATGGCTCTTTTATGGTTGATCACCACATGCGAGTCCTGGTCTTTTGCGTAATCCCTGTATGATGTTTTGAATCCGACAAGTTCCACATTGATATCTTCTTCTTTTGCCCTGACATTGGCAAAGTCCTGTATCATTTCCAAAACATCTGTTGTTATATAGGAAGTCGTCTTTGCATCGATCAGGACCTTGGATCCGGACTTGATATTCTTCAACGTTTTTTTGATCGCTGCCTTGTTCAGGAAAGAGACTTCTTCAGCCAGTTTTATGGTGATTTCATCGGCATCGTTCAGGGTTTCCCTGCTGAGGTAGTAGGCTCTTTTCATATTTCCCTGCAGGATGTAGAATACCGATATCAATAATCCTATTCCCACACCTTTCAGAAGATCCGTTGCCACAACAGCTACAACAGTCGCCACGAAAGGGATGAACTGATATTTTCCATTGTGCCAGAAATGTCTGAAGGTGGCAGGCTTGGCTAATTTGTATCCTACAAGAATCAGAACGGCAGCCAGCGTTGCGAGCGGAATCAGATTGAGAATGAAAGGTATTGTAAGGACACAGATCAATAACAGCACGCCATGAATAATGGCTGATAATTTTGATGTTGCACCGGCATTCGCATTGGCGGAGCTTCTTACAACCACAGAAGTCATAGGCAATCCGCCGATAAACGAGCTGACCATATTACCGATACCCTGTGCTTTCAGTTCCAGATTGGTGTCGGTGATTCTTCTTCTGACATCCAGCCTGTCAGAAGCCTCGATACAAAGCAGGGTTTCAATAGATGCAACGATAGCGATGGTGGCTCCGGTGATCCAGACTTTAGGATTTGTAAATCCTGCCAGATCGGGGAACGTTATCAGGTTTTTGAATTCGTCCAGAGTAGATGGCACAGGAAGCGTTACTAGATGCTCCGGCGATATTGCCAGCGAACTGCCCGAGAATTTGAAAAATTCGTTGAGCAGGATTCCTGCAATAACGGCAACTAAGGCACCAGGTAATAATTTGAGCCTCCTCAGAACAGCAATATTATCCCATGCAAGTAAGATCCCCATGGATATCAGGGTTACTACAATTGCACCGGGATGTATTGCACCCAGAAGTTCAGTAAAATAAGCTGTATTGAACCCATTATCGAACAAAGACTGATGTCCCTCATAATCTTTGTCAAATCCCACAGCATGCGAAATTTGCTTCAGGATAATGATGATCCCGATACCTGCAAGCATTCCTTCGATTACATTATTCGGAAAATAATTGGATATACTTCCTGCACGGATGAAGCCGAGAATCAGCTGGATAATCCCTGCAATAATTCCTGCACAAAGAAATAATTCGAATGCGCCGATGTCGGTAATGGCTACCAGAACGATAGCTGTGAGTCCGGCAGCCGGTCCGGAAACCGAGATGTTGGAATTACTGATTGATCCCACCACAATACCACCAATAATGCCTGCAATAACCCCGGATAATGGAGGAGCTCCGGATGCTAAAGCGATTCCCAGACATAGCGGCAAAGCCACCAGGAATACTACAAGACCTGACGGAAAGTTTTCTTTGATTCCTCCAAACAAAGATTTTGTCTTTTTCATAAGAAAATAATAAAGTTTGTCTTACGTCATCACCTGACCTAAAGGTGACTTCATAAAAATAAATAACAGATGTAATTGGTAATCAAAAATTGATTACAAAAAAATGATTCGGAAAATCACAATGTGCTGTTCGCTGTAGAATACAGCCAATACAGGAATGTTTTTTCTGAGAAACGAAATGTTATTTATGCTTCCGGAGGCGGAGAGAAAATACTTAGAGACGGTGGGAAATACAGAGTAGATTCCCAGTTAACCGTAATATTTCTATGTGTATCAGTTTCATAAAACTTCAGGAAATCATGGATATCCATTGTTTTAGGAATTGTTTTTTCGTAGATGATGATCGTATTATTGGAGTGCTGCTCTTCCTCACTGACCAAAACATTAGTTCTCGGGAGTTCCCAACCGAACATTGCGGCTAATCCAGGAAGAGCCGTAAAGTTGAGAAAAATCGTTAATGTTATGATACTCCAATACTTCATATTCTTTTGATGAGTTTTATTTTTTTCTGCTCATCACCCAGTCAGAGTCTGTCAGGTTATAGATCTTCTGAATGTCTTTTAATATTTTTTCAAAATCGATTTCCAGATCGATTATTTTTCCAGTTCTCATGTCGAAAACCCAGCCATGTACAACAGGGAATTCTTCTAAAATATAACGTTCCTGCACGCAGGCCATTTTGATAACGTTGATGCATTGCTCCTGCACATTCAGCTCCACCAGGCGGTCATATCTTTTAGCTTCATCTTCGATGGCATCCATCTCTGCCTGATGCAGTCTGTACACATCCCGGATGTTTCTCAGCCAAGGATTCAGAAGACCGAGATCCTGTGATGTCATCGCCGCTTTCACTCCACCGCAGTTATAATGACCACAGACAATGATATGCTTCACTTTCAGGTGTTCCACAGCATATTGTATTACGGCTGTAGAACTCATATCCAGCGTGTTGATGACATTGGCGATATTCCTGTGAACAAAAACCTCTCCCGGTTCCGCACCGATCATGTCTTCTGCCGTTACGCGGCTGTCTGAGCATCCGATGTAGAGGTATTCCGGATTTTGATTTTTAGCAAGCTCGTGAAAATATTCCGGATTGTCCGCAATTTTTGACGCCACCCACTTTTTGTTGTTCTCGAAAATAGCTTCGTAAGACTTTGCCATTAAACGTTATTTTGTATTATTTGTTTCGCTGAAATCATTTCCGATTTCAATAGATCGAATCAATAATCATACAAAAATAAATTATTCAAGTGTAAAAAACTAATATTTAACAAAGTTTTAATATAAGATTAATCATGTTTTGGGGTTGCATTAAAAATTATAGTTCGGATTTTATTGCGTCAAGTTATGGCGTTGCTACACTTTAGATTTGTCTGTAAATATTTAATTATGGACAAAATAACACAACGGCGGATTCAGAATCTTCATCCGGAAGTAAGAAAAGAGGCTATCAGTATCATTCAGGATTGTGACCGCGCGCTCACGGGAAGATCGAGAGTCAGGATAGCGCAAGGTTTCAGAACTTTTGATGAGCAAAATAAACTCTATGCTATTGGCAGGACAGAACCTGGAAAGAAAGTTACAAATGCAAAAGGTGGTCAAAGCATTCATAATTATGGTTTGGCTGTGGATATATGCCTTATTATTGACGGGAAAACCGTTAGCTGGGACACGGCTGCCGACTGGGACAATGATCAGATTGCCGATTGGTACGAGTGTGTGAAGATTTTTGCAAAATATGGCTGGGAATGGGGAGGCAACTGGAGGACTTTTAAAGACCTTCCTCATTTTGAGAAGAAAGAAATCTTCCTGAATAACGCTGAACTAAAAGTCTCGTGGAAAAACCTCATCAGGCTGGCAAAAGATAAAAACGGCTACGTTATTTTTTAAAACAGATTTTATTGCGACGAGTTCTGTCGCTGGCCGCATCTACTTTTGCATTATCAAATCAAACAATCCATATATACAATGAAAAAGATTACAATACTTTCTTTGGACGGTGGCGGAATCCGGGGGATTATTTCCTGCATCATTCTCCGCTATCTGGAAGAGCTTTTGCGGCAGAAAGACCATCCTGGTGCCAAGCTGGGCGATTATTTTGATATGATAGCAGGCAGCAGCACAGGCGGGATTCTGGCTTCTGTTCTGTTGTGTCCTGATGAAAACGGGAAAGCAAAATATTCGATAAAAAAAGCCTTTGAGCTGTATACAGAAAAGGGGGAAGATATTTTCAATATTTCGCTTTGGGAAAGACTTATAAATCCGTTCGGATTGTTCAGTGAAAAGATCTCACAGGATAATCTTGAAACGCAGCTGAGAGATTTTTTTGGCGATCTGGAACTGAAGAATTTTATAAAGCCCTCGCTTATCACCAGCTATGACATCGAGAACAGAAGAGCAAAACTGTTTACTACAACCAATGCACAACAGAGTCAGCAGAACTTTTTTGTCAGAGATATTTGCAGGGCAACATCAGCTGCGCCGACTTATTTCTCACCTGTACAGATTAGATCGTCTTACGGGCAGATCTTCAGCCTGATAGATGTTGGCGTCTTTGCCAACAATCCATCGTTATGCGCCTATGCGGAAGCCAGAAAAATCCCTTTTGCAGAGGTTTTTCAGAATCCGGAAAAGCCGGATTACCCATCGGTAAACGATATGATGATCGTCTCTCTGGGAACCGGAACGGAAATGAAATCCTATCCGTTCAGCAGATATAAGAATGTCGGAAAACTGGCCTGGGTCAATCCCATCATCGATATCCTGCTGTCTCGGAATTATTTAAAAGAAAAATTCGAGACCAATGACACCCCGCGAGAAGAAGATTTCTCCGACTGGATGGACTCTTACTGGCATAAGGATGATAAAATCCCTATGGAGAATCTGACGGTCGACGTGTCTTCCAAAGCTGATAGAACGGCTGAGAATCTCTCCGCAGAAAATATCACAAGCTGGAAAGCAAAACTCAATGAACCGTCGCAGATCACAATTGACACAACGGCTGCAATGGATACAAACATGTCAGTAAACGGAATGAGGATGCATGGTAAAAATGTGGTGATCAAAAACGGATCGGCTAATATCACTTTTCAATGCTTATCATCATCAGAACCAGACTTTATGTGTACTGTCACAAAAGCAGGAACCGGCAATATTACTTTTGCTGGCGGTTCTGGTGTATCAATAGTTCAAACTGATTATACCGCTGTCTTAAATGGGGCAATTGGTTCAACAGCCAAACTCCAGCGAATTGGAAATGTTTATTACTTACGAATCTTTAATGCTTAGGTTATGAATGCAGTAGAACAATATGAAGCTAATAATGTATATTTCCCTATGAATTTGGATAATTGCAGTAACCTTGCAGGTTTGTTATTTTCAACTATTAACACGTCTATTTATAAAACCAAAATAGACTGGGGAGATGGTTCTACTACTGAAGGTACAACTAATTCATCTAAAATTTTTTCACCTTCATTTACAGGTAAAATGAAAATTTATGGAAACAGGTTAAAAATCAATAATATAAGATTTTCGTTAGGTATATCTTCTTATACAAATGATTTTCCAACAGGGTCTATAAAAAATATCGAATTAACACCTATTATTTTAGATTTTTTCCCTAATACTGAATATCTATATTTTCTGCATTATTGTTATGGGAATACAGATTCTAATGTTTTTAAAGGGAAAGTTACTGGAGAATGGGCTGTAAAGTGTGGAAGTAAGCTTAAAAATTTAGAATTAACTGCTTGCGATTACCCTAATTCAAATTCTACATTTAATTTTGATTTGATTCCTATTGACTCTGTTTTAGAAGTTCTAAAATTAGGCGATAATTATACATCAGGCTCATCAACCGTTATAGTTAGTGGTAATATCTCAAACCTCCCATCAACTTGAAGGTTTGTTTAATTGGTATAGATAAGGCTGGAACATCAAATAATATCTCAGGCATCATACCTAATACAATAGAAGAATTTCAAAGACCTGGTAGAAATACAATATCGGGAAATATAGGTAATTTATCAAATAATTTGAGATACCTAAGAGTTGAAGGTTCAAATACTATGACAGGTCTATAACACCGAAGCAGAAAAAAATGCAGCTTATGAACAATTAGAATTAGCAGAAGTACCAAAATTCGAATTTTCTTACAAAAACGAAATTAATTTCTCAGATCTAAAGACAAAACTGAGTTCGGAATCATTCAATCTTTTTGTAGAATTATTTGCAAACTACGATGCAGATGCAATTTCAGATAATATCAACGCAGATATTCCACAAGATTTGCAAATCATATCTGATACTGAGATTAAGATGTTTGGCGAGACGATTACATTATCTGATGATTATGTTTCTTATCAGGATATTTTCGAAAAAGTTAATGAAGAAGTTTCTACACAATCCAAAACGGTATTATCTACGGTAAAAATGCCAAAACAAGAGTATGTGAATCTAGGAGGTGCATTGGTTCCTGTTGCAAAATCGTCTACATCCGTTCCGTTTTCATACTCGCTTAATACATATTCCACCAGACTTTTATTTTTCAATCTTAATTGGTTACAATTTAGTTTTGAGGTAGAAAATGATTCTTGGTCTGTAGCTAAAGTAAAGTTTACAGCAACTACAACAACAGGAAGTCAGCTGGAACAGACTCATTTGCAAATTCCCGTGACGGATAATAAAGTGATTTTTCCCAACACTTTCCCTGATCAGTTCAAAAGTTTATCAGATTTAAAAATCGAAATTTATTTTGATAATGACAGAGAAGCAACATTAGATTTTCAAAGCATTGGTGGCATTGATTCGCGTTATGGTGTTTTTACTCTGAAACCTTTGGTGGGTAACAATTCAGGTAGCGGAATGGCTCCAAAACATTTCGGTGTTAAAAGATTAGGTATCGCAGATTATCTTAAAGTAGAACAATCCGTTCACGCTTATGTTCCTGGAGAAGTATCAAATATCGAGAATGTTATGGCAAGTGAGCTTAGACACAAGTCTTCCGTTTCCAGAGACTATTCAGAGATCACAGATACTACCTCAAAATCTCAGGAAACTGAACAAATTTCAGATACAACCAAAGCGACTAGAACTGACATGCAGACTGAAGTGGCAAAGGAGCTGGAGAAACAACAAAATTGGGAAGCTCATACAAGAATGTCGGGTAAGGCTTGGGGTTGGTCTGTAGAAGTTGGAGGTAGTTATGCCAATTCCACCGCACAGCATGATAGTACGAGACAAGCAGTTGCTAAATCTCAGGAATTAACAGAAAGAGCCATGGAGCGTGTTCTTACAAAAGTCTCAGAAGAAAGGATACAAAAAATTATCAGAGAACATACTGAGACCAATGTGCATGAGTTTGATAATCGTGGCAATAAAACGACTACAAATCCTGAAGAGGCAGTGCCACAACACATTACTGGAGTTTACAGATGGGTAGATAAGAAAATGAAAAACCAAATCTACAACTACGGCAAGCGTACAATGTTTGAATTTATGATTCCAGAGCCGGCACGTCTGCATAGATTGGCTCTTAAATCTGCTAAAAATGTATTGACTGCGCCTCAAGACCCTAGAAAACCACTGGATGACAAATGGAAAATGACAGATACCAATGTTGATGAAACAATTTTGAAACACAGGGCGGATGAATACGGTGTAACAATAGACGTAAATCCATATCAGGAAAAAGAGGTTTATTTTAATTTCGATGGTAACCAATCTAATTCTACACAGCTGCCAGATAATTTTATTGGTACAAAAGCGCACGTAAGAGTAGAGTACCAAGTTAAAAAATGGCACAATGGTGAAGTTCAAGCAGATAATTTTTAAAGGAGGTTTGAATTGGATTAGTTATTCAGGACAAGAATATGATGCTTTAGATTTATCATTAAGAGGTTCAGTAAGTGTTAATTACGTAATCGATGAAATTAAAACAATTAATTTTTGGATAACATTCTACTGTCAGACTGCACCTGAGATTATTACTGATTGGAAAAAAAAGAGTTTCGATGCCATCATTGCAAAATATGAGGAAGCGCTCAAAGCTTTTAGTGATGCGCAAACTGCAGCAGATGAAGCGGCGGCAGATGAAGAAGCAGCCAACAAAGAAAAGATGTCTACATACTATAGAGATATGGAAGCTGAAGTTCTTAAACACAACTGTATTGCTTATCTGCTGCAAAATAATGATTTGAAGTTAGGAAAAGGCTTGACCTTAGGCAACACAATGCAAAGCTTCGCAGTCAATTTTGGAGACGATTTGGATGCCTATACATCACTTGCCAAATTTATGGAGCAGGCTATGGAATGGAGTATTATGGACTATACATTCTATCCATACTATTGGGCAGACAGCAACAACTGGCAGGAGATGTATCTGTCATCAGACCTAGATCCTTTGTTTCGTAATTTCTTGCAGGCAGGTATGGCACGTGTTATTGTAACCGTTAAACCGGGTTTTGAGGATGCTGTTAACTTCTTTATGTCAACTGGTAGGATCTGGAATGGAGGCGAAGTTCCAGTGATTGGAGACCCAATGTATATGTCAATCGTAGAAGAACTAAGACAACCAACGGGTGTAGCTCAAGGTAAATACTGGATCACAAGAGTACCAACAGCTTTAACTATTCTTCAAGCCAAATCTGTTGGATTAGAAATGACGGATGCTCTGCCAATCTTCCCAGAGAACGATAATGGAGAGAATTGTGAGAATCCATTGGAGTTGGAGACTAAGAGTGCTTTTAAACCTGTAGATGCTGTAATGCAACATGGAGGAGATACAAGTACATTACCAAGTACAATCATTAAGCCTATTTAATTTTTAATAGAGAAGAAAGTGGTAAATCTTTTTTACCACTTTCTTTTTAATCTCGATTTCAAATATTAATTTTTAAAAATCTCACAAAATGAAAATAGGAAATATAGGAATAAAAAATCCTGCAGATATTGGTATCTCTGATATAGATGTTTATGGAACTAATGAAAAAAAATATGAAGCATTTGAAAGAACAGAAAAGGTAAAACTACGCATAGGCGTTTTCTTTGACGGCACAGGTAATAATAAGTTTAATTCTGATAGTGTTTACTACAATAAAAAGTACCATAAAGAATTATTAAAAGAAAATGATATAAAAAAAATTAAAGGCTTTAAAAGCTTTGTCATAGAATCTGGAAGTAGTTATTGGAACTCTTACTCCAATATCGTACTGCTGCACGATTTGTATGAAGAAAAGACAGATATAAAAAATAGTACTGATGGGAAGTTTCAAAGTCTCCAATTAAAAGTTTATATGCAGGGTATAGGGACATTAAAGGATGAAAAAGATGACATGTTAGGTTCTGGAATGGGAGAAGGACCAAGAGGGGTTATTGCGAGAGTAGAGCGGGCTTGTCAAGATATAGCGAATAAGATTGATGAGACACTAAAAGAAATTCATGCTTCCAAACCATTGGAAATTATTTCCATCCAGTTTGATGTATTTGGATTCAGCAGAGGTGCGGCAGCGGCAAGACATTTTAGTAATGAGGTGCTCAAATCTGGAAGGGACAAGAATCCTGGTAACGGAGGCGAGCGCAAACTTATAAATCTAAAACGTCCTTCGATGAAAAAGTATGTCAATGCAAAAGACCAGCTTCCTGAAATCAAGCTATACAATGCGAACGATTATAAAAAAGTGAAAGATAATACCAATGTGGTACAGCAGTTCAATGCTCCGGCCAGGAATGTTTTTACTGGAGGAATGTTGGGAGAGTTTCTTAGTAAAACAACTAAAAATAAAATCAATTATCCGAAATATAATGTTAGCGTAGAGTTTTTAGGGATTTTTGACACGGTTATTTCACAGATGCTGGAAAGAAAAGGAGTTATTGACTTGGCAAGAAATCCTATTACACAAGCTTTATCAGCTACATTGAGCCCTGTGATCAATCTGTTGACCAATGCTGTTGCGGAAATACCAAAAGTGAATACGAGTTTGTCCAATCCCAATATCCGTAAGATATTACATATCAAAGCCAAAGACGAATGGCGGGACAACTTCCCCATAACACCTCTTGGAGATATTGCAAGTACAACCTACGCAAAGGAGGTTACGGTGTTGGGTGCGCACTCGGATGTGGGAGGTGGCTACTGGCAAACCGAAAAAGAGCTGAACACCTTGCAGTTTTTTGATTTGGCAGTGGGGGCAGATGCTTCGGAAAAGCAAAAACTGGAAAAGCAGAAAGATTTATTGCGGAAATGGTATATAGACCAGAACTTAGGAAATGTTACGCAGTTGACCTGGAAAATCATGCACCACGTGAGAGCATACACCTTATCGGGAAGTATGGACGATGATTTGGAATCTCATATTAATAAATCTAAATACCTGCTTTTGGAGCCAGAGTTTATGGGGGATGATGTGTACAAAGTAAAAGACGGTTGGCATTATAAGTTACAAGGCTATCACCATAAGCTATTATCCGAACGCCCATTGGATAATAAACTATCATTAGCTTATATGAATGTAATGAAACAGATAGCCTTAAGCTACGCAGATGTACCTTTTAGAATTCCAGAAACTAAAACACAACATCCGGAGGAGTATATCTATTCTAAGGAAACGGAGATTAATATGAAGGCTTATCAAAATTTAATATTCGCTGCTACCGAACACGGATGGACGGATAAAGATGGTAAAATGGTTACGCATCCTGAGCTTGTGGATGAGAAGGGATATTATACCATTTCTAAGGAAACTAATAATTTTATTATGGGGACTTTTGTACATTTATCGGCAAATTTTAACTCCCCTTTGGTGGAGACATTAGACCACTATAACCTTGTTTATGCAAACGTTCCTCATTTCACAAATGAAAAAGAATATAAAAACCCGCCTTATAAAAGAGTTCCATACACTCCCACATAATCTTCTTCTGATTAGTCTTAGCTTGCTGTTATTTTCCTGCCAGAAGAAAAAGTACCCATGGCAGCCGGGTATTTCAGCACCTAGATATTATCCAGTTGCAGGGCATGTAGATTTTGGCAATGCTGGTAATGGCAGTAATACCTCTTTTGCAAATGGCTGGGGAGATCAATACGGAGGTGTAGTTTCAGGAAATCAACTCAAAGAAGTCCCTAAACAGGTGTATATAGATTACTATAGTGTTGTAGATGGGAAAGGATTTAGTGGAGAAGTCCTACTTCCACAGGAAAAGATTCTAGATTTATTTAGGGAATACCACATAAATGATAAGAATTCGGCAGATTTACTCGTCGGGATGGCTCCCGGAGGATGGATTCGAGTATGGTTTCAGGTTTCTGTAGGATTTGTTAATAAAGGAGGTAAGGTAATAATCATAGAAGTAGCAAAATCTAGACTGAGAAGCTATAAAGATGAAACTGTAGGAGTAGGATTAAAAACAAAGGATTTTAAAACATGGGGTAATACTTATACATACTGGCAACATCATGGTATTCCCTACTCAGCTTGGGCAGAAAATGAGAAAGAATATGATATTATTTTTGATTTTTATAAGCCCAATCATAGAAAGATAGGATTTAGTTATATCTCTGCAGATGGTACCATTTATCAGGTTGGACGGGAGAAGGCTCATCAAAAACTTCCTGTACAACTAGAACAGATTGCCTGGCAAGGTAAAAATAGGGAGGCTTATAATTGTAAAGTACCCTTTCCTAAGAATTTTAAAAAGTACATCGAGCAAAAAAAATTACAAAGGCTACATCTGCAGCTAGAAATAGAAAAAGATGATGAACACGCAATTATTTATCTCATTACAAACAATTCAAAAGAAAAAATAGTAAGGTTTAAAAACAAGACTATCACAGCAGAGGAAGACAAGAATATAGATTTTGATTACGCAAAAGAAGTAGAATATTTCATCCAATAATTTTCTCACTCATTTCCTATTAGCGCGAGCGTCTCACTCGTGCCCTTCAAAAAAGCAGTGATACACTCTCACTGCTTTTCTGTTTCCAATCATTGCAGCAAATATATTATGTTAAATAGAACTTTGTCAATAAAAATTTACAGTAAAACAATCTATTATTGAAAATAATTTTTACATTTGTCATAACAAACAATTAAAAAACACAAAATATTATGACACCAGTTTACGAAACAGGGCACGCAAAAAACGTCGCCAATTTCCAGGATCTCATCGCTTTCTGCCAAGGCTACGGAGATAAATACAACCCTTCCAAAAAAAGCCTTCAGATTCCACAACTGCAGCTCCTCTATCAGGAAGCACAAAGCAAGTTAGATGAGGCCAAAACACAAAAAACAGCTTTTGACAATGCCACCAACAGCAGGAGGAATACCTTCGCAGACCTCAGGCCTCTTTCCACCAGGATCATCAATGCACTGTCCGTCTCCGGTGCAGATACTTTGGCAATAGAAGATGCAAAATCCATCAACAAAAAGATACAGGGCACATCTTCCAAAAAACCAGCATCTGCAGAAACACCCACACCAACGCAGGGCACAGCCGCAGGGATTTCCACTTCCCAGCAATCCTACGATCGCTTGATCGATCATTTTACCAGCCTGATAGAATTACTAAACCAAAACGAATTCTATGCACCCAACGAGGATGATCTCAAGACCATAACCCTGCAGGCCAGGCTCACAGAACTGAAAACAGCAAACACAGAACTTATAAACGCCTTCACCGCCCATAGCAATGCCATGATCAGCAGAAACGAAACACTCTATCACAAACAGACAGGGCTCGTTCAGATTTCCAAAGAGGTCAAGCAATATGTAAAAAGCGTATTCGGAGCAGGCAGCCCACAATATGATCAGGTAAATGGTCTGGAGTTCAAAGTTCGTAGGAACTAGTATAAAACGACCGCCGTCTCTCTCAAAACGGCCATTGGCGGACATACTATTACCATTGGCAGTTCCAAAGTTACCCTTGGCGGCCATATTATTGGCGGTGGCAGCCATACTTTTACCTCTGGCGAACATACTATGAGCAATGTCTTTGACAAAACGACCTATGGCGACTATACTTTTACCCTTGGCGTTGACAATATTACCGATGGCGGAGATACTTCAGGCAATGGCAGTGTGACATCAGAACACAGCACGGATCCACATCCGTGCTTTATCATTTCTAATAAGCAAAACTTATCCACAAAAACAAAACACGACACCTTTTGTCGCATTAAGAATTTATATTTGTCTGTCAAAATTTAAAAACTGAATATCCCGGACCATCCATGAAAAAAGATTTCTATCTCACCAGGTATGCCCTCATTATCAAGAGGCTGGAGCGCTCACCAGCCACCTATCCGGAGATAGAATCCTACCTCCTCGGCTCCTTCGAGTTTCAGGATGCCAACATCACCGGTTACTCCATCCGCACCCTCCAGAGAGATATCAGAGACATCGCCAATCTTTTCAATTTTGACATCCATAACAAAAAAAAGGGAGACAACAGGTATTACATAGAAAGCCGCCCCGTCATGGAAGTGGACGAGTACAACCAGAGGCTGTTAGAATCTTTCCAGATCATGAACGCCGTCAACGCCCAGCCGGACTTTGCAGAGTTCATCCATCTGGAAAACCGGACACCACGCGGGATTCAGAACTTCTATGATCTGCTCTTCGCCATCCGGAACAAAAAAATACTCGAATTCCGGTACTTCAAATACAAAGACCAGACTACCACCTCCCGGAAAGTCCGCCCACTGGCGCTCAAAGAGTCCAAAGACCGCTGGTATCTCATAGCAAAAGATACAAAAGACGAAAAACTGAAGGCATTCGGCCTGGACAGGATCAGCGATTTGACAGTCACCAAAGCAGGCTTCCGCCAAGAACAGACCATCAACCTGAAAGAACATTTCAAAAACGCTTTCGGCATCATGAACCTGGAAGAAGAGCCGGAGAAGATTGTCATCAGATCAACCAAAGAGCAGGCAGAGTATCTGAAAAGCTCGCCGCTGCACCATTCCCAGAAGATCGAAAAGGAAACCGACAGCTCAGTGTATTTTGCCTATGACCTTTACCCCACCTATGATTTCATTCAGGAGATCCTCTCATTCGGCAACCAGGTAAAGGTCATGGAGCCGCAGATGCTCATCGGGAAAGTAAAAGAGATGCTCAAAAAATCAGTTCAGCAGTACGATGACCCTTCCGCAGAATAGGTATTTCAGCAATTTTTGCTAAGCTAAATTTTATTATTGATATAATGCTCGGTCGCATGAGCTCTCGGTGTGATAACCGCAGGGTTGCCGGTTACAACAGAATGATCGGGAACATCCGTAGTCACATAAGCATTAGGCGCAATCAAAACATCATCCCCGATGGTGATATTCCCGACAACAACAGCATTCGGGCCGATCCAGACTTCGTTCCCGATCACCGGAACACCTTCGTTCTTCCCGCGATTGGCTTGCGCGATAGTAACGCCCTGGGCAATGTTACAGTTCTTCCCGATTTTTGTTTTCGGATTGATCACCAGATGCCCCCAGTGTCCCAGGTAAAAACCCTCCCCGATCTGGGTTTCCGGATAGATCTGGAAGCCATATCTGATCTGGTAATGGCGTAGCAGAAGCTTGTAGAACAGTCCGGTAATTGGTTTTCTGTGATGCTTCTGAGCTTTTCGGAAAAGATAAATATAATGCAGATTGGGACTGAAGCACTTTCTCAGGATCTGAAAATAAGACAGATACTTTCCGCTTTCCCTGTAAAAATCTTTCTGTATAATCGAATGGCTCATCGGATAAATTTACAAATTATCAATGATTTCCATAATGGAATTGACAGAATTTTCCAAATCGAACGGCATTTTGTAACGGTTAAGATGCTCTTGAAAAGGAACAAAAGACCCCGGATTGGTAAGCGCCTGCTTCATCCCGTTATAGATGCCGTCTTCCGAATTATCAACGATGCATCCGAGTTTTCCGATTTCCAGCATCTCTTTCACACCGGAAACATCTGTGGCAATAATTTTCTTTTTCAGGGTGATGGCCTCGAACAGAACTGTTGGAAAACCTTCATACCTGGAGCTCAGGATATAGAAGTCCGCTTGTTTGAAATAAGGATAAGGATTATCCGTAAAACCGAGCATTGTAGCAGTTTCATCCAGACCCAGACTGGATTTCATGGTTTTGATATTTTCAAAATCATAGCCATCGCCGACAATGAGGATTTTATGTTGCAGCCCTTCATCCAAAAGTTGTTTGTGAACACGCAGCAGCCTGTCAAACCCTTTTTGAGGAAACACGGTTCCTACAGAAATAAAAGTCGGGACATGGCTGTCAAAATTATATTGGGTCACCGGTTTTTCCGCTTTTGTCAGTATCTCTTCAGTGTCCAGAGGATTGTAGATCCTTACAATTTTCTTTTTCTCCGCTTCGTTTTCTGCCAGCGACAGAAAAGTCTCCTGTATTTTTTCAGAGATCACCATCACCTTGTCATAGTTGAAAAAACGCCGGATCTTTTCTGGTGTATAACCGCTGACCTGTGTGAGGTCATTATGGATCCACATCAGTTTTTTGGAAGATTTCAGCGGGCTGTTCAGGATTTCATCCATAAAACCGTGGATGGCTGCAAACTCAATATCGTATAACTTGTTTTTGAGTTTTCTTTTGTAAAGGATTTTCGGATATTTTTTCAGCAGCAGCTGATAGACAACCCGGTAGATTTTTTTTGGTAAATCTTTTGGGCGGTTGGTGGTGATCATCTCTCCACGGTTCAGAAACATTACATTCACCCAGTCAGGAACATCCGCCAGGTATTTCCCGGAATAAAGATTCAGTAACAGATCGATTTCGTATTGGTCTTTGGGGAGGTTTTTGAGAAAAGTTATAAGAACTTTTTCTGCGCCCCCATGACGCAGAGATCCGATTCTGATAAGGATTTTTTTTTTCAAAATAGTTTCATTATTAAAATTCCAGGACCCCCGCACCCCAGGAATATCCGACCCCGAAACCCACTACCATCACTTTATTCCCTTTCTGTATGATGCTTTTATCCTGCGCCAGCTTCAATGCAATTGGTATACTGGCAGAAACAGTATTGCCGATATCCTTCATCTCCATAAAGAATTTTTCATCAGGAATATTGCAAAGATCTTTCAGATAATTCAGCATGTAGGAACTCGCCTGGTGAAATACGAAAAGATCGATGTCATCCATCCTGAGTCTGTTTTTTTCCAGAGTGTCATTAATCAGTGTAGGAATATTTTCTACTGCAAATGTAAATATTTTTGGACCTTTCATATACAGAACAGGTTTTTCTGCATTGTTTCTGGATGCGCCATTCTCAACTATCAGATTGCTGAAGCCGCTTCCGTCTGTCCCTACTGAGAATTGAAAGTCAGATTTCGCACTATCTTTTTCTACGATGGTAACAGCGGCGCCATCACCAAATATGGTCCTGTTGGATTTGTCTTCTTTATCGAGGAATTTGGAATAAGTTTCAGAAGTAACAAGCAGAATGTTTTGGGCAATTCCGGTTGCGATAAGACCTTTTGCAAGAGTCAGTCCATAAACAAAACCTGAACATCCCAGATTGAAATCCAAGGCGCCAACAGATTTGGAAAGCCCCAATTTGTCCTGAAGGATGCAGGCTGTGGTGGGAAGAAAATAATCCGGACTCTGTGTGCAGAAAAGAATAAAATCAATTTTATTTTTATCATAATTTCTGAAAAGCTTTTTACAGGCTTTATAAGCCATATCCAATGCCGTTTCGTCCTGCTCTGCAATATGTCTCGATTCGACACCGATTTTAGCTTTTATTTTTTCAGCGCTCCATTCGGGGAATTCTTTTGCTATATCATCATTTGTGAGAATGTTTCTGGGCAGATAGTATTCTATCGCTGCAATATTGATCATAATTCCTCGTCGTAAATTTGTGCAAAGATACTCATCCTGATATAAAATATTAGGCTGTGAATAGCTTTTGAAAGTTAAAAAACCTATAAAATTACACTACTTTATAGGTTTGTAGGTATGGGGTAGATTTGTTTTGATGAAATCATCCAGCGCCATTCTGTTCTTTTCGATCGACCTCGGATACATTACATTATTCTCCAGAGCTTTGTCACCATACTCGTCAATTGTGCAGATAAACCTTGCCGGAACGCCTGCGTAGACAGAGTTGTCCGGCATAGATGAGCTGAGAACGGATCCCGCTCCCAGGATGCAGTTGCTGCCCATCTGTGAACCGGGAAGAAAAATACAGTTGTTGCCGACGAAGCAGTTTTTCCCTATTTTGATTCTGCCGAAGTTTCGGGCATCGGCATATTTTTCCATGCTTCTGATCACATACATCGCGCCATCATGATTGATGAAAGAGCAACCTGCTGTAATCTTAGTCCCGTCCCCGATTTCTATCAAATAAGGTTCTGATCCGCAAGATGGTTTCTCTACAAAAATGACATTCTTGCCCACCTTCATTCCTCTGGATTTACAAACTTCTATATAAGCTTTTTTGTAAATATTTTTCAGGATGGTGTCAATTTTCAGGATAACTCTGTAGAGGAAAATCATGGGCTATTTTTGTGCTAATTTAATAATGATTTCTTCAACCGAATCAAAAATTTTCTGATTGTCAAATTGACTTTCAGAATTTTCCAGGCCCTTTTTTATTTGACTGACAAGATTCTCATTGATCATGAATTCTTTCATAGCATTATAAATTTCATCAGCATCATAGTCAATCAGGATTCCGTTTTTATTATGCGTTATCATTTCCGGGATGCCACCAACGGCAGTAGAAATAATCGGTTTCTGAAGAATCAGAGTGTCTGCGATAATAAGCGGCCAGCCTTCTGATTCTGATGGCATGATGAAAAAATCAGCATGTTTGACATAAGGATAAGGATTCAAAAGAGATCCTAGTAGTACAAAGGATTTTTCGACTTCTAGTTTCTCCGCAAGACGCTGCAGATTTTCTTTTTCTTCTCCGTCACCAATAATGATTATTTTATGAGGGAAACCATCCTTTATCAATCTGGCGTGTACTTCTATGAGTTTATGATATCCTTTTCTGGAATGCAGCCTGCCAACAGAAACAAAAACAGGATTCTCAGTTTCAAAATCAGGAATGTATTCTTCGGCTTTTAGCTTGATTTCATCGATGGGAATTGCATTCAGGATGACCTTATTATCGGGGATTTTCAATCCGGGATATGTTTCATTCAGAATATCGTTCGTCTGCTGGGATCCGAAAATGAAATAATCGAACTGTGGTATCTGATGCAGAATCTTCGGAACAGCCGGCTGTAGTTTTGGAAAGGTGATATCAGAATGAAACCAGCCAATCTTTTTGGAAGTTTTGTCAGGACTTGATAGCACGGCTTCAAAATCTGTATATGAGGAAGCAATTTCCACATCATATTTTTCGTCCAGATAAATCCGGTCTATTATCTTTGGGAATTGTTGCAATGATTTTATCCTGAGACCTCTCAACAGGAGCTGGATCTTATTTAAGAAAGGGTTTTTCGAGAAATCTTCCCTTCCTTTGTTGATCTTGATGTAACGGATATGAGCAGGGACTTTGTCGCGCAACTCCCCTTGATATAAACTGACCATTAAGGTGATATCAAATTTCTCTCTGTCAAGATTGTTCAGAAGACTGAGGATTACTTTTTCCACACCTCCCATTTCCATAGACCGGTGGCGGAAAAGAACTTTTATTTTTCGATGCATTTGCTTTTTTCAAAAAAAATTCAAAAAACAAAGATAAGTATTGTTTGCCCAAATCTTTTGCTATTTTTGTATCAAACATATCTGAATGAAAAAAATCTCTGAAATCATCTCGACATTCTTTGCTTATCTGAGACGTCCTGATCTCTATCCAGAACTGAGAAGAAAAATCTGGAAAAATATTTTTAACCGTTCATCCGCACTGCGTGGTAAAGAAGAAGCCGAAAAATGGTGCGCATCTTTGGCGGTTTCTGAGAAAGATTTTATAGAGAATGTATTGCAAATGCCTTTTGTTCCGTTCGAGAATATTTTTCCTCACGAATTTGCGTCTGCATTACAGGCTCAGGCAAAAGCACCTGTAAAAATGGGAGGTGCAGGTTCTCTCAGCGTTATTTATTATATCAATGAGTTTACAAATGCTCAAAACACAATAGAAACAGGCGTTGCTTATGGTTGGTCTTCTTTTGCCGCACTGGCATCTTTAGTTGACAGAAACGGAATCTTGTACAGTTCTGATATGCCATATATATTACAAAACCACAGTTCCGATTTTGTCGGCTGTGTGATACCGGAAAAATATAGAAAAAACTGGAGGCTTTTCCGTTTTGCGGATAAAGAATCACTCCCGAAAATCTTTGCTGAGCAATCTGTTTTTGATGTGATGCATTATGACAGTGATAAATCCTATGATGGAAGAATCTGGGCCTACAATATGCTGTTTGATAAAGTTAAAAAAGGTGGGGTCTTTATGAGTGACGACGTTGGAGATAATGCTGCATTCAAACATTTTTGTGAAGCGGGGAGTTTGAAACCGCATATTTTGGAATTCGATGGAAAATATGCCGGACTTATATTGAAAGATTGATAAAAAGGTGCTATCAATACTGCATCGGTCTACCAGGCAAGACAATTGATATGGACCAGAAAGTAAATAAAAATAAATAACGTCCATCTTAGTTTTCTTTTCAACCGTCTATATATGGTGTTTTGTTTACTGTAGATGAACTCCGGAAGATTTGTGATGTCAGATATTTCCTTGTTATACAGTCTGTTGATCTTTCTCCTTTCCAGCGTTTCAAGGATGACAGAGTGCCAGTTTCTGAACAGCTTCGCCTTCTTGCTTTTTGTCTGGGAGACACCATCCGTATGAAGGCGGTACAGGTATAATGGTTTTTTTACAAATTTAAAATCACCAGTTTCATAGAGTTTGAG
This sequence comes from Epilithonimonas mollis, assembly GCF_900142325.1. Taxonomy (GTDB): domain Bacteria; phylum Bacteroidota; class Bacteroidia; order Flavobacteriales; family Weeksellaceae; genus Epilithonimonas; species Epilithonimonas mollis. The sequence goes on from NZ_FRAM01000002.1 coordinate 198,778, forward strand.
ATATAAGTCCTGATCAACAGCAGAAGTCAGTTCCGGATTGATACCGGACGTTTTTTGATAGGCACTTTTTCTGAAAGTAAAAAAATGATTGGCTTTTAGAAAAATATTAAAAAAATAAATATTGTTATTCCTGACCTGTTCGGATCCGGTAAATGTCTTTTCGATATTCATGCTTTTATCGCACATCATAAACTGAGAATAGACAGCAGAGATTTTATCAGTTTGATAATGCCTCAGAATTACTTCCAAAGCATCCGGCATGAGTGCATCATCTGAATCTACAAAACCCAATATATCGCCGCTAGATTCTTCTATGCATCTTCTTTTGGTAAATCCAACGCCGCAGTTTCGCTCATTCCGGAAGAGTTTTACAGATGTATCACCGGAAACGAGATCCTTCATTTTTTCAAATGATCCATCCGTAGAACAATCGTCAACAATGATAATTTCGTAATCCGTCAGGGTCTGTTTTTTCAAACTCGAATAACAGTCAACGAAATATTCAAAATTATTATAGAAAGCTACGAGGAGGGAAAATCTCGGCATATTGTTATGAATTGGATTAGTATTAGTTATAAATTAAAATCAATCATATAGCTATATGAGTATTGAAGCGGCTTTCCATGAAGTAAAGTTACATAATTATTTTATTCCGGAAGTGCTTTGAAAACGGATGCCATTTTCTGAATCAGTCTTCTTTTAGCTTTTGAAAATTTGCTGAGTATTTTTCTGGATAACGTATTCTCTTTCTTATAAATAAACTTGGGCAAATCAGAAATCTCTGAAATCGGAGTTCCGTAAAGTCGGGTGATATTTCTTCTTCTCAGCGTTTCTTTGATCACAAGATGCCAGTTTTCGTTTTTAAGATTTTCTTTTTCAGGCGTATGCGAAAGGCCATTATCGTGGATTCTGTAGAGATATAATGGCTTTGGAATAAAAATAATCCTTCCCAGGTCGTACAACTGAAGATAGAGATCCATATCTTCGGCCACTCTCAAATCCGGATTTATACCACGTATTTTCTGATAGGCACTTTTCCTGAATGTAAAAAAATGCGAGATTTCAAACCCGATATTAAAAAATAAAGGATTTGACTTTCTGACTTTTCTTGTGTTTGGGAAGATTTTAGTAAACACCAGATGTTCGTCACATATTTTGATATAAGAATAAGTTGCAATGACTTCTTCATCACGGTAGCTGTTTACGGATTCCTGTATGGCATTTTCTGTAATGGCATCATCCGGATCCACAAACCCGCAGATCTCTCCGGAAGCCAGTTCTACCAGTCTTTTCTTTGTATAGCCGACGCCTAGGTTCTGTGTATTTCTCAGAACGATAAAACGAGGGTCGTCCCCAACCAGCGTTTGCAGTTTGTCAAAGGATCCATCCGTAGAACAATCATCCAGGATTATCGCTTCAAAATTTTGGTAAGTCTGTCTCAGGAGACTTTCGTGGCAATCTCTGAAGTAATTATAATTGTTGTAATGAGCAATTAGAACAGAAAATTTTTTCATCAATTTATAAAATCATTCAAAAATATTAAATTTAATCATTTGCATTTTAAAAAATATATACAATATTTTTATAAATTTTTTAAAGCTTAAAATAAAACTACATTCAAGTGATATTAAATATTCTTCATAGTTTTGCAGATAATAGTAAAAACACTTCTTTTGATGAATGTCCAAGATCTTTTAGTCAGTATTAACATTCCTGTTTTTAAATGCGAAAAATATATTCTGCGCTGCCTGCAATCTGTTAAAAACCAGACTTATAAAAATATAGAAATTATTCTGATAAATGACTGTACGCCGGACAGGAGTATAGAAATTGCACAGGAGTTCATGTCAGAAAATCCGGAGCTTGATGTCAGAATCGTTACGCATCAGAAGAATCAGGGGCTTTCTGTAACGAGAAATGCAGGTGTTGATAATTCTTCCGGAGATTATATCTATATGCTTGACAGTGACGATTATATCCCTGCAGATTGCATAGAAGTGCTTTTGAAGCTGGCACAGGAAACGGATGCGGATGTAACGATAGGGCAGACTATGTGTTTCGATTCCAAAACCAATGAGGAAAAACTTGTATTCCCCATCAGAACTGATGAAAAGGTAATATCTGGAGATGCCGTTTTCAGAAGTTTTGTGAAAGAAAAATGGCCTGTTATTGCACCGAATAAGCTTTACAAAAAGACTTTTATTACGGATAACATAATTAAGTTTATCCCTGATCTGTTTTCTCAGGACGAGTTGTGGACTTTTCACTGGACATTAAAAGCAGATAAAATTGCTTTAACTAAGCATGTAACATATATCTACTATTTCCACGGAGAATCTATTATTTTTAACAGAACCAAAGTTAATTTTGAAAATTATATGACAATTCTGGGTCATTTTTTTGAAGAATATAAAAAAGCGGACAACCATGATCTGAGAGTTTTGATCAAGGAAAAAATTATCAAATTCAAAGAAATGATTCTGATTATCCAATGGAAAACAATCAAAGAGAGAGCGTATCTTTCGCACAACATAAAACGTATGAAAAAGATGGCGAAGCTGAGCCTGGCCGATTATTTGTCTTCAGAATTCTCCACTGGTATCAAGAAAAAAAACTTTTTCCAGAATCTGCCGACCAAGATTGCTTCGGATCTTTTTATATGGCGGTTTGAAAGATAGTGTTTCTATTTCTTTAATTTATAGAAAAAAAACAGCACAGGAAAATTGATCAGCAGAATGGCATTATAGATTTTTGCAAAACCGCTGAACTGAGAGATCACGGTATTCCTGTCCAGTTCAGAAAAAGCTTCCTTTAATCTTTTTTTCTGCATGGGAAGTTCCTCAGCAGTCATTTTGCCGGAGAATATATGGAAAGTTTTGATTCCGCTCACCAGGTTTTTAAAAGCCGTAAGCTCGAAAAGAGTTTTCCGGTTCTCGTAGATTGCCTTGGTTTTGAATAATCTTCTTAATAAAACATCCGTCCTTACTATATCTATCTTTTTTGCTGAAGGTAATTTTGCAGAAGAATCGGGATGAATATAATGGGTGTAAACGGCATCGCAGCTTGCGATAGACCTCGCATTTTCGTAGATCAGTCTTTCTACGATTTCATCGGCGTTCAGCAACGGTTCTGTGAATGCGAATGAATTGGATTTGAAAACGCTTTTCCTGTACAGACCTCGTATATGGATGTCATATCTTCCGACGGTTTTTTTGATGGCTTCTTTCCCAGATATTCTACGGAAAGTATAATCTGAGGTATTTTCAATATACGTGTCAAGATTACTGATATATTTTATCTTTCCGTTTGTGAAAACTGTTTTCACCATAGGCGTCACAATGTCAATGTCTGGAAAGCGGCTGAGAATGTCAAGGCATTTTTCTATCGTATCCGTATCGATCAGATCATCATGGTCAAACAAAAAAATGAATGCTCCGGACGCTTTTTCCTGTCCATAAGATTTGGAATACTGCGCATATTTCTGATTTTCTTTTGTATATATCCTGATTCTGTCATCCTGTGTAGAAAAAAACTCCAGCTCCTGCAAAGTAGAATCCTGTGACCCATCATTTACACAGATAAACTCGATGTTTTTATAAGTCTGATTAAGAAGACAGTTCATCGATGATTTTACAAAGTCGCCCAGCTGGACAGAATTATAATAAGTTGTGATCACAGAAACCAGAGGCTGAGTTGAGAACATGAATAATGTTTATATAAATTATTTCTTCGATTAATTCTGAAGATAAAGATTGTCAAAAAGAATTTCCCGCCTGAATGGTCAAGGATTGATCCATCCTGATAATACTCCCCGCAGCAACATTTCTGTGGATAAGGCAGTTAGCGCCTATAATGCAGTTGTCACCAATTGTTACACCTCTCAGCACGGTAACATTGCTCCCAAGCCAGCAGTTTTTTCCGATCGTTATGGGAGAAGATCTGAATTTTTTGTGTTCAACGCCTTGTCCGTCATATTCATGGTTGTGATCATAAAGCTTTACACCTTCTCCAAACAAAGTATTATCCCCGATTTCTATTTTTTCAATGGCATTAACGGAGCAGTAATTGTTCATAAAAACATTTTTTCCGAGGATCACTTTTGCACGTTCTGCCAAAACGATATTGCAGTAGTTTTTCAGATGAACATTATCACCGATTGACAGTGATGCGGAAGAATGAATATAAACGCAGGGATAATTGCCGATTCTGAAAGCCTTGCCAATCCGGGAATTTTTATTTCTACGGATTTCAGAAAAGGTATTCTCTTTCAGGATCTTGAATATAACTTTGGAAAATAAATTCAACATAATTTGTATTGATGCAAATATACACCTAAAGATATGTTATTTTTTATTTTCCCCTTAAATTTATAAGGCCTAAGATAACTGATAGGTTGGTTAATCTCAGGCCTGGTTTGATGTATACTAAAGAAAGTAAAGATGTATTTATTTTCTATAGTCTTTTTACACCGTCTTCTTTGGATAAAATTCCCTTCACATCATAGATAATTCCGTTTTCTGAAAGAAGATTCTTGATGTTAAGATCTTCAAATTCTTTGTGAGAAACGGCCAGAACAACAGCATCATATTTTTTGAAAGGTGTTTTCGTTGAGGTTTCCAGACCATACTCGTGTTTTACCTCTTCAGGATTAGCCCAAGGATCATAAATTGTAACATTGATGCCGTAATCTTCAAGATTTTTAACAACGTCAACAACTTTAGTGTTTCTGACATCCGGACAGTTCTCCTTGAAAGTAAAACCAAGAACCAAAACATCGGAACCGTTCACTTTCAGGTCTTGTTTCAGCATTTGCTTTACTGCTTCGCTGGCAACGTATTGTCCCATAGAATCGTTCATTCTTCTTCCTGCAAGAATGATTTCCGGATGATAGCCAAATTCCTGGGCTTTTTGTGCCAGATAATACGGATCTACGCCAATACAGTGGCCGCCAACCAGACCCGGTTTGAAAGGAAGGAAATTCCATTTTGTTCCGGCGGCTGTCAGGACATCATGGGTGTCAATTCCCATCAGGTTGAAGATTTTTGCCAGCTCGTTAACGAAAGCTATATTGATGTCTCTCTGAGAGTTTTCAATCACTTTTGCCGCTTCTGCAACTTTGATTGTCGGTGCAAGATGCGTTCCTGCAACAATGACAGATTTATAAAGATCATCAACTATTTTTCCGATTTCCGGAGTTGAACCTGCTGTGACTTTCAGAATTTTTTCCACAGTGTGTAGTTTATCTCCCGGATTGATTCTTTCCGGAGAATAGCCGGCGAAGAAATCAATATTGAACTTCAGTCCGGATTTTTTTTCCAGAACAGGTATGCATTCTTCTTCTGTAACACCAGGATAAACAGTTGATTCGTAAATTACAATATCTCCTTTTTTCAAAACTCTTGCTACTGTTTGACTTGCTTTATAAAGCGGTGTAAGATCTGGTCTGTTGTTTTTGTCAACTGGTGTAGGAACAGTAACGACATAGATATTGGAGTCAGCTATATCTTCAAATTTATTGGAGCAAAATAATCCTGTTTCTCCGAAATTCGGATTATTGGGAACGAGTGCAGATTTTAGCAGGTCGTCCTCGACCTCTAGGGTGTCATCTTTTCCGGAGTTGAGATCGGAAATTCTTTTCTCATTGATGTCGAAACCTACAACTGGATATTTGGTAGAGAATAATCTTGCAAGAGGTAAGCCTACATAACCAAGACCGATGATTGTAATTTTATGATTCATTAGTTTATTTTTAGATTTTCCCAATACCACTTTACAGCTTCCTTAAGACCATTCTGCATAGAGAACTGTGGATTATAATCAAGTAGTTTTTTTGCTTTGTCAATGCTTGCAAGCGAATGAGGGACATCTCCTTTCCGGTAATCGCCATAGATGACCTCCACCTCTGCGATTTTAGGATCAAAATCCGAAAGATAGAGCTTCAGATATTTCACTAGATCATTAAGCGTTGTTCTTTCCCCAAAAGCCGTGTTGTAAACCTGATTCAAAGATTCTGAATTGTCGGAAGTGAGCGCCAGAAGGTTCATCAGAATAACATTGTCAATATAGGTAAAGTCTCTGGAATATTCTCCACCACCGTTGATGACAGGGGATTCATGGCTCATGAGCTGCATCACGAATTTTGGAATCACGGCTGCGTAAGCACCATTTGGATTTTGCTTTCTTCCAAATACATTAAAATATCTTAAACCGATTGTGTCAAAATCATAGGTTCTTTTAAAAACATCAGCATATAATTCATTCACATATTTTGTGATAGCATACGGTGAAAGTGGTTTTCCGATTTTATCCTCAACCTTCGGAAGACTTTCGGAATCACCATAAGTGGATGAGCTTGCAGCATAAATAAATCTTTTGACACCACACTCTCTTGCTGCTACCAGCATGTTAAGAAATCCGCCAACATTCACATCATTACTAGTAACAGGGTCGTTTATGGATCTTGGAACAGAGCCAAGCGCCGCTTCGTGCAAAACGAAATCCTGATTTTTGCAGGCTTTCTGACAATCTTCCAGACTCCGGATGTCACCTTCTATCAGATTAAAATTTTTATGATTCCGAAATGCTTCCAGATTTTCACGAAAGCCGGTGGAAAAGTTATCAAGGCAGGTGACGTTTGCACCTAATGCTAAAAGTTCTTCACAAAGATTGGAACCTATAAAACCGGCGCCTCCGGTTACAAGGATGTTTTTACTGGAAAGTTTTTCTTTAAAATTATTCATAGTTTAAGCGTAAAATTTCTTCAGGATTTTGCAAAGATAAGATTCTTTGTCTGTCAATCCGTTAATCTTAAAATAACTTTCTACATCGGGAACATTAATATCATAACCGGAGCCGCTTTTAATTAGATTCAGCGTAAGTTTTTTATTATAAAACCGTTCTATGATTTCTAGAATCTCAATGATTTTATAGTTGTGAATGTAAGCAACGTTGATGATTTTATTAAAATCGGCATTATCAATCAGTTGGAAGGTTATGCTTTTTACATCATCCGCATCTATGAGATTTCTGGTTGCCTTCGTATGAACATTGATTGTTTCATTATTATTCACAGACCGGATCAGATAGTTCATCAGGAGGTTGGGGTTGCCGCCTTTCCCTACAACATTACTGACCCTCAGAATTAAATATTTCTTACAGGAATACTTGATCAGCTGTTCCATTTTCAGTTTATGGAGAACATAATCGCTTTCGGTTTTGGAAGAATCATAAACACTGCAGGTTGAAAAATAAATGAATATTTTTTCCGGATTTTCTGACATTGTCTTTTTGATGAGGTTTTCTTCTCTCTGGAATTCTTCTTTCCTCGTCTCCAGGGAGTTGGATACGCCGGAAGCAAAGATAATTATATCATCCCTGTCTGCATCTAAGAATAAACTGGCAACAAGCCCTCTGCCTATTATCATTTACTAAAGTTTTTAATTATTTTCCGGATGCTAATCCCGGCTTATATTTTCACATTATAAAATTTTGCAACTGTCGGATGTCCGACGTGCAGTATCACCTCATTTCCGATTCCTTCGCTGCCTCTGCAAACACAAAATTCTTTTGGCAGAAAATAAGGATAAACACCACTTTCCCAAGCAGATTTCCACATCACAATGGATGCACGGGAAGGTTCTTTTTCCATGATTTTGCAGCATTTCTCGTAGAACAATTTTCCAGCTTCCGATTTCTTTGAGAGTGTCATCGGGGTGATATTGGATGTCGTCCCGAATCCTTTGCTCTCATCTGTTACAGGAATAGTATCAAGCGAAGTTGCGATCTCGAAGTTCATACTCTGTGCAGAACTGTTCGGTACGCAGAAACCAAATTTATGTGTCAGATAGATTAAGCTGTATATATTTTCATTCAGAATATACATGTCGGAATCAATGGAAACCGCAATGTCGGCTTTGGAATCTAGCATGCCTTTGAATTTATAATAATCCGCCAGATGATAGAAATGTCTTTTCAGATCTTTTTTGCCCTGCAGAACGGGTGTTTCGATTTTTTTCAAATCAACACCATCGATATTCAAATCAAAGTCCGAATAAACCGTGTATTTTGCATTCGGAAAAAATTTTTTTAATGTGCTGAGACTTGGATCCAGCCTCAACTGATGACTGAGATCAGCACCACCGGCATTTACTCTCTCTTCATTGAACTCACTGAAAATAAATTCAATAGACAGTCCGGATAAAAACTGATTCAGTTTTTCGTCAGCGATATGAAAAGGTGTCAGGCTCTTCAGGTTTTTTTCCGGGAAATCCGGTCTCGGTAACTCTCTCTGGGTTTTCTTCTTTCCGAGGAAAACGGCAGTTGCTTCTTTTATTCGCCAGATGATTGTTCCTAACATTTGTTTTTTTAGCTAAATAATTGTTGTAAATTCTCAATGGAAAAGCGGTTGTCCAGAATTTTCAGATAATCCTCTTTTATTCTTGATGAAAATGATTTCAGAAGTTCTCTGTTGTCATAAAGCTTTATAATGGCGGTTTTCATCTCTTCAATATCTCTCTTCACGATAATACCATTCACGCCGTCTTCGATAATCATTTTTGGGAAACCGATTTTCGTAGATATTGCAGGCACTTTTGACAGGCTCGCTTCAGCAAAAAGTGAAGGGCCAGTGTCTGCTTTTGACGCAATTGCAATCAGATCAACATCATGATAAAAGCTCAGAATACTTTCATAACTGCCGGAAAACTGAGTTTTTAGGTTGATCTTTCTTCCTGTTTTTTTGACTTCTTCAATGGCCGGTTCTATTATTTCACGGAAACCCTTCATCGGACGATTTGGGTTTCCTGTCCAGCCAATTGTCATAACTTCCTTTTCTCTGATATTTTTATTTTCAACAAATTTATCTTGAAGATAAATTCCGTTAGCAAACGTTATTTTATCTGTCAGGGCTTTGTAATCATTGTACAAACCGGAACTTCCTACGATAATACCGTCATAAGATTTCAGGTATTTTTCAAAGAATTCTTTGCGTGAAAGTTTTTTGAGATCGGTTTTTGTTTTTTCATCAAAGCTTGGACCTTCGTGCGGAAAAGAATCGGTGTAGATTCCGACAAATTTTTTATCCGCTCTGAATGGAAGAACCGACATGAAGTGGAAGTAAAAAGCACACTCAAATATCACATCAAATTGTATTTTTTCTACTTTTTTCCCGGAAATAACTTCAAAGACCGGCGGTGTTTTATATTCAGGAAAAGAAAATTTTGAAGAATTGTCTATAACGAATTTCTTCTCACCATTTTTAATAAGATTGATAAGGCTGGTCATCAGCTTTTCCGGCCATGAAAAATTCTTGGCTCTGATGTTAAAATCCTCCTCAAAGCTTACATAACAATCAAAATCCTTCAGCCCTTCACCCCAGGTTCTGATGAGATTGTGATAAGCCCAATCCGGCCTGTCTGCAACGAAAAGTATTGATTTTTTTTTCAACTTTCAAAGTGTTTTTTTTATTTCTGCAGGAACGCCTGCTGCCATAGAATTTTCAGGTACATCTTGTCTTACAACCGCTCCGGCAGCTATTATTGAATGATCACCAATTGTCACATCAGGAAAAATAATGGCACCAGCTCCGATTTTCACATGATTTCCGATTTTACATCTTCCTAACAATATAGCTCCCGGTGATATTTCACAAAAATCTCCGTTCACAACATCGTGTGTAATTATGCAATTATAATAAACAATAGTTCCTATCCCTATTTTGACGTCATTGGAAATTCTCGTGCCTCCCAGAATGTTTGTACCTTCCCCGATTTTCACACCGAAACTTCCTATCTCTGCAAATTTGCTTATAGACGAAGTTAACAATCCGCCCAGATTTTGGAATTTTTCTGCCAGCTTAGATCTCAATTCCGGATTTCCAATTCCTAAAACAAACTCAGCTGAATTTTTTTCGAAATGCGCTTTTGCCTGTTGCTCGTTTTTTATAACTTTAAACTGATCGTAGAGAACATCAGGTATACCAGATGACATGTCATCATAGAAGCATAAATTCTCAGTCTCGCCTTTCTGATGAAAAATCTCCAAAACTTCTTTGGCAAAGCCTTTTGCGCCTACAATCAACATATTTTTAATTATTTTGAATCCTTAACATTAGCCGGGCAATCATATCCACTTCTTCCAAAGTCAGATCATGATAAAGCGGCAGACAAAGCACACGTTCAGCGACGTCTTCTGTAACCGGAAGATCACTTTCTGATTTTACATAAGGCAAAGAATTTGACAAAGAAGGATAAAAATAACGTCTTGTGTAGATCTCGTGAAGCTTGAGATGTTCGATGATTTTCAGCATCAGTTTCTCACTTTCGAAAACGACCGGGTAATAGGAAAAATTATTTTTGGAATCCTTGTGCCAGACAGGTCTTACTGCTTTCAGGTTCTGCAACTTTTCGTCATATCTTTCGGTGATTTCTTTTCTTTTTTTATGAATAGAATCGATGTATTTCAGATTTGCCAATCCCATCGCCGCATGGAATTCGGAGTTTTTTCCATTGATCCCCAGTTCTGCAAAATTTTCCGGACCATCGAAACCGAAATTTCTTATGTAGGCTAATTTCTTGAGAAGTTCAGGTGATTTTGTTAGAATCAGTCCGCCTTCTGTCGAATGATAGAGTTTGGTTGCATGCAAAGAGCAAATGGAAATATCGCCGTACTCAAAAATGGATTTTCCATTGATTTCTACACCAAAGGCGTGAGCGGCGTCATAAATAACTTTAAGATTGTGCTTTTTTGCAATTTCTTCGATCTTATCAACGTTACAGGGATTTCCATAGACATGGGTTGCCAGGATTGCAGATGTTTTAGCGGTAATGGAAGCTTCGATTTTATCGGCATCGATGTTCAGCGAATCTTTGTCAATATCAACAAAAACAGGTTCACAGTTTTCCCAAACAATTGAGCTGGTCGTAGCTACAAAAGAAAAAGGTGTTGTGATGATCTCGCCCTGTAGTTCTAATGCCTTGATAGCCATCTGGATAGCCACGGTCCCGTTGGTCACAAACAGCAGGTGATCCAGTTTTAGATGCTCCTTCAGTCTCATTTCCAGATCATTGGCGAGCGGCCCCATGTTAGTGAGCCATTGCCGTTTCCATATTCCTTCCAGAAAGTACTGGTAAACCTGGATTGGCGGTAAAAAAGGTTTGGTTACCGGAATCATTTTTTATGTTTTAGAAGATACAATAATGTGGTGATTTTACTATGTAATCTAAGAAATAAGATTTGGAAAAAAAGTTTAGGTGTAACGCTGAAATGATATTTTTCCAGATTGAGCCTTTTAAAAACCGGGCTTATTTCTTTATATTCAGAAGGTTTGCAGATTTCCAGTTTTATAAAACTCCGGTTAAACAGGTCTCTTTGCACAAGGAGATTGTTATAAATCCGTTTAGGGTTTTTGAAAAAAGCAGTATTATACTCCTGATGAGAAAACGATTCGATCTTTTCAACATATCTGCTGATATCAAAGCCGAAAAGATAACTAAAATGCCAACCAGTGTTATAGCCAACCGGTTTGATTATGTCATGCGCAAAATCCTTGTACTTGTTTCTGTTTCCCAAATGCCGATTTTTGATATCCTTATATCTGGATACCAGATTGGCCTGGATTGGCTCATCCAGCTTTATGTTGAAAAAATAGTAAAATGCCGGAATCTCTATTAAAGTTGCAGATTGTATCTTATTATGGATCAGAATGTCTTTTATATTGATGATCTCATCCACATCGGAGACGAAAATCAGATCCTCGTCATTACAGTTACTCAGCCCGTTTTTTATAGCATCACGTTGAAACCATTCATAATCCCAGTCTTTCAGCTCAGGTTTTTCGCCGGCCTGTACATAGATAATCTTATCTGAATATTTGGCAAACCTGGCGGCATTTTCTTTGTAGGAAAGAGGTTTCGGAATCCCCGTGAGTGTCCGGTTGGCTTCTACCAAAACGAAAAAATCTACCTGATCATAAAGATATTCTAACCGGGTTGTCAGTATATCAAATTCATTGTTGAAGATGAAGCAATCGTAAATCATTTATGTTTGTGAGTTTATAAATTGTATCATATAATACAAATGCTTAATTAATTCCTTTTTACTGTTAAAAATTTCAGTAAAAAAGCCAATTACAATCTACAAATGTATTAAAAAAAACATAATTTAGCAGATTGCATTTGGCCAGACAAATTTGTGATGAAGTTATTGTATATCAATAAAAATATTAATCTATCCCAACCGATTATAGCGCAGCTGAATAAAATGGGATTTGAGGTAGATGTTCTTATAGAATCTCTGCCAAAGCCAAGTGACAGGTTTTCTGTTTTTGATAGATTTTTCAATATATTTTCAAGGGTGATATTGAAAGACAAATTCTATTTTTTAAATAAAGAAAAGAAACGGTTTCAGGCCTACGCAGAAAAAAAACTCAAGAAAAAAACATACGATTACGCACTTTTCATGAGAGCTGATATGTATCCCGCAAGTTTGATCAGGAAGGTGAGAAAACAATCCCGGATGATGGTCAATTATCAATGGGACGGCTTGGACATGTATCCTGGAATTTTTGATTTTATACCATTTTTTGACCGTTTTTTTGTGTTCGACAGTTTTGATATCCAAAAGTATCCGCAATACCATTTTCTTCCGCTCACAAATTTCCATTATAATGAAAATCATGTTAAAACCGACACAAAATTTGATTTTTTCTACGTTGGAGTTGGCTTGGAGGAGCGTATCAGATGGACTCATAATTTAAAAAAATTTTGTGATGAAAATGGACTGAAACTTAAAGCAATTATGACAATCCCGGATTTCCGTGAAGAGAAAATTACGGATTCGGTGAGTCTTCAGCATAATGGGATTTCTCTGAAAGAAAATGATGCATATGCCTCGAATGCAAAAACAGTTATTGATTATAAGCTGAAAAATCATAATGGCGCATCGTTCAGGGTTTTCGAATGTATGGCGAGAGAACAGAAACTTATCTCAAATAATCCGAACCTCAAGGATTATGACTTCTACCATCCGGATAATATTTTCTTCACTGATTTTGAGGATTTCACAGGTCTTGGAGAATTCCTGGAAAAGCCATATCACAAGCTTGATCAGAAAATTGTAGAAAAATACAGCATCGGAAACTGGCTGAAATATGCTTTGGATTTCGGAGAATATGAACCAATAGATCTACCGCTATGGAAAAGTTCCTGACCATTTTTACCCCGACATACAATAGGGCATATATTCTTCCAAAATTGTACGAAAGCCTGAAAAACCAAGCTTATAAAAACTTTGTCTGGCTGATAGTGGATGATGGTTCTTCGGATGAAACTAAAACTTTAGTTCAGCGGTTTCAACGAGAAAACAATATAGAAATACGCTATATCCATCAGGAAAATAAAGGAAAACATTTTGCTGTTAATCAAGGTCTCAGAAATACAAAAACCGATTTTTTCTGTGTTATAGACAGCGATGATCATCTGGCGGAAAATGCGGTCGAAGAAATGAAGGAGCTTTCCGGAAAGGTTATCAATAATCCAGGAATAGCAGGTTTTGCATTCATCCGTTTGTCTGAGAAAGAAAAAATTGATCACCGTTCTTTCGGGCAAAAAGAGTGGCTGTCAGGCGATTCTGATTATGATTGGAAAGTTCCCGGAGAAATGATGTATTGCTGCAAAACTAAAGTCCATCAGCAGTTTTATTTTCCGGAGTTTGGAGGTGAGAAGTTCTGCCCGGAATCGCTGGTTTACAGAAGAATCGAGAGGAAGTATAAAATCCTGGTTACGGACAAGGTTCTTGCATTCGGGGATTATCTGGAAGACGGTTTGACCAGCAGCTATTATCAGCTTCTGCTGAAAAATCCTAGAAGCTCGCTTCTCAATATCAGGGAACGTTTCCGGGATAATTTGTCAGAAGAGGAAAAGATGAGCCTAGCCAGGATTTATTGGGATATTGCTTCCAAAACGGATCAGTCTTTTACAACAAAATTCTTTGGAATCAATCCTTTTCTTATCCTGAAAATGCTGATCAATAAACGTATAAGATGATGAAAAAAATATCGATTATCATTCCGTTATACAACGCGGAAAATTACATTTCCAAATGTCTGGATTCTATAAAAAACCAGACTTACAAGAACTTTGAAATTATTGTTATTAATGATAAAAGCAAAGACAATTCCTGGGGTATTTTGAATGATTACGTTTCTGAACACCTGAATTTGAATTTTATAATTATCAATAACGAAATCAACCTCGGACTGAGCAAGACCAGGAACAAAGGGATTGATCTCGCAACTGGCGGTTACATCATTTTTATGGATAATGATGATACTTTAGCAGATGCACTTTCTCTTCAGTATTTTATCGATCAAACAGATAATGATCCGGATATCATTCTTGGAAAAACACGTTTTCTTCTCAATGATGTTCCTAAGGAGAGTAATTATCACAGACTTAAAAATAAGAAAGGAACTTATACAGATAACGAAATTCTGGATGGCTTTTTCTCCGGCGAATGGGCTGTCACAGCCTGGAACAAGCTATATAAAACCGCTTTTCTGAAAAATAACAATCTGAAATTTTTGGATGATCTTCTGCATGAAGATGAACTCTGGGCTTTTGAGACGGCCATTGCTGCAAAGAAAATTAATTTCCTGCAAGAGGAGACTTACGTCTATTATTCTATGTCCAACCCGAATTCTATGACCGCCACCGTCGGCCTGAAAAACATAGAACATTACCTTATTATTCTTACAAAAAAACTGGAAATGTCTACGGAAAAAGGTCTTTATTGTAGATCCCGATTTACAGAAAATTATCTTAAAAACTTTGCTAATTACACGATTCTGAGAAATGTATGCAAAATGGATTTCGGAACTTTCAAAAGTTTCTATGTAAAAATTGAAAAAGAATTTGATAAGAGTTTTCCCCAAAAAGGTTTATTCCGGCTCCATCCGGTTTTGGCCTATTATCTTTATAGAATGAAGTTTGATAAAGATTTTTTTCTGTACGGAAAATTCCCGAAATATGTTAATCCGCTTCTGAAGATCTAGTCGATATATTTTCTTTCGTAACTTCTTTTCCGGTATATCAGATTATAAATTTTGTCCCGGATAATTCTGAGCATTGTTCCCGGTTTTCCATTGTAGAATTTGGAATATTCATCAAAATATTTGGCCATGCTCTGGATTTCGTCAGACACATTTTCGTCAAGATATTTTTTCTGTTCAGAAAAGCTCAGATCCGTGTTTGTATTGCTGATACCTGTTTTTTCGAAAATGCTTATAAACTCATTGATGTACTTTTGGGAAATATTGTGATGCATAAAAAGATCCATCATGAAGGTCCAGTCAGAGGCGATTCGGTTGGTTTCGTCATACATTCCGTATTTTTCGAAAAGCTCTTTCCTGAAAAATGCTGACTGGTGGCAGATCGGCTCTTTTAAAAGAGAACCGATGGTTATTTTGGAAGGGATTCTGTATTCGTATTTTTTACGGTTCTCCAATTCATAGTAGGCATTTCCGTAAACAATGTCTTCATTATTGAAAGACGGCGCGATTTTTTCAAGTATTTCAGGGGTAGAAAAACGGTCTCCGCTATTCATAAAAATCAGATAATCTCCTTTTGAGTTTACAATTCCTTTATTCATTGCGTTATAAATCCCTTTATCAGGTTCGCTGATCCAGAAATTAATTTGGGATGAATAAGATTCTAATAACTCCTTGCTTCCGTCATTAGAATTGCCATCAATAATTATAAATTCAAAATTTTTAAAAGACTGATTAATAACGCTTTTGATGGTTTCTTCTAATCCAAATCGGTTGTTATAAGCAACGGTGATGATAGAAATAAGAGGTCGATTCTGCATAGAATGATTATGAATATTTTATAGAAACGGAGAGAAAAACTCTCTCCGCTGTTTTGTTTTTTTACATCAATTTCAGATCCTCCTGCATCATCTCTTTCACAAGACCGGCAAGATCATATTTTGGTTTCCAGCCCAGCTGTGTTTTTGATTTTGTAGGATCACCGATCAAAAGATCTACTTCTGTTGGGCGGTAATATTGTGGATCGATTTTCACAACCGTTTTTCCGATTTCTAACTGATAATCAGGATGGTTACATTTGGCAACTTTCGCTACTTCATTTTCATTTTCGCCTTCGAATGTCAATTCAATTCCTGCTTCTGCGAAAGCCATTCTTACAAAATCTCTGACGTAAGTTGTTTTCCCGGTTGCGATGACATAATCTTCCGCAACGTCCTGCTGTAGAATTCTCCACATTGCTTCTACATAATCTTTAGCGTGCCCCCAGTCTCTTTGAGCATTCAGGTTTCCTAGGTATAAAATTTCCTGTTTTCCTTTTGCAATAGCTGCAGTCGCCATTGTAATTTTTCTGGTAACAAAAGTTTCGCCTCTTCTTGGAGACTCATGATTGAAAAGGATACCGTTGCAGGCATAGATGCCGTAAGCTTCACGGTAGTTTTTTGTGATCCAGAATCCATAGATTTTTGCAACACCATAAGGCGACCTTGGATAAAAAGGTGAATTCTCATCATAAAAACCAGCCGCATTTTTATTCTCTTCCAAACCGCCATATAACTCAGAAGTCGATGCCTGATAGATTCTGGTTTTCTTTTCCAAACCAAGAATACGGACGGCTTCTAAAATTCTAAGCGTTCCGATTCCGTCTACATTGGCAACATATTCCGGAGAGTCGAAAGATACTTTAACGTGTGACATAGCACCAAGATTATAAATCTCGTCTGGCTGAACTTCCTGGATGATTCTGATAATATTGGTAGAATCTGTCAGATCGCCGTAATGCAATTTGAAATTCACGTGTTTCTCATGCTGGTCTACATATAAGTGATCAATTCTCTGGGTGTTAAATGAAGAAGCTCTTCTTTTGATACCGTGAACCATATAACCTTTTTCTAAAAGCAATTCTGCCAGATAAGAACCATCCTGTCCTGTAACGCCTGTTATTAATGCCGTTTTCATCTATTTTGTTTTATATTTATAACCTCTAATTTCTTTAATTATTTTATCTTCTGTAATGGTTTCTTCCGGATGATAGATGTGATAGTAAGGAACTTCTCCCATTACACTAGCCCATTGCGAAAATGTTGAAGGCGCTCCTAAAAGGTAATGCGTCTGAGACATCAGGTATTGATCTTCCAGCGGACCTTCTTTGGACAGAACAACATTTCCGAATTCATTTTTATAACGTTCCAGATCAAAATTTTCATCATTGGTACAAATCAGGAATTTAAAATTCCCTACTGGAATTGATTGTAGGAATTCTTTTATTTTTCGGATATAAAGATCATCATCAAAGAAATATTTACCTTCCATAAAATCTTTATAATCCCCTCTTCTGATATGGACACTAATGATTTTTTCATCAGAATGATGCTGAAGATATTTTTGCTTCAGAGTCTCTTTGTCAACATTGGGATCAAAAAGCTTTTGATAATGCCTGATGTCTTCTTCCCTGTAAAGATCATTATTGAAAAACCAGCCGTAACAAAAATTGACTAAATAATTTTTTTTAATTTGTGCTCTGTATTTCGGGATTTCCTTCTCATCATTGAAGCCAATAATACAATTCGGATTAAGTTTTTTATAATACTTATTGTATAAAAATTTCTTAACAAGATAAGGCGTTTTTGGCGTTTCCGGAAGATTCGGAAAATCCTTGCGATATTTTTCGGTAAAAGTCGGGGAATAAAAAGTGACGCCGTTTCTTCTGCAAAATGCATCCGAATGCATAAACTGGAACAGGTCATTACCACGACCGCCCCCTAGTATGGAGAGACAGATCAGCATCTAGTTTTTGAATTTTTTCTCATAAACATCTCTGATTCCTTCTTCTAATCCGATTTTTGCTTTCCACCCCAAATTATTTATTTTTGTAACATCCATCAGCTTTCTCGGTGTTCCGTCCGGTTTTGAAGTGTCCCAGACCAGATTGCCTTCATAACCGACAATTTTCTTGACCAGCAAAGCCAGATCTTTTATACTAAGATCTTCACCAATCCCGACATTCACATGTCCGAAATCATTATAATTCTCCATTAGAAAAATACAAGCTTCTGCAAGATCATCGGAATGCAAGAACTCCCGAAGCGGTGTTCCTGTTCCCCAAACGGTAACTTCCGGAAGGTTCTGTTCTTTAGCCTCATGGAATTTTCTCAATAAAGCCGGTAAAACGTGCGAATTATTCAGATCATAATTGTCATTCGGTCCATACATATTCGTAGGCATTGCCGAAATGAAATTAGAATTATACTGACTTCTGTAGGCATCACACATTTTGATGCCTGCAATTTTTGCAATTGCATAAGGCTCGTTCGTAGGTTCCAAGGTCCCTGTCAATAGAGAGTCTTCTTTCAAAGGCTGAGGCGCCATTTTCGGATAGATACAGCTTGAACCTAAGAATAACAATTTTTTGACATCATTTATATGAGCCTGATGGATCACATTATTCTGGATCATCATATTATCATACAAAAACTCTGCTCTGAAAGTATTATTAGCCTGAATTCCACCTACTTTTGCAGCAGCAAGAAAAACATATTCGGGTTTTTCCTGGGCGAAAAAATCGGCAGTCTGTTGGTAGTCACGCAAATCAACCAGATCAGAAGTTCTCGTGACAATGTTTGTGAATCCTTGTTTTTCCAAGGCTCGGAAAATTGCACTTCCAACCAGTCCTCTGTGGCCGGCCACATATATTTTGGAATTCTTGTCCATTACTTTTTTATCCTGTAATAGGTTTTTTTTATTATTGATTTGATAATGCTTGCCTCTGCTTTATCGACCCTTCGTGCTGCCTTTAAAATCTGGTTTTGATAATCTCCTTCACTTTCTTCATCCAGAATCTTGATCTTCATTTCAGTTTCATAGTATCTTACAATTATTGACAAAATACTTTGATCGTGCCTGTGAGATGAAAAATCGGGATTCTGATGATATCTTTCCGAAATCAGCGGATCCGTTACCAGTTCCGGACGGAACAACATCACATCAAGCCAGTCTTTTATTAGTTGTAAAGTTGAATCCGTTTTTTTCAAGAAAATAAATCCTGCCCAGAGTTTATTTTTTTCCAGCCATCTATCATTATTCCCAAACAGAATTTGGAAATGATCTATCGTGTTTTTCTTGACCCAGTATTTCAGCTTCGGACTGTCATTGAATTTTGAATTGAATGCGTTCCAGCCATAGTTTTTATCATCGCGGTACTGAAAAAATAATGCATCATGGTTATTTAACTGCTCAAAGTGGTTTTCCCAACCGGAAATATTTTTTATCAGCTCACAACCCGCATCTGCATATACGAGAATGTCCCTGTCATTTAGTTTTTTAAGACTGTCGTATATGATATAGGCTTTCCAGATCCAAAACCCACCTTTTCTGTCATCTAAAAACAGAGGAGAAGCTTTTAATGCCAGAGGCAAATCTGCAAAACTATAACGTTGTGTCTGGTCGAAAACATTCAAAGCATTTGCTTCTTCAATAATTCTTTTAGAGGATTGAAGGAAAGCATTGCTACCATATGCGATGAATTTTTTTTTCAAATTTATTTTAAATATAATATTCCTGCACTATCGATTTGAAATACCCAGCCGGTTTCCATTCTTGTTCCTTCAAATTCAATTCTGATTTTATTCTTCAGATCCGTGTACATTTTCTTACCCGGATCAGCAAGATACGCATGCATATATAGGTTTCCTTTGTTTATTCCTTCAGGTAAAAGGATTGTTTTTTCTATTGTGAATTTACCTTTCGGATATTTTTTAACACCTTCATAATGACCAGGCGCATAAAACATCATCGGAATGTCAAAGTTATTGAAAAATAAAGACTCCAGTTCAAACTCGGCTTCTTCTTTCAGTTCTCCTTCGATTCTTATATTAAGCTGATTATTATCAAAGTTCATAGGAATCAGGGTTCCGTTGATTCCGTTAACAGAAAAATGGGTAATGGTCAGGTTGGGATCCTTGATATTGAGAATGTCAAGAATTGATGAATCTGCGGCGATATTATCGTTAGAATAAAGGTTGATACACTCATCAATATTTCCGTTATATCTGATGGATCCTTTTTCCAGAAAAATCCCTTTGTTACAAAGTTGTTTGATGGAAGCCATATTGTGACTTACGAAAAGTACGGTTCTTCCTTCGCCGTTGCTCACATCGCCCATTTTGCCAAGACATTTTTTCTGGAACTCCAAATCTCCGACCGCTAAAACTTCATCCACAATCAGAATCTCTGATTCCAAATGTGCAGCAACAGCAAATGCCAGACGGACATACATCCCTGAACTGTATCGTTTTACAGGCGTATCGATGTATTTTTCGACTCCGGAAAAATCAACAATTTCATCGAATTTTCTCGTGATTTCTTTTCTTGTCATTCCGAGAATGGCACCGTTCAGGAAAACATTTTCGCGACCAGTCATCTCAGGATGAAAGCCCGTTCCTACTTCTAGTAATGAAGCGATTCTGCCATTGGTGTATATTTTACCGGTAGTCGGTTTTGTTACTTTACTCAGTAATTTCAATAAAGTTGATTTCCCGGCACCGTTCCTTCCGATGATTCCGACAGCGTCTCCCTGTTCTATTTCGAAATTAATATCTCTGAGAGACCACACGTAGTCACTGTTTCCCTTTGTTGTTCTGTCATTGACTTCTCCAATGCGCAGATAGGGATCTTCCTTTCCGCGTACTCTGTGCCAGAAACGGTTGAGATCGTGAGATAAGGTTCCTGTCCCGACTTGCCCGAGGCGGTATTGTTTAGAAATATTTTCAGCCTTTATTGCGATTGGTTTCATTCTCTGTGTTTTATAAATTTTGCAGGAACTCCCGCGATTACGGTGTTTGCTTCAACATCTTTTGTAACAACACTTCCTGCTGCGATGACGGCTCCGTTTCCTATTTTGACGCCGGCCATTATCTGTACCGAGCAGCCAATCCAGACGTCATCGCCGATTTCAACGCCACTGTTTTCTTCTTTCAAAGGCTGATCCTGAATGTTGATTCCTTTTTTATAATTATGGTCTGCCCCGATAATGCTCACCTGTTGAGAAATAAGGCAGTTTTTACCGATCCTGATTGTTCCGCCGGCTGCTCGTATGTTGTTTTGTTCTCCGATATATGTGTTTTCTCCAATGACGAGTTTGTCGTCGCCATTCACAAAAATGACGGTATATGCCCCTATGTAAACATTGCTTCCAATCTCGAAATTATCTACATCATCATAAGAAATCCTTACACGGTAATCAATATTGCAGTTGTATTTTTGCTTAAGATTTTCAACTTTTCTGAAATCGGTAATGATATTATCAAAGGCTGACTCCAGGTGATAATATTTTTTTAATGTTTTGAAAAATTTAATCCAATTCATAACATTAGTTTATACCGTATCCATAAAACCTTTTTCAACTTTGTTGAAAATTACAGTTCCTATTGCCAAAGTGACAAAAATGATCACGGAGCTTATCATCAGCATCATCGGACTGAAATCACCGACACCCAGCCATGCATATTTGAAACATTCAAAAATTCCGGTCAGAGGATTATAAAAAGCAATGGTTTTGAAAATCCCTTTCAGGGTAGATGCGGGATAAATCACCGGTGTTGCATACATATATAAGCTGATCCCAAATGACAGAAGCATCTGAAGATCCCGGTATTTTGTAGTCAAGGAAGAAAAGATCATCCCCAATCCCAATGCAAAAACGGCCATCAGAGCAATTAGAAATGGCGTCGCAAGTATCCAAAGATTTGGTTTTACTTCTCCCAGGAATAGATAGTAAAGGAAAACTACTAAGAATAGCGCCATCTGTACGCCCAACTTCATCAAATTGGAAAATACGATCGAAATCGGCATTACTAACCTCGGGAAATAAACTTTCCCGAAGATGCTGGCATTTGCTGTGAAAACATTCGATGTGGAGGTGAGACAAGTGGAAAAATAATTCCAAAGCGTAATCCCGGCCAGGTAGAATAAAATTTTCGGAGCGCCATCTGTTGATAGTTTTGCAATATTCCCAAAAACAACGATATAAACAACGGTTGTAAAAATCGGGTTGATAAAAAACCAGATTGGACCAAGAACGGTCTGCTTAAAGCTGGAAACAAAATCTCTTTTCACGAACATATAAACCAGATCCTTGTAGCGCCAGACTTCTTTCAGATTGAGATCGAAGAGGGAGTGGCTGGATTCTATGGTTTCTGTCCATTGGTGTTTATGAGAATCACTCATTTGTGTTGTGTTAAGTTATTTAATAAGGTTCTTCAGATACTCGCCGTATCCGCTTTTACCATATTTTGCTGCAGTTTCCAGAAGCTTTTCTTCGTTAATAAATTTATTTCTGAAGGCTATTTCTTCAATACATCCGATTTTGAAACCTTGTCTTTTTTCAATAACACTTACAAATTCCGAAGCGTCCTGAAGAGAATCAAAAGTCCCCGTGTCCAGCCAGGCTGTTCCTCTGTCGAGGACACCAACTTCCAATTTACCATTACTGAGATAAACATTATTAACATCGGTAATTTCCAGTTCGCCTCTTGGAGAAGGTTTGATGTTTTTTGCGATTTCTACCACATCATTGTCATAAAAATATAAGCCAGGAACGGCATAATTGGATTTTGGTTTCAGTGGTTTTTCCTCAATAGAAAGCGCCTTGAAATCACCATCAAATTCTACAACACCATATCTTTCCGGGTCGGAAACGTGATAAGCGAAAACAACTCCACCGTCCGGATTGGTTTTGTTTTTGAGTAATGTTCCCATTTCGGAACCATAGAAAATATTGTCACCTAAAACCAAAGCTGCTGCATCATTCCCGATGAATTCATCACCCAGAATAAAAGCTTGTGCCAATCCATCCGGGCTTGGCTGTACTTTGTACTGGATATTGCAGCCGATCTGAGAACCGTCTCCCAAAAGTTTGATAAATCCTTCTTGATCGTGTGGCGTAGTAATGATTAAAATATCCTTAATACCTGCCAGCAACAATGTTGAAAGCGGATAATAGATCATCGGCTTGTCATACACAGGCATCAGCTGCTTGCTTACAGCGATTGTTAATGGGTATAGTCTGGTTCCTGAACCGCCTGCAAGAATAATTCCTTTCATAGATTTGAAATTATGGTTGTTAGTTTTTATGAATATTGACCTTCGTAATATTTCTGATAATCGCCGGAAGTTACATTGTCCAACCATTCTTTGTTTTCCAAGAACCAGTCAATGGTTTTTCCCAAACCTTCTTCAAAGGTCACAGATGGTTTCCAACCTAGGTCTTTATTCAATTTTGAAGCATCAATGGCGTAACGTTTATCATGTCCAGGTCTGTCTTTGACGTAAGTAATCAGCTTTTCTGAATGACCTTCCGGTTTTCCCAATTTTGCATCCAGTTGTTTGATTAGTTCCTTCACCAAATCAATATTCTGCCATTCATTGAAACCTCCGATATTGTAAGTTTCTCCAGTTTTTGCTTCATTGAAAATCTGATGAATAGCTCTCGCATGGTCAATCACGAATAACCAATCTCTTGTGTATTTTCCATCACCATAGATTGGCAATGGTTTTTCATTCAGAATATTTGAAATACAAAGCGGAATCAATTTTTCAGGAAAATGGTTTGGACCGTAATTGTTGGAACAGTTAGACAAGATGAAAGGCATTCCATAAGTATTTCCGTAAGCTCTTACCAAATGGTCAGAAGCGGCTTTGGATGCAGAATATGGAGATTGTGGATCGTAAGGTGTAGTCTCTAAGAAAAAGCCAGTCTCACCTAAGCTACCGTAAACTTCATCTGTTGAAACGTGATAAAATAAATTTTTTCTAGGTTCATTCGGGAATCTTCCGTGTGTGTGATCAGGATTCAGAGTCCAGAATTCGATACAAAGATTGAGAAGATTGGCAGTTCCGTTAACGTTAGTATTAATGAAAGCGTTGGGATCTGTGATACTTCTGTCTACGTGACTTTCTGCAGCCAAATGGACAACGGCATCCGGATTGTATTTTTCGAAGACTTTTCTAAGTTCTTCAGGTTTTGTAATATCAGCTTTTTCGAAAACGTAATTAGGCTCATTTTCGATGTCTTTCAGGTTTTCAAGATTTCCAGCGTAAGTTAAAGCATCAAGGTTGATGATTTTAGAATCCGGATTGTTTTTTACAAATTCACGAACAACGTGTGATCCGATAAAACCTGCACCTCCGGTGATTATTATATTTTTCATAAATGGTTTATAAATTTTCTAATTTAGTCGTTTCCGAATAAATCTCTTGTATATACTTTTTCTTTTACATCCTCCAGTTCTGGAGTCTTTCGGTTGGATATGATAATGTCACATTCTTGTTTAAAAGCATCCAGGTCCCGAGATACTTTCGAGCCGAAAAAAGAATCTTCTTTCAGAACAGGTTCATAAACAATTACTTCCACGCCTTTTGCTTTGATTCTTTTCATTATGCCCTGTATGGCAGACGCCCGAAAATTGTCTGACCCGGATTTCATGATTAAGCGATAAACACCAACTTTTTTTGGTTTTTTCGCTAAAATAGAATCCGCAATAAAATCTTTTCTGGTACGGTTGGCATCCACAATAGCCTGGATAAGATTATTGGGAACCGAATTATAATTGGCCAGCAATTGTTTGGTGTCTTTTGGTAAGCAATAGCCACCATATCCAAAAGAAGGATTATTATAATGAGAACCTATTCTTGGATCCAGCCCAACACCTTCAATGATTTGACGGCTGTCCAATCCGTGGATTTGGGAGTAACTGTCCAACTCATTGAAATAAGCTACACGCATTGCCAAATAGGTGTTTGAGAATAATTTGATAGCTTCTGCCTCTGTTGCATTGGTGAAAAGAGTAGGAATATCCTTTTTTATAGCACCTTCTTTCAAAAGATTTGCAAAAACAGTTGCCCGCTCACTCTGCTCACCAATAATAATTCTCGATGGGTAAAGATTATCGTAAAGCGCTTTTCCTTCTCTCAAAAACTCCGGAGAAAATATAATATTGTTAAAGCCTAAATCTTTTTTCAGATTTTCTGTAAAGCCAACAGGTACAGTAGATTTTACAATAACAACTGCTTTTGGGTTGTTGGTTTTAACCTCTTTTATCACATTTATAACACTACTGGTATCGAAGTAATTTGTAGAAGAGTCGTAATCTGTTGGTGTGGCTACTATAATAAAATCCGCATTTTTATAGGCCTCTTCTTTATCAAGAGTTGCTTTTAAGTTAAGACTTTTTGTCTTTAGAAATTCTGTAATTTCAGGGTCGTCAATAGGAGATTGCTTATTTTTCAGCATTTCAACCTTTTCCGGAATAATGTCCAGGGCAACTACATTATGATGCTGTGCTAGCAAAACAGCATTAGAAAGCCCAACATATCCGGTTCCGACAATTGTAATATTCACAAAGAATAAGTTTTATAATTCTGGCAAAAATAAGAAAAATTTGTTTGCAGTTATTATAATTGAAATAATTGGTTTCTTGTATATTAAAGAAAAAATAATTATCTTTGCAAAAGATTTACGGGGAAAATGGAAAGGCTTTCGCAAGAATGCCTTTTTTCGTAGATATAATTAAAGGATTAATATGGATTTTAAAACAGAAGTAAACCGCCTCATCAACGAGTTTCTTTTAACAAGACCTGATCTTTTTTTGGTAGATCTTAAAATATCTGCTGCTTCTGATGTTACATTGATTCTGGATGGTGACAATGGCGTTACACTTCAGGATTGTCTGGATGCAAGCAGGGCAATAGAATTCAATATGGATCGCGAAGTCCATGACTTCAGTCTTCAGGTGATGTCAGCTGGTCTGAGTGAACCACTTGAGTTTCCGAGACAGTTTAAAAAAAATATCGGAAGACCTGTGGATGTATTGCTGAATAATGATTCTAAAATTGAAGGCGAGTTAATAAATGTAGATGATGAGAAGATCGTAATCCGGTTAGAATACAGACGCCCGAAAGTGATTGGAAAAGGAAAGGAAGATGTGGTAGAGGATAAGGAAATCCTTTATTCTGATATCAAAAAAGCATTAGTAGTAATAAAATTTTAACAAATAGAGCAATTAATATTGCTCATTATCATTGATATAAAAATATGGATAATTTAGCTTTAATAGAAGCCTTTGGTGATTTTAAAGAAATAAAAAATATCAGCAAAATAGATTTAATGGCTATTATCGAAGATTCTCTCAAGACTCTTCTTAGAAAAAGATATGATTCTGATGATCATTTTGATGTAATTGTTAACCCTGACAAAGGAGATTTTCAGATCTTCTTGAACAAAGTTATTGTTGAGGATGAAATGTCTGAAGATGACGATCTGGAAATCGAGATTTCTGAAGTGAGAAAAATTGACCCGACTTTTGAAGTTGGAGAAGAATATACACAGGAGATTCCTGTTTCTAAACTGGGAAGAAGAAATATCCTTACTCTGAAACAAATCCTGGCTACGAAGATCCAGGAGCATTTTAATGCGTCTCTGTATGAGCAGTTCCGCGATAAAATTGGCGAGCTAATTGTAGGAGAAGTTCATCACATACGTCACAAACACGTGATCTTGTTAGATGATGAGGATAACGAGTTTATCCTTCCGAAAGAAAATCAGATCCCTTCCGATTTCTTCAAAAAAGGAGATAGTGTAAGAGCGATCGTTGAAAGTGTGGATTTCCGAGGTTCAAAACCTCAGATCATTGTTTCCAGAACGGCACCGAAATTCCTTGAGGAATTGTTGGAACTGGAAATTCCTGAGATACAGGACGGAACGATCATCCTGAAAAAAGTGGTTAGAATCCCTGGTGAGAAAGCTAAGATCGCAGTAGATGCTTATGATGACAGAATCGACCCTGTTGGAGCTTGTGTTGGTGTGAAGGGTTCCAGAATACATGGTGTTGTAAGAGAATTGAGAAACGAAAATATCGATGTCATCCAATGGTCAAAAAATCCGGAAATTCTTGTAAAAAGAGCTTTAGGAAATATCACGATCAATAAAATTGAAGTCAACACGGAAACCAACTATGCCCTGGTTTATACGCCGGTTGATGAAATTTCTAAAGTGATTGGTAAGCAAGGTCAGAACATAAAACTGGCTTCTTGGTTGTCCGGTTTTGAGATTGATGTATACAGAGAAACTTCTGAGGATGATGATGTGGAATTGACAGAGTTCAATGACGAGATTGAATCTTGGATTATTGACGAGTTCAAGAAAGTAGGACTGAATACAGCAAGAAGTGTTCTTGACAAAGATACCGATGCACTATTGAAAATGGTAGATTTGGAAGAAGAAACGATTGAAGATGTAAAAAACATTCTACGAGAAGAATTGGAAGGATAATTGAATCAGGATCTGAAAAAGATTCTGAAAAATAAACTTAATAAAAAAGAAAAATTAAAGCTTGAAAGCTTAAAACGCTAAAAGCCAAAAGCAAATTAATATTTATGCCAAAAATAAGATTAAATAAAGCCGTTAAAGAACTGAACATATCTATCCCGAGGGCTGTGGAATATCTCCAGGGCAAAGGAATAGAGGTGGACAGCAATCCTAACGCTCTATTGGAAGAACAGGCATTTTCTGCATTAGAAGCTGAGTTCCGAAAAGATGGAGAACAGAGAAAAGCTTCTCATGAGGTTGTGATTTCTAAAGTTCCTGATGAAAAATTAGCAATTGAAGAAAAGGCACCTGAGGTAATAAGAGCCAAAGCAAATCTAAAACCCGAAACCAAAGTTTTAGGTAAAATTGATTTGAATCCTAAAAAGCCTGTTGACGAACTGACGCCGGAAAAACCGGTTCAGGAAAAGCAGGAGACGACAGAAGTTGTAAAAAAAGAAGAGAAGCAGGAGTTCAAAGTTTTGGATAAAATTGATCTTTCTAAGTTGGAAAGCAATAAGCCAAAACCATCGATTAAGGAAAAAGAAGAACAGAAAGAGACACCAGTTGTTCAGGAAGAAAAGAAACCGGAAGTCAAGATCGAAAAAGTACCTGAAGCACCAGTTTCCCAAGCTCCCGAATCAGAGGAACCTCAGAAAATAGAAACAGTTTATCAAAAACTGGATGGTCCAAAAATTCTGAAGCAGACCGTGGATCTTTCCCAGTTTAATAAGCCAAAATCTTCAAACAGCAGCGCTGCCAAGAAAAAAAGAAAACGTATTACCAAAGATACACCTGGACAAAACACTGCCGGACAAGGCAATAATCAGCAAGGTGGCGGTAACAGACCGGGTCAGGGAAATCAGAACAATAACCGCCCTCAAGGACAGGGTGGAAACAACCAAGGTGGTGGAAACAGACCTGGAAATAATAACAACAGACCAGGAAATAACAACAGAGGTGGCAACAACAGAGGTCAGGCTCGGGTTATGCCTGTTGAACTTACTGATGAGCAGGTAAAAAATCAAATTAAGGAAACTCTGGAAAAGCTTACCAATAAAGGAGGGAAATCCAAAGGATCTAAACATAGAAAAGATAAAAGAACCTGGAGAAGGGAACAAGATGAACTTCAGCAGGAAATTGATGCACAGGACAGAACACTGAAAGTAACAGAATTCATCACAGTCAGCGAATTAGCCAGTTTGATGAATGTCAGTGCGACAGAAGTGATTTCAGCTTGTTTTTCACTTGGTGTGATGGTTACAATGAACCAACGTCTGGAAGCGGATACATTAACGCTGGTAGCGGATGAGTTCGGCTATAAAATTGAATTTTCTGATGCTGATATCGAAGAAGCTGCTGCGGAAGAAGAACCGGATTCGGAAGAAGATTTGTTACCAAGAGCGCCGATTGTAACTGTGATGGGGCATGTGGATCACGGTAAAACATCGTTGCTGGATTATGTCAGAAAAACAAACGTGATCGCAGGCGAATCTGGAGGAATTACCCAGCATATAGGTGCCTACAACGTGAAGCTGGAAAACGGACAAAGAATAACATTCTTGGACACGCCGGGTCACGAAGCCTTTACAGCGATGAGAGCCAGAGGTGCGCAAGTAACTGATATTGCAATTATTGTTGTGGCTGCTGATGATGATGTAATGCCTCAGACTAAAGAAGCTATTGCCCATGCACAAGCGGCTGGCGTTCCTATGATTATTGCCATTAACAAAGTAGATAAAGCAAATGCCAATCCTGATAAAATCAGAGAGCAACTTTCTGCAATGAATGTTTTGGTAGAAGAATGGGGAGGAAATGTTCAGGCACAAGAAATTTCGGCTAAATTTGGTAACAATGTAGAGCTGTTATTAGAGAAAGTACTTTTGCAGGCAGAGCTTTTAGAATTAAAATCAAATCCAAATAAACAAGCCAGCGGTGTAGTTATAGAAGCTGCTTTGGATAAAGGAAGAGGATATGTTGCTACAATGCTGGTTCAGAACGGAACTTTAACTGTCGGAGATTATGTTCTTGCAGGGAAAAATCATGGTAAGGTAAAGGCAATGCTGGATGAGAGAGGCAAGCCAATGGAAAAAGCAGGACCATCAATTCCTGTTACAATTCTTGGTCTGGACGGCGCACCGACTGCGGGTGACAAATTCAGAGTTTTTGCTGATGAAAAAGAGGCTAAAACTATTGCGAATAAGAGAGAACAACTTCAGAGAGAGCAATCCATCAGAACCAAGAAACATCTTACGCTTGATGAGATCGGGCGTCGTATTGCTTTAGGAGATTTCAAAGAACTTAATATTATCCTTAAAGGTGACGTGGATGGATCTGTGGAAGCATTATCTGATCAGTTACAAAGATTATCAACTGAAGAGATTCAGGTGAATATTCTTCATAAGGGAGTCGGACAAATTACTGAAAGTGACATCTTATTGGCTGCTGCTTCTGATGCAATTGTCATCGGCTTTAATGTAAGAGCCAGTGTCAATGCAAAAGACATTGCTGATAAAGAAGAAGTCGAGATCAGAACTTATTCTATTATCTATAAAGCTATCGATGAGGTCAAGGAAGCGATGGAGGGATTACTTTCTCCTGAGATTCAGGAACAGGTGATTGGTAATGTGGAAATCAGAGAAGTATTCAGGATTTCTAAAGTTGGATCAATTGCCGGATGTATGGTTCTTACAGGTAAGGTCACTAGGAATTCTAAAATCAGACTTCTGAGAGACGGCATTGTAAAATTTGACGGAGAACTGGAAAGTCTGAAACGATACAAAGACGATGTTAAGGAAGTAACCAAAGGTTATGAATGCGGTCTTAATATAAAAGGATACAATGACATAGAAGTTGGAGATATTCTTGAAGTCTATGAAGAAGTTGCAATTAAGAAAAAATTGAAATAATTAATAAGCCTGCTTTCGAGCAGGTTTTTTTATGGACAATTATTTATTTATAATAATTCTAAATAATAATTTTAATATTATCATATTATCATAGGTGTAGCTTATTATACTTTGAGAATTCTTTTTTTATAAGTGTTAAATCATTTATTGTTGTTAAATCATCGGTCGTTTTTATATTAAATCAATAAGGAAAATTAAAAATCTTTGTTATTGAGAATTTGTTTTCTTGGCTGTGTTAATTTTTTTTAACATATTTGCAGATTATAATTAAATAGTGTTAATATGAATGTAAAATTACGATTGTTGTCTGTTGGGGTTCTTTTCTTCACAGGACAGGCATTAATGGCACAGAAAAAAACTACAGTTAGACCAAAAACTGACACCACTACGAAAACCAAAGAAATTGAAGAGGTTGTTATCATAGGAGGTGTAAAGTTAGATCCGGCACAAAAAGTAGGTTCCTATAATGTCGTTTCAAAAGCCAGTTTTGAATCAACGCCTTTTTCGAATGTTGATGATGTATTAAATGGAAGAGTTGCAGGATTAACTTTTTCTTCTGCAAGTGGTGATCCAGGATCATCAAATATGGTTTTAGTTAGAGGTGTGAGTTCGTTAATAGGTACTCCTAATCCACTATATGTAATTGATGGAGTGGTGGTTGGTAAGGGAGCTGACAATGCCAGCCTAATGGAGTCATGGAATCCACTTTCATCTATTGATCCCAATGCTATTGAGTCAGTATCTGTTCTTAAAGATGCATCAGCAACAGCATTATATGGTTCTAGAGGAGCAAATGGAGTTATAATTATCAAAACTAAAAGAGGAAAATATAACCAAAAGACAAGATTGGAGTTTTCATCTGAAACAGGTATTCAAGATCGTGCTTTTGATAATCTAAAATTGATGAGTGGTGATGAATACATTAAGTATGGGGGTATGCTAATGTGGAACAGTCAAGGTACAAATGGCATACCAGTGGGAGCATTTACTTCTTTAAATGATGCGATTTATAACCCGACTTATGGTTATTTAGCCAAATATGAACCTGAATTTAAAAATAACCCTACGCCTTATACAGACTGGGAAAAAGCCGTAAATCGATCATCATCTGTTGTAAACACATATAATTTTGGAGCCACAGGTGGGGGAGAAAATACATCATTTAGAATTGGAGGGTCTTATTATCAAAATAAACCTCTTGTTAATACATCCGCTTTTGACAGAATCAGTATAAATGCTGCAATCGATCACAAAGCATCAGAAAAATTGAAATTTGGTTTGAATATTAATTATTCAAATGTAAAGAGAAATACATATTTTGGAGGACGAGCATCTGCAAACCCGGTAACATCTTCAATCATGTTATCACCATTAAGACCTATTTATAATTCGGATGGTACATATAATCAAATTCTAGGAGATGGTGCTTCGACAGAAGGGTTTAATCCAGTTTCAATTCTTAATAATATTGATCAAATTTCGAAAATAAATACATTTATCGGTTCTGCTAATGTCGACTATCAATTCGCAAAGAATCTTTATTTTAATTCACTTTTTGGAACACAGGCCCAGTTTATGAATGAAACAATTCATGTGCTAGCCGGGCATCCTGTTTATACAATAATGTCAACGATAGATCCTCCAAAAGGTTTTTTAGGAGACTATAGAACTACAATTTTTGATTGGAACTGGTCTAATACTTTCAGTTACAGAAAAGTATTTGCTGAAAAACATAATCTTGAGACTTTTATAGGTATGGAATATCAAAATCATACATATAACAATATATCTTCTCAAACATATACACTGAATGATCCGAGGCCATACTTTAATTTTGCCGATGAGGTATTTACAAGTAATACTGATCAGGAGTGGACACAGATTTCATATTTTGGAAGACTTAATTACACCTTTGATAATAAGTATACAGTTACAGGACAATTAAGAAGGGATGGTAACTCTACTTTAGGTCATCAGAAATGGGGCAATTTTTGGTCTGTAGGTGGATCATGGAATGTTCAAAACGAATCTTTTATTCCTAAAATCTTTTCTTCCGCAGTGTTACGTGCAAGTTATGGTGTTTTAGGTAATATCCCATATGCAGATCAATGGTATAATCAATATAATATGTACGCACTTGCGGGATATAACTCTAACATTGGATGGGGCCCAAATAATGGATATGGTTTTATTGCCACAGCAGGTAATAAAGATTTGAAATGGGAAGAGTCAAAACATTTTGATATAGGAGCAGATTTTGGATTCTTTAATGAACGATTAAAGTTTACCCTAGACTACTATAATAAAATTACTGATGATGCAATTTTCGAGATTGATACACCTTCTGAAACTGGATCGCCATCTTCATATTATGCAAATGCTGCAAAAATAAATAATAAAGGTTTTGAACTTGTAATAGATGCAACACCAATTTCTAAGGGCGATTTCAAATGGAATATAAATGCAAATGCAGCATACAATAGGACGGTTCTGGATAAATTTTATTATCCAATAGATATTAAAACCTATGAAAGTGACACTGACGATGATAGTAATGAATTGGTTGCACTAGCCCCAGGACATTTATTAGGGGAATATTATGCTATTCAATGGGCGGGTATAGCACAACAAGATGATCCGGCAAAAGGAATTAAGGCTGGGGATGCTTTATTTTATACCGACGCATCACGTACTGACGTAACAAATATTAGAAATCAAGCCGAAAGAGTATGGATGGGTAAGAATGCTTTCCCAAAATATACAGTGGGTATCACGAATGACTTCAAATATAAAAATTGGTCTCTGAGCTTTTTAATTACGGGACAATTTGATTTTTATGTTCAAAACGGAGTTAGGTCATATACTATTCATTATGGAGCATTTCCTACAAGAAATCAAATTACAGATGCATTATATGATAGCTGGACAGACGCACCAGGAATGGAAAATTATAGTGCGTCAAACCCAAAGGCAGTAATTGGTAATCCGACAGGTTCTAGATTAGAATCTTCACGCTTTATTTATAAAGGAGATCATTTGCGATTGAAAGAATTAAAAATATCATATTCCTTTGGAAGTCTATTTAAAGAAAGCGTAGGTATAAATAATCTAACAGTATATTTAAGAGGAACCAATCTTTTAACATATGTATTCGATAAAAATTTGAACTTTGATCCGGAATCAAATTCCAATGCATGGTCATGGATTGGTAAAGGAAGATATTGGTATGCTTCTCCTGTACTAAGAACTATGTCATTAGGTATTCAATTAGGATTTTAAAATTAGATAAAATGAAAAAATATATTAAAACAATAACGGCTGCGGCACTACTTATAGTATCTGCTAATTCTTGTAGTGACAAGGAACTAGAGCTTTTACCTCCTGATCAGGATTTATTAGAATTATCATTGAATAATGAGGAGCAATTACAACAGTTCCTTAATCGAGCATATTTTTCTATGTCGAGTGCTAGTGCTTTCGGAACTGATATATTGGTTTATGGTGATTTATTGTCTGATCATATAAATGTAGTTACTCCTGCACCAACATCATTTACAAACCTTTATACCCTTACTTATAGTGGATTAAGTAGTGATTTTGGTTTTTACAGAACTCTTTATGATGCAATTGCTAAATGTAATTTAATTATTAATAATACAAAAGTTGAAGATTCTGAAAATGTTTCCAGAATAAAAGCCGAAGCTAAAATTATAAGAGGTTTTGCATATTTTACCCTTGTGAATTTCTTTTCTCCAACACCAACTTCTGGAGTCAATCAAGAGTATGGTGTTCCATTATTATTAGAAAATTATGATGCCACGCTACAAAAACCTAGAGCATCAATTGCTGAAGTTTACAACCAGATAATTTCTGATTTGACTGATGGTGCAAACAATGCGGGTGAAGGTTCTACTGAAAATAAAGTAACACTTACAAGAACTGCTGCTAAACTGTTATTGTCAAGGGTTTATCTCACAAGGAGAGCCAATGGAGACGCTCAGCTTGCATTACAATATGCTTCAGACGTAGTTGAAAATTCACCTAGTGGTATTTTCGCAC
Organism: Epilithonimonas mollis; assembly: GCF_900142325.1. Taxonomy (GTDB): domain Bacteria; phylum Bacteroidota; class Bacteroidia; order Flavobacteriales; family Weeksellaceae; genus Epilithonimonas; species Epilithonimonas mollis. The sequence continues at coordinate 233,144 of NZ_FRAM01000002.1, forward strand.
CTGTTAATTCTTCTACTCAAGCTAATTATGTTAATTATTTTACTAGCTCTAATGATGATATTTCTGAAAATCAGCCGGAAACAATTTGGGAACTGGATATGACATCTTTAACAAGTACTGTTAATGGTATAGGAGCTAATAAAGCCATATCAGGATATTACGACAGAGTAGATTCTCGTAAGTGTCTTATGTTTACCAGATCTTTTTATGATGCATTAAATAGTACCACGGATGTTAGAAAAGGATTATTTTCAACAGCTTCTGGAGGAAATACCCCTAGCGGAGTTTGGACAACAAAGTTTCCAAGACTTTCATCAGGAGGTAACTATACTAGAAATAATAAAATCCTTAGATTTGCTGAGGCAGAACTTAATCAAATTGAAGCTTATTATCTTACAGGACAAACCCAGATAGCCTTAACAAAACTTAATAGTTTTGCACAAAAAAGAAAAGGAACACAATATACGGGTTCTAATTTACTGGATGATATTCTTAAAGAAAGAGAAAAAGAATTTTTTGCTGAAGGCTATAGATTTTTTGATTTAAAAAGATATAGTTTACCTCTCGTTAAGAATGCGAATTGTACAATTAATTGTAATGTTCCCGCAAATGACAAATTATTTGTTATGCCTATGAATCAAGACGCATTAAACTATAACTTAAATTTAAAACAATATCCTGGATATTAAAAATTAAGGGCAATGATATTGCCCTTAATTTATAAAAAAGATGTTAAAAATTAAATGTTGCTTTTTCATTCGCATTATTTTTTCTATTTTAGCATCAAGTTATTAATTATTAAAAAATTTTATTATGAAAAAAGTTTTACTTTCTTTAAGTTTAATTACACTTTCAGTGAGCACATATGCTCAGTATTCTTGGACGCAACAAGGTACTAAATTAGCTACCAGTAATGGTGTTAATGAGATGGCTATTGTTGATGCAAATACAGTTTGGATCACGGCTTATGATGGCTCCGGAGGTGGCACCTACCCAAAATCATTTTCCAAAACAACAGATGGCACAAACTGGACCGCAGGTACAATCGCAGGTCCTGTATCAGCAGCATTAGTTGGTGATATTGCAGCAATCGATGCTAATACAGCTTGGGTTGTGACAGCACCATCATCAGGTTCTAACGGAAATGGTATCTGGAAGACAACTAACGGAGGATCCACATGGGCAAGACAGGGAACCACCACACAACCTTACAATACATCATCATTTGCAAATGTTATCCATTTTTGGGATGCTAACGAAGGCTTTACCGCTGGTGACCCAGTAGGTGGCGTGTTTCAGATTTTCCGAACTACTAATGGAGGAACAACTTGGACTGCAGTAGCAGGTGCTCCAGCACCTTTAGCTGGTGTTGAATACGGTTTGACAGGGGTTAAATATGTTATCGGAAATAACGTTTGGATGGGTACAACGAAAGGTAGAATCCTTCGTTCTTATGATAAAGGAGCTACGTGGACAGCTCACGTAACACCTGCTTTAGATTTCGGTGGTGGTGCTGCTGGAGGTGGTGTTGATGGTTCTTCTGCTAAAATGGCATTCAAAGATGCTAATAATGGTATTTTGATAGCTATTGATAATTCAACGGACGCAGTAATGTATTCTACTGAAGATGGTGGTGCTACTTGGGAACCTATTGAATCTACAGGAACATGGTTCTTCGGAGATATTACTTATGTTCCTGGAACAGAAAACACTTACGTTTCAACAGGTATTAATTCTGATGCCGCACAAGGTACAGGATCTTCTTACAGTGCAGACGGAGGAGTAACTTGGACAATCATTGATAACATTGCTGGTGTAGATGGTGGACAAAGAGGAAAAGTTAATTTCTTGAACACTTCTACAGGATGGGCAGGTTTCTTTAGTGATGGTCCTACAGGTTCTGAAGGTATTTTAAAATTTGTTGGTACTTTGCCTGCTACAAGTATGGCAGTTGCTGATGTAGCTGGAAAATCTAACCTGAAAGTTTTCCCTAACCCGGCTGTTGATGTAGTAAACCTTACAGCAAACAAAGAAATCAAGTCTGTTAATATCTATGATTTATCCGGTAAAAAAGTTAAATCAGTTAACGAAGGAAAACAGATCAATGTTTCTAACCTTGCAAAAGGAACTTATATTCTTCAGGCTTATTATGGTAACGGTTCTGTTGAAAACACGAAACTTATCAAAAAATAATTTATATTATTTTATATAATAGAATCCCGCAATAGTGCGGGATTTTTTATTTAAGGATAATTACTATTTTTGTACCCAAATTTCCTCGATGAAATATCTATCAATACTACTGGTTGCATTTGGCATCTTCCTGAATGCGCAGCAGGTTAATAAAACTGACTCTAACAAAATGTCTTCTGACACGCTCAAAGTGGATTCCGGAGAGAAGGATTCATTAGAGATATACAAACCCACTATAAATGACTATCTGGTTAAGAAAAGATTCTCTGAGAAAAAAATATTTGATACCACTTTTGCTATTGAAAAATCCTATATCGTAACACAATACAATAAAAAAGATAACTTTGGGAAAATTCAATATGCCAATGTAGGTTCCGGGTTTCAAAATCTGATGTATGATAAAAATTCGGCACAAAACCTTACGCTTCTTCCGGAAAACAAGTCTTTCTGTATTATTGGAGAGAACGATATCAATTACTATGATGTAAAAACACCGACTACAACATTTTTCTATAACAACGCTATGAAAAATGGAGGACAGCTGCATACAACTTATACCCAGAATGTCGGCAAGAATTTCAATTTTGCAATAGAATACATGGGGCTTCGATCTCAGGGTCTTTATAGAAACAGTTTAGCGTCGAGTAATAATACAATTTTCAGCGGCCATTACATTTCTAAAAATAACAAGTACGAAGCTTACGCTCATTACATCCATCAGAATGTCAACAATCAGGAAAACGGAGGAATTGCTGATCTTGATGTTTTTCTCAGTGGAGATTCCCGATTCAGTAACCGGCAAAATATAGAAACCAATCTGTCGGGTGTAGAATCCAGGTACGGTTACAGAAGATATTACTTCAGTCAGGAGTTTTCCCCTTTCGACCCGGCAAAATATCCATTCAAACTGAGACATACCATTTATCATCAGGGAAATAAATATTATTTTTCAGAGACCACAAGTAATAATTTATTCTTCAATTCAACAAGTATAGATGGTTTTCCTTTGTACAACAAAAAGTTTTCCAATGATCTGAGCAATACATTTAGTTTGGTTTGGGATAACGAAAAATTTAAACTGGATGCAGGATTCCGTCATCAATACATCACTTTCGGGAACAAAAATGCATATCCGGTCCTTAATATTCCGGGTTATTTTAAAGAACAGAGATTCGGAGCTGTCGGGAATTTACAGATCAAATTATTAGATAAGATTCGACTGAAGTCTTTCCTGGAAATCTCCAAAGGTTCAGAATTCGGGAACTATCTCAAAACTACAAACCAATTGGTTTTTGAACCAGTCAAGGACTATCTGGTAGAAGGAAGGCTGAATTTCCAATCGGCATATCCGAGTTTCAATTATCTGGTGAATTCTTCACATTATGTTAACTACAATTTTTATCTCCAGAATCCGAATAACGAAACAGTCACACAGATCGGAGGAACTCTGAAGCTTGCCAAGTGGTTCGATTCCCAGGTTTTTGCAGATTATTACAGAATTGATAACTATACTTATTTTGATAATTTTTCCAGGCCCGAACAGAGCTCTTCCTCGCTCAATATATCCCAGATTGGAGGAGAAGCTACGGCAAAATACAGAAAGTTCAATCTGAATGCGAGAGTTCTTTTTCAAAAAATTCTGAGCAATCAGGATTTGCTTCCTGTTCCGGATTTTATTGGCAGGATCAATCTTTTCTACCAGGCGTCGGCATTCAAAAAGGCAGCAACTATACAGACCGGAATCAAAGTTTATTATTTCACCAGATTTGCCTCAAGAGAATACTCGCCTATGCTCAGCGAGTATATTTTGCCAGGGACAAACGCCGGTTCTATCGGAGGTCAGCCGATCGCCGACGTTTATTTTAATATGAAGGTGAAACGGATGTTTTTCTATATAGAAGGACAGCACATCAATCAGACTTTTATGCAGAACAAATCCTTCACAGCACCAAATTACCCAATATATGATTTCCGACTGAATCTTGGTTTGGTTTGGTATCTTTTCCACTAATTTTGTTAGAATAATTATGGCAGCTATTTCCGCCTTCCGCTCCCAATCTTTTTATTTTTTTCAAAAAAACAAAAAGGATTTCCGCTCAAGTCGGGCTGCGAGCCATCAACAATCAATCCACAATAGACACCATAATGACCATCGGTTTCGAACATATAGAAAACATTCCAAAACTTGTAAAAGACTTTCTGAAAAAAGATCTGGAAGGATTCCAAAATAAAATTTTTGATTTGGAGAACTTCAGAAATCAGATTGCAGAAAAACAAAGTTCCTATTCTGATGACAGAAGGAAAATCTTAAAACGGATTATTGCCGAACAAAATTTTGGATTAGAACAGACGCCGCTGTCGTCAAAACAAGTTGAGAATCTGTCCGTTTTGGACAATGGAAACACGTTTACCATTACAACCGGACATCAGCTAAACCTGTTTACCGGTCCGGTCTTCTTTGTCTACAAGATTTTACAAACGATAAAAACAGCGGAATTTTTAAAGTCCAATTTCCCGGAACATAATTTCGTCCCGGTTTTTTGGATGGCGACAGAAGACCATGATTTTGATGAGATAGATCATTTCAAAACCCGTGAACATTATTACGAAATCAAAGGAATTGCTGGCGGCGATGTTGGAAATATCAAAATTGATGAAAATTTTTTTATTCAGGAATTTGAGAAAGAATTCAAAGACAATCTCTATGGAATCGAATTGATTCTCTGGATCATACAGGCTTATAAAAAAGGAAATACCCATACACAGGCAATCCGGTATCTTGTGCATCAGTTATTTTCAGATTACGGATTATTGACAGTTGACGGAAACGAAAAGGAACTGAAATCTCAGGTTAAAGATATTTTCCGTAAAGAATTATTGTCCAATCAGCTTTTCGAAACGACTAAAAATCAAAGAGGATTTCTTGAGAAAGAATATCACAAAGTTCAGGTCAATCCAAGGGAAATCAATCTTTTTTACCTGACGGAAACCAGAAATAGAATTGAGAAAATCAATAGCGAATATTATATTCTTGACACCGATTTAAAATTCTCAGAAGAAGAAATTTTGAACGAATTAGAAAATTATCCTGAAAAATTCAGTCCCAATGCGGTTCTTCGTCCAGCTTATCAGGAAACGATTATGCCGAATCTGGCTTACGTTGGCGGAAATGCGGAAATAATGTATTGGATAGAGTTAAAAGATTATTTCGAATCCATTGACCTTCCTTTTCCGATTTTGATTCCGAGAAACTCGATGTTGTTTTTAGAAGAAAAAATCTTCAGAAAAATTGAAAATGCAGGATTGAAGATTGAAGATTTCTTTGGAAACTTTGCTGAAGTCATCAACAAAAAAATATTAGATAACAACGGAATCAAATCACTTCTGGAACAGAAAGAACAGGATCTGATCCATTCATTTTCTGAAATAAAAACTAAAGCTGGCCAAACGGACAAAACATTTGTAAACCTTGTGAATGCAGAAGAAACACGCCAGTTAAAATCTTTCAAAAGAATGAAAAAACGCCTTCTGAAAGCGGAAAAAATAAAGCAGTCGGAGAAGGTTGAGCAGATGCAGAGCTTATTTCTGAACGTTCATCCGGGCGGAACCTGGCAGGAAAGAGTGTTCAATTTCAGCGTGTTCTACGCAGATTTAGGAAAAGAATGGATTGCCGAAACTTATCAACAAATGGATGTTCAAAAATCGGAATTGATTATTTCGCCCATTTAAATTGAAAGCATTATTTTTGTAACCATATAAAGAAAGGGATGATTAAAAAGATTTTCATTTTATCGGGACTTATCAGCTTTTTAGGGCTTTCTGCACAGAAAACCCACACCGTTTTAGCTAAGGAAACGCCTTATGGGATTTCCAAACAGTATGGTTTGACGGTAGATGAATTGTATAGGATGAATCCTTCCGCTAAAGATAATGGGCTGAAAATCGGCGATGTTATCGTTGTTTCCAAAAATGGAGCTGGCTCAAAATCAACAACTCCTGTCTCTACAACTCCTGCAGCAAAATCCGGAAAAACAGGAACCATTACTTTGCAGCCAAAACAAACAATCTACGGAATTACCAAACAATATCAAATTTCTGAGGCTGACCTTAGAAAACTGAATCCTGAGCTGGATTCTCACATGAAAATCGGGGACAAAATTACTTTGCCTTTAGATAATATTCAGAAATTTGGAGGTTCTTTTTCGTCAACTGTAGCTAAAGGTTCAACTGAGAAACCTACTGACGTAAAACCTGCTGTTAAAACTGAAGCTTCGACCGATAAAGGGTTGTATATCGTTCAGGCAAAGGACAATTATTATAAAATATCGAGACAGTTTAATCTGACTCAGAAGCAATTATTTGCTTTGAACCCGGGATTAGAAACCTCAGGCCTCAAACCAGGCGAAGCAATTAGGATTTCAGAGTCGGATTCTATTACAGGTAGTTCTTCAAATTCTATCAAGATTGAAGATAATTATCAAAATAATACGGCTTCGGCTCCAGCTACACAGACTATAAATGAGACAGTTTCTGAGCCTGTAAAAAGTGCATCAGCTGCAACGTCTTCTGAAGATGATTTTGTGACTTATACTGTTCAGAGTGGTGATACAATGTTTAGCATTATGAACAGATTCAATGTCACATTGGACCAATTGATCAGCCTTAATCCAAATCTTGCAGATGGTCTGAAAGCTGGTATGACTTTGAAAATCAAGAAACAGGATCCGATGTATTCTAAGAAAAGCGGCGATGTTTTAAGTGTCGTTTTAATGTTACCTTTCGGATTTGATGCAAACGATGCGAAGTACAGAACAATGTCCATGGATTTCTTGACTGGTGCAAAACTAGCGGCTGAGAGAAATGCAAAATCCGGACAGAAACTGGACATCAAAGTTGTAGATGCGGGAAACGAAAATACTTTTAAAAACAGCCTTTCTCAAATCAACCCTGATAATACGGATTTGATTATCGGACCTTTTTTCAAATCAAGTGTTCTGGAAGTTCTGAGATTTGTGAATGATAAAAAAATCCCTGTGGTCGCACCTTTTGCGAACTCCGAAGACCTTTTCGATTATAACAATCTCATTATCATCGAAACTGAAAATTCGGTTTATTCTGACAGAATCGTAAAAGAAGTTGGGCAGGTTTATCAGGACCAAAAAATCTTTATAGTTGCAGATAATTCCAAAGCTAATGCTAACGCAATCAAAGCAGGATTGGAAAAATCATTATCAAAACCGAATGTAGTTATTGTTAATTCTTCATCAGAAATTCAGTTAGAAAATAATATGATGACAGGACAGTTGGTGCCTGTGATTGCGATTCTCGCTGACGATGATGAATCTGCAGGTGTGGCATTCGCTTCAAAAATTATTGCTCTTGGAAAACAAACCGACGGTGTAAAAGCATTCAGTATGTTCTACAGCCCAAGTTTTGAGAAAAATGTGGATGACCTTTCCAAAGTGAGTCTGGTTTATCTGATGGACAGAAAAATCAATTACGATGGTGATTTTGAGAAAGAAATTCTAGCAGCTTATAAAGATAAATATTGTAAAACGCCTTCAAAATACGCAGTAATTGGTTTCGACGTGATGAACGATATGTTGACTAGAGAAAACAAAAAAGGCGAAATCTTCAAACAAATCGGTAAATCTCAAACACAACTCGCTACAAAATTCGAATTCGTCAAAGCAAAAGCAAACGGTGCTTATATCAATAACGGTTATAGAGTTGTAAGACTGATGCAGTAATTATGGTTGATTCAATCTTTGCTGAGTTTTACGCCTTTGCGAACTTAAAAACATTTAGTAGTAAAAAAAACTTTGCGGACTTTGCGTTCAAAAAGATTATTAAAATAAAAATTTTTAAATATTGATGAATAATCAATTATCATTGGCTTCGCCGAATCTTTGATTTCATCAATCATCATTTATAAAAGTATGAAAGCACTTGTATTTCCTGGGCAGGGTTCACAGTTTGTCGGGATGGGAAAAGAATTGTACGATTCCCGAAAAGACGTAAAAGACCTGATGGATTCTGCCAATGATATTCTTGGTTTCGATATTGTTTCTGTGATGTTCAACGGGACAGACGAAGACCTTAAAAAAACCAGCGTAACTCAGCCGGCTATTTTCTTACATTCAGTTGCTGCTGTAAAAGTAGCAAACGGTTTGGGCGCAGAAATGGTTGCCGGACATTCTTTGGGAGAATTTTCCGCTTTGGTTGCCAACGGCGTTTTGTCTTTCGAAGACGGATTGAAATTAGTTTCCGAAAGAGCACAGGCAATGCAGATGGCTTGCGATATCAATCCAAGTTCTATGGCGGCTATTCTTGGTCTGGAAGATGCTAAAGTTGAAGAAATCTGTGCAGAAATCGAAGGAATCGTTGTTCCTGCCAATTACAACTGTCCTGGACAATTGGTAATTTCCGGAGAAACAGTTGCTGTTGAAAAAGCTTGTGAGGCTTTGAAAGCGGCTGGTGCCAAAAGAGCTTTGTTGTTGCCTGTAAATGGCGCTTTTCATTCACCATTGATGATGCCGGCTCAGGAGAGATTGGCTGCTGCGATAGAAAACACAAAGTTCAGGAATGCCACGATTCCGGTTTATCAGAACATAACGACAACAGCAGTCTCTGACCCGGAAGATATCAAAAAGAACCTGATTGCTCAGTTAACAGGTCCTGTAAAATGGACTCAGAGCGTTCAGAATATGATAAAAGACGGTGCAACCAATTTTGTAGAAGTCGGACCAGGAAAAACACTGCAAGGTTTGATTAAAAAAATCAATCCGGAAGTAACTGTCGCATCTGCAATTTAACAATCAACTATGAGCAGGATATTTTCACCAGGCAAGTTAATGCTTACCTCAGAATATGTTGCTGTAGATGGTGCTCTTGTTCTGGCTGTTCCGACAAAACTGGGACAAGAGCTTTTTTATACAGAGAGTGAAGACCAAAGCGCGTTGATCCATTGGCAGGCCTATCATCAGGATCAATTGTGGCTGGATGCATTTATTGATTATAAAAATTGGAAAATCCTGAAAACCAATAATCAAAAAGCTGCCGGATTTATCTTTAAAGTTCTTAAAAACGTTCAGACTCTTTCTGAAACTAAATTCAAAAGTGATGTTTCATATCACTTAAAGACCAATCTTCAGTTCCCGGCAGACTTCGGGCTTGGAAGCAGTTCTACTTTGATGAGCAATTTGGCAGAATGGGCCAGTATTGATCCTTTTATTCTTAATGAAATAAGTCTTGGCGGAAGTGGTTATGATGTTGCCGTTGCCAAAGAAAAGTCTGCAGTTTTGTACAGCCGTTTTCCTGAACGTATATATAAAACAATCAATTTTCAACCAAATTTCAAAGACGAATTGGTTTTTATTCATCTCAATCAAAAACAAGATACAAGAGAAGGAATATCCCATTACAGGTCTAGGGCAACTTCTACGGAATTAATCAATGATTATTCTAAATTAACAAGAAGGGTTGTCAAATGTCAGGATTTGGAAGAATTTTCACAATTAATGACCATTCATGAGCAAAAACTGTCTGATTTTCTTGGAATTCCGACTGTCAAGGAAAAATATTTCCAAAACTGCCCGGCCTTTGTCAAGAGTTTAGGAGCTTGGGGAGGAGATTTTGTGATAACATCCAAATTTCCGGATTATGAGTCTTGGTTCCGGAAGAAAGGTTTTTCAAGTATTTTTATTTGGAATGATTTAATATATTGATTTCCAGTTGATTATTTTTTTTTGCGTTATCTGATAGATATCATTACCTTGCCCGCAATCATAATTTTAAGAAATGGGTAACTTTGAATTAGTAAAAAAAACAATCAATAAACATTTAGTTATGAAGAACATTAGAGTCATTCAAGAACTGCATGAAATGGGGATTACCGGTTACCACGAAGTGGTGTATAATCCTAGCTATGAAGAGCTTTTTCAAGCTGAAACATCAACTAAAAATAAAGGTTTTGAAAAAGGTGCTGTTACCGATTTAGGTGCTGTAGCTGTTAAAACAGGTATTTTTACAGGACGTTCGCCAAAAGATCGCTACATTGTTGAGGATGAGGTAACAAAAGATACTATTTGCTGGGATGGGAAAGTAAATTTCTCTACAACACCACAAATTTTTTCACATTGTAAAACTCTGGTGTTGGAGCAACTTTCAAAATCAAAAAGATTATATGTTGTAGATGCTTTCTGCGGAACCAATCCAGATACAAGACTGAAAGTGAGATTTGTGATGGAAGTGGCTTGGCAGGCTCATTTTGTAACTAATATGTTTATCCGTCCTTCTCATTACGAATTGGAAAATTTTGGAGAGCCGGACTTTATCGTAATGAATGGTTCTAAAACCACAAATCCTAATTGGAAAGAACAAGGTCTGAATTCTGAAAACTTCGTCATGTTTAATCTTACTGAGAAAATTCAAATTATCGGCGGAACATGGTACGGTGGTGAGATGAAGAAAGGAATGTTTGCAATGATGAATTATTATCTTCCTCTTAAAGGGATGGCTTCCATGCACTGTTCTGCCAATGTGGGAGAAGAAGGGGATGTTGCTTTATTTTTCGGACTTTCTGGAACAGGAAAAACAACGCTTTCTGCTGATCCGAAAAGATACCTGATTGGAGATGATGAGCATGGCTGGGATGATGAAGGTGTTTTCAATTACGAAGGCGGATGCTATGCAAAAGTTATTGACCTTACTGAAGAAAAAGAGCCGGATATCTACAGAGCCATTAAAAGAGATGCACTTCTTGAAAATGTGGTGGTAAACGAGTATGGCGAAACAGACTTTACAGATAATTCTATCACTGAAAATACCAGAGTTTCTTATCCTATTTATAATATCAATAAAATTGTACTTCCTTCCAAAGCCGGACACGCAAACAAGATTATTTATCTTTCTGCAGATGCATTTGGAGTTTTGCCTCCGGTTTCTGTTCTTGATGAAGATCAGGCACAATATCACTTCCTATGCGGTTACACTTCAAAACTTGCAGGAACTGAAAGAGGAATTACAGAACCACAACCATCATTTTCTCCCGCGTTTGGTGAAGCATTTTTAACCTTACATCCAACAATGTATTCTAAAACATTGATCGGGAAAATGAAAGAACATGGCGCAAAAGCATATTTGGTAAATACTGGCTGGAACGGAACTGGAAAAAGAATTTCCCTGAAAGACACTAGAGCGATTATTGATGCTATCCTGGACGGATCTATTGATAATGCACCAAAAACTAAAGTTCCAATTTTGAATCTTGAAATCCCTACAGAATTGCCAAATGTGTCAGAAGGAATCTTGGATCCTAGAAATACATATGACAATACTTCCGAATGGGAAACAAAAGCAAAAGATCTGGGTGCTAAGTATATTGAGAACTTTAAGCAATACTGCAATACAGAAGAGGGACAAAGATTAGTTGCTGCAGGACCAATTTTAGAAGAGGCTTATCAAAATTAAAATATAATAACTTTTAACAAAAAACGCTTCCGAATTGGAAGCGTTTTTTGTTATTTTAAAAATGGATTATGCTCTTTTTCAAAACCAACGGTTGTCGGTTCTCCGTGCCCGCTGAAAACTTTTGTATTTTCCGGCAAGGTTAATAATTTATTTTTAATGCTTGAGATCAATTGATTGTAATCACCTTTGTAAAGGTCAGTTCTACCAATGCTCATCATAAAAAGTGCGTCACCGGAAATCACAAATCCGTTATTTTGGTTATAAAAAGCAACACTTCCGGGTGAGTGTCCGGGAACATCATAGATAGCGATGGGTTCGGAACCTAATTTTAATATTTCACTTTCTCTTATATGTTGAATCTCCCCGGAAAAAGAAGGAAAGAAGAACCCATAATTCTTTGCTGTGAAAGAAGCTCTGTCAAGAATCTCCATTTCGTCAGAATGCATCAGGACAGGAACATTAAATGTATCATGTGCCCATTGTAATCCGATAATATGGTCAATATGTGCATGAGTCAAAAGGATATTTTTGATTTTGAGCTCATTTAATTTGATGAAATTATGCAGAGATTCAGTTTCGTTTTCGGGCATATTTCCCGGATCTATAAGAAAAGCCTCCTTTTCATCGTTATAAATGATATATGTATTCTCAGAAAACGGATTGAATGCAAAGGATTTTACGTGTAGCATTTTTTTTAAATTTAACTGTAAAAATATAAAACATTAAATTAGCGGTATGAATGTAATCAAACTATTTTTTCTTTTTTTAGCGGCAATTTCTTTTGGGCAGGAGATCAGGAGCATTCAGGTTTTCAATCCCAAAACCAATGATGAAACACCAATTATTGCACAAGGCGGACAATTGATTTTAAGATTCGATGATTTGTCCAATAGCAGTCAGTTATATCGTTATACTTACAAGCACTATAACAGGAATTGGGAAGAAGACGGCTTGTTTTTTACCGAGTTTGCCAATGGAAGTATGAATGCTCTGATCGAGAACTTCCAGTATTCTTTCAATACTTATCAGAAATATACACATTACGAACTCGCTTTCCCGAATGAAAAAATACAGCCGAAAATTTCCGGCAACTATGAGATTATCGTTTATAAAGATTCTCAGGAAAAACCATTATTTACAAGAAGATTTTGTATTTATGAAGATGGAGCAAATCTGGGAATCAATGTCACCAGATTTATCGATGCGAGAAATCCTGATGCGAAACAACGGCTTGAGATCCAGGCAACCGGTAACGGATCAGGCATCACCAATAATCTTTCATCGCTTTCGCTAAGTGTTATTCAGAATAATAATTGGGGCATTTCGCTAAAAAATATCCGGGCAAGCTCCACGCTTGGAAATCAGCTGCTTTTTCAACAGCTGAATCTGGCTTTTCCAGGAAACAACGAGTTTTATTATTTCGACAACAAAATTATCAATCAGCCGCTGGATATGGTTGCCAACACAGAAAATATCGATGGACGGAACTATACTTACCTTCATCCGGTCTGGGCCTATCCAGGAGATTATCAATATCAGCCGGACGTCAATGGTGCTTTTTATTTCCGCAGAAATGATTTGGGAATCGAAAGAAATGCAGATCGGGAAGCGGATTATTCCTGGGTTTATTTTGCTTTAGACAGTCAGAAATCGGACAAGGAATTCTATGTTCTTGGCATGTTCAATGATTATAAAGCAGATAAAAAGAGCCAAATGCAATATGATGAAAAATCGCAGAAGTATATTGCAAAAATATATCTGAAACAGGGTTTCTACAGTTACATCATTGCCACAAAAGATGCAGGCGGAAAACTGAATTATGGTGAGGTCAACGGAAATTTCTGGCAGACAGAAAACCTTTATCAGGCATTTTTGTATTACACGCCTTTCGGAAGAAACTTCGATGGACTAATTGGTTATGGAGAATTCCGGACACCTGTGAGGTAATCTTCAATTTTAATATCGGAGCCGCATTTCATATAAATTATTTTTTGGAACAATTTTCGCTGCTATTTTCAAAACAATTTTATGGAGCTCTTTTTTGAAAATCATAAATCTGGAAACGGCGGTTATATAACGCTCAAAAGTTCTTCCGAAGATATAGGAAGATTGACCTATACAATCGTTCCGGAGCTTAAAAGACTCATTGTGAGCTATGTTATGATTTTCCCGAAATTTGAGGGTCAGGGATTAGGAAAGAGATTAGTGGAAAATTCTGTCGAATTCGCCAGAAAAAACGGATGGACCATCAAGGCACATTGTTCATACGCACATGCGGTTCTCAGCAGGAAAAATGACGTGTCGGATGTCTTCGTCTCATAAAGATTAATTTTATTACCTTGGTTGTAATAAAAAAGTTACGGCTCGCAAATTTTGCGAGCCGAGCTTTTATAATTTAATGTGAAAATTATCTGTTCATAGACATCAGGAACTCTTCATTGTTTCTTGTTCCCTGCATCTGTTTCTGAACGAATTCCATGGCTTCCAGAGGATTCATGTCAGCAAGGTACTTTCTCATGATCCACATACGTTGCTGTGTTGCTTCATCCTGTAACAGGTCGTCACGTCTAGTACTCGAAGAAACCAGATCTACAGCAGGATAAATTCGTTTATTGGCAATTTTTCTATCCAGTTGTAATTCCATATTCCCCGTTCCTTTGAACTCCTCGAAGATTACTTCATCCATTTTGGAGCCTGTGTCAATCAGTGCTGTTGCAATAATTGTCAATGATCCGCCACCTTCAATTTTTCTTGCAGCTCCGAAGAAACGTTTTGGCTTGTGAAGGGCATTTGCATCCACACCTCCGGAAAGAATCTTTCCAGATGCCGGCGTCACCGTATTGTAAGCTCTTGCAAGGCGCGTAATAGAATCCAGCAAAATCACCACATCGTGTCCGCATTCCACCATTCTTTGCGCTTTGGAAAGAACAAGGTTGGCTACTTTTACGTGCTTATCTGCTGCTTCATCAAACGTTGAGGCAATCACTTCTGCGTTGACGCTTCTCTGCATATCTGTTACTTCTTCCGGTCTTTCATCAATGAGAAGAACCATCATATAAGCTTCCGGGTGGTTTGCTGAGATAGCATTGGCGATATCTTTTAATAAAATTGTTTTACCGGTTTTCGGCTGTGCGACTATCATCGCTCTTTGTCCTTTCCCTATTGGTGCAAACAAATCTACGATCCTGGTAGAAAGTGTTGCATTTCTACCTGCAAGATTGAATTTTTCCTGAGGGAAAAGCGGTGTCAGGTATTCAAAAGCGACCCGGTCTTTGATGAAAGCCAGATCTCTGCCGTTAACTTCTGTAGGTTTCAGGAGTGAAAAATATTTCTCGCCCTCTTTTGGAAGTCTCACGATTCCTTTTACCGTGTCCCCGGTTTTCAAACCATAATTCCTGATCTGATTTGTAGAAACGTACACGTCATCCGGAGATGATATATAACTGAAATCTGAAGAACGAAGAAATCCGTAGTTATCAGGAAGAATTTCCAGCACGCCTTCTATAGAAACAATACCGTCAAAGTTGAATTCCTTTTTTGGAGCAGTTTCAGGCTGATGGTTGTCAGATTGTTCTTTTTGATTGTTGTGTTGAGGGTTGGGGTTTTGTGTTTTTTGTTGACCTCTGTTATTATTGTTGGTCTTTTGCTGATTATTTTGATGCTGAGGATTTTGCTGTTTTGCTTTTGGATCCTCGGTTTTTTCTTCAGCTTTTGGAAGGCTTTCTACAGTATTTTCGGCGGTTGTTTCTTCCGGCTTTGGTTGGCTGACTCTTGTCCTTTGTTTTTTATTCGGTGGATTTTGCTTTTTGATTTCCGTTGTTTGGACTTCCTCCTTTATTGGCATTTCTGCTACAGGGTTTTCAGCAATTGTGGACGTTTCTTCCTGCTGAGCAGAAGTTTTTTCTGTTGGTTTCCTGCCTCTTTTTTTAGGAGCAGGTGCTTTTTCCTTCGGTGTTTCGTCGGGAGTTTTATTCATATTTTCCGGGTTGGCGTTCAGATAATCTTTGATGACTTTCGGGTTGGAAGCCTGATAATCGAGGATTGCAAAAACAGTCTCTTCAGGAGAGCTTTTCTTTGCAAGTTTAACGCCTAAATCTTTAGAAAGTTTGGTCAATTCCTCTTCGGATTTGGACCTTAGCGTTTCAATATTAAACATATAATACGTAAAAGGGTAATTTTTATTTGTGTAAAAGTAAGAATGAAAACCAGGCGGTTATCATTTTTAAAAAGGTAATTACAATGCAAATCTACATTAATTTTTGAATTACGCAAAAATTATTTTATTTTTGCAGCCTATTTATAAGCTTTATAAAAGATTTATAATAAAGATGTTACAAAGAATACAGACAGTCTGGATATTTTTAGCCGTTTTGGGAACTGTTTTCCTGAATATCACTGCGCAGGATTTCGATATTCTGGGCAGATATTTGACGATCAATGCCACCACGGTTATTTTGATTTTATTCGGTGTGTTGAGTATTTTTAGTTTCAGAAACAGGAAAAGACAAATTTTGCTGAATAACATCAGCATCATTATAAACGTTTTGTTGATTGGTCTTTTAGCGTATTGGCTGCTAAACCTATCCGGAGGAATCTCGATTCCTGAGAAGGGTATTGAGCCGGTTTTTCCATTGATTTCTGTGATATGTCTGCTTCTTGCGAACATGTACATCAGAAAAGATGAAAGGCTCGTAAAATCTGTAGACAGACTGCGATAGACCTGCGACGATTTTTTTGAGTGAGAACAGCTTCCGTTTTGGAAGCTGTTTTTTCGTATAATAAGTAACAATTACAGGATAATAAAGACTTATATTTAACTTAATAACAAGCATTAAATTATGAAAAAATTAAATATTACTTTTTTATTTATGTTATCTGCTTTTTCTTTCGCACAGGAAATTTCAAAAGAAAGAGTTATAGAAATCGTTTCTACCTTAGCTTCGGATGAGATGAAAGGCAGAAAATTCGGAATGACCGAAAATGACAAGGCTGCAGAATATATCGCCAGCGAATTCAAAAATAATAATCTAGCCTTTTGTACAGGAGATTCTTATCTGATTCCTTTTGAATATAAAGGACAGAAAGGTTATAACATTTGTGGTGTCAAAAAAGGAAAATCAGATAAAAGCCTTGCTTTTTCAGCGCATTTTGACCATATCGGAACAAATAATAATAAGGAAGGCGATAATATCTATAACGGAGCCGATGATGATGCAAGCGGCGTTGCCACGGTAATTGGTTTAGCAGATTATTTTAAAGATAAGAAGACGGATTATTCGATGGTTTTCATGGCATTCAATGCGGAAGAAGTAGGATTGATAGGCTCAAAAGCACTTGCAGAAAATCAAAATCTGAATCCAATTTTAGATAAAATCAAAGCACTGTTCAATTTCGAAATGCTGGCGACAGAATCTCAGTTTGGGAAAAACGCCGTATTCATGACAGGTGATGAATTTTCTGATTTTGACGAATTGATCAATGCCAATGCGGTAAATGGGCTGAAAGTTTATCCGGATCCTTACCAAGGTGAACAGTTATTTTACAGGTCAGATAATGTGAATTTCGTTAAAAAGAAAATCATCGCTCATTCTATCTCTACTGTTGATATGAACAAAGCATTCCATTATCATGCTGTGAATGACGATATGAAAATAGTGGATGGAGGCAATCTTACAGCAATCATCAACAATTTTGCAAAAACGATTGAAAAGCTGAATACCAAAAACTTTAATCCTGTTTATAATGACAAGGTAAAGTATGATTTTTAACGTCTTATGAACTAACTATTTATTTTCCGTATTTTTGCGGTTCAATTTTTCTTAATGAAACCATTTCAACGTATTCTCAGTATTGCCAGGCCACACCAAAAATTCCTTTGGGGCAGTATGTTTTTCAATATACTTTATTCCCTGCTACAGATTGCTTCCATCGGGACTTTGCTTCCGATCCTTAGCGTGATGTTCGGAACTGTGGAAAAAGTTGATACTTCTAGAGTACCGGTCTGGAGTGGCAGAATTGCGGATTATTTCGGTTATGTCAAAGATTGGGCGTATTACACCATCCAGATCAATATGGATCAGCACGGCGGAATCAAAGTTCTGGCGGTTCTCTGTTCTATCACTGCAGCAGCTTTTTTACTGAGAAATATTTTCCGTTATATTGGTTCTTATTTATTGGTCAATTATCGTGTTGGGATCACAAGAGACCTTCGCACATCGATGTATGATAAATTTCTGAAATTGCCGGTTTCCTTTTTTACAGAACAAAGAAAAGGCGATATGATGTCTAGAATCTCCAATGATATCGGTGCGGTTGAAGGTGGGATTATGGGCTCGTTGGTAGATATTGTAAATTCACCGTTTATGATTATTTCATCACTCACAGCATTGTTTCTTCTGTCTCCACAACTAACTTTGTTTTCTTTAATTGTATTCCCGGTTATGGGGTGGATCATTTCTTGGGTAGGTAAAAGTCTGAAAAAGCAGGCCAGATTTGCTCAGGAAGAATTAGGAAATTTATTCTCTCTGGTTGATGAAACCTTAAAATCTTCCAAGGTTATAAAGATTTTTAATGCAGATAAAATCCTGAAAAACAGGTTCAATAAAACGACAGACCAATGGCAACACCACGCCATTTCTATGAGCAGAAGAAGAGAATTAGCTTCTCCGATGAGTGAATTTTTGGGATCTGTAACAATGCTGATAATTACTTATTATGCAGGAACAGAGATCATTAATGGTACCAACAAAGATCCTGCGACTTTCTTAGCATTTATAGGGGTCTTCTTCCAGGTTTTAGATCCTGCTAAACGGTTGTCAAATGCAATCTCTGCGATCCAGGGCGGAATGGCGAGTCTGGAAAGGGTGTCGGAAGTTTTGGATTATGATTTAAAAGTAGAGGAAGTTCCCAATCCAACACCGATTTCTGAAATCAAAGATAAAATAGAATTCAAAAATATTGGTTTTTATTACGAAAAATCAAACTTGATTCTAAAAAATGTGTCGATTACTTTACCAAAAGGAAAAACGGTCGCTTTGGTTGGTCAATCCGGAAGTGGAAAAACAACGATTGCCAATCTCTTAGCAAGATTCTACGATGTTCCTGAAGGCGAAATTTTAATCGATGGACATAATATCAAAAATCTGAAACTGACAGATTATCGCAAGCTTTTGGGAATGGTAACCCAGGAATCTGTTTTGTTCAATGATTCGGTTTATAACAATATTTTAATGGGAAATCCTGATGCAACCGAATCGCAGGTGATAGAAGCTGCAAAAATCGCCAATGCCCACGAGTTTATTTCCCAGCTTCAGGAAGGTTATTACACCAATATCGGCGACGATGGAAACAAGCTTTCCGGAGGTCAAAAACAGCGTGTTTCTATCGCAAGAGCCGTTCTGAAAAATCCGCCAATTATGATTTTGGACGAGGCAACTTCTGCTTTGGACACAGAATCCGAAAGATACGTACAGGATGCGTTGGAAAAAATGATGGAGAACAGAACATCACTAATTATCGCGCACAGATTATCCACAATTCAGAAAGCGGATCATATTGTGGTAATGGAAAAGGGTGACATCATAGAGCAAGGTTCTCACCAGGAACTGATGGAGAAAAATGGGACTTACCGAAAGTTGGTTGAGCTTCAGAATTTTGATTAATGAATCCAATTCAGGAATATTTTTATCGAATTGATGAGCCTGCGAGAAGTGTGCTTTTATTTATCCGAGAAAAGATTCTAAATTCTGATGAACTAATTACCGAGACTTTCAGCTTTGGACTTCCCTTTTTGAAATACAAAAAGAAAATGCTTTGCTATTTTTATTACAGCAAACAGCATCAAAAACATTATCTCAGCTTTTATCACGGCGATAGGGTAGATTATCCCGAACTCTTATCTGAAGGTAGAAAAAAGTTTAAAATCTTACTTCTGGATATGGATGAAGATTTGCCAATGGAATTGATTTTCAATATTCTTGATGAAGTGAAAACTTATATCAAATAAAATTTTAATTGAACGAATTTACCCAACTTCCAATCCATTTTTCACAGGCAAACTTGGACTTAACAAAGTCACATCACTTTTATTTTCTCCATAAACTCCAAGAACAAGGCATTCACTGAAGAAGTTGGCGATCTGTTTCTTTGGGAAATTTACAACTGCGAGAATCTGTTTTCCTATTAATTCTTCTTTTTGATATAAAGCTGTGATTTGAGCAGAAGACTTCTTGATTCCCAAATCTCCAAAATCGATTTCTAATTGATAAGAAGGATTTCTTGCTTTTTCAAAATCATTCACGGAAATAATTGTTCCAACTCTGATGTCGATTTTCTCAAAATCATTCCAGGATATTTCAGGTTTTGTCATTGTTTTTTATTTTCATTTAATGATTCAACCAAATTTTCCACCATCCATTTCTTGATTTGATAAGGATAGTCTTCATAGAATCTATTATCTTCTGTGATTGTATTATCTGCTAATAAGTTTTCTTGGGCTTTTTTTATAATTTCCAAAGCCTCAGGTTTCCTATTGAGATAATATAAACTTACTCCTTCGTAATATTGAGCATCGGAAAATTTTGTATTCAGTTTTAGACTTTCATCAAAATATTTTATGGCTTCAGTGTAATTTTCTCTTTCATAAAAAGTAATTCCGAGGTAGAATAATTCTAAAAAATGAGGTTCAATCCCGTTTGAAGCAAAAAGGTTGGTAGAAGTTTTAAGATTGTCTTCAGCTTCTTGATATTGATTCAGTTGAATCTGCGACAGAGCTTTGTAAAAGACATAAGAATGGTCCATAATGATACCTTTTGGATATTTCTTAATCAGAACGTCCAAATCATTAATTGAAACGTTGTAATCCTTTTGAAAAATACATTTTATAAATGCCCGATAAGAAAGATAGGAATCAAATTCGTCATCATTTTTAACAGCATTATCAAGATACTTCATTCCAAGTTCATACTTTTTCCTCTTGAATAAAGGCATTGCTTTCTGTTGCCAGAGAAAAGCATCTTTTGGTAAATAAACCAAAGCCGAATCTAGATATTGCTGATATTTTGGATGAAAATAAGAATACTTAAAAGCACCGTTCTTTAAATATTTTTCATAAACACTTTTCTTATCCTGAGCTGAAAAAATAATTGGAACAAATATTATGAGTATAATTATGAATTTATAGTTCATGGGAAGTGATAAAATTTTCTTCATACTAGATTGTTTTATTTTTAATGTCTTGCAAGAACTTTTCAACTTCAAGTTTTTGCTCCAAATATTTTAATTGAAGTTCGCTTCCTTCGCCCATTCTTGAATAATAAATCAATGCTTTTTCGCCGAAGAAATTTTTGTAATAATCCGACAGTTCTGGGATTTGTGGAAAATTGGTATGGAAAAGCATTTCGTAATAAGCCTGCCATTCGCGCTCATTTTTGTCCAGAATCATCATTCTTGGCGATTTTTGGCGAACGTGCAACATCTCGTGGGCGAGCATATTGAGAACCAAAGTCAAATCAAAATCGAAAATGTTTTTGGGAATCATCACATGTTGCATTTCTCCGATTTCGCCATTGGCTGTCAAGAGAATGGATTCCTTTTCTAATTCTTCTCTGAAACCAAATCCGGCAAAATTCTCATCATCCAAATTAAATTGATGGATTAGGAATCTCGCAGCTTCCAGGATTTCACCGGTTTTTTTATAGGCATTAATATTAGATTGTAATCGTTCGTAATTCATCATTCATATTTTTATCAAAAATAAAAAATCCCAGAATATTCCGGGATTAAATTATTTATCTAAAAGTTTCTAGAATTCCATACTTACCTCAAGCTTTTCTGCGAGGAGTTTGGAAACTTTGACCTTTAGTGGCTCTATATCGATGTTTTGCATCGCATCGTTGGCGAAAGCGTAAAGCAACAATGCTCTGGCTTCTTTCTTGGAAATCCCACGAGCTCTCAGGTAGAACATCGCGTCTTCGTTCAGCTGTCCAACGGTACAACCATGCGAACATTTTACGTCGTCTGCGAAAATCTCCAGCTGAGGTTTTGTGTCGATGGAAGCGCCTTCGTCCAGCAAAATATTATTATTTTGTTGATATGCATTGGTTTTTTGAGCAATCTTGTTCACGAACACTTTTCCGTTGAAAACACCGTGAGATTTGTCTTTGTATATGCCTTTGTAATTCTGGTAAGATTCACAATTTGGTGTGTTATGATGAACGGCAGTGTGGTGATCTACCAACTGGTCTTTGCCGATAATCGTGATGCCATTCATAAACGAGTTAATATTCTCGCCGTTGTGAATGAAATCCAGATTGTTACGAACCAATTTTCCTCCAAAGGAGAAAGTGTTCACAGTAGTTAAAGAATTTCTTTCCTGTTTTGCAAACGTGTGGTCAACTAAGTAAGAAGTGTCGCTGTCGTTCTGCAATTTGTGCCAATCCGTTTTTGCATTTTGGTAAGTGAAAATCTCTGTCACTGAATTCGTTAGCACGAAAGATTCGTCCAGATTGTGATGGCTTTCTATGATTTCTACCTTTGCACCTTCTTCTACAATCAGTAAATTTCTAGTGTTATAAAAAGCGTTTTCGTTTTGATTTTGAGACAGATAAAAAATGTGAATTGGTTTTTCAATCACTACATTTTTTGGAACTCTCAGGAAAAATCCAAAGTTACAGTAAGCCAAATTCAGATTCGTGAAAGCCAAATCTTTGTTGGCAATCGTGTTAAAATATTTGTCAAAAGCTTCTTTGTGCGCAGAATCATTCAGGGCATAACTGAATGAGAGAAACTCCGCATTGCCGATCGAAATCTTTGAAAATTCTTTATGAAGTTTTCCGTTGATGAAAACAATTCTGTCGAAGTTTTCTTCGCCTAGATGAAGCGCATCCAGTTGCTCTTTCGAGATATTGTGCTCTTCTGTCGGGAAAAAGTTGTACTCTTTTTCCGTGATTTCTTTGATATTGGTGTACTTGTATTCTTCATCTTTTTTGGTAGGGAAGCCTTTCAATTCAAAGTTTTGAATAGCGGTTTTTCTGTTTTCATCCAAAAAAGAATGTTGAAGCGTTCCTAAAAAAGAAGAATGCGTATTTATTGTTTGTTCAAATAAAGCCATTGTAATGGTTTGATTTTGCATCGATTAGAAGATTAAAATGAAATCCGAATTAGTTTAAAAGCCAATCGTAACCTTTTTCTTCCAGTTCCAGAGCAAGAGATTTGTCTCCTGTTTTGATGATTTTTCCATCTGCCAAAACGTGAACAAAATCCGGCTGAATGTAATTCAGCAATCTTTGATAATGCGTGATTAACAGAACTGCATTTCCTTCATTTTTGAATTTGTTAACGCCGTCTGCTACGATTCTTAATGCATCAATATCTAATCCGGAATCGGTTTCGTCTAGTATCGCTAATTTTGGATTAAGCATTACCATTTGGAAAATTTCGTTTCTCTTTTTTTCACCTCCGGAAAATCCCTCGTTCAAAGAACGGGAAAGAAAATCTTTCTTGATTCCCAATTTCTCAGAGTTTTCACGGATTAATCCTAACATTTCCTTTGCGCCCATTTCTTCCAGTCCGTTTGCTTTTCTGGTTTCATTCAGTGCTGCTTTGATAAAGTTGGTCACAGAAACGCCAGGGATTTCCACAGGATATTGGAACGATAGGAAAATGCCTTTGTGCGCTCTTTCTTCAGGCGCATCTTCACCGATATCTTCACCTTCGAAAAGAATGTTCCCTTCAGTCACTTCATAATCCTCTTTCCCTGCAATTACAGAAGAAAGTGTGGATTTCCCTGCGCCATTTGGTCCCATAATAGCATGAACCTCGCCTGGTTTTATTTCAAGATTGATTCCTTTTAATATTTCTGCGCCATCTTCAATTTTGGCGTGTAAGTTTTTGATTTGTAACATTATATATGCTTAATATCTTGTGTTTAATTTTTAAATTTTATCCAACAGAACCTTCCAGGGAAATCTCCAACAACTTCTGAGCTTCGATTGCAAATTCCATTGGAAGTTTGTTCAAAACTTCTTTACTGAAACCATTCACAATCAATGCAATCGCTCTTTCTGTATCAATTCCTCTCTGGTTGCAATAGAAAATCTGGTCTTCTCCGATTTTTGAAGTTGTAGCCTCATGTTCCAATTGTGCTGTCGGATCTTTGATTTCGATGTAAGGAAAAGTGTGTGCGCCACATTCATTTCCCATCAGTAAAGAATCACACTGGGAAAAGTTTCTCGCTCCTTTTGCAGTTGGCATTACTTTTACCAAACCACGATAAGAGTTGTTAGATTTTCCCGCCGAAATTCCTTTCGAAATGATGGTTGATTTAGTGTTTTTCCCGATATGAATCATCTTCGTTCCTGTATCTGCATATTGATGCATATTGGTTACAGCGATTGAATAAAATTCACCAACCGAATTATCACCTTTCAAGATACAGCTCGGGTATTTCCAGGTTACTGCAGAACCGGTTTCTACCTGAGTCCAAGAGATTTTGGCATTTCTTTCGCAAAGGCCACGTTTCGTCACAAAGTTGAAAACCCCGCCTTTTCCGTTTTCATCGCCTGGATACCAGTTCTGAACCGTAGAATATTTGATTTCGGCATCGTTCATTGCAATCAATTCAACAACAGCAGCGTGAAGCTGATTCTCGTCTCTCGATGGTGCAGTACAACCTTCCAAATATGAAACATAACTTCCTTCGTCGGCAATGACCAATGTTCTCTCGAATTGTCCTGTTCCAGACTGATTGATACGGAAATAAGTTGATAATTCCATCGGACATCTCACACCTTTTGGGATGTAGCAGAAACTTCCGTCAGAGAAAACTGCGGAATTCAGAGCTGCGTAGAAATTATCGCCTCTTGGAACGACTTTCCCGATGTATTGTTTCACCAATTCCGGATGTTCTTTGATAGCTTCGGAAATTGAACAAAAGATAATGCCTTTCTCCTTCAAAGTTTCCTGAAACGTCGTTTTTACGGATACTGAATCCACCACAATATCAACCGCAACATTCGCTAATCTTTTTTGTTCTTCGATGTTGATTCCCAATTTCGCAAAAGTCTTTAATAATTCAGGATCAACTTCATCAAGACTTGCCAATTCTGGTTTTGCCTTTGGCGCAGCATAATATCTGATTGCTTGAAAATCAGGTTTTTGGTACTTGATATTGGCCCAATCCGGCTCTTCCATTTTCTGCCAAATTCGGAAAGACTCCAGACGCCAGTTGGTCATCCATTCCGGTTCTTCTTTTTTGGCAGAAATCGCACGGATGATATTTTCATTCAGACCAATCGGGAAATCTTCATACTCGATATCCGTTTCGAATCCGAATTCGTATTTTTGATTTTCGAGATCGACTCTCAGGTCGTCTTCGGTATATTTTGACATATTTTTATAAACTAAAAGATTCTCCGCAACCGCAAGTTCTTGCCGCATTCGGATTATTAAAAATAAAACCCTTCCCATTCAGACCGCCGGAATATTCCAGTGTCGTGCCGGCAAGATACAGGATGGACTTTTTCTCGATGATTACCCGTACACCATTATCTTCAAAGATCTGGTCGGTCTCATTTTTCACATTGTCAAACTTCAGGACGTATTCCAGGCCGGAACAACCGCCGCTTTTTACGCCCACTCTTATATAGTCAGTCTCAGGGTTGAAGCCTTCTTCAGTCATCAACTGAGCTGCTTTTGATTTTGCCTGATCGCTTACTTTTATCATTGTTTTTATTTAGACTGATTTTAGTCTACAAAAGTACGAACTAATTTCCGCATTCTCAAATTGACAGCATCTATTTTAGTGATTTTTGAAAAGCAACTGAAAATAAATTAACGCTGATAGTCAATAGGTTAAATGTTAATTAAGTTATAAAATTTGCCAATGGCTTATAATGATTTTTTCTTAGAATTAACTTTGTTTAATTTTAACAATCAAAACATCAGTTAAATTTATTCCAATTTTAATGTTAACATGAAAATATTAAAAATATTAAGCATCATTTCTATGCCGTTTTTGATGGCTCAGCAAAGTACAAGATTCATCTACCAGGTATCGATGACGCCGGACTCTACCAATGCAGAAAAGAAAACGGAACTGGCTTATCTGGATACGGACGGTAAAAAGTCTATCTTCTACGCAGAAAATTCTTTGAAAAGAGATTCCGTGATGGAAAGAATGCGAGCGACTAAAAATTTTGACAGAACACAAATGCAAAATCTCAGAAGCAATATCAATTTCAGTATTGATAAGGATCTTAACAGCCAAAGTCTGGTTTATAAATCAAGAATCGGAAGAGATCAGTACTCTTACAATGAATCACCGGATTTTCAATGGAAAATTTTGCCGGAAACTGTGAAAATAGGAGATTATCAAACGCAAAAAGCCGAAACCAAATTTGGTGGAAGAACCTGGTACGCTTGGTTCACACAAGAAGTTCCTTTGCAGGACGGACCTTATAAATTTTCCGGTTTGCCGGGACTGATTGTAAAAGCTCAGGATGCAAAAGGCGATTACTCTTTTGACCTGATGCAAACCAAGAAAATTGCAGAAATACAGCAACCGCAAACTAGAGGACAGTACATCAATCTTTCTAAAAATAAATATGCGGATATGGAGAAAAAATTCCAGAAGGATCCGGCGAGTTTCATCAATGCTCAAAGAAATAGTGGTGGTGGACCAGCTGGAAGAGGCGGTGGGAACAGACCCGGAATGGATCCAAAGCAAATGCAGGAAATGCAGAAAAGAATGGAAGCTGAGGTCAAAAGCAGAAATAATCCAATAGAATTGAAATAAAAAAATGTCCCGGCTCTGGGACATTTTGCTTTTATGATTTTCTTAATTCCTTGATTTCTTGAATCCTTTCCAGAAAATAATCTTTTTTCTGCGGATGCTTTTCAGAAAGTATTTCGTAGGCTTTGATCGCTTTTGTATAAAGCTTTTGTTCTGTATAAAGTTTTGCAAGCGTTTCCGTCATCAGGTGAGAGATGTCGTCCTTTTTTTCCTTGATTACAAAATTGCTTTCTTCCTTTAGCTGAGATATTTTTGGGTTACTTTCAATGAAATTATCTATGATTTTTTCTTTTGTTTTTGCCTGCTTTTCTTCAGTTTTTGGATGATCAATTTTCAACCAGCTCTGCCATGTATTGATAAAAGTTCCAACGTTGCTGGCGGAAATTTCTTTTGTTTCCATTTTTTCCGGAACGGAAATGATTTCCATTTTCTCCTCAATTTTCGAAACGTCATTTCCGAAAAAAGAAACATTCAGAATTGGTCTTTCTTCTTCGGAAGTTTCAATTTTATGTTCCTCTTTCAGTGATTCTGGTGCATTGATTTCAGGTTTGAATTCCGTTTCTTCAACTTTTTCAAAGGTTGGAGTAGAATTAGTTTTCGTAATGATTTTCGGAATTTCTCTTTCTTCAGGTTTGCTTTTAGCAATCAAAGCATCTGGAATATTCGCCGAAAATAACATTGGTTTCCATTCAGAAATTGATTCCTGCGCTTCAACTGTTGTTTTAGTAATTTCTGGTTGGATTTCATCCTCCGCAGGTTTTGCTTGATCCTCAACAATTTCAAACCTCTGGGTGTTTTCAAAATTAATCTGATTCTCTTCAGCTTTTTCCTGAATTAGATTTTCTGATTTTATTTCTGTTTCCCTAATTTTTGTCGGTTCAGAAACTTCAAATGATTGCGTATTCTCAAAACTGATCTGGCTTTTATCAATATCATCTTCTGAAATATTTTCTAAAAATGTATCTTTAAATTCTGCTCTGACGACAGGTTTTTTCTCGATCGGTTTTTGCTCTGATTTCTCTTTTTTTGGCGGATTCAGATAATCCAGATGATTTTTCGGAACAGAAAATTTCACTTCCGGAAGAAAATCCTGGATACCATTGAAGCTGATATCTTTGGAAGAAATTTCAGGTTCTGCTTCAGCCGGCTCATAAGATTTTATCTCTTGATTAATTTTATTTTCATTATTAATTTCGGAATTAACAGTTAATTTATCAAGCAGATTTTCGTCTGTAATAGTTTGTTTTTCAGGGACTTTTGTTGCTTCTTTAAGAATAAGTTGGCCGGATTCTTTGCTGGCTTCCAAATCTACTTCCTGCATTTTTTCCTCAAGGAAGTTTTCCTCGCCTTCGTATAGCAAACGGTTTTTCTCGCCCTTCACCACAATGAATTCCTGGTTCTGAATGTTTTCTGCTGCAATGATTTTTTCGACATCAAACTTATTCAGAACAGAATTGTTATCTGTATTTTCTATATTGGCAACCAGTTCCGGTTCGGCTGGTTTTATTTTTTCAGTATTTATTTCTTCGACAGATTGATTTTCTACTGAAATAACAGGTTTGGAAACGGTTTCTTTTTTTGCATTTTTTTCAGAATTAATAAACTGGTAAAGAATCTTCTTGTCCGTAGTATAAGCAGCAGTTTTCGAGAGATTTTCCTTATAATTTCCCGGTCTGTAGAGATTGATGCCGTACAGATAAAGTGCTCTTATACTTTGTGCGTAAGGCAATTTTTCCGATTCGGATTCTAAAATTCCCAGATCGGCTTCGGTTATTATTTTCGGATTTTTTATTAATTCTAAAACTCTAGTATTCATTACTTTACCAATTGGCTACAATGTCATTGAAGATTTTGTTGATTATTCTGTCATTCACGATTCTTACCTGGGCTGTTTCGATCGCATTCAGATCCAGGTCACTGTTGAAAACGGCTTCATCACTGTAGGTTCTGTCAAAGCTCAGTTTAGGATCGATATTGTTTTCATAATGTACTTTCACCGTGATTGTCAGCTTGTTTTGCTGCGCCTGAATTGTGTTTCCTGCGTTTGTTGTAGTCGCAGCCCCGACACTAGTTGGCGTGATGTTATAGTCTGTTATTTCTCCTTCTATCAGAAGATTCGGATTTTCCACAGCTCCTTTCAGTGTTGTTCTTTGGAGAAAACGATTTTGCAAAGCAACCGTAAAATCCTGGCTCAGACTAGGAAGGTTGTTTGCGGCATTATTTGGAAAAGTATTAATTTTTACCGTTTTCATTTCCGGACTCAGCGATGACCCTGTGAAAGAATAACAGGAATTAAGTATAATGCCTGAGAAAAAAATGATTCCCAAAAACCTCAATAAACTGATATAAAATAATCTTTTACTCCTCATATTTATAAACTGAGTATTTTTTCAAAAGATTTATATCTCATGCATAGTGCAATAGGAATAGTTAAAAATAAACCAATTCCACAAGCAAGAATTCCTAATTGTGATAAAAACCCAGAAATGATTATGAAAACAAAAATACTGAAGAAGTCTTTCTTCGCAAGTGTCCACGAAATAGAAATGTTTTTCCTGACATCATGGGATCTTTTAAGTGCAACAAGAGGTATAAAATAATAAGTTGCAATAGATATAACAAATAGAAAAACCAGGTAAAATAAGATAAAGAAGCCAAATCCACCGGCAACCATTGCTGCGTTAATATTAGAAACCGTGCCGCTTTCGTCTGAGGTCAGAAGAGAAATCGGGAAGAGGAAAACGGGAATAGGTATAATCATAACAAAAACGACTATAAACAGTAAAAACATAAATTTTAAATAAGGCACAAAATCATCAAAATTGAATATTTTTCCACTGTCAGCTTTGCCGTGAGTTTCAACATCTCGGCAGACTTTATAGAAATTTCCTACAGCCAAAAGACTACAAAAAGGAATTAAGCTCATAATTAATACTAATATAAAAGCACCAAAAATACCGCTCGGATCTTTTTTAAAAAGATCAATCCCTCCGGAAATATATCTTCCTATGTTAAAATTTTTATTATAATTATTAGATTCTACGTACTCCATTTTATTCTTCTAGATTATATTGTTTTATTTTTCTGTAAAGTGTCCTTTGCGAAATTCCCAATTCATCCGCAGCTCGGTTTCTTCTGCCTTTGTGTTTTTCTAAAGCTTTGATAATCAGGTCTTTTTCATTGTTCTGAAGCGACAGAGACTCAGGTTTTGCTTCTTCAATTTCGATGTCTTCCACATCATTATAATGATGATCATCATTGTCGGAAATAATTGTCGGATGATGAACTTCTTTCTGATGATTGTTTTCGAAATAAAGCAGGGAGTTCGGATTGGCAGTCTGGGTTTCAGGCGTATATATTCTGTTAATCAGATTTTTTTCCTGAGAACTCAGATCCACATTCCCCCGGTTTTTAATCAGCTCCGAAGTTAATGATTTTAAATCATTAATATCATTCCGCATATCAAAAAGGATCTTGTACATAATTTCTCTTTCCGACCCAAAATCTGAACCGGCGTTTTCGCCGGAGCTTTTCTGTACAACAGCCGGAAGATTAGCATTCATCGGAATATATTCAGCTAGTTTTACAGAATTGACTTCGCGGTTTTGCTCCACAACGGTCATCTGTTCTACCAGATTCCGGAGTTGACGGACGTTTCCCGGGAAGGCATAGTTTTCTAGATAAGAGACTGCATCATCAGTCAGTTTCAATTCAGGCATTCTGTATTTCTCAGCAAAATCTATCGCAAACTTTCTGAATAACAAATGGATGTCGCCTTTTCTTTCGCGCAAAGCAGGCATGTCAATCTGAACAGTGTTCAAACGGTAATACAAATCCTCACGAAAACGCCCGTCCGTAATGGCTTTCATCATATTGACGTTGGTTGCTGCCACGATTCTTACATTCGTTTTCTGAACCTGAGACGAGCCGACTTTCATAAACTCGCCGCTTTCCAGAACTCTCAGCAGACGGACTTGCGTCTGCAAAGGCAGTTCGCCGACTTCATCAAGAAAAATGGTCCCGCCATCAGCGACTTCAAAATAACCTTTTCTGGTAGATGTCGCGCCTGTAAATGCCCCTTTTTCGTGACCGAATAATTCGGAGTCAATAGTTCCTTCCGGGATTGCACCGCAGTTTACCACGATGTAAGGCTGGTGTTTTCTTCTGGATTCAGCGTGGATGATTTTTGGGATAAATTCTTTCCCGACACCACTTTCCCCGATTACGAGAACGGAAATATCCGTCGGAGCCACCTGAATCGATTTCTCCAGAGCACGGTTAAGCGCCGGAAAATTTCCGATGATGCCGAAGCGTGTTTTTATAGATTGTAAGTCTGCCATTTTTAGATTTGGTTAAAAAGTAAAATCTTTTAAATTTAGAAAATCAATTTTACTATTTATTAAAAATTCGCTCTTATTATATGTAATAATATTGTGGTTTATAAAAATCATTAATACCCTTACTTTGTAATTCGCTGAAATAATGATTAATATCTATTTGATAGAGTGAATGGATTTAAAATTAATCTTTGATTAAATCAAGATATATTTCTTGTCAATTATTAAATCACCGATAACTTTTGAATTTATTTTTTCATAATCCATGTAGCGGCATGCAATTATTCCTAAAAGTATGAAAAGAAAAAATAACATTACAAAGTCTGTATATTGACTGTCTATAAATTTTAATGTTAAAAAAATAGATAAAAATGAAGCAATTAATGCCCTTTGGGAGTTTGTTATTAGTCCCAAATAATTCTTTTTTCTTTCTATAATTTCAAATCTCATTTAATTAACAACTTGTCTTTATTAAGAAACCGTTTCTCCCAAAAGCGTTCCCTGCGTGTTCCCGTGGACAAAAACTGAAACAATGTCACCGATTTTCTGCCCTTCCAGCATATCGAAAACACAAACCGCATTTTGGGAATTTCTTCCTTTCCATTGGTTTTTGTTCTTTTTGGACACGCCTTCAATCAAAATTTCGTGAACTCTTCCCACATAACTTTGCATTCTTTTTCTGGACAATTCGCCCTGCAAAGCAATCACTTCTGCCAGACGTCTTTGCTTCACATCGGCCGGGATATCGTCTTCCATTTTTTTGTGGGCAGGTGTTCCCGGTCTTTCCGAATATGCGAACATGTAACCGTAATCATACTCGACCTCTCTCATCAATGAAAGCGTGTCCTGATGATCTTCATCGGTTTCCGTACAGAATCCGATAATCATATCCTGTGAAAAAGAAATATCCGGAACGATCTCTTTGGCTTTTCTGATTAGATCCAAATATTCCTGCCGGGTGTGTTGGCGGTTCATTAGCCCAAGGATTCTGTCGCTTCCGCTCTGAACTGGCAAATGCACATATTTACAAATGTTTTTATGCTTCGCCATCACTTCAAAAACATTGATGTTCATATCCTGAGGATTAGACGTTGAGAATCGGATTCTCATTTTCGGAACCGCATTGGCAACGAGATCAAGTAGTTGTGCGAAATCTACTGCAGTTGCTTTTTGCATTTCAGACGCTTTTGCAAAATCTTTTTTTGGACCACCTCCATACCAGAGATAAGAGTCAACGTTTTGCCCAAGCAATGTGATTTCTTTGTAACCGCTGTTCCACAGGTCTTTGCATTCTTCAATTATAGAATGCGGATCGCGGCTTCTTTCGCGGCCTCTTGTGAATGGAACGACGCAAAATGTGCACATATTATCACAGCCTCTTGTAATGGTAACGAAAGCTGTGACGCCATTTCCTCCAAGACGAACAGGATTGATGTCTGCATAAGTTTCTTCTTTCGATAGGATTACGTTGATGGCATCCCTTCCATCTTCGGTTTCTTTAAGAAGATTGGGTAAATCTCTGTAGGCATCCGGACCGACAACCAGATCGACCAGTTGTTCTTCCTCCAGGAATTTGGTTTTCAGGCGTTCTGCCATACATCCAAGCACGCCGACGGTAAGACCGGGTTTTTCTTTTTTAAGATTTTTAAACTGGGAAAGGCGCATTCTCACAGTCTGCTCAGCTTTTTCGCGGATGGAACAGGTGTTGAGCAGAATCAGATCTGCTTCTTCCTGGTTGAGTGTTGTGTTGTAACCCTCTTCATTAAGGATGGATGCAACAATTTCGGAATCAGAGAAGTTCATTTGGCAACCGTAGCTTTCCAGAAACAGTTTTTTACCGTTCTCCGGTTTTTCAGCGATGGCGAATGCTTCTCCTTGTTTAGTTTCGTCTATGTATTTTTCCTGCACTTTTATAATAGATATTAGATTTAGAAGTTAGATTTTCAGCCTTGATTCTAAATATTAGGTTTAATCCGCAAAGATACAAAATATTGTGACAAAATGGCAGGCGTTAAGGGTATCCTTTATCTTACAGAAATAGTCAAAGGAAAACTAAAGTTTGTATTAATTAGCATCCCGTGCGTTTTTGCAGGTTTCCAGGTTTTGTTTTTCTGGGTTCTTTTTATAGCATCCATAACCATTTCGTCGAATCTTTGAGAACCAGAGCTTTTCTCTATTCTGAGCTTTTCTAATCTGCCTTCTGTGTTGACAATGAAGCTCGTTACAATAGTTAATTTTCCGCTACCTTTAAAATTAAAATTATCTAAGCTGATTTGATTTGCAATTTTTTTCCGGAACTCATCGATGTCAAAGTCGGAACTTTCATAGTCTTTGTTAAAAAAGTTGTAGCCTTCTTTATAGTTGTCAAACAGGTCGTCCGGATAGATGTTTATTACAGCTACCGCCGGAGTCTCTATTCCGTCAATTTTTGCAGGCATCCAATTGTCCATATATTTTAAAACCTCCTTAGTGAGTTCAAAAGAGCATTTGTTTTCCTGAGCGGATTTGTTCTCTAATAATTCCACCGAATCAAAAGATTTTATAAGAACAGGTGCATGGTAAAATTCTTTTTTATTATCACACGGCTTTAATTTTTTATCAATAAGAATCTTGTGAAAATCTTTATAAAAACCCTCCATTCCACCTAGATATTTATGCTGGTCTCTAGGAAATCCGATGTGTTTTTCTTGGGCAGAAATGCGTAAAAAAACTGAAAACAGCAGTAAAATAAAAAACTTCGTTTTCATGGTTTTAATACTCTTCATCTGAATGATCGGATGTGAAATTGATTTCGAAAATAATATCGGAACTCACGGGAACACCATCTTTAATGGCTGGTTTCCATTTTTTCTTAATGCGCTTCATTGCGAAATTCATATCCTGTTTGAATTCTGTATCGTTTCTGACTTTCGGATAGATCTTCAGTTCGCTCATTTTTCCTCTTTCATCAATAGTTAAAATAAAGGAGAATTTTCCGTTTACAGCATAGGCGGTAATATCTACATACGCATGAACCATTTTCATGAATTCTTCACGGAAAGCCTTTTCGCCGCCCGGAAACTCTGCCCGCCGGTTTGGCTGAATGATTTCCGGGGCGTCTTTTGTCTGCGTATAAAATTGAGGACAGAAAAATAATAAGGTGATGATAAAAAGATATTTCGCCATTTTATTTGAGTTGGTTATTATTACAAATATACGACAAATGACGTATTCCCCATTAAGCTTATACATTTTAAATTTGTACAAACAATAAACCTAAAATGTAATGAAAACAAAACTATTATTCAGACTGTTCCTCGTAATGTTATTATCCGCAGGGACTTTAGCTTTTTCACAGAAGGTTGTGAAAATGGATGAAATCACAGTCGATGGACTGAAAAAAATGATGGATGATGCCGGAATCACGGTCGTGTCTACAGGGACAGATTATGTGAAAATTAAAAACACATTCACCTGGTTGATTTATAACGACAAGAGTAAAGGTTATCTTACGTTCACCGTGACTTATAAAAGTAAGGAAGGGACATCCTATTCCAAAGCGTCCGAACTTACAAATAAACTGAACAGGGAAGTGGCCATGTCAAGATTCGATTATGATGATTCTAGCAAAACATTTGCTGTGACATATTATTTTATGTGTGAAGGAGGTTTTGTTTTCTCAAATCTGGTAAAAGCGATCAATCTCTTCCGTGATACCATTACACTTGCTTTACAGAAGGATACAGAAATGTTGATCTTATAACGGACAACCATTAACTCATAGATTTAAAATTAAATTACAGAACGGGATAGATTGGTTTTTATCCTGTTTTTTTTGATTTTATTCCTAAGAATCCTTACCTGTATAAAAGTTATAATCTTTGATAATAATATTAATAAACTGCCTCTCTGTCAATTCCTGTGGATCGGGTTCGAGTTTCAATATGGACTTGATTTTATTGGATAGACGTGTGATGATCTGGCGGTCATCAGACTTCAATGCTTTCTGGAAATTCTCTTTGATGATCCTTACATCATTGTCAGTCAGTGAAATAACTTGTGGGAAAGTCGGGACATAATCTTCTTTTAATTGTTCCAAAATTGTGTGCGAAATATTCACATTGCTTTTCAGAGAGATCACGGCCGTGCCCGTTGCAATATCGCCCAGTCTCTGGTGATTTTTGGATGCGATTATACTGACCAGGGCAACAATTCCAAATACCGAGATGTCTACTAATCTGAAAATCCAACGCATAAGATAATCGCCGAAACTTGCCTGGTAGCCATCTATTTTCACCACTTTTATTTTCATCAGCTTTTTCCCGAATGTCTGTCCTTCCATCAGGCTTTCCAAAACCAATGTGTAGATATGAGCAGGGAATGTAATAATTAATAAAAAAGCACCGGCAGACCAGTTGTCCATTCCATTCATAAACTCAGAATAATCCATGATACTGCCAAGAAACCAAAACAGGATGAAAAGATAAATACCTTTTATAAGCCAATCGATAAAGAAAGCAATGATTCTCTCTCCAACACCTGCTAGCGTAAAATTAACATTTACATTTTGCGAAGTATTAATGGCAATTTGATTCATATTTTTACTATTTTAGCGTTATGAGAGAAGTGGCTTTTATAAAGCAAAATAAAGCAAAATGGTTGGAAATAGAGCAGGTGATCAGCGGAAAAATGAAAAAAAATCCGGATGATCTTTCATCGCTTTACATCAATCTTATCAATGATCTCTCATTTTCCCAGACTTATTATCCTAAAAGTAAAACGACGGTATATCTTAATTTTCTTTCGTCACAGGTTTTTCAGAAAATCTATAAAACCAAAAGAATCGAGGAAAACAGAATCAGGCACTTTTTTCTTACGGAAGTTCCGCTCACCGTATATGAATACCGGCGCTATCTTTATTATGCCTTTGTTTTTTTCATTCTTTTTGTAGGTATTGGCGTTATCTCGTCTGTCTATGATAAAGATTTTGCAACGTTGATTTTGGGCGAAGGTTATGTAAACCAAACTTTGGAAAATATTAAAAAAGGCGATCCGACAGCTATCTACGGAAGCGGCGCCAGCTGGAGCACATCGCTTATGATCATTGTGAACAATCTGGTTGTAGGTGCAAAACTTTATATTTATGGGATTTCTGGCGGAATCGGGACTTTGTATGCGTTGATGAAGAACAGCATTATGCTGGGTGCATTTCAGTTTTTATTCGAAACACAGAATGTCTTGCTGGAAAGTGCAAAAGGAATCTGGCTTCACGGCGCATTCGAGATTTTTGGAATGGTTGTAGAAGCAATGGCAGGATTGATTCTTGGTGCTTCTATTTTGTTTCCAAAAACTTTGTCACGGTTAGAATCTTTCAAAATCGGGTTTCGGAAGAGTTTTAAAATTTATCTCAGCACTGTTCCGTTTACCATTTTTGCAGGTATCATAGAAGGCTTTGTTACCAGATATGCCCAGACAATGCCGTTGATACTGAATATCATTATCATATTCGGGACTTTGTCATTTATCGCTTTTTATTATTTTATTTATCCTCATATTGTCATAAAAAAACTAGACCAAAATGCAATTGCTTCAGGAAAGAAAATGTGATCTGTATTAATTAAAAATAAATGAGATTCAGAGTTTTTCTTTTGCTAATTTTTTCTTTGTCCGGAACACTCACTTCTTCACAATACGAAGAAGTGGAAAACCTTGTGGTTGCGGATTCTGCAGAGTCTGACATCTTTATCGAGGCAGACTCTTTGGTCAAAAGCAATTATTCTACAGATAACATACTTTATCCAAAAAAATTCGATCCAAATTTCAAAAGCAAATATAAAGACGACGGATTCAATTATGAAGTTCAGAAACCCAAAGAATCAGTCTGGGAGCTGATCAAACGGAAAATTGCAGAATTGCTGTTCAAAAACATCGATCCGAAAAAAGCGGGTAATTACACTGCCAATCTTTTACGCTTCTTCGGGATTTTGATTATTGGTTTTCTGTTATTCATTCTGATAAGATATTTGATGTCAAAAGACGGTAATTTTTTATTCGGGAAAAAGAATAAAAAAATTAACATCATTGGTAATGATATCAAGGAAAATATACACGAGATCAATTTTCCGGAAAGCATCAGGAAATTTGAAAATGAAAATAATTACCGTTCGGCCATCCGTTATCATTTCCTTTTTTCATTAAAAAAACTGGCAGACAAAAACCTGATCAGCTGGAATCCCGAAAAAACCAACCGGGACTATCTAAAGGAACTGAAAAATAAAAATCTGCAGGAAGATTTCCGGCGAATTATTTTTATCTACGATTATATATGGTACGGCGAATTGGAAACAAAAGAAAATGATTATCAGCACTTTAAAGCCTATTTTGGAAAATTCTGACAATCTTGTCAATTTAGAAATCAATGAATAAATCATTCAAAATATACATTCTCATCTTCATCCTGATCCTAATCACTGTCGGGCTGTTTCAACTGGGCAAAAAACCTGTTCTGGACTGGCGCAAAAACTATGATGTTGATAAGAAGACACCATTTGGATTGTATATCTTTAATCAGGAATCCCGTGATTTATTCAACAAAAAATTAGAGAAAGTCCGGGTTTCGCCCTATAATTATTATGAGGAAAATTACGAAAAAAAACCTCATAATATTCTGGTTATCCAGAAAGAACTTGACGATGTTTCCTGGGAATACATTATGTATGAGGTCTCTAACGGGTCTGATGTGATGTGGTTTACTGATAAAACTACGGCGCCGTTGCGGGATACTTTGGGATTCAGGTTTAAAACGGTCAGTTTCGAGAGTAATTATTATCTGCAGCTGACGGATAAAAAATTGTCTAACCACCGATTGTTCATTGATAAACTTCCTGACAACAAAGGGTTTTCTTACATCAGAAATGATATCGAAGTTCTTGGAAAAACCCTGCATAAAGAAAATAATAACCGCAGTTCCATCAATGCTAATTTTATCAAGGTTAATTTCGGGAAAGGCCATTTTTATATTCATTCTGAACCGTTGATTTTGACGAACTACTATCTACTAAATTCAAAAAATAAATATATAGAAAGCGTTTTTTCTTACCTGCCGGACAGGGAAACGATTTGGTTTATGGAGAATGATGCGCCTTTGTCGATGTCGCCAATGCGGTTTATACTGAGCAGTCAGCCATTGAAATATGCATGTTATCTCCTGCTTCTCGGGTTGATAATTTTTGTTTTTTTTAATGCCAAGAGGAAACAAAGAATAGTTCCGGTAACAGAACCTCTGAAGAACACTTCGGTTGAGTTTATCAGAAGTATCGGAAATCTATATCTTCAGGAAGGCGATTTCCACGAGATGATGGCGAAAAAAGCACAATTTTTTTTGAGTAAAGTAAGGATGGATCTGCTGATTGACACTCAAAATCTGGATGAGCAATTTATCCATAAATTACATTTAAAAACCGGAAAAAATATAGAACTGATAAAGCAAGCTGTAGAACTGGTGCAGAAAGGACAAAATCCGTATGCGAGTGTGATGAAGGAGGATTTGATAAGGATGAATCAGCTTATTGACCAAATATTAAAATAACAATTATGGAAGAACAATACCAAGACAAAGCGCCCGAATTCCAGTCCAGGCTGGATATGACGGGCTTACGGACTAATCTGGAACGTGTAAAAGCCGAAATCGCAAAAGTGATTGTAGGCCAGGAAAATATGATTGAACATTTGCTCGCAGCATTGTTGTCAAACGGACATGTTCTGATAGAAGGCGTTCCCGGTGTTGCGAAAACTGTCACTGCAAAATTATTGGCAAAAACCATTTCAGTAGATTTCAGCAGGATCCAGTTTACGCCGGATCTGATGCCTTCTGATATTTTGGGAACTTCGGTTTTCAATGTGAAAGAAGCGGATTTTAAATATAAAAAAGGTCCGATTTTCTCGAATTTTATTTTAATTGATGAGATTAACCGTTCGCCAGCCAAAACGCAATCGGCCTTATTCGAGGTGATGGAAGAAAAACAAATCACGATGGATGGGGTGCGATATGCGATGGAAGAACCGTTCTTAGTAGTTGCCACTCAAAACCCAATCGAGCACGAGGGAACTTACAGATTGCCGGAGGCACAACTCGACCGTTTTCTATTCAAGATCGAGGTTGGTTACCCGAATCTGGAGCAGGAAATTGAGATCATTAAAAACCAACATAATAATAAGCTGGAAGACAAAACCGATTCAGTTCAAACGGTGATTTCTGGTCAGCAATTGAAACAATATCAGCAATTGGTTAAGGATATCATTGTGGAACAAAACCTTTTGGAATACATTGCGAAAATCATTGTCAATACGAGGGAAAATCAGTTTTTATATTTAGGAGCTTCGCCAAGAGCAAGTTTGGCTTTGCTGACGGCGAGTAAAGCTTTTGCGGCGATTCGGGGTCGTGATTTTGTGACGCCGGAAGATATCAAAGAAGCTTCATACGCAGTTCTGCGACACAGAATTATCGTTTCGCCGGAACGTGAAATGGAAGGTCTGACAGCGGACGAAATCATTAGACAAATCTTGGAAAGTATTGAAGTTCCAAGATAGAAATTTACAAATCCTTCGACTCCGCTCATGATGACATCTCTAATAACATATTTTAAAACACTGTCAGGCTGAGCGGAGTCGAAGTCTTTTCATAATCAAAACTTTGTTAAGTTTTACGCCTTTGTGAACCTAAAAAATTAAATATTTAAAAAAATCTTTGTGTACTTTGTGTTCAATTAAACGAATTAATTTCAAGTGAAAACATTAAAACAAACATATCTTAATAACAAATTCTTCTTCGCATTATTCGGCGTTGGAATTTGTTATGTTTTGGCATTTTTCTTTCCTTTTATGATGTGGATGGCCAACTCGTTATTGATTTTTGTTTTATTGTTAACTATTGTTGATGCTTTGATTTTATTTCAAAATAAGGAAGGCATCAACGCACAAAGAATCTTGCCGGAGAAGTTGTCAAATGGCGACGAAAACTCAGTTAAAGTTGATATTAGAAATAATTACAATTTCAATATCAATACAAACATTATAGACGAAATTCCTTTTCAATTCCAAAAGAGAGATTTCCTGATTAAGAAGAATATCGAAAGCGGAAACAATACCTTTTTCGAATATATCCTCGAACCAAAAGAACGTGGCGAATACAGTTTTGGAAACCTTAATATTTATGTTAATTCACCAATTGGTTTGGTTTCAAGAAGATTTACGTTTCAGAAAGACGCAAAGTTGCCGAGTTACCCATCATTCATCCATCTCAGAAAATATGAATTGATGGCGCTTCAAAATGAGTTTTTGCTAGGCGGAATCAAGAAAATCAGAAAGCTCGGTCACACGATGGAGTTTGAGCAGATCCGGGATTACGTTCAGGGCGATGACATCCGAAGCATCAACTGGAAAGCAACTTCAAAATCCAGTAAATTGATGGTCAATCAGTTTCAGGATGAGAAATCGCAACGTATTATGATGTTGATTGACAAAGGCAGAACAATGAAAATGCCTTTCAACGGGTTGAGTTTGCTGGATTATTCCATCAATGCGGCGATGGCTCTGTCACACATCATTCTGAAAAAAGGCGACCGTGCCGGAATGATGACTTTCGCCAAAAAAACGGAAAATAAAGTGGCGGCAGATAACAAATCCGGACAATTAAGAAAGATTTCCGAAGCGTTGTACAACGTTCAAACCGATTTCTTTGAAAGTGATTTTGGAAGATTGTATCAGGACACAAAATACCATTTGAATCAACGAAGTCTGGTTTTGCTTTTCACCAATTTTGAAACCTTGGACGCGCTCAATCGCCAAATGAAATATCTGCGAGGCATCGCCAAAAATCATCTTTTAGTAGTCGTATTTTTCAAGAATTCTGAAGTTCACAAACTGCTGAATACCAATCCCGAAAATATGCAGGAAATCTATGACGAAATCATTGCAGAGAAATTTGAATTCGAGAAAAAACTGATTATTCAGGAACTTAGAAAATACGGAATTTACAGCATTTATACACTTCCCGAGAATCTCAATATCGATGTTATCAATAAATATCTGGAGATAAAAGCACGAGGAATTTTGTAAATTTGAACTCACTTTAATTTTAGCATTATAAAAAAGTAGAGCGTAACGTAATAATTACCCAAACACTTCGACTCCGCTCAGTGTGACATCGCTGACATTAATCTGTCAAAGTCAGAAGTGTCAGTCTGAGCGGAGTCGAAGACTTAGATAAATCATCTTTAATTAAGAATAAAAAAATGAAAATCACACTCAATAGAATCAACGACGATTTTTTGTTCGAATGTTCCAATGAACAAGGCAATTCAATCTTACTCGACAATACGACTTTGCCGGGCGCAAAAGGTGTTTCGCCAATGCAATCTTTGCTAATGGCTGTTGCCGGCTGTAGCGGAATTGATGTCGTTTCAATCCTAAAAAAACAACGCCAGACGATCACCGATTTCAAAGCGGAAGTTGAAGGCGAAAGAGTTCAGGTTGATGAGGCAAAGCCGTTCAAATCTATCAAAGTGAAATTTTTCCTTGAAGGTGAAATCGACCCGAAAAAAGCTAAGAAAGCAGGAGAATTGTCTTTCGAAAAATATTGTTCTGT
The DNA here is from genome assembly GCF_900142325.1 of Epilithonimonas mollis. GTDB lineage: Bacteria > Bacteroidota > Bacteroidia > Flavobacteriales > Weeksellaceae > Epilithonimonas > Epilithonimonas mollis. Next base: position 274,560 of record NZ_FRAM01000002.1, read on the forward strand.
TTCCAAAACTCTGGAACCGAATGTGGAAATTACATACGAGGTTTTCGTCAATGGTGAAAAAGTATAATTCTAATTCGAGAAAATAGATAGTGATATGAATAACAAAAAAGAAATCTTATTATTATTGGTATTCGCATTATTGTTTAGTATTCTGACCTTAGTAAATTTAAAGTTACTTTTTATAACGATTGTGTCTCCAATATTTATTTTTGTACTTTTTTTATTAGGAATAATAATAGGTGTTATTTTTAAGAAGAATATTAAATCAATTTTATTAGAACAGAATTATTTATATTATTTCTTCACATATTTTATCGCTGGAAATTTTACTATAATCAGTTTCTTTTGTATAAATAATGGTTTTATACATACCAAGTCAAAAGAAAAAATCTATAAAATTGTTGATAAACAAAACTTTCACAAACAAATAAATGGTGAATTTTTAGTTTTTATAGATTTAAAATTGACAAAGCATAAAAACAAGAAATTATTGATTTCTACAACACAAGAAGATTTTATAAATGATATAACTTTAGTAAAGATTTTAGAGTCGGAAGGAAATTTAGGATTTAAAGTTATCAAAGATATAGTTCCGTTGAGAATTTCAAATCCTAAATAACATCAATTTAATGCTTCAACCTCGGCTGAATCAACTTTGCCACTGTAGAAGTCCATCCGGTTTGATGGGAAGCGCCAACGCCCCGGCCATTGTCACCGTGGAAATATTCGAAGAACATAATGTAGTCTTTGAAATGCGGATCTTGGTTAAATTTCTCCACACCGCCATTGAAAGCACGGTTTCCATCTTCATTTTTCAGAAAAATATTACACAGTCTGTTGCTGATATCTTCTGAAACTTCTTCCAGATTTTTTTGAACACCACTTCCTTTCGGATATTCAATTGTCAATGCATCGCCGAAAAAGAAATGAAAACGCTGTAAACTTTCGACTATCAGGAAGTTAATCGGAAACCAAATCGGTCCGCGCCAGTTACTGTTGCCACCAAACATTCGGCTGTCACTTTCGGCCGGCGTATAATAAACCACGTGCTCTTGTCCATGAACGGTAAAGCGGAACGGATTTTCTTCGTAAACCTTAGACATTGCACGGATTCCGTAATCGCTGAGGAATTCAGATTCGTCTACCAATCTTGTGAGAACTTTCGTCAGTCTTGTTTTTCTGAGGATGCTCAAAAGATGTTTGTTGCCTTCGCCTTCCACGTACCATTGCGAAACGAGTTTCGTCAATTCCTGTTTGTTTTTCAGAATCCATTCCATCCTTTTTTTGAACTCGGGAAGTTTCTCCAGCATACTGTGTTCCACTACTTCTACGGCAAACATCGGAATCAACCCAACGATGCTTCGAAGTTTCAGATTCACACTGTCACCATTGGAAAGTTGAAGCAAATCATAGAAGAACCCGTCTTCCTCGTTCCAAAGACCTTGTTTACCTTCACCGATGTTTTCCATCGCTTCGGCTATGTAAAGATAATGCTCAAAAAACTTAATGGCCATATCTTCATAAACCGGATTGTACGTTGCGAGTTCCATAGAAATACGCATCATATTCAGCGCATACATCGCCATCCAGCTCGTTCCATCGGCTTGTTCCAGGTGTTCCCCTTCATTGAATTCCATATTCCTGTCAAAAGCACCGATGTTGTCCAGACCAAGGAATCCACCTCCGAAAAGGTTATTTCCGTTGTAATCTTTTCGGTTGACCCACCAAGTAAAATTCAATAATAATTTCTGGAAAACCCTTTCCAGAAAAGCCAAATCAGGTTTTCCATTATTTTTTTCATCAATCTTAAAAACTCTGAATGTCGCCCAGGCGTGAACAGGAGGATTCACATCATCGAAGTTCCATTCATAGGCGGGCATTTGTCCGTTCGGATGCATATACCATTCTTTAGTCAGTGTAATCAATTGGTTTTTAGCAAATTCGGAATCAATTACTGAAAAGCTTACGCAATGGAAAGCCAGATCCCAGGTTGCATACCATGGATATTCCCATTTATCGGGCATAGAGATGATATCTTTATTATGAAGATGCTCCCAATCGCTGTTTCTCACAAAACCTTTTCTCTGCATTGGGAAGTTTGGGTCGCCTTTCAGCCATTTCCCGACATTGTAGTGATAGAATTGTTTGTTCCAGAGCAACCCTGCAAAAGCCTGTCTTTGGACGTTTTTCTCATCTTCATTCTCAATATCTTTCTGGATGTTCCCGTAAAATTCATCAGCCTCCTCTTTTCGTTTTGCCACAATTTCATCAAAATCATAAAACGCATCATCCATAATATGGGGCGACAACCGGAACTCGAAAATCTTATTGCTGTTCGCTTCTATGATTTCTTCGCAATGCAAAGAAGCTTTTGTGCCAACTTTTGAAGGATTTACCGTATCAAGACCTTTAGTAATGTATTGATTGATACCATCTTTGAAAAAACCTTCTGTTTTCGGGAGATTGAATAATCTCGATCGGTTGGTTTCATTCTCACAAAAAAGAGAATCAACATTTTTATTCCGGGAATATAATTTTCTGATGTTCAGACTGTTGTGATGAACGTCGATTTCGCCCTGTTTAGAAAAGCCGAGCTGTCCTTTGTAATCGTTGTAACCCCACATCCAGTTGTTCCTGAACCACACTGTTGGTAAAACCACAATTGGAGCCGGTCTGTTGCTTCTGTTGTGAACATCGATTCTGATTAAGAAATCATCTTCCCCGGCTTTTGCATATTCAATAAAAATATCAAAATATTCATCATTGTCGAAAATTCCGGTGTCAATAATTTCATACTCCGGATCTTTATTAGAACGTTGCGCATTTGTGTTGATTAGATCTTCGTAAGGAAAAGCATTGACGGGATATTTATAAACCATCTTCATATAACTGTGAGACGGTGTGTTGTCCAGATAATAAAAAATCTCCTTGATATCTTCGCCGTGATTGCCCTGATAATTGCTCAGTCCAAAAAAACGTTCCTTAACTCTGCAGTCATTTTTATTCCAGAAAGAAAGCGCAAAGCACAACTGCTGTTTCTCGTCAGAGATTCCTGCAATACCTTCTTCTGCCCAGCGGTACGTCCAGGCTTCTGCCGTATCGTGACCTGTGAAACCCCATGCGTCACCGTTTGTGCTGTAATCTTCACGCACATTTCCCCATTGGCGGTGACTTACATATGGCCCCCATTTTTTCCAGTTTGGGTTTTTCAGTTTTTCTGCTTCATTCATTTTTCTAATTATTTTGAGAATAATTATTCTTTATTTAGGAGCATCACGGTTGTCCATTTGTTAGAACATCCAACCCGCTGTCCACTATATCTTTTTTTACTCATACGATTGGTCATCAAAGGCAACTTCCCCCAAAAGCAAAAAAAGGATGCCGTTCCCATCGGGGCTATGTTGAGGTTTTGTGATTTCTTTCAACGATTTAAAAACCATTAATAATTAATTATCCGTTATCCGCAAAACTCTCCAGTGTCGTCATTCCGCCATCCACATAGATACTCGCACCTGTAATATAATCCGAATAATCACTCGCCAAAAATACGGCTAAATTTCCAATATCTTCCGGTTGCCCGATTCTGTCATACGGAATTAAAGTCATCAAGGCATCCAAAGATTTCTCATTATCCCAGGCCGATTTGTTAATTGGTGTTTTGATAGCGCCCGGACAAATATTATTCACGCGGATTTTCTGTTTTCCATATTCCTGAGCCAGGGTCTGCATCAGCATTCTCAACGCACCTTTGCTGGAAGCATAATTGGCATGTCCGGCCCACGGAATTGTCTCGTGGACACTGCTGATGTTGATGATTTTTCCAAGTGCTTTGGATTTGTCATTCATTCCACGTTTTAAGAATTCTTTGATGGCTTCTCGTGAACAAAGAAATTGCCCTGTCAGATTCACATCAATTACTTTCTGCCATTGCGCTAAGGTCATCTCGGTAAAAGACGCATCTTGTTGCAAACCAGCATTATTGATCAGGATATCAACCGTTCTGTATTTCTCAATGGTCGACTGAAACATCGCCAAAACCTGGTCTTCCTTGCTCACATCACATTGGATGATAAAACCTTCACCACCATTGTCACTAATGATTTTTAACGTTTCCTCAGCCTCAGTCCGGGAATGTTCTGATGAGTGGTTAACGATTACAATTGCACCGGATTTTGCCAGGCTGATAGCAATACCTTTCCCGATTCCACTGCTAGAGCCTGTTACAATAGCAACTTGTTTATTTAAATTAATGTCCATTGTTTATTTTTTATGTGAATTTTCTTAAGCAAATACTGTACAGAATTACTGTTATAAATTTCTTAAATTGGATTGTTAATAAAAAATTTATACTGACATTTTTCAGTTTATTTGGAAAAACAATAATTTCTTATCTATCTTTGCAGTCAGAATTGTTCATTTACATATTGAAAATGTTATCGAGAAAGGTGGAGAGATTAGACTCTGTGAAACCTTGGCAACCCTTCGGAAACGAAGAAGGTGCTAAATTCTATCCCGAGGTTTTCGGGAAAAGATAACCAAAACATTCATTCTACAATTCTCTGTAGCATTTTCAATTTTTTATCAGGCAAAAAATTGGAAGACAAGCTACAACATATCAACATTCAAAATTTCGAAACTCAGAACGGAAAAGTTTTCGATATTCCATTAAGCTATCAGCTTTTTGGAAAAGAACTGCATTCTGCCCCGATAGTTTTGATAAACCACGCTTTGACCGGAAACTCTGATGTTGCCGGCGAAAACGGTTGGTGGAAATCTTTGGTTGGAGAAGGAAAAGTTATTGATAACAATCGATTCACAATCATTTCTTTCAATATTCCCGGAAATGGTTTCGACGGATTTTTCGTCGATAATTACGAAGATTTTACAGTTCAGGATGTTGCAGAAATTTTCCTCGAAGGATTGAAATATCTTAAAATCGAAAAACTATTTGCTTTGGTTGGAGGTTCGATTGGCGGTTCAATTGGTTGGGAAATGTTGACTTTAGAAAATAATTTAGCCGAAAAATTCATCCCAATTGCGACAGATTTTAAAACCTCGGATTGGTTGCATTCTCAATGTCTGGTTCAGAAATATCTTTTGGAATCAGAAGAAAAACCACTCGAAAAAGCCAGAGTACACGCAATGTTGTGTTACAGAACGCCTGAATCTCTTAACTCAAGATTCAACAGAGAAAAAGATTATGGAAAACAAATCCTCAAATCGCACGACTGGCTCAATTTCCACGGAAAACGATTAAACGAAAGATTTAGTTTAAAGGCTTATAAACTCGTCAATCATCTTCTGATGAACATCAACGGAAACGAAAATGAGCTGGAAAACATCAATGCAGAAATCCATTTAATTTCAGTTGATTCGGACCTTTTTTATCCAGCTTTTGAAATTAAAAATACTTACCAATTTTTACTAAATAAAAACAAAAACGTTCAGTACCACGAGATCAAATCCATTCACGGACACGATGCTTTTTTGATGGAATATGAACAGCTGAATAACATTTTAACACCTCTATTTTTGAACTGATGACAGACCAAAACGTAATTAATATTTATAGAAACAAAGCTTTAGTGAATTTTGAAGGAAAAGATTTCTTGGGGCAAATCGGAGTAGATTCACGGATTTTCAATGCTTTGAACGGCGGCGGAATCAGCGTTGGCGTCATTTCACAACAAGCGATTGAAAACGGAATTTCTGTTTTGGTCGATGAAGATGACGCGCAAGATGCAGTGGATGTTCTCAAAAAAGAATTCGAAAAGGAAAAATCCGAAGGTCACGTCAGCAATATTTACAGCATCGAAAATCTGAGTGTGATTGGTTTTGTTTCAGATAATTATAATAAGATTTTATCGGAACTTCAACGTAATAAAATTTTCCCTTTATTATTAAGCCAAATCGCTTCTGCCGGAAGAGTGAACATTGTGGTAACCGGAAATCAAACCGAAATCACCAAAAACATCATCGAAACCGAAATCTACGGAAAACCAAAAACCGTTCATCTCGCTTTGATTGGTCACGGCAATGTTGGCGGAACTTTGGTGGAGCAAATTTTAGATTCTGCTCACGATATTTTGAATCGAAAAAGAGTTGAATTAAAAATAGTTGCCATCGCCAATTCCAGAAAAGTAGCGTTCAACAAAGCTGGTTTCGGAAGCGATTGGAGACAGAAAATCAAATATTCTCAAAATGAATCGAGTGTTCAATCTTTGGTAGATTTTGCGAACGAACATCATTTGGAAAACCTTGTGATGGTGGATAATACGGCGAGTAAAGATTTCGTGAAAAACTATCCGATTTTTGTAGAGAACGGATTTGATGTGGTTGGTTCCAACAAAATCTACAATACTTTACCGATTGCTGAATACCGGAATTTCAGAAAATTATTAGAAAAAAATAAGAAGAAATATCTTTATGAAACCAATGTTGGCGCAGGTTTGCCTTTGATTGATACTATTAAATTACTGCATCTTTCAGGAGAAAATATCACGAGAATCAAAGGTGTTTTCTCCGGAACATTAAGTTATGTGTTCAATAATTTTTCTCTTCGAAACGACAAGTTTTCAACAATCACCAGTGAAGCCATGGAAAAAGGTTTCACAGAACCAGACCCGCGCGAAGATTTATCAGGAAATGATGTCGCCAGAAAATTGTTGATTTTGGCAAGAGAACTGGATTTGATTAATGAATTTGATGATATCAATATTCAGAATCTTGTTCCGGAAAACCTGTTGTCTGTTTCTAAAGAAGAATTTCTTTCAAGATTGGAAGAATTAGACGTCGATTATCAGAAAATCAAAGAAAGTCAAGAACCGAATCACGTTTTAAGATATGTCGGCGATTTGCACGGCGATTTGCAAAAAGAAAAAGGTGAATTGGATGTCAAATTAATTTCTGTTCCGGCTAATTCCGCATTAGGACAGCTGAAAGGTTCAGATTCCATTTTTGAAATCTATACAGAAAGTTACGGCGAAAATCCAATCGTCATTATGGGCGCTGGAGCTGGAGCAAAAGTAACTGCCAGAGGCGTTTTCGGGGATATTTTAAGATTAAGCGAAACTAAATAAGAAAGAGATATTCAAGAAAGAACTCGAAGAGTTCAATCTGAGTAGCCGTCGGTGAAATCGATGGAAATAAAATCAAAACCAATCAACGAACCCGAAGGGTTCAATATTAAAAACCGTAAATAAAACCCACGGGAAAAATAAAATGGAAAACCAAAATTTCGAAACTCTAGCCATCCGAACCCAAACCGAAAGAACTCAGTTTGACGAACATTCCACGCCATTGTATCTCACTTCCAGCTTCGTTTTTGAAGATGCGGAAGATATGCGTGCAAGTTTTGCGGAGGAAAAAAACAAAAATCTTTACAGCCGTTTCAGTAATCCGAACGTCACAGAATTTGTAGATAAAATTACAAAAATGGAAGGTGCAGAATCTGGTTATGCTTTTTCAACCGGAATGGCAGCGATTTATTCAACATTTGCAGCGTTGCTCAATGCTGGAGATCATATTGTGAGCTGTCAGTCGGTGTTCGGTTCCACGCACACTTTGTTCACAAAATATTTCCCGAAATGGAACATCGAAACATCATATTTCAAAGCAGAAGATGCTGAAAATGTAGAACAATACATCAAACCAAATACAAAAATATTGTACTTGGAAACACCAACAAATCCGGCAATTGAAGTTTTGGATTTGGAATTTTTCGGACAGATTGCAAAAAAGCATAACTTGATTTTCATCGTAGACAATTGTTTTGCAACGCCTTATTTGCAACAGCCGATTAAATACGGAGCGGATATTGTTGTTCATTCAGCAACGAAATTGATTGATGGTCAAGGCAGAGTTCTCGGTGGAGTTGCAGTAGGAAAAGCAGATTTGATTCGTGAGATTTACCTTTTCGCCAGAAACACAGGGCCGGCGATGTCGCCTTTCAACGCTTGGGTTTTGAGCAAAAGTCTGGAGACGCTGGCGATTCGTGTCGAAAAACATTGTGAAAACGCCCTGAAAGTTGCCGAGTTTCTGGAAAATCATCCGAACGTAGAATTGGTAAAATATCCTTTCCTGAAATCTCATCCAAGCTATGAAATCGCTAAAAAACAAATGAAATTAGGCGGAAACATCGTTGCATTTGAAATCAAAGGCGGTATCGACGGTGGACGAAATTTCCTCAACAAAATAAAAATGTGTTCCCTTTCCGCAAACCTTGGCGATACAAGAACCATTGTTACACATCCCGCTTCTACAACACATTCCAAGCTTTCCGATGAGGAAAGAAACGAGGTTGGAATTACCGCTGGACTAGTACGTTGCTCCGTTGGATTGGAAAATATTGATGATATAATTAATGATTTAAAACAAGCTTTGGATTAACGTCATCCTGAGCGTAGTCGAAGAAAGGAGCAACAAGTTTTCGCCTTCGAAATAAGTGCCCAACCCGCTATCCACTGTATCTTTTTTGTTTACAACGGTTTGTCATCAATAGAAAATTTTCAGAAAAACAAAAAAGGATGCCGTTCCTATCGGGGCTATGTTGAAGTTTTGTCTTCCAATCAAGGATGGAAAGAATCCGAAGGATTCAATTTGAATAGCCGTCGGTAAAACCGATGTAACATTAGAAAAAAAAGAAGTGAATTATGAACAATTCAGAACAACTATACAAAGCGCTGAAAGACAGAATTCTCATCCTCGACGGAGCGATGGGAACAATGATTCAGCGCTACAATTTCTCCGAAGAAGATTACCGCGGTGAGCGATTCAGAGATTGGGAATATCCACTCAAAGGAAATAACGATTTGTTGTCTCTTACACAGCCAAAAGCAATTGAAGAAATTCATAGAAAATATCTTTTGGCAGGTGCAGATATTATAGAAACCAATACATTTTCCGGAACTACCATTGCGATGGCAGATTATCATATGGAAAATTTGGTCTACGAACTTAATTACGAGTCCGCAAAAATAGCTAAGAAAGTCTGCGATGAGTTTACTGCTCAGAATCCCGACAAACCAAGATTTGTAGCAGGTTCCATCGGGCCCACCAACAGAACCGCAAGTCTTAGTCCGGATGTGAACGATCCGGGTTATAGAGCAATTACGTTTGATGAACTGAGAATCGCCTACAAACAACAAGCCGAAGCTTTACTAGACGGAGGTTCTGACATTCTTTTGGTTGAAACAATCTTTGACACTTTGAATGCAAAAGCAGCATTATTTGCGATTGATGAAATCCGGGAAGAAAGAAATATTGTCATTCCAATTATGGTTTCGGGAACCATTACCGATGCTTCCGGAAGAACATTGAGCGGACAAACAGCTGATGCATTTCTGATTTCCGTTTCGCATATGGATTTGATAAGTGTTGGTTTCAACTGTGCTTTAGGTGCGAAACAATTGACGCCCTATTTAGAAATTCTAGCTAATCACACCAATTTCGGAATTTCTTCGTATCCAAACGCCGGTCTACCGAATGCTTTCGGTCAATATGACGAAACCGCAGAACAAATGGCAAATCAGATCGAAGAATATTTAGAAAAAGGACTCATCAATATTATTGGTGGCTGTTGCGGAACAACACCAGAACATATCAGAGCAATTGCTGATTTGGCAAAGAACTACGAACCGAGGAAAATCAATGTAACAATATAAAAAGTGTATCAATTTACCAATAAGTTAAGAGCTCAAGATTGTTACATTGGTAAATTGTTACGTTGGTAAATTAATTTATGAAATACTTAAAATTATCAGGTCTCGAACCTCTCATCATAACGCCCGAATCCAACTTTATCAACGTTGGAGAGCGAACCAATGTGGCAGGTTCTAAAAAGTTTCTTCGACTCATCAAAGAAGAAAAATATTCTGAAGCTTTGGATATTGCGAGAGACCAGGTAGAAGGTGGGGCGCAGATTCTGGATGTCAATTTCGATGACGGACTTTTGGACGGGAAAACTGCAATGGTGAGGTTTCTGAATCTCATCGCTTCAGAACCGGATATTGCCAGAATCCCAATTATGATAGATTCTTCAAAATGGGAAATTCTGGAAGCAGGATTGCAGGTTGTTCAGGGAAAACCGGTCGTGAATTCCATCAGTTTGAAAGGTGGCGAGGACGAGTTCATCAAACAAGTCAAAGCCATCAAAAGATATGGCGCTGCCGTGATTGTGATGGCTTTCGACGAAGTTGGACAAGCTGATAATTATGAAAGAAGAATAGAAATCTCCAAAAGGTCTTATGATATTTTAGTGAATCAGGTTGGTTTTCCTTCCGAGGATATTATTTTTGACCTTAATATTTTTCCTGTGGCAACAGGAATGGATGAACATCGAAGAAATGCCATAGATTTTATCGAGGCTACACGTTGGGTTCGGAACAATCTCCCGAATGTGTCCGTAAGTGGAGGCGTTTCCAATGTTTCGTTTTCGTTCCGAGGAAATGATTCTGTGAGAGAAGCGATGCACTCTGTTTTCCTTTACCATGCCATAAAAGCGGGAATGAATATGGGAATCGTAAACCCGACAATGCTGGAAGTTTATGACGAAATCCCGAAAGATTTACTGGAATTGGTGGAAGATGTAATGCTCGACAGAAAAGAGGACGCGACAGAAAAACTTCTGGATTATTCCGAAAAACATAAATCCACCAAAAAAGAAAAAGCTGAAGATCTTGGCTGGAGAGAGCAGGATTTGCAAACAAGAATCACACACGCTTTGGTTAAAGGAATTGACCGTTTTATAGAAGAAGATGCTGAAGAAGCGAGGAAAAATTCTAAACGTCCGCTTGATGTGATTGAGATTAATCTGATGACCGGAATGGGCGTTGTCGGCGACTTGTTCGGAAGTGGAAAAATGTTTCTTCCTCAGGTTGTAAAATCTGCCCGAGTGATGAAAAAAGCTGTGGCGTATCTTCAGCCTTTCATCGAAGCAGAAAAAGACCAGACGCAACGTTCGAATGGAAAAATCCTGATGGCAACTGTAAAAGGCGACGTTCACGATATCGGAAAAAATATTGTTAGCGTGGTTTTGGGTTGTAACAATTACGAGATAGTAGATTTAGGCGTAATGGTTCCTGCGGAAAAAATTATCCAGACTGCGATCGATGAAAGAGTGGATGTCATTGGTTTGAGCGGATTGATTACACCAAGTCTGGACGAAATGGTTCATATTGCTGATGAATTGGAGCGCAAAAATCTAAAATTTCCTTTGTTAATTGGAGGCGCAACGACTTCCAAAGCGCATACTGCGGTGAAAATTTCTCCTAAATATTCTAACACGGTTGTTCATGTAAATGATGCTTCCAGGGCGGTTGGTGTTGTGAGTTCTCTTTTGAATCATGATAAATCTAATGCCTATGCCTTGGAAATCAGAAAAGATTATGATGATTTTAGAGAGAAATTTCTGAATCGTCAGGTTGATAAAGAATACGTCACAATCGAAGAAGCGAGAAATCAAAAATTCAAAATCGATTGGGAAAATGAATCAATTTCAACACCTAAAAAATTAGGAATCACGATTATTGAAGACCAAAATCTGGACGAATTGGTAGAATTTATCGACTGGTCTCCTTTTTTCAGAAGCTGGCAATTGTTTGGAAAATTTCCTGATATATTAACTGATGAAATTGTCGGCGAACAAGCTTCTATTCTTTTTGAAGAAGCAAAAACGATGCTTGCAAAAATTCTGAAAGAAAAGAGTTTCGAAGCGAAAGGTATTTTCGGGATTTTTCCTGCCAATGCTGACGAAAAGGACAATATTTTGGTTTATGATGACAATCAAAATGTGATTTCGACTTTCAGAACTTTGCGTCAGCAACATAAAAAATCTGAGGGTAAAGACTATTTTGCTTTGGCCGATTTTATTGCGCCGGAAAATTCGGGAAAGCAGGATTATTTGGGTGTTTTCTGCGTTTGTACAGGTTTTGGAGCAGATGAACTGGCGAAAGAATATGAAGATAAAATGGATGATTACAATGCGATTATGGTAAAGGCTCTGGCAGATCGTCTTGCAGAAGCCTTCGCCGAATATCTTCACAAAAAAATCAGAACCGAATATTGGGCTTATTCTGAAAATGAAACTTTGGATAACGAAGAATTGATCAAAGAAAAATATTTTGGAATCCGTCCGGCTCCAGGTTATCCGGCTTGTCCCGACCATTTGGAAAAACTGACGATTTGGAATTTATTAAAAGTTGAAGAAAACATCGGTGTGACTTTGACTGAAAGTCTGGCGATGTGGCCAACTGCAGCGGTTTCCGGTTATTATTTTGGAAATGAAAAATCAAAATATTTCGGAGTCGGAAAAATCGATGAAGACCAATTGAAAGATTATGCGGAAAGAAAAGGTGTCGAGTTAGATTATGCCAGAAAATGGCTTGCTCCGAATTTGGCAGATTAATATTAATAAAAAAATTTTTGAATGAAAATTACTGACCATATAAAAAACGCCAACGGCAAAACACTTTTCTCTTTTGAAATTTTGCCGCCTCTGAAAGGACAAAATATTCAATCCATATTTGATTCGATCGACCCGTTGATGGAGTTTGATCCTGCTTTTATTGATGTAACCTACCATCGCGAAGAGTATGAATATATCGAGCGCCAGGATGGACTTTTAGAAAAGAGAGTAGTGCGCAAACGTCCCGGAACTGTGGGGATTTGTGCGGCGATTCAGAATAAATATAAGGTGGATGCGGTTCCTCATATTTTGTGTGGCGGCTTCACAAGAGAAGATACAGAGAATTTTCTGATTGATCTGGATTTTCTTGGTATTCAGAATGTTGTAGCTTTGCGCGGTGATGCTGTAAAAACTGAAATCTATTTCAAGCCGGAGAAAAACGGCCATCATTTTGCCAAAGATTTGGTAAAACAAATAAGAGAGATGAATTCCGGGAAATACCTGGATGAGAGTATTGAAAACTGTTATCCAACGGAGTTTTGCATCGGGGTTGCCGGTTACCCGGAGAAACATATGGAAGCGGCTAGTTTTTCTCAGGATATCCATCATCTGAAAAGAAAAATAGAAGCTGGAGCAGATTACATCGTGACACAGATGTTCTTTGATAATCATAAGTTTTTCGAGTTCGTGGAAAAATGCAGAGAAGAAGGGATTAGTGTTCCGATTATTCCAGGCATCAAACCTTTAGTTACCAAAAGTCAGCTTAGTATGATCCCGCATCGATTCAAAGTTGATATTCCTAATGAGCTTGTAATTGCGGTTGCAAAAGCGAAAGATAACAAAGCTGTGAAAGAAATCGGAATTGAATGGTGTATTAATCAGAGCAAGGAACTTTTAAACTATGGAGTTCCTGTTCTTCACTTTTATTCGATGGGGAAAAGTGATAATATTCTGAAAATAGGGAGAGAAATATTTTAAAAGAAAGAGATGCAATTTGCATCTCTTTTATCTTATTTATTAAGGAAGTTGGTCAGCTTAATCAGATCCATCTCTTCTGTCAGTTTAATTTTATTTGTCTTGATAAAGTCTTTGACAGCATCTTTTTTATCTGTAGGAAGCGCATTGATAAGGTCGTCTGCTTTTTTGCTGATTTTTATTAGATTATCTTCGGTTTTCAAATAATATACAGGTTTTAGATTTTCAAATTTTGCAGGTGTTCCTGATATCATTGTGTTAGGAGCTGGAATTTCAGGGATGAATTTAACAGCAAATTTCTTTAATAGTTTACTATGACCCTCAGTTAAGATTAAAAAATAACCTGCAATACCATCATTATCTTTATCTAAAATAAATTTTTCATTACTGCTAAGAAAAGTAAATTTGGAGAAAGAATTGTCTTTCGGAACGGAGTAGATGTCATTATCATTCAAAATCTCAAATGAATCTTTAAAGAGATTGTATCTTACGGGCAATATAGTACCAGTATCTCCAACTTTAGCATTATTGAATCCATTTTTGTAAAATGGATTTCCTTGTATGTCGGAATATTTTAGGACGGCTTTACCATTATTAATCTCATCAATAGTTTTATTGAATTTTGCATTTCTTGAGATTTCACCTAAGCTTATCTGCTGCCCATTTATAGAAATTCCAGTTAAGAAAAACACTGTAGCTATCAGAGTTGTTTTCATTTGTTAAAATTTTTTTTTGTAAAAATACAATTTATAATGATTGAAAAGAATAGAACTTTATCGCTATTTTTACCATTCAAGATATTTTATGAAATTAACAGGTCCTTTCAAACAAATAATTACGCTCAGCAATCTTTCTATTAGAGGAAAACTAAATGATGAAGATTTAGAAATTATTTCAAACGGCGGAATTCTTACAAATGGCGGAATAATTCTGGAAATAGGTGATTTTGATTCATTAAAACAAATGTTTCCGGATTCTGAAACAGATCTTATTGATAAGGAGCAAATTACTCTTCCTGCTTTTGTAGATGCTCATACACACATCTGTTTCGGAGGAAACCGAGCCAATGATTTTGCAATGCGAAATGCAGGAAGAAGCTATCTGGAAATCGCAGAATCCGGTGGCGGAATCTGGAGTTCGGTTCAGCATACGCGAGCTGCTTCAGAAGATGATTTGATTGAAGGAATTTTGAAGAGAGTGCAGGTTCTTGTGAAACAAGGCGTCACTACAATTGAAATAAAAAGTGGTTACGGATTAAATATTGATGAAGAACTTAAAATGCTTCGAGCCATCAAAAAAGCTCAGACTCAAACCACAGCGACATTAGTTCCAACGTGTCTTTCTGCACACCTCAAGCCAAGGGATTTCGAAGGAACTTCCAAAGAATATCTTAATTATATTGTTAATGAAATTTTACCAAAAATAAAAGAAGAAAATCTGGCTGATCGAGTTGATATTTTTATTGAAAAGTCAGCATTTCAACCAGAAGAAAGTAAAAATTTTATTTTGAAAGCCAAACAATTAGGGTTTCAAATCACAGTTCACGCAGACCAGTTCACAGCAGGCAGTTCCAGGATTGCTGTAGAAGTGGGTGCAAAATCTGCAGACCATCTGGAAGCAACAATCGATGAAGATATTGAATTTTTAGCCAAGTCAGACACTGTTGCCATTGCTTTACCTGGCGCAAGTTTAGGTCTTGGTGAACCATTTTCGCCCGCAAGAAAAATTTTGGATAAAGGCGGCATTTTGGCCATTGCAACGGATTGGAATCCGGGTTCAGCACCAATGGGAAATATCGTGACGCAAGCTTCAATTTTAGCAACGTATCAGAAACTGACAACGGCAGAGGTTTTGGCGGCAATCACTTTCAGAGCTGCGTTTGCTTTGGATCTGGAAGACAGAGGGGTTCTAGCCAAGGGGAAAAAAGCGGATTTCATCACCTACGAAACAGATAATTTTCAAAATATTCTCTATCATCAGGGAAGTTTGAAACCAAAAAATATTTACATCAACGGAAAAAAAATCTAAATTATGCTTGAATGGACAGGCCGTTTCGATGGCAATGAAGAATCTTACCATAGAATTTTTCAAAGAGTAAAAATAGAATCGGATTATGAAAACGTTAATCCTAAAGATTTCGTTTTGCACGGATTTGCTGTGGATGAAGGCGTAAAGCGTAATAAAGGAAGAGCAGGAGCGCAGGATGCAACGGATATTATCAGACGAAATTTATCCAATTTTCCGGTTGTCAATTCAGAATTTTCTATGAAAGATTTCGGAAATATTAAATGTGAAAATAATGATCTCGAAGCAACACAGAACTTACTGGCTGACATGGTTTCCAAAGTTTTATTAAAACAAGGAAAATCCGTAGTTATAGGTGGTGGACATGAAGTCACTTTTGCACATTATTCAGCCCTCAGAAAAGCTTTTCCGGATAAAAAAACAGGAATTATCAATTTCGATGCTCACTTTGATAATCGTGAACCGGAAAACGGATTGGCTACTTCTGGAACGGGATTTTGGCAGATTGCGCAGGAAACTGAGATTCACTCTTTGCATATCGGAATCCAGAAAAATAGTAATACCAGAAAATTATTTGAAACAGCCGATGATTTTGGTATGAAATATATTCTCGCTGATGAAATTTATGCCGAAAATATTCCCAATATTATGTTTACTATCAATACATTTTTAGATGATGTTGATATTGTTTATGTCACTATTTGTATGGATGTTTTCAATGCTTCCATTGCGCCGGGTGTTAGTGCTCCGGCATATAACGGCATTTTTGCAGATCGTGAGTTCATGCAGATTTATCGCCACATTTTATCTTCAGAAAAATCAATAGCACTTGATGTGGCGGAAGTTAATCCTTATTTTGATATACAGGAAAGAACAGCAAGACTGGCTGCAAGTCTTGTGAATGAATGGTTTATGATTTAGCTTTTTTAAAACATAAAAAAGCCCCGTTAAAATAACGAGGCATGATTTATTTAAAATAATAAATTACTTAAACTCAATTGGGAATTTGACCTGAGAATTATCCCAGCCGGCGTACAAATCTGCTCCGGATTTTGTCTGTACAAACGTCACGGAAAAATATTCGATAGGTGAAGTCGCTTTCTCTACAGGCACGTTGAATCTCACAACATCTTTACTCTTGTCATAGGCATAAGCACCCCATTTATCTGTGTCAGAATTCAAAACAATTGTCCATTCTTTTTCAAAAGGGATAGCAAATAAACTATAAGTTCCCGCAGGAATTTCTTTTTCACCGATTTTCACTGGTGTATAGAACTTGATTTCTGTATTTTCGTTGGCTCCGAATCTCCAGATTTCGCCATATTTAACAAGATTTCCGAACACTGCTCTGTTTTTTTTCTGAGGTCTGGAATAGAGTACTTTCACTTTAGGCGTATCCTTGGAAGATGTGGCCTGCAAAGGATAGTAAACAGCATCCATAGGACTTACATCGACTGGAAGATAGTTCAGCTTTGTCGGGTCTATTTTTGCCTGAGAAAAAGTACTGACTCCTATTAATAATGAAGCCGCTAAAATTAAATTTTTCATTAAGATTTTATTTTTAATAATTGTTCTATAGCTGTATCCAATGTTTCCTGCTTCTTCGCAAAACAAAAACGAATGACCTTTTCATCGTTCTTATCTTTATAAAATGCAGAAAAAGGAATAGTTGCAACCTTGTGTTGCTGAGTTAACCAGTAGCAGAAATCCTTGTCTTGTTTATCAGAAATTGCGCCAAAATTTGCGGACAGAAAATACGTTCCTTCACAGTCCAGTAAATGAAAGGGTGTTTCCTTCAATGCATTTTTAAGATAATCTCTTTTTATTTGGAAAAATGTTGAAACTGATTTGAAATCCTCAATATTCTGTAAATATTTAGAAATAGCAAATTGTGCAGGCGTGTTCACACAAAACACGTTGAACTGATGAACTTTTCTGAATTCAGCCATCAGATCCGAAGGCGCACAAACATAACCAATTTTCCAACCGGTGATGTGCAGCAATTTTCCAAAAGAACCAACCACAAAAGTTCTTTCTTTCAGATCCGGATATTTCGCTAGAGTCAGATGAGGTTTCTCGTCGAAAGTGATACTTTCATAAACTTCGTCACTCAGGATAATGATGTCCGTATTTTTTACAAGTGAAATTAATTCATCAATATCTTTTTGTTTCAGGATTTTTCCGGAAGGATTATTCGGGTTGTTGATGATAATCATCTTTGTTTTTCCGGAAACCAGATTTTTAACTTTTTCCCAATCGATTTGATAATCAGGATAGAGCATTTTTAAGTTTTTTACAATGCCGCCATTCAGAATAACAGCCGGTTCATAGCAATCATAAGCCGGTTCGAAGATAATGACTTCATCCTCTTTTTGTACAAATGCGGAGATGATTGTGAAAATCCCCTGAGTAGCGCCTGCTGTTATATTGACCTCAGAATCAGGATGATAATCTGTATGGTGCTGAAGGCTGAATTTCCTGGAAATCTCTTCCCGGAGTTCCTTGATCCCGGACAAAGGCGCATATTGATTATAACCCTGTTTTGCAAAATCACCTAAATGTTTGAGCAGGTTTTCATCGGCCTGATAATCAGGGAAGCCTTGCGAGAGATTAACTGCGTTTTCCTGTTGGGCTAATAAACTCATTTCTGTGAAGATCGTTGTTTTCACATCAGGAAGTTTGGAATCTGTTAATTTGAGAGCCATTATGATTGTAAAAATAAGTAATTATTGATTCTCCATTTTGTAAATTTGCAAAAATTTTTTTGGTTGAAACGTCTAATCTCTATTATCGGAACTACTGGCATCGGGAAAACCAGATTGGCAATCGATCTGGCAAAACATCTTGATACGGAAATTATTTCCTGCGACTCACGTCAGTTTTACAAAGAAATGAAAATCGGGACTGCGATGCCAACTGACGAGGAATTGGCAGAAGCGAAACATCATTTTGTAGGAAACATCAGTATTGATGATTATTATTCAATTGGTCAGTTTGAAGTGGATGCGTTGGAAAAACTTGAAGAAATCTTTTCCGGAAATGATGTTGCAGTCATGGTTGGCGGAAGCGGGATGTATGAAAAAGCTGTTGTGGAAGGCATGAATGATTTACCTGAAGCAGATGAAAATAATCAACAGAAATTATTATCGATTTGGGAGAATGACGGTTTTGAAGCTTTGCAAAAATTACTTGAAGAACTGGATCCGGATTATTTTTCGATTGTTGATAAGGATAATCCGAGACGTTTATTAAGAGCTATTGATATCATTTGGCAAACCGGAAAAACCTACACCGAAAATCTTAGTTTGCCAAAACCCCAACGTAATTTTGAAACCATCAGAATCGGAATTAATGCGCCACGAGAAACCATTTATGAAAGAATCAATCTCCGGGTTGATAAAATGATGGATAAAGGGTTGTTGGAAGAAGCCAAAGGCTTAATTGCTGCCAGAGATAAAGTGGCTTTACAAACCGTTGGTTATTCAGAATTGTTCCGCTATTTTGACGGAGAATGGGATCTGGATTTTGCAATTGAAGAGATTAAAAAAAATTCTCGCCGATACGCCAAACGCCAAATTACATGGAATAAAAAGCTGGAAAATGTAAACTGGGTGAATTATAATAATTCTCTGCAAGAAGCATTATCTTTGCTGGAGAAATCAAGTGATTCTCAGATAGGAATTTAGAAATGTTAAAACATCAAACTTCTTATCTCAAAATATTTTAATCTTTAATCAAAAATAATATGTCAAACACACCTTCTAATATGCTGTCTTTAGGCACAAAAGCTCCGGATTTTACACTTCCGGATCCATCGAAAAATAACGAACTCCAAAGTCTTGAATCTTTAAAAGGAAAAAAAGGCACTATGATCGTTTTCATGTGTAACCATTGTCCGTTTGTGCTCCATATTATTGATAAGCTTGAAGAATTATATGAAGATTATAAAACTCAGGGCATCGAATTTATCGGAATTAATTCTAATGATGTTATAAAATATCCTGCAGATTCTCCGGAAATGATGGTAGATTTTGTAAGCGAAAAAGGAATTAAATTCCCTTATCTTTTTGATGATTCTCAGGATGTTGCGAAAGCTTATCAGGCAGCCTGCACACCTGATTTTTATTTTTTTGATGAGAATTTGAGCCTGATTTATCGCGGCCAGATGGATGATTCCCGCCCTGGAAACCAAAAAGAAATCACAGGTGAAGATCTGATTATCGCTTTCGAAAATCTTTTAGCTGGAGCAGAACAGGAGGAGTTTCAAAGACCAAGCCTCGGCTGTAACATCAAATGGAAATAATATGTTTAAATATCCTGGCAAAAAAAGCAAAACTCCGAAAAGTAATTTCCGGAGTTTCTGTTTAATAATTTAAAAACGCAGTTCTAATGTCAGAACTTTATAGTAAGAATTGTTTCAGAAATCTCTTTTGAGATTCAAAAGCAATTTTATCAAAATCGATATCGGGATTTTTCACCCAGATTCCATCTGAGATTTCAGATTCTTCTAATTGGATTTCAAATTTTTCCTCAACTTCATACAGATAAAACAAATCCAAAGTATTATAATCAATATTTTTGTAAGGATAAATATTCGGCTGGCTACCCAGATATTTGAATTCTTCAGGATTAATGGTCAATCCCAATTCTTCATACAGCTCTCGTGAACAGGTCTCCTCAGAACTTTCTTCCGGATCTGTAAAACCTCCGGATAAATCCCATTTTCCCAATCCGGGCTCCTGATTTCTTACTGTAAAAAATATTTCATCCTTACATTTTATGATTACCGCAACCGCAGCAGCTGTATTGTGATATAAAATGAAATCACAATTTCCGCAACTCCATTTGGTAATGTTATTCCATAGTAGCTTTTCATGACCGCATTGGGGACAGAATCTCAAATTTTCCATGGGACAAATGTAAGGAAAACTATAATGTTACTTTTCTGTTTCTCGGGTGGAAATTTAAAATAACATCTCTCAGTTCCTCGGTTTTCAGATGCGTATAGACTTGCGTTGTAGTGATACTGCTGTGTCCCAACATCTCCTGAATAAACCTTAAATCTGCGCCGTTCTGTAGCAGGTGTGTAGCAAAAGAATGTCTGAAAGTGTGCGGAGAGATGCTCTTGCTGATGCCAGCTTTCTGGGTCAGCTCTTTAATGATAATAAAGACAATAACCCGTGACATATTGGTTCCGCGGCTGTTAAGAAACAGAGTGTCTTCGTGTTTTTTATTAATTTTTGTCTTGTTCCTTATTGTCTGGATATAATTGTTGATAAATTCGGCAGTTGATTTTGCCAGAGGAACTAATCTTGTTTTGTCACCTTTACCTTCTACAAGAATAAAACTCTCGTTAAAATTAATGTTGGATATTTTCAGGTCGACAAGCTCGGAAACACGCAGTCCGCAGCCGTAAAGCACTTCCAGAATGCATTGATTTCTTTTTCCGATGTCTGTGCTGATGTCTATGCAGTTGATGATTTTGTTGATGTCATCCTCACTAAGTGTATCGGGTAGGTACAGTCCCAATTTTGGACCTTCAAGTAGCGTCGCAGGGTTATCCTCTCGGAATTCCTCTTCCAGAAGATATTTGAAAAAGGCTTTAATAGAAGAAATTCCTCTTGCCTGAGAACGCTCGCTGATCTTGTTTTTCGAAAGCTGATAGATATACTCCTGCAGATGTTCGTAGGATATTTTTTCTGGCGAAATGTTGTCTAAGTTACTGATAGCAAAGTTTTCCAGTTTTCTGATGTCTCTGAGATAAGCATCAAGTGTGTTGTCAGAGAAGTTCTTCTCAAATTTCAAAAAATTTGAGAAGTCAATAATTTTTTCAGACCAATTCATATTTGTGTTTTTTAAAAATTTGTTTTTAACGATTATTCGTTCATATTCTTGTATAATTCTTGTTCGGTAATATTTAAAATTTCAATTCCGGCATTTTTTAAAAATTCCAGGCCGCTGTCATCAGAATAGCTGCTCATATAGACCACTTTCTGAATACCGGACTGTAAAATCAGCTTGCTGCACTCTTTGCATGGAGACATTGTTATATATAATGTTGCACCCTTGCAGGATTGTGTACTGCTAGCTATTTTCAGGATAGCATTGGCTTCTGCATGCAGCACAAACCAGTTGGTCTTCCCATTCTCGTCCTCACAGTTGTTTTCAAAACCGGAGGGTGTTCCATTGTAGCCGTCAGAGATTATCATTCTGTCTTTTACAATCAGTGCACCTACTTTCTTTCTTTTACAATAGGAGAGGTTTGCCCATTCGGTTGCCATCTTGAGGTAGGCAATATCGAATTTGTTATAATCCATTCTGCAAATCTAATTGAAAGCCGGTTTTCTTTTTTCAATAAATGCAGAGACTCCTTCTCTGAAATCTTCCTGCGAGAATAATTCTCCAAAGGCATCTATCTCAGTTTGCATTCCTTTTTCAGATTCGCTGGCATTGACCGCTTTTATTGCTTTTGTAATGCCTTGCGGGGAATTTTTTACAATCTGCTCAGCCAACTGTTGGGTTTTTGCCAGCAATTCTGCCGAAGAAAATACCTCGTTCACCAGACCGATTGATTTGGCTTTTTCCGCAGAAATCATCTTTGCGGAAAAGATCATTTCGTTTGCTATTCCTTTTCCTACCAGTTTTGGCAGTCTCTGAGTTCCGCCATAACCGGGAATCAACCCCAATGTTACCTCTGGCAATCCCAGTTTTGCATTATTTGATGCATATCTTATATGACAGGATAACGCCAGTTCTAAACCGCCACCCAAAGCGAAACCATTAATTGCTGCTATAACAGGTTTGTTCAGATTTTCTATCCTTTGAAAAACAGAATGTCCCCTTTTTGCCATCTCTACAGCCTGTTCTTCTTTGAACGCAGAAAATTCTTTGATATCTGCTCCGGCAACAAACGATTTTTCTCCGCTTCCCGTAATAATGACACAGTTGATACTTTTTTCTGATTCAAGAAAATCGAATACTTTTTCGAGATCGGTAAATACCTGAGCGTTAAGTGCATTCAGGCTTTCCGGTCTGTTGATTATTACAATTGCAATTTTTTTGTCTATCGCTAATTTTATACTTTCGTAGTCCATTTAGTTAAAATCGGATTATATTTGATTTCGAAAACTAATATATAAATTTGTGCAAAATAAACAAAATATTAATTAATATTTAACATTTTAATAAAATATTTTTTTTTAAATCAGTTTCCAGAATGACGAAGGCCTTATCCAGATTATATTTATATGTAAGCAAGATATCTATTATGTTACTTACTCTTTTTGTATTGTCATGTGGTGTCAGAAATTCTTCAGGTAATACAGCAGGATACAGATCGACTACTGTTTCTTATTACGCTAATAAATTTGAAGGTAAGAAGACAGCCAGCGGAGAGGTTTACAGACATCATAAGATGACTGGAGCCAGTAAGTCACTTCCTTTCGGGACAAAAGTCGAGTTAGTAAATGTCGAAAATGACAGATCGGTAGTCATTACGGTTAATGACAGAGGCCCGCTGAAGCCGACAAGAGAATTTGATATCAGCCAGGGCGCTTTCAGAAAAATTGCAAATCTGAATGATGGAATTGTGAAAGTAAAATACAGAATTCTTAATTAATCTCCGATTTTTTTTATGTGATAAATGTTAAGAAATGATTCGTCACATAATATTTAAATAATGCTTAAATTTGCATTGCTTTTATAAGCAACAAAATAAAAATCTTAAAAAATAACATCAAGACAATGAGTTACATTTCATTTATCGAAGCGAGACAGATTTTAGATTCCAGAGGGAATCCGACAATAGAAGTAGATGTTTTTACGGAAAGCGGAGCGATGGGACGCGCTGCAGTTCCTTCCGGAGCATCCACAGGTGAGCACGAAGCAGTAGAGCTGAGAGACGGTGCACCAGAATTCCTAGGAAAAGGTGTTTTGAAAGCGGTTGAAAATGTGAAAGAGATTATCGCTCCGGAATTAATAGGTCTTCCTATATTCGAGCAGAATCTTATTGATGCTGTAATGATCGATCTTGATGGAACTTCTAATAAAGGAAAACTTGGTGCCAACGCAATTCTTGGTGTTTCTCTGGCTGCTGCAAAAGCTGCTGCTGCTGAACTAAGAATGCCGCTTTATAAATATGTTGGTGGTGTAAACGCCAACACACTTCCTGTTCCGATGATGAATGTTATCAATGGCGGTTCTCACTCCGATGCGCCAATCGCATTTCAGGAATTTATGGTAATGCCGGTAAAAGCAGATTCTTTTTCCCATGCACTGAGAAAAGGGACAGAGATTTTTCACAGCTTGAAATCAATTCTTCACGGTAGAGGTTTGTCAACAGCAGTTGGTGACGAAGGTGGATTTGCGCCAACATTCACCGGAACAGAAGATGCTTTGGATACCTTATTACAAGCTATCGAAAAAGCTGGTTATAAGCCTGGTGATGATGTAATGATTGCATTGGACTGTGCCGCTTCTGAATTTTATAAAGATGGCATCTACGATTACAGAAAGTTCCAGACGCCGGATGCGCCACAGTTCAACAGAAGTGAGCAGGTTTCCTATCTTGCAGAACTGGCTAACAAGTATCCAATTATCTCTATCGAAGATGGAATGCAGGAAAATGACTGGGAAGGCTGGAAAATGCTGACAGATAAAATCGGAGACAAAGTACAATTGGTTGGTGACGATTTATTTGTAACTAATGTTGAAAGATTGTCTAAAGGAATCAGTGAAGGAATTGCCAATTCAATCCTTGTGAAAGTAAACCAGATCGGTTCTCTTTCCGAGACTATGGATGCCGTTCAGATGGCTCAGCATAACAGATATACAACGGTAATGTCGCATAGATCCGGAGAAACAGAAGATTCCACAATTGCAGATCTTGCAGTGGCTCAGAACTGTGGACAGATCAAAACAGGTTCTGCTTCCAGATCAGACAGAATGGCGAAGTACAATCAATTGTTAAGAATAGAAGAAGCACTTGGTGAAACTGCTGTTTTCCCGGGATTAGACGCTTTTAAAATCAAGAGATAATTTTTAACAAAACTTTATAATTTGAAGCATTCGGATTTTTCCGGATGCTTTATTTTTTTTATTTAATTGGAAATCAGATTATTAGTTTTAATGTGTTTTTAATAACAAATCGTTTTCCCTATACAATAATTGGCATTTACATAATCAATCAGGAGAAATGATTTTTGTCAGTTTATCATTTAATCCGAAAGTATTATATTTAACAAATAAATTTTAAAAAAATGTCAGATAATAAAGTTATATTAAATTACGACGGAAACAGTTATGAATATCCGATTGTAGATAGTACTATCGGTGACAGAGGAATTGATATTTCCAAGCTGAGAGACCAGACTGGCCTGATTACTTTGGATCTTGGGTACAAAAATACAGGTGCTACAATCAGTGAGATTACTTACCTGGACGGAGATAAAGGCGAATTATTCTACAGGGGTTATCCGATAGAACAGATTGCTGAGAAGTCAAATTTTACAGAAGTGATGTATCTTTTACTTCACGGAGAATTACCAACCTCTGATCAGTTTTCTTCATTCGAAAATAATATCAAAAAATATAACTTCGTGGCAGATGAAATGAAAAGACTGATCGATGTCTTTCCTCGTTCTGCCCATCCAATGGGAGTTTTGTCTGCGTTGACTTCAGCGCTCACAGCTTTCAACCCAAAGGCGGTTAATGTGAAGTCAAAAGAAGAGATGGATCATGCTGCAGAACTGATGATTGCAAAATTCTCCCACCTTTGTGCATGGACTTACAGAAAAACATTAGGATTGCCAATCAATCATGGTGATAACAGCCTGAATTATGTAGAGAATTTCTACAAAATGGCGTTCAGGTTACCTAATGAAGAGTTCCAGATGGATCCGGTTGTGGTGGCTGCTTTGGACAAGTTATTGATTCTGCATGCAGATCATGAGCAAAACTGCTCCACTTCTACTGTGAGAATGGTAGGTTCTGCGCACACAGGATTGTTTGCATCCATCTCAGCAGGTGTTTCTGCACTTTGGGGACCTCTTCATGGTGGAGCCAATCAGGCTGTAATTGAAATGCTTGAGCTAATTGAGAAAGACGGTGGTGATGTTAACAAATGGGTTGCAAAAGCAAAAGATAAAGAAGACAGTTTCAGATTGATGGGATTTGGTCACAGAGTTTACAAAAACTTCGATCCAAGAGCAAAAATCATTAAGAAAGCAGCAGATGATATTCTTAACTCATTAGGAATACACGATAAAGCACTTGACGTTGCTATGCAATTGGAAAAGGTAGCTCTGGAAGACGAATATTTCATCGAAAGAAAATTATATCCAAACGTAGACTTCTACTCAGGAATTATCTACAGAGCTTTGGGAATCCCGACAGAAATGTTTACTGTGATGTTCGCTTTAGGAAGATTACCGGGATGGATTTCTCAATGGAGAGAAATGAGGCTGAAAGGTGATCCCATAGGAAGACCAAGACAGGTTTACCAAGGAGCACAACTTCGTGATTATGTAGACATCGCAAACAGATAAAATTAAAAATTGTATAAAATCCCCGGACTGGTTTCGGGGATTTTTTGTATCGACCTGCAAAGGTTTTAGCTATTTTATCAAGAATAAAAATTTAATAATTCAATATAAAATCCTTGAAATTAATTTTTCGGGGATTTTTTTTCGGCAAATGCGTAATTAATCTAAAAAAATCTCCATTATTCCTGCTTTCACAAGTGTTATTAACTTTAATAAAATATTTCTGAATTTGAATCCTTTGGTTATATTTGCCTGATTCTGAAATTATGAAACTAAATATTAAAAACGAAACCGGAAGACTAAGATCCGTAGTGCTGGGACAACCCAAATCCAATGGACCTGTGCCGACCCTGGAAGAAAGTTATGACGCAAAATCCTATCATACCATAGAGAACAATATATATCCGACAGAAGAAGATATTGTTTCTGAGATGACGGAATTTGAAAAAATTCTGAAAAAATATGATATCGAGGTTTTCCGACCGAAAATTATCAAAGACTACAACCAGGTGTTTGCAAGAGATGTTGCTTTTGTGATCGAAGACAAAATGATTATTTCTAATATTATTCCAGATCGTGCAGATGAGCAAGAAGCTTACAGACATATTATTGATAAAGTATCCTGGAGAAATGTCATTAACCTGCCGGAAACCGCTCACATCGAAGGTGGTGACGTAATTGTCTGGAACGGATTTTTGTTTATCGGAACAAGCTACAGCCCGGATTACAGAAACCTGAAAACCGCCAGAACCAACGAATATGCTATCGAAATTCTCAAGGAATATTTTCCGAAGAAAAGAATTATCGACCTTGATCTGAAAAAAAATGACAGAAAACCATACGAAGGTATTCTTCATCTGGATTGTACATTCAATATTGTAGGCGAAGACAAATGTATTATCTACAAAAATGGTTTCGTGGATGAATCTGATTACCAGTTGCTTCTTGATATTTTCGGAGAAGAAAATTGTTTCGAAGTGAATGATAAGGAAATGTTCGAAATGAACCCAAATATTTTCTCTATTGCTCCGGATGTTGTAGTTTCTGATAAAGCTTTCACAAGACTCAATCATCATCTCAGAGACGAATGGGGAATGACCGTAGAAGAAATCCCTTATCGCGAAATATCAAAAATGGGAGGTTTGCTGAGATGTTCAACGCTGCCTCTGGTGAGAGAATAATTTCTCAATTCCTTAATATTTAATTAAATAAAATGCAGACTACAAATACAGTTTTAATGATAGAGCCTGTTGCGTTCGGTTACAACGAGCAGACGGCGGTTAACAATTATTTTCAGGTTCAACAGGAAGGCAATGTTCAGGGTGAAGCTTTGAAAGAGTTTATTACTTTTGTTGAGAAATTACGAGCTAAAGACATCAATGTCATTACTGTAAAAGATACGCCTGATCCGAAAACGCCTGATTCTATTTTTCCGAATAACTGGGTAAGTTTCCACGCTGACGGAAAAGTGGTTTTATATCCCATGTTTGCTGAAAACAGACGTCTGGAAAGACGGGATGATATCATCAGTCAAATCAAAGAACAATTTGATGTTACAGAAATCGTCGATTATTCCCAAAACGAAAATGGCAAGAAATACCTGGAAGGAACAGGAAGTATGATTTTCGACCACGAGAACAGAATTGCTTACGGCTCAGTTTCCTTGAGATTGGATGAGGAATTATTCAGAAAATTCTGCAGTGAGTTTGGCTTCAAACCAATTGTTTTTCACTCATATCAAACAGCTGGCGAAGAAAGGTTGCCAATCTATCATACCAATGTGATGATGTGTGTTGCGGATCAATTCGTGGTGATTTGTCTGGATTGTATCGATGATGAGTTGGAAAGAGAAAAAGTAGTCGAAACGATTAAAAATTCAGGAAAAGAACTGATAGAAATATCTGAGGATCAGATGCAGAATTTCGCTGGCAATATGCTTCAGGTTCAGAATAATTCAGGAGAAAAATTCCTGGTTATGAGCCAGAGTGCCTACAGATCTTTGAACCCGGAACAAGTTTCTGTCATCGAGAAATATTGTGAGATTATTTACTCCGATTTGGAGGTCATAGAAACCAATGGTGGCGGTAGTGCCAGATGTATGCTGGCTGAGGTTTTCCTGCCAAAGAAATAGTCAATTGATTCAAAATAAAAAAATCCCGAAACAAAATGTTTCGGGATTTCTTTTGAAAAATAATAATTTGATAAGAAAATATAATGTATGTTATCTGGTGCGGTTTTTAATCTCTCTGTCTGCGCTGTCAATATCTCTGATTTTCTGAACTTTTTTGTTTCCGAAATTATAAGTGATGCTCAGATTCATCCCTTGATTATACTGATTTTGATTGATGTAGTTGAAATTTCCATTGGTCTGATAATCAGTAATTGTAACTCTGTTTGTGTTCAGAATATCATAGACTTCCAGAGCAAATGTCCAGTCGTTCCAGACTTTTTTGATGTTGGCATCCAGGCTCATCAGGGATTTCAGCATTCCCAGTTCAATCTGCTGATTGTCAACATACCAATAATTGACACCTAAAAACCAAGTCTTCTTTTCATCCAGTCTCAATGTGTTGTTGGTCTGGATCAGTAAACTGTTAGATTTGATTTTATTCACATAGTTCGGAAACACATCACCTGTAATCGGATCTGTATTCAGGAAACCGTCATTCACATTTCTCTGCATCCCGATATTGAAATTCGATGTCAGATACTGTTTGAAGAAAGTCTTTTGCATCCCGATCATGGCAGACATCTCCTGCTTATTGCCAAAATTGGTTCTGATATACCGCAACTCTCTGTCCGTGATCTGTTTTCCGTTAGCATCCAGGACTGGTTGCTGATTTTCATCCAATCTCACTTTGTCTCTCTGTAAAGGAACCTGGGTGATCACATTCTTTTTGAAGGAGTGATTGATAACCAGAAAATAGGCATTCTTGAACATATAAGTTAGCTCATTGTTATAAACAGAAGAGGCTCTCACGAAAGGGTCGTTCTGTGTGTAGTTTACATTCGTAAGATAATTTCTAACAGGGTTCAGTTCCCAGAAGCTCGGTCTTCTCATCCTGCTGGAGAAGGCGTATGAGATATTGTTTTTATCATTGATGGCGTAATTAAAACTTACGTAAGGAAGAAAATTATTATACTTTCTTTCGATTCTGCCAAGCGCTGCAGTTTCTGCGTTACCCATATTCTCAGAAGTTCCGAGGCTGTTCGTAATCTCATATCTGGAACCGATCTTGCCGGAGAATTTTTCAGAAAATTTCTTTTCAAAGGTCAAATAGAAACCGTAGATATTCTCATCATAGATGAAATGATTGGGGGCGGAAATCGGACTGCTGATAGGTCTTCCGTACTGGTCTACCAAATTGCCGTCTTTATCATAATAGTAGGTGTCATTTTTGGTGTCATTATCAGTTTTTGTTTTGTTAAAGTTTCCACCAACTGCTACCGTAAAATCATTTTTAAACTTTTTGATATAATCCACCGTGGACGAGAAATTATTGATGACCTGAGGTGTACTCTGCACGATGATTGTAGAAGGATTGAAGAACTGTCCGGATAGATCTGTCGTATAAGTTCTGTTATCAGCATTCTGAAATCGTTTATAGTTTAGATAAGCTGCATTCAGGTTTAGCTTGCTTCCGAGTGTGTCGGTTTTCAGTTCATAATTCAGGTTTAGGGAATTATTGTAAGATCTCGAGTTTTCAAGATTTTTTGTAATGCTGTATCTGGTTTCGGTAATGCCTTTTTCGTTAGGAGCAACTATTGTATTAAAAAGATTGGAACCCGATCCATAGCTTCTATTTGCCCAGGAATTCCAGGTTAAGGCGAGATTACTGTTATCATTCAGTTGATAATCAATGTTCAGGTATCCTCCCAGATTTTTGTTCGGGTCGGTCACGCGGCCTTCGGATTGATTGCTTGTAATGCTGCTGCCATTTCTGAGGATGTAATACTGTTCCTGGATATTCTCGCTCGTGTTAATGTTGGTACTTATTCCCAGTTTGTCTTTTCTGTAATTCAGTGAAACGCCGGCATAAGACGAGTTATAATAATTTTGAGAATTACCCATTCTCATATTGCCATTCAGCCCGTCCGTCATTTTTTTCTTTAGGATAATGTTGATGATTCCATCCGAAGATTCTACCTGGAACTCACTTCCCGGAAGTGTAATTACTTCGATTTTCTGAATGTTTTCTGCAGGTGTATTTTTCAGCAACTGTGTCAATGACTCCGCATCCATATTGGTTTTCCTGCCATTGATATAGATCACAGCATTGTTTTTACCGATGATTTTCAAAGTTTTGTCATCTGTTGAAGACACCAAAGGTGTTTGTTTCAACAGGCTGAAAGCAGTGTTTCCTTTGGCAACAGGTGATGCGGCAACATCATAGACGAATCGGTCGCTTTGTTTTTTGAAGACCTGTTTTGTCAGCGTAACGGCTTCAATATTTTTTGTATTTGCGGTGTCTTTTTTTTGTGTTTCCTGCGCATAGATCAATCCTGAAAAAAATATGGCAGCGATGAGAGTTTTCGTTTTCATAATTTATTTTTTGAGAATAAAAGTTTTGTTTTGAGTTTAAGTGTTTGTGCGTTTTAGGTTCTTGAGCGGATAGCATCGTTGGCAGATTTTACCTCCCTTGCTTTTTTCAGCTTTTGATTTCCGAAGTTGTAAGTCACATTGATATTGAATTCTCTTCTGTATTGGAAACTCCTAACGGTGTTAAAGCTTCCGTCATTTTGAAAAGTTCTTATATCATCTATATTCTGACTGAAAACATCATTGACTTCGAATAGAAATGTAAAATTCCCCATTATTTTTTTGATGTTTAAATCTAAACTTTGTTGTGTATGGAGCTTACCAATTTCCATTTCTCTTGATGGCATCAGCCAGTAATTAACACCCAGATACCAATCTTTTTTAGCTGATAATCTTAACATATTGTTAACCTGGAAGAAGGTGTTCAGTGTTTTCACATCAATTGAGAAAGGCAGCAATTCTTCTGTGTCTCCTGGGATTTGTTGTGAAGTCGGGTCTTTCGTTACACTTCCTTTATAAGTTGCATATTCAAAATTTGCTGAGTAGTTGGTCGTCCAGATGTCTCCAAACCAAGATTTATTCATTCCTAATGTCAATCCTAACTGTTTATTATTGCCATAATTCGTTCGGATGTATCTCAGGAATTTTGTTGTTACTTTTATAGGGTTTCCATCCACATCCAGTAATGGATTTCCGTCTTTATCTCTTTGGATCTTTGTTTCGGTTCCTTGCAAAGGCAGCTGTCCATAAGCATTATCAGCGTAGTTGAAACTCACATTCGCATAGAACGCATTTTTGTACATATAATTAATTTCCTGATTATAATTCTTGGAAGCCTGCATAAAAGGATTATTCTGAATATAATTGGTAGGTGTAAAATAAGTTCTGGAAGGATTCAGTTGCCCGAAACCTGGGCGTCTCACACGGCTGGAAAAGCTGTAGCTGATGTTGTTGTTATCATTGATGGCAAAATTCAAAGTACCATAAGGCAAAAGATTGTTATAATTTCTTTCAAAGCCAATATCTGATTTTCCTACAACATCACCTGTACTGAGCGTTGCTTCGAATCGCGTCCCAATTTTTCCGGAGAATTTGTCAGAGAATTTTCTTTCGAAAGTCACATAAGCGCCAATAATGTTTTCTTTGTAGATAAAATGATTAGAGAGTTTGGTATTGTTAATGAACTGGCTTCCGTTAAAATCATTCTGTCTTGTATCGCTGTCCGTATTGGTGTGGTTATAACTTGTCCCGATAGCAAACGAGCTTTCATTTCTGAATTTTTTGATGTAATCGATGTTTGCAGCGTAATTGTTGATGATTTGCGGAACAGCTTGCTGGAAGGCGTTGTATGCGTTTTTTGGAGTCAATGGAAAAGATTCGCCCAAACTCACCTTGTCTCTGTTGAACCACAAATAAGAAATATTTGAGCTCAATTTACTGCCAAGCGTATCGGTTTTAACTTCATAATTCAGGTTGAAATTATGGTTTCTCGTTTGTGCATCTTCCTGATTCACGGTTTTGTTGGAAAGGATTCCGTTTTCATAATTCGTCATATCCAGAACAGATCCGAAACTCTTGTTGTACCGCATATTATAGCTGAAACCAAGGCTTTGTTTTTTATTGATTTCATAATCGATATTGATGCTTCCGCCGTAATTTTTGTTCGGGTCATCCATCGTCCCGAACGATTCATTCCGGAAAGTTGAATTGCCGTTGGTCAACGTATATTTTTCTCTTTCTGTATAACTTCCCATATTGAAATTGGAATTGAAAGACCATTTATTTTGTCTAAGGTTGAAAGCAATTCCGGAAGAAGGATTGTTATAATAACTCTGGCTGTTGTTCATCTTCAGAGTTCCGTTGTAGCCGTTGGTTTTGCTTTTTTTCATCACGATGTTGATGACGCCTTCATTGGCCTCCACCTGGAACTCACTTCCCGGAACGGTTATAACTTCTATTCTCTGGATATTTTCTGATGGTGTATTTTTCAGCATTTCTGTAATTGCTTCCGCATCCATAAGTGTTTTCCGGCCGTTGATATAGAAAACTACATTTGATTTTCCCATGATTTTGAAAGTCTTTCCATCTGTGCTGGACAGCATCGGTGTCTGTTGCAGGAGACTAAAAGAGTTAGTTCCTTTTGCAACAGGAGAAGATGCAACGTCATAGACAAAACGGTCAGATTTTTTCACGAAAACTTTTTTGCTAAGTTTCACTTCTTCTATAGTTTTTGTCTCATCAGATTTTTTCTGAGTCTGTTGTGCGGAAATGATTCCTGAGAAAAATATAACTGCGATTAGGATTTTTGCTTTCATAATACTAAGTTTTTATAAAGTAGTTTGTAGTTTCTAATATTTAACATTGCAAAGATATGTATTAAAATTAGTATTATGCAATACAAAGTAGTAAAAATAATTATTTATTTGTTTTAATTCGTTGATTATCAGGCATAAAAATTTTGCTGATTTATAATTAAGACAATTGGAATAAAAAAACTGTTACATCAGAATATTAAAAAAAAGAAAAAAGCCATTACAAAATCTGCAATGGCTTCATTATCCGAAAGTTCGGATGAGAATTTTTAAGGTTTTTAATTTATTTTTTCAGATTTAATTTGAAAGATATCGATCAGTTTTGTAGGTTTTATTAAATCAAAACAGCATTTGGATTTTCAAATTCTTCAGCTTTTTCGAAATGAGAAAGGCTTGTCAAAGTGCTTGTCGCAATCTGTTCCAATGCTTCTTCTGTGAAAAAGGCCTGATGTGCAGTAACCAAAACATTCGGAAAACTCATCAATCTCTGGATCATATCATCTTCAATAATCGTATGGGAAAGATCCCGGAAAAATAACTTTTCTTCCTGCTCATATACGTCGATTCCCAGATAGCCGATATGTTTGGACTTCAGACCGTCTATCACCGCTTTCGTATCGATCAATCCGCCGCGGCTGGTGTTGATGAGCATCACATTTTTCTTCATTTTGCTGATAGAGTCTTTATTAACCATATGATGCGTAGCATCCGTCAGAGGGCAATGAAGGGAAATAACATCAGATTCTGCAAACAATTGTTCCAAAGGAATATAGTCCATTCCCAGATCTTTAAGTTCCTGATTTTCCCTGATATCATAAGCCACAACTCTCGCTCCGAATCCTTTCGCAATCTTCGCAAATGCAGCACCGATATTTCCGGTTCCGATAACGCCAATGGTTTTCTGATAAAGATTAAAACCCATCAGACCGTTCAGCGAAAAATTCTGTTCACGAACTCTGTTATAGGCTTTGTGTGTTTTTCTGTTGAGTGTAAGAATCATTGCCATTGCATGTTCAGCAACCGCTTCGGGAGAATAGGCGGGAACTCTGCAAACTCTGAGACCAAGACGTTTTGCAGCTTCCAGATCCACATTATTGAAACCCGCACATCGCAAGGCGATATATTTTACGCCTTTTCTAGACAGGGATTCCAGGACTTCTGCATTCAGTTTGTCGTTGACAAAAGCGCAGACAGCGTCAGAATGATCAATAATGTTCAGAACATGCGGACCGAGATGGGTCTCAAAGTAATCCAGTTCAAAGTTGAAGTTCTTATTGACTTTGTCAAAAAATTCCTTGTCATATGGTTTGGAAGAGAAGAATGTGATTTTCATGTGTAGAGATTTATTGTTTTCTATGGTCACATGCAATCGCCTATCAGGATAGTTTCTTATTTTTCGTAAATTCTCATTGCGGCGATTTCATGTCCTAAAGTTAGTAAGTTTAATTTAATATAGAATTTTGCACATTGATGTTCATCACTCGTTACCATTTTTACGGGCGAGTTTTTTATCAACCCAAATGGTCGCAAATGGGAAAAAAGCACCCATCAATGCAAAAATAAAATCTTCATCATCCCAATGGTAAATTTTTTTTACAGGAAGCAAAACCAAAAGATAAAGCGTGAAAAATAATCCGTGGATACTTCCGACAGTACTTATATATATAATTGCAAAAAGCCTTTCGGGCTCAACGCGAATCCAAATCATTGCTGTGAAAAGAAATAACCAGGAAGCTGCTTCTAAAAAGCAAATCTGCTTAAACCATTTGATGAGTTTTTCTTCCGGATATTTTGAATAATATTTTTCTATAAAGTTCATAACAGGACAAAGATAAAAGAATAAAGAACAAAGAAAAATGATAAATGACTAAACTCATTTATAAAAACTACTGCCATCCAAATATTCAAATACTTCGGGAGGCAGCATTGGTCTTACATTTTTACCTTCTTTTATCATACTCCGGATTTCTGTAGCAGATAGTTCTATGACTGGTGCATTGATAAGAGAAATATTGTCGTGCTGCAGATAATCTTCTTTTTTTTCTTCACCGAAAATCCTGGGATAAACAATGATTTGATGATTTTTCAACAATAATTCATAGTTTTTCCATTTGTGAAGACTTTTCAGATTGTCTTCGCCCATTATCAATGAAAAAGAAATGTCAGGATGTTTTTCCTGCAAATAAGTCAGAGTGTCAATGGTATAGCTTGGGAGCGGAAGTGAAAATTCAATATTCGAAGCACGCATTTTCGGATAGTTTTTAATTGCCAGCTGAACCATATCCAGACGATTATGGTCATTCAGGAGAGATTTTTTTTCCTTAAAAGGATTTTGCGGACTTACGACGAACCAAAGTTGCTCCATATCCGTACTTTCCATAATATAATTGGCCAAAATCAGATGTCCGATATGAATCGGATTGAACGATCCGAAAAAAAGCCCGATTTTTTTCATCATCCATTTAATTATAGAATTTTACATCACGGATGTTCAGAAAATGTGATACATTGCCTTTCCAGTGATTTTCCTCAATAGTGAATGCAAGATCAAATGTTTTCGTTTTGAAATCTTCCGCAAACTGACCGAAGCGGAATCCGACACATTCTATATTCCGCCCTGTGGTGGGTTGCAGGATATTGAATTTAAGATGTGTGCTTTCTTTTCCCATCAGCCTTACATAGCCATTGACCTTCACGTTTTTAAGAACCAGAACCGGTTTCATATTGTGTGGTCCGAAAGGCGCCAGTTTTCTGTGAAAATTAAAAAACTCGCGGTTAAGATCTTCCGGCTTTACGATGCTGTCAACATAGATTGAAGGTTCTCTCTGGTGTTCCTGAATGTTGATTCTTACATATTCCTCGAACCGGATTTTAAATTCTTCAAACTTGTTTTTTTCCATGGAAAGTCCTGCAGCAGCCTGATGTCCTCCGAATTTCATAAACAGGTCGGAACAGAATTCCAAAGCTTCATGAATATCGAAGTCTGCTACAGATCTGGCAGATGCTACCAATTCGCCATTGTTTCCTTCCGTGAAAACCAAAGTCGGTTTATAATAATTCTCGATAAGACGGGAGGCGACAATCCCGATCACACCTTTGTTCCAGGTCGGATCATAAACAATAGTGGAGAAACGCTCCGTTTTTTCCAG
Source organism: Epilithonimonas mollis (assembly GCF_900142325.1). GTDB lineage: Bacteria > Bacteroidota > Bacteroidia > Flavobacteriales > Weeksellaceae > Epilithonimonas > Epilithonimonas mollis. The sequence goes on from NZ_FRAM01000002.1 coordinate 310,505, forward strand.
CTCCAGAACCTGACTCATCGCAGATTGTGTGATGTTGGTGTCCATCTCGCGGCGTTCATCGTTCAGGTTATTAATCTCATCTACAATCTGATGAGCCTGTTTCAGATTGTCAGAGATCATCAGCTCCACAGATGCTTTTGCATGCGAAATTCTTCCTGCAGCATTGATTTTCGGGGCGATGTCAAAGACAATATTTGATATTTCGAAATGGGCTAATTTTTCTTCGGGTATCAGAAGCCTTAGTCCGAATTTTCTTGTTTTTCTAAGGAACTTGAGCCCCTGTTTGGCTAAAACTCGATTTTCCCCGGTCATCGCAACAATATCAGACGCAATGCTGATTGCAAGCAGATCGGTCAATTCAAACAATTCGTTTTCAGGAATTTTATAAATCGTATTAAGTCCCTGGCAAAGTTTGAAACCAACACCGCAACCGCTCAGTTCTTTATATGGATAACGGCAATCTTTACGCTTCGGATCCAATACAGCGACGGCGTTTGGCAACTTTTCTCCGGGTAGGTGATGGTCGCAGATTATAAAATCCACCCCAACTGAATTAGCCAGATCGATTTTATCAACCGATTTGATGCCGCAGTCTAATGCAATAATCAATGAAAACCCGTTTTCCTTGGCAAAATAAATACCTTCATCAGAGATTCCGTAACCTTCTACGTTTCTGTCCGGGATATAAAAATCAAGATATTTTTTGTCAACGATTTTGCTGAGATAAAGATACATCAAAGCAACCGCTGTAGTTCCGTCAACATCATAATCACCGTAAACCAATATTTTCTCACCGTTTTCTATTGCTGTAGCAATGCGTTCTACCGCTTTCTGCATGTCAGCCATCAGAAAAGGATTGTGGATGTCTGTGCTGTTTGGTTTGAAGAATTCGCGCGCTTTCTGATAATTATCAATCTCACGCATTACCAGGATTTTGGATTCTAAAGTTCCAAATCCAATCGAAGAAATCAGTCCGTCAACGATCTCTTCATCGGGCTCGGGTTTATAAATCCATTTTTGACTCATAGTGACAAAAGTAAAGAAAAAAAATGGCTTTTGGAAATTAAAAAAAGCTACCAGTTTTAATTGATAGCTTGTGCTGAAATAGAATTTTTTTTACTATTTTTTTATAAATTTCTTAGTTTCAATTCCAGATTCTGTTTCTATAGAAATGATATAATTTCCTTTTGTTAGAGATGAAATGTCGATTTTAGAAGAATTAGCCTGAGCTGTTTTTATTAAAGAACCTGCTGCATTGTAGAATTTCACGGCATTGATTTTATCATCAATTTTGATGGTGATGAAATCCGAAGCAGGATTTGGAAATATATTGATTTGTTTTTTAGAAAGGTCTGCCACTGCCAACTGATCCATATCAGCAATGATGATATTATCAACAATAAAACCACTACCGTCATTGTCAAATTCGAAATTTAAATCGTTGGCTCTGACAACTTTGCTTCCTAAAGCAGAAGTATGGACCAGCTGATTATCCAGATAGTATTTTATGTTTTTTTCTGTTACGTGATCTATTTCGATTCTCAGATTATACCATTTTCCGGGGATCCAACTTCCAAGATCTTTGAAATTAACATCACTGTCGGCATAGAGTTTACCGCTATACATAAAATTGAATCCGCCAGCCCAAGAATAATTACCATTATTGTTATAATATAAGGATAATAAATAATAATCAGAGCTATCCAGTTTCTCAAGTTTCACATCTGCCGAAACGGAAAATCTGTTATATTCAGGGATTTTTTTGAAAAGATATGTGAAGTTTTCGGTGTAATCATTGGTACTCGTCACTTCAACAGAATTGTTCCCATCGGAAGCCTTTCCGGTAACAACTTTGAAACTGCTGTTTGGCACATTATCCGTTTTTACTGTCCATTCTTTTTGACCGACAACTGTTCCCAGATTATAACCTTCTATAGTTTCAAAAGAAATTTTTTGTTGCCCGGCTATATATGATGATAGAAAAGCAGTTGCCAGTAGGAATAAATTTTTTTTCATGAAATAAAATTAAATGGAAGCGAATTTAGAAAAAATAAATTAAATAAAAGTAAAAAACCCTGACAATCAACCGATTATCAAGGCTTTTAAGTACCCCAGACGGAGGTATTATGAAACCTTTCTTAATTTTTCTTGTTTTTAATTCGTTTATATTCAATAACTTTGATATACAATAGGTTTCTAATTAATTTGTTTTTTCATATTTAATAATTTTAAATGCAAATTAATTCCCCCTTTTGTTCCCCCTTACATTTATTTAAATCTATTTCAACTTATGATAAAGTACAATTTTGAATTAAGAAAGGACAAAGTAAGTCAAGACGGTTTAATGCCAATTAGGATATTATTCAGAATTGACAGCTCTATAATAAAAAGAAATACTGGATTGAATTGCAAATTAAATGATTGGCAGAACAATCGAGTGAAAGCTAATTCAAAAAAAGATACTTATTATGGCTATGACGAAATAAATGAAAAACTCCAACAGATAGAAACCAAAATTCAAGACATTTCGCTTTATTTCAGAGCAAATAAGCTTGAACCAACAAAGGATTTGTTTATTGAAAAGTTTGATTCAAATGAAAAAGTTGAAACATCCAGTGAATTCGACTTTTTCAAATGCTTTACACAATACATTGACAAAGGAAAATTGATAAAAACTCCGAACACCATCAAGGGTCAAACTACTGTAAAAAACTATCTGGAATTCTTTTGTAAGGAAAATGGAATTTCGCTTTCTTTTGATAAGGTTGATGAAGATTTTTTTGAATCATTAAGAGATTACTCTTACGAAATAAAAAAGATGAAGCAAAATTATTTCGCTAAAGTAATCAAGGTTTTAAAGTCATTTTTAAACTGGGCAACAGAAAAAGGATATAATGCAAACAGGGAGTTCGAGAAATTTAGAGCTGTTGAACACGACATTGACATTGTGTATTTAACATTTGAAGAGTTGATAAAACTATACGAAAAAGATTTTGACAGCGATCGACTGTCTCACGTTCGGGATTTCTATTGTATGGGATGTTTCACAGGTTTGCGGTTCTCTGATCTTTCAAAACTACATTTAGCCAATATTTCTGAAGACCATATAGTTCTTTCTATTCAGAAAACTAAAACACAAAATCACGCTATCAAACTAAATAAGTATGCAAAAGCTATTTTGGAAAAATATAAAGGAACGATCTATGAACCATTACCCATTATCTCTTCTCAAAAATTCAATGAATACATTAAAGATTGTTGTGAATTAGCAGAAATCACACAACCGTTCACAACCCATTGGTTTGTTGGCAATAAGAAAAAATCACTCACACAACCCAAATGTAAATTCATAACAAGCCATACCGCAAGAAAAACATTTATCACAAATTCTTTACTATTGGGAATGGAGCCCAAAGCAATAAAGAAAATTGCCAACATTAAGAAAGATGCTGTTCTGGATAAGTATATGAAAGTAACCGAAGCATTTACAGACGAACAAATGGACAAAGCGTGGGGATAGTTTGTCTTATAACTTGATTTATTTTAAATAATATCCAATAATCTTTATTCCTGAATTAAACTAAAGAGAAGTTAAACTATATTAAAATGAGCTGTTTTTAGTTAAATTTAGTTAAAACTCCAACTTTATTCAAAAGTCTAATTTGGAATAATTTAGATTAATCTGGATTAAAAAAAATAAAACTTGGGCTAGTTTGGATTAGATTAGATGAATCTGGACGACACCTAACCATTTGATTTACAGTTGTTAAATTGATATTATTGCATTTGAATTTAAACCGATTTAAAATACAATAAAATGTCAATACAACTCTATTCCCATTCCAAAGGAGATTTGGAAAAGGCGGTTGAAATCATTCTTAGGAAAGCAACCGAATTCACATTACCCGCAAAAGCAGAGCAACAACCAGAAGACCTTATCCCACAGATTGAAGCTGCGAAATTCCTGCACGTTTCTATTCCAACCATTATTGATTGGAGAAAAAACAAAAGCCTACCCTACTACAATTTTAGCGGTCGCTATTACTATTCCAAAAAAGAACTTTTAGAATACGGAAAAAATCGAAGAAAGTAAGTGTAACTAATTCTCATTGAAAGTTGCATTCTTTCTTTTGTTCAACCTTTCCGTAATTCTATACGGAATCAATCCCTTTAAAAATGAGCGAAAAAATTCCTTATCTAAGAGTAGGAACAACCTACTATAAAACAATTGAAAAACCGTTGATCTCAGGAGACAAGATTTCGATTCTGGTTCGATGGAATCGAGAGACTATTATCAGCGATTACGGAAAAGTATATGTTTCTAAAGTTCCCAAGTACGATGGTTTCTGTTGCATCCCCTCTCATCTGCAATACCAGCAAATCATTCAAGGATTCTACAATACTTATAATGAAATCCCTTACCACCCTGTTGAAGAAAATATCAGCTTTGAAGCTTTAAAAGAAAAAATTCCATTTTCCTTGAAGTTTATGGAACATATTTTTGGAGAACAGTTGGAACTGGGTTTAGACTATATTAAAATATTGTTGCAATATCCAATACAAATGCTCCCGATCCTTTGCTTGGTCAGCAAAGAAAGATCTACAGGAAAATCCACATTCATTAAATGGCTGAAATCGATTTTTGGGCTAAATATGACCTACATAAAAGGTGATTCCTTCAGCAGTCAGTTCAATTCGGATTGGACATCAATGCTGATAGTTGCTATTGATGAAGTATTTTTTGATAAAAAGGAAATTACAGAACGTTTAAAATATCTTTCCACGACTGATAAAGATAAGAAAGAGGCAAAAGGAAAAGACCGTGAAGAAGTAGAATTCTTTGGAAAATTCATTCTCTGTTCCAATAATGAAGATAACTTCATTCAGATTGATGAAAATGAGATCCGATTCTGGATTATTAAAGTGAGATCAATCAAAAGCGAGAACACTGAATTTCTACACAATCTAAAAAAGGAGATTCCCTATTTCCTACGTTACCTAATCCAAAGACCTTTTCACAGTCGCAAGGAGACAAGAATGTGGTTCACTGATTCCCAAATTAGAACAAAAGCCCTTCAGAAATTGGTTTGGAAAAACAACAATAAACTGGAATCTAAGATAATCGAACTTTTATATGAGTTTTTCGAAAGTACCGAAGACAGCAAGATCCATTGTATTCCTCAGGATATTTTCAATATGCTTGGTAAGATGTTTAGCAAACAATACTGGACAGTCAATGATGTCCGGAAACTGATGAAAGAAAACTGGAAACTCGAACCTCAAAAAAATTCATTGGCTTACATCAAATACGATCTAGATTATAGTGGAAGTTTTTACCAGCAGAATAAAACAGGGCGGTATTTTACAGTAGAAAGGAATTTTATTATTCAAAAATTTGATGAAATGATGAGTTAATAGATAATGAAAATAAAATCAATTAGTTATATCTCATCAAAAGCCTCATCAAATTTTAAACTCTTGATTTTTGATGAGGAACTGATGAAAAGAATATTCCAAGTTTGATGAGATGATGAGAGTTTGATGAGAACATAGATTATTATAATTCAATTAATTATAAGGTTTTCTCATCAATTCATCAAAAATTATTCAAAACCAAACCTATCCGCTTTAACCGACAGGACACCTACTATTTATCACCAAAAACATTAAAAATTACAAAATGAACTGCAAACAATTTAACAGCATATCGTTGGAAGAAGTCCTCCTTTCTCTCGGACACCTTCCCACGAAACAAAATGAAAAAGAAGCTTGGTATCTCAACCCCTTTGCCAGCGAATCCCAAGCCTCTTTTAAAATCAATAAAAGTCTAAACAAATGGTACTTATTTTCAGAAGGAATCGGTGGAAATAATACTGACTTTATGAAGAAGTATCTGAACACTTCAGTAAATGGAGTTTTAATTTGGGCAGAAAATCAAAACTTTTCTTCTTTTCAAAATCAAAATATTCCTGATCAGAAGTTCGAAAACTCCAGTAAAAATTATGAGATACTTCATGTGAATGAAATCCTGCATCCTGCACTTTTGGAATATTTAAGAGAAAGAAAAGTTGGAAATCAAACTAAGTTCTTACACGAAATTCATTACCGAATGAAAGATAAAAACTATTTCGGAATTGGTTTCAAGAACGATTCTGCCGGTTATGAAATCCGTAATAAATATTCTAAAATCTGTTTGGGTAAAAAAGATGTTTCTACAGTAAAAAATGGATCAGAATCGATTCGGGTTTTCGAGGGTTTTTTCGATTTTCTTTCATTTAAAAATGTAGAAAATTTTTTAGAAAAAGAACCTGCCGATTATCTCATTTTGAATTCTGTGTCGATGATTTCAAAGATTAAAAAATCACTAGAAGCTTATGATAATATTGAGCTTTATTTTGACAACGATGAAGCCGGAAATCGTGCCGTTGAAATTATTAGAAGTGAAAATAAAAACGCAGAAGATTGTCGGATTTTATATTCAGATTTTAAAGACTTAAATGATTGGATGATTCACAAAAATCCATCACCTGAAAGACAAGTGAAATACAGGCGAAGGTGAGTAAAATAAACACAGGTAAAATATGGTGGTATGTTAGTGCAAAAAGTACCCAAAGTTTACAATAAGCGTAGCCGCTGATTGCAAAATTGGGATTTTTGATTTCTTCCTATCGTCAGAAATGTTTTGAAACACAATTAAATATATACAATGGAAAAAGACTTTTTACAGGAATTTATACACCAAGTCACCAAAGAAAATGAAGCAAAGATTGCACAGGAAAAGAGAAAAAAATATTTCAAGGAATTAGGTAGGAAAGGCGGTTTGAAGACCAAAGAAAATAAAAAACTGGATAAAGTGATTTCAATACGAATTACCAATTCTGAATATGCAATCCTGATTCAAAAACAGAAAAAATATCCGTTAAAATTATCAACCTATATTCGAAATGTTTTGTTCGAAAAAGAACTAAAAATTAATGAATTTCAAACTGATGAAGTCTTACTTCAATTTGGAAACAATTTCAAAAAAATAACGAATCTTTTGCGAAATCGGGAATGGAATGTTTTTGAAAATAAGAAAGAAATTTTATTGAGAATTGAAAATCTGATCGAATTGATTCATCAATATTTATATTCAAAATCTAAGAAAAATGAATAATTCTGCAACCACAAGATCCATCACAAAAATAGCTTTGGAATACAATTCAAACGATAAAGGAACAGCAGAGATGGTGGCTTCGAATTATCTTTTGAGTGATACTGCAGAAGGTCAGTTTTACGAAATGAAAACTGTAGCTGAACGAAACCCAAAAGTAAAGAAGTGGGCATTGACAGGTTATATTTCTCAACCGGACGAAATTGGCAAAAAATTGAAGGATGAGGAATTTAAACAAATTGCGATGGAAGCTCTTGCAAAAGTAGGTGTGACAAACAAAAATCAATACCGATTGGATATTCATAACAGTACAAAACATAAGCATATCCATTTTGTTGTCAACAGGATTGATATTTCGGGAAAGTGCACCGTGAAAGCTCACGATATCGGAAGAAGATTCGGTGAAGCGGTCAGAGAAGTCTGTAAAGAGAAAGGATTATTAACCGATGTTGAAATTGGAATTCAGAAAAAAGCGGAGATGCTTAAAAGCTTGACCGAAGCCATTAGGTCAGAAGATAATTTTGATAATCTCATCTCAGAAATGAAGAAAAAAGGTTTTAAAGTTCAATTGTCTTCAAATATCAAAGACGGAATTTCGGGAATGCGAATTGTGATGGAAAAGGACAAAAATTATCAAACAGAAAGAATTTATAAAGCAGGTTACAAATTGTCTGAAATCTCGAATCTGTTAAAAATTTCTGAGATAAAATCTGTATTTGAAATGAAAAAAGCGGTTAGGGAAGCACATAAAAACGTTGCCAACTTAAAGGAATTTCGGGAAAATCTACAACAAAAAGGATTTTCTGTAAAGATCCAATATGAAGAAGAATTCAAACCCAATCAAAAAAATGAAATTCAAAATCTGTGGATCAATAAAGTTGATAGTAATCAACAGAAAAACGGATTCTTCTTCCGGAAAAATGTCGGGTTCTCTCTTTCTGAAACAGATTCCGATCTTGGTAATTTGGTAACATTATTAAATAGTAATAATGAAGTTAATCATCAAAACACTCATAGAGAATCAGCATCAAATGAAAGCTTAATAGAAATTGCAGGTGGATTATTAGGCGATTTACTTAAACCAACCTATGTTTCTCAGGACGAAGATGAGCTCTGGAAAAAGAAGCGAAAATCAAGATAAACCTTAACAATTTAAAAACAAAAAAATGGAAAATCAAAAACAAAATGAGGAATCTAAAAGTAACGGAATGGAACTTTTGGAAAACGTTATAAGATCAAATGAAAATAACATTGCTTCAAATTTCAAGAATAGGGAATCTAATGCGGAAGTGAAAGCGGACATTGAAGATCTGGTATTAGCAATTGGTCAACTGCAATTAGACTTTGAAGTCGTAAAAGGAATTCCTAATGAGGTATTGGCTTTTTATGAAAAAGAACAACTTTCAAGAAATCAATATTTAGCAGATGTTGTTACCATAACAGAAGCTGTTATTTCACAAAAAACCAGCCATTATTTGGAAACTTTTCAAAAACAAGCAAAAAGGATGGAGAAATTTACTTGGAGCGGAATTGGAGTAGCGATTTTTGCGGTTTTGGTGTTGATTATTTCTATCAATTTCGCAACCAATTGGTATAAAGAAAGCATTAAAGCAAAAAGTGAACTACGTCAAGATATTTTAAAAGAAATTGCTGATGAAGGAAAAAAAATCTACGATGAAAATGAGATTAAAATCTTGAGCGAAAACACTCAATTAATGCAATTGTGGATTAAGAACAACCCCAAAAAAGCGGAAGACTTTCTGAGGTTTAAAGATGGATTTATAGCAAGCAAGGAAAATAATTAAGAAAATTATTTCTGAATTATCAGCGTTAGAAAATAATATTTTTTTGAATGTGAAAAATTCTTTAACGACTCTGAAAAATACACTTAACTTTTCTCCTTGCTAAGATTTGATGTGTATAATGATAACAGTGCGAATGAAATAATACACAACAGTAGGAAGAGAGATATTTAAGGGTTAAAATGATAATGATAATTATTATGATAATGTTGATACTGATAAATTACATTATCAGATGCTTTTCTTTTTTCTTCAAAATTCGATTTGTATATTTATAGACTAAACTAATAATTATAAATTTTTCAAATCTACATATGAGTATACGATTACAGTCTATAAGAATAAAAGGATTTCGAGGTTTTAAAAATATCGAAGTTGATTTTGAAAATGCAACTGTTTTTGTGGGAACAAACAATTCCGGCAAAACCACAATATTAAAAGCTTTACAATTAGCATTAACAAATACTCATTTTATTTCGAACGATGATTTCTGTTATATGGATGATGAAATAGATGATACAATAATCATTGACATTCTCTTTGTACCGATATCTCCCGATGATAGAGTCTCTAGCGAATTCACTGAAGATTGGGCAGACGTTTTTAAAACTGACAGAATTGGGATAAGTTCTGAAGGAAACCAGATAATGGCTTTTCGGACAATTATTAAAGAACACAATAAAACTTTTAGAAAAAAACAGTACTATATAGATCAATGGGAGGAATATTTTGATGATGGTGCTCACTGGTTCGATCATCAGTATGAAAATGAATTGAGTTTTTATTTCGATGAAATTCCTTTTTTTTATCTCGATGCTAATAGAGATATTTTAGATGATATAAAATCTAAATCTTCATATTTAGGACGCATATTATCTTCTCTAGAATTTACACCAGCAGACAAAATAAAAATTGAAAGATTAATTTCTGAGTTAAACGATGCAACTATTGGAAGTTCTGATATCTTATCAAATTTGCAAGAGACATTAGAGGAGTTAGATACTGCAATGGATAATCCTAATAATTCGGTGCAATTGACTCCATTCACAAAAAAGGTTCGAGATTTAAATAAGGGTATTCGAATAAATTATTCAGAATTTTCAATGGATTATCACGGTATGGGTACAAGAAGTTGGTCTTCAATGTTAGTGCTTAAATCGTTCTTAAATTTAAGTCAAAATTTTTACTTAGATAATGATAAACCCTATTTCCCAATATTGGCGATAGAAGAGCCTGAATCCCATCTGCATCCGAATGCCCAGAAAAAATTGTATTCACAAATTAAAAATATGACTGGTCAAAAAGTTATTTCAACCCATTCTAATTATATTGCTTCAAATGCCGAATTAAAAGAGGTTCGATCTATCACTAAGCTAGGTGAAAATACTAAAGTGGGAAAATTAATTATTGATGATTTCGATTCTGAGCAATTGAGACAAATTCAGCGACAGGTAATTAACACAAGAGGAGAATTATATTTTTCTAAGGTTGTTGTATTATTTGAAGGAGAAACAGAGGAACAAGCTCTTCCGATATTAGTAAGTAAATATTTTGGTTTCGATTATGTTGAATTAGGGGTTAATTTTGTAGGTGTTGGTGGTTATACAAAATACCTTCCATTTATAAGATTTTGTGAATCGTTTAATATTGAATATTTTATTTTTAGTGATAATGAACCAGATGTTAATACAGATGTTTTAAGGCAAATTTCAAATTCTAAAAGAAACGACCCAACTAAAGTTACTTTTGTTACTGCTGGTAATGATTTTGAAAAAGAATTGTGCACTACTGGCTATCTTGACGAAGTAAAGTTAGCATATCATAAAATAGAGTTAGAAAAATGTTCAAATGATCAACATAGGGCAGCAAAACAAATACAATTAAATAATATCGCTGATACAGATTATTATGATCTCATTACAAATATGAAAACTCAATTCGCTCCAATAATTGCAGATCAATTGTTGATATCTGAGAAACTCTTACCTTCAAAAGTAATTGAATTATTTAATAAAATAAACCTAATTTTAAATCCTGCCACAAATGCATAAAATTAATTTATCAAAGAAACAATCAGAAATTGTAAATTTAAAAGAAGGTGCTTTTTTAATCGAAGCAAGTGCAGGTAGCGGAAAAACCAGAGTATTGACAGAGCGTGTTAAACAGCTTCTAAATCATAATTCTTCGAAGATTTTAGCGATAACATTTACCAATAAGGCTAGTGAGGAATTAAAAGATAGACTTTCTTTAGATACTATTAAAAACAACAATGTTTTTGTAGGTACATTTCACTCTTTTTGTCAATCAATATTGGAAGCTAGATTTAAACTTTTAGGATTTCAAAAAATGCCACATATTTTTGAAGATGAAAGTGATAGAATTGAAATTGTGGAAGATGTAATAAAATCGATCCCCTATTTCACACCGCTGTATAAAGAAATGGACTCAAAGGAAAGATCTTCATATAAATCTAGAGTGCTAAGTTTTATTTCTGAAGTTAAAAGAGAGCTCGCTGAGCCTGAAGAGTTAATCACTGACGACGGTGAAGAACATTTCTTAATGCTTTACAATGAATACCAAGATAATCTAAGGTCTAATAATGCAATAGATTTTGATGACTTAATTTTATTGATTTACAAACTATTTATAAATAATGAAGCTGCTCGTAGTCTTTATTCGAAGGCATATAATTATATTTTTATTGATGAGGGGCAAGACTTAAATAAAGCTCAATACTATTTGTTGAAATCATTGTGTAGTAAAGTTATCAATAATATAATGATTGTCGGAGATCCTAATCAATCTATTTATGGGTTCAATGGATCAGCACCAAAGTATATGCAAACCTTATTTGTTGAGGACTTCAAAGCAAAGAAAATTACTTTAGATGAAAACTATAGATGCTCAAAAAAAGTAATTGAGGCTGCTAATAAATTAATGGACTTAAATGTTGAGGCTGTAAATCACGTAATAGAAGGTAAATTTGAAATTCAGCGTAGCTCCAATGAATTAGATGAAGCAAAATTTGTTGTAAGTAAAATTAAGGAATTGATAAATGAGAAACTACATTCTGATATTGAAGGAGAAATTGATTACACTAAGATTGCAATTCTGGGAAGAAATAGATTTGTATTTAAACATATTGAAGAAGAACTGATTAGTAGTGAAATACCGTATTATTTTAAATCAGGAAATAATGGAGTGAAGTTTGAAACAACTTTTATGAAGGTTTTTGATAATTACTTTAGAATTAAAATTAATCCATCCGATAAAATCCATACAAGAAAACTTAAAAGTTTGTTGAAGATTGATGATTTTGATGATGAATATCAAATTGAACTCTCAAAATATAGTTTTTTCTCGTTTGTTAAAAATATTGTAGATCATTTGACCGGAGATAATATGAAAGGTTCAATAAAACAGATTGAAAATTTTATTAAAGAAAATAATTTATTCAATGAAGAAGATCAACTTCAAATTGCAAATGAGGTAGAAGGTTTTAAGAATCTTTGGAAGACATATTCAATTAATAATTTAAAACCAACACTTACTGGCTTTAAAAATGCAATTTCGTTAGGAACGGTTTTAAAGAATGTGAAGGAAGATGGTGTATGTATTAGCACTGTACATACAATGAAAGGACAAGAATCTGAAATTGTATTTCTTATTGGTTTAGATGATGGTACTTTTCCCTACTACTTAGCCATTGAAAAGGGCGGAGAAGAATTAAATCAAGAAAAAAATAATTTGTATGTCGCTTTTACCAGAGCAAAAAGGTTTCTTTATCTCTCATATCCAGCAATAAGAAAAATGCCTTGGGGTGATAATAAGTCAAGATCAATTTCTAGATTTTTGAAAGTATTTATTAAACAATAAAAATACATTCGGACAACTTGATAAATTTGACTTTAGTTTATTATATACTAATTACTTAATTTAAAAAAAAGGCTCAACTTGACGTTGAGCCTTCCATATAAAAATGAAAAAGTAATTATCCCGAATTACTTATATTTTATCTATTGATATGATTTTGAAGTCTGTTCATCATTTCGTCCTTTTCTTTCAACATTCGCTCATATAATGCGATTTTTTCTTCGTGAAGCTGGATGATTTTTTCAATAGGGTTATAATTGTTAACAATTACACCTGTTGCGTTATCATTAAATGTACTTGCTATAATGTTAACAGCCTGTTCTTCATCAAAATTTTGAAATGCTTCAACAGGAATTTTTAAAGTCTTAGAAATTGCTTTTAATAGATTTTCGTCTATCACATCCTTCTGTTCAAGCAAAGAAATTTTCTTTTGATTCCAATCATCACCCAAATCAAGAGCTAAAGCTTCTTGTTTGATACCTAGCATCTCTCTAAAGCGTTTTACATTTCTTCCCTGATGTATTTTCTGTTCCATAGCGGTTATCAAATTTAAAGGCTTAAAGATAAAGCCATTTCTATTAAATCGTCTGAATTGTAAAGTTAAAAAATTATCCTGTAAGATATCAATTTCACTAGATATAATATCCAATTTCTGTATTGATTATCCACTTTTGATGATAGTAATTCGTATCAATAAAAATATAATTATTATGAAAAATAAAAAAATAGACTTTGAAGCTGAGTTCTGGGACAGTCATCAAAAGCATTCTTGTTTGACATTGATAGATGCATTTTTTCAAATGGATTTTCTGTCCGCTGTAAGAGAAAGACTAAATGACGTGATTAATTACTCAACGAAATGCGAAGTCCTGATGAAGAATGATCCTTCGCTCATCTTTCATTATTACCTCTGTATGCGCTCATTTATTAGGGCAAGTTATGTATTACAATTCAAAGCAAAAAGATGGAAAGTGAAACGTCCCCCAAAGTTTCCATCCAGATTACTTCAAGGTTCGCTTTCGGATGAAGAATATAGAAATCCATTTCTTGTTTTTGAGAAAGCTTTCAAAGAATTTACTTTGCAGGAATTTGAGTATTTCAATACGCAGATTGTTTATTTTTCATTAGGTGCATATTCTGATGAACCCGAAGCAAATATCATTACTCTTTTTATCCATCTTAATAAAATGCTTGATTCAGCACAAATCATTCGTGAAAGAGGCTTAAAGAAAATAAAAGATAAAAAACCCACGTCCTCAGAATAATTTATCCCTTGAAAGCATTAGATACCTGACAATTACTGAGCAACTTTATTTCACTAAAAATTTTAATATGAGAGATAAAGAAAAAACGATCGGAAGAATCATAGACTCGATGGAAAAGGTTAATGTAACTTTTAAATTGTTGTCAGACGAGAGGCAGATAGATGAACTTAATAAAGGCATTTATATACTTATGGATAAATTGGGAAGTGAAGACATAAATGTACTTTTTGACCGATATCCTAAATTGATACAAAAGTATAGTATCAAAGAAATGTTTTCAGGAAACGTTGAAATTCCAAATATTGACCCACATAGTTTAAAGATTGCGGGATTACTTACCTGCGTGCAATTTTTGGTCTCAGGTTTTACAGATTTTATAGATGAATTTGGCAATAGCCTTCCTTTGAAGGAAACTGAAAATAGTAATTCATATCAAGCCGAAAACTATATCATTAGTTCAATTCCTTTGGATGATTATTTAAAAGAACTTTTTCTTAGTGTACTTTCTGTTATTGGCGAAGAATACTACCAAAAATTCCTTGAGAAGATTGGAAATACAGATTTTACTATCAATGATATTCTGAAACTTGAGAAAGATAAAGAATTGCATGAGCATATTGATTTAATGATGTGGTTCTCCTTAATCCGTGTCTTTCTTGAGGCTATTTACTTCTACTTTAATATCGAAAATCACAACTCAAAAATGTAATAAAATGAAAACTTCAAATCAACTTTCATTCTCAAAACTCGAAAACGAATTTTTAGAAGATGCTATCAAACAGCTTAGCCGAGATTACATTATCATTCAGATCTTTTATAATAAAGGTGTACATTCTCAGGATTCCCATCTAATTATACATTTGGAAAACAAAAATGATATTGATAAGCTAAAACAAAAACACTGGATTAAAAAAGTCTACTCTGAACATAAAGTACACATACATTTTTTTTACAATACTCAACTCCATCAAAAGTTTGATTCAGGACATCCCTTTGTCGAATTTTACTGCAAACCATCAGCCTTGATCTATCAAAATGAGCAGTTTGGAAATCACCTTTTGATTGACAGAAATTGGAAGAAGTTTAATAAAAAGTTTGAAAATTATAAGGAAATATTTTACCACGATCACAATATATTGCTGTCTCAAACCCGTGAATTTATTAAGAATGAATCGTTTGTAAGTGTTTTTCTCAGCTACGAAAAGGTCATTAGGTATGATTTGGAATATCTGGAAAACCTATATACAGGATCTTCTTCTGATTCAAACAACCTGCACGAGCGTATCTATCATTTAATACAATACGCACCTGAGATTCAAAAATATTTTGTAAAACAAAATAGCAAGGAGTATCATCTGATCAGTTTATTCGAGAAAGCAAGAAGGTCAGCTCGTGAGGATGAACTTATGTATGACAACGAATTCTTTGAAGCCATTAGTATTGCAGAAGAAAGTCTTTTCAATATGATAGAAATACGTTTAGACCAATTGAAAAAACAGATCAAAAAATCACCTCGTGACATTGCGGTATCATATGAAATATCAAGTGTTTTGGCGGATCACAATGATAAAATTCTCGATAAGGCAGTGGGAATCATTATAAAGTTGGAAAATACAGAAGAGGTTTATCTGTTTCATAGAGCCATCTATGGAAAAAATATCATCTATTATCTGCTTATAATCGCTCCTAACGTGAGTAATGAAAGACTAAGAGAGAAACAATATTATCTTAAAAGTAAAGCTGGGAAACAATATGATTTTGTACTTATCAGCCACGACCGCAATTGGATTCAGCAACACCTATACAAGTATCAAAATTTCTTTGCAAATATTATACAAGGTAAAAACAGGATTTATGCTTCAAATCCTTATCATCCCGAGCCACATTGGGAATTTCCCCATCATCAGCATCAAGACTTGGATTGCTATTACAAATCAGCAAAAGGCAATGGCTTGCAGTTTTTGAGTATGGTTGGGAACGAAAACGAAAACCATCAGGGAGTACCATATCTTTTCGCTCTATTCTTCCTTTCGTTTTGCAGAACCTACATTTTTGTCAAGCTTTGCTATATGCCCAATTATTTGTCCTTTCAAGCATTGTGGCATCTATGTTTGTATGCCAATCCCGATATGAAACGCCATCAAGATTTGTTTGATGGATTCCTGCTTAAACTTATCCCCACTTTGGAATATCATAAGATTCTGCGCCATAAGTTTACTTGTCTTGATAAGGAAGTAGTGGATCAAATGAAAATTCTTGTGGAAAAGCTGATGAATGAACTTGATGAATTGGTCAAAAAAGAAGGATTTTTGAAAAATTTACAGCTGAACTACATATGTAGTAATTGAATGTAAAAATCGGTGGCAGTGATCACCGATTTTCAATTTTCAGGAATCATATAAGTCAGCTCAAACTGACCATAGATTTAATTATACACAAAAAGAGGTGAAAATAATGGGAGAGACAGAAAAGGATGTGTAAAATTGCGTTAAGAAGTAGCTTAAATCTTCTCTATTTGAATATTATGGTATCAAGTGATCAACAAAACATACAACTGAAGGTGTAAAAAAATAAGAACTTAATAGTAAGCCCGTAAATAGTGTTATAGTGGATTTTAATTTTAAAATCAATGCTTTTGCTTTGTATTAAAGTATTCCTTACCTTCGTAATCGAAGACAAAGTCTCTCGCACTGCGAGGGGCTTTTTTTGTGGCATATATCAAGATATTTTGGTTTAAAAGAGTTTTTTAACGGGTGTCGATATCTTGCAGAACAGACGGTATTGCGAAAATTTATCTTCACTTTATAAATAGTGCATCACAACTTTATTTAAAGTTATGAAATAATCTGTAAAGCCTTTATTAATATGAATTACAGAGAAGTGATAATTTATGTCCTTTCAGAAAATATTTTGACTTTGGAAGTTTGAGCATTGATTTTTTTTAGAGGAGCTGGAGGAATTTAGCAAACTTACTTTTAGTAAGGTCAAAGATAGCAAAGAGAAATTAATCAAAAAGGCAAAAGGTTAAATAGGCTTGTATTTTAGTGCTGGCAGTTTTCCGGATGAAAACCCTGAGCAATAAAATTGTTTAAAAAAGTTTTCTCCAAAAATGATCTTTTCAACGGAGAAATTATCAGTTATGAATTCTCTGAGAGACCTGTTTTTGCACAGGTTGTGAATATGCTGAAAAAGAGTTTTAGAAAAATAAAGAATACGGAAAACATCATTCTTCACTCGGATCAGGGTTGGCAATATCAGATGAAAGCCTATCAGCACCTGTTAAAAGAAAAAGGAATGATCCAGAGTATGTCCCGAAAAGGAAACTGTCTGGATAATGCAATCATCGAAAACTTCTTCGGAACATTAAAATCTGAGATGTTTTACACAAGAAAATTTAAAACTATCGAGGAATTGAAAAAAGAAATAAAAAAGTATATCAATTATTACAATCATGACCGAATAAGGCTTAATATTAAAGGAAAGAGTCCGGTACAGTACCGAAATCTTTCCTTTAATAATATTGTTTAATTTTGTCTAAACTTTTGGCTGCAGTCTAACAGAGCAGCTTTTCATTTTTTAACTGATGAAGAATATATAATAAAATACACTTCAATTGCTGAAAGGGCAATCAGTCAGGATGGATTTTTGATTATCGGAACATTCTCTGATAAAGGCCCGACCAAATGTAGCGGATTTGAAATAAAGCAATATACAGACAAATCACTGAAAGATGCTTTTAAGGATTCTTTTAAGCAATTTAGTTTTCAATATATCGACCATTCCACTCCTTTTAATACAGTTCAGAATTTTTTATTTTGTACATTTCAAAGAAAATAAAATAGCAGATGTTCGATTTCAGATTGAAAGTATTTCTTGCCGTAGCAAAAAGGCTCAACTTCACCAAGGCCTCGGAAGAACTTTACATTACACAGCCTGCCGTTACGAAGCATATCAAAGAGATTGAAAACTATTTCAAGGTTAAACTTTTTGACAGAAACGGAACAAAGATAAAACTAACGCCAGCCGGAGAAACTTTGCTTCAGTATGCGGAACAAGTGTTTGCCATCTACCAAAATATGGAATTTGAACTGAATGCTTTTACTCAAAATAAAGCAGGAGCGATACGTATTGGTGCAAGTACTACCGTTGCACAATATCTGCTGCCTCTTATATTGGCTGCATTTCATCACAAGTTCGGCAGTATAAAAGTGCAGTTGGTTACCGGAAACACAGAACAGATTGAGCAAGCTTTGCAAAATAAAAATATCGACCTTGGAATTATTGAAGGTAGATCAAGAAATACAATATTTAAATATACTCCTTTCGTTAAAGATGAATTGGTACTTGTTGGAAAATCAGGACATCCTCTATCAAAAAAATTATCTGTAAAAATAGAAGATATAATAAAGTATAGTTTTCTTTTACGTGAACCGGGTTCCGGAACCTTGGAAGTCATTGCACACGCCCTTAAACAAGCTGGTATAAAAATAAGTGATCTCAACTTGGAGATGCAGTTGGACAGTTCGGAGAGCATCAAAATGTATTTACTCAATTCTGAAGCTTTGGCTTTTCTTTCCATATATTCCATTTTCAAAGAACTTAAAAATAACGAATGTACCGTGGTGGATGTGAAAGGGCTTACTGTCGAGAGGGAATTCAATTTCATTCGAACGCAGGGTGAAGGTGAAAGTCTTTCCGATTTATTTATAAAATTCGCACTTAGCTATAACTTTAAGTAATGACAGATTATTTATTTTGATTTCTTTTTCACTGATGATATGATGAATTTTGTACTATAAAATTAAAGAATCATATTATGCAAGATCATCAAAATAACACAGAAAAAAAGTCTTTACGAAGATTCTTAGAAAAAAGCATTACAGCCAGAGAAGTTATTTTTTTCGTACTCGTTGTATTATGCCTCTCTCCTTTTGTATCCCCTCCTGTTGCTTTGCTTTTGGGACTCATCGTTGCACAGTTCATTGGTCATCCTTATCTGCACCTTAACCACAAGGCAACACATATCCTGTTGCAGGTCTCAGTCGTAGGATTAGGTTTTGGAATGAATGTAACCAGCGCAATGAAAGCGGGCAAGGAAGGGATAGTATTTACCATAGTTTCCATCATAGGAACACTGGTGATCGGATATTTGATGGGAAAATTTCTTAAGATCGACAAAAAGAGTTCCTATCTCATCTCTGCAGGAACAGCTATTTGCGGAGGCAGCGCCATTGCAGCCATTTCTCCTGTCATCAAAGCCGAAGAAAAGCAGATCTCAGTAGCATTGGGTACGGTTTTCATCCTTAACTCAGTTGCACTCTTTATTTTCCCAATGATCGGTCACGCATTGAATTTGTCTCAGACCCAATTTGGTTTATGGAGTGCCATTGCCATTCACGACACAAGTTCAGTAGTGGGAGCGGCAAGCAAATATGGAGCTCAGGCTTTGGAAGTGGCAACTACGGTGAAGTTAGCCCGCGCTTTATGGATCATTCCTGTGGCATTTCTGTCTACATTTCTTTTCAAAAACAAAGGCAGTAAAGTAAAGATCCCTTACTTCATAGGTTTATTTATTTTGGCTATGATCGCCAACACCTATATTCCCTTTGTGCAGAATTTCAGTCATTATCTTACAGGGATTGCCAAAGCAGGGCTGACCTTAACTTTATTTTTAATTGGCTGCGGTCTCAACAGAAAATTACTGATGAGCGTTGGTTTTAGACCTTTAATTCAGGGCGTTGTACTTTGGGGCATCATTTCTGCTGCTGCATTATGGGCGGTCACTTCTTTTGCCAGTTAAAGATTTATTGCTTAATGTATTTGAACAAATTAATATTATACTTTACTAAACAACAAATAATATGAAATCATTACGATTTAAAATCTCACTGATAGTTCTGAGCTTTACGATAAAAGCATTCGCACAAGTTCCATTCGATGGGGATATTAAAAATAATTCACTTGCAGTTAGCCCTGATGAAAAAATAGCGGTGGCATCTTACAGCGATTCTACAGAAATTAAAATTTATGACCTATCCAAAGCCGAGTTAAAAACCACCATCAAAGGCTTTGTTAATCCCAGAAATATTCTTTTCTCTCCGGATGGAAAGCTAATTTACATTACCGATAGTAGTCTTGGATATCTGATGGTTTATGATTCTGACAATTATCAGCTGATTAAAAAATACCCGGTTGGCTATGGTGCCTTTGGAACTGCTATCTCAAACGATGGAAAACAGCTGTTTATCAACAATGAAGCAGCCAATACGGTAACATTGGTCAATCCAGGAACATCTGAGGTCAAGAATATCATTACGGGCTTCCATCAGCCCAGACAGGGAGTAAAATTTAATCCTGATAACACAAAGCTCTATGTGACCAATTTTGGAAACGACCATATAACGATTGTTGATGTTAAAACGCTAAAAATAGATGGAGAAATGGAAGGCTTCAAAAAGATCCGGGCAATCTCGATCAGTAAAGACGGTAAAACCTTATATGCAGCGAACAGTGGAACAAATGAGCTGCTTATGGTGGACATAGCCGGCAAAAACATTATTCATCGTATTCAGGTTGGTAAGGACAATTATGGAGCAAGTCTGTCACCGGACGGAAAACTTGTGCTGAGTGGTAACAAGATCGATAATACTATTTCAGTGGTCGATGTTAAAACCAATAAGAATGTCCAAACTATCAAAGGTTTTAAAGAACCAAGACAAGCCATAGTTTTTTCAAAAAACGGGAAGTTCTTTTATGTATTGAACAACGATCTAAGCGTGGATAAGGTCAGTATGGCTAACTATAAGATCGTTCAGTCAATGAAATGATCAGGTGATAATAAATATTAATGTTTGAAATGGCAACAGAAATCTTACTGATCACTGAAGCAAAATCTTCTGATACAAAATCTTTTTACAAATGCAATACACCTTTGTACAGGTGCGTAAAGTCAGCCTTTGAAATGCAATTTGGTAACTTTGAAACTGATATTGATTTTTTAGCATTTTTTGAGGAAATAAAATGCAAAATTGAATATTTGGTGACTGAAGAAATTGACAGAAAGGATATGACAATCAGAAATAAACAACGTTCTGAAAATGTTGACTCGCTTTCGAAAAGATTAAGAACACACCGTCCCAAATGTATTATCATTATAATGAAAGATATTGAAAAATTTGTTTTAATGGCTATAGAAAGAGCAAAATTATCAGAAGTCTTATTTATCAAAAGTGTTCCATTCCCTGCAATGAGTGAAAGAAACAGAATCAATTGTGAGCTCGGAATAGCAGAAATTCTTAAAGACTATGTCTTAGGTCATTGATTTTTATTATCTTTGATTATTAAAAAAAAGGGAATGGTGTCTCCCTTACCCAACCGCCCTAAAAAGCTGATGGCGCCTGATTAAAATTGAATGTTCAACATTTAATCAGGATATATTATGCGTCATTATCAAAAATCTAAAGGGCAGAGATCGCTTATTAGAACAAAAGTATTTTTTAGAGCTTACCCAACCCTTCCCTATGTCATCAAATGGTTATTGATTAGCCTTATTCTTGGATCTTGCATCGGAACTGCGTCCGCATTATTTTTAGAAACATTAGGCTGGGTTACTGATTTTCGGGAAAATCACCTTTTGTTAATTGCCCTTCTTCCCATAGCCGGTTTCGTGATTGGATACATCTATCATCAATTCGGCAAAGAAGTAGAAGCCGGCAATAACCTATTGATCGATACCATTCACGACCCTAAAGAGATTATACCATTTCGTATGGCACCATTTGTTTATCTCGGTACACTCGCGACACATCTTTTTGGAGGATCTGCTGGAAGAGAAGGAACTGCAATACAAATGGCAGGATCTATTGCCGACCAATTTACAAAACCACTAAAACTCGATCCAAATGAAAGAAAAGTTCTGATCATCTCTGCCATTGCCGCAGGTTTTGCTTCTGTATTCGGAACACCGTTGGCTGGAACCATTTTTGGGTTAGAAGTCTTTTTGATTGGAAGACTTAAATATGATTCGATTTTTCCTGCATTTGCATCGGCAATCATCGCAGACTTGGTCACTAAACTTTGGAAAACCGGGCATACTCATTATCATATTCCGACCATTCCTGATTTTTCTTTTTTAAATGGTCTTTATGCAATTACTGCGGGTATAGCTTTCGGGCTATGTGCTGCTCTTTTCAGCAAAACCATTCATCAAGTAAGCAAAATTTTTAAAACAAAAATCTCTTATCCTCCATTAAGACCTTTGGTTGGAGGTATTTTAGTTGCAACCGCTGTTTGGACTTTAGGAACTACAAAATATATTGGGTTAGGAATTCCTACTATTGTTTCGTCTTTTGAACAGCAATTACCTGCCTACGATTTTGCATTAAAAATGATTTTCACCATTGTTACTTTAGCAGCAGGATTTAAAGGTGGTGAGGTTACCCCATTATTTTTTATCGGAGCTGCATTGGGAAATGCATTGGGCTATTTTATTCCGTTACCAAAAGGGCTTTTGGCAGGAATGGGCTTTGTATCGGTATTCGCAGGAGCCACCAATACACCGTTGGCTTGCAGTATGATGGCAATCGAACTTTTCGGGAGCGATTGCAGCGTTTATGTCGCTATTTCGTGCGTAGTTGCTTATTTATTTTCAGGACATAGCAGTATATATGGAAGACAGATGATTGGCGAACCTAAACACAACAGGTTTGGAAGTTATACAGGAAAAAGATTAAATGAACTTTAAAACTAAAACAATGCACACAGAAAATTTAGCCATCGTAAAAATATATTTCCGATACGGACAATCAGTAGCAGGGCAGAACTTTTGGAGAAGACTTTGGAATAATAATTTATGAGATTATCTTTTGAAAAAGGCCAAGCAAAGTTCTATCAAGCGAGCCAATATTTTTACTGCAAAAAGTGGATATTTAAACAGTGGTCATATCCCGCATAATAAAATCTTCCACAAGATATTCCATTATGATCACCAGTGCATATACAAGCATATGTTCATTCTAAAATTGACCAATATATTTTTTTAGGGAATCTTGATAGAGATGTTGATGCAGAACTTTATTTCCTCTTTAGAAAATCTTACAATAACCATTTGAACTCTAAATCCTTTTTTGACTAATCGCAACTAATTAATGAAAACTTAAAAAACGATAATACTATGAATAAAACATTACTAAAGAATCATGATAATTAATTCAATACTTGACTTTTTACCTTTAGTATTAAAGGAAAATAGTGATTTTAGCTTTTTTAGAGGGCACTCCAATAAAGATTATACTATTAAACCCTCAATAGGTAAAAATGAAAAAAAATTTAATGATTGGCTTTTAAACTTGATGGTGCCGAGGATATATCTGAAATGTATCACAAGTCAATTGGATTACAGCAATATGAATGGTGGGCTCTTTCAGAATTTAAAGCTAAAAAAGCCCCATTTCATAAAGAGCAATTAAATTATTTCGATTTAATGATATTAGCCCAGCATCACGGATTAAGAACAAGACTTTTAGATGTTACTACTAATCCTCTAGTAGCTTTATATTTTGCATGCGAAAATGATAAAACTGATGGACAATTAATTTGTTTCAGAAATCAGTGGTCTAAGCTTAGTACAATTAAAACCGGAGTGAATGATGAAATTCCTAACTACTTTGCAAAGGATATAAAAGGTTTTCTTCTTTTTATAAGAAGCATAGATAAATATACTATTGTAATACCAAGCCATTTAAACGAAAAGATTGTCTCTCAAAATGGATGTTTCATTATGTTCAAACAACCACTTTTAGAAATAAAACATGATGAAAACCTTTTTGAAATTGATATACCGAAAGATAAAAAACACGTGATAAGAAAAGAATTAAGAAAATTAGGATATTCAAGATCAAAGATTTATCCAGATTTGAACTCTAGTGCATCTAAAATTGATAATAGTTTATTTGAATAATTGATTAACTACTTGATTATAAAATCTCAAAAAACGATTGTCTAAATACTTCAAACATTCAGCAAATTTAGTTCTTCTAATAATATAACATAATCTTCATTATGTTAAATAGTAATGAGGAACTTACTAATGATTCAGGTATCCGAATCTCAGGCGTTATGCAACTAGTAGAATAGAGGTAAACTTGCATTGGAGATCTTGTTGATTAAGAAAATATCTAAATCTATAAATATAGATTATGCACTAGATTATTGAGAAAAAATAAGTGAAAAGGTTTTATAAAAAATTTTAAAATAGAACGAATTAAATATTAAAATTTCTTGCCCCCTTTTGTTCCCCCTTAAAATAAAAAACTCTCTGTTAACCGTAGTTACAGAGAGTTTTAAGTACCCCAGACGGGACTTGAACCCGTACATCCTTGCGGATACAGGATTTTAAGTCCTGCGTGTCTACCAATTCCACCACCAGGGCAAAGTAGAAATAGAGCGAAAAACGGGATTCGAACCCGCGACCCCAACCTTGGCAAGGTTGTGCTCTACCAGCTGAGCTATTTTCGCAAAAAAGATTTCTAAAATCATTTAGAAATCTCTGTTTTGTGCGGATGAAGGGACTCGAACCCCCACGCCTCACGGCACCAGATCCTAAGTCTGGCGTGGCTACCAATTACACCACATCCGCATTATAAGAACTTCTTTTCTTTTGTTTTGGTGAGTGCAAATATAGAGACTTTTCGGTTCTCTCCAAAATAATTTCAATTATTTTTTTATTTTTTTTCTGCCGGCATATTTTAGCAACATCGATACTTTTTATTACCTTTACAAACTTAAAAAATATTTCGATATATGGAATTAACAGGAACGATAAAGAAAATTTCTGATTTACAAACTTTTAACAGCGGGTTTCAAAAAAAAGAGATGGTGCTTTTGACAGAAGAGCAGTATCCGCAACCTATTAATATAGAATTTTTATCAGAGAAAGTTGATCTTCTGAATCAATATAAAGTTGGTGATAAAGTGAAAGTTCATATCAATATCAGAGGTAGAGAATGGACAAGTCCCCAAGGTGATGTGAAATATTTTAACTCCATCA
Organism: Epilithonimonas mollis; assembly: GCF_900142325.1. GTDB lineage: Bacteria > Bacteroidota > Bacteroidia > Flavobacteriales > Weeksellaceae > Epilithonimonas > Epilithonimonas mollis. The sequence goes on from NZ_FRAM01000002.1 coordinate 335,645, forward strand.
CAGCCTGGAGAATGGAAAAAGAAGGTTCAAGTGATTTTAATGAGCCAACTGAAGCAACACCATCTCAAAACGGACCGGCTACCGAGAACAGAAACGTTTTTGCTGAGGACGAAGACGATGACCTTCCTTTCTAAAAACTAGGAATAATTATCAAATAAATCTCCCTGCATTTTAGTTTAAAGTGCAGGGATTATTTTATACTATTAATTTATATCTGATGATTTGGCTTGATCCGGATGATATTTCTTTTCCTGACCCGGAATTTTATAACCCGGAAGACGGACTGATAGCGGCTGGCGGTGATCTGAGACCGGAGCGGCTGTGGTTTGCCTATCAGTTGGGATTGTTCCCTTGGTATAATGAGGGAGAAGAAATCCTCTGGTGGTGCCCTGATCCGAGGTTTGTTCTTTTTCCGGATGAAATTAAAATTTCAAAATCAATGAAGAAAATTCTTCGGGATGAGGTTTTTGAATTTACAGAAAATAAATGTTTTGAAGAAGTGATGCGTAACTGCAAAATAGCTGAGAGAAAAGGACAGGATGGAACCTGGATAAACGAAGATCTGATTGACTCATTCGTAAAGCTTCATCATTATGGCAAAGCCAAAAGCTTTGAAGCCTGGCAAAATGGAGTATTAGTGGGCGGTTTTTATGGCGTTCATGTTGGCAATGTATTTTGTGGAGAAAGCATGTTTTCCAAAGTTTCTAACGCTTCCAAAGCTGCGTTTATTCATTTTACAAAACTTTATCAAAAAAAATGGCAGCTTATTGACTGCCAGATTCATTCTGACCATCTTGAAAGCCTTGGTGCTAGGATGATAGCTAAAAAAGATTATCTCACCATTTTAAAACAACAGAAACCTTGAAAACTGAAAAACTGAAATGGATTCTCCTGATAGGCTTGTCCGTGATCTGGGGATCATCATTTATATTGATCAAAAAATCTCTGGAACATTTCAATCCATACGAAGTTGGTGCATTAAGAGTATTGATTTCGGGGCTTGTGCTGATGCCTTACGCAATTTCCAAAATAAAACAATTTCCGAGAAAACATCTGAAATGGCTTATTATAGCAGCAGTTTCGGGAAATTTTATTCCGATGTTTCTGTTTCCGCTCGCCGAAACACAAATCAGTAGCAGTATTGCAGGCATCATCAATTCGATGATGCCAATATTTGTAATTATTGTTGGCTCGCTGGTTTGGAAATTTTCAACATCCAGAAAGCAACTTCTTGGTGTGCTGATCAGTTTTTCCGGTGCCTGCATTCTTGCCTTGGGAGGTGGCGGCAGCGGCGAATTAAAAATTGTTCCGATCTTATTATTGCTTTTGGCAACATTAATGTATGCCATCAGTACAACGACAGTGAAATCCAGGCTTCATGAAGTTCCTGCGACCATTATGTCGGCTTTTGTATTTTCATTTGTCCTGATTTTGCCATCGTTGGTTGCGCTGTTGCTGTCCGGATTCTTCCGAGATTTTGAGATGAATAAGGGAACTTTGCAGGGACTTGGTTTTGTGGCAATGCTTTCTGTTTTCGGGACTGGTTTGGCAATGATGATGAATTATAAATTGCTTAGCATCTCTACACCGCTTTTTGCTTCTACGGTAACTTTGCTGATGCCTATTGTGGCAATTATTTGGGGAATTTTGGATGGAGAAAAACTAACGGTCGTACAATCGGTTGGTGCATTAATTATTCTTGCCGGGTTGATTTTTCTTAGAAGCAAGCCGAAGTCTTAGATTTTTAGAAGATTTATGTCAGATATTCTAAGCCATAGCCCTGATGGGAACGGCATCCTTTTTTTTGGTTTGGAAAAGCTTAGGCAAAAAAAGATATAGTGGACAGCAGGTTCCCGGCTCCTAAAAAGAAACGCTGCTTCAATAAGTGAGGCAGCGTTTCAGGAATATTAAGGTCTTTGTTACTTGGTGTGATTCATTGCATTGGCATCAATATTAACGCCCAATCCCTGCGCCACTCTCATTCCTAATTCTATATTCGCACGGAAGAAATGACAAAGCTGGCGGTTGATAATCTCATCTCGTTTTGGTCCGTCTATGCCGCTCATATGTCCCACGATATTATTCACTAAAGCTGTTCTGGCTTCCTGATTCAGAGCTTTTGTATAAAACAATCCCGGCTGTGTGTAATGGTCATCATCATTTTGATTTCTGTCATAATTGGCAACGTGTGTGTTGTCCAGATCATATTCTAAGGATTTGTATGAGCTGTCCGGCTCTATATCACTGAAGCTGTTTGGATAATAATTTGGTTTGTCACCATAATTGGAATCATCTGCCATAGCGCCGCCTCTTTGGAAATTGTCTACGGCAAACGGACATCTGTTCACTTCCAGCTGATGAGAATTGACTCCGACTCTGTATCTGTGCGCATCGGCATAAGAAAATAATCTGCCCTGAAGCATCTTGTCCGGAGAAAAACTGATGCCATCAACCAAATGGCTTGGCGCAAAAGCAGATTGTTCAACGTGCACAAAATAGTTTCTCGGTATTTCATTCAGTTCCATTACACCGACTTCCTGCAACGGGAATTCGTCCTGAAACCAGACTTTTGTTACATCAAAAGGATTCCAGCGCCACTCTTTGGCTTGCTGTTCGGTCATTGTCTGGATGTACAGTTTCCATTTTGGGAAATTTCCGGCTTCAATTTCATTGACTAGATCTTCCTGAGCAAAATCCGGATTTTCACCTTTCATTTTGGTTGCATCTGCATCTGAAAAATTCTTGATGCCTTGCTGTGTTTTGAAATGAAACTTAACCCAGGTTCTCTCATTTTTATCATTAATCATAGAAAAAGTATGAGATCCGAATCCGTGCATATGTCTGTATCCGTGAGGCGTTCCTCTGTCCGACATCAGAATCAGAACCTGATGTAGTGATTCCGGATTGAGTGACCAAAAATCCCACATCATTGTTTTGCTTTTCAGGTTGGTTTTCGGGACACGTTTCTGAGTGTGAATAAAATCCGGGAATTTTTTAGCATCTTTAATAAAGAAAACAGGCGTGTTATTCCCCACCAGATCCCAGTTTCCGTCTTCGGTGTAGAATTTTAAAGCAAAACCTCTAGGATCTCTTTCTGTGTCAGCACTTCCCATTTCTCCACCCACTGTTGAGAATCTTGCGAACATTCTGCAGGAATTGCCTACTTTGGAAAACAGTTTTGCCCTGGTGTATTGGCTGATGTCGTGCGTCACGGTAAAAGTACCATATGCGCCGGAACCTTTGGCGTGTACAATTCTCTCAGGAATTCTTTCTCTGACAAAATGAGCAAGGTTTTCCTGTAGAATAAAATCCTGTAACAAAACCGGGCCTCTCGGTCCAACAGTTTGAGAATCCTGATGCTCATAATAAGGTGAGCCAACGGCGTTTGTGAGTTTTTTTCTGTTTTCCATATTTTAGATTTTATGATTTAATTCATTGTTGATTATGCTAAATTCGATAAAAAAAGCTATTTATGAAACAAATTAATAATTATATTTGTAATAGATAAAATTAATTACAAAGTCGTGAATATACAACAGCTCGAATATCTGATTGCAGTAGATAAATATAAACATTTTGGAAAAGCTGCACAAGCCTGTTTTATTACCCAGCCAACTTTGAGCGCTATGATTCAGAAGTTCGAAGATGAGCTGGATGTCAAGATTTTTGACAGAACTACGCATCCCATCAGAACTACGGATGCCGGCGCAGAGATCATCAAGGAAGCCCAGAAAGTAATCGATTCCGTGATGGAACTCAAGAACAAAGCCAATTTTCTGAATAATATTCTGGCAGGAAAACTAAATCTTGGGATTATTCCGACAGTTTCAAGTTATATATTGCCGAATGAAATTTTTTCTTTCCTTAATAAAAACCCTCAGATTGATCTGAATATCAAGGAAATGACCACAGAAAGTATCATCAAATCCTTAAAATCTGGAGAATTAGATGCGGGAATTATTTCCACGCCTTATGCTGCGGCAGACGAGTTTTATCAGGATTTTCTTTTTAATGAAGAGTTAATGCTTTATTCCGCTAATGATTCCGAAGGTGCAAAAAAAGATTGTTTTGTAGTTCCTGAAGATATTGATGTAGACAAAGTGTGGCTGTTAGAAGAAGGTAATTGTCTGAGAACCCAATTCGAGAATATCTGTCATCTGAAAGAAAATTCTTTGAAACCCGGTAATCTGGAGTTTTTGGCTTCTAATATCAATACACTAATCCAGATGGTGGATAAAGTAGGCGGAATCACGATCCTTCCCGAAATGGGAGTTGAGCAGCTTGCAGTTGAACAAAAGAAAAAAGTCTCGAGATTTATCAAGCCTTTTCCCTACCGAGAAATCAGCCTGATTTACTACAAGCCAACTTACAAACAGAAAATTATTGATGAGTTGATTTCTGAGATCCGTGTTTCTATGGAAAAACGACTTAATTACTACAAAGATTCTGAAAATTACGTTAGTATTAAACCTGAGTAAATTCATATCCGTTTAGTAGGAATTGATTTTGAAATCTGAATTTTTGTATGTATTTTTGCGGTCGATTTTGAATAACGGAGGAGAACTTTGACTGATTGCAACCTCAATAAAAAATGCTAAAACAGAATTTTCTTTTTTAGTTCCTTTTGCAATCCGTATTTTTCAGCCTCAAAAATTAAAAATATAAAAGGAATAATATGTCTTATTTATTTACGTCCGAATCAGTTTCAGAAGGACACCCGGATAAAATTGCGGATCAGATTTCTGATGCGCTTATCGATCATTTCTTAGCATATGACAAAAATTCAAAGGTAGCCTGCGAAACACTGGTTACAACAGGTCAGGTCGTTTTGGCTGGTGAAGTAAAATCAGAAGCATACCTGGACGTTCAGCACATTGCAAGAGAGGTGATCAATAAAATTGGTTACACCAAAAGCGAATACATGTTCAACGGTGATTCCTGCGGTGTGATCTCAGCAATCCACGAGCAATCTCCGGATATCAACCAAGGTGTTGACAGAACGCTGGATGAAACGGATTTTGAAACCCGAGCCAATGCGCAGGGTGCAGGTGATCAGGGAATGATGTTTGGCTATGCCACCAACGAGACCGAAAATTATATGCCGCTTGCGTTGGATCTTGCACATCAGATTCTTAAGGAACTGGCCAATCTGAGAAGAGAAGGCAATGCCATACCTTATCTTCGTCCCGATGCCAAGTCTCAGGTAACTATCGAGTATTCTGATGATCATAAACCAATTAGGATCGACAGTATCGTAGTTTCTACTCAGCATGATGATTTTGGGAGCGAAGAAGCGATGCTTGCTAAAATCAAAAAAGATATTATCGAAATATTAATTCCGAAAGTGAAGGCTGCTCAGAAGCCTGAAATCCAGGAGCTTTTTGATGGTGATATCAAGTACCATATCAACCCGACCGGGAAGTTTGTAATTGGTGGCCCTCATGGTGATACAGGTCTCACAGGGAGAAAAATCATCGTAGATACTTATGGTGGGAAAGGTGCACACGGTGGTGGTGCTTTTTCCGGGAAAGACCCTTCAAAAGTTGACAGAAGTGCAGCTTATGCAACCAGACATATTGCGAAAAATCTTGTCGCTGCGGGTGTTGCCGATGAGGTTTTGGTTCAGGTTTCTTATGCTATTGGAGTAGCAGAACCTTGCGGACTTTATATTAATACTTACGGAACATCGAAGCTGGGAATTAATGATGGCGAATTGGCGAAGAAAGTTCAGGAATTATTTGACCTAAGACCTTATGCTGTAGAGAAAAATCTTAAACTTAGAAATCCTATTTATATAGAAACTGCGGCTTACGGACATATGGGAAAAGATTATTATGTGGGCGATAAAACCTTTAACAAAGGACAGAAAAACGAATTAACTCTGAAAGATCTTGAATTCTTCACTTGGGAGAAACTGGATCGGGTAGAGGATATCAGAAAAGAATTCGGGCTGTAAAACCAGAATTTTTTAGAAATCTTGAAACTGCTTTGTCTTTGATAAAGCAGTTTTTTTATTTTGTAATCATTTCAAGCATCACTTTTGCTACTTTTGTGAATTGAAATAAATTAAGTCAATGAAATCAATTATATATTCTGTCATTTTATTTTTTACATTTTGTAGTTTCGCAAAATCCCAGGTTACAGTTCATAAGTTAGTGTCGGTTGGCTATGCTTATCAGAATCAGAGTTTTGGAGAAGTGGGAGGAAAGTTACTTTTTCTAAAAAATGATGATGTCATTTTTCGGACAGGCCTTTCTGCATTGATGGGTTCTGTCAATAATAAATGGGCAATAATGCCAAAGTTACAGGCGGATTTTCTTCTCAATTTTGAAAAAAATGTAGATGTCTATCATTCTTATTATTTCGTGGCTGGAGCGGAAGTTACTACCAAATATATTGCGCCCAAAGTCGGATTCAGCCTTTTTGGTATTGTAGACCTGATGGGAGGCTACGGATTTTCACTTGATAAAAATGGGATCAAAGAAAAAGAACTGAAAGGTTTCAATGTCAATTTCACAATAAATATTCCAATTGTCCTCATTAATGATTTAACAAAATAGTTTTTTTTGAATCAAATTAAATAAAAACTAAAGTTTAACGTTTTATTAACGTTTTGTTTAGTCTTTTTTATTATTTTTACAGACCTAAAAATTGCGTATAGAAAAAATCTACTCTTAAAAAAAATAATAACAGAATCGACACTGTAAATTAGTTACAAAAGTAACTAACTGACGTCTTGGTTCAAAAAAGTAAGAGTAAAGTTATGAAAACGCACACCGATAGCAAACTCATTTTGCAATATCAGAATGGTGATGAGAAGGCCCTTTCTACACTAATCAACCGACACAAAAAAGATCTTTTCACATTCATCTTTTATAAGCTGATGGATGAAGACCTGGCCAATGATATCTTTCAGGACACATTTATTAAGATCATTGTCACCCTGAAAGAAGGACGCTACAAAGAGGAAAACAAATTTATTCTCTGGGCCAAACGTATTGCGCATAATCTTATCATCGATCACTTTCGCCTGCAGTCCAAAAATATCAAGATATCGGAAACGTCTTTCGAGAATGAAGAATTTTCAATTTTTGATATCATCAAAGAGCCGGAAAATAATATCGAAGACAGACTGATTGCAAACCAGATCAATGAGGATCTTCTAAAAATGCTGGTTATGTTGCCGGAAAACCAGCAGGAAGTCATCAAACTAAGATTTTTTGACGGTCTCAGCTTCAAAGAAATAGCCGATCATACCGATACAAGCATCAATACCACGCTTGGACGGGTGAGATATGCGTTGATCAATCTTAGAAAAATAATGGAGGAGCATAGAATAATTTTAACGAAGTAATATAATAAAGATTTTTTTTTGGCGTTATTGTTGTAAAGTTTTTGCCTATGAAAAAAAACGACACTTTAACAAAAAAAGCTTTGGCTCCTAAACAAGAAATAATCGATTTTTTGCTGAACTATTCCAAAAATCTTCAGCCGATGAAAACTAAGATGAAAAAAACGATTTTGGTTTCTAAGAACTAATTTTTTTAGATTAAATAATTGATTTTATGACTGAGCTTTCCTACGTGGATTAAAAATTTGATTAGATTTGTGCCTTATGAAAAATATAAGGCACATTTTTTTTGACCTGGACAATACACTTTGGGATCACCGCAAGAATGCATACCTAACCATCAGAGATTTATTTTCAAAACAGCAAATTGCAACACAGTATCGGATCGATTTTGAGGAGTTTCATTCCGCATATCATATCATTAACGAAAGACTTTGGGAACAGATCCGAGATGGTGAGATTGATAAAGATTATCTCAGGAAGCACCGTTTCTATGACACATTCTTAAAGTTTGGTGTAGATGATGCAACGCTTGCTGACTATTTTGAACATCATTTTCTGGATGAGATACTTAATTATAATGAGTTAGTTGCTGGCGCTATCGATTTGTTGAATTATTTGAAATCCAAAGATTACAAAATGCACATTATTTCCAATGGCTTCCAGGAAGTGACGGAAAGGAAATGTATTTTGTCAGGGATTTCCGGTTTTTTTGAAACGATTACCAGTGCAGATTCTGTCAATATCAGAAAACCAAGACCGGAGATTTTCGAATATTCTTTGGGCATTGCCAAAGCGGATAAATCTGAAAGTATCTTAATCGGAGATGATTGGATTGCTGATGTAAAAGGTGCTCAGAATTTCGGAATCGATGTGATTTTCTTTGATGTATTGGATGAAAATCCGCAGGAAGTCGGATTGAAATTCATCAAACATTTGTCGGAAGTAAAACAATATTTATAAGAAATGCCTTTCATAACTGAAAGGCATATTTTTAGTCTTTTATTTTGGATTAAATTCCCAAACTTTCTCTCACTCTTTTGATTGTTTGATTAGCGATGACTCTAGTCTTTTCTGCACCTTCCTGAAGCTTTGCTTCAAGCTCATTCAGATTGTTCATGTAATAATTAAAGTTTTCTCTTTCCTTTGCAAACTTCGTCAGGATCAAATCTAATAGTTCTTTTTTGGCGTGGCCGTAACCGTAATTGCCAGCAAGATATTTCGTTCTCAATTCCTCAGTTTGTTCCGGAGTTGCGATCAGTTGATAAATGGCAAATACCTTATCAGTTTCAGGATTTTTAGGTTCTTCAAGCGGTGTAGAATCGGTTTCTATGGACATTACCTGCTTTTTCAGTTCTTTTTCTGGCAGGAAAACATTGATAATATTCCCTCTGGATTTTGACATTTTTTGTCCGTCAGTTCCGGGAACATATTTGGTATTTTCCTCCAGCTCAGCCTTTGGCAAAACAAAAACTTCGCCCATTTGATTATTGAATCTTGAGGCAACGTCACGTGCAATTTCCAAATGCTGCAGTTGATCTTTTCCAACAGGAACAATTTCCGCATCGTACAACAAAATATCTGCAGCCATTAAAATCGGATAAGTAAACAATCCGGCGTTCACATCTTGCAGACGGTCTGCTTTATCTTTGAAAGAATGCGCTAAAGTCAATCTTTGGTAAGGAAAAAAGCACGACAAATGCCAGGATAACTCGCAGGTTTCCGGTATATCGCTTTGTCTGTAGAAATAAGTTTTCTCCGTGTCCAGTCCACAGGCAAGCCAGGCTGCGGCAATCTCATAAGTGTTTTGTTTCAGTTCTTTCGCATCTTTGATTTGCGTCAGAGAATGTAGATTCGCTATGAACAAAAACGATTCGTTCTCAGTTTTTTTTGATAACTCGATGGCGGGAATGATGGCTCCCAAAAGATTTCCGAGATGCGGTGTTCCGGTGGCTTGTATTCCGGTCAGGATTCTGGACATTAATATTTAGATTTTAGATTTTAGAAAAATTTCATTTTGTAAAAATACAAAAGTTAAGATTGGAATCAAAGGTGTATCATTGAAACTTGGTTTATTGAATTTTCAATCTTAGAAAAAACTTTAAAAAGTTTATCCTCGTCTAATTTTCAACAATATTAAATGTAAAACAAAAAAGGACTGATATCCACAGAAAATCAGTCCTTTTTATTTTTGATAATTTCATAATTTAAAAATCCAATCCGTTCGGAAAAGCTTTTTTTCTAAAGATATAAAGAAATAATGCACCAAGCGTTATCGAACTGTCAGCAACATTGAAAATATATTTAAAGAACTCTATTCTGTTGCCGCCCAAAACAGGAACCCAGTCTGGCCAGGTTGTATCTACCAACGGGAAATGCAGCATGTCGACCACGCAGCCTTTCATCAGATCCGAATAACCGTGGCCGAATTGCGTCAGTCTGGAAATCCCGCCATAGTCGATCCATCTTCCGGATTCAGCATCATAAAACGTTCCGCTGTCGAAAATGATACCATAAAAAATCCCGTCAAAAACATTCCCGATTGCGCCGGCAAAAATCATTGCCATTGGAATGATGAGATAATTGGAAGCGCCTTCCTTCAGCCATTTTTTGAACAGCATCACCATCCCGATTGCCAGAACAATTCTTAGAATAATCAGCATGTATTTCCCCCAGAGTCCGCCAAAATGCAGGCCGTAAGCCATTCCAGGATTTTCTACAAACGTTAGCTTAAACCAGTTTAACCCAAACACGTTGATGCTCTCACCAAGAAAAAAATGTGTCTTGATGTAGATTTTGGAAAACTGATCTAATAATAAGATAAGAAAAGTGATAAGGATAATTTTTTTCATTACAATCCTTTAGGTTTATTAGGTTTTGGAAATTTTTTCTCGTTTCTGTCGTTGATTTTCTTTACGGTTTTCTGATTATGAAAATGATTTCTGGCGTGAAATTTTTCAAACTCGATGCCCATTTCCTTCAGTACGCTTTTCAGTGCTGTCAGTTCCATAGAGTTTTTCGGATGTACAATGATAGATTCCATTTTTTTGTTTTAATTAATTTTCTTTAAGGAAAATTTTTGCAAATGTAATTAAATTACTTACTTCTTAGACAATTCGTCCAGTCTTTTACGTTCTTTTTCCGTCAGGTCTTTCAGTCCGTTTTTACCGATTTTGCTCAGCAGCTGGTCAATCTCATCCTGTCGTTCTTTGCGTTTTGCATTATACTCGTCATCGATAGTATAATATTTTTGATCAGGTTTGAAAATTTTCCTAACAGATTTGTTTCTAGTCAGTAGAAAACCAATTAAAACGGCAAAAATTACAATAATTAAAAATATCATTATTTATAATAAGCAAAAAGTCCCAATTTCCAATTTTTAATAATCAGAAATTCGGACTTTGTAATTTGGTAATCAATAAGTTATCTCTGCATATTCTTAGCCTCGATGCTAAGCGTAGCGTGAGGAACAGCCTGCAGTCTCTCTTTTGGGATCAACTTTCCGGTTACCCTGCAGATACCATAGGTTTTATTTTCGATACGGATCAAAGCATGCTTCAGATCGCGAACAAATTTTTCCTGTCTTGATGCCAGAATAGCATTTTGCTCTTTGCTAAGCGTTTCCGCACCTTCTTCAAAAGCTTTGAAAGTCGGTGATGTATCGTCTGTTCCGTTATTTTGATTATTAATGAAGCTTTCTTTTATAAGACCAAGGTCGTTTTCAGCTTTTGCGATTTTATCTTGAATTAATTTTTTGAATTCTTGCAACTCAGCGTCGCTATATCGTAGTTTTTCGTCAGCCATTTTCCAGCATTTTAATAGTTCAACTTTTATTTTTGTATTTGGGCGTGTCCCTCGCCTCGCTATTCCAGCAGCCCGGGTCGCTACGTCCGCTTCTATCTTTTTGTTTTTCCGGAAAAACAAAAAGGATATCCGCTACCATCGCTCACGCATTTTTTTTCAGGTGACAAGAATAAAGATAAATATTGAAAATAACCCAGTTAAAAACTTCAATTTACAAATCCTTAATAAAAAAGTAATATGGATTATATTTTCTCAATTTTTACTTTGAATTTTTCTTCATCTATCTCTATTTCATCGAAATTCGGGAGTGAATTTACAAATTCTATTTTATCCGACAATACTTCCGAAGAAATATATTGCTCATTTTTATATATTGCTAGAAAATATTGTAGTTTATCATTCAATTCGTCCAAATCATCATCTGCGTTGATGCCAAATAATTTTAATTTATCCTTGTCTATATTCTGAATATTTCCACAGCTTTCCCATTCTTCAATCAAAAGTTCATTTGCACCCGCAATTTGTATGATAATTCTGTCAGTTAATTCAAAATTTTTGTCTTTTCTCAGATTCTGAATTCTGTTGATGAATTCTCTTGCGACACCTTCCGCCTTCAATTCATCCGTCAGTGTCAAATCTAATGCCACAGTCATTTTTCCTTCGCTTGCAACAGTCCATCCAGGGATGTCTTTAGTGGAAATTTCGACATCATTAATCATAATCTCATATCCTGAGATATTTGATTTTCCGGTTTTCTCCAGTTCAGCAATTTGCTCACCTGAGAAATTTGAAATCGCTCCGGCAACTGTTTTCATATCTTTTCCTAATCTCGCACCCAATGTTTTGAAATTCGGTTTGATCTGTTTTACAATCAAATGCGATGCTTCTTCCGCGTTAATGAGTTGTAATTCCTTAACATTAACTTCCTGCTTGATCAGTTCTGAAACTGCTAAAATCTGCTCTTCGGTTTTCTTATCCAAAACAGGAATCAACACTTTTTGGAGTGGCTGGCGAACCTTCACATTTTCTTTTTTTCTCAGAGAGAAAACCATACTCGTGATCGTTTGAGCCAAATGCGTTTTTTCAACCAGATCTGTATCGATCAGATTTTCATCTGCAACAGGGAAATCTGTCAGGTGAATAGAATTTACAGAATCCCTTCCGGTTACGTTATTCAAATCCTGAAACAATTGATCCATAAAGAATGGTGCAATGGGTGCAGAAAGTTTTGCAACCGTCTCAAGACAGGTGTATAACGTCTGGTAAGCAGAGATCTTGTCATCGCTGTAGTCGCCTTTCCAGAAACGTCTTCTGCATAATCTTACATACCAGTTGGATAGATTATCATTCACAAAAGTGCTGATTTCTCTCGCCACTCTCGTCGGTTCGTAATCTTCGTATAATGCCTTGACGTCTTTGATCAGAAGATTCAATTCCGATAAAATCCAACGGTCAATTTCCGGTCTGTTCTCTATTTCTTTTTCAGTATAATTAAATCCGTCAACATTGGCATACAAAGCGAAGAATGAATAAGTATTGTATAAAGTTCCGAAGAATTTTCTGCGTACTTCATCTATGCCTTCAATATCAAATTTTAAATTTTCCCAAGGATTCGCATTGGAAATCATATACCAGCGCGTAGCATCCGGCCCGTAAGTTGAAATGGTTTCAAACGGATCAATAGTATTGCCTTTGGATTTCGACATTTTCACACCGTTTTTATCCAAAACAAGTCCGTTGCTCATTACATTTTTATAAGCTACAGAATCAAAAACCGTTGTTGCAATAGCGTGAAGCGTATAAAACCAGCCACGCGTCTGATCTACACCTTCTGCGATAAAATCTGCCGGAAATGCTTTATTATTGTCAATTAGCTCTTTGTTTTCAAACGGATAATGCAACTGTGCATAAGGCATCGCTCCGGAATCAAACCAAACATCTATCAGATCGCTTTCACGCTTCATTGGTTTTCCTGATTCTGAAACCAAAATAATCTGATCCACAATGTTTTTGTGAAGATCTACTTTTGCGTAGTTTTCTTCGGACATATTTCCGATTTCGAAATCTTTGAAAGGATTCTGGGACATCATCCCTTTTTTAATTGATTCCTCAATCGCTAAGTAAAGTTCTTCTACAGAACCAATGATTATTTCCTCTTTTTTATCCTCGGTTCTCCAGATCGGCAACGGAATTCCCCAATATCTTGAGCGGGAAAGATTCCAGTCGTTGGCGTTTTTCAGCCAGTTTCCGAAACGACCTTCCCCTGTGGATTTTGGTTTCCAGTTGATGGTTTCGTTCAAATCGAACATTCTGTCTTTCACATCGGTTACTTTGATGAACCAGGAATCGAGTGGATAATATAAAAGTGGCTCATCCGTTCTCCAGCTGTGCGGATAGTTGTGAACATATTTCTCAACCTTGAAGGCTTTGTTTTCTTTTCTTAGTTTAAGTGCAATTCTCTCATCAACAGATAAATAAACTTTCAAATCTGCGATGATTGATTTTAAATTTTCTTTCTGAATATTGAATTCTGTTGCTTTTTCTGCTTCATTAAGATATTCAGACTTCACGTATTCATTTGCGAATCCGTAAGTTTCGTCTTTCACAACAGATAAGAATCGGCCTTGCAAATCTACCAGAGGAACAGGATTTCCATTGTCATCCAAAACCAACATTGGCGGAACTTCCGGTGACGCTTCTTTTGCCACTTTCGCATCATCTGCACCGAAAGTCGGAGCCGTATGTACGATTCCTGTTCCGTCTTCCGTTGTCACAAAATCTCCGGCAATCACCCGGAAGGCATTTTCAGGATTTTGATAAGGTGTAACGTAATCTAAAAGTTGCTCATATTTAATTCCAACCAAATCAGCACCTTTGAATTCGGCTAAGATTTGATAAGGAATGGTTTTGCTTTCTGAAGTATAATTGGCGAAATCTTCTTCCGTTCCTTCTACGAATTTCTTACCGAATTGTTTTCCAACTAAAGGTTTTGCTAAAACAATATTAATCGGTTCAAATGTATATTGATTGAAAGTCTTAACTAAAACATAATCGATTTTTGGACCAACCGTCAAAGCCGTGTTGGAAGGCAAAGTCCACGGCGTCGTCGTCCACGCTAAGATGTGAACATCACCAAAATCTTGTAAAAATGAAGGCAAAGTCTCCGGTAAAGTCTTGAATTGTGCAACAACCGTTGTATCGGTCACATCACGGTAAGCTCCGGGCTGATTCACTTCGTGTGAAGATAATCCCGTTCCCGCTTTCGGAGAATAAGGCTGGATGGTGTAGCCTTTATAAATCAGACCTTTGTTGTAGATTTGCTTCAAAAGCCACCAAACCGATTCCATATATTTTGGTTTGTAGGTGATGTACGGATTTTCCATATCTACCCAATACCCGATTTTCTCGGTCATATCATTCCAGACATCAGTGTAGCGCATCACGGCGTTTTTACAAGCTTCATTGTATTCTTCGACCGTGATTTTTTTGCCGATATCTTCTTTGGTGATTCCCAATTCTTTCTCAACACCCAGCTCTACAGGAAGTCCGTGCGTGTCCCAACCTGCTTTTCTGAAAACCTGTTTTCCATTCTGCGTTTGAAAACGGCAAAAAATATCCTTAATCGCTCTTGCCATAACGTGGTGAATTCCCGGCATTCCGTTGGCGGAAGGCGGTCCTTCATAAAAAACAAATTCCGGCTGTCCTTCACGGATTTCCACGGATTTTTTGAAAGTTTCGTTTTCTTTCCAAAATTCTGCAACATTTTTTGCAGTTTCTGTGAGGCTGAGATTTTTATATTCTTTGAACTTATTCATTTTAATCTGAGTGTCAGCAATTAATTAAGTTCGCAAATTTAGTGAATTTTGTGTTTTAAAAAACTTGAGGAATAGGATTAATTATTTATATTCGTTGTGGATTAAAATGAAAATATGAAAAAAAACTATTACCTGTACTCTTTATTGCTGTTTTTATTGTTGTTTTCATGTAAAGATGATGGCGATGTTGTTGAATCGTCAATTCCTGAGCAAACCGTAAAATTTGATATCAACACTGTTCCGTATGCCAAATTATCGGATTATTCCTTTTTTAAAGGCGATTTGAAAGATCTGACACCAGTTGCGAAAGTTTTACCTTATGAGCCCGCCAGTTCTTTGTTTACCGATTATGCCTCGAAAAAAAGATTTGTTTGGATGCCTCAGGGTACGAAAGCAAATTATGACGAAGATGGAAAAACGTTGGATTTCCCTGTGGGAACGACGCTGATAAAAAATTTTTATTACACAACTCTCCAGCCGAATAATACAACAAAAATTATCGAAACAAGGTTAATGATCAGAAAATCGACAGGCTGGATTTTTGCAGAATACATTTGGAACGACTCGCAGACTGAAGCTAACCTCGTAAGCGGAGAAGATTTTAACAGCGGCACTTCTCAGAATATTACTTTTAAAAAACCCAACGGCGAAGTTATCAATACAGATTACAGAATCCCTTCAGAAACAGAATGTTTTGCCTGCCACAGAGTCAACGGAAAATCTGTCCCGATTGGAACGAAGCCACAAAACCTGAACACCATTTATAATTATTCTACAACCAATATTAAGAATCAGTTACAAAAATGGGTAGATGAAGGTTATCTCACCAGTTATCCATCCACTATTGCTTCCACCGTAGATTATCACGATACAACTAAACCCGTTGAGATCAGATTGCGTTCTTATCTGGACATCAACTGTGCGCATTGCCACCAGGCTAATGCCAGATGCGATTACCGGGCTTTGAGACTTGCCTTTAACCAAACATCCAACCTTACCAATATCGGGGTTTGCCTGTCCGCTGCCGAACCGGTTAATTCGACTATAGAAAAAATAGTGGCACCAGGCAATTATAATAAATCCGTGATGCATTTCAGGCTGAAATCCGTAGATGAAAGCAACAGAATGCCATTGCTCGGAAGAACAATTGTCCATGACGAAGGAATAGCACTGCTACAGGAATGGATAAGCTCTCTACATCAAACTTGTAATTAAAAATACATAAAATGAAGAAAATTTTACTTTTCTCCTCTCTTGCTACACTCAATTTTGGACTGGCACAGACATCTTGTAATAACGCTGTTAGTGTGACAGCTGGGACATATACTGTTTCAGGAATCACAGGAACCAAAGCTCCTGCGGATTGTGGAATTGATTTCGGGATAGGGACTGCTGGTGCGTGGTACAAATACACGGCTACTCAGGATGTCAATGTCACAGTGTCTACAGTGATACCTGGACAGACAAATGATACCAGGGTGTTGATATTTTCTGGAGATTGTGCAGTTCTGAACTGCGTTACAACCAATGATGACTACTCCGGCTATTCTGCACAGGCAAGCTTCCGTGGTGTTGCGGATACAACATATTATATTGTGTTTGATAACAAGTGGAGCAGTGCCGGGTTTGAGTTCAAGGTGTCGGAATCGGAGGTGGTTGAAGACCGGCTGTCATTCACTTCGCAGTTGGTAGGTGAAGTTGCCGGCGAATACAATAACTGTATTGTTGATATGAATGGTGACTATCTGGATGACATTGTTTCTGTGGTCAATAAAACTAAAATTATTATTTCGCAACAAAAACAGGAAGGCGGATTTGATCACCTCACTTATACCATCCCGAATACTTTTGTAGAGCCTCAATGGAGTATTGCTGCAGGGGATTATGATAATAATGGGTTCAATGACCTGATTTATGGCTCTTCGAGTGGTATTACCTTTGTGAAAGCTAACATGATGGGGACAGGGTATACTATTGATAGAAAGTCCCAGTCCTATCTCACGCAACGGACTAATTTTGTAGACATCAATAATGATGGGAAGCTGGACGCATTTGTATGTGATGATAACGGCCCAAACAGATATTATATGAATGACGGAACCAATATGAACCATAACCGTGGCGGATTGGGCAATTTCCCATCTGGCGGGAACTATGCTTCTACCTGGACAGATTATGATAACGACGGAGACCTGGATTTGTTCATTGCAAAATGTGGTGAAGGAGGAGCCGGAGTCGGAGGAAATATTGATGAACTTTATTTAAATAACGGAAACGGAACTTTTACCAATGTCGCAGGTATAGCTAATCTGGCAGAAGCATCGCAAAGCTGGTCGGCAGCCTGGGGAGATTTTAATAACGATGGGCTGATGGACGTAATGATCGGAATCAACTCTGATACGGATGGACTCAATAAAGTGATGAGGAACAACGGTGACGGAACTTTTTCTGACGTGACTGCAGGCTCAGGTTATGAAAATATAATGGAAATGAGCCGGGAATATGTAACGTACGATTTTGACAATGACGGATTCCTTGATATTTTAGGAGCCGCAAATACCATTATGTTTGGCGATGGTAATTTTAAGTTTACGCCTAATGGCAACCCTTATGCTCTGGACAATTACCGCAGACCTGTCGGAGATCTGAATAACGATGGCTTTCTCGATATCCAAAACAGAAAATCAATTCTCATCAATAATGGTAATAGTAATAAATGGCTGAAAGTGACGTTGCAGGGGGTTCAAAGTAATAGAAACGGAATCGGCGCAAGGGTGGAAATATATGGTGTCTGGGGAAAACAAATCAGGGATGTGCAAAGCGGAACTGGTTTCGGAAATATGAGTACGCTCAATACGCATTTCGGAATCGGACAGGCAACAAAAATTGATAAAGTGGTGATAAAATGGCCATCCGGAAAAATGGATACGGTTAATAATGTGACACCGGGTACAACACTGCATGTTGTAGAAGGTTCCACTCTTGCGATCTCAGAAGCCTCAGATAAAACCGAATTGTTCAGTGTGTATCCGAATCCGGCAACTGACATCATCAGGCTTAAATCTAAAAAAGAATTCTCTCCTGTTGCAGCAAAACTTTATGATCTTAACGGAAAACTCGTTTTACAGAAAGAAATTATTAAAAATGAAATTTCTGTAAAAGCTTTGATGCCAGGAGTCTACTTGATTGTTGCCAATGACAGAAACGGAAATACTTATTCTCAGAAGATCATCAAAAAATAACATTCAGGCCGAAAGAAATTTTAAAATCAGCCTGAATAATTGTTGCTGTTAGAGACAAAGCTTTTCTCAAGATTCAAAACTAAGTTTTCATCATAAAATAAAAAACGCCTACTTTTGCAAAAATTCTTCAGAATGCCAAAAAATTTAGTCATCGTCGAGTCTCCGGCAAAAGCAAAAACTATTCAGAAATATTTGGGATCGGATTTCGATGTCAAGTCCAGCTTCGGACACATCAGGGATCTGCCTAAAAAAGGGATGGGAATCGACTTGTCGAGTTTTACACCCGATTATGAAGTTTCTGCGGACAAAAAGAAACTTGTGACGGAACTGAAAGCTGCTGTGAAAAAAGCCGATATGGTCTGGCTGGCTTCTGATGAGGACCGCGAAGGTGAGGCGATTGCATGGCATCTGGCAGATGAATTAAAATTAAAACCGGAAAACAGAAAGAGAATTGTTTTTCATGAGATTACTAAAAATGCCATTCTGAAAGCCATTGAAAATCCTAGGGATATTGACCAGAATCTGGTCAATGCTCAACAGGCGAGACGTGTTTTGGACAGGATTGTTGGTTTCGAGATGTCTCCGGTTCTTTGGAAAAAAGTAAAAACAGGATTGTCTGCAGGACGAGTACAGTCAGTTGCAGTAAGACTGGTTGTAGAAAGAGAAAAAGAGATCAGAGGTTTCGTTCCGAAGCCCAGTTTCAAATTGGAAGGTGTTTTTCTTAATCATTCAAAACAGGAGATCGCTGCCAAACTGAAGAAAGATTTCGATAAAGAAAAAGATGCGGAAAATTTCCTGGAATTGGCAAAAACTGCAGATTTCAAAGTGCTGAATGTTGAGACCAAGCCGGGAACAAGAACAGCTTCTGCCCCGTTTACGACTTCGACTTTGCAACAGGAAGCTTCCTCCAGATTGGGTTATAACGTAACGTCTACGATGCGTTTGGCACAGCGACTTTATGAAGAAGGATTTATCACTTACATGAGAACAGATTCCGTGAATCTTTCTCAGGAAGCTATCAATGGGGCAAAAGCACAAATTATTTCAGAATACGGACAAAATTATTCTAAACCAAGAAATTATACGACAAAATCGTCGTCTGCTCAGGAAGCGCACGAAGCGATCCGTCCCACAGATTTTTCTGTAAAATCCATCAGTGATGCACAATTGAATAAATTATATCAATTGATTTACAGAAGAACTCTGGCGTCTCAAATGGAGAATGCGAAAATTGAGAAAACAGTGATCGAAATCGGGAATGCAAAATTGCCAAAACATTTTGAAGCACAGGGAGAAGTGATCGTTTTCGATGGTTTCCTAAAAGCTTATGGAATTGTAAAAACCGAAGATGACGATGAAGATAACAACGAAAAATTGTTGCCAAAAGTAGCTGTTGGAGAGGCTTTGGATTATAAAACAATTACTGCAACAGAAAAATTCACAAGGCCACCCGCAAGATTTACGGAAGCCGGCTTGGTCAGGAAACTGGAAGAACTGGGAATCGGACGCCCATCGACTTATGCACCAACCATCCAGACCATTCAGAACCGTGAATATGTTGACAAAAGAGAAATAGAACCGCAAACCAGAGAGATCATAAAAATGACATTGGGGAAATCCGGCGTCAAAAAAGAAGTTCTCGAAGAGAAATTCGGCGGAGATAAAAATAAATTCGTTCCGACGGATATTGGCGAAGTGGTAAACGATTTCCTTACTGATAATTTTGCAGAGATACTCGATTATGGCTTCACCGCAAGAGTAGAAGAAAGTTTTGACGAGATTGCCAACGGCGATCAGAAGTGGAAAGAAATGATGACGGATTTCTACTCCAAATTCCATCCAAGGATCGAAGATGTAGAGGAAAATGCAGACCGGGCAACAGGAGAAAGAATCTTAGGCATTGATCCAAAATCAGGTAAGAATGTCCATGCAAGAATCGGAAGATTCGGGCCGATGATCCAGATCGGAGAACAGGATGATGAGGAGAAACCGACATTCGCATCGCTGATGGCGAATCAGAATATTTCTACCATTACCCTGGAAGAAGCTTTGGAATTGTTCAAGCTTCCTTTTGATCTTAAAGAAGTTGACGGACAGCCGGTTTCAGTCGGTGTCGGAAGATTTGGACCTTATGTGAAATGGGGCGAAACTTATATCAGCATTCCTAAAGGCGAAGATCCGCTGTCCGTAGATCAGAACCGTGCGGAAGAAATCATCAGCGAAAAGAAAAGAGCCGATGCGCCGATTGCCACTTATAAAGGCGAACCTGTAACCAAAGGAACAGGAAGATTTGGACCTTTTATCAAATATAAAAGTGTTTTCATCAATGTTCCGAAACGTTATAACTTCGATCATCTTTCCCAAAACGACATCAATGAACTGATCGATGCCAAACTGGAGAAAGAAGCCAACCGATACATCCAGCAGTGGGAAAAAGAAAAGATCTCTATCGAGAATGCTAGATGGGGACCGATTGTGAAACACGGAAAGAACATCTACAAAATCCCTAAAAAGAAAGACGATTCTAAATACGAGGCAGATGATCTGAAAGATGTTTCATTGGATGAGGTGAAGAAGTGGATCACCGATCAGGATCCGAAAGCTTTTGCCGAGAAAAAGAAACCAGCTACAAAGAAAACAACTACTGCTAAAAAGCCTGCGGCGAAAAAAGCAACTGCAAAGAAAAAGTAATTAGATTTAATAAAAATGAAAGCACAGATTATGGTCTGTGCTTTTTTTAAAATTGGATAGCGCAGATTTGTAATCCGTGCTTCTGTATCAGTCACTGATTACAAATCCGCGACATCGGGTGTAGCGGGTTTTCAGCCTTGCTTTTTACAAATACTATGTGATGTTTCTTTAGAAGAATAATTTTTTCTTTATTTTATCTAAAATGCTGTACTTTTTTAGACTATTTTTTTCATCAATAAAATTATTGAAATCGTTAATAAGATCAGGTTCGTCAACTACTTCTAATTCCCAACCAACTAATCCTAATCGTCTATTTAACCTGCAAGCTCCAATTGTGAAATTACCTTTGGCAGAATCCTTGTCTATATAAAGGCCGTTAACAATTATAATATGATCGTCATAATTGTCAAAATGAGGATGGACAATATAAAAATCTTCACTCTTGTCAGGATACTTTTTTTTGTATTTTTTTCTAATTGTATTAGATATTGTTCCTATAGTTTCTTGATTTCTTTTAATTTGATTGCATTCAGAACAAATAACACATAAATTCTGAGGTTCGAATATATATTCAGGATGAAGAGATTTGGGTGCAATGTGTTCAACATGACAATTTGTTGCATAAACTATTGAAACTACTTGTTTACAATAACTACAAATTCCTTTTTGTTGTCTTCTGTAATATTCTCTAATTTCGCAGCGCAATGTTAAATTTTCATCACAATCCCAATCAAAACTATGTAAATCAGCTGATTGTTCCTTAATGTATTTATTACTTTCTTCTGAATATGAAATTGGAACCATTATTTAAACATAACTTTAAGTTCAACTAATGTTTTATATAGATCATATACAGGATCATCACTTTTTAAATAATTAGATTGTTTTTCAATTATTCTTATATTCTCTTTATCTTCTGAATCTAATTTTTTGTATTTAGATATTTTTGCAAAAGTATTTATGGCAATTCTAGATAAATATTCATTTTTATATCCAGGCGTATCAAAAACATTTACAAGCTGAAAATCGGAAGAATGATTAATAAAATCTTTTGCAGATTGAACAGACCTACTTTCCATATTTAGTATAAAACTATTATAAAAAGGAAGCCTAGAAATAATCATTGGTGAATGTGTTGCAATGATAAAATGACAATTTTTATAATTCTCAAATGTTTGAGTAAGAATTTCAATGTATTTTTCTTGCCATTCAGGATGTAAGCATATTTCAGGTTCATCAATACAAATGAGAGAATTATCCTGTATTTTACTAGCAATGCCTAGAATACTTAAAATAATACTCTGTTCTCCTGAGCTAGCATCTTTTATTGAAAAACTATTATTCAATTTAAAAGTAAATAACTGAACATCTTTAAGTTTTATTACTCCAGCATTTATTAAAAATAATATATCTTCAATATCATCATTATTTTTAATAGATTCAAATCCATATCTAGTTATTAGCAATTCAAAGAAGCGATTAAAATAATATTTATGTGGTAAATCTCTTAGAAGTTTCTTTAATCTATTTAGCTTTCTTTCGTTGATTGAGTCATCACTATTCAAAAAATAGCTTCTATTTATACGTTTAAAGAAAAAACTTTCCCTATTATCAAATTCTTGCTCAAATATTGTATTTACTGGCAAGATTTCATCAATTGCTCCTCGGGGCATTGAAAAATTGAACTGTAAAAGTATTTTATCTCTATAACCAAGATATTCTAAGACATTGCCAATTTCAAAGGCTTGTTTATTTTGCTTTAGAATACTTTCTACAAGTGAAACAATAATTTTTGAAAGATATCCAAATCCCATAAAGGCAGAATTAATATCTCGCAATCCTAAATAAGTATAACGTCTTATTCGATTGAATTTATTTAGTTGAAATTTATCAAAAGGACTTATAGATACAGCAATTATTTCTTCAGGAAATCTATTTGAACTATGGAATTGATTATTAGTTGTTATTTTGGTTATCTCTGCCAATAAGGTACTCTTTCCAGAGCCATTTTTTCCTACTACAACCGTAAATATATTCTTTTCAGGAATAAGTTCATCTATATTTACTAAGTTTCCATCAAAATTTTTTGAATAAAAAAAAATTAATCATATGTTTGGTATAAATATTACACAACATCCAAATATACCCATTTTGCCAATATAAACTATATCCAGTTGCGCTTATCCTCAAAATATTGGAAGTTAAACGCAGTTTTCTCGCACCATCCTCTCTTTTCTCTCCCCGAAGTATGATTTCACACCATCAACCTCTGATTTATCTCGCCAACCTCTGTTTTCAGATGACAATCGTCTGAATTCAGACAAAAACGAGTCTTTTTTATTCTTCGGAGAATCTTTTTTACTCACCGCCGAGTATATTTACTCACCATTGAGTCTTTTACACACAAAAACGACTCTTTTATACCCGCTGATGAGTCCAAAAGAGTCGTTTGAATGATGCAAACCGATATTTTACTGGGTATCAGGCTTCTTTTTGGCGCCTCTCTTCGTAAATCTTGCGCTGAGGTCTTCATAGATCGGTTTGGCAGTTGCCACACCTTTGGATGCGGCTTCTTTCACGGCGCCGTAATAGAGCAGCGCTGCCAGCAGCGCCTCGTTTCCCGCAATGGTAATGGTGTCGTCCAGATCAGAGAATAACTGCTGGGACAGGTTGCGGAGCGGTGATAGGTCTGTAACTACAGCAACATCCTTTGCAAACTCCGGATTGTCCATGTAGCTGGGCGTAAATTCGGGATTAGTTTCGGTGTAATCTTCAACTTTCTGAACTGTTGCCACTGTCTTGTCACCCATCTTGAAAATGGATTTTTTCTCACCGGGCGCCAGAGCCTGAAGGTAAGGGACGAGTAGGGTTTTGACATCTTGTAATTTTTCTGTCACTTCTGCAAGAACTGCAGGCGGAATCTGTACACTGATTTGATTTTTTGTACTCATGATTTGTGAATTTAATTTATTAGTAGGATTAAAATTAATCAAAATTTATATACTATTGGTATATTTTGTTTAAATTTTTGATGTTCTTAGGTTCTGTTCTATATTTTTTTTATGATTCGCGCTTCGTTTGAATATGACCGATCTGCGATTTTTAGTGCAGGATAAGATGTGGAATGTGCAAATACGTTTTTAGGAAAACATCTACAATCACAAAAAATTAACGGACAATCTAAAGTTTTATTAATATTTTTGATGCCTGAACCAAGAAAAACACATTCTGCATGGAACAAAATCGATTTTGGATAGATGTAAAACGCTTTCCCTGGCTGCCGTTTTTTGTGACGATAGCCATCTGGATTTCGCTGGCAGGCGCTAATTTTTACTATCAGAGCCAGGGCGGTTATACCGGAACAGGCATCCTTTTCCCGATTTCCGTGATCTATCCTAACCAGTTTCTCTGGAGCGGATTTGTGTTCGCATTTTTGTTTCTGGCTTTGGGAATCCTGAGTTTCCGGTATGCACAGAAAATCAATGTTTTTTTTCTTTTTGTGGTTGCTATTGCATTGGTATTGTTGGGAAATCTGAGTCAGGGTGATTTTGATATCTCCTTCCTGCAGCCGTTTTATCTGAAGGGACGGCAGTATTATGCCGACGCTGTCAACATCACGGACGGACAGATCTGGCTGAGGGATTTCTCCAAAAATCTGGAGCATTTCCAGCTGCATACGAAAACGCATCCGCCGTTTGTGACGCTGTTACATTTTTGGATTCTGAATATTTCTAATCTCGAAACCCTGGCAATCGTGTTCTTCGCCATCGGCTGTTTGTGTTTTCCATTGTTCTACAGAATCCTTTTTTATCTGGGTTTTGAAGAAACCAGACGAAAGTGGATGCTGCTTTTGTTTGCGGTGATACCTTCGGTAAATATTTATCTTTTGGTATCTGTTGATGCCCTGGTTCTCACATCGACTTTGATATTTCTTTTGGGATTTGCAAGGATCTTTAATCAAAATAAAATTGATGCCGTTTCCTTCCTGCTCATAAGTTTAGGATTAATATTAACCAACCTCATAACCTTTTCCGGATTGTTCCTGTTTGCATTTCTCGGTTGCCTGAGCTTTTATTTCTTACTGAGAGGAAAGTGGAACTTTGTCTGGCTTAGCCTGATGTGTACGGCGGTTTTTATTCTTTCGTTTCTGATTGTTTATGTAACTACAGGCTACAGCCAGTGGGAAACATTTTTGCTGGCTTCAAGTTCTGAAAATCCTGATGGCTTCAGATTATTCCATCAGCCGTTTATTTATCTGATGACCAGGCTGGAAGATGTTGCGGAGATCCTGCTCTTTTTGTCTTTTGGATTCTTGGCGGTATTGTTTTCTAAGAAATCGGGGACGGAAGTTTTGGAAAATCCTAAAATCAATATCCTGTTTTTCTCAGCAATTTCCGCAATTTCTGCAATGCTTTTGACAGGTGCTTACGGAACCGGGGAAACTGCAAGAGCCTGCCTGTTCTTGGTGCCTTATTTTTTGATTTTGCTGAAGGATGTTTCTTCAGACCAATTCAGGATTTTGTTTTACCTCTGTCTTATTCAGACCTTTGGGATGCAGATGATCGGGAATTTTTACTGGTAAACACGATTAACTATGCTGAATAATTTGACGGGTCTGCGTTTTTACACCGCTCTCTGGGTGTTTCTTTATCATTTCTATGCATATACCGGCGGACTTGATAATTTCTTTGTGCGCAAAGGCTATCTGGGTGTGGATATTTTCTTTGTCCTGAGCGGCTTTATCCTCACTTATGCTTATCACAAAAGCTTTTTCCTGGAAACAGTTACCTGGAAAAAATACTATAACTTTTTGCTGAAACGTTTTGCGAAGATCTATCCGCTTCAGATCCTGACCTTTTTGATTGTTGGCATTCTGCTGATTGTCGGCAAGTATGGGTTTCATCAGAAAGACCTGATCATAAGACCTGATCATATCGTTTCCAATCTACTGATGATCCATGCCTGGAACATCAATGATGCGCTCAGCTGGAATACACATTCCTGGAGCCTGTCGGACGAGTGGTTTGCCTATCTCGTCTTATTTGTTTCGGCGGCTTTCCTTATCAGATACAACAGACTAATCGGAAGGATCATTCTTTTTCTGGCTGTACTTTTCTTCATTATGAGATGGTTTCGGATCGAAAATTTTGACCTGAATCTTTATACCTACAACGGTTTAGAAAGGATCATTCCGGAGTTTTTCCTGGGCGTTCTTGTAGGTTTGCTGAGGTTTGATTTTCAGATTTCAAAAAAGTGGGCAAGCTGTATTTTTGTTATGTGTATATTGACTTTATTAACCCTTACTGTAACGGATTACAAGATAGACGCATTAAGTATGCTTATTTTTGCGGGTATTATTTATTCCTTATCATTTCCCACATGGTTTGACCGGCTTTTTGATACGAAGAAGATGGTGTATCTCGGGAATATCTCGTTTGCCTTTTATATGTTTCAGCTGACTGCGTTTTATCTTTTCAAGCCATTTCAGAGCCTGTTGAAAAGTTTGGCACTCCCTGATTTTATTGGTTTTTCACTGGAGCTGTCGCTGCTTTTTGTAATGAACCTGCTTTTGGCTTCACTGGCATTCAGGTATTTTGAAGAGCCTGCCAGGTTATATCTTGTCAATAAGCTAAAGAAATGAGAGATGAACACATCAGAACATTTTAAAATAAGAATTATATTTGGACATTGTAATCCTGAAAGGATGCTTTACAGAAAAGACAATTGATGGAATTTTTGCACCCCGTTTTTACAATCGTATTTGTTTTCCTTATTCTCTACAGTTTTGTGGAGGTGAACAGGGGAGATGATTCCAGAACCCCGAAATTTATTTTCTGGAGCATAGCGGTGTATTTGATTGTCATTGTCGGTTACAGAAAGTATGTCGGCCCGGATTATCCGGTGTATGAGGCAATGTACAATGAGTATTTCCCGACAGTAGATTACAGACAGCTTATTGACAAGATGTTTTTCCAGCGATCAAGGATCGACATAGAATGGATGTATGCGATGCTGAACAAATGGGTTTATACAACAGGCCTTCCGTTTAAGGAACTCACACTCATCATCGCTGTTATCAGCATATGCGGCAAGTTGGCGGTTTATTATAAGAATTCTAAATATCCTGTCTTTTCTATTCTGCTGTTTATGATTCCCGGTTTTTTTATTGGTGACAGCGGACACATGAGACAGGCTCTTGGCATGACGGTTTGCATCCTTTCTTTCCGTTTTATAAAAGAAAGAAAGGTGTGGTGGTATCTTCTGTGTATCTATGTGGCCTATGCTTTTCACAAGTCAACTATCGTTTTCCTGCCTGCATATTGGCTTGCGATCATTCCTATGAGCTCTGGCAGGATCTTTTATTCTGTAATGGTCTGTGTGATTCTTTCTCCGTTCCAGATTTACAATGCATTCTCCTCGTTTCTGAGTACGCTCAGTCTGCAGGATCTTTCAAACGGTTACAACGGCTATATCAATTACGAATCGTCTGCATCAAGCTTTATGGACGGACTGATGCTTGTTTTCAGCTTTTTGCTGATTACCTATGACAAGGTAGCCTGTCAGAAAATCTATTATTACGAATATATGCGCAATATCCTGATAACGGGAGTCTGCCTGTACTTTATAATGAGAAGCAATCCTGTGTTTTCCACCAGACTTGTGGGCTCTTATCTGGGTTTCGTGCCGCTGGTGATTCCCAATATTGTCAATGCTATTGATAATAAAAATACAAAGCGGCTGGTTCACCTGTTTTTTGTGATTTTTATGATCTTTTATTATTTCGTATTTGCAAAATACCAGGGAAATGCAGGACGGTTCACGCCGGATAGATACCAGAATTTCCTTTGGAGCAATTAATTTTTTATGATGAGAAGAAACACAGTACTTTTAGGCATTTTTCTGATACTCGGCTTGTTGATTTTTTACAATGTGCAGGTGGTTACAAACTTTGCGGGTAAATATATCTATCCTTTGGACGATGCTTATATCCACCTGTCAATGGGGAAAAATTTTGCACAATCCGGAACTTGGGGAATCACGCGGTATGAATTTTCATCTACAACCTCCTCGCCGCTTTTTACCTTTTTATTATCAGTTTTAATAAAAATTTTCGGTAATTG
Organism: Epilithonimonas mollis; assembly: GCF_900142325.1. GTDB lineage: Bacteria > Bacteroidota > Bacteroidia > Flavobacteriales > Weeksellaceae > Epilithonimonas > Epilithonimonas mollis. The sequence continues at coordinate 363,669 of NZ_FRAM01000002.1, forward strand.
GGAATATATTCCGCTGGTTGCTAACACGATCGCCGGTATTGCATTACTTGTGGTTTTTCACAAATATTTGAAAAAATTCTCGCCTGTAACCTACGCCCTTTTTCTCTCTGCAGTTGTTTTGCTGATGCCTTTGCATCTGATGATCATGACCGGGATGGAGCACGTTTTCCATACACTGGTAATGGTGATGGTTTTACTGGCGTTCCAAAAATACCTTGACGACAAAAGCCCAAGACATTTTTCGAATCTGGCTTTGTTTTCTATTATTGCTACAGGTTTCCGGTATGAAAGTCTTTTCTTCATCTTCTTCATTTGTGCGTATGTTTTTTTTATCAAAAGAGATTATGTAATCGGTGTGATATTGGGGTGTTTTGCAATTTTGCCGGTAGTTGTTTATGGCTATATTTCGGTGGATCATGGCTCATTTTTTCTTCCGAATTCTCTTATTCTGAAAGGAAATACCAACGATGGGATTGTCGGATTTTTAACCAGGGTTGCCGGGAATGCCTACCGGGGAATTTCGGTATTAGTATTACTTATCATTCTGATTACCCAAATTTTCATCCAGGCAAAGAATAAGAAATCAATGATAAATAAGATATCTGAAAATGCCATTCCCGGCGTAGTGTTTTGTGGATTTATCATTCATCTTCTTTTTGCGAATTTCGGCTGGCTGATTCGTTATGAAGCTTATCTGGTTGTACTGTTGTTATTTGCAATCGCACCATTCGCAGATGTTTTATTTCAAAATAAAATCAGAAATGGAGTTTTAAAATATATAATGGTATTCCTGTTATTGATCACTTTCTCTATGCGATTCGTTACCATGCTGAAATACCAGCCGATTGCTTCCAAAAATATCTTCGATCAGCAGATCCAGCTCGCAGATTTTCTGCACAGGTATTACCGTAATTCCAAAGTTATTGCTAATGATATTGGTGCAATTACGTATTTTAATAATATTCATCTTTTGGATACTTACGGACTGGGAAGCATCGATGTGGCAAAACTCAGGAAAAATGATCATGCAAAATTTACAGATAACAAAGCCTTGCAAAAATATGTTTATGATACTGCGAGAAACCTTAATTTTGAGATTGCAATCGTTTTTGACGAATGGGTAAAAATGCCGGATTATTTTTCCAAAGCCGGAACACTCACCATTCAGAATAACTATATGGCTGGCGGAACGACAGTTTCTTTTTATGCTGTAAAAAAAGAAAATACAGACCAACTAAAACATCAGCTGAAAGAATTTTCCAGGCATGTACCGAAAGATGTTATTATAAAAATTATAAAATAATACTAACCAAAGTAATAATAAAAGATTCTTTCATTCACTGCTTTGCAAAAATTATCATCATTGAATTAATTAAAAAACTTGCGAACTTTGCATTTAAGATCTGATATAAAAAAACCTCATATGAACTTCGAAGACTTCATCATTCCACCAAAAAAAATTAGAACTGAAAAATGGCAAATCGGTGAAAGCATTATTCATGAGATCAAGGAAGACAGTATCGTTTTGCTTTTCATGTCGGATTACAGAGGTGCGGATGGCGAAGCGGAAAGTCAGGATTTCACAGGTGTCCGAAGAGAGTTTTACAAATTATCCCAACTGGATTTTGAGATTCCGGTTGTGGATCTTGGTGATCTGGTTTCCGGAAGAACGCCGCAGGATTCACATTATATTTTGCAGGAAGTGCTCTCCTCCTGCCACTACAAAAATGCTATTCCGGTAATTATTGGCGGGAGCAATGATTTGGCATTTTCACTTTTTTCCGCACTTAACTTTCATCAGAAAGATATCAGTTATACCCAGATCAGCAATGTGGTTTCTCTGAAACAGGAAGATGAAATCCACGAATCCAGTTTCCTGAGCAAAATATTGAGCTCTAAAAATTTTTCTATTAAAAATTATCATCATCTTGGCTATCAGAAACATCTGAACGAAATGGACTCTGTGAAGCTCATAAAAGAAGTGCAGTTTGATATCATCCGCCTTGCAGAACTGATGAATTCTACCGAAAAAACAGAGCCCTATTTCCGCAAAGCAGATCTGGTAACCATCAATTGTGATGCTGTAGAAAGCTTCGGTGAAGCTTTTTCTATGAATCCCCAGGTTAACGGACTGAATAGGAGAGAGATATGTGCATATATGAAAGAGATAGGCCTGAGTGAAAAGCTGAGATCGGTCGGGATTTTCAATTATAATATTTATTCAGATTCCCAGCTGAATCATCAGCTTCTGGCACAGATGATCTGGTATCTGATAGAAGGGATCAATATCCAGCGTTCTCACCCGAAGGAGAGATCATATGAAACCTTTTATGTCCTGATCAATGATGAGCAATATGCTTTCAAGCGAGATGTTTTCAGCAATCTTTGGTATTTTGGGGATGATGAAAATATTGATCATTGCATCCCTTGTTCGCGTTCTGATTTTGACGAAGCGAAGAAAGGTTTTCTGAATGCCAGATTTACAAGAAATTAATCAATGGGTTGGGATTCAGCTATCAAAGTATCGGTCATTGTTCCGGTTTATAATGTAGAGCAATATCTGGAAAAATGTTTGCTCTCACTGGTCAGCCAGTCCTTGCAGGAAATAGAAATTCTTGTTGTAAATGACGGAAGCAAAGATGCATCTCAACAAATCGTTGAAGAATTTCAAAAAAAATATCCTGAGAAAATTTTTAGCTTAAACAAAGAAAACGGTGGTCTCAGCGATGCGAGAAATTTCGGTATTGACAGAGCAAATGGCCAATATCTGGGTTTTGTGGACAGTGATGATTATGTTTCTGAAAGCATGTTTGAAGAGATGTATTATCTTGCGGAGAAACATAGCGCGGAAATGGTAATCTGCAATCTTCAGAAAGTGGATGAAAAAGGAAATATCACTCAGCAGCTGACACAACTTCCCGGTTTCCCGGAAAAAATCATTCTTGATAATAATCTGTCTGTTTTTTCTGACATTTCTTATTTTGCATGTAATAAGCTTTTCAGAAGAGATCTATTTAATATGAAGCGTTTCAAAAAAGGAATTCATTTTGAAGACATTGAACTGATTCCCCAGCTGCTGCTGGAGTGCAGGGTTTTGTCATTCACCCCGAATTACCATTATCAGTATCTGGAACGGGCGGAATCCATAAGTAAAACTCATACCCGGAAAGGACTTGATATTTTGAAAGCTGTCGAAACCGTGAGTGAAAATTTCGGGAAAAGCAGATTTTCCGATCAGGTATCAGTCCTGAAGAATTTTCAGATGCTGGAAGGTGTTTATACATTTTTGGCTTATCTGGCTTTTGTGAAAAAAGAGGAAGATTTTTATTTTATGTCCGAAGAATTGGATCGGTTTAGAAAGGCTTATGGTCTAAAAATTAAAGATATATTGCAATATAATCGGTTTGGTAAGAATTATCTGTTATCTTTGCCGATAAGAAAAAAAATTTATTATATACTTAGTCTTTTAAAGCTGAGAAAGATCGTCAGGTTGCTGACAATGAAATCATAATTAAGCCAAACACAGATGAACAATTTCGAAACTTTTCTGGAAAGCAGCGGAATCTCCTTCTTTTATTTCAAGTTGCTGGTTGGCTTCGTTTGTTCTTTTTTAATTACTTACATATCTATTCCCACCATTATTAAAATTTCCAGAAGAAAAAACCTGATGGATGAACCTGGTGCGAGGAGTTCTCATCTCCGGAAAATTCCAAATCTCGGAGGAGTTGCGATATTTTTTTCCCTTGGCGTTTGCGCCCCTGTTTTTGCTTACGAATTATTTGACCGTTATAAGTTTTTGTTCGCATCGTTTATCATTCTTTTTTTTGTGGGAATCATGGATGACATCATGGTGTTGCGTGCCTACAAAAAATTATTGGCTCAGATTCTGGTTTCCGCATTGGTTGTTGCCGGTTCTGATGTGCGTATCCGAAGCCTGTTTGGCCTTTTTGGTGTCTATGAGATCAATTATTATGCAAGTGTTTTCTTCAGCATACTTACATTTATTATTCTTATCAATGCTTTCAACCTGATAGACGGTATAGATGGACTCGCAGGCAGCTATACCATTGCCACGAGTGCGCTGTTCGGTATCAGTTTTTTCCGTTTGGGAAGTCATAACGATCCGTTGGTGATTCTTTGTGCCATCCTAATAGCGGCATCACTTGGCTTCCTGATTTTCAACTTATCCAACAAAAGGAGTTCGAAGATTTTTATGGGCGACACAGGATCCATGATATTGGGGTTCTTGCTGGCATTCACAGGGATATCTTTCATCGAGATTTTTATCGCAAAAAGAGACGAAATATTTTATCATTTACAATCTGCTCCTGTCATTGCGGTTGCCATTCTGATCTTGCCTATTATTGACACGCTGACTGTAATTATCACCAGGATTTATCATAAAAAATCAGTATTGTCTCCGGACAAAAACCATATCCATCACAAGCTTCTGAATCTTGGAATTACACATAGGAGATCCACGGCATATATACTCGCGTATTATTTTTTAATAATAATTGCCGCCTATTATTTAAGACATATAAATGTAAATCTCCTTTTGTTGATTATACTTGCCTTAGGCTTTTTAGGAGCATATTTGCCTATATTTTTGTTAAGATTCAGGAAAGATTAAAATTGTTATATTTTTGCAAAAAAAACATTGATGTCAAAACATTACTTATTTAATATATTTTCATTGCTTATTTTATTTGGAGCCAGCACATCCTGCATCTCCAAAAAAGATATTCGTTACCTGCAACCCAGCGAGAGTCTTACGATCAATGAAGAAGGCTTGGTTCCTTATAACGTCCCGGAATACAGGGTGACAAAAGGAGATATTCTGAGCCTGAATGTTGTCACAACACCAAAAGGTGACGCTGCACAGTTTTACTCATCCCTGAACACTTCTTCCGGAGGAACTCAGAACGCAACAGGCACATCTGGCGGACAAAACAGCGGAGGAACAGGATCCGGAGGCAATGCAACTTTTTATTTCAACGGACTGAAGGTCGACTCCAAAGGAGATGTCAATATATTCGGGATCGGATACATTAAAGCCGAAGGCAGAACTGTGGAAGACATGACCAAGGAAATCCAGGAAAAGGTCAATGAGAATTTTTTACAAGGAAAATCGGAAGTCAGATTGAACCTAGACGGCATACGTTACTACATACTTGGTGATATGGAAACCGTGGGTGTCACAGGGGAAAAAACGGCTTATGTTACTCAGCTTAACATTATGCAGGCCATTGCAATGAATGGTGGACTCAACAGAACAGTTGACCGAAAAAATATTACCATCCACAGAAAATATCCTGAAGGCATAAAAACAGCAAAACTCGATCTGACAAGAGAAGATGCGATGAACTCGCCCTACTATTGGCTGCAAAATGGTGATATCATTTACCTCAATACCAATGGGAAAAGTATCAACGGCTTTGGAAAAGAGCCGGTTCAGACTCTGACAACCGGAGTTTCTCTGCTTACTACAGTAATGTCTATTTATTTAATTATCACAAGATTATAATGATTCCTGATAAAAACGGAAATAAGTCGCAGGACACAGCAAACGCCGCTGAAAAAATAGGCTCATTCAATTTGTTTGACCCTGTTCATTTTTTGCAAAGAATCATCAGGAATTGGTATTGGTTTGTAATCTTAGGATTTTTGGGTTACTGTATTTCTTATGTTTACAGCAAATATTATGCGCAGAGGATATACTCGTCCAGTCTTTCGTTAAGCATATCCAATAATACAGCAAGCTATTTTACACCAAATCAGTCTATTAATTTCATATGGGGACAAGGAGGAAACCAGGATGGCGTTTATCTGAAAAAAATATTATTGTCCAGAAGCCATAACGAATATCTGGTTAAGAAACTTAATCTCATCACCAACTATACCACAAAAGGTTTAATAAAAACAACCTATCTGGACAGGGAAGACAGCCCTTTTTTCCTGGAGGTCGAGAAAGGACATTTGCAGCAGGTTAATTATCCCATCAGCATAATTCCTAAAAGTAATAATAAATACGAGATCATTCTTCCGGAAAAAGGACAATCTACCAACCTGTATAATTATAATACGGAAAGTCTGGAAGCCATACCGGCATATCCGCGACCGAATAACAGAACTATCGGCTTGAATGAATGGTATGAAACGCCTAACCTAAAGTTTAAACTTGTTCCTAATCCTAATCCCAGCAATCTGAGACTGGATAATGTGATTGTGACGCTGGCACCTGTAAATCAGGCCGTAAACAGCATTATCGGAAGTTTGTATGTAGAGTTCGACAAAGAACTTTCTTCCATCATGATTATTACAAAAACAGGTTATAATCTGAATAACACGGTTAACTTTCTTAACAGTTCCGTACAGGAATTGATAAAGAAAAGACTCATGGATCAGAACATGGTGGATAAGAATACGGTTGAATATCTCAATGAAAACCTACTGAATATCAGGAAAAAACTGGATTCCAGCGGCAATATTCTTAATAATCTGAAGATCAATAACCGTCTTTTCGATATGGAAAATATCGATTCCAAAACATTGGCGAAACTAACCGATCTGGAAACGCAAAAAGCAGAACTTACCACCAAAATTAATTCCCTGAACGACATCCGAAGTTCTGTCAATACGAACAATATTGAAAAAATAATAAGCCTGAATGTTGCCGGAATAGAAGATGGAAATTTTAATGCTTCTGTTTCTGAGCTGAAGCAATTGTATGCAAGGCGCAGGGAAATGGCACAGATCTATACGCCGAATTCCGAACCTATGCGCGAGATCAACAAGCTGATCAATGAAGCAAAATTTACATCCCAGGACGGATTGAAAAAATATTTTCAGGGTTATTACAATAAGCTTTCTGACCTGGATGCACAGATCGGTAAAATTGATAATGAGCTGGTAACACTTCCTGAAAAACAGCGAATCTTTCTGGACGCACAGAGAGGTTACAAGATTATTGAAAATACTTATAACACCCTGTTGACCGAACAGGCAAAGTCCCAGATGCGCGTTGCTACCAACCAAAGCAATCTGAATGTTATTGACAATGCGAAAAATCTTGGTCAGGGACCAATAGCACCGGATATCAATGCTACAAAAATGCAAATTATAGGCGGGCTATTGCTTATTCCACTTATATTTTTACTCTTTGGAGAATTGCTGGACAATAAAATCAGAAATCTCAAAGAGCTGTTGACAGCCACAAGAATACCGTTATTAGGTGTAGTCGGACATAATACCTACGATAATAACCTTACAGTTCTTGAAGAACCGAAGTCTTCTATTTCAGAAGCCTTCCGGGCAGTCAGAGCCAATCTCCGTTTCCTGTTTGACGAAGAGCAGAAAAGCAAGGTGATACTCGTCACATCTTCCATCAGTGGAGAAGGAAAAACTTATGTTTCTATTAATATTGCATCTGTTCTAGGACTCAGCGGGAAAAAAGCGGTCTTATTGGGAATGGATCTCAGAAAACCCAAGATTTTTGGTGATTTTAAAATTAATAATAAGAACGGAATTTCTAATTATCTTACCGGTCAGGTAGAACTGGAGGAGATTATCAATCATACATCTATCCCGGGTCTGGATGTCATTACTTCCGGACCGATTCCGCCCAATCCTTCTGAGCTTCTTATGAGCGATAACAACATGAAGTTTATAGAAAGACTGAAGGATATCTATGAATATGTTATTATAGATTCGCCGCCGGTTGGTTTGGTTGCGGACTCTTTTGAACTGATCAAAAAAGCCGACACCACCATCTACGTTGTCCGCCATGAGTATACGGAAAAACACATGGTGAAAATGATTACAGAAAAATATTTTAATAAAGAAGTTACCAATCTGGGATTGGTATATAATGACTTTGTTGTGAAACAGGGTTATGGCTACGGCTATGGTTACGGCTATGGTTACGGCTATGGCTACGGCTATGGTTACGGTTATTTTGATGAAGATAAAAACTACAAGGAACCAGCGGTAATCAAGGTCAGAAATAAGCTTAGAAAGTTTTTCAACAGAAAATAATAACAGAAGCCTTAACAAAGGCTTTTGTTATTTTAGAGACTATTTTGACAATAAGTTCGTTTTATAACAATAAATTATATTTTTTTGTTTTTATTTAACTAAACTTTAAGAAGTTCCTTAATCTAAAAATGTTTTATATTTGCACCAAATTTTTGACTAAAAGACGTTTCAGCATATTGAAAATGAAGAGAGAATTAACTTATGCCTTTGCCGCTATATTTTGTTTTTTGAGTTTTGTAAAAGCTCAGAGGCATGAGATAGGGGTGCAGCTTGGCATGAGTAATCTCGTAGGAGATATAGGTAAAACGAATTATATTTTGCAGAGGCCTGTTGGTAACATCTCGGATTATGGCCTGCCATTCTACGGCGGCGTCATGTACAGGATGAATTTTAATCCTTATCAGACGGTGAGGCTCAACCTGGGATATAATAATATACAGTTTGATGACAGGTATGCTAATGAGAATTACAGAAGGGTAAGGAAATTATGGGGAACGAACAACATTTTTTCAGCGGATTTACTTTTTGAATATAATTTTCTGCCTGTCAACGATGAGCAGAAAAGCATGATCAGTCCTTATATTTTTGCAGGAGTGTCAGGATTGTATATGAATGGTGTGAAGCCTGAGCTCACGATCAATTCAGCTTCGGATATCAGTGTAAAATATAAATCGGATAAGATCTTTACAATGGGATTGCCTATAGGCGTTGGTCTTAAATATAAATTCAATTACAACTGGGCATTATCCGGTGAGTTTATGTTCCGTCCGACATTCTCGGATCAGGTAGATTACAGCATGTTGAAGGAAGGAGACGTGTCTGTTGCGAAAAGTGCTCTGAACAAAGAACAGACAGCTCTTGTTGTACAAAGTTTTATAGATCAGAGAAATATTGGGAATCTTAATTCAAAAGACTGGGTCAATTCTGCTTCGATTATTTTGTCTTATTCTTTCGGAAGACCACCGTGTTATTGCAAATAATGATTATGCAGGATTTAAAGAAGCTTATAAACAAGGACAAATTACCAAAACACGTTGCTGTCATCATGGATGGAAACGGAAGGTGGGCAAAATCCAGAGGAGAAGAAAGAACCTTTGGACATAAAAACGCCATTACTGCTGTTCGGAATGTTATCAATGCCTGTAATGAGATCCATATTCCTTATCTTACACTTTACACTTTCTCTTCCGAAAACTGGAGCCGCCCGAAAGAAGAAGTAGATACTCTAATGAATCTGTTGTCAGAAACATTGCTGCTGGAAGCCGAAGAGATATTTTCAAAAGGACTCAGAATGCATGTTGTGGGTGATATAACGCAGCTTCCGGAGCTGGTAAGAGACCAGTTGATGAATGTTATTGAATTAACAAAAAATAATAATAAAGGTAATCTGATCCTAGCACTCAATTATGGTTCGCAAAAAGAAATCCTAAAGGCCGTTAGAGAAATCAGCCAGGAAGTAAAGGAAGGGAGGCTGGATGTGGAAAATATAGACGAATCAGTCTTTGAAGATCATCTTTACACAAAAAATTTCCCACAGGTTGACCTGATGATCAGAACCAGCGGAGAGGTAAGGATCAGCAATTTTCTGCTTTGGCAGATTGCTTATGCGGAACTTCAGTTTTTGGATGTCCTTTGGCCGGACTTTACCAAAGATACATTTTTCCAGTGTGTTATCGATTATCAGAATAAAGAGAGAAGGTACGGAATGACAAGCGAGCAGCTTTCATAAAAATATAGAAAAGAGAACAACTTCAATAAGAATGAAATTAAGATTTATACCCATTATTTTGTTAACAGCTTCCGTGTATTTTCAGGCGCAAGTTGTTCCACAGGGTAACAATGCAGATAACACAGAACTTTTAGGAAACCAAAATCAGGAGTATGTTCTGAAAGATATCGTTGTAGACGGTGTCAAAAGATATACGCCAGCTCAGATTTTGCGTTTTACAGGTCTTGTGAAGGGAGAGAAGTTAGAGATTCCCGGGCAAAGAGTGAGCAACGCTGTCAAAAAGCTCTGGGAAACACAGTCTTTTTCGAAAGTAGAAGTATATGTACAGGACATAGAAGGGCAAAATGTAGTCCTTCAGTTCCAGTTGCAGGACCTGAAAGAACTTGGTGAGATCAAGTTTACCGGAAAGGGCATCGGAAAATCGAAGAACGAAAAACTGATTAAGGATAATAATCTGAAACCGGGAACCAAGATCAATAACAATTTGATTTCCAGCCTTCAGAATAAGATTCCTCAGGAATATATTGCAAAAGGTTTTGCAGATGCGAAGATCAATATACAGGAAAAAGCCAACGGAACGGATTCCAATCTGGTGGACTGGACTATCGAGGTATCCAAAGGAAAAAAAGTAAAAATCGATAAAATTACTTTTGCTGGGAATGAAAATGTATCGAGCAGAAAGCTTAGAAAAAATGGTTTCAAGGAAACCAAACAAAAAAGGTTCATCAAAGGAATCTTCAAACCTTCAAAATTTGTTCAGGATAAATATGATGAGGACAAAAGAAACCTGATCAGTTATTATAATTCTCTTGGATTCAGAGATGCGACAATTGTGTCTGACTCTGTTTTCAGAAATGAAAAAGGTTATAATATCAACGTAAAGCTGAATGAAGGTAAAAAATATTACATCGGCGATATTAATTTCATTGGTAATACAACATTCTCATCGGAGTTTTTACAAAAAGTATTAGGCTACAAAACGGGTGATATCTATGATGCTGTAGGATTCAACAAAAAAGTCGGAGAAGATGGCGGAAAAGAAGATGACTCCGATCTGAAGTCTATCTACATGAACAACGGATTCCTTTTCTCCAATGTAACTCCGATTGAAAAATCGATTAAAGGGGATTCCATCAACCTGGAGATCAGGATCAATGAAGGCGAAAAGGCAACCTGGAACCGTGTAACATGGTCGGGCAATACAACCACGCATGACCATGTGATTCTAAGGTCTTTAAGAACAAAACCGGGTAGTTTATTTGCAAAATCCGATATCAAAAGAACTTATTTCGAACTGGCAGGGATGCAGTTTTTCGACCCACAGCAAATCGGGACTGATGTAAAACCAAATCCTCAGGATAATACTGTGAACATGCATTGGACACTGGTAGAGAAAGGGTCTTCTCAGGTACAGCTTCAGGCTGGTTATGGTGGCGGATCTTTCATCGGGACTCTGGGTCTTACATTTAATAACTTTTCACTGAGAAATTTTTTTAAATTCAAAGATTTCAAGCCAGTTCCGCAGGGTGATGGGCAAACTTTATCACTTCAGGCGCAGGCAGGGCAATATTTCACCAATTATGGAGTTTCATTTACAGAGCCATGGGTTTTTGGAACAAGACCAACCGCTTTGTCTGTTGGATTGAACTATTCCAGAGTGAATTATTCGTATTCGACAGGAGATCAGACCATGAATATTTTCTCTGCGACAGCAGGTCTCAGCAGATTATTAAAGTGGCCGGATGATTACTTCTCGCTTTACACGGGAATCCAGTATCAGAGTTATAATTTCAGTAATTACCCATTTTATTTCGGAGATGCGTTGGAATATAACGGAAGCACAAAATCATTCAGTTTCAATATTGGATTGAGCAGAAACTCCGCTGGTTTGGATCCTGTTTTCCCGACATACGGTTCTAATATAGAAGCATCACTGAAATTCACGCCGCCATATTCTTGGTTCAGCAACAAAGATTATTCAACAATGAATACGCTGGACAAGTACAAATGGATGGAGTTTTATAAAGTGAAATTGAAAGCAGATTTTTATAACGAAGTTATTGGGAAGCTGGTACTGAGAACAACCGGAGAAATGGGCTTTCTTAATGGATACAGCAAGGAATTGGGGCCACCGCCATTTGAAAGATATTATGTTGGAGGTGTAGGTTTGTTCAATGGAAGATTTGATGGTAGAGAATTGGTGCCGTTAAGAGGATATGAGAATGCATCTTCTACAGGATTCAGCTCATCTTCGCCTTATGACATTACACCTTATGGAGGAGCAACGATCTATAACAGATTTGCTGCTGAATTAAGATACCCGATTTCCATGAATCAGACAGCGAAGATATTTGCACTGACATTTGTAGAAGCGGGTAATGCGTGGAACAGTTTCGGGACGTATAATCCGTTCAAACTTAAGAGAGCGGCAGGACTTGGTATCAGAGTATCTATGTCTGCCTTTGGGTTGATAGGATTTGACTTTGCTTATGGATTTGATAAAACATTAGGAAGCTCAGAACCATCAGGATGGCAACAGCATTTCTTGATGAATCAGCCATTATAAATAAAATACTATTTTTATAGGATGAAAAAATTAGCATTAATTGTAACAATTCTTTTTACCGCAACACATATCTGTGCACAGAAAATAGGTGTGGTAGATACTAATTATGTGTTAAGCAAACTGCCACAGTACAAGGAAGCGGAAAACAGGCTGAACACGCAGATCTCACAATGGCAATCTGATCTGCAGACTCTGCAGGCTGAATATGAAAGAAAAAGAGAAGCTTTCGAGAATGAAAAGGTTCTTCTTGTGGGAGAGCAGCTGAAGCTGAGAGAAAAAGAAGTGACAGATATGGAAGCCAATATCCGCAATACAATTGGTGGAAGATTTGGGACAAATGGAGAGATTAATCAGCTTAGATCCAATCTTACCAAACCCTATCAGGATCAGATCTGGAATGCCATTAAAACGGTGTCGACAAAGAATAGCTTGGGCATAGTTCTTGATAAAAGCAACAACATAAGTGTAATTTTTCTGGATAAAAAGTATGATTATACTGATGCGGTTCTCAATCTGCTGGTTAAGACTTTGCCAAAAGAAGAGGAATCTAAAAATAATAACACACGTCCAGGTGTTATCAATAAAGGAAAAAATAGTTCCTCTCCAAAATCAAAAATAAATAACATGCAGAAAAAATCTGCAGCTGCGGAGTCGGCAGCGGAACTTAAAATTAGTAATTAAATATATAAACATAACTTTTTAAAATGAACAAATTAAATGTATTATTAGTAGCTGTTGTAATGGTTTTTGCTACAGGATTTGCAAATGCACAGAAAATCGCTTCTGTAGATATAAACTCAATTTTCACTTCTATGCCAGAGATGAAAGCTTTGGATCAGCAATTACAGAATTTGCAGACAGCTAAGCAAGGTGAACTTGAAAAACAAGGAAAATCCCTTCAGGATCTGATGAAAAAATATCAGGATGAAGCGCCTAAACAAACCCAGGCTATCAACGAGCAAAGAAGTCAGGAAGTTCAGAAGCTACAGGATAACCTTCAGCAGATGTATTCTGCAGCACAGAAAGATATCGCTGACAAAAGAGATGCAGGTCTTGCTCCGATCGAGAAAAAGATCAACGATGCTATCTCTAAGGTTTCTAAAGCAGCAGGTTACGAATTCGTATTTGATGCTTCCAGCCCGGCTTTGGTTTATAAAGCAGGAACAGATGCTACGCCGGCAGTTAAGAAAGAATTAGGATTATAAGAATACTCTTAATAAATCATAAAACCGCTCTTTTTCGGAGCGGTTTTTCTATTTTTGCAGTATGGAAAAAGAATTTTCATCAACCGTCAAGATCCGTTTCGCAGATTGTGACCCGATCGGGCATCTTAATAATGTAAAATATCTCGAGTATATGCTTAATGCAAGGGAAGATCATGTAGAGCAGAACTACGGATTTACGTACGAGCAATATACGAGGGAAACAGGATGTACATGGGTGACGGTTCAGAATGAAATAGCTTATCTGAAAGAAGTAAGATATAACTCTACTGTTGAGATCACCAGTAAAACCGTTTTTGTTGATGATCTTACCGCTGTGGTAGAGTTGCTGATGAAAGATGAAAAAGGTGTTGTGCATGCAGTATTCTGGCTCACGGTTATTTATTTTAATATGAAAACCAGAAGAGCAGAGAAAATGCCGGAGCAGACTTTGCAAAAGTTTGCCCACTTTTTGGTAGAGATAGAACAAACAACCTTCAAAGAGAGAGTCGCTTTTTTCAGAGGTCAGAATAAAATTAAATAGTTATGAAAAGAATTCTTGTAATAGGAGGAAACGGACAGCTGGGACACTGCCTGCAAAAATTAGCTCCGAAGTACCACGATCTTTATGATTTTAATTTCACAGGATCATCAGTATTGGACATTACGGACTATAAGCAAGTTGATCTTGTATTTGCTGAGTATCAGCCGGATTTTGTGATTAATGCTTCGGCATATACAGCAGTAGATCTTGCAGAGACTGAGGTTGAAAATGCTTTTGCCGTCAATGCAGAAGGCGTTGGGAATCTGGCAAGTGTCTGTAAAGATAATAATGCGATTCTGATCCACGTATCTACGGATTATGTGTTCGATGGTGAAACTAATCTGAACTATGCAGAAGACGATTTTACAAATCCAATAGGTGTTTATGGTACTTCAAAAAGAAAAGGCGAAGAACTGGCATTAGATAACAATCCGGAAACTGTGATTCTGAGAACGTCATGGCTCTATTCTGAGTTCAATAAAAACTTCGTGAAAACTATGCTTCATTTATTTGAGGTAAAGGACCAGTTAGGGATTGTCGGAGATCAGTTTGGTCAGCCTACCAATGCAAATGATCTGGCAGAAGCGATTATGGACATCATTGATTCCGGAAAGAAAGTATTTGGGATCTATCATTTTTCCAATTATCCGGAAACAACTTGGTTTGATTTTGCCAATAAAATAAAGGAATTTTCAGGTTCTGAAATCAAATTAAAATCAATTACAACGGAAGAATTCCCGACACCAGCAAAACGACCGAAACGTAGCACGATGTCACTGGACAAAATAGAAAACGATTACAATATTGAACCGAAACATTGGGAAAAAAGTCTGAGAGACTGCATAGAAATTTTAAAATTAACGAATGCGTAAATTATTTTTTTTAATCACATTGTTGTGTTTTCAGCTTTTTTATCTTCAAAGTATTACGCTTAATAAAGTGGATAAAATAAATGAAAACAAAGACAAGTTTTTTTATAATATCTCAGAAACTTCAAAATCTGAATTTTTAGGAGAAATCCTGGTCAATGGCTTTTCCAATGATGATGTAAAGATGTTTGGCGAAATCTATAAAAAAGCAAAACAAGTCGGAGCGAATACATTCTCTCTGAAACCTATCGAAAATGTTGATGGAAGCTATCAGAATTTTGATCCAGGTTATTATATACTGAATCTTTATTACACCTCGGAAAATGATATTCCATCAGAAGAAAATGTGGCCTATCTGGTTTCGTCCTCGGATAAAAGCCAAAAAATAGATATCAATAACAAGACGGTAGAACTGAAGCCCAGAAGTTTTCTGAAACTGAAACTGTCAGACAATGAAGTTATGACAGTCTCTACAAGAAAATTATTGGGATCTGCGGTAAAATTGGCAGGGAAAGAAAATCAGCCGTCATTATACTTCTCTATGAGTAATTTCAGAATTCGAAGTAATGACAGTATCTACGGAGGGATCAATCTGAAATCGGGAGATATCACAGGCTTGGAAAAGTCGTTTGGTATGTTTTTGACTACTATTTATTCTGAACAGAAAAAGGATTAGTGTTGATAAATTATCAGATAGAACCTTTTCTATTCAGAATAAAAATAATTAACTTTATATAAAAGATTTAAGATCCGGCTAATTGTAATGGAATTTACAGACCTCACACAGGATAATCCTTCTGAGCGGAGCTAAATCTCAAATCTAAATTACAAATATTGGAAGAATTTTTTGAAAACGAACTTGCAAGGAAGTTCGAAGAAATGATAGAAAATAATGATGAACTTTACTTTGATACAGAAGAATATGTGGATATCATTATTTATTACCTAGAGTTGGGAGATTTCAGCTATGCAGAACTTGCTGTAAATCATGCGCTCAAAATCCATCCTAATTCCTTGGAAATCAAAACAAAACAGTTGGAGGTTTTTCTGGAGTTGGAACGTTATACAAAAGCAAAAGATCTGATTGATGAGCTGCACCAGTCTTCTCTTGAGGATACAGACTTTTTGGTTTGCTGTGCAAAATACTATTCAAATCTCGGAAATCCTAAAAAGTCAATAGAATATTGTCAGAAAGCTCTGGAACTGGAAGAGGAAGAAAACTTCCTGCATAATTTTATCGCCGATGAATTTATTAATCTCGATGATCCTTTCAATGCGCTGAAACATTATAGTTCTGCTCTGGAACATGATCCTTATGATGAGTATTCGCTGGAAAACGTCATGTTGTGTTATAATAAGCTGAACCGTCCGCAGGAAGCTCTGGATTTCCTTAATCAGTATCTGGACAGGTTTCCTTTTTCGGAAACAGCCTGGTATGAGTATGGGCAGTACTTTTTCAATAAGAAAAATTATGAAGAGGCCATCAGAGGTTTTGATTATCTCATAGCAATCAACTCAACAGCGGTTGGTGTTTATGCCTTCAAAGCTTCGTCTTATGAAGCCATGAACAAATGGGATGAAGCCATTGAAGTTTATGAAGAGATGCTCGAGCTGGAGTATACAAAAGCATTCACTTTTTATAAGATAGGATTGTGTTATAAAGAAGCCGGAAAATTGGTTCAGGCTCTCACTTCGTTTCAGAAATCCTTGAGAGAAGATCCGCAATTTTATCTGGCAATGATGGAGCAATCTCATATCTATGAAGAAATGGGAAATCCAAAAGAAGCTCTTCATTTTGCTAAAGAAGCTGTAGGTCTGAATGAATCTAATCTGGAATATCAGAAAAGACTGGCTTTTCTGTACATCAGCTGTGGAGAATATGAGGAAAGCTTTGCCCCGCTTAAGAAGCTTATAGATATGGAACCCAGCAGATTCTATAACTGGTATGCCTTTTCAGAAATATTAATGCTGATAGGAGAATATGAAGAAGCGATCGAGGTACTGGAAAAAGCTTTAAAAGCCCATCCTCGTGCCGAATTATATTATCAGCTTAGTAACTGTTACTTTAATCTTCATAATGAGACAGAAGGCATAATACAGCTGGAAAAAGCTTTAAAACTTGATCCGTCTTTAAGTAAAGATATGCAGTTGAAATATCCTTATATCAAAGAACAGGTTAAAAGAATCAAAACCAAAAAGAAATAAAAAAAACGCTTCAATTTTTGAAGCGTTTTTTTTTTTATTAGTTAAGCAATGCATTAAAAGTATCGCCTTGTCTTATATCGCCGCTATTGTAACCTTTCATAAACCATTCTTCGCGCTGCTCAGATGAACCGTGCGTGAAGCTTTCCTGATTCACGTATCCTTGTGCTCTTTTCTGGATATTATCGTCACCCACTGCTGCCGCTGCGCTCATCGCTTCCTGTATATCGCCAGGCTCAAGAAACTTTTCACGGCTGTCGGTTTGTTTTGCCCAAAGTCCGGCATAGAAATCAGCCTGGAGTTCATTAGCAACAGAAACTTTGTTTGTTTCCGCTTCGGAATATTTTCCGCTTTGTCTCAGCTGATCTACTTTGTCTAATGTTCCTAAAAGTTTCTGGATATGATGACCATACTCATGACCAAGAACATAGGCAACGGTGAACTGTCCTACTTTTGCCCCAAACTTCTGCTGGAGCTCATTAAAAAAGCTCATATCCATATAGATCGTTTCGTCAGCAGGGCAGTAGAATGGACCCATTTCGGATTGTGCAGTTCCACAACCTGAACTGGTCGCACTTTCAAATAAGACAACTTTGGCCGGTCTGAACCGGATTCCGTTTTCCTGAAATACTTTTTCCCAGGTTTCCTCATTTTCAAAAGTCAGCATTTTTATGAATTCCCTGATGTTCAGTTCTTCCTGAGAAAGATTTCGCTGTTCTGTTTGTTGAGAAGAAGCTGCGTTGTTATTGAGTATTGCAGAAGGGTCGCCGCCTAGAAAGAAAACAATGGCTGCAATGATAATTGTTCCTAATCCTCCGCCAACCATCATGCCGCCGCTTCCACCGGAACCGCGTCTGTCATCTACGTTGTCGCTTCTGTCGTTTGTCCATTTCATCTGGTAATATTTTGTGTTTTAAAATTAATATTTTCTTTTTGATAATAAAGAAGTTTTTAGGAACATTCTTTTATCATTAGCCCCGATAGAAGCGGCATCCTTTTTTGTCTTTGCGCCAGAAGGTTGTTCCGGACTGTTTGCCTGTTCCGCAATGACAAAAAAGATATAGCGGATAGCGGGATAAAGCTCCTGAAAAAAATTAAGAAAATTTGGAGTTGAAGTCAATCATCTTCAGAGCTGTGACGGCTGCTTCTACGCCTTTGTTGCCAAGGTTGCCGCCACTTCTGGCAATAGATTGTTCTTTCGTGTCGTCTGTCAAAACGCAGAAAATCGCAGGTGTGTCTGTCAATATGTTGCAATCTTTGATGCCTTGTGTTACGCCAGAACAAACGTAATCGAAATGAGGTGTTTCCCCACGGATGACGTTGCCAATTGCAATCACCGCGGCGAATTTATTGGAGCGGCAAAGTTTCATGGTTGCAAAACTCAGTTCAAAAGCACCCGGAACATAATAAATGTGGATGTTTTCTTCTTTGATGCCTTCAGCTTTCAGTGTTTCGACAGCACCGTTTCGGAGATTGTAGGTTACAAAATCGTTCCACTCAGAAACAACAATGCCGATAGAATATTCATCGGCATTGGTTATATTGAGTGGCTTATAATCGGATAGATTAGTTGTTGCCATTGTTTAGTAGTATTTTGTCATTTCTATGAACGCATCGGATTGTCCGTTGTCATAATCCTGGTATTTTTCGTCGATAGTTGAGAAATATTTTTTAGCATCTGCATTTTTCTTAAGTGCTAATGCCAGCATTCCTGCTTTTTTTGTGAAATAATATGTCGTGTATGCATCGTCAGAAGCGGAAGCTGCTTTGTCAGCCATAGCAAGAGCATCATCAGCCTTGTTAAGATTAGAAAGACAATCTGCCATTGCGCCATATTTCAGAGCGACTAACACTTTGTTTCCAGAACTGAATTTGTCTAACAAATCATACGCTTTCTGAAAGTTTCCTTTTTTGAACTCGATTAGACCGGCGTTGTAAGCAGATAATTTGCCCACTTTTGTACTTCCATATTCTTCATAAGTTCCAATGAAACCGGGATTCGCTACAGATTTTCCACCAAGTGCCAGATCTTCTTTTCCGTCAGTCAGGTTTTTCTGAGCTGCCAGATAGCTTTTTGTAGCTTCTTGATTTTTTGGTCCCAAAATGAATTGCTGATATCCGAACCATCCCAAAACTGCGAGAATCAGGACTCCGAAACCGATACTTAGTGCCCGGGCATTTTTTTCTAAGAATGACTCGATGTTAAGTGCTTCTTTGTCAAGGTCTTTGAAGAATTCTACGGTTTCTTTTCCTTCCTGTTCGTTTTTTTTGTTATGCAGATCTGCCATAATTTTTTAATAAATAGAATGCAAATTTAATGTTTTCCTTTTGATATGCAAAAACTTCTTTTTCTGAGGGTTAATTTATTTTAATATTTTAGAATTGAATAAACTTCTGCATCGAATTTTTTGAGCCTATCCTTTCCGTTCAGATCTTCCAGATCTATCAGGAAACTGAATTGTGCAGGGATAGCACCTTGCTTGGAAATCAGCTTTGCAGCAGCTTCTGTTGTTCCTCCGGTGGCTAAAAGATCATCATGAATCAGAACACGCTGCCCTGGTTTCAGATGCCCGGTTTTCATCTCGATTTCTGCCGAGCCGTATTCCAGATCGTATTTTTCGCCGATAAAAGGCGGCGGGAGTTTCCCCGCTTTTCTTATCAGAACAAAAGGAATGTCCAGCGCAACGGCAATTGCAATTCCGAAAAGATATCCTCGGCTTTCGATACCACAAACCACATCTACTTTTCCTCTGCTGAAACTGGCCAGATCGGCAATCACTTCTTCATACAGCTTTGGCTGGAGAAAGATCGGACAGATATCCTTAAACTGAATTCCCGGAATCGGAAAGTCAGGGATATTTTCAATTGTTTCCTCTAATTTTTTTATAAGTTCTGCAGATGCCATTTTTATGGATTGTTGATTTTATAAGTGGTGATTTTCCAGGTGTTGTTTACCGCTTTCAGCCCGTAAGTCACATTCAGAGATGTTGTTTTTCCGTTTTTGTCCGTCACATCATAGGTTACATTCACGTTAGCGGAATTATCTTTGTTGTAAGGGACAGAAATATTTTTGATATTAATATTTTTCACAGAACCAAAACCTGAAATCGGGTTCGAGAATTTGTCATAAGAACCCCAGTTTGGATTTTCTGCAGATTCATAAGCCGCTTTGAAATTCTGAGTTGACAGGTTACTAAGGAATTTTGTTACCGTTGATTTTGGATCAGCAGTTACTTTTGCCGGGGTTGTTGTCGTCGGATTTTCAACACCAGGAGTTAATTCAGGATTCTGGCCGATTTGTGTAGAATCTGTAACTGCCGACACCGGCGGCGTATAAAGCGCTTTTCCATTTACAGGAACACCGGTTTTTATCATTTGTAACAATTTTTTTGTCGTTTTTACACTCAGCTTGATATCGATTTTATCCTCAAATATCTTTTCTTTCGGAAGCTTTGAGTATAGAATCGTGAAACCACGGAAAGCGGGATCTTGCATCAGGTTTTTTGAAGTTGATATTTTATTGCCGCCGCTGGAGATTTCCATAATCGTTTCCAATGCAGCCCCATCGAATTCTACTTTATTTCTTCGGTTGTCAAGCAATTGCGGAACGATTACCAAACCTTTTGAACCAGTAAGGCTGTCTCCGGCAATATTTCTGACCACAACGCCGAGGCTCGCCGCATCAATATCATTCGGGTCTTTTTCAGAAGCCGTTTCATTCCCGAAAATATTCATTTCACCAAGACTAGGCGGGGCAGTACTGCTCCAGGCAATCCCGTTTTTCTGGGCCACCTGATCTGCCATTGCAAAGATTTCGTTTGTTTTTTTACCATCCAGAAGTTTTCCGAGTGCTGCAATTTCTGCTACATCGCCATCGGCATCTACGCCAAATGTTTTGAGAATGTATAAGGCCTCGTTGAATTTGACCTGCTTCAGCGTCGGCAGGCTGGAAGCCATATCATTGATGCTTTCCTGAAAGCTCATTCGGCTGCTGCCGTCCACGCTTGTTTTCTTGCAGCTCACGGTAAGAATCAGCATCGCTGCTAAAAAGGCATATTTTATATACTTCATTTTCAGTAAGATTTATTTTTAAAAATAAGAAATAAGTTTGAATTGCTCACCTTATATCATTCGCTATGCAAAATTAAATTTTAAATTTATAATTTGCTGATTTTTCAAAGAAAATTGAAAAGAGCCTTACTGTGTGAAATAAGGCTCTCACTATTGATTGTCAAAACTAATTTTTATTATTTAACTAAAATTTATAACGACTAAAAATAATTCGTGAAGTTTAACTAAGTTATTTTTGGATGATTAATTTTTTTCGTTGTACACCTTTATCATTTAAAAGTTCAATAAAGTATATACCACTTGTGAGCTTAGAAACATCTATCTTATTTTCAGAATTCTGAATATTAAGAATTAATTTACCACTGGAATCAAAGATTTTGATTTTATTAAATGATGATATTAATTTGATATTTACAATATTCTTTGCAGGATTTGGGAAGAGTTTTATTTTTTCGTCTAGAGTTAGTAAATCTGAAGTTTTAAGTGAGATTACTCCCTGTATTGCTGTTGTAAAATTGATAGTAGCAGTATCTTCTAATACATTATAATTACAAGTCATTTCATTCCAAGAGGTATATTGATTTACTTTTAGAACATAATTACTATTATTAGGAATATCAATAAAGAAATCATTGTCATAAATTGCTACAGCAGTATCACCACCAAATTGACTTTTGTAATAACAAACATTTAGTGTGATGATATTCTGATTAATCTCTGTGTTGTATGACAAATAAGCACTTGTAGATGTGGGAAAATAAAGTTTCAAATGAACCTTAATTTGGTCTGCGCCATTTTGCGAAGCTTCAAGATTCATTATATACTGGGAGTACGTTATGCAATAGATAAAAAAAAGAAATAGAGTAAAATTTTTTTTCATAGCGTTTGATTTTTATAAGTTAAATATAATCAATTTTTATCTGTTGACAATCAGTTTTTTACGGATTTTATATCTGTCATTTGATAGTTCCACGAAGTAAATTCCGTTACTAAGTTTATTAACATTAATATTATCTCAAGGATTCTGAATGCTGAGAGCCCTACACAATTGATAAGCTTTCGGATTAGGTTTTAATCAATCAAATTTTTCAAAGAAAATTAAAAAAGGTAACTTTACGGAAAATTAGAGTTAATGCAGAACAAATTGGTTATTGATATTCACAGTTTTTCTTACAAAAAGAAAGGAATTCCTAAAGATGATTCCGGAAACGGCGGCGGTTTCGTGTTCGATTGCAGAGGGATCCTAAATCCCGGAAGAATTGAAGAATATAAATCTCAAACCGGAAATGATGCAGGTGTGCAGAAATATCTGGAGAACAAAACAGAATTTCCCAAATTTTTTGAAGCGGTAAAATCCATCTTATCCATCAGCATAGAAAACTATTTAAGCCGAGGTTTTGAGAATCTTCAAATCAACTTTGGCTGTACAGGCGGACAGCACCGTTCGGTATATTCTGCAATTAAAACCGCTCAATTTATCAGAGAACAATTCCCTGAGGCTGAAGTAAAAATCCATCACGACGAGCAATTGCACCTCAATCTATTATCCATCAATGATAATTAATCTAAGAATTTATCATTCATCATCTATCAATTATCATCTACAAGTATGAAAGCATTACTATTTGCTGCGGGAATGGGAACCCGGTTAAAACCCTTCACCGATAATCATCCGAAAGCTTTGGCGCAAGTCAATGGTGTGGCGCTTTTGGAACGAAATATAAAATACCTTCAGAGTTATGGTATCAATGATTTTGTCATTAACATTCATCATTTTGGAGGACAGATTTTGGCATTCCTGGCAGAGAACGATAAATTCGGCGCCAATATCGAAATCTCCAATGAGTCCGAAGAACTTCTGGAAACTGGCGGTGGACTATTATTCGCTAAAAGATTCCTCGAAAACGAAAAGACCTTCCTGATAATGAATGTCGATATACTGACTGACCTTAACATCAGCAATTTTATCAAAATCCACGAACTGAAAGGCGGAATGGTAACTTTGGCAGTCTCGGACAGAGACAGCTCCCGGAAGCTGATGTTCAATGACAAGATGTATCTCAAAGGTTGGAAAAATCTTACGACCAACAAAAAAACCATAGTCGGCGGGATTTTCAAACTCAGGGAACTGGCGTTCAGCGGGGTACATTGCGTCAATTCTGAGATATTTGGGAAAATCACAAGAACCGGCAAATTCTCCATTATGGACGAATATATGGACTTAATGAAAGAAGATATTATAATTGGTTATCAGCATACATCTAACCTAATCGATGTCGGCAAACCCGAATCTATTGCTGAAGCAGAAAAATTATTCAAATGACGAAACAAGACGAAGAACAAAGATTGCATGACAGTCTCAGACAGAAAACCTGGGATGAGACGATTACAAAAGACAGCTGGATGGTTTTCCGCGTGATGTCTGAATTTGTGGACGGTTATGAAAAAATGGCCAGAATAGGCCCTTGTGTTTCCATTTTTGGTTCGGCCAGACTGAAGCCTGACAGCTATTATTACAAAATGGCTTCTGAGATTGCTAAGAAAATTACAGAGATTGGGTTTGGAGTCATTACAGGAGGCGGTCCGGGAATCATGGAAGCCGGAAACAAAGGGGCCAGCGGAAACGGAAAATCTATAGGGCTGAATATAGAACTGCCTTTTGAACAGCATTTTAACCCATATGTCGACAAAGGCTATAATATTAATTTCGATTATTTTTTCGTTAGAAAAGTAATGTTTGTGAAATATTCTCAAGGCTTTGTGGTGATGCCTGGCGGATTCGGCACCTTGGACGAATTATCGGAAGCACTGACTTTGATTCAGACCAACAAAATCGGAAAATTCCCAATAGTGCTGGTCGGAAGCGCTTTTTGGAGCGGGTTGCTGGACTGGTTCAAAGATACCCTGATGAAGGAAGGACTGATTGCTGAAAAAGACTTGTCACTATTTCGCGTTGTAGACAATGCTGATGACGCTGTGGCACATATCAAAGCATTTTATGATAAATATTCTGTAAGTGTGAATTTCTAGCTTATGGCATATAATTTGACCAAAATATTACAATAAAAGTTATTTAAAATTACAATAATGAAAAAATCAATACTTATCTTATCTCTTGGACTTTTGCTGTTGAGCATTTTCAGTTTCAGAGATATAGATTTCTTTTCATCGATGACAAAAGTAGATTACATCGACGGAAGCAAAACGCTGAAATTCACTACAAAGCTTAATACAACCCACATCTCTCAGGCAGTAAAAATTGATCCTAATACGGCAGCTTTCGATGCTGAGGTTAAGAAATATATCAATAATAATGTAGATGTGTCAGTGAATGGAACTGCAAGAACCTTAACTTTTACAGGCAGCCAGGTCAATGGTGAATCCGTTTGGGTTTATTACGAAGTTTCTAATGTTTCGGAAATTTCGAGTCTTAAAGTCAGAAACAGTATTCTGATAGGACAGTTCCCGAAACAGGTCAATATTATGAATGTCACTTATAAAGGAACCCTGAAAACTGTGAATTTCCAAAAAGGAAAGGAAACCTCAGAGATTACTTTTTAATAAAATTAACCGGTAAATCAGCCGGTTTTTTTATTCTGTTTCGATTATGATGTTTTCATCTTTGTTTTTGAACTGATGATCTTTATCCATCATTTCCTGAAGGTTTAGTTTTACTTCGATGGTTTTATCATCCAGCTTTTTTATCCAATCATGCTGACCTCTGACAGACTTGATTTTTTTATCAAATACAAGCTTGTTGGTAATATCAATCTGAATCATTCCCAGCATCGATTCAATATTTTCTTTGTCTCCGCCGTTAGACTTATCTCCCGTTCTGAAAATATTCTGTAAATCTTCCTGAGACAGCATCAGATTTTTAGTTTCAATCTTTAAAATTTTCCCGTCCCAATTATCAAAAGAAGAATTATTCATCAGCGCAGCGTCTTTTCCCATCAGTGTTCCTACAGATGCGATTTCTTCCTTTGTTAGAGCTTCTGATTTTACGGAAAACCCAGAGAATTTTTCATCGGCAAAATTTCCTTTCATAAAGATTTTTTTCATCAGTTTGATAGAGTCCGGATTAGTCGTCACCTTCCCTTCATCTTTTTGAAAGTCATAGAGCGTTCGCCATTCTTTCGGATAGTTTTCCATTTTCATGAAATCATTATTCTGATTGAGAGAATCCGGCATAAAACCCTTCATCATTTCCAGAGCCTGAGACATATCCATATCGGTTGCAAAGCTCATTTTTTTGTCCGAGTAGTAATGATTAATGGTGGAAATAGAGCAGGAATGCAGTGTCATAATCCCAATTGCGAGAATCACAAGGTTGCGGATAAGTTTTTTCATATTAATAATTAATTTTGCCTTGCTGTAGCGAATTTAAACTTAATGAAAATTATGGTTTTTCAAATTTAATCTTAATGGCAGTTCGTATGATCTGTATGGAAATCTTTCGAATTATGATTCACCTTCAGTGATTCTGATTTTGGAGAAATGTAAGGAATTCCAAGTTCCAATCCTCTCAGAATGAATAATCCGCCCAGGCAGATCATCATCACTGGAATGACTTTTAATATTCTTAGCCGGAATGCTGTCGTTATAAAATTTCCCAGAAGAACGACTGCGAACATAAAAGGAAAAGTCCCGATCCCGAAAAGAAACATAAAAAGTGAACCTTGCCAGATTCCGCCAGTTGCCAAAGAAGCGGTTAATGCCATATAAACCATTCCGCATGGTAAGAATCCGTTCAGGACTCCGGTTGCAAGACGGGATTTGTAATCCGGACGCTGAAGAATTTTTCCAAGCTGCATTTTTACTTTCAGCAACGCTTTGGAAATGAAAGGAATCTTAGAAGCAAAATCTTTTCCGCCAAAAGAAAATATGGCCATGATGATCAGTAAAACACCAACAAAAACCGTCAGATATTTCTGAAATCCGGCGAGTTCAAAACTCTGTCCGATAATTCCCAACACTGCGCCGAGAATAGAATAGGTCAATATTCTGCCTAACTGATAAGTGATATTCTGCAGATAGTAATTAGCTTTCTGATTTTTGGTAAGTCCCATCGACAGGGCAATAGGTCCACACATCCCGATGCAGTGAAACCCGGAAGCGAATCCCAAACCAACTGCCGATATGATGAGCGCTATTTCCATAAAATGTCATAATCTACCTGATAAGGTTTTTTATTGGCTGACCATTTTAGCTTCAAAGTATAAGAACCCGGACTAATGACTTTTCTTGGAATAATAAAAGTATTGCTTTCTAATGTGATTTCTTTTTTGACATCAAGGTTAGAATCTTCTGTTCTGAACAATACAAAACTTACTTTTTTGCCATCAGGCTTTATGTTTTCAGGAAAAGTGATTTGTATACCGTCGGCTGTGGATTTATAAACAGGCGGTGTTTCCAGCTTGGCAGCATTATCTTTAGCATCGATAATCTGTTGGTATTCCAATTCTTCTTCATAATAATTGTTGGAAATCATATCGGCATTTTGTTTCCCCATCGGGAATACAAAAATCAGAAACAAAATGAATATTATAAAACATCCCAATGCGATCGCCAATCCGTGTCCCCAATGTAATTTTTTCATTCTGATCTTTTATTAAAATTGAAATTTGAAAGGTCCTTCAAAATAAGTATTATAAGAGTCCAGCAGTTCCCCGTTCATATCATAAACGCCAAGTTTCAGATTTTGTTTTGATAGTTTGATCTGACTCTGAGGAAAGCTTACATTGATAGTTCCTTTTATCATAGCGTCCCTTTTCAGTACAATTCTGTTGGAAGCACTGGAAGTGATTTCGCCATTTTCAGGCTCAATAATTTTAATGATGACCGTTTTTGTCTCATTGGACTTATTGAGGAAAGTATAGTTGTATGTATTGGTGATTTTTCCATCTCTCAAGAAGAATGTTGATCCAGGAGGTTTCAGGAATTTGGCTTCCATTTCTCCTCTGTTATAAAGCAGATAGCCCAAAAATCCTACAAGCAAAGACAAAATCACGCTGTAGATTTTCATTTTACCGGAGAATTTGAAACGTTGTTGTTCTTCGATTTCTTTTTCAGAGGCATAACGGATTAACCCAGTCGGTAAACCCACTTTTACCATTACTTCATCACAAGCATCAATACAAGCCGTACAGTTGACACATTCCATCTGCAAACCATCACGGATGTCAATTCCGGTGGGGCAGACAACCACACATTGCTTACAGTCGATACAATCACCTTTTCCTACAGATCTTCTATCTTCTCCTTTTTTCCATTTTGAACGGTTTTCTCCTCTTTTATGATCATAGAAAACATTGATGGTTTCTTTGTCAATCAATACACCCTGCAGTCTTCCATATGGACAGACCATGGTACAGACCTGTTCCCTGAACCATGCAAAAACAAAATAAAATGCAGCAGTGAACAAGATCATCACCAAAAAGTTAGTAGGCTTTGCAAAAGGACCTTCCTGCATAATTCTGAATACTTCCTCATATCCGACAATATACATGAACATAATGTGGGTAATGACCAAAGAGATCACGATGAAGATCGACCATTTCAGTGAACGTTTCCAGATTTTTTCTGTATCCCAGCTTTGGTTGTCCAGTCTTATCTGTTTATTTCTGTCTCCTTCTATTGCATATTCTATCCTGCGGAATATCATTTCTAAAAATATGGTCTGAGGACAGATCCATCCACAAAAAATCCTTCCGAAAGCAACGGTGAAAAGTATGATGAATATCAATGATGTAATAGCACCCAATGCTAATATAAAAAAGTCCTGAGGGTAAAAAGGCTGACCGAAAATAAAAAACTGCCTGTCTATTATATTAAACATTAACAATGGATTCCCATTGAATTTAAGGAATGGCAGCGTAAAATAGATGGCTAACAGGAGAATGCTTACGAGAACTCGGTAATTGGTATATTTTCCCTTAGGTTTTCTTGGATAAACCCAGCGTCTTTTTCCGGTATTATCCATTGTACCAACAGAGTCTCTGAATGTTTCAGCTTCTACGACCCAGCTTTCTGCTTCGTTGTATTTTTTTTCTGTTGTACTCATATCATTTTAGATAAAAAAAGAGATTGTCCCGAAAATGAATTATAAATCCTTTTCAAACATCATTCCGGAAGAATAATGTTTTTGACAATCTCTTTTATATGTATTAATTAGATTTTTCCCAATGAGCTTCTGTTCCCTGAGGAGCAGCACCTCCTTGTGCAGGAGTAATAGGAGCTTGTTCCTGGTTAATGTGATAGACATAAGCCGCAACTTTTTCTATATCATTACCGGTAAGAACACCATTTTTACCCCAAGCCTGCATCGTTGGATTATTTTTACTTCCGTTTTCAACCATATAAAAAACATTTTTGAACAAAGTTTTTTCAGGCTGATTGATCCAGAAACCGTCAGTAAGATTTGGTCCGATTCCTCCTTTTCCTCCTTCACCATGACAAGTTACACAATTGGTCTGGAAGATTACTTTCCCTTCTTCTACATTATCTTCGGAGAATTTTGCCGTTTCGATGGTAGCCTGCGGAACCGTTTTCATATAGTCTTCTACAGCTGCGATCTGCTCTTTATATTCCTGGTCATATTCTTTATAGGGGTGAGCAAAATCCGTAAGGAAGTATGATGTAACATACAACACACAATAAGCAACACCAAAGTAGAAAAGGCCTAGCCACCATTTTGGAAGCTGATTGTCTAACTCCATAATACCATCAAAACCATGGTCGATAAGCATGTCTTTTTCTTCCTTTTCAGATTGACTCTTGAATGCGCCGTTCCAAAGATATTTGAAATAAGGAATCTGAGTTTCTGCAAGATAAGCCGCTTTTTCTTCGTCGGTCATTTTCTTGAATTTCTCATTTTCTATCAGATCACCAATAGCAGTCTGGATAAAAACTACAATGATACTGATCACGGCTGTTCCCAAGAAGTATTTGGATGTCAGAAAATCAGATGTCTGAGCAAACATATAAAACACAACAAGCAATAATCCCAGAACGATTAAAATATTAATATAAGCGGGTGTTCTTCTTTTCATGATTAATTATCTTTTAAATTACAAAGTTTGGTTCTCGTCTTCATCTTTTTCCAGTGGTGCATTTTCTTCTTCACTATAATATTTTTTTGGTCTGTTAATAACAATATAAACGACAACCAAAAAGAACAAGATGAAGATGATCATGGCCAAAGTCTGGAAAAAACCTGCATTTTCCACATTGGAGACGATGTCTTTAAAACTTTGCGGAATCATTTTATTTAATTTTAATTACTAGCAGTTTTTACTTCTGTAGTTTTAATATCGGTACCTAATCTCTGCAGGTAAGATATCAATGCTACGATCTCTCTCTTCTCAAGTGGTACAAATTGCTCGCCAGCTTTTGCTTTATTGGCTTTTGACTCATCAAAAGATTTTTTCACATCATCCGCTTCTGCAAAAATATTTTTAACGATCGCATTGGCCTGATTGTTCATCCAGGAATCCATAGAGTCAATCTGAGCTTTCGTATAAGGAACATCAAAAGAATTTTTCATCAGTTCCAGCTTAGCTTTTGTCTTGCTTCTGTCAAGTGTATTTTCGATTAACCACGGGTATCTCGGCATGATAGAGCCGGCCGATGTTGATCTTGGGTTATACATATGCTTGAAGTGCCAAGAATCTGGTCTTGCACCACCTTCTCTGTGCAAATCCGGGCCAGTTCTTTTGGAACCCCATAAGAATGGTCTGTCATAAATGAATTCTCCTGCTTTAGAATATTGGCCGTTCTTACCGTTAAATCTTACAACTTCATCACGGAAAGGACGGATCATCTGAGAGTGACAAGCATTACAGCCTTCGCGGATATAGATGTCTCTACCTTCTAATTCCAGCGGAGAATAAGGTTTTACAGCAGAAATGGTAGGGACATTATCCTTCACGAATATTGTTGGAAGAATTTCTAATGCGCCACCAATTGCTAATACTATAAAAGATAAAATTGATAAATAAAGCGGTGTTCTTTCTAACCAAAGATGGAAAGTTTCGCCTTCTTTTCTGCCTTTTTTCACATTTGCCAAAGCTGGTGCTTCTGCCGGAACTTCTTTTTGGAAAGAACCTTTTCTTGCTGTTGCAATAAGGTTAACAACCATAAGAATTGCTCCGGTGAAATATAATAAACCACCCACAAATCTCATTTTGAAATATGGAAGTATTGCCGTTACAGTATCAAGCCAGTTTTTATAAACTAAAGTTCCATCAGGATTAAATTGTTTCCACATCAACCCCTGAGTAAATCCGGAGATATACAATGGAACCGCATAAAAGATGATCCCGAAAGTTCCCAACCAGAAATGCCAGTTAGCCAATTTTACAGACCATAGTTTGGTTCTCCACATGATTGGAACTAAATAATAAATTACACCAAATGCCATGAATCCGTTCCAGCCGAGTGCACCTAAGTGAACGTGACCAATAACCCAGTCGGTAAAGTGACCAACTTTGTTTACAGTTTTAGTGGCTAAAAGCGGTCCCTCAAAAGTTGCCATACCATAACAAGTAACAGCCACCACGAAGAATTTAAGCACAGGATTTTCTCTTACTTTATCCCAGGCTCCTCTTAGTGTAAGAAGTCCATTCAACATTCCTCCCCACGACGGTGCAATCAGCATTATCGAAAAACCTGTTCCGACAGCCTGAGCCCATGCCGGTAAAGCTGTATATTGTAAATGGTGAGGACCTGCCCAGATATATACAAAGATTAATGACCAGAAGTGGATAATTGATAATTTGTATGAAAAAACGGGTCTGTCTGCAGCTTTTGGCACAAAGTAATACATCATACCTAGAACTGGTGTTGTCAGGAAAAATGCCACTGCATTATGACCATACCACCATTGTACCAAGGCATCTTTGACACCTGCATAAGCTGAATATGATTTCCATCCCGTGAAAGATAATGGGATTTCTAAGTTATTGAAGATGTGAAGCATTGCAACCGCAACCCAGGTTCCGATGTAAAACCAGATTGCAACGTACAAGTGCCGAACTCTTCTGATTGCAATTGTAGCAAACATATTGATACCAAAAATGACCCATACCAGCGTGATCAAAATATCAATAGGCCACTCATGTTCTGCGTATTCTTTGGAAGTATTGATACCCATAAAGAATGTAATCACCACAGAAACAAGCATTAGTTGCCAGCCCCAGAAATGAACCCAAGACAATGTGTCACTCCACATCCTTGTTTTCAATAATCTCTGGATTGAATAATAAAATCCGGAGAAGAAGCTGTTTCCTACAAATGCGAAAATTACCGCACTTGTGTGAAGCATTCTAATACGTCCGAACCCAAATGCACCTTGAGAATTAACCAATCCTTGCAAACCTTCGCTACGCAAAGTTCTTATGGTCGGGTCATCTGTTCCCAAGAAAAATTCAGGCAATTCAGGATAAAATAGTAACAACGCAGCTGTAAGTCCTAATAAAAAACCTACCAAACCGAAAACAACCGTCGCAATTAGAAAGGCGCGAACGATCCCGTTGTCATAACTAAATTTTTGTGTTTCCATATGTACAAATAGCAATTATTCTTTTTCGTTTTTTGGAGTTTCAATCTCCTTGTCTGGTTTCACTTCGTCGTCAAATAAAATTCTGACTGCCGGTGATTCATCATCTTCAAATTGTCCCTTTTTTGCTCCAATTATAAAGATAACCAAGAAGATAGCAGCTAAAGAAACGCTGCAAATAATCATTAAATAGAGAATCTCCATACTCGATCGCAAATTTAAGCCAAAACTGTCGTCAAATTTAGTGAAAATTACTGACTTTAGTCAGAATGGTAGAAATATGGATAATTTATAATCGCTCTAAATAATAAGTGTTTTAAATTTTAATTTTAAAATATTTAGAACTCCTAAGCCAGGTGGAAATTGTAGTGAATGTAACAACAGTTACAGAACTTAAAGGCATAAAAATAGCAGCAAAAAGTGGATGCATGTGACCTGAAACAGCAAAGCTAACTCCTACGACATTGTAACACAAACTGATTATGAATGTGAATTTTACAATTTTGATAGCATCTTTGGAAAGCTTCAGGAATTTGTCCAGTTCGGGGATTTTTTCACCGTTCATAATCACGTCGGAAGAAGGTGTGAAGGAATTGCTGTCATCTGCAATAGCAATTCCGACATTACTCTGTTTTAGTGCGCCGGCATCATTCAATCCGTCACCAAGCATCGCTACTTTTTTACCTGCGTCCTGAAGTTTTTTGATAAAATCCAGCTTGTTCTCCGGGTTTTGATTGAATTTCATCTCGGAGATATTCGGAATCAGTTTTTCCAGAATTGGTTTTTCGGAAGAGTTATCGCCGCTCAAAATATTGATGCTGTAATTTTTTAAATCTTGGAAAAGTTGAGCCAGGTTATTCCGGTATTCATTTTTGAAGATGAATTTTCCAACGAACTCTCCGTTTTTGCTGATGTAAACGGCGGTTTCCATATTCTGAGATTCCTGCCCGGTAAAACTTCCAGAACCAATTTTATAAGTAATTCCTCTTACTTTTCCTTGGTAACCTTTTCCGGAAATTTCTTCAAAATTTTCAATTTCAAAATAATCATCATTCAATTCAAAATAATCATAAAGGGATTTGGAAAGTGGATGATTGGAGTTTTTAAGCAGAGACTTAATATTTCTCAAATCAAATTCATCGATTTCTGTTCCGATAAATTTGATGTTTGTCTTTTTATTTTCAGTAATAGTTCCGGTTTTGTCAAAAACCAATGTGTCAACTTTGGCCAGCCTTTCAATGGTTAAAGTGTCTTTTACATAGAATTTATTCCGACCAAGAATTCTCATGATGTGCCCGAAAGTAAAAGGCGCAGACAACGCTAATGCGCAAGGGCAGGCAACAATCAGAATGGCGGAAACCACCTGAAACATCTTTTCAGAATCGATGGTTGCCCAATAAATTCCGGCTATTAGAGTGATTCCTAAAATTACGACAGTGAAATATTTACTAATCGTATTAGTCATTGTGTCCAGGCCGGTTTCAAATTTTTTGAATGCCTCTTTGTTCCAAAGTTGAGTCAGGTAACTTTGATCAACACTTTTGATCACCTCAAGTTCCAAAATCGAACCTGATTGCTTCCCGCCGGCAAAAATTTTATCGCCAGGTTTCTTAGAAATGTGTGCTGATTCTCCTGTGATAAAACTGTTGTCAATATTTCCTTCGCCTTTAATCAGAATGGAATCTACAGGTATAATTTCCTGATTTCTGACCATAATTCTGTCGCCAACAGCCAAATCGGATAACAAAATGTTTTCCTGTTTTCCGTTAAAATCGACTTTTGTTACAGCAATCGGGTAAAATGATTTGTAATCTCGGTCGTAGGATAAGGAATTGTAAGTTCTTTTCTGAAAGGTTTTTCCAAGCAACATAAAGAACAGCAATCCGCAAAGTGTGTCGAAATAACCTGGGCCATAATCTGTTACAGCTTCGTAAATACTTCTGCCATAAAGAACAAAGATTCCCAATACAATCGGAACATCAATGTTGATAATTTTATTCTTTAAACCGTACCATGCAGATTTATAATAATCTGAAGCAGAGTAAAATACAACAGCTGTTGCCAGTAAGAATAAAATAATTCTGAATAAATGCTTGAAGGAATGAAACCACACGTCATCGCCTGAAATATATTCAGGGAAGCTGAAAAACATCCCATTTCCAAAAGCAAAACCAGCAACAGCTAATTTGATTAATAAGCTTTTATCAAGTTTGTCCTGTTTTTTCTCTGCAGTTTCCAGATTGATAACGGGTTTGTAACCGAGATTGGTTAGGAATTTGGCGACTTCACTAAGTCTGATTTCGTTTTCTTTGAAAGAAATCTGAACCGTTTTTCGGGTAAAATTAACCTGAGAATATTTGATTTTATTATTAATC
Source organism: Epilithonimonas mollis (assembly GCF_900142325.1). Taxonomy (GTDB): domain Bacteria; phylum Bacteroidota; class Bacteroidia; order Flavobacteriales; family Weeksellaceae; genus Epilithonimonas; species Epilithonimonas mollis. Next base: position 397,822 of record NZ_FRAM01000002.1, read on the forward strand.
GTATGAAGACTTTCCAATAACCAGATGCAGGAAGAGCAATGAATTACAGGGATTTTAAAAGTCACAAGTGTTGTTCCGCCTTCGGAAAAATCGACGACTTTGGTGAATATTTCCGGTGTGTCCAGATAATCGAACTGTGCATTGTTTTCATTACTCGGGCGGATTCCGGAATTTTTATTGATGTTGTAAAAATTATCCAGATTGTGAAAATTCAGAATTTCATAAACCGATTGACAACCGTTGCAGCAAAAGATTTTCTCATCGAAAAGAAGCCTTTCTTTGTCGATTTTCTGACCGCAGTGAAAGCATTGTTCAGCCATTAAAAAATACTCAGATATTTGGTTTGCAAAATTACGGCAAAATTCTTGGGATATAGTGTTAAAAAGTCTTATTTTTGCTGACAAATGTCATAGGTATGTCTCTTGAACAACAATTGGTTATAGAAGAAAATTTCTCAAAAGCATTTAACAAAGAATCTTTACGCGAAAGTCTTAAGTCTGAAGATTTTGAAGTTTATAACAATGCACTCAAAGTATTAGAATTCTCAAAAGGTGATGTCGTCTTCGATGACGGTGAATCACCAAAAGGTGTTTATTTTATCGAAAAAGGAACAGCAAAACTTTCAAAATCAGGCGTTTATGGAAAAGATCAGATTCTGAGATTCTGTAAAGAAAATGATTTGATAGGTTACCGTTCTTTGCTTTGTGGCGAGAATTTCCAGGCCAAGGCGGAAGCAATGACGCCGATGAAAGTTCAGTTTTTGCCATCTGATATTTTCCTTAGATTATTGGAAAATGATTCCAGATTATCTTATGCGATGCTTCAGAAAATCGCTTATGAATTAGGCGAATCTGCAAACACGGTAACCTTCCTTGCACAAAAAACCGTGAGAGAAAGATTAGCAGAAATCCTGATTTTGCTGGAACAAAAATTGGGAACCGATCCGGAAGGTTTCATCAAAATCTCTCTAACAAGAGAAGAAATTGCTAACCTTATTGGAACTGCAACAGAAAGTGCCATCCGATTAATATCCGAATTCAAGCAAGATGATTTGATTGTGGTTGAAGGAAGAAATATAAAAATCCTGAACAGAGAAAAATTGATAAAGCTTGGTCACGTTGTGATGTAAACGAAATCAATAAAATTCACAAATTAACAATGAAATTTCATTGTTAATTTTTTTTTCATACTTAATTCCAAATAAAATGTCTGTACATTCTGAAATCAAAAAAATCACGACAGAAACCTTACGAAAAATGAAATTCGATAAGGAAAAGATTACAATGCTGACGGCTTACGATTTTACAACAGCAAAAATGGTGGACGCAGGTGGCGTAGATTCAATCCTTATTGGAGATTCTGCTGCAAATGTGATGGCTGGCCACGAAACGACTTTGCCAATCACGCTGGATCAGATGATATATCACACACAATGCGTAGTACGTGGCGTGGAAAGGGCTTTGGTTGTGGCAGATTTGCCGTTCGGAACGTATCAGAGTAATCCCGAAAAAGCTTTGGATTCTGCTGTGAGAATGATGAAAGAAGGCGGTGCGCATGCTATCAAAATCGAAGGTGGAAAAGAGATTGAAGAATCCATCAGGAAGATTGTAAATGCCGGAATTCCTGTTTGTGGGCATCTTGGATTGACGCCGCAAAGTATCTATCAGTTCGGAACTTATAAAGTGCGTGCGAAAGAGGATGCTGAAGCAGAAAAATTGATTTCTGATTGTAAATTGTTGGAAGAATTAGGATGTTTCGCTGTTGTTCTGGAAAAGATTCCGGCAGCACTTGCAAAAAAAGCATCTGAAAGTATTTCGATTCCGACAATCGGGATTGGAGCCGGACAAGATTGTGACGGACAGGTTTTGGTTTATCATGATATGGTTGGTATGAATCAGGGTTTTTCTCCGAAATTTTTGAGAAGATATCTGGATTTATATACCGAAATTACAGGCGCAGTTTCGCAATATGTAAGAGATGTAAAAAGTGCTGATTTTCCGGATGATAAGGAAAGTTATTAATTCATAATTAAAATAAATATTGCCCTTTCAGACTTCAAAACCTGAAAGGGTTTTAATTATAACATCATCAGAATGATTCAGAAATTGAAAAAAAATTTATCGTTTTCTATTTTAATATTGTCAGTGGTTTCGTGCGTTTGTCATCAGACAAAATTCGGGACAAGGACAGAAATATTTGACAAGAAAGATTCATTGAAATCGCTTGCGAGAATTAAAGAAATCAAAAATCTTGATTATTCTGATTTCAAAGCTGGGAAATTTGATAATGGAAAAGTTGTTGTGAATTATCGTTTGTTAAAACCGAAAAATTTGAATCAAAACAAAAAATATCCTTTGGTTGTGGTCTTCCACGGTTCAGGTGCAGTTGGTACAAACAACACTTCTCAAATGGGCGTTTTGTCCAAAATGTGGTTGCTGCCGGAAAATCAGGATCACTATCAGGCTTATGTTTTGTCGCCTCAGTTTCCTGTCCGTTCCTCAAATTATCATCTTGATGAAACCCGAAATGTTCCAGTTTCTGAGTCCAATGAACATTTGGATTTGGTTTTAAAGTCAGTCGATTCTTTAGTAATTAATGAAAATATTGACCTAGATAGAATCTATGTGATGGGTTTCTCAATGGGTGGCGCAACAACTTCCAACGCCATTTCCAAAAGGCCAGATTTGTTTGCCGCAGCAATCAATGTTGCAGGAATTTCTCAGTTTGATAAAATGAATCAGCTCACAAAATTACCCATCTGGATTGTCCATGGAAGTCAGGATACGGATAATTTTCCTCAAAGTAATTTCAAATTTTATGATGAAATGAAATATAAAGGAAGGGTTTTTCTTTGGGAATACAAAGACAAATACCATAACAATATTCTCTCTGCCGAGTTGGTTGATAAAATTCCGGAATGGCTTTTCAGACAAAATAGGTAGTTTTAAATATTTTTATTAATTTTAATGAAATATTTAAAACACAAGAAGATGAATTATCGTAAAGAAATACAAATCATCATTGATGACGAGAATTTAGGATTCGAAGAATGGATCTCCCGTTATCCAATCGAGGAATGTCCCCGTTTAATTCTCGAGTATAAAAATTTTATTCAGAAACTTGCTATTGAAAATGGTGATTTCGAAGCCGTAAACGATTTACAGCAATTGGACGAACTAGCGGAGAGAATTGAAAATTTTACTATTGATATTTTAGCTGAAAGGCAGGAGAAATCCAATAAGGCGGAAATTTTGCTGGAAAAATTAAAAATCCTACAAGAGAATCTTATGCAAAATGCGTCAACAGAAATCCTTGTCTCTGAAGAACTTTTGGATGATTTGCGCGAAGTTGTGGAATTTCTCAGAAGCAATGGCATGTATGATGAAGAAAAGTGGAAAAAACTGCAGCATTTGTTATAATTACTAATCAAAAATGAATCAAAATTTTGACGATTACCAAATCGTTTACGAAGACAATCATATGATGGTCATCAACAAAAAAGCCGGACAGCTAGTTCAGGGTGATAAAACCGGTGATTTGTCTTTGCTGGAATTGATAAAAGATTTCATCAAAAAAAGAGATGGCAAACCGGGGAATGTTTTCTTAGGGCTGGTTCACAGGATCGACAGGCCAACTTCTGGATTAGTGATTTATGCCAAAACTTCCAAAGCTTTATCAAGGCTGACAGTTATGGTAAAAGACCGTGAAGTCAGGAAAACCTATTGGGCAATTGTCGGAAAAGCGATGATTCCTCAATCTCAAAGACTTGTTCATTATCTTCAGAAAAATGAGAAAACGAATAAAGCCACCGTTTTTATAAAACCAACCGAAAAAGCTAAAGAATCTATTCTTAATTATCAAATAATCAAAACTTTGGACAATTATCAATTGCTGGAGATTGATTTAGAAACGGGTCGTCATCATCAGATCCGTGCGCAACTTGCGAAAATCGGCATTCCCATCAAAGGCGATCTGAAATACGGCGCACCACGTTCTAACCAAGATGGCGGCATTTCACTGCACGCCAGAAAACTGGAGTTTGAGCATCCAGTTACAAAAGAAAATATTAAGATTATTGCTCCTGTTCCGCAGAATGATGCGATCTGGAAAGCTTGTGAAGCATAAAAAATCCGAAAATATTTCTTTCGGATTTTTGATTTTATAATGTAGAAGTGTCTTCTTTCTTTTCCTGATTCAGCAAAATGGGAGCTTCTTTTGCCAATTTGTTTTTGGTCGGGATTTTATAACTGAAAGAAAGTCCGAATGTTCTTGTGTCATTCTTGTTCCGGATGTAAACGCTGGGAAACGCATTTGTTGTTCTCAGATTGGTTTCATTGGTGTTGAAAACATCGTTGGCAAACAAAGTCAGCGTCATTCTATCTTTATCGAATTTCCTTGATAAAGATAGATTCAAAGTATTGTAAAACGATTTGTTTGGATAGAAAAAGAACTCATTTCCTTTGGTTAAGTAAGTGTAATTAGCATTGAACTTAACCTTGTAAGGCAAAATGAATTGTCCTGAGACATTATAAGTCCAATAACCTTTTGGATTGATGATCTGATCGATTTGTTGCAGCTGGTAGGAACCATACAGGAAGATAAAACTCACCTGATCGGGATTCATATCCATTTTCATAATGTCTTTGAACGGTGTGTTGAAAATCGCCAATGGGATAGGGAATCCGATATTGAAATTATGCGTTTTCATATGGTCAAGATTGTCGCTGGTCTGGAAAATAGCATCGCCTCTTCTTTCCACGATCTGCACGACCTGATTTTTGGCGTTAGTAAAATTATAGCCGATAAAAGCATAGTTCAACGCACTTAATTTAACCTCAAAATTATCATAAATAGTTGGTTGTAAATTTGGATTGCCGGTAAAGTCGATATTATTTCCACCATATCTTGTATTATTTGGATTTAAGTTAGCAACATTCGGCAAGGTGATTTTCTTATTATAATTGATGTTGAAGAAAGCAACTTTAGGAATGATGTTGTACTGAATACTTGCATTCGGGAACACTTTGAATTTTTCAAACGGTCGTAAATTATCGTAAGTTCCCTCTTCAAAATTTAAACTTGTTCCATTGATGTTATAATATTCTCCGCGAAGTCCCAAAACGAATTCCATTTTACCTTTAGTTGCACTAGCTTCGGAATAGAAGGCTGTTGTTTTACTTTTATAATCCAAATTCTTGATACTATAATTATCTGCAGAAAATTCCAATTGGTCGTAGTAGGCACCTAAACTTATTTTTCCTTCGTCCAGAACTTTGATAGGCTGAGCATAATCAATCCTGAAGTTGTAAACATCCTGATTGGAACCGTTTTTGCCGACATTCTTAATTTGCGAAAATACTGGAAAAATCTCCTGATTGGCTTGCTCAAAACTATTATTGAAATTGGAATAAGAACCTTTAAATTCTAACTTTTTATTTTTATCAGCAAATTTTTTCTGATAAGTTGCAGTCACTTCATTTCTTGTATTGCCCTGATCAATTTTGTCTTTATCAATTGATTCTTTTCCCTTGTCCAGAGAATAACCATCCACATAACGGTCAGAAGATCCGAAAGAAAGGTTATAATTCAAAAGCAATCGGTCTTGCCCAATGTCAAATGTAAACGCACTTCTCAAATATTGATTTCTGTTAATATTGTCATTGTACAATCTGGAAATCTCATCGATTGTAGATTTTGTTTCGCTTTCGTTGTAAGATTGCCCTACATTTAACTGCCATCCGAACCATTTGTTTTTGGAATTCAGCGTCAGACTATTATTGAATTTACTTCTGTAATGATCATAATTGCTGAATCGGTAACCGCCGGCATAAGTGGCAGACAAATAAGATTTTGCATTTCTGCTGGTGATGATATTGATGATTGCACCGCCAGAAGTAGCGGGAAACTCTGCGCCAGGCTGCGTAATGATTTCGATTCTTTCTATGCTGTTCGCAGGAAGTCCTTCCAGATATGTAGTCAGCTGCGTGCTGTAGATGTTCAGCGGTCGACCGTCCATATAAACATCCAGTGTTTTTCCCTGGTAAATCATTCCGGCCATTTCAGACACTACCAAACCAGGGATTTTTTGTAATCCTTCCAAAGTGTTGCCGGAGTTAAGATGCGGTTGCTCAGAAAAATCGTAGATCGTTCTGTCTGCTTTTTGTTCTACGGCTTTTTTAGTTTTGGTAATATTGACTGCTTCAATTTCTTTTTCCTTCGCATCGTCTTTTTTAGGGGTTTCCTGCGCAAAAGAGATTTGACTGAGAAACAAAGCAGATATCGGAATAATAGATTTTAACTTCATAATTTAGTTTGTAATTTATTAGACTCAAAATCTGCTTGTTTGTTACATTATTATTGTGCTCTGTCCTTTTCATCAAATTTTATATTCTTCTTATTGAATTTTTTATTATTCCCGAAAGTATAATTCAGGCTTATTCTCAAACTTCTGCCATCCCAATAGTTGTTGAAAAATTGACTGTTGTCCTTATAATACATATCGCCGCGAAATCTCTGTGCAAAAATATTAGTTACTGTTGCATTGATTTGCAATTGTTTTTCCATCAGGGAAACTTTGATTCCGGAAGTTAGATCCAGATAATTATGAAAATGAGAATTCACGTTATTGTTTGGCAAACTCTGATCATAATTCAGGAATAAAGCAACCGTCCTTTTTTTGTTCAGTATAAAAGTGTTGTTGATCGAGTAGCTTAAAGATTTTCCTCTCTGTGCTTCCGCTTCGATGCCGAAAACTTCCGAAGTTTGGATGGTTGCATTCAGAGTAAAAGTTGCTTCCCAGAATTTGAAGAAAGTATCGGTGTATGAAGCATTCATTCCGTAGAAATCGTTGTTGTAATAATTCAGATAACCGCCTGTTTGGGAAATTCCGTCCAGTGAGCCAATTTGTCCAAACGCATTTTTTAGTTTTAAATAATAAATGCTGGTGGAAAATTTATTGTCAAAAGTATAACCCAGTTCATAATTACTGATGTAAGAAGGCGTCAGTAAAGGATTTCCGGAAGAATAGGAATACGGATTTTCATACCAGCGGAACGGATTCAGATTGCTCATGCTCGGGCGGTTGATTCTTCTGGAATATGAAAGGCTGAACACATTTTTCTCATTTTTGTAAGACACAAAAGCGGAAGGAAACCATTGTCCGTAATTGAAATTGTTCACGGTGCTTTTTACAAAAGTATTTTCATATCGGATTCCGGCTTTCGTTTCCCAATGCTCACCGAAGTTCTTCGCAAAACTTCCGTAAACAGCGTAATTTTCTTCCTGATATCTGAACTGACTTCCTTTTTCTTCATCAATGATGTAGTGATTGTTTTCAAGATTCAGATATTTCAAATCTGCAGAATTTCTGAATTGATTAAACTTTACGCCGGTTTCAATCGTTCCAAAAGAAAAAGGCAATTCCAAATCTGCCTGAACAGAGAAAATCTGTGGCTGTACTTTCGACAGGGTTTTCACATTCTGAACGGTATTTTCGGGAAGAGATACAGTTGAAAAATTCACTTCTGTATCATTAATGTTTTTAAAGAAATTTCCGGCGAAACTCAACTTTTTTCCGAGCGAATCCAACTTCAAATCATAGTAAGTACTGAAAGTATGCGTTGGTGATTTTTCCCTGTGAAAAGTGTTGGTGATCAGATTTGTTTCTTTTAAAGCTGAACTTATATTTCTCGTTGTGTTCAAAATATTCATTCCGTTTTTGTCCCCACCATAAATATATTCTATCCCGATTTCAGAATTCTTATTGATTTTATAAGAAGCATTCAAGCTCGGCGTCAAATCCCGCCACATATCTTTTCTTGTAGATTCGCTGTAGTTCCGGGATTCTCCAAGAATATTGTATCTTTCATTTGAACGTTTTGCACCTTCAATATAGCTTGTTTTTAGACTTAAACTAAATTTATCGGTTTGGTAATTCAGTGTGCCATTCGTGCTTCCGTTGTGGTAAGTTCGTTGCGTCAGTCCGGAGCTGATGTTTCCGCTGAATCCAAGATTCGGGTTTTTCTTAAGAATAATATTAATCAATCCACTGTTTCCCTGCGCTTCGTATTTAGACGGTGGACTGGTAATTACTTCAATTTTCGAAATATTCTCTGAACGTATTGATTTCAGATAATTCAAAAGAGCAGCTCCGGAAAGATTCAGCATTCTGCCATTCAACATTACATTGACTGAGCTTTTTCCTATGATAGAAATCGTTCCCAGGTTTTCATCCACTTTCAGCATCGGAACGTTTGCCAATGTTTCGCCGGCGTCCATTCCTTGGGAAGCGATGGATGCATCGACATTAAAAATCAATCGGTCTGCTTTTCTTTCCAGCAGTTTTTTCTTAACTAAAATATTGACCTGCTCGATTTCTTTTAAACTGTCTTTTTGATTTTGAGAGAAAGTTGCTGTTGATAAGAGTGTTGCGATGAATAGATATTTTAGTTTCATAATTTCTAATAGTTTAATTTCTTGGTACAAAAGTATTTTCAAACTAATTTTTATGAAATAGCATTTAGATTTGACCCAATTTTAATCCGACCAAAATATTTTCATCGGTAAAAAATCGAGGTTCATAGAATTTGACAAGAATAATTGATGTGTACTTTCTATTTTTGAAGTATGAAAGATTTAATAATCATAATGGTATCGTTGCTAATGTATTCCTGTATTGGAAAACATAGAGTGGATGTTTGGAAAACGATGACGATTGCTCCAGGAGACAGCATCGTTGTTGGTAAAATAAAAGCACCAGCGGTTTTGGAAATTAAAAACTTGTCGGATGAAAACTTATTGTTGGTTTCCCAACTGAAAATGCAAAAGCAGATTTTGGCGAGATCATCGTTTTCTTACAGATTGCCAAAAAAGAGTGGTTTGATATTGGAGAATCCAACTAAGAATCCGCTTTCAATTCATTTGCATTATTCTTCTAATAAACCGATTCCAATTAATCACAAACAACTACAATGAAAAAACAACAGCTCTTATTTCTTCATATATTTTATTGGAGTATTTACATTTTAGGAACATTTATATTTCCTTATTTATTATTCGGAAAACAAGCTGATTATTTCAAAATAACCTTTGCTATTACAAGTTTTATATGTTTTTACATCAATTATTTTTTTGTCATTCCGAAGTTCTTTCATCTTCAAAATCTATCTAAGACACTGCTTGCTTTTCTCTTAAGTGTTTTTTGTTTTGTATTGATTCGCTATTTTGTAGAAGAGATTTTTTCACCTTATTTTTTTGGGATTAGAAATTACAATGAGAAAACATCTTTGAGTTTTTATTTTTATGACAATATCTATTACAGCAGTACTACGATTTTTATAAGTACAGTTTTTTGCTTGTTTAAATTAATGTCCGACGCAGAAATTGAGAAAAGGCAACTTATAGAAGAGAAAAAGAACTCAGAACTTCAAGCTTTAAAAACCCAGATCAATCCGCATTTTATCTTTAATACTTTGAATAATATTTATTCTTTGGTTTATCAAAATTCCGAAAAAGCTTTGCCGGCAATTGAAGAATTAAGCCAATTGTTACGATACAGCACGAAAGATTTGGAGAAAGATTTTATTCCGTTAGAGAAAGAAATTGGTTACCTGGAAAGTTTGATAGAACTCGAAAAACTCAGAATCAAGAATCCGGAATTATTGATCATTAATAAAAAAATCAACTTCCCGACTCTGAATATTTCACCGATGCTTTTGGTTCCGTTTGTGGAAAATGCATTCAAACACGGCGATTTTTCTGCGAAAGGTTTTACTTTAAATATTTCTGATGAAAGTCAAAGAATTCATTTTTATCTGCAAAATTTTAAGAAATCGAAATCAAAAGATTCTGTTTCAGGAATTGGAATCGGGAATGTGAAAAAGCGACTGGAAATTCTTTATCCGAACCAACATGAACTGAATATAACAGAAAGCGAAACCGATTTTACCGTAGATTTGAAGATTGATTTGAGAAATGGATAAAATAAGATGCATTGTTGTAGATGACGAACCGCTGGCGGTGTCCTTGCTGGGAAGTTACGTGGAAAAAATCCCTTTTATGAAACTGGTTTTTTCCACCGAAAACCCAATCGAAGCGATGGAATTTATCCAAAATAATGAGGCCGATTTGATTTTCCTCGATATCCAGATGCCCGAACTTTCAGGGATTAATTTTATGAAAATCGTCGGCAACAAACTCAGATACATCCTCACAACGGCTTATGCAGAATATGCATTAGAAGGTTATGACCACAATGTGATCGATTATCTTCTGAAACCGATTTCTTTCAGTAGATTCGAAAAAAGTACGCAAAAAGCTTTGGAAAGATTTACAGTAAATGAAACCAAAGAAAATACATATTTCTTCGTCAAATCTTCCGGGCATCAACATAAAATTATTTTTGATGAAATTCTTTTCGTAGAAAGCATTAAAGATTATGTCAATATCAAGACTGAAAATCAGGAATATATCGTTCTTGACACATTGAAATCGCTTGAAAATCAATTGCCGGATAATTTTGCCAGGGTTCATAAATCCTTCATTCTGAACCTCGAAAAAATCGAAAAAATTGATATTAAAAATGTTTTCCTCAGTTCTGGAAGAGAAATTCCGATTGGTGAAACATATAAATCAGATTTCCTGCTGAAATTGAAAAAATAACAACTGATATTAACAATATTCTAAATTTATGGCTTTCAAATTGTAAAACAAACCAGAATATTGTAATTTTGCATCACACAACACATAGGATGCAGAAAAAATTATTGGCAATTATCAATTCTATTAAAAAGAATAAATTTGAAGAAGAGATTCCGGAAATCAGGCCGGAACAAAAACTTAGAGAAGATCTCAACTTCGATTCTTTTGATCTCGCAGAACTTACCGTAAAGATAGAGGAAGAATTTGGCGTCGATATTTTCGAAGATGGATTGGTAAATACAATTGACGAAATCTATACAAAACTTAAATGTTTTTCTTAATCGATCAGAATTTTTCTTTGTCATACAAAGAGATTCTGCAAAAGATTAATTCCTCTGATTCTTACACAGATTGCTATATCTATCCGGATTTGAAGGCCTTTTTCCTCAACTGGATTTTGGCTTTGGTCAATGATAAAAATATTGCATTGATGGATTCTGATATTTCCGAAAAAGAAATCACATCCAACAATCTGCAGATTAATCAACTCATCAGTATTGATACTCCAAAACAATTTAATTCTGTTCGGGAGTTAATTGATTCGATCAGAAATTCACAATCAGAGATTACGCTTTTTACTTCCGGAACAACTGGATTTACGAGAAAATTCACGCATCCTTTGAAAAACCTGGTCAGAAAAATCAACGTTTCTGAAACAAGGAAAGATGATGTCTGGGCTTTTGCATTTAATCCGACGCACGTTGCCGGTGTTCAGGTCTTCTTCCAGGCGATTCTGAATCAGAATCTTTTGGTTAATGTTTTTCTGGCTCCGAAAGATTTTATCATCGATTCTATCAAAAAATATAAAATCACGAATCTTTCTTCCACACCCACTTTTTACCGCTTGCTTTTACCTTTGAAAGAATCTTTTGATTCGGTTACAAAAATCACCGTTGGTGGCGAGAAATCAGATTCTCACTTGATTTCTGAAATCGGAAAAGCGTTTCCGAATGCCAGAATCAACAATGTGTATGGTTCCACGGAAACCGGACCTTTGTTTTCTTCTCAGAATGATGAATTTTTTGTTCAAGAAAAACATATTGGTCTAATAAAAGTTGTGGATGATGAATTGTACATTCATAAAGATTTATTCGGACAAAATTCACAATTGAATTTGATTGATGGTTTCTACGCCACCGGCGATTTGATCGAGTGGATTGATGATGAACAAAGACGATTCAGATTTACATCCAGAAAAAATGAATTGATCAATGTGGGCGGTTATAAAGTGAATCCTTACGAAGTTGAAGATGAGCTGACGCAACATGAAAGTATCAGAAACGTAAGGGTTTACGCAAAATCAAATGCTGTTTTGGGAAATATCATCTGTTGCGAAATAGAATTACATCCTGACACAGAATTGAAGGAAGAGGACGTTCGGTTTTTTCTTAATGGAAAGATTCAAAATTTCAAAATTCCAAGAAAAATTTCGTTTGTTGATAAAATAGAATTAACCAGAACCGGAAAAAAGAAAATAGTATGAATGTATTGATAACGGGCATTTCCAGAGGTGTTGGCTTGGAAGTCTGCCGATTGTTTCTGAAGAAAGGACACACAGTTTATGGTATCAGCAGAACAGAATCGGAGGAACTGAAAACTTTGGAAAAACAATATCCGGAAGATCTTTTCTTCAAAACCTTCGATTTGTCAAATCCTGAAAATATCAGGCAGGAAATTTTTAAAGATTTTGTCAAAAATCAGATTCCGATACATGTGTTAATCAATAATGCGGCGATGGCTTATGACGATATTGTCACGAATCTCAATTATGAAGATTTGAAAACAATGTTTGATGTTAATCTTTATTCTCCGATGTTTCTGACGAAATATGCGATTAGAAATATGATTTACAACCGGGTTTCCGGAAGCATTATTCATATTTCGTCAATCAGTGCGCACACGGGTTACAAAGGTTTGTCGATGTATGCAGCTTCCAAAGGTGCTTTGCAGTCATTTTCCAAAAATATTTCGAGAGAATGGGGAGAAAGAGGCATCCGTTCCAACATTGTAGTTCCCGGTTATATGGAAACTGCGATGAATGTAAAACTAACACAGGATCACAAAAACCGAATTTTCAAAAGAACCGCACTGAAAAAAGAAACCGATATGCAGTCTGTGGCAGAAACTGTTTTGTTTCTGGCAGGTGAAAAGGCAAAATCAATTACAGGACAGGAGATTTTCGTGGATTCAGGAACTCTTTAAATAACAAAAACTATGATCAATCTAATTTACAAAGCACTGAATATCATTCCAAAAGCAATTGCAAAAATTGAAAAGCTTTATTCTTACAGCATTCTCAATTCGCATTCAGGTGTAAGACTTCACCCTGATTTGAAAATCGGGAAATCGACCACTTTTGAGTTGGATGATGATGCCAAATTTGAAATTGGAAAAAATGTGATTTGGAGAGATCATAACGCTATAAGAATCAGAAAAGGGGGAACTTTGATTTTCGGTGATAACGTTGATCTCAGTCATTACATCTCTATCAACTGTCTGGATAAAATCGAACTGGGCGATGATACCTGCATCGCAGAAGGCTGCAAATTTTACGATCATGACCACGCCTTCGATACAAAACCGGAATACATCTGGCATAAAACCAAATTCAATACAGCACCAATCATCATCGGGAAAAATGTAAAAATCTACAGCAATGTTACGGTTCTGAAAGGTGTAACCATTGGTGACAACTGTATCATTGGCGCCAACTGTGTCATTTCCAGAAATGTTCCGCCTAATTCCATCATCTTCGGAAAACACGAGTTGATGAGGTTGCCTTTGATGTAATTTATTTGGGTAGCTATTTCCGCTTTCCGTTCCCAAACCTAACAAGTGGTTTGACGAAGGCAGTCTTTTTTGCGCATGTTTTGTCTTTAAAGGTCTTTTTCAGAAAGCAAAAAAGATTTCCATTCATGTCGGGCTGCGAGTGATTGAACGTTTAGAAAACACTTTATATTTTAAACTTAAAAAATTTAAAGTAAAAAATTTGCAAAGCCGTCTTATTCGTATGGAGTCGCTATCTTTACAGCCAATGGCCGAAAAAAAATCTGTATCTATTACGGAAGTCGTGAAAAACTACGGCTCCCAACTCTTGCGCTTTATCAATTCTAAAGTGGCAAAGACGGAAGATGCGGAAGATATTCTACAGGAAGTTTGGTTTCAGACCAGCCGATTGACCAATCTTAACGAATTGGAAAACGTTGGAGCCTGGTTATACTCGGTTACAAGGAACAAAATTATTGATAGCTATCGAAAAAAGAAAACGGAATCTCTGGAAGATTTCGTTTATCAGGACGAAGATGGTGAACTGAATGTAAAGGATATTCTTTTGGCCGATGACAGCAATAATCCGGAAATCGCGATGTTCAAAGATTTATTCTGGCAGGAACTGATGAAAGCTCTGGACGAGTTGCCGGAAAAACAAAAACGGGTGTACGTTCAAAACGAACTGGAAGATAAAACCTTGCAGGAAATTGCTGACGAAGAGGGCGAAAACATAAAAACAATTATCAGCAGAAAGTCTTATGCAGTGAAACATCTGCGCAAAAGTCTGAGAAAGCTTTATGATGATTTAAATGATTAATATTTAAGAAAATGAAAAGAAATAATAAAAAATTTTGGTTAGCTATTCCTTGCATAATTGCAGCAGTGGGATTATTTATTTGGTTTTTCCAGTGGCTTTGGAATAGTATCTTGCCAGATGTTTTAGGTGTAAAATTGATTAGTTACTGGCAATCATTAGGGATTTTGGTTATATCAAAAATATTATTCGTCGGGTTGGCCAATGCAAAAGAAAAATTCAAAAACCGGAATAATTTCAGAGGTCCGGATCATATGAAAGAAAACTGGAAAAAGAAATTCGAAACACAGTTCTGCGCAAGCGAAGAAGAGCGTGAAAAGTTCAAAGAAATGTGGAAACAAAGATTTGAATCTAAATTTTGCAGACAGGATATGGACGATGAAAATAGTAAATAAAGACATTTCTCCTGCGAATCCTATATTTCATTTTTTATTCTAAATTTGGAAGAAACTTAAACAAATGAAATCACTGTTTACAATCCTTTCTTTATGCCTGTTTTCATTATCTCATGCTCAAAAAGGATTCGACCAAAAATTGGCAGATTCTCTCGGTGCAGACCAATATGGGATGAAGTCTTATTATCTTGTGATTCTTAAAAAAGGAAAAGCAGAAATAACCGATAAGGCCAAGAAATCGGAACTGATGAAAGGCCATATGGATAATATCAGCAAACTGGCAAAAGATGGCAAACTGATTGTTGCCGGGCCAATGTTAGAAAAAAATCCAAATGACTATAGTGGTATTTTCATTCTTGATGCGAAAACCAAAGAAGAAGCGGAAAGGCTGGTTTTGACTGACCCTTCTGTAAAAGCAGGGATCTTCGAAACCGAGATTTATAAATGGTATGGCTCTGCTGCGCTTCCGCTTTATTTAAAATCGCACGATAAACTGACCAGAGTCCATTTTTAAATTCTCTAAACCACAAACACAAAAACCACTATAAAATAGTGGCTGTTGAAAAATTAATTTCTATGAATTTTGATTTGATTTTTCTCGGTTGCGTTGATGATTTTTGAGATATCGTCCGGGGTGAATTTTCCTTTTATATCTACAAATACACTTTCATCGTTATCATCATTCACAGTGATAATCATTCGCTTGATAATGTCTTTGGACTGTTGTGCATTGATGCTTACAACCTGGCCTTGCTGTTTTACAGACATCCATTCTTCGTAGTTATTTTTATCCAGATATTTCTGAAATTCTGCTTTCACAGGTGTTCTAGAACTTTCTACAATCAGAACTTTTACGTCGCTGATTTTCTTAATGAGGTCTATCACTTCCTGGCTTTCTCCATCTTCTCTCAGCGCTTGCTTCACATAAGATTTTGCAAGAAAAGTAGGAACGTTAATGCTTACAAAAGTTGAATTGTTTTTAAATCCGGGATTGTCAAAAAAATCAGTATGAACTTTATTTTGGGAAACCATACACGACTGGAGAAAGAAACCGACAATCGTCAAAATAATAAGGTATAAGAATCGTAGCATAATATTAGTTTTAATTGGTTGATGAGATGCTTGCGCCAGTAACTTCCTGGGCAGATTTGGTTACTTTCGAAGGATTTCCTTTGTATTGGATGGATGATGCCGAACTTGCGCTTGCAGTGATGCTTTCCGTCGTATTGATTTTCACGCTGGAGCCGGAAGAAGCATCTACAACAGCAGATTTCACTACAAAGTCGCCTGCTGAAACCGAACTTCCACTGCTTGCGCTTATCACGCTGGAATCTGCTTTTCCGGATAATTTCAGAGAACTTCCGCTGCTCGTTTCCAAAGCCAGAGATTTGGTTTCAAGATTCATTTTTACACTGGAACCTGATTCTAATTCCAAAGCAGTGTTTGTAGAAACTTTGAAAGTTCCTGAAACCAGTGAACCTGAGTTGCAGCTTGCTGCGAATGTACTCTCGGTGATTGGTGTCACAGCTTTAAAAGATGCACCGGATTTTGTTGTGAGTCTTGATAATTTTGGCCCGGAAACTACTACTTTCAGGTTGTTGATGTTCAGGTTTCTCACACCTTTGTTTCTGATGAAGATCTTTAAAATTCCATTTTCAACTTCCGTGATGACATACTGTTGCTTATCGGGGTCAACATTCACAGTCACACTTTGATTAGTACTTTGTGAGAAATCCACGGAAACTCCTGTAGATACTTCAATTCCGTTGAAAGCCGGGACGTTCCTCACACTTACAAGATTAGTGTTGTCCGATTTGATAGTTGAAACCGGGTTAACCGAGGTTTTCGTCTGAGTTTCTTCCATCAGTTTGCTCACATCATCCATTGAGATTTTCCCATCCAGCATCATCAGAACAGAAGTGTCCTCTGACATAATGTTAAGAATCAAATTATCCATAACATTCGCTGTGATATCCTGCGCCATGAACTTGATCTTAGCGTCACGGTTGTTGACCGTTACCAGTTCCTCATATTTCATGTTTTTGAGGGAAGCGGCAATTTCTTTTTCGATTTTCTTTTCGTCTACCAGGGAATTATCAGACGTTTTCGATTTTTCCAGAACCAGCATTTTCAGTCCGTCCACCTTTCCAAGAAGTGGTTGGATTTTTCCCAATTCTTCATTATCGATTTTCAGATTATTCAATAATTTGAACATTGGTTTTGCAATCTTGATAGAGGTCACACCTTCCGTGTCCTGATATTTGTCAAAGAGCTTATTGAGTTCCTCCGTTTGTCCGAAAATATTCGTAGACAGGAGAAATAATACGATTAGTAATGATATTTTTTTCATAATGATATTGAAATTTAATTAATGATTTGCTACTTCCTCGGAAGTGTTAGAATATTCTGTAATAGCAATTCATTGTTTTGATTGATGTTAAAAATTAAGAATCCTGTAAAAGTCCAAAGATTGATTCTGGGCAGATTCTGCGTGATTTATGGTTTGGGTAACGTTACTTGCAAAAAAATTAAAAGTATCCTCTGTCACAGCAATTGCCTCCTGCTCATTGTAGATTGGTTTTCCATTGATGATGACATAATTCGGATTGTAATCTGAATTGGAGCTTACTTTATTTTGATTAATATTTTCTTCCGTTTGTTTTGGTTGATGATGAGCGAATTGTGCTTTTGATTTCTGATTATCAACAACACTTTTCTCCTTATTTAATTTTTTCTCAGGCTGAGCATTTTGTTGTGCCAAGACCGGCTTTTGTGTTGAAGTTTCTTCTGGCTTCAAAGTTTTTGGCGCTTCAACCGTCTGAGATGTTTCAGTATGATTAGCGATTTGAGGCTCAATATTTTCCGGGTTATTGAACATCCAAAGTCCACTGATTCCCATTAACAAAACCAAACTCGCTGCCATCCAATATTGCTGGTAAGATTTCTTTTTGACTATTGGAAGCACCACTGTTTTTGGCTGTTCCGCTTTCTTCAGGAAATCCTCGAAGCTTATATCTAGTTTTTCCTGTTTCTCTTCTTTCAGAAAAGAGAAATATGGATTATCGCTTTCATTTTTGAGAAACAGATGCTCTTCCGGCGTCAATTCTTCGCCTTCGAAGAACTTAGATTCCCAATCCTTGTATCTGTCTGTTTTCATATTCATAAAGTTTGTTAATAGAATTTTTCACCTTTTGTCTGGCTCTCATCAGGTTGATTCGGACAGCGTTCTCTTCCATTTCCAGCATCTGTCCAATCTCTGATATCTCATATTCCTCTACATCTTTAAGGTGAATGACCATTTTTTGTTTCTCCGGCAGTCGAGAGATGAATCCCAAAATCTGCTCCCTCATATTATTCGTCTCTATCTGATAAAGCTCCGAATTGTGTCTCGTCTGGCTTGCAAACCCGAGCTTCACTTCGTGGTGTTTCAGGCGGTTCAGGCATTCGTTTTTGATACTTCTCATGGCGAAACTTTTTAGGTTGTCTACAGCCAGAAGTTCTTCTTTCTTTTGCCAGAACTTCATCATCAGATCCATTACCACATCTTCGGCTTCATCTGCGCTCATCAAGAACTTTTTCGCAAAACGATACATCTCATCCTTGAGAATGTATACCGAGTTTTGAAAGTTGTCTTGAGTCATAGATTCAGTTTAATGTTTTGAGGTTCAAAGTTTTTTGGTTTAAAACCTCATAGTTCTTGGTTGTTTAAAAGTAAGACATTTGTTGTCCTAAGTTTATTACATCAAAAATAAAAAAAGAACTTCAATAAATATTAAAGTTCTGATAATCAATTTACTATTTTGTGAAATATTTTTACAATTCTTACGTTATATTTTTCATTGGAAGCTTCAATTCCTTTTTTAAGATTTTATAATTATTCACCAGAATTCAAAGTCGCTGAATCTTTTTCTGATGCTCCTTTCGGATTCATTGTTTTGTTAAGCTTTTCCATCTCGAAAGGGAAATTCTCGAACAATCCGGATAACGCCAATGCAGAATATACTTTGCCAGAATATTTGTTTCCGATGGCAATAATTGTGACTTTCGATTTCAGAAGATGCGCAAAAACCGAATTGGTTCCATGCCACCAACCGTTGTGATATGTCAGCTTTTCTCCATTGTCAAATTCTTTCATTCGGAATCCTAAACCGTAATTATTGACTCCTTTTTTCTCATTGCTATATGGTTCGAAGATTTTGCCCGCCAATTCTGGTTTCAGGAAATCTTTGGAGAATAACGCAACGGAAAAATTGAGCAAATCTCTCGGCGTGGTGTACACATTTTTGTCGCCATAAATCAAATCCAGCTTGTCCAAAGGATACAATCTGTAACCGCTGAAAAACGATTGCGAAGCCGTTGGAATGTCTTTTTTCCGGAAAATGTAGGTATGATCCATCTTCAAAGGTTTGAACAGAATCTCCTGCATCGCTTCCGGGAAGGGCGTTGCGGTGACTTTTTCAACAATCAAAGCCAATAGCGCAAAGTTGGTATTACAATACATAAATCCAGTGTTGGACATTCTCGCCAATGCAGGATTATATTTGATGAGCATATCCAAAACGTCCTGATTGGTAAGGAATTCTTTCTTCAGTTCTTCAGGAGCGGGTTTGATGCCTTGGTCAAAATGTTCATATTTCGGCAATCCGCTTCTTTGGGAAAGTAAACTGAAAACAGTGATTTCTTTGTATGGGAATTTTGGAAAGAACTTGGTCAGGTCGTCTTCCAGTTTCAGTTTTCCGGCTTCAATCAATTTCAGAACAGCCATTGCAGTCATCGTTTTACTAACAGATGCCACGTGAAGCGAAGTGTTTTCATCGATTGGCATTTGCTTGCCTTCTCTTGCAAATCCACGGTACTTTTCGAAGATAATTTTATCGCCTTTCGCCACAAGAATTCCACCACTCAGGTCACCCTGTTCCCAGACTTTTTGGTAATAATTATTGATAACCGGCAAAACAGAAGTTTGATTTTCCAGCGTAGATTCTGCCGGCGTGAAAACTTTTGATAAATCAACGTTGCTGTAATTGGGAAGTTTAGATTGGTAATTATCTGTTTCAGTTTCATCTTTCTTTTTACAGGAATAAACTGATACAATTGCTAAAACTACCGTGATTATTTTTCTAAAATTCATCTGTTACCCAAACTTCGTTAAGGCTCGCAAGTTAACATAAAATGAAAACTTGACCGAACGGAATTATCTTAACAAAAGTTAAATGTGAATAAAAATCTCCCAACAATTTACATGTTGAGAGATTAGCATTTGTTAATAAATTTAAGATTACAGCTTTATAAATTTCTTGCTTATTTTGTTACCCGATTTTGAAATTCCAGTTATTATATAATTTCCTTTTGGGAGATTCGAGACATTAATATCTGAAATTGAATAATAATTTTGCTTAATAATTTTCCCTGAAAAATCTGAAATAATAATATTTGAAAGTTCATCCGAAAAGTTAATTACATCCTTCACAGGATTAGGATATATAATTAATTCACTTTTATGGATATCAGAAACTGACAATCCGCAATCTGTACTGTAAGTTGCCGTTGTATCTTTTTGCCAATCGGGATAGTTTTCGCTTGCTGCAGGATTATCAACTTGAATGCAAGTAAGTTTTGGATTATTGGTTGATTGGAAAAATGAAATCAGGTTATTCGTACCGTTCTTAAGATTAAGAGTTTCTAGTTCATTATCACTTACTCTTATAAAAGTTAAATCAGAATTCTTGCTTAAGTCTAGAGTTGTCAATTTATTGCCCCAACAAGAAAATTGTACTAATGAAGTATTTTTACTGATGTCTAAATATTTTATTTTATTATCTCCACAAAATAATGTTTTTAAAAGTAGATTTTTACTTACATCCAAATTAGTTATACCATTGTTGCCTACAGAAAGATATGTCAAAGCAGTATTTTTACTAACATCTAAAGTACTTATAAGTGCATTATCAAAAACTTGTAAAATCTTTAGATTAACATTTTTGCTAACATCTAAGTTGCTCAATTGAGTTGCACCGCAATAAAACTCATTTAAATCTACATTTTGGCTTAAATCGATATTAGATATTTGAGTTCCACCAATATCCAATAATTTCAGCGATTTGTTTTGAGTTAAATCTAAAGAAACTATTGCTGTTTCAGCGGTGTAAAATTGTTCGAGATTTGGATTATGAGTTAGATCAAGATTATTTAAAAATTGATTGAATGAGCAATACAAAGTTTTTAATGCTAAATTATTACTTGTATCTATAAAAGTCAATCCGTTATTCCCACACAATAACTCTGTTAGTTCTAAACATTGGCTAATTTGTATATATTGAATACCTGAGCCATTACAGTTTATTTTTTTTAATTTCTCATTATAGAATAAATTTAAATCATTAAAATTGTTAGAATAGCAAATTAATTCTGTGATATTTTTAAAATTTTCAATTCCCTTCAGGCTTGTAATATTTCTGCTGTTACAATCAATTGTTCCAGTAAAAGCTTCGGCTTCGGAGATTTGTATTTCATTATCTCCATTGGTGTTTATCTCAGAATTCCCGACCAAATAAGCTTTGAAATTTGAATCATAGAATTCGACATTTTGAGCATTGATAGAATCAACTCCAATAAATAAAATAAAAATAAGTATTAGTTTTTTCATAGTTTAGTTTTTTTGTGAATATAATGTTAAATTTTAAAATTATTCAAAATCTTATCAACAATAACCTGAGCCAGTTTTTCTTTGCTTTGATGCGTCCAGCCTGCGATGTGTGGTGTAACAATCACTTTTTCAGAATCTAATAGATATTTCAGATCTTGATTTTCTGTTTCCAGATTTTCAAAAGATGACTTTTCGTATTCCAAAACATCCAGACAGACACCTAAAATCTTGCCTGATTCAATTGCTTGTACTAAAGCTTTAGTTTTTAAATTTTTCCCTCGAGCGGTATTGACGAAATAGAAATTCTTTTCCATTTTAGAAATGAATGTTTCATCAATCAGATAGTTGGTTTTGTCCGTCAAAGGTATATGAAGACTCAAAATATCAGCTCTTTTTTGAAGTTCCTCCAAAGAAACCTGTGTTGCAAATTCATCGGAGAGATTAGGCAAAATATCGTGAAAAATAACCTCAACGCCAAAACCGGAAAGTCTTCTCGCTGTCGCTTTTCCCATATTGCCATAACCAATAATTCCGAAAGTTTTTCCGAGTAATTCATCGCCACGGTTTTCTTCCCGTTTCCAGATTCCGTTTTTGACTTCGGTGGAAGCAATGAACAAACGGTTCATCAGGATCAACAACATCCCCACAACATGTTCCGCAACAGAATCCCGGTTTCCTTCCGGAGAATTGATGAGTTTAATATTTAATTTCTCTGCCGTTTCGATATCAATATTTTCCATTCCTGCGCCAACTCTTGCGATGAATTTTAGATGAGACGCTTTGGTCAGAAAATTCTCATCTAATGGGATTCGGCTTCTGATAATAATTCCTTCATAATTCCTGATTTTCCCTAAAACTTCCTCGTAAGTTGACGTATGGTCTTCTTCTACAATAAAATCTTTGGCAGATAATTGTTCAGAAATTAAGGGATGGTTTTTATCGAGCTGAAGGATTTTCATTTACTGCAATTTTTTTCATAGTAATCTAAAAGTGGAGAAGCGTCTTCTTTTAATTTGATCTTTCCGTTTCTAAAATCATTCGCCATGTTTGGACATAGGTCTTTGAAAAAATTTTCAATGAAATTTCCAACCCATTTTTTCTTTGTCAGATAATTATCCGAAGAATTAAAATATATCATCTCAGGCATTTTGTCTTTATACTGAAAATAGAAACCTATGAAAGTACTGGCTGTCATTGTATTTCCTGTGGACATGTTAGTATAGCCATCGCTGTAACTTTTAGTAACATACGCAGAGATATCACCGGATGTACGGGTTTTGTTTAGCCATGCGACCTCTGTCACCGGTTTTCCGCTTCCTCTTTTATATGAAGTTTCCTTTCTTTCCAGGACAAAAGGTTCATTGGTTTTGTTGTCATGATATTCAACTTTTTCTATGTCATCATATTTGATTCTTTCTTTTTTTGATTGAGAATCTTCTATGAATTTCATTTTAGATTCCCCATTGTCAACATAATCGCCTTTGCCCTTTTTAACGGAACCATTTTTTAAGTAGACAATGACGTCATATTTCTGTCCAAAACAAATCAGGGAAAAAAATAAAAAGCAGATGAGGAATTGTCTTTTCATAAGTTAGATATTATGTTACTCTCCTAAGAATAATTTTTTCAGTTCTACAGAATCCGTTGGTTTCATTCTTCCGGACAGGATCAGAGATAATTCTTTTCTTCTCTGGGCAGCATGGAAACGTTGGATCTCTTCTTCGGTTTCCGGTTCCAGTGGCGGAATCGGGATCGGGCGGTTAAACTCATCCACCGCCACGAAAGTATAAATGCCTTCATTGGTGTGGATTTTTCGCTGGTTGATAGGATCATCCAGCCAGACATCAACATAGATCTCCATAGAAGTAGAAAATGCCCTGGAAACCTTAGACTCCAGAACTACAATTCCACCTTCCGGAATCGGATGGTTGAATGAGACGTGATTTACAGAAGCTGTTACTACACGTCTTTCGCAATGTCTTGTAGCCGAGATCGATGCAGCACGGTCCATTTTTGACAATAGTTCGCCTCCGAAAAGATTTCTTAATGAATTGGTCTCGTTCGGGAGAACGATATTCGTCATCACCGTTAGGCTATCTATTGGATTTTTGGATTTTTGCATTCGTTGGAGGTTTTATACTGTCTGTTTTTACAGAATCTTGTTTTATGATTGTTTTCGTTTCTTTGGCTTGAGGTTTTCTTGTAATTTGCTTTACAGGAATTTGTGATGATTTCCCGAATATTATTTCCTGATCGCCAAAAAGAAAAAGTGCTGTGAAACCAATAACAATCACAGATACAAAAGTCCAGATAACACTCTTTTGGAAACTATATTCGGCTGTAAAATTATTCCTGGATTTTAGATTTTTAAGGTGCTGCAGATCGACTTCTTCAAAACCGAATACATCCTCATTGTTATCCGCAATCTTGATGATTTTATTATCATTATCCAGTTGAAACTGTCCCAGGTTTTCCAGAACCAAGATTTTCTCAGCTTGCAATTTCTGCAACCAATTGTCAATTTCTTTCTTCAGATTTGTTTGCACAATGGAAAGATCGTTGCTGGTTTCTTCAGCAATATATCTGGCGAAACGGTCGTCATAACCGTAGGGATGGTATTCGAAAGTGACAGATTCTTTCGGAGGGATAATAACAGAATTTGCGGCATCAATTTTAGCCGATTCCCGGGTAAATTCGAAAACCCCGAATTCCGGGACTTCTGCTTTTTTATGCTTCAGAAGGTATTGATATAAAAGATATTCAAAATTCATCGCCACAAAACTACATAATTTTTAATGTTAAAGAAAATATAAAAGGTCGCTTTTGCAGCAACCTTTAGATTTGATATGAATTAAGTAAACTTAGTATGCAAATTTCACAGAGTCCGAAATATTTTCACCCGAAATTGTAATAAGATACACACCTTTTTGGGAAAGACCAAGATCTATCGGGTTTCCGTTTGCATTTACTTTTAAGGTCTTTACAATTCTGCCTCCGGATTCATAAACCGTCAATGCGAGATTACCCTTTGCAGCCGTAAAAAGTTTGCCTGCTGCAACCTGAGATTTTGCCTTTCGGCTAAAATCGGAAACAGACATTGTAGATAAAGTTGTTGGTCCGTCAAGGTCTTTGTCTGCAGATTGTCTGCCTGGTGCTGACGTTCCGTTTTGCTGGTCCTTTAAAACAATACCGATTCTCTGTACCACAGCGCCTTGTGGCATTGTCGTGTTGGAATTGGTGAAAAGCTTTGTGTTCAGATTGATAGTGCCTACAAAGGCTCCTTCTGCGTTATCCCAGACCATTGTTGTATTTGAGTTTGTCCAGGCATCATCGAAGTTTCCTTGATTATTATCGCCGTCAGACTGTGCTGACCAGACATGCACATAAATCGTCGGTGCGCCTTGAGGATCGTAAAAGCTCCAATCACCTGATTTTCCGTACGTTAATTTGTAAATACCATTGGATACTGTGTAAGTTAGCTGTGCGGACAGCGCAACACCTGCAAAGGCTGCAAGTGCCATTGAATAGAATTTTTTCATAAATGTAAATTTTTAAGGTCTATATTTGATTCCAATTGATTTTTTATCAACAAATTGAAATCCCTGTAAATCTAATATTAATTTTAATTTGACAGTAAAAAAAATTACATAGACCTTAAAAAAATACATAATTATCTGAAATTCAGACTGTAAAATTTATTTAAACTTCATGGAAATGCCGAAAAGGAAGTTTGTTCTTGCCTGAGAGAAGTAATAAGGTCCACTAAAACCATTATTGACATACTTCGTATTGGTGAAATTATTTAACAAGAACCTGAGAGTTATATCCTGTTTCTGCAAAGGCAATTTGTAGGACATATTAAAATCCGGGACGAAATAGGAATCTAATTGATTTTCTTTATCGCCTGAATTATCAAGATATTGTTTTCCAACATATTGCGCTGTAGCACCAAGATTAAAGTTTTTAAACGGCGAGTAAATTATATTCCCGTTTGCTATAATATTTGGTGAAAACGAAATATCTTCTCCTCCATATGTTTTTTGAACGGTGATTTCATTAGCGGGATTAGTAGGATCTGGCTCCTTTACGTCCACTGTATATTTCATTATTTTGTTATTGCTCAGCGTTAGGTTGGCAGATACTTGTAGCTTTTCCGATAATCTTGCCAAAGTACCAATCTCAATTCCCAAGCGGTAACTTTTCCCGATATTTTCTTTGATAAACTCACCAACATTTGTCAATTGTCCATTAAGCGCCAGCTGATCTATATAGTACATATAATAGGCATTGGCGGTGAAAGAGATTTTGTCAAACTGCTGTTCCCATCCAGCTTCGAAATCATGAAGGGTTTCCGGTTTTACCTCCGGATTTGCAAAAAGATCATCTCTATTGGGCTCGCGATGCGCATTCGCATATGAAACGAACACTTTTCCGTTATCTATATTATAATTAATCCCGGCTTTTGGATTGAAGAATGTCCAGTTACGATCCAGATCTGCACCTTCACCGTCGCCTTGTGAAATGATTTTTGTATTGTAATCAATGTTTCTCAGTTGCAGATCTCCGAAGAATTCCAACTGATCAAGTTTATAAATTGCTTTTGCAAAGCCCGAAACTTCATTTTTAACAGACCGGTTCCTGTAATATTCGAACTCATCAATTTCAGGGAAAAAGACACCTGTCACGTTCCCGAAATGTCTTCCGTAATATTGGTTGGCAACAGCCCCGAAATTTAGATCAAGATTACCCAGTTTTCCATACAAAGTAGAGATCACACCATAGAAATCATTATCAAGCCATTTTTTTCTGATGAAATCCGAAGTCTTAATTTCAGTTCCATTGTCGATGATATTTGGTAAATTATATTTGGAGAATTTAGCGCCCTGCTTATAATTTTCATACCAGCCTTTTCCTTTGGTATAATGGGCTGTGGTTTCTAATTTCCAATCGTTAGAAAATTTTTGATTCCATAATAGCTGATAATGACTTTGTCTGTAATTATCAGTTTCATTATTATAAAATCCAACAATATTTTCCCAGTTATCGTCATAGATTGCTCCCGAATAATTGAATTTTGGGTCGGTTTCCCAAGTCGCTTTATCAATACCATTCCAGGCCTGATACGTTTTTTCTTTTCCTCCGAATGCCAAAAATCTCAACTCCGTATTTTTTTCCTGGAATAAAGCTGAAAAATTATAAGAATGCAGATTAGAAGACGCTCTGTCAATATAACCATCGGAATGGATCTGGGTGTATCTTCCCATCACCGACAAACGGTTATTCCAGAATTTTCCGGAATTAATTTCTGCCGAGTATTTGTAAGTGTTGAATGATCCGTAAGAGTCATCCGACTTTACCGAAAACTCATCCGAAGGATCTTTGGAAATTACATTCACACTGGCTCCGAAGGCCGAAACGCCGTTGGAAGATGTTCCCACACCTCTCTGGATTATAATTTGCGAAGCGGAGCTGGTAAGATCCGGAACATTGACAAAAAAAGTTCCCTGCGATTCGGAATCATTATAAGGAACGCCATTCAGCATAACGTTGATGCTTGTGCCTGCAGTTCCACGGATCCGTAAACCAGTGTAACCGACACCGTTTCCTGCGTCAGAGGTTGAAACAACGGACATTTGGTTTTTCAGAAGGATCGGCAGATCCTGTCCTAGGTTTTTGTCTGCCAGTTCTTTTTCGACATTGATGATCGATTTTGCAACCGGCGTTCTTTTCGTGAATTCTACGGCCTGGATACTCGTAACTTTTACAGAATCTGTAGTTTGTGAAAAATAAAATGGAGCAATGAATACTCCTAAAAAAATAAATCCTTTCATTCTTTTAAATTTAATTGTTAAAATTTATTGGAATAAAAGGGGCGACTATAGAAAACGACAGATGGTGTTGATAATGATTTTTTATAACGTTATTATTAATCAATTATCTTTTTTACCATTCATCGTTTAAATGAATGTTTCCCTAAACAGCATTACCTGTTCCAGGTTCATCGGGTATAATCTCAGCTTGTTAAAGCACCCCTTAAATTTCTGACTGCGAAATTACAATTTTTTTATTTAATACCTGATATATTATAGCTGTGATTATTTTTATTGATGTAGAAATAATCTTTGCCATTGGTGGAAACCTCAAACAAATGGGCGGTTTTCCAGCTCAGATTGGTCTTGATGTCTTCATAGATGAAAGGAATAATAACTTCGTTTTTTTTGTTAATGATGCCAAATTTATCATCCAGAACCGCAATAATCATCGGATCATCCGTGTCTCCATCCAAAATATACAGAGATTGATACGCCGGTGATATTACAAAGTTGTCGTATTTTTTATCATCGATACTTTTTTTGCTTATCAACCCATAAAAACCATTCACAACAAAGGCATTATATTGCTGAGGTTCATATTGCAAAGTGCATTTTCCTTTGTCTTCACTTTTGTATTGATAAACCCTTTCGCCAAGCTTGTTAATCCTGTAAACAATCATGTTTTTTTCAGCCGTGGCATAATCAGAAGTTCCAAAAATCCTTACATTTTCATTAGGAGAATTAAGTAAATGACAATCCTCCGAAAAAAGCATTGCAATATTATATTCAGGTTTTACAATCGTATTTCCTTTCTGATCAATATATCCTGTTTTTTGATTGATGGTAACCGGAATGAGTTCGGGAAGTTCGTCCGGTGTTTGAGAATATGCAGCAATACTGATGCTTGCTATGCATAAGGTGAATATCTTTTTCATCGTATGTAGTGTGTTTTTACAAGTTTTCAATAATACCTTTATAGAAAACAGTATTCTTGAACAACGAAAATAGTAAAATTATTATTAATATTACAAATAATGTTTTTTTACCAAAAAGAATGCCATTGAATTTTTTAATGAGCGTGTCATTACCTGAAATCCTCAATAACAAAAGACAGATAACTATAAAAAAAAGCATTACAAACAAAACATTGAACTTAACGGCTTCTAAAAAATGAAAATGTAGCAATGCATGAAAAGCTCTTTGGGAGCCACAGCCGGCACATTCATAACTTGTAAGTGCTTTAAGCGGACAAGATATAAAGAAAGTATCTCTGGAGGGATCAAAAAAATAATATATACCAGCTACAGTTATGAAAGAAACAAAAAGCAATACAGGTTTTAGTAAGCTGCGTAATAATAGCTTGGTTTTATGCATATTATAATAACTCATTGAAAAAATCAAAATAACAATTATTATAACAAAAATAAGGTTTATAGAAAAAAGAAATATAATTTATTTTAAATCTAAATTATTCTATTCTGTTAAAAGTTTTGAATTTCGTAAATTTGGGCGAATTTAGCAAGACTTGATTTCAATTAATATTAATTAATTGCTAAAAGTATGTAACAACGCTGGCTCAGATTGGTTGTTGGCTGTGATTCTATGACAATCTTCAAAATTGAACTAATATCAAAAACGTTAATTACCAAAACCGGGCCATAAATCGAAACGACTTATAATGAATATTTACAAAGATTACCTAAAAGAGATTGACGAAAGAAAAGAGCAGGGATTACATCCTAAACCGATTGATAGTGCCGAACTTTTAAGTGCTATCATCTCTCAGATCAAAGACAGGAACAACATCTACAGAGCCGATTCTCTCCAGTTTTTTATTTATAACACATTACCCGGAACAACAAGTGCTGCAGGCGTAAAAGCAGAGTTTCTAAAAGAAATCATACTGGGTGAGTCCGTGGTAGAAGAGATCACACCTGTTTTTGCTTTCGAATTATTGTCTCACATGAAAGGCGGTACTTCTATCAAAGTGTTGTTAGATCTTGCTTTGGGTAATAATGTAGAGATTGCAAAACAAGCTGCAGAAGTTCTCAAAACTCAGGTTTTCTTATATGAAGCCGATACAGATCGCTTGAAGGAAGCTTTTAAAAATGAAAATCCAATCGCAAATGAAATTCTTGAAAGCTATGCAAGAGCTGATTTTTTCACAAAACTTCCCGAAGTTCCGGAAGAGATCAAGGTCGTAACTTTTATCGCTGGCGAAGGTGATATCTCCACAGATTTATTATCTCCGGGAAATCAGGCACACTCCAGATCTGACCGTGAGCTACATGGAAAATGTATGATAACGCCTCAAGCTCAGGAAGAGATCAAAGCTCTGCAGGCGCAGCATCCTGACAAAAGTGTGATGCTGATTGCTGAAAAAGGAACCATGGGGGTGGGATCTTCCAGAATGTCCGGTGTGAACAATGTCGCACTCTGGACAGGAAAGCAGGCCAGTCCATATATTCCTTTCGTGAATATCGCCCCGATTGTCGGTGGAACCAACGGTATATCTCCAATTTTCCTTACAACAGTTGATGTAACAGGCGGTATTGGTATCGATCTTAAAAACTGGGTGAAGAAAGTGGATGAAAACGGAAATGCTATCCGCAATGAAGCAGGAGAAGTTGTCCTTGAAGAGGCTTATTCTGTAGCTACAGGAACTGTTCTTACTATCAATACAAAAACAAAAAAACTTTATAAAGACGGCGAAGAACTGATTGACATTTCTAAGGCATTGACACCTCAGAAAATGGAGTTCATCAAGGCTGGCGGTTCTTATGCTATAGTCTTTGGTAAAAAAATACAGACAGTTGCCTCACAGATTTTGGGAATAGAAATTCCGACTGTATTTGCTCCATCAAAAGAAATATCAATAGAGGGGCAGGGACTTACGGCTGTCGAAAAAATCTTCAACAGAAATGCGGTTGGTTTAACGCCGGGGAAAGTTCTGCATGCTGGTTCTGACGTCCGTGTAGAAGTCAATATTGTTGGTTCTCAGGATACAACCGGCTTGATGACTGCTCAGGAATTGGAGTCTATGGCAGCAACAGTGATTTCACCCATCGTTGATGGTGCTTACCAGTCTGGTTGTCACACGGCATCGGTCTGGGATAAAAAAGCGCAGGCTAATATTCCTAAATTGATGAAGTTTATGAATGATTTCGGTCTGATCACAGCACGTGATCCTAAAGGTGAATATCATGCTATGACAGACGTTATTCATAAAGTTCTTAATGATATTACGATTGACGAATGGGCTATCATTATCGGTGGAGATTCTCACACCAGGATGTCAAAAGGGGTCGCTTTCGGAGCTGATTCGGGAACGGTTGCCCTTGCATTAGCAACAGGAGAAGCATCGATGCCGATTCCGGAATCTGTGAAAGTTACTTTCAAAGGAAAGATGAAAGAACATATGGACTTTCGTGATGTGGTTCACGCAACCCAGTTACAAATGCTTCAGCAATTTGGAGGAGAGAACGTTTTTCAGGGTAGAATTATTGAAGTTCACATCGGGACGCTTCCTGCGGATCAGGCCTTTACATTCACCGACTGGACAGCGGAAATGAAAGCCAAAGCCTCCATCTGTATCTCAGAAGATGACACACTAATCGAATCTTTGGAAATTGCCAAGGGAAGAATCCAGATCATGATCGATAAAGGTATGGACAATGAAAGACAGGTTCTGCAAGGATTGATCAATAAAGCTGACAAGAGAATAGCTGAGATCAAATCCGGAGAAAAACCCGCACTCACGCCTGATGCCAATGCAAAATATTACGCAGAAGTAGTGGTGGATCTTGACGCTATAGTAGAACCAATGATTGCTGACCCGGATGTAAACAATGACGATGTTTCTAAAAGATATACACACGACACTATCAGAGACCTTACATATTACGGCGGTGATAAAAAGGTAGATTTGGGTTTTGTAGGATCTTGTATGGTTCACAAAGGTGATTTGAAAATCGTATCCCAGATGTTGAAAAATCTTGAAAGACAGAATGGTAAAGTAGAGTTCCAGGCTCCACTGGTGGTTGCGGCTCCTACTTATAACATTATCGACGAGCTGAAAGCAGAAGGTGACTGGGAATTATTGGAGAAATATTCAGGTTTTGAATTCAACGATGCTGCTCCGAAAGGTGAGGCCCGTACAGAATATGAAAATATGATGTACCTTGAGCGTCCAGGATGTAATCTTTGTATGGGCAATCAGGAAAAAGCGGCAAAGGGAGACACTGTCTTAGCAACATCCACACGTCTTTTTCAGGGAAGAGTGGTGGAAGATTCTGAGCGTAAAAAAGGAGAATCTCTATTGGCTTCGACTCCGGTGGTTGTACTGTCGGCCATCAAAGGAAGAATCCCAAGCATTGAAGAATATAAAGAAGCTGTTGAAGGTATTGATTTAACGACTTTCGTCCCATCTATCAAAGAACTGGTAACGGTTGGTCACTAATTGATTTTAAAATTGAAGTCGTAAGACTTTTTGATATAAATGGAAGATTTCTTAAAGTCTTCCGTTTTTTTTTGTTTAGAATCTTTCCATTTTAATTACTTTAATATTATTTTAACTTAGATCAATATCAACGGTTTTATTTTTTCCTTAACTTCATAGTTCCAAAATATTATTACTATTCATCATATTTATCCTTTATCTACGGGTATAGGAATGGAATTTGATGAATTATATTGGGTTAAAATTTCTGCTTGATATAAACAGCAGAATTAATAAGAATAAAAAATATCGAGATATGACTTTTGACTTGGATATGATCAAAAAAGTTTATTCTGATTTCGAAAACAGGGTAAACGATGCAAGGGCTTTTATGGGAAGACCTCTAACTTATTCAGAAAAAATCCTTTGTGCACACCTTTTTCCTTCGCAATTGAAAGAAAGCTTCAGAAGAGGAGAATCTTATGTAGATTTTGCGCCTGACAGAGTTGCGATGCAGGATGCAACAGCACAGATGGCACTTTTACAATTCATGCAGGCGGGTAAGAAGAAAGTAGCAGTTCCTTCAACAGTTCACGCCGATCACCTGATCCAGGCAAGAGTTGGCGCAGCGAAAGATCTGATCGAAGCAGAAAATAAAAACAACGAGGTTTATCAGTTCCTGCAATCGGTTTCTAATAAATACGGAATTGGATTCTGGAAAGCCGGTGCAGGAATTATTCACCAGGTAGTTTTAGAAAACTATGCTTTCCCTGGCGGAATGATGATCGGAACCGATTCTCATACAGTTAATGCAGGCGGACTTGGAATGGTGGCAATTGGTGTTGGTGGTGCCGATGCTGTGGATGTGATGGCGGGAATGGCTTGGGAACTTAAATTCCCAAAAATGATTGGCGTCAAATTAACCGGAAAACTCAACGGATGGACTGCTCCAAAAGACATTATTTTGAAAGTTGCCGGGATTCTTACTGT
The DNA here is from genome assembly GCF_900142325.1 of Epilithonimonas mollis. Taxonomy (GTDB): domain Bacteria; phylum Bacteroidota; class Bacteroidia; order Flavobacteriales; family Weeksellaceae; genus Epilithonimonas; species Epilithonimonas mollis. The sequence continues at coordinate 430,385 of NZ_FRAM01000002.1, forward strand.
AAAAGGTGGAACTGGTGCAATTGTCGAATATTTTGGCGAAGGTGCTAATTCATTGTCTTGCACTGGAAAAGGTACGATTTGTAATATGGGGGCAGAAGTGGGAGCGACAACTTCTATCTTCGAATATGACCAGAATATGAGCAAATATCTCCGTTCAACAGACAGAGAGGATCTTGCTGATGCGGCTGATGCGATTGCCCACGTTTTAAAAGCCGATCCGGAAGTTCACGCAGAACCTGAGAAATATTATGATGAAGTAATCGAGATCAATCTTGATACCTTGGAACCCTATCTTAACGGGCCGTTCACTCCGGATTTGGCAACGCCTATTTCTCAAATGAAGGAAATTGCTGAGAAAAACGGATGGCCGACAAAAATCGAAGTTGGATTAATTGGTTCTTGTACCAACTCTTCTTATGAAGATATCGCCCGAGCAGCTTCTGTCGCAAAGCAAGCCAAAGAAAAAAATCTTGAAGTTAAGGCAGAATATACCATTACACCTGGTTCTGAACAGGTAAGATTTACTGTAGAAAGAGATGGATTTCTGAAAACTTTTGACGAAATCGGAGGTAAGGTTTTTGCCAATGCCTGTGGACCTTGCATAGGACAATGGGCGCGTGAAGGTGCTGAAAAGCAGGAGAAAAATACTATCGTTCATTCATTTAACAGAAATTTTTCCAAAAGAGCAGATGGAAACCCCAATACCTATGCTTTCGTAGGATCGCCTGAACTCGTAACAGCAATGGCTATTGCAGGAGATTTGAGATTCAATCCCCTGACTGATAGATTAAAGAATAAAGACGGACAGGAAGTGATGCTGGATGAGCCAAGCGGTGACGATCTTCCTAGATTGGGATTCGATGTAGATGATCCGGGTTATATTGCTCCGGCTGAAGATGGCTCTGATGTAGAGGTTATTGTTTCGCCTACTTCGGACAGACTTCAACTTTTAGAAGAGTTTCCGGCTTGGGACGGACAAAATATTACAGGAGCCAGATTATTAATCAAAGCTTATGGAAAATGTACGACAGACCATATTTCCATGGCTGGGCCTTGGCTGAAATACAGGGGACATCTTGATAATATCTCCAACAATATGTTGATTGGTGCCGTCAATGCTTTTAATATGGAAACCAATAATGTGAAGAATGAACTGGATGGTCAGTACAAACCGGTTCCGGATTCTGCAAGACAATACAAAGCAGCCGGAGTTCCGACGATCGTTGTTGGCGATGAAAACTACGGTGAAGGTTCTTCCAGAGAACATGCTGCGATGGAGCCAAGGCATCTTGGTGTTAGAGCAGTGTTGGTAAAATCTTTTGCCCGTATCCACGAAACGAACCTGAAAAAACAAGGGATGCTTGGAATTACGTTTGCGGACAAAGAAGATTATGATAAAATTCAGGAAGATGATACGATCAATTTCCTTGACCTTGATCAATTTGCGCCTGGCAGGCAATTGACTTTGGAATTTGTTCACCCTGACGGAACTAAAGACATTATTAAAACCAACCATACTTATAATGCAGGGCAAATCGCATGGTTCAAAGCCGGATCTGCGCTCAACCTCATCAAAGCAATGGAATCCAATTAACATTTTAAAAATAAAAAACCGTTCATTTGATTTTGAACGGTTTTTTATTTTAGTAGTTACATATTCCTACGATACTTCCCGCCCACTTCAAACAAAGCATTGGTAATCTGTCCAAGAGAACAGTATTTCACGGCATCCATCATCACTTCGAATAAGTTTTGCTGATTGATGGCAGCGTGTTGTAATGTTTTCAGAGCTTCTGCAGATTTATCTTCATTAGAATTCTGGAAATTATGAAGCATCTCGATCTGGAACTGCTTTTCTTCCTCAGTTGAACGGATGACTTCTCCAGGGCGAACCGTTGGCGAACCGTCTTTTCCTAAGAAAGTATTTACGCCAATAATCGGATATTCTCCGGTGTGTTTCAGCCATTCGTAATGCATCGATTCTTCCTGAATTTTTGAACGTTGATACATCGTTTCCATTGCTCCCAAAACACCGCCTCTTTCGGTGATTCTGTCGAATTCTGCATACACAGCTTCTTCCACCAAATCCGTTAATTCTTCAATAATAAATGAACCCTGAAGCGGATTTTCGTTTTTCGCTAAACCTAATTCTTTATTGATAATCAACTGAATCGCCATCGCTCTTCTCACCGATTGTTCAGTAGGAGTCGTAATTGCCTCGTCATAAGCATTCGTGTGCAATGAATTACAGTTGTCGTAAATTGCATACAACGCCTGTAAAGTAGTTCTGATATCATTGAAATCAATTTCCTGAGCGTGAAGCGAGCGTCCCGAAGTCTGGATGTGGTATTTCAACATCTGACTTCTTTCGTCGGCTCCGTATTTCAGTTTCATTGCTTTTGCCCAGATTCTTCTTGCCACACGTCCGATTACTGAATATTCAGGGTCGATACCATTGGAGAAAAAGAATGATAAGTTGGGAGCAAAATCGTTGATGTCCATTCCTCTTGACAAATAATATTCCACATACGTGAAACCGTTTGCCAATGTGAATGCCAACTGGGAAACCGGATTTGCTCCCGCTTCTGCAATGTGATATCCTGAAATCGAAACAGAGTAGAAGTTTCTTACTTTTTCTTTGATGAAATATTCCTGAACGTCACCCATTAATCTCAAAGCAAATTCAGTTGAGAAAATACAAGTATTCTGAGCCTGGTCTTCTTTTAAAATATCAGCCTGAACGGTTCCACGAACGGTTGCAATTGTTTTAGCTTTAATTTCAGCATAAGCTTCCGCAGGAATAACTTCATCTCCTGTAATTCCTAATAATTTTAAGCCTAAACCATTATTAGAAGGAGGAAGTTCTCCGTTATATTTTGGTCTTGCTAATCCTTTATCGTCGAATTTTTCCTTCAGTTTAGCTTCTACTTTAGCCTCTAAACCGTTTTCTTTGATATATTTTTCAACATTCTGATCGATGGCAGCATTCATGAAGAAAGCCAGCAACATCGGTGCAGGACCGTTGATTGTCATTGATACCGAAGTTAATGCATTCACCAGATCAAATCCTGAATATAGTTTTTTAGCATCATCCAAAGTCGCAATAGAAACGCCCGCATTTCCGATTTTACCATAAATATCCGGCGGTAAAGCAGGGTCCTGTCCATAAAGAGTTACTGAATCGAATGCTGTAGACAAACGTTTTGCAGGCATTTCCGCAGAAACGTAGTGGAATCTTCTGTTGGTTCTTTCAGGGCCTCCTTCTCCGGCGAACATTCTCGTTGGATCCTCTCCCGTTCTTTTGAAAGGATAGATCCCGGCTGTGAAAGGGAATCCTCCCGGAAGATTTTCCTGGCCTTTCCATTTAATCAAATCGCCCCAATCGTTGTATTTTGGTAACGCAATTTTTGGAATTCTTAAATGGGATAAAGATTCTGTTGAGGTCTCCACTTTAATTTCTTTTCCTCTTACAAAATAGGAGTAAAACTCTTCGTGGAAAGCCTTTTTCGTGTCGTCCCAGGTTTTTAGGAAGTCGATGTTTTCCTGTTGAAGTTCTTTTTCAGCTTTTTGATATTCAGCGTCCAAAGCTTCATTGGAGATAATTTTTTTAACACCATCAATATGATACATTGTTCTGGCTAATTCAGCTTGCTTTTCAATGTTGGCATCATACTGTCTGTTGTTTTCAACGATTTCAGAAAGGTAACGAACTCTTTTTGGTGGAATGATCGTTACTTCGTCTGTAATTTCCTGTTCAACAAAACCGTTAAACTGAGGGGCATTGTCACCCTGAGCTTGTCGAAGGGTCTCGTTGACTTTAGAAACCAATCTGTTGTATAATTCTGTCGTTCCGTGGTCGTTGAACTGAGATGCTTTTGTTGCATAAACCGGCATTTCATCCAATGGCTGTTCCCACAGCAAATGGTTTCTCTGGAACTGTTTTCTTACGGCTTGAAGCGCATCAAGAGCGCCACGTTTGTCAGATTTATTTAAAGCAACCAAATCTGCATAATCCAGCATATCGATTTTTTCCAACTGTGTAGAAGCTCCATATTCCGGAGTCATTACATACATTGAAACATCGGCAAAATCAGATACTTCCGAACCGGATTGTCCAATCCCTGAAGTTTCCAGAATGATAACATCAGGATGAGCCAATTTCAATACATTCAAAGCAGAATGAATGAACGGAGAAACCGAAACGTTGTTTTCTCTGGTCGCCATCGAACGCATATAAACTCTTGGATCATTAATTGCGTTCATACGGATTCTGTCGCCCAAAAGTGCACCTCCTGTTTTCTTTTTAGAAGGGTCGATCGAAATGATCGCAATTTTTTTATCAGTATTGGAACGCAGGAAACGTCTTACCAATTCGTCTGTTAAGGATGATTTCCCTGCTCCTCCTGTTCCTGTGATCCCGATAATCGGAATATGTAAGTCTTTTGATTTTTCGTCAATGGCTTTTACCAGTTCCGGTTTTTCTTCCGAGAAGTTTTCAACTGCGGAAATGATTTTCGCAATGCTTGTAGAATTTTCAAAACTGATGGAATCCAGATCTTTTACATCAACATCTTTTCCTGTTGCGAAATCTGATTTCTGAACCAAATCGTCGATCATTCCCTGTAACCCAAGTTCACGGCCATCATCCGGAGAATAAATTCGGTCGATTCCGTAAGACATAATATCTTCGATTTCTTCCGGCAGAATTACACCGCCACCGCCACCGAAAATTTTGATCTGCGGAGAGTTTTTCTCTCTTAAAAGGTCATAGATATATTTGAAATATTCGTTGTGACCACCCTGATAAGAGGTTAACGCAATGGCGTTCGCATCTTCCTGAATGGCTGTGTTTACAACTTCTTCTGCCGATTTGTCGTGTCCAAGGTGGATAACTTCGCATCCTGTTCCCTGAATGACACGGCGCATAATATTGATGGCCGCATCGTGACCGTCGAATAATGACGCAGCCGTCACGATTCTGACTTTATTTTTTGGAGTATATTTTTGGGTTTCCATTAGTAAAAAACGATTGTGCCCAAAGATAATATTTTTTGAGAAATGGGAAATAGATAGAAGATGATAGACTGATAGATAATAGATTTTTCGCTGAATCTAAATTTGGAAACATTACCTCATAGCCCCGATTGCAACGGCATCCTTTTTTGTGATGGCGCTGAAAAGTCTCGAAAAAGGTACTGCACATGGTTCGCAATCACTAAAAAGATATAGTGGAAAGCGGGATTAAGCTCCTGAAAAAATTACTGCTTGATGAATTTAAAGTTCTTGTTACCATCTTGCGTTTTGATAATCAGCATATAAACGCCGCTTGGAAGTTTGGAAACATCGATTTTCGATTTGGTTTCCGAAAGCATTTGTTTACCGCTGAGGTCATAAATATGAACATTCTGAATATCATATTTTGAACTTACAATGTTCAGATAATCCATGGTTGGATTTGGAAAGATATTGAAATATTTTGCTGTTTCAGATGTTCCGAGAAATTTTACCAGAGAAACCGGTTCGCGGAAAAGTGACAGATCAAAGATCATATTATTGTCCAAAACATAAGAGGTATAAGCTTCCACCGTATATTTGGCATAATCTGATTCCTTGACACTGTTGATGTTAAAATCAGAACCGGTCGTATTGGTTTTTTCATCCAGATTTTTGAACCAAGTGAATGTGTAGTCTGTGCCGGAGAGTGACTGTTCCAGCTTTGCAGGCTGGCCGATAACACCCAGAACTTCTTTTTCAGAATCATATCGTTGTGGTGAGTAGTCCAGCTCGGTCTGCAGATTATAATCTACGATGTAACTGGAAAGCTGAGTTTTGTTAAATCTGTTGTTGCTTAGATGTGTGATCTCAGGTAAGCGGTCATTCAGATCACCGGAAAGCTGATTGCTATTAAGATTCAGCATCAAAAGCTTAGGCATAGAGAGAAATTCCTGAGGGAAATTGCCAGAAAGAGAATTGTTGTTCAGAAATAATTGCTGAAGATTAGTTAATCCTGTCAGTAAAGCAATGCCGCCCGAGATTTTGTTTCTTCCCAGATTAAGCGTCTGGATTTTTTTTAGTTGAGGGATTTGCGGAGGAATTTGAGCCAGCTGGTTATTTTCCAAAGAAAGCCACTCCAGGTTGGTGAGTGTCGCTAAACCGGAAGTATTCTGATCTGTAAAATTATTATTACTTAGATTAAGGTTTTTCAATGGCGTAAGTTGAGCAACCTGAACAGGAATCTGAGCCAGCTGCATCCCGGAAAGTGAAAGCGAAACAAGCTTTGGGTGTCCTGCGATATTGGCAAAGGCATTTGCAGGGACAGGATTATTGTCCAGGATCAGCGTTTCCAGGTTTGGAAAAGCCGTGATCTTTGCGGGAATGTTCGTTAATGCGAGATCTGCAATATTGAGAATTTTGATATTGTTAAAATTTTGCAACATCCCATTAACATCGGGAATTGTAAAAAAGTTTCCACCCAATGCAAGGTCTTCCAGATTGAAAAGCCCTGTTAATGCATTTGTTGGATCGCCTGTAAATCTGTTGTTGCTGATGTCTAACTTTGTCAGAGAACTCAGAGAGGAAATCCCAGCGGCAACTTCGCCGGAAAGTTGATTATTACTGAGATCTATTTTTGTAAGTCTTGTGAAGGAAGAGATATTGGAAGGAAAACTGCCCTTCAGGGAATTACCAGCTAAATTGAGTTCTACAACAGCTCCGTTTTTTACAGAGATGCCAAACCAGGTCCTTGGATCTTTCTCCAGATCCCACGGCCGGTTCCAGTTCTTTCCGTTTGTAGAATTGTATATGCTGATCAGCGCGCTGCGCTCTGCATTGGAGATGCTCCATTGTGCAACGGCAAAATTGGAAATCAGTAAAAAGAATATAATTTTTTTCAAATCTGTGCAAAATTAAAACGCAAATATAATATATAATGGAATCGGTTTGTTTATTTTTAAAAAAATTAATGATTATTTTCGCAAAAGGAAACTTAAAACTATGTCACGATACTTATACTTTTTTATTGCAATATTTACATTAATTCTCGGGTTCTACTTTTATCTTTCTTATTCCAGCCTTTCCGGAAACGCGTTTATCTATCCGCTTGACGATGCCTATATCCATCTTGCACTGGCGAGAAATTTTACAGAAAACGGTATCTGGGGCGTGAATCCTGATAGTTTTGACAGCGCATCATCATCCATTTTATATACGCTTGTGCTGAGCAGTTTTATAAAAGTGTTTGGTGATAATGTTTATTATCCGTTGATTATCAATGTGTTTTCAGGATATGCAATTGTATATTATGTATACAGGTATTTTCGTGATTTTTATGGAATAAGCGAACTTATCTTAGGACTGGCGTTGCTGATTCCTTATTGTCAGCTTTGTTATATGGTGCTCATCGGGATGGAGCAGACATTACACGTCCTTCTTACGGTGATGATAATATACTATCTCCAGAAAAATATAAGATCAGGATTTGCTAAATCGGATGTTTTGAAATTGTTTTTTGTCTCAATTCTTTTTGGTGCAATTAGATTTGAAAGTATGTTCTTCATTTCGATTCTGGCATTTTTACTTGTTCTCAGGAAACAATGGAAAATAGGCTTGATGGTTTTATTTGCCGGCTTTTTGCCCATCATTGTTTTCGGCATCTTTTCGGTAAACAATGGCGGCTACTTTTTCCCAAACTCACTTCTGATGAAAGGAAATTATCCCGAATCCAATTTTTTCATGAGCATCTGGAGTATTGTCAGAAAAGGGATAATACAGAATCTCTCTTTCTATAAACTTTTTCTGGCACCAATTGTTATAATTACGGCCTATTTCGTTTATAACTATAAAGAAATAGGTTGGAAAAAACTGCTTCATAATGAAATTGTTATAGTAACCGTGATGGGAACAGTGGTTTTACATAGTCTGTTTGCCGTGATCCGTTTTCGTTATGAAAGCTATCTTCTGGCTGCAGTATTGCTGATCATAACACCTGCTGTGACTGAATCTGCGAAAAGAACCAATGTCAAAAAGAATTTTTCACTTTACAGAAATATCGTACTGGCATCTTTTTCACTTGTCCTGGCTTATGGTCTTTACAGTCTCGCCTTCAATTATAAGGTCATAAAATATGCGTCTAAAAATATAGAAGAACAGCAGGTAGAAATGGCGCGTTTGCTTTCTCACTTTTATCAGGGACAGAAAATTGTTGCCAATGACATCGGTGCTATCTCTTATTTTTCAAACGTCCGGATATTTGATATTGCAGGTCTTGCTTCTACAAACGTTGCCGGGTTTTATCTGGAAAATAAACATCTGGAACCAGCAATTCTCGATAAGCGGTATCACACTTTTATGTCGGATTACATCAACAAAAATAATTATCGTGTGGCAGTTATTTACCCGAAGTGGTTTCCTGATGGTGTCCCATCACCATGGATTCCCGTTGCTTCCTGGACCATTCAGCAAAAAACGGGAGTTGCCAATACGACCGTTGTTTGGTATGCTTTCAATAAAAAAGAAGCTGATATTCTTTGGCAAAACCTAAAGAATTTCGATCTGAATAAAAATGTCAAGGAACATTATTATAAATAAAAAACCAGCTGCATAAGCTGGATTTAAATTTTATAAAATTTATTTTCCCAGGTAAGAATTATACATCCAGACCTCTTTTTCCTGCTCTGTGATATAATCGCTCATCTGTGAATTGGTTCCTTCATCACCGGCTTTATCTGTAATATTCAGAAGCTCTCTTTGTAAATCGATAACAACCCTGAACGAATTGAGAATGATCTCAACACTTTTGTTGCCATCGGTAACTTCTTTACTTTCTTTGATAGTGGATACACTCAGGTAATCCGAATAATTATGAGCCGGCGTTGCGCCAAGTGTAAGGATTCTTTCTGCAATTTCATCAATTTTAAGAACCAGATTATTATATAATTCTTCAAATTTTGGATGCAGTGTAAAAAACTGTTCACCTTTGATGTTCCAGTGTGAACCTCTGGTATTCTGATAGAATACTGAATAATTGGCCAATAGGATATTCAGCTTTTCTGAGATTTTTTTGCAATCAGCCTCTTTAAGACCGATTAGTGCTGCATTTTTCATAAGTTTATTTTTATATCAACAAATTTAGAAAAAACTATGCCGAATGTCCATTGAAAGTAATAGAAGATAATTATGAAAAAGATTTAAAAAACAGTTTGGAAGTATTAATATTGCATCAGAATGAAGAGTTTGTTAATTACTGCTGGTGTCTTTTTTGGGATGTGTGTTATATATATCCTTATTATGCTGTCGCAAACGGAGCATAATTTTACTTACATATTAGATGATGCTTACATTCATCTTGCGATGGCGAAAAATTTTTCATTACATGGCGTCTGGGGCGTAACGGAATATGATTTTTCTTCCTCTTCTTCCTCTCCGGTGTTTACATTCGTCTTGAGCGGTCTTATCACTGTTTTTGGCAACCAACAGTTGATTCCTCTTGTTTTTAATCTGATTTGTGCCGGACTGATTTTGTACTTCCTGAACAGATATTATTCGGATCAGTTTGAGGAGAATGCAGCCATTGTTTTTGCATCTGTCTTTACCCTTCTTTTTACATCCGTTCACTTGCTCGTTTTTTCCGGGATGGAGCATGTGCTACAATTGCTGGTCATGGTGACCAATATTTATTACTTTGAAAAATGGAAACTGTCTGGCTTCAGAAATTACATCTTTTCCGGCTGGTTCTTTTTTACAATTACAATGCTGGGATTGATCAGGTTTGAAAGCATGTTTTATTTTCTGGCGATTGCTTTTGTTTTTCTGCTGCTCAGGCAGTATAAAAACAGCGCATATGTTTTGCTGCATGGTTTTATTCCGGTAATGATCTTTGGATATTTTAATTATCAGAAAGCCGGCTATTTTTTTCCTAACTCTGTAATTATAAAAGGGACAAGGCTTGATTTTTCCGGAGATTATCCGGGACAGATCATGGATGTGCTTCTGAGTAAGATTATTTTAAATCCTTATTTTTATTTTGCAGGTTTGTTTCCCTTATGTCTTTCTGTTCTTTTAATTATTCAGGATTATAAAAAAAAGCTGAACTTACGACAAGTGGTTCTGAATAATTTCCTTCTGATTACATTTGGGATCACATTCTTTATTTATGGCTTATTCGGACAGTTTACGAATTTTTTCAGGTATGAAGCTTTTCTTCTCACTATTTTTGTGATAGCAGCTATTCCGAAAATAAAAAAACTTTTTATAAACGGAAATTTTCTATTAAAGCAGAATAGACAGTCAGCCTTCCTGATCACATCAATTACTATGACTCTGATCCTCAAGATCGCACTTGTCTGTATTCTGATTATAATAGGAAGCCGGAATGTCTATGAGCAGCAGGTACAATCTGCGAGGTTTCTTAAAAAATATTATAATAACAATGCGCTGGTAGCTAACGATATAGGTGCGGTCTGTTATTTTACCAACATTCATCTGCTGGATATTATGGGGCTTGGATCAAAAGAGGTTGTGCCTTTTAAAATAAAAGCAGGACAAAATGAAAGGTTCAGAAACTTTCTTATGGATAGCACTGCTCAGCATGATTTTAAGCTCGCCATATTGTATGATGAATGGACAGAAGGGCGCATCCCGGAAAACTGGAAAAAAGTAGCTATGCTGGAAATCACAGGTTTGAATGCTGTGCTGGGATCAAAACAGGTATTTGTTTATGCAGTAGATCCGGACATTCATGAATCGTTAAAGCAGAATATAAAAGATTTTTCCTGGAACAGCCATGTAAAAGTCAAAATTTCAGAATAGATTTTTTGTATTATTTGTATCCGGCTCTCTCTTGATGTACAGATTTTGTTTTTTACAATATTATGATTCTTTATATACTTTAAAGGCCATTGAACCGCTTCTTTAAAATGTAAGTATTTAATTTTCATACAGGTGTTTGCAGATTGAAAAATTATTCCTATTTTTGCACCCTAAAATAAAAAGCAATTAAATGCCTACTATTCAACAATTAGTAAGAAAAGGAAGAGCCACGCTTGCCAAGAAGAGCAAATCGGCTGCCCTTGATTCTTGTCCACAAAGACGAGGTGTATGTACGAGAGTATATACTACCACTCCTAAGAAACCTAACTCTGCACTTAGAAAAGTAGCAAGGGTAAGACTTTCTAACGGTAAAGAAGTCAACGCTTATATCCCGGGCGAAGGACATAATCTTCAAGAGCACTCGATAGTATTGGTAAGAGGCGGAAGGGTGAAAGACCTACCGGGAGTACGTTACCACATCGTAAGAGGTGCATTGGACACAGCTGGTGTCAATGGAAGAACTCAGAGAAGATCTAAGTACGGTGCTAAGAGACCTAAACCAGGACAAGCTGCTGCAGCACCTGCAAAAGGTAAGAAAAAATAATCATTAAATAAGGTACAGAAACAATGAGAAAGACGAAAGCGAAAAAAAGACCGTTGTTACCAGATCCAAAGTTTAATGATCAATTGGTAACGAGATTCGTAAACAACTTAATGCTTGACGGTAAGAAGTCAATCGCATTCAAAATTTTCTATGATGCATTGGATATTGTAGAAACTAAAAAAGGAGATACTGAAAAAACTTCACTTGAAATCTGGAAAGATGCATTAACAAACGTTATGCCTCACGTAGAAGTACGTTCCAGAAGAGTAGGTGGAGCTAACTTCCAGATTCCTATGCCAATCAGAGCAGATAGAAAAATTTCTATGGCTATGAAATGGTTAATCAAATATTCTAAGGCTAGAAATGATAAGTCTATGGCTTTGAAATTGGCTAACGAAGTAGTAGCTGCTTCAAGAGAAGAAGGTGCTGCTTTCAAAAAGAAATCTGATACTCACAAAATGGCGGAAGCTAACAAGGCTTTCTCACACTTTAAATTCTAATTAGAAATGAGTAGAGATCTTAAATTTACAAGAAATATTGGTATTGCTGCGCACATCGATGCCGGTAAAACTACGACTACTGAAAGGATTTTATTCTATACAGGTGTAAACCACAAAATTGGAGAGGTTCACGATGGTGCTTCTACAATGGACTGGATGGAGCAGGAAGCAGAAAGAGGTATTACCATTACTTCTGCTGCAACGACTTGTAACTGGAATTTTCCAACAGACCAAGGTAAGAAATTGCCTGAAACAATGCCTTACCACTTCAATATCATCGATACACCGGGACACGTTGACTTCACAGTAGAAGTAAACCGATCTTTGAGAGTATTGGATGGATTGGTATTCCTTTTCTCTGCAGTAGACGGAGTTGAGCCTCAGTCTGAAACCAACTGGAGATTGGCTGACAACTATAAAGTTGCGAGAATGGGATTCGTAAACAAAATGGACCGTCAGGGTGCTGATTTCTTGAACGTTGTAAAACAAGTAAAAGAAATGTTAGGTTCCAACGCCGTTCCAATCGTTTTACCAATCGGTGCTGAAGAAGACTTCAAAGGTGTTGTAGACTTAATCAAAAACAGAGCAATCATCTGGGATGAGGCTGGACAAGGTGCTACTTACGAGGTAGTTCCAATTCCGGAAGATATGAAGGATGAAGTTCTAGAATACAGAGAGAAATTAGTAGAAGCTGTAGCTGACTATGATGAAACTTTGATGGAGAAATTCTTCGAAGATCCGGATTCAATTTCTGAAGAGGAAATCAACGAAGCACTTAGAAAAGCGACTATCGATCTTTCTATCATCCCAATGACTTGTGGATCTTCTTTCAAAAACAAAGGAGTACAGTTTATGTTGGATGCTGTTTGTAAATATCTTCCTTCTCCACTAGATAAGGATAACATTACAGGTACAGACCCAAGAACTGACGCTGAAATCGAAAGAAAACCATCTGTTCAGGAACCTTTCTCTGCATTGGCTTTCAAAATTGCTACTGACCCTTTCGTAGGTAGATTGGCATTCTTCAGAGCTTATTCAGGTAGATTGGATGCTGGTTCTTATGTTCTGAACACAAGATCTGGTAACAAAGAAAGAATTTCCAGAATCTATCAGATGCACGCTAACAAGCAAAATCCGGTTGAGTTTATCGAAGCTGGTGATATTGGTGCAGCTGTAGGATTTAAAGATATCAAAACAGGAGATACATTATCTGATGAAAAGAACCCAATCGTTCTTGAGTCTATGATCTTCCCAGATCCGGTAATCGGTATCGCTGTTGAGCCTAAAACTAAGGCTGACCAGGATAAAATGGGTAACGCTTTAGCTAAATTGGCTGAAGAGGATCCAACATTCCAGGTTAAGACTGACGAGGCTTCAGGACAAACTATTATCTCAGGTATGGGTGAGCTTCACCTTGACATTATTGTTGACCGTATGAGAAGAGAGTTTAAGGTTGAAGTAAATCAGGGACAACCTCAGGTAGAATACAAAGAAGCTCTTACACAAACTGCTAACCACAGAGAAGTTTACAAAAAGCAATCTGGTGGTAGAGGTAAGTTCGCTGATATCGTATTCACCATTGGTCCTGCTGACGAAGGTAAGACAGGTCTTGAATTCATCAACGAAATCAAAGGTGGTAACATTCCAAAAGAATTTATCCCTTCTGTTGAAAAAGGATTCAGAGAAGCCATGAAGAACGGTCCACTGGCAGGATTTGAAGTTGAGGCGATGAAAATCGTTCTTAAGGACGGATCTTTCCACGCGGTTGACTCGGATCAGTTATCTTTCGAATTGGCTGCTAAAATGGGATTCAAGGAATCTGGTAGAGCTGCCAAAGCGGTAATTATGGAACCAATTATGAAACTGGAAGTTGTAACTCCGGAAGAATATATGGGTGATATCGTAGGTGACCTTAACAGAAGAAGAGGTACTGTAAACGGTATGGATGATAGAAACAACGCAAAAGTTATTAAGGCTTTCGTTCCACTATCTGAAATGTTTGGTTATGTAACTTCTCTTAGAACTTTGTCTTCAGGTAGAGCAACATCTTCTATGGAATTCGAGAAATACGAAGCTGCTCCTACGAACGTTGCTGAAGATGTAATCGCTAAGGCAAAAGGTTAATATTTAAATTAGATTAAAATGTCACAAAGAATCAGAATAAAACTTAAATCTTACGATTACAACTTGGTAGATAAATCTGCAGAGAAAATCGTAAAGACGGTAAAGGCGACTGGTGCTGTTGTAAACGGTCCAATCCCATTACCAACAAATAAGAGAATCTTCACTGTGTTGAGATCTCCGCACGTAAACAAGAAAGCAAGAGAGCAGTTCCAATTATCAGCTCACAAGAGATTGATGGACATCTACTCTTCTTCTTCCAAAACTGTTGATGCTCTAATGAAATTAGAACTTCCTTCAGGAGTTGACGTAGAAATTAAAGTGTGATAATTCCACTTTGCTATGATAAAGATCCCTTCTCAGATTTGAGAAGGGATTTTTTATATTTTTTATTACACCTTAAAAAAAGCTTAAAATTCTATTTATCAAATTTATTAAAATTGATAGTTATATAGATAAATTAAATCTAATTGTTAAATATTTATTATTTATTTTAAATTCATAATAGATTCATAATAAAATATTACATTTGTCGCCTTAATTTATAAAATATGAAGAAAAAATTAACAACATTATTAGTCTTAGGCATTATCCCATTGGTATATGGACAATGGAGGAAAGCTTTACCTAATTCAGATGTGACTACAAAAAGTGATAACAATGTTTATTACAAGGTAGACATCGAGACTATAAGAGGTCAGTTGCTGGCTGCTGATAAAGTTAGTAACAAAGCCGGATCTGTCACCATCAGCATGCCTACATTGGATGGCAAAACTGAACGGTTTGCAGTAACTAGCTTCCCTGTTATGGATGAGGCGTTGGCAAATCAATATCAGTTGGGATCATATGTCGGAGTCGGTATCGATGACCCAACAAAATATGTAAGATTCAGTGTTGCACCGAATGATTTCCAGTCAATGACCGTAAGTAACGGGAAGTATGAATTTATAGAACCAGCTACCGCTGATAAAGCTTATTATTCAGTTCATGGCAAAACAAGCAAAACTGGTGCGTTTGTATGCGGAACCAAGGAGAGTTCTGAATCTGTTGAAAGATTAAAAGAACTAGCAAAAAGTGCAGCAGCTCAACAATCTAATAATAAAAAATACCATACTCTAAGACTTGCTGTTTCTGTGACAGGTGAATATGGTGCATATTTCGGTGGCGCAGCTGGTGCGCTTACTCAGATCAATGCTACGATGACAAGGGTTAATGGTGTTTTTGAACAGGAATTCAACCTACACCTAAATGTCATCAACGCTCCGAATCTTATTTTTACAAACGCATCAACAGATCCTTACAGTGCGGCAGCATCAATGTGCAAATGGAATTATGAGTTGATGAATGTGCTTCACGGCGGAACATACGGCGTTACAGATGCAGATTTTGATATAGGACATCTTTTTGGTAGAACCGGAGGAGGAGGCAACGCTGGATGTATAGGCTGCATCGGTAGCAATGACACAGCAACAACCTCTTATACTGCTTCTAGTGGAGGCTGTGGATACGCATATATTGCACCTGATAACTATAAAGGAAGTGGTATAACATCTCCTGGAACAGGCGCACCAATGGGTGATACTTTTGATATAGATTATGTGGCGCATGAGATGGGTCATCAGCTGGGAGACTATCATACATATAGTTGGTATGAAGGAACCGGATCCAATATGGAACCCGGATCTGGATCAACTATTATGGGATATGCGGGCATTACAGGTGCCGGTTTAGATGTTCAGGCTCACTCAGATCCCTATTTCCATTCTAGAAGTATTGATGAAGTACAGGCCAACTTAGCTTCCAAAACTGTAGATGTAGAGACAGATATTGCAAATAACCCACCAGCAATTACGCCAATGACTACTTCTTATACAATACCATTAAATACAGCTTTCGCATTGACAGCAAATGCCACAGATCCGGATGGTGACGCACTGACTTATTGCTGGGAAGAATTCAAGACATCAAATTCATCGATTGGACAACCTTGGGCAACCAATGCAGGGATTATGAATGTGTCGGGAGCATCACACGAGCTTGGAAAAACAACTGTTGGTGCAGGATTTAGATCGTTGCCTCCAACAGCAAGTCCAACGAGATATTTCCCTGCCTTGTCAACTGTTCTTGCAGGCAATGTCAGAGACTTGTCAAAATGGGAATCCACATCATCAGTTGCAAAGTCAACTGTATTTAGAGTAACAGTAAGAGATAACAAAGCAGGCGGACAAGCACAAACTGCATTTGCGAACCAGACCATCACTGTGGGATCAGCTGCAGCTTTCACAGTAAGTACTACCTCGCTGACACTGGGAACTTCAACTGTAGACTGGGTACCGTCCGGAACGGCTGCTTCTCCTTATAATGTGGCTAATGTGAAGATCGATTTCACGTCTGATTCGGGAGCAAACTGGACAACTTTAGCGGCATCAGTTGCCAATTCTGGTACAGCTACTGTAAATGTACCACCATCATTGTCCGGAAAATCGGGTCATATCAGAGTCTCTGCAATAGGTAATGTGTTTTATGCTGTAAAGGCGGCCACGGTAGGCACATTAGCAGTATCAGATATCAGCGGCGCAAAATCTGCTCAGGTCTATCCGAATCCTGTTAAAGAAATCCTGACTGTCTCTAATGTCGCAGCTAATGCTTCCTATGAGATTTTCAATTCAGCTGGACAAATCGTTTCCAAAGGAACATTGGACAATGGCAAGGCTGCTGTCAACAAATTGGTGAAAGGTGTTTATTTTATCAATGTGAATAATGCAGGTGCAACAATCAAAACTAAGTTTGTAAAAGATTAGTAATGGATTTTTAATAACTTTAGGACCTCTATTTTTTAGAGGTCTTATTTTTATAAACTATTTGAATTCACCCTATGAAAAATAAAAACTTTTTTGAAAGATTTGCAAACTGGGCAACTAAATTTACAGGCAGTTCGGGAGCATTTATAGCTGCCACGTCAATTGTGATTGTGTGGGCTGTTACAGGTCCTGTTTTTGACTATTCGGAGACATGGCAGCTTGTCATCAATACAGGAACAACAATTATTACGTTTCTGATGGTATTCCTGATTCAGAAAGCACAAAACAAAGATTCAAAAGCAATTCAAATCAAGCTAAACGAGCTCCTTGCATCCAACGAGAAAGCCAGCAACAGAATTGTAGATATAGAAGATCTTACTGAAAAAGAACTGGATCAGCTGCATTGCTTTTATGAAAAACTTTCTGATTTTGCAGAAGAAGACGGAGACATCCATCAGTCACATTCCATCGATGCAGCACACCGGAATCAGGATCATAAACTAGAAGCTTTCAAAAAGCGACATGAGGAATGGCTCAGTAAACAAAATCAAAAAAAGGAATCGAAATGATTCCTTTTTTATATTATCGCTTCATAAAATAATCAAGGTATGAACAGCTCCCCGTAAGGGTTTTTGCTGTTTGTGTATTTCCGAATTTTTGCTTCAGCTGAGTGAAATAAGTTCTGTAATTTTCATTTTTCATTTTAGCAAAATCAACTTCCTGCTGTTTTGATTTCTGTTCCCAGTTTTTATCATCATAAGGAATACTTTTCTGTCTGGCTTCCCATTGATAATATTTGCCCTGTTCCGCACTTCCCATCTGGAAAAGTATCCTTGTTTTTTGCTCGTTGTCCGCTGCGTTGAGCAACGCTTTATTATAATATTGAATAGCAAGATCAAAATTATCAGGTTTTATAAAAACATTGGAACTGTAATTCTTATAATAATACCTGAAGGGACTTGCATCGCTTCCGAAATAATATTTTCCACCGTTCGAATTATCGATATCCATCACGAAAACTTCGCGGTAGTAACCAAGAACAGAAGTGTTATAAAGTAAATTGCCGATTAACTGATTGGCTTTTGCTGCGATATCACCTTTTGCGTTTCCTGTTTTCTGAAGCTTCAGAACAGCATCGGCAAGTTCCAGCTTATTCATATTTTGTTTTATGAATGGGAATTCATTCACAAAATTTTCAGCCTTCATCGAGATATTGTCCGGACTTTGATAGCTTTCCCAAACATTATGTCCGAAGATCAGTCCGGAGATGTTTCTAAAACCGTTATACATCCCGGAAGTATCCTGATATTTTATATAATTTCCGCTTTCATAATCATAATGTCCTTCCGGAAGCGGAATCCCTGAAAATTCGGTTGCCTTTCCGTAGTACTTTTTAGCATTTGCGAAATCAGCATTTCTCATTGCAAAATCACCATATATCAAACTGAAAAAAGCGTCGGTATTCCCTACATTATTGATGTTCTTCGCAATGATCTGGCTTTCAAAAGTGGATTTGTCCTTTTTATTAAAGAATGCCTGAAGTTTTTTTGCCAGATCGAGATTCGGATTGTAGCGGAGATCTGTCAGCTGGTTGTTCATAAGGAAGGATTTTGCATCATCACCCTGAAGATAGTAACGGTTTGCCAGCACATCTTTCAGGAAATCTTTAGTAGAAGGTGCGGTATAAGCTTCATAACCATAGTTTTCAGCGGTACTGTCAGTTTCTGTTTTCTTCGGTTTTTCCTCGAAAAACTCTCGGTAATCTTTGTAAAGATGTTCTTCAAATTCGGATGTGATCTTTGGCTGGGAGACAATATCATTCAGCATTTTCATTCTGCGAATTTGAGAAAGATAAGACTTGTCCGTTGTTTTTATATCTTCTAGGATGTCCTTGCTGCCTTCATAATCTTTATTAAGGAATTTCAGATAGGCATCCGCTATTTTCCAAAACTCATCATTGCTTTGGTCTTTCGTCTTGTCGGTGAATTTTTCCAGATCAGCGAGATAGTTATCAGGCTTGTCTTTCTCATCATAGTAGCTGTATTCCGGTTTATTATAAAAAGGAATTCTGTCCGGATCATCAAGATATTGCTTATCCGACAGGTCATTGCTGCGTTGCGTTTTTTCATCCGATCCTGATCCAAAAAGGTTTTTGAACCAACGGATGATTCTTTGCCAAAGTGAAGCTTCTTTTTTTGAGTTAACGGTTTCAGAAGTTTTCGGATCGTCAGCATTGTTTTTATTTGTTTCTGGATTCTGATAATAATATACAGGAAGATAATTTCTTTCCAGTTCATTGATGGCCCGTGCAGCCAGGACTTTCAGCATCTCCGAATTGGGATCGATGTCATAGATCTTCTCCATCATCGGCAAAGGATTGTTAAAATCCTGATAACCGAGCAGGAAATAGGCCATGCTTTTTTCCTTGTCATTGCCGGCGCGTTTAAGTATATTATTAAAAGAAGCGGTGTCAGAAAGCTTCATCGATACAAAAGCATCTCTCTTCAGTGATTTTGAATTGATGAAAACCTGAAAAAAGTTCCAGTTGGCTTCTTCATTTTTTCCTAGGCCGCGTTGAGCACCTGCAAACTGATCCAAAGCGAGATAATAAGGAACGGATTTAAGTTTTAACGGAGAGACATATTTTTGAAAGGCACTGACAGATTCCTGAAAATTTCTGGTGTAATGATTAAAGCGGACCAGCTGGTAGCCATAGCGCAATTTTATTTCAGGATTTTTGGCCGCATTATATAAGGAGGTAAGTACAGCAATTGTTTTGTTATAATCCAGATGAGTGGCATTCTTGTTATCTGTTTCTGATCGGTAGTAGAATGAGTCCGGACTTTCCACAAAGCTGATACGCATATAAGGCTCCAGATATTTGGCTTCAATCAGATAATCGATTCCTTCCTTATATTTTACATAAAAAGAGCTTCCTAGTTTGGAGAGAACAGAATCTGAAGAAGGTTTTCCGGATTTGATAGTATTCAGTTCCTGAAGTGCAACGTGATTAACCAAATGCTCCGTATCGCGATAGCTTAATCGGTTTCCAAAATATTTTTGCCAGCTTTCTATATTGTCATTAGGAACACTTCCATTTTCATCATCATAAAATTGTGCCGAATAAGTCAGCAAAAAAGGTGTGTAAGATTTGTCCCGGATGATATTCTGTGTGAACAGGTTGAAGTAATCGTAATCCGGATCATACCAGGCGCAGGCGTTGGAATGACTGAAAATTAGAGAAGCAAAAGCAAAGCTCAGAATGAATTTTTTCATAATACGGTTTTTTTAGCGTTTAAAAATCACGGTTTCGGATAAACCTTTCGTCGAGCTGATAATATATAAGGTTAAAGTTATGAATTTTTCTGTTCAGAAAATCAGTAACTTCATTCAGTTGTTCTTGCGGAATCTGTTCCACTTTTATCCTGAAGCCTTTATTCAGGAAATGACCAAAAAAGAAGCCGTCTTCTCTGACGATGGCTTCGTTTTCCGAAATTTTTTCAAAATCCTTGTTGTCAAGATCTTTTTCTGATATGGCATTAATCAGTTTGTGTTTACCGAGATGATTGGTAATAATTCCCCAGGAATAAATGGGAAGTGCAACATCAATATTTTTAATTGGGTAATGCTGGATTTCAGAAAGGTAATTTTTCAGAAGCTGTACGTCCAGGATAGAATTTTTATCAGAATTTTCCAAAGGCGAAGATGTTGAATAACACATCAGATATACCTTTTCTACAGGCGGAGTTCCCATCAGCTTTTTGTCTCTCACCTGATGGAGCCTGAGTGTGGAAGTGATGGTTTTCTTTGAGACTATTTTCAGTTGCTTCAGAAAATGAAAATAATCCTGTTTTGTTCCGGCAGTCCAGTCACAATCGATCTGGATCTCGGAAGTGTTTTTAAATCCGAGTTCTTTAATTTTCTTTTCGATAAGCTGATGAATACTTTCTGCCAGAAAACGGACTTCCGGTTCTTTGATATTAAGAAAAGTTCTGTTGGTGATAAAGATGACAGGAACAGTATCTTTAGAAGTGCTGAAACTCGGATCTTTTGTTACGATACCAACCGGCTGGAATTTTCCATTCACTTTGTCGACATCAAAAAACCTGACATACCAGTCAGAAGATGTGGATTGCTCAAGTGCTTTATTTTCTGTATCTGTGCTTTTGATTCTAGTCTTCCAATAATAAAACGAATACGGATGATTTCCTTTTTTTTCGCAACTGAAGAAAAAGAGCAGAATAAAAACTGAGATTATTTTTTTCATATCCAAATTTAGAAATTCAATTAATAAAATGAAAAGTTTTATGCTTTTGTGCTAAATCATTAAAAATCAAAATATTTTGTAATAAAATTTGTCAGTTTGAAAAATATCCATAAATTTGCACACTCATTTTAGGGAAGGAGTATGCCTATTTCAGACATAGAATATTACGAAAACCGCTAAAATGCTGAAACAAAATATAATAGATATATATAAATAATGTCAGGTATTATTGGTAAAAAAATCGGTATGACATCTTTGTTTAACGAAGACGGGAAAAACATTCCTTGTACAGTTATTCAGGCTGGTCCATGCGCGGTTTTACAGGTCAGAACCGAAGAGGTTGACGGATATGTTGCCGTACAACTAGGTTTCGATGACAAGAGTGAGAAGAACGTTGGTAAAGCGTTAGCTGGTCATTTTAAAAAGGCTGGTTCAACTCCTAAAGCTAAGATCGTAGAATTCAGAAATGCATTCGAACACGATGTTAAAACAGGAGATTCAGTAGAAGTTGGCATGTTTGCAGAAGGCGAATATGTAGATGTAACAGGAACTTCTAAAGGTAAAGGTTTCCAAGGTGTTGTTAAAAGACACGGATTTGGAGGTGTAATGCAGGCTACTCACGGACAGCATAACAGACTTAGAGCTCCAGGTTCTATCGGTGCTGGTTCAGATCCTTCAAGAGTATTCAAGGGGATGAGAATGGCAGGCAGAATGGGAGGTAAGCAGGTGACTGTTCAGAACCTTCAGGTGTTAAAAGTAGATGGAGAACAAAATCTTTTAGTAGTAAAAGGTGCTGTTCCGGGAGCTAAAAATTCTTATGTAATTATCAAGAAATGGAACTAGTAGTATTAAGTACATCAGGAAAAGAAACCGGAAGAAAAGTAACTCTTGACGAATCAGTATTCGGAATTGAGCCAAATCAGCATGCGGTTTACTTAGAGGTTAAGCAATATCTTGCTGCACAGCGTCAAGGTACTCATAAATCAAAAGAAAGAAGCGAAATTACGGCTTCTACAAGAAAGCTTAAAAAGCAAAAAGGTTCAGGATCTGCGAGATATGGTGATATCAAGTCGCCAACTTTCAAAGGTGGAGGTAGAGTTTTTGGTCCAAAACCAAGAGACTACAGATTCAAATTGAACAAAGCGCTTAAGAGATTAGCTAAAAAATCTGTTTTATCTCAGAAATTGAGAGACAACAGTATCAAAGTTTTGGAGAACTTGAGTTTTGATGCGCCTAAGACTAAAGAATTCATCACATTGTTGGATGCTTTGACACTTACAGGTAAAAAATCATTATTCGTGCTTCCTGAAGCTAACAAGAATGTATATCTATCTTCAAGAAACTTGCCTAAGACAAGAGTGTTGAATTATAACGAGATTTCCTCTTATGATTTGATCAACGCAGGTGAGATTATCTTCTTAGAAGGTGCAGTAGAAAAATTTCAGGACAACTTAAAGAAATAAATCATGTCACTAATTATTAAACCAATTATTTCAGAAAAAGCAAACTATCTTACAGATCTGAGAGGTGCTTATTCTTTCTTGGTAGCTCCAAAGGCTAACAAGATCCAGATTAAAGGTGCTATTGAGGCAGCTTATGGTGTAAAAGTAGCAGACGTTAGAACCATGATTTATGCGCCTAAAGTTTCTTCTAAATACACGAAAAAAGGACTTCAAGTTGGGAAAACCAATAAATTGAAAAAAGCAGTTGTAACATTGGCTGCTGGAGAAGTTATTGATATTTTCGCAACAAATTAATTAATTATAAATAATAGTAATGTCTGTTAGAAAATTAAAACCTATCACCCCGGGACAGAGATTCAGAGTTGTTAATAACTTTGAGGAAATTACTACTAACAAGCCAGAGAAATCTCTGACAGTTGGTATTAGTAAGTCAGGTGGACGTAACCAAACTGGTAAAATGACCATGCGTTACACCGGCGGTGGACACAAAAAGAAATACAGAATTATCGACTTCAAAAGAAATAAATTCGATGTTGAAGCAACGGTAAAAACTGTAGAGTATGATCCAAACAGAACTGCATTCATCGCTCTAGTAGAGTATGCAGACGGAGAAAAGAGATATATCATCGCTCCGAACGGGATCAAAGTTGATCAGAAAATTGTTTCTGGAGAAAGTGTAGAACCGAACGTCGGTAACGCAATGAAATTGAAAAATATTCCATTGGGTACTGTAATTTCTTGCGTAGAGATGAAGCCTGGACAAGGTGCGATCTTGGCAAGAAGTGCTGGTTCTTCTGCTCAGTTGACTTCAAGAGACGGAAAATATGCAATCATCAAATTGCCTTCTGGAGAATCCAGAATGATCCTTACGGAATGCATGGCAATGGTTGGTTCAGTTTCCAACTCAGATCATCAGTTAACAGTATCAGGTAAGGCTGGTAGAAGCAGATGGTTAGGTAGAAGACCAAGAACAAGACCGGTAGTAATGAACCCTGTAGATCACCCAATGGGAGGTGGTGAAGGACGTTCTTCCGGAGGTCACCCAAGATCTAGAAACGGTATGCCGGCTAAAGGTTACAAAACTAGAAAGAAAAACAAAGTGTCTAACCGTTACATCGTATCTAAAAGAAAATAATTATGGCAAGATCACTTAAAAAAGGACCATTCATCGCACATCATTTAGATAAGAAGGTTCAGGCAAATGTAGAGTCTGGTAAAAAGACTGTAATCAAAACTTGGTCTAGAGCATCTATGATTTCTCCGGACTTTGTAGGTCAAACTATTGCTGTACACAACGGGAAATCTTTTATCCCTGTTTACGTTACAGAAAACATGGTTGGACACAAATTAGGCGAATTTTCTCCGACAAGATCTTTCAGAGGTCACGGTGGTAACAAAAATAAAGGAGGTAGATAATCATGGGATCAAGAAAAAGAGAGAGTGCATTAGCACGTAAAATAGCAAACCAAGATGTGGCAAAAGCGTTGCATAACGATTGCCCGTCTTCTCCTAGAAAAATGAGATTAGTTGCTGATATCATCAGAGGAGTAGAGGTAGATAAAGCTTTATATATCCTTAAGTATTCTAAGAAAGATGCTTCTAACAAATTGGAAAAAGTATTACTTTCTGCAATTGCTAACTGGCAAGCTAAGAACGAAGGTGCTGATATTGAAGAAGCAAACCTTATCGTGAAAGAAATATTTGTGGATAGTGCAAGACAATTGAAGAGACTGAGACCGGCACCACAAGGTAGAGGTTACAGAATCAGAAAAAGATCGAACCACATTACATTAATCTTAGGTACAAAAGAAAATTAATTCAAGGTATGGGACAGAAGACAAATCCAATAGGTAACAGATTAGGAATCATCAGAGGATGGGATTCTAACTGGTTTGGTGGTAAAAACTACGGCGACAGAATCGCTGAAGATTACAAAATCAGAAGATACCTTGAAGCAAGATTATCCAAAGGAGGGATTTCAAAAATCTATATTGAAAGAACACTGAAACTGGTAACAGTAACTATTACTACTGCAAGACCTGGTCTTATCATCGGGAAAGGCGGTCAGGAAGTTGATAAATTGAAAGAAGAGTTGAAAAAATTGACTGGAAAGGATATTCAAATCAACATCTTCGAAATCAAAAGACCTGAGCTTGACGCTGTATTGGTTGCGGACAGTATTGCTAAACAAATCGAAAACAGAATCTCTTACAGAAGAGCGGTTAAGATGGCAATGGCAAGCACAATGAGAATGGGTGCTGAAGGTATCAAGGTAATGATCTCCGGAAGATTGAACGGTGCAGAGATGGCAAGATCAGAATCTTTCAAAGAAGGTAGAATTCCATTGTCAACATTCCGTGCAGATATCGATTATCATATCGGTGAAGCACTGACTCAATACGGAAAACTTGGTGTAAAAGTTTGGATCATGAAAGGTGAAGTTTATGGTAAAAGAGAACTTACGCCACTAGTAGGACAACAGAAAAAAGCACCGGCTGGAGGTAGAGAGAGAAACGACAGAGGAGACAGAGGAGACAGAAAACCAAGAAGAAATAATTAATAAAATTTTAGAGGATAGTTTTTAAATGACCGTTACTTTTTTAAAATCTAAATTCTAAAATCTAAAATTTAAGAAATTATGTTACAACCAAAAAGAACCAAATTCCGTAGAGTTCATAAGATGAAAATGAAGGGGATTGCACAGAGAGGTAATCAACTTGCTTACGGAACTTTCGGGATCAAAGCTATAGAAGGTGCTTGGATCACTGCAAGACAGATTGAAGCTGCGCGTATTGCTGCTACAAGATATATGAAAAGAGAAGGTCAGCTATGGATCAAAATATTCCCGGATAAGCCGATTACTAAAAAACCAGCGGAAGTACGTATGGGTAAAGGTAAAGGTGCTGTAGAATATTGGGTAGCTGTAGTAAAACCAGGTAAAATTATGTTCGAAGTTGGTGGAGTGCCTTACGAAGTAGCGAAAGAAGCTCTAAGACTAGCTGCGCAAAAATTGCCGGTAGTTACCAAGTTCGTAGTTGCAAACGATTTTGTTAAACCTCTTTAATCTCTATTACAATGAAAAAAGCTGACATCAAAAATTTAAGCCTAGAGGATATCAAAGTTCAATTGGCAGACGCTAAAGCTAACTATTCAAAACTGAAATTAGCTCACAGAATTAGCCCAGTTGAAAATCCGATTCAGATCAGAGATTTGAGAAAAACAATCGCAAGACTTAACACAGAATTAACTAACAAACAATAATTCCTTTTTATAATGGATAGAAATTTAAGAAAAGAACGTATTGGAGTAGTTTCCAGCAATAAAATGGAAAAAACTATTGTTGTTAGTGAGACTACGAGAGTAAAACATCCAATGTACGGGAAATTCGTTTTGAAAACGAAAAAATATACCGCACACGATGAAAATAACGAGTGCAACGAAGGAGATACAGTTTTGATTACAGAAACTAGACCTTTGAGCAAAAGCAAAAGATGGAGATTAGTAAGAATCATTGAAAAAGCTAAGTAATAATGTTACAAACAGAATCAAGATTAAAAGTTGCTGATAACACAGGTGCAAAAGAAGTACTAGTTATCAGAGTTCTAGGAGGAACTAGAAGAAGATATGCTTCAGTTGGTGATAAAATCGTTGTTACTATCAAAGATTCTACGCCATCAGGAAATGCAAAAAAAGGACAGGTATCAAAAGCAGTTGTAGTAAGAACTAAAAAAGCTGTCAGAAGAAAAGATGGATCTTACATCAAATTCGAAGACAACGCTTGTGTATTGCTAAACGCTGCCGGAGAAATGAGAGGAACTCGTGTTTTCGGACCGGTTGCCCGTGAGTTGAGAGACAAAGAATATATGAAGGTTATTTCATTAGCTCCTGAAGTACTTTAATTTTAAAATTTTAAGAAAATGACAAAAGTTAAAATCAAAAGAGGAGACAACGTAATCGTTACTACCGGAAAAAATAAAGGAAGTAAAGGTGAAGTTCTTGAAGTAATCAAGAAAGAAGGAAAAGATCCTAGAGTTATCGTTGCAGGAATTAATATCGTTAAAAAACATACTAAGCCATCTGCACAAAACCCTCAGGGCGGAATCGTTGAAAAGGAAGCTTCACTACATATTTCCAATGTATCACTGCTTGACAAAAGCGGAAAAGCTACAAAAGCTGGATACAAAGTAGATGGTGATAAAAAAGTAAGAGTTGCTAAAACAACCGGTGAAACTTTATAATTTAAATTACAATGGAATATATAGTAAGACCAAAACAACAATATAAAGACAAGATTGTTCCTGCAATGATGGAAGAATTTGGGTATAAATCTGTAATGCAGGTTCCTAAATTATTGAAGATCGTTGTAAGCCAAGGACTTGGTGCAGCTGTTCAGGACAAAAAAATAGTGGACTATGCTGTAGAAGAATTGACTGCAATCACTGGACAAAAAGCTGTTGGTACTTTATCTAAAAAAGATGAGGCTGCTTTCAAACTAAGAAAAGGAATGCCAATCGGAGCTAGAGTAACACTTAGAGCTGATAAAATGTATGAATTCTTAGATAGATTAACTTCTTCAGCACTTCCAAGAATCAGAGATTTTTCTGGGATCAAAGCTGACGGATTCGATGGTAGAGGTAATTATAACTTAGGTATTACTGAGCAGATTATCTTCCCAGAGATTGTTATCGACAAAGTGAAAAAAATCCAAGGGATGGACATCACTTTTGTAACATCTGCGAATACTGATAAAGAAGCTAAAGCATTATTAACTCACTTCGGTTTACCGTTCAAAAAGAACTAAGAAATGGCTAAAGAATCAATGAAAGCGCGTGAGCGCAAAAGAGAAGCTACTGTAGCTAAATATGCTGAAAAAAGAAAAGCTTTGAAAGAAGCTGGAGATTATGATGCATTACAAAAATTGCCTAAAAATGCTTCTCCTGTAAGATTGCACAACAGATGTAAACTGACAGGAAGACCAAGAGGATATATGAGAACGTTCGGTATTTCCAGAGTAACTTTCAGAGAAATGGCAAACAATGGTCTTATCCCGGGAGTTAAAAAAGCTAGTTGGTAAGCAATTAAAAAAATCGAGACAATTAAGTTGTTGAGATACTAAAGATAGAGATGTCTAATTTTGATGTCTCTATCTTCAAGTCTTTTCAATACTGGTTGTCATAAACCAATAATTTAAAATAAAGAAATGGTAACAGATCCAATTTCAGATTTCCTAACAAGAGTAAGGAACGCACAAAGCGCAGGCCACAAGGTGGTGGAAATTCCTGCATCGAAAATCAAAAAAGAGATCACTAAGATTCTTTTTGACCAAGGTTATATCTTGAACTACAAGTTCGAGGATAATGCAGTTCAAGGAGCTATCAAGATCGCTTTGAAGTATGATAAGCAAACGAACAAACCGGCTATCAAGTCTATTCAAAGAGCTTCCAGACCAGGTCTTCGTCAGTACAAAGGTTCTGAGGAACTTCCAAGAGTACTAAACGGACTGGGTGTAGCTATCATCTCTACTTCTAAAGGAGTGATGACTGATAAAAAAGCTAGACAAGAGAAAGTGGGAGGTGAAGTAATTTGCTACGTATATTAATTTTTTAAAACAAGGAAAATGTCAAGAATTGGTAAAGCAATTATAGAAGTTCCTGCTGGAGTTACAGTGTCTCAAAAAGATAACGTTGTAACAGTTAAAGGTCCAAAGGGTGAATTAACTCAGGAGCTTACAGGAGGAATCAGCTTCTCACAAGAAGACGGTGTACTAACGTTCACCCGTCCTTCTGACTCAAAAGAACATAAGGCGCTTCACGGTTTATACAGAGCGCTTGTCAACAATATGATTGTTGGTACTTCTACAGGATTCACTAAGCAATTAGAACTAGTAGGAGTTGGATACAGAGCATCTCACAATGGCCAGAGATTAGAATTGGCTCTTGGATTTTCTCACGGTATTGTATTGGAACTTCCAAAAGAAGTGACTCTTGATACATTGACAGAAAAAGGGAAAAACCCGATCATTACATTATCTTCTTACGATAATCAACTTCTTGGAATGGTGGCTGCTAAGATCAGATCTTTCAGAAAACCTGAACCTTACAAAGGAAAAGGTGTGAAATTCGTGGGTGAAATCATCAGAAGAAAAGCCGGTAAATCTGCATAAAATTTAAGAAAATGGCATTAACAAAAGTTGAAAAACGAATCAGAATCAAAAGAAGAGTAAGAGGGAAGATTTCCGGATCTGCAGCATTACCAAGATTATCTGTATTCAAAAGTAATAAAGAGATCTACGCTCAGTTGGTAGATGATAAAGACGGTAAAACATTAGTATCTGCTTCTTCCAGAGAGAAAGGTGTAGATGCTAAAGGTACTAAAACAGAAGTATCTGCGGCAGTAGGAAAAGCTATTGCAGCTAAAGCGAAAGCAGCAGGTATCGAGAATGTTGTGTTTGATAGAAATGGTTTTGTATACCACGGTAGAGTGAAAGCTCTTGCTGACGGTGCTAGAGAAGCTGGTCTTAAATTCTAATTTTAAAAATTCAGAAAACATGGTAGATAGTAATATAGAAAGAGTTAAACCTGGAGGATTAGAATTAAAAGATCGTCTGGTTGCTGTTAACAGAGTAACTAAAGTAACGAAAGGTGGTAGGGCATTCGGATTTTCTGCAATTGTTGTTGTAGGGAATGAAGATGGTATCATCGGTTATGGACTTGGAAAATCTAAGGAAGTTGCTTCTGCTATTGCGAAAGCTGTAGAAGACGCTAAGAAAAACTTGGTAAAAGTTCCTGTAATCAATCATACAATTCCTCACCAGACTTCCGCAAGATACGGTGGTGCTGATATCTTCTTGAGACCAGCATCTCACGGTACAGGACTTATCGCCGGTGGTGCGGTAAGAGCGGTACTGGAGTCTGCGGGTGTACACGATGTATTGTCAAAATCCAAAGGATCTTCTAACCCGCACAATGTTGTGAAAGCTACTTTCAACGCATTGTTGGACATCAGAAGACCGGAAGAGATTGCAAGAATGAGAGGTGTTTCTCTAAGTAAAGTGTTTAACGGTTAATAAATTATAACAATGGCAACAATCAAAGTAAAATTAGTTAGAAGTGCTATTAATCGTTCTAAAACTCAAAAAAGAACACTTGAAGCGCTAGGATTCAAGAGACTTCAGCAAGTTGTAGAACACGAAGCTACTCCTTCTATT
This sequence comes from Epilithonimonas mollis, assembly GCF_900142325.1. Classification (GTDB taxonomy): domain Bacteria; phylum Bacteroidota; class Bacteroidia; order Flavobacteriales; family Weeksellaceae; genus Epilithonimonas; species Epilithonimonas mollis. Next base: position 460,154 of record NZ_FRAM01000002.1, read on the forward strand.
TTAGGAATGATCGCTTCTGTAAGTCACTTATTAGAAGTTCAGAAATAAGACAATAGACATAGAGAAAAGAGACTCGGATTTTGTAGTCTCTTATCTCTTATCTTTTAATCTATAATCTCAATACAACAATGAATTTAAATAATTTAAAACCATCAACTGGCTCTACATTCAGTACAAAAAGAATTGGTAGAGGACAGGGAAGCGGATACGGTGGTACTTCAACAAAAGGTCATAAAGGTCAGAAAGCAAGAGCTGGTTATTCTCAGAAGATCGGTTTCGAAGGTGGACAGATGCCTTTGCAAAGAAGATTACCTAAGTTTGGTTTCAAAAATATTAATAGAAAAGAGTTTAGAGCTATCAACCTAGATACAATCCAAACTTTGATCGATACTAAAAACATCACCGGTGATATTACCAGAGACGTATTAGTAGAAAACGGTCTTGCTTCTAAAAACGAATTGGTAAAAATTATGGGTAGAGGTGATTTGAAATCTGGTGTTTCTATCTCTGCTGATAAATTTACCAAGTCTGCTGAAGAAGCAATCAACAAGGCTGGAGGTAAAGCAATTACTCTTTAATTAATAACCAATGAAAGAATTTATACAAACACTAAAAAACATTTGGAGTCTAAAAGAGCTGAGAGATAAAATTATCCTGACGCTTTCTTTGGTCCTTGTGTATAGATTCGCATCTTACGTTTCTCTACCGGCTATCAACATGGCAGAAGTAGGAAACTTATTACAACATTACCAAAATCAAGGCGGGAACCAACAAGGAGCCGGCCTTTTGGGTTTATTGTCATCTTTCACAGGTGGAGCATTTAGCCGTGCTTCTATTATGGCATTAGGAATTATGCCATACATCTCCGCTTCGATCATTGTTCAGCTTATGGGAATGGCTATTCCTTATCTTCAGAAATTGCAGAAAGACGGCGAAAGTGGAAGAAATACATTAAACCAGATTACCAGATGGTTGACTATTGGAGTTTGTCTTGTACAGGCACCATCATATTTAACCTCAGTAACCCAGTTCTTTTTACCATATTCACAGTTCCAGTCTGCATATTATATAGATCCGGCATCCATTATGTTTTGGTTGCCAAGTATCATAATTCTGGTAGCAGGATCTGTATTTGCAATGTGGTTAGGAGAGAAGATTACGGACAAAGGTATTGGTAATGGTATTTCAATCTTAATTATGGTGGGTATCCTTGCGGATCTCCCTACGGCTTTTTACCAGGAAGTTCTTACACAGAATGGTAAAGGCGGTCTGGGAAGCATTATGATTCTGGTTGAGATCATATTTTGGTTATTGGTGGTATTGCTTGCAATTGTTCTTTCCGTAGCGGTAAGAAAAATTCCAATCCAATACGTTAGCAGAGCCCAGGCCAGAGGTGGTGTTAGCAGAAACCTGATGGAAGGCGCAAGACAATGGATCCCATTGAAAGTGAATGCCGCAGGTGTGATGCCGATCATCTTTGCGCAGGCATTGATGTTTGTTCCTGGATTGTTAACCAAAGTAGATGAATCTAACACGTTTTTGGCTGGATTCAAAAATGTTTTTAGCTGGCAGTACAATGTATTGTTTGCATTATTAATTATAATTTTCTCATTTTTCTATACAGCAATTACCATTCCGGTGAATCAGATGGCTGATGATCTCAAGCGTAATGGTGGGCTTATCCCGAAGGTAAGACCAGGAAAAGAAACGGCAGATTACCTTGATGATATTTTATCAAAGATAACCTTGCCGGGTGCGATTTTTTTATCTATCTTTGCAGTCCTTCCGGCCATAGTGCACGGAGCGTTTGTTCAGACAGATAGATTTGCCCTGTTTTTCGGTGGTACATCCTTATTGATCATGGTTGGCGTTATCCTGGATACTGTTCAACAGATCAATACTTATCTGCTGAACCATCATTATGATGGGTTGATGCAATCTAAATTATCAAGATCATCAAACTATTAATAGTATAAATGGCTAAACAGAAACATATAGAACAAGACGGTGTGATAACGGAAGCACTTTCCAACGCACAGTTCCGAGTAGAGCTAGAGAATGGGCATGTTTTAATTGCCCATATTTCTGGTAAAATGAGAATGCATTATATAAAACTCTTACCTGGAGACAAGGTAAGACTCGAACTCTCTCCTTATGACTTGACTAAAGGGAGAATAACTTTTAGATATTAAAAATAACAAAATGAAGGTTAGAGCATCTATCAAAAAAAGAAGTGCTGATTGCAAGATTGTACGCAGAAAAGGTGTACTTTTCGTAATCAACAAAAAGAACCCTAAATTTAAACAAAGACAAGGTTAAGAACCAATTAAATTATGGCGAGAATTTCAGGTATTGATTTACCAAAGAACAAAAGAGGCGTTATTGGACTTACTTATATCTACGGTATTGGTAAGAGTACTGCTTCAGAAATTTTGAAAAACGCTGGAATCAGCGAAGACAAGAAAGTCAACGAATGGAATGACGATGAATTGGCTGCAATCAGAAACTACATCACAGACAACGTAAAAGTTGAAGGTGAGTTGCGTTCTGAAGTGCAATTGAACATCAAGCGATTGATGGACATAGGATGCCAACGAGGAATACGTCACAGACTAGGACTACCTTTAAGAGGCCAGAGAACGAAAAACAACTCTAGAACCCGTAAAGGAAAGAGAAAAACAGTTGCTAACAAGAAAAAAGCAAGTAAATAATCGTTAGGAATTATGGCAAAACAAACTAAAGTAGTTAAAAAAAGAAAAGTAAAAGTTGAAGCTATTGGTGAAGCGCATATTCAGGCTTCTTTCAATAACATCATCATTTCTTTAACAAATAAAGCAGGAGAGGTTATCTCTTGGGCGTCTGCCGGTAAAATGGGTTTCAGAGGTTCTAAAAAGAATACTCCATTCGCAGCACAAATGGCTGCAGAAAACTGTTCTCAGGTAGCTTTCGAAGCTGGTCTAAGAAGAGTTAAGGTGTTTGTAAAAGGTCCAGGTGCTGGTAGAGAATCTGCAATCAGAACTCTTCACAACTCAGGGATTGAAGTAAGCGAAATCGTTGATGTGACACCTATGCCACACAACGGATGTAGACCACCGAAAAGAAGAAGAGTTTAATTTTTTAGAATTTACCCATTATGGCAAGATATATTGGACCTAAAACTAAAATTGCTAGAAAATTTGGTCAGGCAATTTACGGAGATGACAAAAACTTCGAAAGAAGAAAAAATCAACCACCAGGACAACATGGTCCTAACAAAAGAAGAGGAGCGAAAAAATCAGAATACGCTACTCAGCTTGCAGAAAAGCAAAAGGCTAAGTATACTTATGGTATCCTAGAAAGACAGTTCGCTAACCTTTTCGACAAAGCACACAGAAGCAAAGGCGTAACAGGTGAAGTTCTTCTTCAGCTTTGCGAATCGAGACTGGATAACGTTGTTTACAGATTAGGTTTTGCTAAAACAAGAGCTGCTGCTAGACAATTGGTTTCTCACAGACACATTACTGTGAACGGAGAACTGGTAAACATTCCTTCTTATTTGCTAAAAGCTGGTGACGAAATTGCTGTAAGAGAGAAATCAAAATCTCTTGAAGTAATCTCTGATGCTTTGGCTTCCAAAGTAAATTATGAGTGGTTACAATTCAATGACGAGAAAAAAACTGGTACTTTCACCACTGCTCCTGAGAGAATTCAGATTCCTGAGGACATCAAAGAACAGTTAATCGTCGAATTATACTCTAAATAATAATTTTTTCAAATTTTTGCTCAACCAGACTATGGCAATTTTAACATTTATAAAACCCGATAAAGTAATCCTGTTAAACTCGACAGATTTTAAAGGACAATTCGAATTCAGACCTTTAGAACCAGGTTTCGGGCTTACAATCGGTAATGCATTGAGAAGAGTTTTACTTTCTTCTCTGGAAGGATATGCTATTTCATCTATCAAAATAGAAGGCGTAGAGCACGAATTTTCAACGATACCTGGAGTGATCGAAGATGTTACTGAAATCATTCTGAATCTTAAACAATTACGTCTTAAAGCTAAAACTGAAAATCCGGGTAATGAGCAGGTAACTGCAAAAATCTCAGGAAAAGATGTTGTTACTGCTGGAGATCTGGAAGGTTCAATCGTGAACTTCGAGGTTCTTAACCCAGAATTGGTAATAGCAACGTTAGCTAAAGATGTAACGTTTGAAATTACTTTCAACATTGAAAAAGGAAGAGGATATGTTCCGTCTGATCAGAACAAGTCGAACAATGCTCCTATCGGAACTATTGCTATCGATTCTATCTTCACACCAATCAAGAAAGTTCAGTACAGTATCGAAAATTATCGTGTAGAGCAAAAAACAGACTACGAAAAATTGGTATTGGATATCGAAACTGATGGATCTATCACACCTCAGAATGCTTTGACAGAAGCTTCTAAGATCCTGATCTATCACTTCATGCTTTTCTCTGATGAGAGAATCACTCTGGAAACAGAAGCGGTAAAAGCATCCATCCAATATGACGAAGAAACACTTCACACAAGACAATTGCTTAAGTCAAAATTAGCAGACATGGATCTTTCTGTAAGAGCCCTTAACTGTCTGAAAGCGGCTGAAGTGGAAACGCTTGGAGAACTGGTTTCTTTCAGTAAGTCTGATTTGATGAAATTCAGAAATTTTGGTAAAAAATCTTTAACAGAACTTGAAGAATTGGTTCACTCAAAAGGACTAAATTTCGGTTTTGATGTTGCAAAATATAAGTTAGACGCTGATAAATAATCCTCAAAATGAGACACGGAAAAAAGATAAATCACTTAGGTAGAACTGCACCACACAGAAAAGCAATGCTTTCTAACATGGCTTGTTCCCTGATTGAACATAAAAGAATCAACACTACTGTTGCTAAAGCGAAAGCTTTAAGAGTTTACGTGGAACCGATCCTTACTAAAGCTAAAGAAGATACAACCCACAATAGAAGAATCGTTTTCTCTTACTTGCAAAGTAAAGAAGCGGTTACTGAATTGTTCAGAACTGTAGCTCCTAAAATCGCTGAAAGAAACGGTGGTTACACTAGAATCATCAAGACAGGTTTCAGACCTGGTGATGCTGCTGATACTGCGCTAATCGAGTTGGTAGATTTCAATGATATCTACAATCCAAACGAAGCTGAGAAGAAAACAACCAGAAGAAGCAGAAGATCTGCCGCTCCTAAAAAGGAAACTGCTGCCGTTGTTGAAGCTCCTGAAGCTAAAGTGGAAGAAACTCCTGCTGCAGAAACTTCTACAGAAGAAAAAACTGAAGAATAAGAATCTCAGTTCTTTGAATAATAAAAACCATCTCAAACGAGATGGTTTTTTTATTTGTGGATAATTTATATTTTTAGATTGAAAAAGAGAATCTCAAATTATCTAATTCTCCAATTGGCCTTCCCACTTACTTACGGCCGAAGTGGCCAGTGCATTGCCAAGAACATTCGTCATACTTCTTCCCATGTCACAGAAATGGTCAATCGGTAAAATCAAAGCAATCCCTTCCACCGGAATATCAAACATACCGCAGGCGGCGACAATGATCACTAAGCTGGCTCTGGGGACGCCGGCAATTCCTTTACTCGTCAGCATCAGAACCAGCAGCATAATAATTTGTTGACCAAGCGGCATATCGATGCCATAGATCTGTGCAATGAAGATCGATGCAAATGTCATATACATCATACTTCCATCCAGATTGAAAGAATATCCTAGTGGCAGAATAAATGATACAATTCTGCTGTTGCAGCCAAATCTTTCCAGTTCTTCTACTAGTTTCGGGAAGACAGCTTCGGAGCTTGTTGTAGAAAATGCAATTAATAAGGGTTCTTTGATTCTTCTCAATAATTCGAAAAGACGATTGCCCAGAATTATATATCCTACTAACAAAAAGACAAGCCAAAGAATTGCCAGTGCAAAAAAGAAGTCTCTGAGGTATATTGCATAAACTTTGAAAATTTCAAAACCATTGGTCGCAACCACTGCAGAAATTGCACCGAAAACACCTAATGGTGCAACCCACATGATGTAACCTACCATCTTCAAAATAGCGTGTGCAATCACGTCCAGACCTTTGATAATGGGCTTTGTATAATCCTCACCCATCGCAGAGAGTGCAATCCCAAACATAACGGAGAAAACAACGATTTGCAGAACTTCGTTTGTCGCAAATGCTTCGAATAAACTTTTCGGGATGATATGTTTGACAAAATCTTCCATCGAGAAACCTTTGCTGTTGCTCACAATTTCTGAAGCGGAAGATGCATCCTGAATAGGCAAGGTCGTCACGTGACCAGGTTCCAGCCAATTTACCAAGACCAGACCGATGGAAAGTGAAACCAAAGACGCCGTAATGAACCAAAGCATCGCTTTCGTCCCAACACGGCCAACCATTTTGATGTCACCCATTTTCGCAATCCCGACTACCAACGTGGAAAAAACCAAAGGCGCAATGATCATCTGAATCAGTCGGATAAAAACTGTTCCAAGAAGTTTGATATTTTTGGCAAATTCTTCTTTTGAATCAGGGTAAGTTGTATGGATAACTCCTCCTAAAACAACACCTAATATCAATGCGAAAATAATCGCAATAAACAGTTTATTCTGACCTTTCATAAGTAGCTTTATTATAAAATTTTTTTTCGCGAAGATTATCGATTGCTTCAGCAAAATCTTTGCTTATTAAAGTGTTTTTTGTTTTCAAAATCTTTGTATTTAAAATCACAGCGATTGAAAACTATAACAGGTTTTAAAAATGTTCAATGTGAATTGTAACTGAACAAAACTAATATTTTTGCGAGAATAACCAATAATATTTTAAATTAATATTAAGCAAAGACTTTAAAAACAATCAATTCCTGTCAATAAAAATAAAATAGGATTCATGCTCAGTTCAAATTAGAAAACGTTCTTTGTACAAATCTGATTGTAAAATGAAAAGAGATGTGGAAATTGTTATTATTTCTGATATACATCTTGGAACTTATGGCTGCAAAGCCAAGGAACTGCTAAGATATCTGAACTCTATCCGTCCCAAAATACTGATTCTGAACGGTGATATCATCGACATCTGGCAGTTCAAAAAATCATATTTTCCCAAATCCCATCTGAAGGTTGTCAGAAAATTAATCTCATTTGCGACCAAAGATTCTGAGGTTTTTTACATTACAGGAAACCATGATGAAGCTTTCAGGAATTTCACAGATTTCGAATTGGGTAAACTCAAGCTTTGCAATAAACAGGTTTTGAAACTTGGTGATAAGAAGGCCTGGATTTTTCACGGAGACGTTTTCGATGCATCGGTTCAGCATTCCAAGTGGATTGCAAAACTCGGCGGCCAGGGCTATGATTTGCTGATTGCGATTAATAATCTGGTGAATTGGTTTCTTGAAAAAATTGGTCGGGAAAAATATTCCTTTTCCAAAAAAATCAAGAATAATGTCAAAAAAGCGGTGAAGTATATCGGTGATTTTGAACTCACAGCTTCTGAACTGGCTATTGAAAACAACTTTGATTATGTGATTTGCGGACATATCCATCAACCACAGATTCGGGAAGTGGTTGAGAAAAAAGGAAAGTGTATATATCTCAATTCAGGTGACTGGGTAGAAAATCTTTCCGCTTTGGAATATCATAACGGCGTATGGAAACTTTTTGTTTATGAGGATGAAAAACATCATCTAATGGATGAAGAACCTGATGAAATGAAAGAAATTAACAGTGAAGAATTAATGAAAATCGTGACCCAGATTGTATAAAAAAACAAAAATTACAGATGAAAATATTATATGCCTTCCAAGGAACAGGAAACGGACATCTCGCAAGAGCCCAGGAAATCATCCCTATACTCAAAAGACATGCTTTGGTAGATACCCTCATTAGCGGACATCAGACACAGCTGAAGTCGGATTTTGATATTGATTTCCGGTTCAAAGGGATATCTCTGCTTTATAATAAAAACGGTGGTCTTTCCTATAAAAAAACATTCTTTCAGAATAATTTCTGTAAAGTGGCAAAGGTTATCAAGGATTTGGATCTTAGCGCATATGATTTGATCATCAATGATTTTGAACCGTTGACAGGCTGGACCGCTAAGCTGAAAAACCTGCCCATTGTAGAGTTGAGCCATCAGGCTTCTCTGACTTTCAAGGAAACGCCTAAGCCAGAGAAAAAGGATTGGCTTGGCAATCTGATCCTTAAAAATTATGTCCCTTGTAGCAAGAAAATCGGATTTCATTTTGATAATTATAATCCGCATATCAAAAAGCCGGTTATCAGACAAAAAATCAGGAAGCTGAATCCTGAAAACAAAGGCCATTATTTGGTTTATTTGCCTAGCTTTTCTGACGAAGTGATTACCAATTTCCTGACGAGGATCGATGTAGAATGGAAGGTTTTCTCAAAGTATGCGAAGCAAATTCAGAAATTTAAAAATGTCGAGATTTTCCCGATCGATGAAGTGAAGTATCTTCAATTATTCGAATCCTGCGAAGGAATCCTTTGTAATGCCGGTTTTGAAACACCGGCGGAAGCACTTTTTATGCATAAAAAACTATTCGTGATTCCAATTGAAAATCAGTATGAACAGGAGTGCAATGCTTTTGCGCTGAACCGAATGGGTGTTTCGAATTCTGATAAACTGGATCCTGCAAAGATCAGAGAATGGATCAATGCCGAGCAGTTTATTGAAGTGGATTATCCGGATAATATAGAAACTATTCTGACAAAGGAAGTTTTGTATTAAATTAAAATATAAATCTTAATAAAAAGCCTCTGACTATCAGAGGCTGTATGCTAATTCTATTATGATCTTAAATATCTGGAGTAAGCGTAGCCTTCTTCTCCGTCTTTTGTTCTGATTTTCCACCAATCGTCAGAGGATTGTTCAACCAGGATTACCACTTCTCCTTTTGCTGCTTTTCCAACAACGGAAGCTTCAGTAGAAGGTTCCTGACGGATGTTCAGATTAGACTCATCTGTCGCGACAGTAAGCGATGCACCAGCTTGCAATCCTGAAACCTGCACATCTACATTGATGTCAGTTGCAGTATAAGAAGGATCAATTGCGCCTAATGCATTCCAAACGCTGTCTTTCGCTGCACTGTTTGTTGCCTTTCCGGTTATGTACAAAATACCGTCCTGCTCTTGCACGGAAAGGTCGGAAAGTCCTGCTGACTGGGCAGCAGAAACTACACTTGAATATTTATCCTGTAAACTCATTTGTGATTATTTAACTGTGATTTTGTTATCATATTTACCAATTTTAAGAGCATCTACAGACTCTTTCACTTTTCTGGCATTGGCAGAAGTTGTAGATCCTGTCAGCGTGAGTGTACCATTCACATCTTCCGCTTTTACACCTGGGATATCTTTCAAAGCATCATTTACTTTTTGCAGAACCACAGCGTCAACCATATTCACTTCTACAGGAGCTGCTACTGGTGCCACAGTTGCCATATCATGGACATCCTTCACGCCCTGTACTTTTTTTAGAGCAGCGATAGCCGCCTGTTTATCGGCTTCTGTGGCAAAAACGCCGCTAAGATGAGCTTCTCCTTCCTTCACTTCCACAGAAGTGCCTGGATAAGCGGTGATTGCTGTTGTTGCCTGGGATGTCAGTTCTGCATCAGAAACTTTTTTCTTACAAGAAACGGCTGTCATTGAAACCATCAAAGCAATAGCCGCGATTTTAAATGTTTTTTTCATAAGATAAATTAATTTTATTAGTTGTGCTTTTAATATTAAAATTGATGCCAAAAAGAGTTTTTGACATGGGTCTAATATTTATTTTTTTCAACTTTTGTTCTGAGTAAAATTAAAAAGTTTTTTGATATGGCAATGACTATTAAATATATTTAACAGAATTTTATAAGTCTGATGAAAAAGATGCGTACGAATTATTTGATTCTCAGGAATTCTTTTGCCAGTTCTATCATTTTCAGGTCGCCGGTATATTTCCCTTTTTCGTCAGACAGTTTAACAGTGGGGATCCATTCGTTGTTGATGCCTTTTACACTGATGAGTTTCATCACGATATTCATTGGTTTGAGCCCGACATCATTGGTAAGATTCGTCCCGATTCCGAAAGAGATTCCGATTTTTCCTTTGCAATAATTTGTGATTTCCTCTACTTTTTCAAGATTAAGACCATCGGAAAAAATGATGTATTTGAATAATGGATTAATACCATTCTTTAGGTAATGCGCAATGGTTTTATCCGCAAATTCAAAAGGATCGCCGCTGTCATGACGAACGCCGTCGAACAACTTTGCAAATTTTTTGTCGAACTGCTGGAAGAAAACATCGGTTGTGTAGGTATCAGAAAGTGCGACGCCAAGATCACCTCTGTAAACATCCACCCAGTTTTCCAAAGCAATGGAGTTGGCCATTTTGAAGCCAAATTCGGCGGCATGAAACATAAACCATTCGTGCGCATGTGTTCCGATTGGTTTTACATTATAAAGCATCGCGAGATGAACATTGGAAGTTCCGATAAAGGTAGAATTTTTATCATGGATCAAAGCATCCATTACCAATCTGTGAACTTTGTAAGAGTGTCTTCTCCTGGTTCCAAATTCGGCAAACGGAACGCCAAGCTCTGTAAGATGTCTGGCTTTCTCCAGGGTTTTATCGATAACTTCTTCATTGGTTTGGCGTTCCATATGATTCATCTCGTAATGGAGTTCGCTGATGAGCGACAGAAGCGGAACTTCCCAAAGAATGGTTCTGTACCAAAGACCTTCAACCGAAACTTTTAGCTCGTTTTCATTTTGTTCAATCTTCACTTCGGCTGGATCATAATGAAAACCTTCCAAAAAATCGAGATAAGGCAGAGCAAGATAAGGACAAGTGATTTTCAGATATTTTTTCTCGTCTTTAGTGAGCTTCAGTTCTGCCATTGCATTGACAGCTTTTCTCAATTCTTCTGCAAATCCTTCGGGAAAGTTGTGTTTTCCGCGGTTGATGAACTCATATTTGACAATCTCATTGGTAAACAATTTTACCACTGCATTTTGCATTGTTATTTTGTAGAAATCGTTATCCAGAATGGAGTTGAGCCTTACCTCGCGCATAAAAATATCATTTAAACAAATCTAAGAAAATTTGTTGAGAGGAACTTTGAATGGTCAACAATATACTTTTCATATTGTAAAAATTACATTCCTTACTTTTGTCAAAATTTTTGAAATGGTAAAGGCATTGATGTATTTTGCATTAGGAACTGCAATTAGCTTTATTTTGAGAAGGATCACAGGAAGTCCTGTGGATTTCTGGGTAGAATTTTATATAGCTTCCGCTTTCGGAATCGGGTGGGGACTGGCTTATTTTGTGGACCATCCAGAATGGCCGTTGCCTAAGAAAATGGGGATTTCCTTTATCGGAATCGTTTTCTTAGTAGTACTCGGGTTGATTTTTTTCAATTTTGAAACCGCTGTTCCATCTATTATCAAGTTTTCTACCGTTTTCGTAGCTTATTATATGATAGCAAGTTTCCGGGAAAGTAAATCTTTGAGGTATTAATTGGCTTATGGCAATTAGCTCTTAGGAAATTGCTCAGTTCAGGATTTAAAATAGAAAGCCAGACTTCTTAGGAAATCTGGCTTTTTATTTTTTTAATGAATCATCAGGAAACTTATGACGCCAAGTCCGGCTACTAAAAATAAAAAAGCAAAGAAGTTGATCGTAAATAATACTGTGCCGATAATAAAACTGACAATTCCGTGAGAATTATAGACCTTGTAATGTGCAATAAAGAAATAGATAACGCTGTAAAAGACCATCAGTGTCATAACGAAATATATAATACCATTTATGAAACTTATGTTAATGACGTCGGTCAGCTTGTTTAGAAAAGTGAATATTAAGATATTAAGAAGTAGAAACGAAAAATAATGCAATGTGAAAATTCCGTGGTCAAAATACCACCATTTCTTTTTGTTATGAAAAATCCATAAGAATAATGCGAAAATCGGAAGATAAATAAACAAAGCTTTAGGTAGATTGTGAAAAGAGGTTTCATACAGTTTTTTCAAAATCTCTCCTTTTTTAACCCCTTGTTCTTTGAGCTCAAAATATTTGTGTGCAAAAGGTGTATTGATAAAATCAAAAAATGATGGGTTTTTAGCTACTGCTGAATCATAAGATTTTCTATTGGTGAATCCATTAAATTCCGAATCTTCACTCATTCCTTTGCTCATATCAAATGTTCCCTGCAGCTCATTGATTTTTGCAGAGTCTTTGAGAGCGGCGTTTAATTTAGAGATATAAATGCTGTCTTTTTCTTCAAGTTTCTCTTTGCTTCTGGTTTCTTCTAGTGCTTTTTGAATTTCTGTTATTTTATTTTTTTCAGGCAATAATTTCGATTTTCCCTTACCTTCAAAATTAATGTCGAATGGAGGAAACAATGCAAAAAGAAAAAACGTGATAAAACTGATAAAAATATAAAGCTTAACCGGCGGGACAAATTTTTGTCTTTTACCTTCGAGATAGGTGTTTGTCAGTTTACCGGGTTTGAAAAGCAGGTTTTTAATGGTTCCCCAAAACTGGCCATCATAATGTGTGAAATCCTCTACAAAATGTGTAAAAAGATAATAGAAAGGCTGTCTTGTCTGGATGTTTTGCTGGCCACAGTTTGGGCAATATTTTTCTTCAACAAGATGCCCGCAATTCAGGCAGTCTTTTTCTTCTCTCAGTTTTCCGTGGCTCATTAATAGAATTTTTCTCAAAAATATAAAAAAAGCAGAATTATCAAAGTTGATATTTGAATAAATTATTGAAACTTTTTTGGACTTAATGATTCGTTAACATATTAATCTTTAGAAAATTAAAATATTTTTCTGAGGAAAATTTTTCATACGAGAAAAAATTCCTACCTTTGCACACCCTTTGAGGGAAAATTATGTTTAATCGTAAACGATAAATTGTGAATACATTAAGTTACAAAACAGTATCGGCAAACAAAGCTACCGCTAATAAAGAATGGGTTGTGGTAGACGCTGCTGAGCAACCGTTGGGAAGACTAGCTTCTACCGTTGCAAAGATTTTGAGAGGTAAGCACAAAACGAATTACACACCACACGTAGATTGTGGAGACAATGTAATCGTTTTGAACGCTGGGAAAGTTACACTTTCCGGAAACAAGTGGGCAGACAAAACTTACATTTGGCACACTGGATATCCAGGAGGTCAGAAGTCTATGACTGCTGAGGAGCTTAGAAAAAAAGATGCTCTTAAAGTATTAGAAAGATCTGTAAAAGGAATGCTTCCTAAAAACAGATTAGGTTCGGCTTTATTCAAAAACCTTTATTTATATGAAGGAACTGAGCACAAACACGAAGCTCAACAGCCAAAAGTAATCAATGTTAACGAATTCAAATAATTGAGTATGTCTATAGTACACAAAATCGGAAGAAGAAAAACTTCTGTTGCAAGAGTTTATGTGAAGCCAGGAACTGGCAATATCACTATAAACGGGAAAGATGCTAAAACTTACTTCTGTACGGATGTTTTAGTTTATAAAGTAAATCAGCCATTTTTGTTGACAGAAACTGTAGGTCAGTACGACTTGACTGTTAATGTTTTTGGTGGAGGGATCACTGGTCAGGCAGAAGCTGTGAGACTTGGTGTTTCAAGAGCACTTTGTGAGATCAATGAAGAGTTCAGATTACTTCTTAAGCCACACGGATTGCTTACAAGAGATGCAAGAATGGTGGAAAGAAAGAAACCGGGACAGAAAAAAGCGAGAAAGAGATTCCAGTTCTCAAAACGTTAATTTCAGGATTCAGGATATCAGACACAGGATATGGTTCTTGGTTCTCGATTCTTGGTTCTATTTATCAACAAAAAATATTGCCCGTTATGTTTAGCATCCAAACTTTACTCCCATCTAAAGTAAAGTTGATTGCAGAAAAGCGGAAAGTAAACTAACAAAAACAAGAAAACATGGCAAAAGCAAATGTAAAAGACCTTTTAGAGGCTGGTGTACACTTCGGTCACATGACCAGAAAGTGGAATCCAAATATGGCTCCATACATCTTCATGGAGAAAAACGGTATTCACATCGTAGATTTACATAAAACAGCAGTAAAATTGGACGAAGCGTGCAGCGCTTTGGAAAAATTGACTTCATCTGGTAAAAAAGTTCTTTTCGTAGCGACTAAAAAGCAGGCGAAAGAAGTAGTTGCAAAACACGCAGCAGAACTTAACATGCCTTACATCACAGAAAGATGGCCAGGTGGAATGCTAACTAACTTCGTAACTATCAGAAAAGCGGTTAAAAAAATGAACGCAATTGATAAAATGAAGAAAGACGGAACATTCGAAACTTTGTCTAAAAAAGAAAGATTGCAGGTAGATCGTCAAAGAGCTAATCTTGAGAAGAACTTAGGATCTATTTCTGACATGGTTCGTCTTCCTTCAGCTATTTTCGTAGTTGATATCATGAGAGAACACATCGCAGTTACAGAAGCAAAAAAATTGGGTATCCCGGTTTTTGGTATCGTAGATACAAACTCAGATCCTAGAAAAGTGGATTTTGTAATCCCAGGAAATGATGATGCTTCTAAATCTATCGATATGATCCTTTCTGTTGTAGCAGACGCTGTAAAAGAAGGTCAGTCTCAGAGAAAAGCAGAAAAAGAAAAATCTAAAGAGGAAGGCGAAAAAGTTTCTGCTGATGCAGATGCGGATTTTGATGCAGAATAATTAGAATTTTTTCTAAATATAAAAGCGGTTCAATCATTTGAATCGCTTTTTTTTGTTCAGGAATAAAAAAATCCCACAAATTGTTTTGTGGGGGGTTTAAGTGGAGTTGGAGGTTTTCGAACCTATTGTATTTTAACATAATCCAAAATATGTAATATATCTATTTATCAGTATTTTAACTATATTTGTATAAGCTAGTTTTTATGTCTAAATATAGAAGAAGTAGCACCTAAACTGGCACCTGATGAACTACACTTTTAAACTTAAGCAACCCAATGGTACAAAGGAATCTTTGATTTATTTCCGTTCTTTTTTCAACAATGAAAATAAGAATTTCATCTATTCTACGGGTGAGAAAATAAAACCAATCGAATGGGATTTTGAAGGCAGACAACCAAATGACCTAAATGGAAGGACTAAAAGGACAGAAATTCATCGAAGCATCAAAATGCAATTAGATCGATACAGCAGTTTCTTTACAGAGATTGTTAATAGATATAAGAACATAAATGAAGAACTTACAGTTGATATTCTTAAACAAAGATTTGATGAAAAGTTCAAAAAAATTACTATTAAAAGTGATTTCTTTAGGATTTACCAGGAGTTTTTCGATGAGAAGGAAAATGACTATACTGGGAATTCGATTTCAAACTCAACTCTAAAGCGTTACAAATGCAATAAAAACTTACTCGAAGATTTTGAAAGCAATTGTAAAGTTAAGATCACTCTGGGAAAATTTGATGATAAACTTTATAATAAGTTTCTAAAGTATTGTATTGAAGAAAAAAAGCATTCTTCAAATACATTACACAGAAATGTCGGTTTGCTCAAGACTTTTCTTCTTTGGGCTCTCAATAAAAAATATACATACAATAATAATTTTATTACGTTCAAAAAACCTGCGAAGTTTACTACTGATGAAATAGCTTTAAATTACGAACAAGTTGAGCTAATATACAATTATGACTTCAGTGATAACAAAAGATTGGAAAGGGTACGTGACCTTTTTGTTTTTGGATGTACTACAGGAATGAGGTTTGGCAATTACAGTACGATTTCAAGAAGTGATGTTGATGGCAATTTCATACGTGTCATTGATTTAAAAAGTAGGCACTAACATAATGTTACACTTTAAAATTTTAAGAGAACTCTAAAAGGGGTTCTTTTTTTTGTTTAACAATTAAATTTACAAAAATGAAAAAAGAAAATATTACAAATAAAGAACTGTTTGATGAATTAAAAGCTAGAGGATTTTTCACATTACCAACAGGTCTTGAGAATAGTAAAAATATTGAATGGATAATTGTCTCTGTTGAAGAACCTGAAAGAGATATTTATTATTATTGGGGTAAAGATTACGACAAGAGAAAAAGAGGAAGTGGTAGTGACGGAAATTAAACATCATCTAATCCAACCCAAACAGTACCCTGTGATTTAGTTACTGTAATCTCATAATATCTATTTGTTTGTTTGGCGGCTGATTCAACAGAATTAAGAATTAGGCTTTTATGAAATGTAATTTCAAAATCTATACTTTTGCAAGTTACTAAATAACGCAATGTTTGGGTCTTTACAAGATGCGTTTTGGTATTGCTATTAATGTTGTTATCTATCCAACCGCCAATGCGGTAAGAAATACTTTTAATCTAAAGTATACATTTTCTTCTATTGTTCTTATATTTCTGATTGAAAAATAAGTTTTAAAAAATAAAAAGGAACTTCGTTTCCGAAGTTCCCAAAATAATCAGAAGAAAAAATTTATTATGAAAAAAATTACTTCTTGATGACTTTTTTCATTTCTACTTTATTATCCGCCGTCATTATTGATATAAAATAGACACCAGCAGAAAGATTACTTAGTTCCAAAACTTTTTTATTGGACTGCTGTAGTAGCTTCCCTGATACATCAAAAATCTGAACGGTTTTTATATCTTTTTGAGAATTTAAATATAAACTATCTATAAAGGGATTTGGATATAGCATTGTTGAATTCTTTCCTTCGTCCATAACAGAAAGAGTGGAATCGGATGTTAGAATCCTTGCAATTCTATTTTTACCTAAGCCCTTATAATTTGTAAAGAGTCCACCTATCAAAGCTTTCCCATCTGAATCCAAAGTAACAATATTGATAGTATTATTTGCACCAACAGAACCTACGGAGAAATTTGTGTCAAGGCTTCCGTCTGCGTTCAGTCGCATCAATCTATTGGAAGAAGTTGAGTTATATTTTGTAAAGCTTCCGCCTAAGATTATTTTACCGTCTGCCTGCAAAGCAAGACTCAAAACTGCAGCATCTACTATACTGGCCGTTGGTGATGCAATGAAAGAAGTATCTGTTGTACCATCTGCATTCAGTCTTGCAACTCTTGTAGAAGTTATTCCGTTAATAGTTGTGAAATTACCACCAATTATTATTTTTCCGTCTGGCTGTAAAGCTATAGTATTTACAAGAAAATTTGCGGCGCCTCCAGTAAAGCTTGTATCTAGGCTTCCGTCAGTGTTTAGGCGGATTACTTTTGCAGTTTTGCCATTGAAACTTGTAAAACTGCCAGCCAATAGAATTTTGCCGTCTTGTTGTACTGTAACTGCCGCTACCGAACCGCTGTTCGCTCCGGTTCCAATTGCAAAACTATTATCAATTGTACCATTTTCATTAAGTCTTACAAACCTATTAATCGAAGTGCTTCCATATGCTGTAAAATTACCTCCTGCAAGAATCTTTCCGTCATTCTGAACCGCTAAGGCCATTATCCCATTATTGAAACCAGTTCCTGTCGTGGAAAAGCCAGTATCCAGCATACCATCTTTATCAACTCTGATAAGATTGGTTACAGAGGTTCCGTTATATTTTGTAAATGTTCCTCCAACAAGAATTTTTTCGTCCGATTGTAGTGCTATGCTATTAAGTGTTCCGTTTGCACCTGTTCCTGTAATGAAAGTAGAATCTAATGAACCATCATTATTCAATCTCGTTAGTCTTCCCGTTGGGATACCATTAAATGTACTCATATTGCCCGCGACGATAATTTTTTTATCAGGCTGTACTGTGATGGCATTGACAGTTGAATCAGCGCCGGTGGATAAATTATATGATGAATCAACACTTCCATCGTTATTAATGTGAGTAAAGTATTGATTGACAAAATCATTATACGTTGCGAAAGAACCTAAGAGATAGAAAGAACCATCTGTGTTTGGAATTATATTCAAAACAGAGCCGGAAGCACCAGCTTGCCCATTATTAAATGTCGAATCCAAAACTCCATTAGCAGATAATTTTGCAAACCTGTTAACTGATGCTCCACTGAATGTAGTAAAGTTCCCCCCAACATAAATATCAGTACCAACTATTTTTAAAGTATATACACCTCCCGTAGTTGTGTTGCTATTATTGAAAGAACTATCCAATGTTCCATCCGTATTGAGTCTCACCAAATTCTGTACTGTTGTTCCATTGTAAGATGTGAATGCTCCTCCAACCAAAAATTTTCCATCGGACTGCATTTCAATCATTGAAACAGTACTGTTGAATCCAGTTCCGGTATTGAAAGATGTTATTACATTTCCTGAATCATCAAGCTTAACAAGATTTTTTATTGATACACCCGTCGCACCATTGAAACCTGTAAAACTTCCTCCTACGATGTAATTATTATTAGTGGCATCATATAACACCTTATTGATTCCGGAATTGCTTATACCGGCTCCTGGATCAGCTTTAAAACTGCTGTCAAAAGAACCGTCTGAATTAAGTCTTGCAATTTTAATTGCAGTATAGTCATCATTGTAAAGTGTAAAACTACCGTAGATAATTATCTTTCCTGACGGCAATATAGTAAGTCCCGAAACAATATTATTTGGTCCGGTCCCGCTACCTGTAAAGGTAGAATCAAGTGTTCCATCTGCATTTAACCTTGCAAGCCTATAGACTGTGGTGTTGTTATACTTTGTAAAATTACCACCAACTAATATTTTCCCATCCGATTGAACATCAGCAGAATATACATAAGCATCGAATCCTGTTCCTGAGCTGAAAGTATTGTCAATGGTACCATTGGGATTAATCCTTACAATTCTGTTTGCAGTGGACCCATTATAGGTTGTAAAATTTCCAACTAATAAAATTTTACCATCAGACAGCTTAATAGACTGGGAAATATTCCCGTTTGCACCATCACCGTAGCCGTTACCTGAGTCAGCAACATTAAAGGTCGTGTCTAAATCGCCAGACTGCGCTAAAAACAATCCGGAAATCATAACTAAAGTTAGTAATAGAATTCTTTTCATTGGTATTAATTTTTGATGATTTTTTGAGTATTGATGTTGCCTTTTGAATCTTTGACTGAAACAATGTAAACTCCCTTTGCAAATTCAGTAAAATCAATTTTGTCTGACTTAGTTGTTTTTAAAATCTGTCCTGCAATATTGAAAACTTTTACTTCGGCGATATTATTCTCAGAATTGATATTAAGATATGAACTTACAGGATTGGGATACATTGCAATGTTTCTCTTTGCAGACAGATTGTCAACAGACAAATAATTATCTAAGTCGTAATTTTGAGCAAAAGAATAATCTCCACCATTTCTTTCTTCCTGCCAAACAGCAACAAAATTATTATCAGTACCACCAGTAAAAGTGATATAACCTTTAGCAGTATCACTAGTAACAATATCAATTAACTGATTTGAAAAATAGAATGAACCATCATCGTTGAGTGCAGATATTGAAATCGGTGTAGAATTAGCGCCGTTGTAATCAGCATTAATAGAAATAAATACTGGTTTCTCGTTTGCCATTCTAAGGTTTGCCAGTTGCGCTTTGTTGTTAGAAGTTACGCTGAACAATTCTTTTGCCCCGTCTGTTAAGAGCCTGTTTCCAGTATTTTTATCAAACTTTTGGACATAAGTCCCAGATGAACCTTGAGAAGAAGTTGTAAATCTGGAAATAGCCCAAATATTAGAACTTCCGGCCTGCATAGCAATTTTTGTATTCATTTCGTAGTAAGTATTTGTCGTGCTAAAATCTTTACCATTGTTGCCCCAAGGTAATGTTCCATCAGCATTAACTCTCTGTAAAAATGAATCGAATCTAGTACTTGAAGCTCCCGTAAAACCCAGATAAACTACATCTCCATCTGTTATTGTGTTATATCTTGTGTTGAAGGCTGTTGTTCTGGTTGTCAGCTTTGTCATCGCACTCCACATCGCATTTCCTGTTGAGCTGTCATATCTCTGCGCATAAAAGTTAGAATCTGGCTGAGCAACAGAAGCTCTCGCGTGGATTAACGCAACAAAACTACCGTCTGACAAAACGCCTCCCTCACCCACGGTTGTTGAAGTATAAGAAGCCGAAGGTATGGCTACAGTTTGTAGAGATGGCCAAAGCATTTGCTTATTTGCATCATATTTTCCAATGAAGCTGTTATTCCCTGACATATAGGTTACATAAACATTGGAAGAATTGGGGTCAGTAAAAACCTTGGCATCATAAGTTCCGGTTGGCAGTATCAGACCATCATTACCCCAAAGCTGCGTTCCGGCTGTCGAAATTTTATGGACAAAACTTCTACCTGTTCCGTCGGTTTCTGTAAAAGAGATATAGAGATTATTATCTTTATCTACTGTTGTACTATATTGTACGGTGAACGTGGAAATATTTGTATCCGAACGAACCAATAAACCATCTGTCCCGAATTTTTTATTTCCATCTTTATCTAGGAGCTGAACATAGAGTTGATAGTTATCTGAACTTCCGGTTACTTTCCAAAAAGACACAAAGGTACTTCCATCGCTTGTACTAATTGATTGCGGAACTGAAGTCTGATACGTTGCAAGTGGCGTGTTTTGCGAATAGTCATTTGTCCACTGTGCATCGATTGCTTGTATAAACAATGATAGAATTAAAATTGTAATTTTTTTCATAATAAAATCTTTAGTGAGACAAGATTCGGAATTATGAAAAGAAATATGAAAAATGTTGCCACTACAACAACACTCATCACTATATGGCTACCACTCTTTTACCACTCAAATTAAATAAGATGTTGGTTATAAGATATTTAAATTTCTGAAATATACTTATGTAATTCCATATTTGTATTGGTTAATCCTAATTTTTTTCTAAGGCGAGTTCTGGAATTTTCTACTGATTTTATGGAAGTTTTGGTAATATCTGCAATATCTTTAGAGCTAAGATTGAGTTTTATAAATGCACAAAGTTTTTTTTCTGTTTGGGACAAGTCAGGATGTTTTTCCATAAGACTCTCATAAAAAGAATTATAAACATTATTAAATCTGAGATTAAATTCGTCCATCGATCCTCTTTGTGAATTTTTGCTTAGTCTGAAAATGATATTGTTTAACTCTTTTTTTAGTTCATCAATGTCCTCGGATTTGAGTTTTTCTTTTATTTCATCAATAAGTTCTTGATAGAGTTCTGTCTTTTTATTTTCCAGCATTGTCTTGGAAACAAGTTCTTTGTTTCTAATTTCCAAATCGAGATTTAACTCATTGGTTCTGGATATTGACAAGTCTTTTTCCAGCTTTTCCTTAACAAGATTATTTTTGTATCTCAAAAGGACAAATGCTAATGCTGAAATTAAAACAATCAAAATCAGAATCACAGATAGCAACTTGAGTCTGCTTTTGCTGTTTTCCAACTCCAATTTCTGTTCTTTATTTTTGAATTCAGCTTCTATTTTCCCTTTTTCTATGTTAACTGCTTTCTCCTCAATATTAAGACTGTCGCGGACATTGTCGTACTCCTGAAAGTATGTAGACGATTTTTTATAATCACCTTTGCTGTAATAAGCCTTATACAAAGCCTGCAAAACATCACGATTTTGAAAGCTATATTTGATTTTCGAATTATCTCTGGCTTTTTCAGCGTACTCTATAGCAAATTCATTTTTATTTATTTCCCGATAGAAGTTTGAGAATGCAGTATAAAAATTGGTAAGAAGATATGGGTCATTGCTCTTACTCAATAAACTTTCTACATATTTAAACTCCTTTTCAGCTTCTACATTTTCATTCTTGGCAGCGAGAGCTTCAGCATAATTTGTATGAGATATTACCTTTATCGGTACTTCTTGTGTGTTTATAGAATTTTGTATCGCTTTTTGGTAGTAGTTAATAGCAGAATCTATTTTATTACTATGTAAATAAATGGTTCCAATATTATTTAATGCCTTGGCTGCTAAATCGTAGTTTTTTATGTTTCTATTAAAATGATAAATATTTTCAAAATGTTTTAAGGCTTCTTTTTTATTGTTCATTCGTGCATTGATAATCGCGATAAGATTTTCAATTTCAGATGCTTTTACCTTATTATTTTCTTTATAATATTCATAAGCTTCCAGATTATATCTTAAGGCAATATCAAAAATATCCCTGTTGTAATAAAGATTTGCAGCAGCTTTATAAAATGAGTTTCTCAACTCATTATCATCGGATTTTGCAGAGATTTCATCAGCTTGACTAATATTTTTTTTAGCTTCTTCCCAATCATCATACATCATTTCTGACGCTTTCTTGAGATGGGATTCTACTTTCTGTTTATTCGAGCGAATATCTTGGCACCATATCATATAGGGTGCGAATAGTACAATAAATAAGTATCTAATTTTAGCTGATTTCAATAATTAAATTTACAAACAAAACTACGTATTATTTTAATTAATGTAAAGAGGTGACTTCAAACATAATTAACTTCAGATTACTCAGTAAATTAGAAGTTTATAAATCATATTCTATAAATGATTAAGTTTATATGAATCTAACTTGTATATACAATTTAAACTATTTAAAACTGGCACCAAAATTAGCACCTAAAAATATAAAACCCTTTAAATCAGTTATTTAAAGGGTTTTAAGTGGAGTTGGAGGGATTCGAACCCTCGTCCAAACAAGCAATACGCAAGCTTTCTACATGCTTATTTTGCTATTGGTTTTCGGGCTCAGGCAGAGAGCAAACACCCAACCTAAACCTTAGCTTCTAAAATTTTCGAGTCCTGGCCGAAGCTTTCAGAACCTTATTTCCGCATTCCTATGCCTCAGAATCAAACGCCGCAGAACAGAGCATTTGTGAGACATCTTGCTTCCTTACTATCTTCAGGAAAGCGCTTGAAACCTACTAAACTTCGGATTAAGCTGCAAGAGCGAACTCTTCGTTGCCAGTTAAAATGTTGTAGCAAGGGATTTAAGAGATCGCGCTACGGTTCTCTGCATGCTTACTTACCCATTGGTCTTGCTGTCGAAACCAGTCAACCCCTTTTTAGAATAAGACTACAAATTTACAAATAAAACCATCAACTAACAACTATAAACCAAAAACTAAATTTGGGCGTGACCCTCGCCAAGCAAGTCCAGCCGCTCGGGTCGGGCTGTCTGTTGCAATCTTTTTGTCATTCGCCCTTAGTCTGCAAAAGAAACTTCAACACAGACAAAAAGGATTTCCACTCCCATCCCTCACGCATGGTGCAAAAAAAGCTTTCACAATAAACATCGGCCCCAAATTATTCAGAGTCCAGTCAATCCAATATCAGAAAAACCTTAACAAAAATACAACACCCGAATTCCCAATAAATCATAACGGTGGTTAAATCCGGTTAAAACTTCCCGATTCCGTACATTTCAAATCATTTCAAACTACGAATAGATTTAATTTTGCTCAAAATATACTATGAAAACACATCAACTTCTTTTTCTTCTGATATTTTTCTCTATCAGTATTTCTGGCCAGACAGATTATATCCTGGGAAATGTCACCAATGAAAATGGCGACAGATTACCAAAGGCAAGCATATACAATCTAAGAACCGATCAGATCGTTATTTCCGACAAAATGGGAAATTTTGCCATTGCCGCTCTGCCATCGGATGAACTGAGGATTTCCAGGGAAGGCTATGAAAGAAGAGTAATCCCGGTCAGTGTTGACAATTTCTCAAAAAACCTCGAAGTAAAGCTTACAAGCATTCCGAAGGAGATAGAAGAAGTGAAGCTCACCTTCAGACCCACCGGAATCCTGAAAAAAGATGTGACAAGACTCAATCCGCCACCAAAAGTCGTGGAACTGAACACAGCAATGAATCTTTATATGAGAACGCCATCCACTGAAGCGATCCCAAAACTCTCGACACCATCAGCTTTCAAACAACCCGATTTCAGATCTGGACAACTGGATCTGATAAAGCTTGCAGGTGCAATTGGCGGATTAGTCGGGAAAGTAACATCATCCCCGAAAACAGCAGCCGATTATGCAGAGACACAGGACTTCTATAAAAGAGTGAAATCTGTCATTGATCTTGGTTATTACACAAAATACGGACTGGATGAGTATGATTTTGATATCTTTCTGGCATATGCAGATCAGGCTTATGATCTTGCCAAGAATTACAGAAAAAACTTTAATAAAGCGGCTATCGAATATAAACTCAAGGAAGCTTTCGCAGAATATATCAAAACCCATAATTTTTCCAGAAAGGAATCCGAAGGTTGAAAATTTTAACCAAAACTTTTCATTTTATGAAGGTGTAAATTTTTATAAAAATTCTTTGTTTGATGTTTATGTGTTTTTAATTATGTGTTTATGATGTTGTGTTTAATTTTAAATTTCCCTTTTAATAATGCTTTTGGTTGCACATTGCGTGTAACTTCCCTATCCATAGCACTTTTAACATAATGTGGAAAACTTTTACGGATGATTGTCAGATTTTTGACGTTTTCAGGACATTTGCCCTTTCATTTGTTGGATTCAATTTCTACTTTTGTGTTATCGCTTCGGAAGAAAAAAGAAATGTATATTTTCTAAAAAATCAGAATTCCGAATATTTTCACAAATTATTATTAACCAATTGATTAAACACCAGCATTATGGGGATTTTTGATAAAAGAATAAGTTATAAACCATTTGAATATCCGGAAGTTTTACAATTTATAGAAGCTATCAACAAATCCTATTGGGTGCACTCGGAAGTGGATTTTACTGCAGATGTACAGGATTTTCACTCTCAGCTGGAACCACACGAAAAAAATGCGGTGAAGCATGCGCTTTTGGCAATCGCCCAGATCGAGGTTAACGTGAAAACTTTTTGGGGGAATCTTTATAACCACCTTCCAAAACCGGAACTGAATGGTTTGGGAGCAACCTTTGCTGAGTGCGAATTCCGTCATTCGGAAGCTTATTCCAGATTACTGGAAGTGTTGGGTTACAATGATGAGTTCCTGAATGTTGTAGATATCCCGGCGGTAAAAGACAGAATAGATTACCTGAGCAAAGTTCTTAAAAACGCCAATTCTCAGGATCCGAAAGCTTATGTTTCTTCATTATTGCTGTTCAGTATTCTGATAGAAAACGTATCTTTATTCAGCCAGTTTGCAATCATTTTGTCATTTACAAGATTCAAAGGTTATATGAAGAATGTTTCCAACATCATTGCCTGGACTTCGGTGGATGAGCAAATTCATGCTAACGGCGGAATCTATCTCATCAACAAAATCAGAGAAGAGCAACCGGATCTGTTAAATGACAGCGATATAGAAGCCATTTATGATTTGGTGGATGAATCCATACAGATGGAATCCAATATTCTGGACTGGATTTTCGAATTAGGTGAGATTGAAAATGTTTCCAAGAAAAATCTTCTTGATTTCATGAAATATAGGGTAGATGACTCGTTAAAAAAAATCGGGATGAAAACAAGATACAACGTAACGCCGGAAGATTACAAACCGATGATTTGGTTCGAGGAAGAAGTTTTCGCCAACTCAATGGATGATTTCTTCGCCAAACGTCCGGTAGATTATACAAAACACGACAAGTCTATCACAGCAAACGACTTGTTTTAAATTTCCTTTCTTTGACCGGCCAAAATTCAGAGAATTTTTGACGGAGTAGTTTAGAATTTGGAAGTCTCTTGCAAATTGTGCTTAAGTCGGATCACGATGAAATCGCGAGCGAAGCGAGCGTCAAAAAAGATGAATATTATAGATATCACCCTGAGCGGGGTCAAAGATTAGAATATCAATATAGCGAAGCCATTAGAAAATCTAGCTTTCTAAAAAAGGCTATTGAACGAAGGTAAAAAGTGAGGAATCACTTTAATTTATAAAAGAAAATTTTAAGAAATATATTATTGATTCTTGGAGTTTTCTTTTTTATGTGATAAAGCCAATATTAGTCTGAGTTGCTTTGGTTTTATTTAAATATTTAGTCATTAACTAAATTTAAATAAATATGAACTCAGAGATTATTTCAGAAATTGAACACAGCCAGTCAGACAATTTCCAGTTAGGTGAATATATTTATATGGGAATGGGTTTGACCAGGGGACACAGGATTTGTATGTCCGTAGCATACAAAATTGATTATTGCATCAAAAAAGCAAAGCAGTTTGAAGAAGTGAACGGCCATGTGACCTTCACACATATCAACAAAGTAAAAGTAGGAGAATTGGAACGGTACAAAAAAATACCGTTGAACTGATTCTGTAAATTGAAAAAGAAATTAGCAAGCAAAAATAAAAGTTATGATGGACGAGAACATAGATATCTGGTGGCTCAACGAAGAATCTGAGCAGATGCTGAACAGAGGCTACCTTCTGAAAGGGGAAACCGTGGAAGGTGCGATCGACAGGATTACAACTGCAGCAGCAAAACGTCTTTATAAACCGGAATTGCAACCGGCTTTCAAAGAGATGATTGTCAAAGGCTGGATTAGTTTTTCGTCACCGGTCTGGGCCAATATGGGAACGCAGCGTGGCTTGCCGATCTCTTGTTTTAATGTTCATATTCCGGATAATATCGAAGGCATTACTCACAAATTGGGTGAAGTCATTATGCAGACGAAAATCGGAGGCGGAACTTCTGGTTATTTCGGCGAGCTGAGAAACAGAGGAACAGCGGTTACAGACAACGGAAAATCTTCCGGAGCGGTTTCTTTTATGAAATTGTACGATACCGCAATGGATGTGGTTTCTCAGGGCGGTGTGAGGAGAGGTGCTTTCGCAGCGTATCTTGACATCGATCACGGCGATATTGAAGAATTTTTGAGTATCAAAGATATCGGAAGCCCGATTCAGAACTTGTTTACAGGTGTATGTGTTCCGGATTACTGGATGCAGGATATGATTGATGGCGATGTAGAGAAGAGAAAAATCTGGGCAAGGGTCTTGGAAAGCCGTCAGCAAAAAGGTTTACCTTATATTTTCTTCACAGATAACGTGAACAGAAACAAACCTCAGGTTTATAAAGATGCCGGATTGATGGTGAATGCAAGTAACTTATGCTCCGAGATTATGTTGCCGTCAACTGCTAACGAATCTTTCATCTGCTGTCTGTCTTCAATGAACCTTGAATTGTATGATGAATGGAAAGATACCAACGCTGTGAAATTAGCGATCTATTTCTTAGATGCCGTTCTTTCAGAATTCATTGAGAAAACAGAAGGTAATTATTACCTGACATCGGCAAGAAACTTTGCAATGCGTCATAGAGCTTTAGGATTAGGTGTTTTGGGATATCATTCTTATCTTCAGAAGAATATGATTCCGTTTGAAAGTTTCCAGGCGACTCAGTTCAATGCAAGAGCATTCCGACATATTAAAGAACAATCTGAAATTGCGTCGAAAGAATTGGCAAACATCTATGGCGAACCGGACATGTTGAAAGGCTATGGAATGAGAAATACAACGCTGATGGCCATTGCGCCAACAACTTCCAGTTCTGCAATTTTGGGACAAACTTCTCCTGGTATTGAGCCTTTCGCTTCCAACTATTACAAAGCAGGTTTGGCCAAAGGAAACTTTATGCGTAAGAACAAATATCTGGCAAAATTGTTAGACGAAAAAGGTCTTGACAATGAAGAAACATGGAGAACGATTATGCTGAATCACGGTTCTGTTCAGCACCTTGAAGGATTGACAGATGATGAGAAAGCGGTTTTCAAAACGTTCAGAGAGATTTCTCCGATGGAAATCGTTTCGCAGGCAGCCCAAAGACAACAGTATATAGACCAGGCTCAGTCTCTTAACTTGCAGATTCCTTCCACAATGCCGGTTAAAGATGTAAATTACGTGATGATAGAAGCTTGGAAAAAAGGGGTGAAAACATTGTATTACCAAAGAAGTTCTTCGGTTTCCAAAGAATTGATGGTAAACTTTGTGACTTGCTCGGCTTGTGAAGCGTAGAAATTAATAAAAAATTAAGAATTGATAATTAAAACCATCTTGTTACAAAATGAGGTGGTTTTTTTGTTAACTTTAAACTTCTAATTTAACATAACCTCTAACTTCTCACAAAATGAAATTCGGACAAGTTGCTGACCCGTCACAAATCGATTTTACTTTGCCAAAAGACCACCCTCAGAACAAATTCATTCTAAATCAGAATAAAAAAGGTTTGGACAATATTTCTATCGGTTGTGCAAAATGGAACAAGACCGACCTCAAAGGTTTCTATCCGAAAGGAACAAAAGATGAATTGACATATTACGCCACTCAATTTAATTCGATTGAGCTGAATGCAACTTTCTACGGAATGCCAACTGCGGAACAGGTTCAGACCTGGAAAGAAAAAACGCCGAAAGATTTCAAGTTCTTCCCGAAAATAACCAACACGGTTTCACACTTCCGAAGATTGCTGAATATTACAGATGTCGTGACGCAATTCGCTTCAGCAGTTCTTAATTTTGATGAAAAGTTGGGAATGGTTTTTCTACAGCTTCATGATAATTTCAAACCCAAAGATTACGAACGTCTGGAAAAATTCGTGCAGGATTGGCCAAAAGAAGTGCCTTTGGCAATAGAATTAAGAAACACGGAATGGTTTACCGATGAAGAAATATTCAATACCGTTTGTGAATTATTTGAAATGAACAATATAACAAACATCATTGTAGATACAGCCGGACGAAGAGACATGCTTCACATGCGACTGACAACACCGAATGCTTTTATCCGGTATGTTGGAGCTAACGCTGATAGTGATTATGCGAGATTGGAAGATTGGCTGGAAAGATTGACACAATGGAAAAAAGAAGGTTTGCAGAATCTGTATTTTTTTGTCCATCAGAATATTGAAAAAGCATCACCATTATTGTCATCCCATTTGATACAGAAAATGAATGAAAAATGGAAAACGGATCTCCATATTCCGGTGATGGCAGATAGTCAGCCAACTTTATTTTAAAAAACTAAAAATTCCCTTCCAAAAAGAAGGGAATTGATTTTTTAATGATTCTTGCCGCTATAGGATTGGCATAAACTGAATTTTTTGGCGGACGATTTATTAAGCCAAAAACTTAAGCTCTTTGTCTTTAAAGTTATTATTTTCAACAAGTTTTTGCATAGCTTTCATTGTTTTTCTTCGGAGCTTTGCAAGGATGCGGACATTTTTATCATCGCTGTAATCGAAAATATCATCCTCGAAAGAAAATACATCGCCTTTTTTGAAGCTGATATTGTTTTTCATTTCTTTCAGCAGCATCAGATTGGTCATAACTCTGAGCGAGGCACTTTCGGCAGCTTCCATGTGCTTCAGAGATTTTAGGAGTTCCTTTTTATATTTTTTCTTGGATTTCATATAAAGAATTTATTTGTTTTGATTAATTACAATCGTTTTTCTGAAATTATGTTTTGTGGCAAATTTATGAATTTCGATTTAATTTTTTAAAAATGTTAATCTCGGAAAGTTATAAAAATATCTTCGGAATTTCTTACTTTTGGGAAAAATAAATCTAAGAAATGCAAGACCCGATTTTCGACCTTATTGAAAAAGAAAGACAAAGACAAACACACGGCATTGAACTGATTGCTTCGGAAAATTTTGTTTCTGACAATGTGATGAAAGCAATGGGAAGCGTGTTGACCAATAAATATGCAGAAGGTTATCCCGGGCGTAGATATTACGGCGGATGCGAAGTGGTCGATGAGGTAGAGCAATTGGCCATCGACAGAGCAAAAGAATTGTTCGGGGTGGATTATGTGAACGTTCAGCCACATTCCGGTTCTCAGGCTAATGCCGCGATTTACCTTTCAGTTCTGAAACCAGGCGACAAAGTGATGGGAATGGATCTGTCGATGGGCGGACATCTCACGCACGGTTCGGCGGTCAATTTCTCAGGAATCCAGTATCAGGTTTGTTCTTATGGTGTTCAGAGAGAAACCGGTCTTATCGATTATGATCAGATGAGAGAAGTAGCTTTAAGAGAAAAGCCAAAAATGCTGATTGCCGGATTTTCTGCTTATTCCAGAGATTTGGATTATGCTAAATTCCGTGAAGTAGCGGATGAAATTGGTGCGACACTTTGGGCGGATATTGCGCATCCTGCTGGTTTGGTGGCGAAAGGTCTTCTGAATAATCCATTTGAGCATTGCCATGTTGTAACGACTACGACTCACAAAACCTTGAGAGGTCCAAGAGGCGGAATGATCATGATGGGGAAGGATTTTGAAAATACCTATGGACATAAAACACCAAAAGGAGAAATTAAATTAATGAGTGCTGTTTTGGACAGT
This sequence comes from Epilithonimonas mollis, assembly GCF_900142325.1. Taxonomy (GTDB): domain Bacteria; phylum Bacteroidota; class Bacteroidia; order Flavobacteriales; family Weeksellaceae; genus Epilithonimonas; species Epilithonimonas mollis. The sequence continues at coordinate 490,393 of NZ_FRAM01000002.1, forward strand.
GCCGTTTTCCCGGGAATACAAGGTGGTCCGTTGGAACATGTGATTGGTGCGAAAGCTGTTGCATTTGCAGAAGCTATTGATTCTAAATTTGAAGTTTATGCAAAGCAAGTAAAAGCTAATGCTCAGGCTTTGGCAAAAGCAATGATAGATTTAGGTTTCGAGATCGTGAGCGGCGGAACAGATAATCATCTGATGCTAATCGATTTGAGAAGCAAAAACGTGAACGGAAAAGAAACTGAGAAAGCTTTGGTAAAAGCCGATATCACTTGTAACAAAAATATGGTTCCTTTTGATGATAAATCGCCTTTCACAACTTCCGGAATCCGTCTGGGAACTGCAGCAATTACTACCAGAGGGTTGAAAGAAAATGATATGGCAACTATTGCGAATTTGATTTCTGAAGTGGTTGATGATATTAAAGATGAAAATGTGTTGGAAGTTGTCAAGAAAAAAGTCAATCAGTTAATGGAAGGAAAAGCACTTTTCAGCTATTAACCTAGAATAAAACAAAAAAGGATAAATAATAATTTATCCTTTTTTGTTTACAAATTCGCTATAGTTTAGTCAGGAAGGACTATTTGTGCTATGTATTACGCTGAATTTATTTTTGAGCTTAATAAACTTTTTTTCAAAAAATTCATAACTAAAGTATGAAACTAAAATTGTAGTAATAACAATTGTGATTACAATACAAATACTTTTTACCCTTTCATCCTGAATATTATCAAAAAGGATAGTTTGGTAGAATAAAAAAATAATAAGAGGATGATAAACATAAATGCCATAAGAATATTTCCCTAAAAAATTTAAGACTTTATTTTCCAAATTTATTATCCGATTGGTAATGTTTATTTGACCAATAATAATAATACCAGTCGCAAGAGTGATAAGTTCCATTGATACAATTGAATTGACTATTTCGTAATTAAGAATATGGATCAGAAATATTAACCAAGCAAAAGCTTGGATCCCTTTATGGTTCAAAAATGTTACAATCTTATTATTTTTGAAATGATAGAATGCTACAAGTCCTCCGAATATCATACAATCGAATCTGTTCATCGTAATCAAAATAGTGGGTATCTTAAATGGATAGAAATACCACATTAAGATACGAATGGAAATAAAACTGATAATAATGATTATCAAAAAATTTTCTATATTGATTTTCTTAAAGAAATGCGGCCAAAAGAGATAAAACTGTTCTTCAACAGCTATAGACCATAAATGCGTACATAAAGGTATAGCTTTTCCTATCAAAAATGGTATGTTAGCTAATAAGAAGGTATATAAAGCTAAAATATTCAGATTAGGAGATTTAGTGTTGAAAAAATAATACACTAATATAGAAATGAATAAATAAAAATAATATAAGGGCCAAATTCTTAATATTCGACGGATGTAGAAGTTCTTTTTATTAATATAATCATTTTCTTTTTTTTCAAGTAGTAGAAGATAAGTAATTAAAAAACCACTTAAAACAAAAAACATAGTGACACCTTGTTCACCTAGTTTCCAACCATAGGTCTGACCATTTTCACTTTTACCGAAAAATGTAAAAAAATCTATTTTGAATTTAATGAGATTTTCATTAATATGCATTATCATAACACCAATAGCAGCTATAGCGCGTATGCCATTTAGTCCAGGTAAATATAGGTTTTTATGTGTAATCATTAGTTCTCACAAAATTATAACGTGCGAAAATACAAAATTATTGACGCTTTCAATTTAACAATCTAATTATTTATTCTTGGAGAAGAAATCCTATACTTTCGAAGAAATAAAACAAAAACTGGTAAATTATTGTGTTTACCAGGACAGATGCCATTCCGAAATCGAGCAGAAGATGAGAGATTTTCTTTTGATTCCTGAAGCTAAGGACGATATTCTTCTTTATCTGATGAAGGAAAATTACCTGAATGAGGAACGCTTTACAAGAAGTTATATCCGGGGCAAGTTCTATATGAAACATTGGGGAAGAAATAAAATCAAAATAAACCTAAAACAAAAAGGCATTACGGAGAAATTAATTTCCAGGTGTATGGATGAGATAGATGATGAGGATTATGCAAAGGCTATCAATAAAATTTATAATGATTATTTTTCCAAGCAGAGCGGAATAAAAACTTACCAGAAAAAATCTAAGACAATCAGTCATTTATTATCAAAAGGCTATGAATACGATGTCATTTTAGACGTTTTAGAGAATGAATAAAAAGCAATGTTATGTTAAATTAATACAGTAATACTTAACTCAATTAAAATTATTTCTTAAAAATTAATAAAAAATTCTTAATTTCGTCCCAAATTTGATCAATTAAAATTCATGAAAAAGCTAATTATAATAGGTTTTGTATTGTTGATGGGGTTTGCCAATGCACAATTCATAAAATATGGGGTTACGGGAAGTTTCCATAACGGTTCTATTGCTGGAATCCATGGGATTTCAAAAAGTAGATTTGGAGGCAACATAGGCGTGTTTGCAGATTTAGCATTGGTGCCTAATGATATTTATGATTCGGCTTGGCTGTATTTCACGCCGCAATTGGAATTTTATACCATAGGTGAGCGCGGAGACTGGGATGAGGATGGAAAGGATATGCAGAAGTATAGCAATACGTATGTTGCATTGCCGCTTTATATCAAATACTATATAAGAAATAGTGGATACAAAGGCGATATATATCTGATGGCAGGACCTAAATTAGAGTTTTTGGCTTCTGAGAAACAGGAGGAAGGGTATGCTGCGTTGGAAGCTGCTTTTTCAGGCTATGATCCGGCTAAGTTTGGATTAGGAAGAAAAATTAATACCTTTGGATATGGTGTTTCCATTAAAGCAGGCTCTAGAATCAATGATCAAATGGAAGTCTTTATAAGATTTGACAGAGGATTGTCAAAGGTCTATTCGGATTACACAGCTCAGAATTCCTATAACAGGTTTTTAGGGATAGGTCTGAGTTATTATATTGGCCAGACAAACTAATCTTCCAACTGCTGCAAAAATTTCGTTTGCAGATTTTACAATGAAAAAACAGATATTTATATTACTGGTGTTTTCTCTGGTGTTGTCTTGCAAACCTAAAGAAAACATGGTTTATCTCAGTAACCATAATTTTGAAAAGGAAGTTACGGAAGCGAGATATACAGGCTTAAAGATTAAAGAAGGGGACATTCTGGAGATTGTAGTATCTGCATTTGATGAAAATGCTGTAAAGCCTTTTAATCTTTCTACTGTAACAACTACTAATACAAGCACATCAGACGGATCTGTGCAGACTGCGCAGGCCAGCCGTTATACTGTATCATCCGATGGTTTTGTATCGGTGCCTGTTCTCGGCAGAGTCTATTGTCAGGGAATGACGAAACTTCAGCTCAAAGAGGACTTGGAACAAAGGCTGAAAGTTTATTTAACTGACCCTATGGTGGATGTGAGACTTACTAATCTCAATATTAGTGTATTGGGCGAGGTTAAAAATCCGGGAACTAAGACTTCGGTGAATGAAAGGATCAACCTCTTCCAGGCATTGGCTATGGCTGGTGATATGACTGATGCTGCAAACAGAACCAATGTGAAGCTGTTACGATATTCCGAAAATACTAAAAAAGATTCTGTAATCAATTTAGACTTTTCAGAGGCATCGATTGTTGATTCGCCATATTACTACCTCCAGCAGAATGATATTCTTTATGTAGAGCCGGATAAGAATAAGCAGATTGCAGCCAATACCACAAATCCTAACAGAGCATTATTTTTACAGGTACTGACTGTTGTTATCGCGCTTTCAGCTGTACTAATCAGATTTGCAAATTAACCAATGGAATTATTAGATCCGCAGACGGGAAACCATAAAAAAATAAATTTCAAAAAAGAGCTGTTTAGATTTTTGAAGCATTGGCCATGGATTATTGCCAGTGTTGTTATTTTCTATCTGGCAGCTTACTTTTATCTCAAATATACACAGCCTCAGTATCTCTCCAAAACCATGCTGTTGTTTCAGGAAACCAAGACGGACAAAGGGGCTTTGTCTGACCTCAAGAATCTGGGTATGGGAGTTAGTGGAGATAATGAGCTGCAGGGAGAGGCAGCTATTATTGTTTCTAAGCCGGTAATAGAAAAAGTGGTTGCTAATTTGAATCTGGCTGTCAGCTTCTATGCCAAAGGGAAGATTCGGGAAATAGAACTTTACAACTTATCACCTTATTTGGCTAAGATCCATCATAATAAGAAGGATTTTATAGGAGCATCTTATTATATCGAGCCGGTTGGTAAAGACAATTTTAAACTGTCAGAAGGACCACTTCTTGGTAATAAAGAGGTTTTTCGTTACGGAGAATTGATAATCTTACCTTGGGGCAGTGTTTCTTTTACTAAGAACGATAAAGGTTTTCCACCGTATAGAAACTTGGTGGTTTTCAAAAACACCAAAGTGGTTGCGAACAGCCTTGAGAGCAGTCTTAATGTGAAACTGCCTAACGGGCTGCTGATGGAGATATCAATTAATGGAGAGGTGCCAAAAAAATCCGAGGATATACTGGATGAACTGGCGTACCAATATAATTTAGATGGAGTGGCCGATAAAAATGCGGAAGCTAAAAATACGGCGGAATTTATAGACGGCAGATTAGATTTAATTTCGGGAGACCTTGGAAAAATTGAGCTGGATAAGGAAAATTTTAAGAAAGCAAATAAAATTACAGATCTTGATGTACAGGCGGGTATAGCGGTCAACCGTTTGTCCGGTAATGTAGAAAATATTTTTGCGGAGTCTTCCAAGCTAGAGATTCTGAATGCGGTTTTTAGCATGGCGTCATCAGGCAAAGAGCAACTGTTTCCTACAGGTTTGGGAATGCCGGAAGCTACCGAAGCGTTATTGCGACAGTATAATGAGATGTTATTGCTTAAAAAAAGAACGCTCAAGCAGGCAACTGCTGTCAATCCTGCCATCCGGGCTTTGGATAAGGATCTGGCAGAATTGATGAACCTGATTCGCAGCAGCGCACAGGAAAGCAGGTTTCAGTTACAGAAAAATATTGGACAGACCAATATGGAGATTGGCGAGGATAGAGCTTCAATTCTTAAATATCCTACTCAGGAACGCATATTCCGTAATATTGAACGCCAGAGGAATCTTAAAGAATCGCTGTATCTATATCTTTTGCAGAAAAGGGAAGAGAATGCGATTACCATGGCGGTCACTACGCCAAAGGCAAAAGTCGTAAATCCTGCATATACCGTTGGCATTGTAAAGCCTAATTACACACAGGTTCGGATATTGGCTTTGCTCATCGGTTTGATATTGCCATTGCTGATCATATTTATTAAGAACATACTGGATACCAAAGTCCGTTCAAGAGAAGATGTGGAAAGTTTGGGATCCAATATACCTGTTATTGCAGAAATTCCGCAGGCAGATGAGATTAAGCCGCTGGTTAGTGGTAATGATTTTACCATTTTTGCTGAATCATTCAGAATGCTGACTTCTAATCTTAAATTCTTGCTCAGATCCAAAGAAATATATAAAGGGGGGGTTATTCTTATCACTTCATCGGTCAAAGGTGAAGGGAAAACAACTGTTTCTACCAATACGGCAGTCACACTGGCGGGAAGCGGTAAGGTGTTGTTGATAGGGGCGGATATCAGAAACCCTCAGCTCCAGCGGTTTATACCGGAGCGGAAAAAAGGATTGACAGATTATTTGATCTCAGAAGATAGCAGTGCAGAGTCATATATTGTCAATTCGGGCTTAGTAGAGAATTTGCATGTGATGTTCAGTGGGACAAAAGCACCTAATCCTAATGATCTGCTGGATATGAAAAAGTTTGATGCTATGATTGCAATGCTGAAGCAGAACTATGATTACATTATATTGGATTCTGCGCCACTGATGCTGGTAAGCGATTCTTTACATCTGGTTGATATTGCAGATATTGTTGTTTACACGCTGAAGTCTGAGCTTACAGAAAAAGAAATGTTGAATTTTGCCATCAGATTCAAGCAGGATAATGAGGTAAGTAATATGGTGTTTGTATTGAATAACGTAAAGCCGGAATATTCTAAATATGGCTATAAATATGGCTACGGATATTATTCGGATATAGAAAAAAAAGGATTTAGGAAATACTTTTAATTTTCATTTTTTGATTTAATGCTATTGTCCAAGTGATATCAAATAAAAATATTGCCAAAAACACTTTTTTCCTTTATTTTAGGATGTTGCTTAATATGGCAATATCACTTTATACCTCTCGTGTCATTCTAAAAACTTTAGGTATACCAGATTTTGGAATATACAACTTAGTAGGAGGTATTGTTGTTCTTTTTTCATTTTTAAATGGTGCTATGTCTTCCGCAACTCAAAGATTTCTGAATTTTGAGATCGCTAATCGTGTAAGTAAAGCGATAAATACTGTTTTTTGTACAAGTATGTATGTACATGTTATCATAAGCTTTATCGTGCTTATACTAGGAGAGACAGTAGGATTATGGTTTCTCAATTATAAACTTAATATTCCTTTTAGCCGATTATATGCAGCGAATTGGGTTTATCAATTCTCTATTATTACAACAATTATAAACATTATCCGAATTCCTTACAGTGGGCTGATAATTGCCTATGAAAGAATGTCTTTTTATGCCTATTTAGGCATTTTTGAGTCTGTAATGAAATTAATTATTGTTTATTTATTATTATTTTTTACTGGCGATCATCTAATTATTTATGCTATGTTATTAATGATTGTAAATCTGGTTGTAAACATGATGTATGCTTTGTATTGTTTTAAGAATTTCAAACAAGTAAGCTCTCTAAATTTAAATTATGATAAAAAGATATTAAAAGAAATGACTACTTTTTCTGGTTGGAATTTGTTTGGTAATATTGCTGTTGTAGGAGCAAATCAAGGTCTCAGCTTAATATTAAATATTTTTATTGGAGTTACGGTTAATGCCGCATTAGGTATAGCTAATCAAATAAATGCTGCTATTTATGGTTTTGTTAGTAATTTTCAAATGGCATTCAATCCACAGATAACGCAGTCTTATGCTTTAGGGAAAAAAGATGAGCATGAAAAACTCATATTTACTTCGTCTAAGCTTTCATTCTACCTTTTAGCAATACTTGCTTTACCAGTATTAATCAATACGGAATTCATCTTAAAAATTTGGCTTGGAGATAAACTACCACATTATGTCGTTTCATTTACCCGGATAATAGTTTTAAGTTCTTTAATAGATGCTCTTTCAGGACCGTTCTGGATGTCAGTTTATGCCTATGGTAAAATAAAAAAGTATCAGGTTTTAATCTCAATCCTGTTATTGCTCAACCTCCCATTAGCACATATACTTTTAAAATTAGGCTATAGCCCAATAATAGTCCTTATCTGCAAGCTAATTTTAAGCTTACTGACTTTTTTATACAGGTTTTGGTTTGTTAAAAAACTAAATAATTTATCTCGAAATAATTCATTAGATTATTTTAAAAATATTTTCATTTTTGGACTATATATCTTTTTATGTGTTTTTATTTTTAAACAGTCATTAATAAATCCTTCTAACTTGACAGTTTTTTTAATTATTAATTTGTTTTTTGAGTTATTATTTTTTATTTTAATTTTATTAATAGGATTAAACAAAAATGAAAAAAAAATTATCATCAATGCGGTTAATAGTAAATTTAAAAGATCAAAATAAATAAATTCGATACAATGATAGCTATTTCTTTAATTATACCTATTTATAATAATGTAGAATCATATTTAAGAAAATGTTTGGAAAGTGTACTTTCTCAAACATACAAAAATTTTGAAGTACTTTTGATTAATGATGGCTCAACGGATAATTCTTTAACAATATGTGAAGAGTATGCATCCAAAGATAATCGCATAAAAATAATAAATAAAGAAAACGGGGGTATAAGTTCAGCAAGAAATGTTGGTTTGAATGAATCAAAAGGAGAATATGTATGTTTTGTAGATCATGATGACTGGGTTGATTCTGATTTTTTGGAAGTTTTCATGGAAAATGTTTCCGATACTGATCTCGTCATTTCGAATATCAAAGATATTTTTTCTGATAGAGTCAATAAAAGATCTGGCTTTTTAAGTAACTCTTTGGAGAGTAGAGAGTTTAATCCTGATGATTTTTATGATAATCATAATTTTATTTTAACTAATCTACCTTGGAATAAAATGTATAAAAAATCAATAATTATTGAAAATAATATCAGATTTGATGAGAAAATAAAAATTGGAGGAGAGGATTTAATTTTTGTCCTTCAGTATGCGCTGCGTTGTAATAAGATTAAATTTGTAAATGCATATACTTATAATTATAATAGACAACCGGGAAACAGTGTTACATTAAATTATATTAGAAATTATTATTTCGAAGCTAAGAAGATAAAGGATGCTTTATTTGATATTTTAGAAAGATATAAAACCGTGTCTAAGCAAGAAAAACTATATCATTATTTCAGGGTCGCAGGAAAAGCTATTTTTGAAGAAGGAAAGCCGGCAAATTCTAAAAGCTTTATTGAAAGATATAAGTCGATAGTTAATATATTAAATATACCTGAGATTAGAGATTACCGAACGAATTATAAGATTGAAGAAAGCACGGACAGTCGTTTCTTTAGCATTATTCATAACCTGATGAAGTACAATCAACCGCTATTCTTAACAATTTTTCTCTCCATTTACTTTAAAAAAATATAATGCAACCAATTGTCTCTGTAATCCTTCCTGTTTACAACGTAGAAAAATATATAAGTAAAAGTATTGAATCTATTTTAAGACAAACCTTTCTAGAGTTTGAGCTTTTAGTTGTAATAGATGGTTCTCCTGATGGTTCCAAAGATATTGCAGAATCTTTTTTAGATTCTAGAATTATTATTTTGGAGAAAGAGAACGGAGGTCTTTCGGACGCAAGAAATTATGGATTGGAAAGAGCAAAGGGAAAGTATGTATACTTCATGGATAGTGATGATTGGATAGAGCCTGATTTATTAGAAGATGCTATAACTGTTTTAGAAAAGGAAAGAAAGGATTTTGTTATATTTGGTTATATTCAGGATAATGAAAATTTGGAAGATGTTGTTACATCTCAAAGTATTAAATTGCCAAATATTGAGATACTTATAAAAGGTAAGGATACAAACATGCCGTCGGATTTATTGGGTTTATTGGGTTATGCTTGGAACAAGGTATATCGTAAAGACTTCTTAGAAAAAAATAATTTATATTTTGAAAAAGGAGTTTCACTTGTAGAAGATATTCTATTCAATTCAACAATATACCAAAAGTCATCAGAAATAAGATTTATTAATAAAGCTTATTACCATTATATTAATAGGCAAGTTCCAACATTAATTAAAAAGTTTCACAAGGATTCGTTTGAATTGAATATATGGAAATTAAATAGACTTAGAGATTTTTTTGAAATTTGGGAGTTTAAAAATAAGGATAACCTTTTAGGTATGCTTGTAGTACAGAGTATTAGGTATTGTATTCATAATTTGTTTGCGTTTCAAAATAAATTAAGCTTTAAAGAGAAAAGGTTATATGTTAAAGCTATGCTTTATAATTCTAATACTGTAACTTATATTAATAAATACAAACCAGATAATAATTTTAGTCAACTATACAAATTTTTAATAAAAAACAAAAATTATAATATAATTTCGATATTTGCCGCAACCATAAAATAATTTAATGACATTATCATCAATTTTCAGCTTTAGATTTAAATACAATATTTTGTTATTTATTCAAAAATTTAAAGGATATCCTTTCTTTAAAAGAATTGAAATTAGTAAAGATAGAAATAAAGCTTTCTTTTTTTTGGCTGCCGACTATGGTAATTTAGGTGATTGTGCCATAACTTTTGCCCAAACCAAATTTATAGAAGAAAATAGTAATTATGAAGTAATTGAAATTCCAATCTCTAAGACGGCTGAAGGTATTTGGTTTGTCAAAGAAAAGATAACTAAAGCAGATATTGTCGTGACAGTTGGAGGTGGTAATATGGGCGAGATGTATGATCAGATAGAATTTCTAAGACAATTAGTAATAAAAAATTTCCCTGCCAATAAAATTATTTCTTTTCCGCAGACTTTTGATTTTTCTGATTCATCTTTAGGTAAGAAATCTCTGGTTATTGCTAAAAAAATTTACAGTAGACACACAAATTTACATTTAGTGGCTAGAGAAGAGACTTCCTACAAACAAATGAAATTGGAGTTTAATCATAATCAGATTTACATTACCCCTGATATTGTATTAAGTCTTTCAGAAAATTTGCAGAAAAAACGGGAAGGAGTCATAATCTGTATGAGGGCAGATGAAGAAAAACGCTTGACTCCCGAGGAAAACTCTTCTGTGATTGAATTAATTAAAAATAATTTTAATAAATACGAATTTTATGATACCCATATAGGTAATACTAATCTAAATTCTAAAGAAAGAGAGTATGAGTTGAACAAGATCTGGAAAGCATTCAGTAATTGCAAATTGGTCATCACAGATCGATTACATGGAATGATTTTTTGTCACATTACTAATACACCAGCGCTGGTTTTTCAGAATACAAATCACAAGGTTAGAGAAACATATGATTGGATCAGGAAAAATTCTAATATCAAAGTCGTTAGCAATTTTGATCTTAATGATGTAGAAAGTTTTATAAAAGAATTCCAAAGCCAAAGAGATAATTATATCACTAATTGTGACTTAGATTATTCACCATTAATAAAACTATTAAATTAAATTCTTAAAAATTAATATTCTTACTATTAAAATACTTTTATTCATATTTAGATAATTTGGTTTATGAATTTATTATATATAACAAACGGAGTAAATGGTGTAGGTGGTTTAGAACGTGTGCTTTCTGTTAAAACAAAAATTTTTGCAGATAATAATTATAAGGTAAATATTTTAGGGTTGAATAAGACAGATCAAAATTTTTTTTATGAGTTTAGCGAGCAAGTATGTTTTCATGATATTATTGTAAAAGGTAATCCGGTTATATATATATTTAGATATATATCGGGAGTTATTAAAAAAATTAAGGAAATAAATCCGGATATTATAATTGTTTGTGATGATGGTTTGAAAGCTTTCATTATACCATTTATTACAAACAAGAGAATACCAGTAATTTATGAAAGACATGTTTCTAATAATATTTTTTTTAATGATAACCAGTCTTTTTTAAGTAAAAAACTGTCATCAATAAAAATTTCAACAATGAAATTTCTATCCAGATTTTTTAATGCATTTGTAGTTTTAAATGAAGGAAATATGTCTGAATGGACCTATAAAGAAAATATAAAAGTAATTGAAAATATTCTTCCTTTTTTTCCCGAAAAAATATCTAGGTTAGAAAATAAAATAGCAATAGCAGTTGGCAAGCAGAGCTACCAAAAGAATTATGAAAGAATGATTGATATTTGGAAGGAAGTTCATAAAAGTTTTCCCGAATGGATATTATTTATTTACGGAAAAAAAGATGAAACATTAAAACTACAATCTCAAATAGACAAGCATAATCTGCAAGATAAAGTTATATTAAAAAATCCGGCGAAGGACATTGAAAACAAATACTTAGAGTCATCTATTTTTCTGATGACATCAAGATACGAAGGTCAGCCAATGGTATTAATTGAAGCTATGGCATGTGGGCTTCCTTCAGTTACTTTTGATTTTCAGCACGGACCAAAAGAAATGATAACCAGTGGTCTGAATGGTTTTGTAGTTCCTTACCAAGATGACGATACATTTGTCAAAAAAATTAAAGAATTAATTAAAAATGAAGAATTACGAAGGGGTATAGGATTAAATGCTAGAAAAGCTAGTGAGAATTACTCTGGTGAGAAAATTTTTAAAAAATGGGACAATTTATTTAAAGAACTAAAAACTAATGTTTGATTGGATTCCATCGACTGTTTATACTGAAGTCCATTACAATATACTTTTAGCAATAGTATTCATTATTGTTATTTACTGTTTAGTATATGATTTGAATGATCATGTTGGTATTATCATCATAAGCTATTTAGGTGCTTGTTATGCTATTTTTTTAACATTGTATATGGGATTACGCCCGCTAAGTGGCGGCTTTGGAGATTCTTGGCATTACGCACGTGCATATCAAAAATTACAACAGGGATCAGATGTTATAATAAAAAAAGATTATGTATTTAATTATTTTATGGCTTATTGTAGTAAGTTCATGGATGTTAAAGGCTTTTTTCTTTTATGTGATATCATTTATATACTTCCTTGTTACTTGTTTTCTAAAAGATATTTTGGAATATATTGGTTTTTTGCATTCTTTATATTCGTTGGATCATTTTCTTTTTGGTCATTTGGAGTAAATGGGATAAGAAATGGTTTAGGAGCATCTTTATTTATATTAGGGTTGTATTTTTATAAACAGAAACTATTAATGTATGCAAGTTTTCTATTGTCATATTTTATGCATGCTTCGTTAATAATTCCAATCATATCCTTATTGATTTCAGGAATATATAAAAATCCCAAAATGTATATTTATATCTGGATTGCATCAATCCCACTCTCTCTAATCGGCGGTAGCGTATGGGCAAACCTTTTTGCCTCACTAGGTTTCGCAGAAGATAGGACACAAGGTTATCTTGTTGGTGGTGAAAAATTCCAAGATCAGTTTTCCCAAACCGGTTTTCGTTGGGATTTCCTTACCTATAGCGCATCAGCCGTTTTTGCGGGTTACTACTTTATTTTTAAAAAAAATATTACAGATAGATTTTATATCCATATGTTTGGAGTATATTGTATTGCTAATGCGTTTTGGGTACTAGTAATTACTGCAGCTTTTAGTAATAGGTTTGCATACTTATCTTGGTTTTTGATGCCTGCAATAATTGCCTATCCAATGTTTAGGTATAAGATGTGGAAGGATCAATATAAAACATTTGGAATAATTTTATTGATATATTTTATGTTTACTTATTTTATGAATGTGATCAAATAATGAATAAAACTCTTACTGTTTTTACTCCAACTTACAATAGAGCTTATCTTCTTCCTAAGTTATATCAAAGTCTGTGTAATCAGACTTCACATGATTTTATTTGGTTAATAATTGATGATGGTTCTTCTGACAATACTAGAGAGATTGTTCATAAATGGATAAAGGATAATAAAATCGAAATAATTTATCATTATAAGGAAAATGGAGGGATGCACACGGGTCACAATGCAGCTTATAAATTAATAAATACTGAGTTGAATGTTTGTATTGATTCGGATGACCAGATGCCTGTTGACGCTGTGAAAAGCATATTGCTGGGATGGGATAGTATTCCAGATAAGAACCATATATCTGGTTTTATCGGATTAGATTCTGATTCTGAGGGCAATATTATAGGTACATTAATGCCCAAAGATATATCTTTAGGTTCTTACAATGATTTATTTAAAAAACATAAAGCAAAAGGAGATAAAAAATTTGTGCTTAGAACAGAAGAAGTTAAACGCTATCCCTTATATCCGGAATTTAAAAAAGAAAAGCTTGTACCTCTTGGAACATTATATATATTGATGGGCAAAAATAAACCATTTGTTTTCCTAAATAAAGTGCTATGTATTGTTGAATATCAGCCGGAAGGATCTTCGCATACAATTTTAAAACAATACAAGCAATCACCCAAAGGTTTTGCATATGCGAGGAAAATTCACATAAAGAATGCATCGGATATTGGTGAACTTTTAAGAGCTTATGTTCATTTAGTATCAGCTGCGATTTTTTCAAAAGATTATTTGCTGGCATTTAGAGGTGTAAATCCTGTTATTAGTTTATTGATGTACCCTTTTGGGGCTTTACTGAATCTGTATATTAGATTTAAAATAAAAAAATGAAAAATGGATTTTCCTATTAGAATTTTGCAAGTAGTAACCGTAATGAATATGGGTGGAATAGAAAACTTTATTATGAACGTTTATCGTAACATAGATCGTACTAAAATCCAGTTCGATTTTCTTGTACATAGAAATGAAAAAGGTTTTTTTGATGAAGAAATTAAAAGTTTAGGGGGTGAAATTTTTATATTACCTGCTCTATCTCCATTTACATTCTTTCGGTATAAAAAAGAATTTACGTTATTTTTAAAAGAACATAAATATAATACTATTCACTCTCATATTAATGCAACTAGTACAATTGTTTTAGCTATTGCAAAAAAAAATAAAATTCCACATAGGATTGCTCACAGCCATGCAGATTCTACGGAAGGAAAGTCATTGATGAAAAATTCTTTGAAAAAATTTTTAAAGAATTTTTCAACACGCAATTTAGCTTGTTCAGATAATGCAGGAAAATGGCTGTTTGGAATTAACAATTATGAAGTATTGTCAAACGGAATAGACGTTGACAAGTTTCTGTTTAATCCAGATTTAAGAAGTAGATTAAGGAAAAAGATGAATATACATGAACAAGATTTCGTAGTTGGACATGTAGGACGTTTTAGTAAAGTTAAAAATCACGATTTTATTTTTAAAGTATTCAAAAAAATTGTCGAAAATAATAGTAATTCTAAGTTAATTTTGATTGGTAATGGAGAATTACGAAGGGAAATAGAATTAAAGATAGAAGAACTAGGTCTCCAAAATAAAGTCATTCTTACAGGTATTATTTCCAATGCAAATGAATATTTAAATGTCATGGACACCTTTATATTTCCTTCTTTTTTTGAAGGTTTTCCTCTTTCATTAATTGAAGCTCAGGCTGCAGGACTTCCATCAATAATATCTAAAGACTTATCTACAGAAATAGATCTAACCGACTTGGTTATTCGTATGAGTATTTATATTGATGAAATTAACTGGTCAAAAGCAATAACCGAGACTAAAATATTGAACGAGAGGATGGCATATAATAACGAAGTAGCTAAATCGAGATATAATATAAAATTTGTAGCAAAAAAAGTTGAACAGTTATACCTTAATCATTAAGAAATGAAAGAAAAACTCTACCAAATTCTTCCTGATTTTTTACAAGGATTTTTAATATCCATGTTTAATTATTTGGCATACAAGGATAGATATGGGAATAATTATAGAAAATATAGGTTAGAATTCCTTAAAAATAGGAAACTTTCTTTGGATGATTTAATGAAGATTCAAAAAGAGAGATTCAGAAAATTCCTTTCACACTCTAAAAAAGAATCTGGATTTTATAGTCAATATCAATTGGTGGATTTAGATGATATTAATTTGTTGCCGATTGTAAGTAAAGAAGATTTAAGAAAAAAGATCGATCAGGTTTATACTATTCCAAAAAAGAAAGGTATAGTTTCCAAAACTGGTGGGACAACAGGTAAATCCTTAGAGGTACTATTTACCAAAGATAATATGCAAGAACGCTTTGCGATGCTAGATGATTTTAGAGCTCGTTTTGGCTATGAATTGGGTAAAAAGACAGCTTGGTTTTCGGGTAAGAATCTTCTTACAAAAACTGATGTAAAAAAAAATAGATTTTGGAAAACAGACCTTTTTTATAAAGTAAGATACTATTCAACTTTTCATATTAAGGAAGAATATTTAAAATGTTATGTGCAAGATCTCATTAAATTTTCTCCAGAGTATATTGTTGGGTTTCCATCGAGTATATTGGAAATAGCAAAATTTGGTATTAAAAATAACTATATTTTTCCTGAAAATACTGTAAAAGCTGTCTTTCCTACTGCAGAAACTGTAACCCGGGAAATGAGAGATGTAATTGGGAGATTTTTTAAGACAAAATTATACGATCAATATGCTTCTTCAGAAGGAGCTCCTTTTATTTTTGAATGTAAAAATGAGAATTTACATTTGGAAATGCAAAGTGGCATATTCGAAGTTTTAGACCATACAAATAAACCCGCGAAATCGGGTAGGTTAATCATAACATCATTTACAACCGATGGAACCCCTCTTGTTCGATATGATATTGGAGACTCAATAACCTTAGAAGATAGTCATAAAAAATGTGATTGTGGTAATCACAATCCATTAGTGAAAGAGGTCTTAGGTAGAATTGATGATTTTATTTTTTCACCTGAAAATGGTAAAATAAACTTAGGAAATGTTTCTAATACTTTAAAAGATACAAAAGGTATAATTAAATTCCAAGTAATACAGAATCATATAGATAAGATTGAGATTTTAGTTGTAAAAGATAGTTTACTATTTAATGAAAAGGTAGAAACCATTTTTCTTAAAAATTGGTATGACAGAGTAGGAACTAATATGGAAATAAATTTAACTTATGTTGAAAATATACCTGTCGAAAAAAGTGGAAAATTTAGAATAGTTAAAAATAATATTAAAAAATTTTTATAAATAAGCTTACTTCACAAAAGACTTTCTGCTTAACAGTACATACCTTGTAATTCCATCCTCAAAAAGCACTCTTCAATCTGTTAATAATCAGATCAATATACAAAGTAATGGATAGATAATAGATTTCGCCCTCTAGTTTGATGTAATGAAGCAGCTTTTCTGATCTGTAAGTTCGCATCGTACTCTCAGTAACGCCAAGAGTAACCCAAACCCCTGATCTCACCTCACCTCATTACCCGTAACTCTCCACTCACATCCCGCACCATCACAACCTACTTTTAAGGCTATGAACAACAAGATCGAAATAAAAAATGATGGAAAGGTAATAGATGCGCCCCTCCAGCTTGATATAGTGGAATAGCTTCTCTGCACGGTAATGCCGCATGGTACGCTCGCTCACGTGCAACAGGTCTGCCACTTCAGCCTCGGTCATAATCTGTTTGCGACTGAATGTAAACTCGGAATTCAGCAACTCCTCGATCATAAGTTTAAGAGCCAAAATCAGCTGTTTGATAAAGGATTCACTTAAGTTTAAATAATTTTTCATTGCATTGTTGTTTTTGAATAACTAAGTTAATCGAATCCAATGCGGTAGTTATTTTTTTCTAAATCCCAAAACTATTATCCGAATTATTACTCACCATATCATCACATCGTCAAATAGCCCCAATGCTATAACAAACCCTATAGAAAGCCTATGAAAACCCTATAACAGGCCTATCAAAACGATAGCAAAGTGGAAAATTCTAGCAGATTTCGGAAGCATTAGTAAAATGAGCAGCTTCGCTTTCTACCTTTGACTTGTTTAATCATCAAATTAAAAAATTATGGAAAAATTAAATGATTCTTTATTGTCAGGATCCAGTGGTAGAACTGGAAGACTCGTAGTGGCAAACGTAGACGGGACAGAGATCTTAAGGTGCGGCCGCGTAAAAAAACAAAAGCACCGTCCCCAAAACAGTTGCTGATCCAGGAAAGGATGAAGAAATGCTACGACTTCATCTTGCCTTACAAAGGTTATGCATCGCTTTATTTCGGGTACAGACAGGGGATGAGGTCTTGCTACAATCAGGCAATTACCAATTTATTAAATGCTTTCAAATTGGATTTTGCTCTGATGACTATCGTTCCGGAATACCCGGAGGTCCAGTTTTCAAATGGGAATCTCTTGGCACCAATTCCTACCGGATTGAGTTCTGCAGCAGCGGGAACATTTAGGGTGGAGTGGTACAACAATGCGGCAGGAGATCCGGATCGTATGGCAGATCAGTTACAGTTTGCTGTATTTTGATGAGACACAGAAGGGACCGGTTTTTCTCGGAAATATGGGTGAGAGAACTGATACTACGCTTACGGTCAGCGTGCCGCCATATATGTCCGGTCGACAGATACACGTTTGGATAGCTTTTCTCTCTGCAGACGGGATAGAATCATCCTTATCCTCTTATGCAGGAAGCATAGAGATAGCCTGAGGAATAATAGCATACCAGCTAAGCAATCCCTTTCGAAAAAAGGGATTGTTTTATTGAATTAAAGTTATTCTGTTTAGCATCCTGTAAAAGTTAATATCCAAACCTGACATTTCCAAAATCCTATCTTCCCACAATACATCCCATATTCTGTAGGTCCAATAGCACACCCTCCAACCCTCACACCCTCACATTTTCCAACTCTCCAACTCTCAAATCCTCCCACTTAAAACTCCTCTCAAAAAAACTATCTTTGCAAAAAACAAACCTTAATGGCAAAGCTCTTCCGTGTGACCACTGTTCCGATCTCCGTAGAAAAACTGCTCGGTAACCAGCTGACTTATATGAATCAATTTTTTCATGTTACTGCAATATCGGCCGACGAGGATAATTTAAAAAAAGCAGCGGATAAACTCGGAGTCCAATGCCATGCGATAGAAATGACCAGGAAGATAACACCTTTGGCGGACTTGGTTTCATTATGGAAGATGTACCGCTATTTCAAAAAAGAAAAACCGGACATAGTTCACACCCATACACCAAAAGCTGGCTTGATTGGCATGCTGGCTGCAAAACTGGCAGGCGTAAAAGTGAGATTACATACGGTTGCCGGATTACCTCTGATGGAAGCAGAAGGAACAAAAAGAAAGATTCTGAATTTTGTTGAGAAATTCACATACGGCTGTGCTGCAAAAGTTTATCCCAACTCCTCAGGCTTGTACAATTTTATACTAAGCGAAAAATTTTGTGGAAAAGAAAAACTCAAAATACTTGGAAACGGTAGCACAAATGGCATCAACATTGACAATTTTTCAACAGAATCAATTTCCGAACAGCATAAAATAGATTTAAAAAATAAGCTTGGTATTAAAGACAATGATTTCGTATTCATATTCGTAGGGAGATTGGTAAAGGATAAAGGAATCAATGAACTGATTGCAGCTTTCAAAAAACTGAATTATCCTGATGTCAGGCTTTTGCTTGTCGGACCCTATGAGACAGAACTGGATCCATTGGATGATAATACCTTGAAAGAGATAGGAGACAACAAAAATATATTAACTGTCGGTTATCAAAAAGATGTAAGGCCTTATTTTGCAGTAAGTGATGCGCTGGCATTCCCTAGCTATAGGGAAGGATTTCCAAATGTGGTATTACAGGCTCTGGCAATGGAGATTCCGGTTATTGTCAGCGATATAAACGGATGTAACGAAATCGTCATGGATGGAATAAACGGATTGATTGTTCCCCCCAAAAATGAAGAAACACTTTTTTCAGCCATGAATCGGTTTCTTGAAAGTGATTTTTATATGAAGATTAAGGATGTTACACGGCAAAGTATTCTTAAGTATGATCAGAAGATCTTATGGGAACATATACGCACAGAATACAATTCTTTCTTGAAACAATAAAAATTCAAAATTTGAAATCCAGAAATTACAGGTAATATCATTTTTAATGTCTTTTTGTTTTAATAAAATCAGGATGGTTTTCACAAATTTCAGAATATCGTTTGAAACATGATTATACATTTTTATTATTTCAAAAAGGATTTCAGTCCAATGGCACAAGGTTTGCAAAAATGCTAGAATAATAATTACAATTGGAAAAAATTAAGCATATGAAAAAAATGATTTTTGGAGCAATGATTGCTGCAGTCGGATTATTTTCCACAGCAAGTGCTCAGATACAGGAAGGGAACTGGATGGTAGGAGGCAACCTTATGGGGGCTAATTTTGGTTTGAATAAAGGCAGTGGATATGATTTTTCAATTCAGCCGAAAGGTGCTTATTTTATTAAAGATAATGTAGCTTTAGGAGGCTATGTGGATCTGGGTTTCAGCGGAGCAAAAGATGCACCCACTACTTTTGTATATAATGTTGGCGCATTGGGACGCTACTATCTTTCTCCGGGAGAACAAGGTGTTGATAACCTGCTGAATCATGGCCGTTGGTTTTTTGAAGCGAATTTAGGAGTTGGGGGAACATCGATTTCTAAAGGTGGCTCTTCTTCCAATGGACTGAACTTTGGTTTTGGACCAGGATATTCCTATTTTATAACCCCTAACATCGGGCTTGAAGGTTTGCTGAAATATGATGCAAATGCGGGATTCGGGAATGGAGGTTATACCAACAGGCTTATTTTCGGTCTTGGCTTTCAGATTTATCTGCCATCAGGACAGGCTAAAAGAATTGCGAATGAGGCTAGATAATCTATCCTGATAGAAATTTATATAACCGGCTTTTGTCGGTTTTTTTGTTAAATTAGAACTCTATGGAATATTTACATACAGTTTATGCAGTATTGCAAAGATGGTATATAAGCTTTGCCGAATTAACACCAAGGCTGATAGTCGGCATTCTGGTTTTTTTATTTTTTCTTACTACCAGCACTTATCTCAGCAGATGGTCGGTAAAATTGTTCCACAGACTCTTCCCAAAAACCAAAAAATAGTCGGTAGTGACGCTCATTACGGTTTTTAAGTTTCTCATTATCCTTATGGGTACTTTCATCGCACTGGAGATTATGGGTTTCAGCGGATTTTTTCTGAAATTTCTGGGAAGTCTGGGTGTAGCCGGTGTTATTGCTGGAGTTGCACTGAAAGACCTTGTTTCAAGTATTTTTTCAGGAATGTTAGTAAGTGTTGATAAAGCCTTTAAAATAGGAGATTATGTAACGATTGGCGGTAATTCCGGGACAGTGCAGGATATTGGCTTGTTAACGACAAAGCTGATTACAGATGATGGTAAAAAAGTTTATATCCCTAATCAGGTTATATTCAATTCTCCGTTTTTTAACATTACGGCTTCTCCTCAGCGTAGAATTATTTTTGATCTGGAAATTCCCGTCGGCGAAGATATTGATAAAGCTAAAGAAGCAATCCTGAATGAAATCAAAAGCCTGCAGCATGTAGACAGAGTAGATACATCAGATGTTCTTTTAACCAATGTGAAGCAAGGTGTGTTTACTTTGCAGGTCAAGTTCTGGCTGGAAATTGGCAGTGACTTTGGCAAATTGAAAAGTGAAGCAATTATCAGGATCAACAGCAGACTAATGAAGGAAGGGATTAATTTAGTAACGCCAACCACCATCAATATTACAAATGTTGATAACCCGGCAGAAAATAAATAATAAAAAGTGAGTCAGATTTTTTTCGGACTCACTTTCTATTTTAAGATGGCGAAGTTTAGTTCGCCATGAAAACTTCTTTTGAATAATCGTTGCCTTTTGGCATTTCGATAATGATATTTCCATTTTCATAATAGCCGAGAGTAGATTCTCCGGAACTCAGCTTTACACGAAAAACATCACTTTTTGCTGTAGACCGGAAGGTTGCAAAAGGAATGGAACTGTTTCCGTCTATCAAAATAAACTGATCTTTGTCGATTTGTATTTTCTGTAATATCAGATTTCCTTTAGAATATTTCTGAGCAGTATTTACTTTACTTTCGGTAGTTTTATTCTGATTTGTATTAGAATTATTATTCTTGTCAGCAATAATTTCTTTAGATGGAATTACTTCCGTAGAAAAATCAGATGAAGGATTGGAGACCGGGAGCTTGGCGGCGGCTTGTTTCATCGCATCCTGGAAACCAGGCTCGAATTCCTTGATCGTGCTGCTCGATTTTTCGGAGTAAATTACATTGTTGTTACAGTCTTTGAACTGAAGCGAAATTTTGTTTCTCAACAGGCTTTTTTCATTCAGGATATCGGCATTCAGAACTTTGCAGGAGTTCATCAGTGCATCCTGCGGCCAGTTACTTTTCTGCTCCGGCAGGATAATGTATTTCTTTGATTTCAAAGTTTTTTTCAGAATCATATCCATTCCGTAAGTTTCCTTCAGCGACGGATATTCTGTCGGAACAGAGATGTATTTATAGTCGGAAACATTCTGTGCTTTGATCATTGTGATCAACGAAACAAATAAGAAAAAAGATATTTTTTTCATAATGTATATTTTGTTATTAATTTCTGAAACCCTGCATATCCAGCTTCAGCGAGAAGAAGTTAGAATAAAAATTAGAACCGCCGATGCCTGAGTTGGTGATCGCATAATCCAGCGTCAGACCCTTGTACCGGATTCCTATACCGCCGCTTGGCTGGAAAGAGACTTTTCTTTTCAAATCTTCTATATCGGAAATGGTCTGAAATCTGTTAACACCTAATCTTATAAAAATCATATCCTGAAAGATCAGTTCGCCACCAACATAAGGTGTGATGCTCGCAAAGTCTGTGGAAATAAGTGCCGCAGTTTTTGCAAAATCGATATTCACACCGGCTTCAGGCAATAATTTCAGATCTCTGTTGAATTCATAGGTTTTACTGACGCCAAGGTTAAGCTTTGGCATTGTGATTTCCATTTTGTCGGCCGGAGCAGGATTGAACTCTTCTCCGTTAACAACTGCTGACAATTCTTTTTGATTAATAGTCCAGAAATTAACCGTTGTGGTAGCATCTCTTAGCATGAATCCCAGGTTCCAGTCTGTATCCGTATGATAAATAGCACCCAGGTCAAATCCGAATCCATAGCCGCTTGCAAACTTTCCGACATTCCTGTAAACCACTTTTGCAGTCGCACCCAGATCTAGTTTCTGATTTCCGTTAGGATGAAAAGCATATGAAAACAAAGCTGCGTAATCCGAGGTTGAAAAAGAGCTGATTCTGTCATAATCTATATTGCCTTCCGGATCAATCAATTGAGTCGTATTGAGGATATTGTCAACGCCTAGCCGGACGAGCGAAATGGCAAAGACTCCATTTCCATAATCCAGAGGTTTTGCGTAGGCAATGTAGTCGTATTTTGCAATTGATTCGAAATATTCTGCGTGCATTGCTGCAACTTGCCAGTCTCTGTCGATCTTCATCAGACCTGCAGGATTCCACATTGGAGAATAAACATCGTCCTGATTAGAAACCACTGCGCCACCCATGGCAAGGCCTCGCGCACCGGCACCGATATTCAGGAATTCATTAGAGTATTTTCTGATGATTTGTGCATCAGATAAGCGGGAGAAAATAATCAGTAAGCAAAATAAAATTCTTTTCATCAATAGCGGTTTACAGAGGTTTTGATTCTGTAATTGTATTATCTTTTTTTCGTCTCGATTTTATAATACCATTAATTACAATCGCAACAATCATAATTACGGAAGCGATATAAAAAACAGGACTCATATGTTCTGATGCTCCAAAGATAAAAAAAGCCAGAATAATCCCGTAAACAGGCTCGAGATTTACAGTCAGGATCAATGTGAAAGGTGAAATGAACTTCATCAGCTTTACACTTTCAAACATTGGATATGCTGTAAAAACAGAAGCCAATAATGTTATTAACGCAACATCAGTATAACTTATTTCGCTGACACCGTAAATTTGCCCTGTAAAAATAAAAAATAAACTTATGACCAGCCATCCGCCGGCTATCTCATAAAAAATAATATTCCCGGAACTCGTTTTCCCAAAGATTTTTCCATTGAAAACAGAGAAAACTGTCCCAAAAAGTGCACAGAGAATTCCATAGAAAATCCCCGCCTTATATTTTAATTCCGCATTAAAAATCAATGAGATGCAGATGACGATAATGATCCCTATGATAATCTCTACCCAGTCGGGTTTTCTTTTGAAAACCAAAGGTTCTATCAGCGCTGCAAACAATGTTGATAAAGAGAGACATGACAATGCTATGGAAACATTGGAAACCTTGATAGACTGGAAAAAGAATAACCAATGAAAAGCCATTACAGTGCCAATTCCTATTAGCTTCAGCAATAGATTTTTAGAGATACTGATGCTTTCTTTCTTGATAATCCTTAGGTATAAATAGAGAAAAATAGCAGCAAATGACATCCTATAAAAAACCAGAACTGTTGCCTCTGCGGAAATCAATTTTCCTAAAATCGCTGTGAAGCCCCATAAAAAAACGATAAAATGTAGCCTTAGCAGATAAGAGTTTTTCATTGGAGAATAATTGATTTTCAGATTGCGAAATTAATGATAAATTTCAGCTCACAAAGAGAATAACCGAACTTTAGCTAACAAAAAATCCGCATAAGAACTTATACGGATCTTTTAATAAGAATACTTATTAGATAAACATAAACTAACTAAAAATTTATATCATTTATAATTAAACGCTTAAAAAAGGAATATATTATCTTAGCGTTCAATCCGGCGAAGCATTCTTTTGCCATTCTCTAAAAAATTTTATCTTTAGACCAAAGAAAACAATATGGATTTAGAATTCAATAAAAGAGAAGATATTAATAAACTGAAACTTTCCGACATCAAAAAAACCTTGGCGAAAATCAAGTTGGGTGGTGGTGAGAAATCACTGCAGAAGCAACGGGATCAGGGAAAAATGACAGCAAGAGAACGGGTCGAATATCTTTTTGATAAAAATTCTGATTCTATAGAGATCGGCGCATTTGCAGGTTATGAAATGTATGAAAATGAAGGTGGATGTCCTGCGGGTGGTGTAATTGTAAAAATTGGATATATCTCTGGAAAGCAGTGTATTGTTGTCGCTAATGATGCTACTGTAAAAGCTGGCGCATGGTTTCCTGTCACAGGGAAAAAAAATCTGAGAGCTCAGGAAATAGCCATGGAAAACCGTTTGCCGATCATCTACTTGGTAGATTCTGCAGGTGTTTACTTGCCAATGCAGGATGAGATTTTTCCGGATAAGGAAATGTTCGGAAGGATATTCAGGAATAATGCAAAGATGAGCTCGGCGGGCATTATCCAGATTTCTGCGATTATGGGAAGCTGTGTTGCTGGCGGCGCATATCTTCCAATTATGAGCGACGAGGCGATGATTGTAGATAAAACAGGAAGTATTTTCCTTGCCGGAAGTTATCTGGTAAAAGCAGCAATAGGAGAAAATATCGACAATGAAACACTTGGTGGAGCAACAACGCATTGCGAAATCTCTGGTGTTACAGATTATAAAGCAAAAGATGACAAAGATGCTTTGGACAGGATCAAAAATATCATGAAATCTATTGGCGATTTTGAAAAAGCCGGTTTTGACAGAGCCGAAAGTTTACCTCCCAAAGAAAATCCGGACAACATCTTTGGAATTATGCCAGCTGTAAGGTCTGAGCAATATGATACGATAGAGATTATAAAATGTCTCGTTGATAATTCTGAATATCAAGAATATAAACCTGATTATGGCAAAAGTATTATTTGTTGCACGGCCAGGATCGATGGTTGGAGTGTAGGAATTGTTGCCAATCAGAGAAAGCTGGTGAAGAGTGGGAAAGGAGAGATGCAGTTTGGTGGCGTTATTTATTCGGATTCCGCAGATAAAGCTACACGGTTTATTGCCAATTGTAATCAAAGAAAAATCCCTCTTGTTTTTCTTCAGGATGTTACCGGTTTTATGGTAGGATCAAAATCCGAGCATGGCGGAATTATAAAAGACGGCGCAAAAATGGTAAACGCAGTTTCCAATTCGGTAGTACCAAAATTCACGGTCATTACCGGTAATTCTTATGGCGCAGGAAATTATGCCATGTGCGGCAAAGCTTATGACCCGAGACTGATTGTGTCCTGGCCATGGGCAGAGCTGGCAGTGATGGGAGGTTCGCAAGCCGGAAATGTTCTGCTACAGATCCAGGAATCGGCTCTTAAAAAGCAGGGCAAAAAAATATCAGATGAAGAAAGGAAGGAAATTCTTGACAGGATTCTGAAAGATTATAACAAGCAGATCCAGCCAACTTACGCTGCAGCAAGACTTTGGACCGATGCTATTATTAATCCGTTAGATACAAGGAAATGGATCAGTATGGGAATCGAAGCGGCCAATCATTCGCCGATCAGGGAACAGTTTAATATGGGTGTTATTCAGGTTTGATTCAATATTTAACTTCACGGCTTCTTTTTTTGGAAGCCTTTTAATTTTCTGTAATTTCCGGAACTTTACCGATGATTTTTTTCCGATGTTCGATTCCCCATTCAGCAAGGTTTTCTATGATTTTTTTCAGAGTTCTTCCGTAATCTGTTAATTCATACTCTACGCTTATCGGCTGCGTATTGAGGACGGTTCTTGTTAATAATTGGTTGACTTCCAGGTCTTTTAGTTCGCTGCTGAGCATTTTTGCAGAAATGCCCTCTATTTCTTTCTGAAAATCTGAGAAACGCATTTTATTATAACAAAGTGCAGCGATAATCTGTACTTTCCATCGGCCTTTCAGAATATCCATTGTATCCTGAACAGCAAGAAGGTTTGTTTTACAGCATTTAATTTTCATAACTTATGCTTATATTAATTAATTATTAAATTTAATTCTTAACTGATTGATTAACATGTAGGTTACTTTTTTGTAACAGTAACTTTTGGTAACTAGATTACAAAAATAAACTTTTCTTATTTAACTTTGACATTTCAAATCAAAAAAATTATCAAAAATGAGTTTAGTAGAAAACTTAAAATGGCGTTATGCAACCAAAAAAATGAACGGAGAAACTGTTCCACAAGATAAAGTGGATTACATCCTGGAAGCTGCAAGACTGGCTCCGTCTTCTTCGGGATTACAGCCTTACAGAATTTTTGTCATCTCTAATAAAGAATTATTAAAAAAGATTCAGCCGATTGCTTTTGACCAGGCTCAGATTACGGATGGTTCGCATCTGTTGGTCTGGGCGGCCTGGGATGGTTATTCGCATAACAGCATCTCTGAAGTTTTTGAAAAAACAACGGCAGAAAGAGGAATTCCTTCTAATGCAATGGACGATTATAAAACAAGACTGTGGGGCATATATGAACCGCTAGGAAAAGAGTGGCACGCAACACATGCAGCCAAGCAGGCTTATATTTCTTTTGGATTGGCAATTGCAGCAGCAGCTGAGCAAAAGGTGGATGCAACGCCAATGGAAGGCTTCGATAATAAAGCTCTGGATGAAGTGCTGAATTTGACAGAGCAAGGATTGAAAAGCGTTGTGATACTACCTTTGGGTTACAGAGAAGAAAACAGTGACTGGCTGGTAAATCTGAAAAAATACAGAACACCGAAAGAAGAGTTTATCACAGAGATCAAATAAAAAAAGCGGAAATTATTTTCCGCTTTTTATGTCTTATAATGTCCCGATCTTGCTGTCATCGATATTATACTTTCTGATAATTTCTTCGTAAGACATTTTATGTAAGTCTTCGAGGTTTGCGTTTTTTCCAAAAACGGCAGGTACTAAAACTACACGAAACGTTTGGTTGTTGATGTATTGCGGTGTTGTGGCAAGATTGTAGGTTCCACCGGCATAGATTGCAAAATCATTTTTTGTAAAATCGAAATCATAATCTAATTCACCTTCGTTAAGATATAAGGTTTTTGGAATCTGTTGCCATACCGGATTTCCATTATCTGTTCCGGACTGACGGAAGATCACTACATAATCCTGATCGAGCATCGGGCGGGTAAAAGATTGGCTGTAAACCCAGCCAAGACTTGGATTATTGGTAAAACTAATATTTCTGAAATCGTAAACGGCCGGATAATCGACGTCTACCTGGACATAATTATCATCATCATCATCTTTACAGCTGAAGATGAAAACACTAGAAACCAGCAATAATAAAAGGGGCAAAAACTTTTTCATAGGTTTAATATTTATTTTTTAATTACAAATTGCAGACCATAAAAATAGCTATTTTCCTTGGAATTAATATCTTTATAGAATCTTTATAAAATTTAGATTTTCAAAATATGAAAAGGTTAAGTCTATTTATAATATCTTTTGTTTCACAATTCTATTTCGCACAATATCAGCCTAAAAATATTTCCAATACGGAAATAAAAAGAGCCAATGAATGGGTTGATAAAACTTACAATTCGCTTTCGCAGGAAGAAAAAATTGGACAATTATTCATTGTTGCCCTTTACACGAACAAGGACGAGGCACATATCAGCCAAATTAGGAATATTGTCATCAATGATAAAATCGGTGGATTGATTCTGATGCAGGATGATGCAGCAAGAGAAATCAATCTGGTTAACGAATTTCAGTCCAAATCAAAAGTGCCGCTGATGATAGGGATGGATGCAGAATGGGGCATTTTCCAAAGAATTGCAAAAGCGCACAAATTTCCCTGGGCGATTACTTTGGGTGCGATTCAGGACAAAAAATTGATTTCCGAAATGTCTGCAAAAATTGCTGAAGATTGTAGGAGAATGGGCATCAATTGGGATTTTGCACCAGTTGTGGATGTGAATACCAATCCCAATAATCCAATCATTGGAAACCGAAGCTTCGGTTCTGATGTGAATAATGTTGTGAGTTCTGCTTTGGCCTATTCCAAGGGTTTGCAGGATAACAATATTCTCGCCGCGATTAAGCATTTTCCTGGTCACGGTGATACAGATGGAGATTCACATTTGGATTTGCCTGTCGTTTCTCATAATTTGGAAAGATTAGAAAAAACAGAAATTGCACCTTTTAAAACCTTAATAAATAAAGGAATTGGCGGAGTTATGGTCGCTCATCTTTACGTTCCGACTCTAGAAAATGAAAAGGGAATCCCGGCTTCGGTTTCTAAAAAAATCGTGACTGGACTTTTGAAAGAAAAACTCGGATACAAAGGTTTGATTATTACCGACGCACTGAATATGGGTGCAGTTGCCAACAAATATAAAGCCGGAGAATTGGATGCTATGGCTTTCAAAGCGGGGAATGATATCATGCTGTTTTCTCAGGATGTGTCGACTGGAAAAAAGTTAATTCAAAAAGCAATCGATAATGGCGAAATCCCGCAAAGTAGAGTAGAAGAGAGCGTTAAAAAAATTCTTTTGACCAAATATTATCTTGGGTTAAAACAATACAACAATATTAATCCCGAAAATGTCAACGAAGATTTGAATAACGCTTCACATTCGGCTTTAGTTCAAAAGATGTATTCAAATGCTTTGACATTAATCAAAGATGATAAAAAGCTGTTACCATTGGATTGCAAAGGAACTTACTATTATATTCCTCTGGAAGAAGCTAATTATGAAACTTTTTTGAATCAACTTAACCTTGGAACAACAGTTATCATTAAAAAATCGAATGAAATCAATACAATTCCTGCGAACTCAAAAGTGATTGTTGGTTTTCATAAAGATAATTCTACAGCTTACAAACCTTACAAAATTTCTGATGCAAGCAAGAAGGTTTTATCAGATTTGAGCAAAAATCAAAATGTAATTCTTGATGTATTTGGAAGTCCTTATGCTTTGAAAGATATTGATGTTTCAAAAATTTCTACGGTTTTGATTTCTTATGAAAATAATGATGACTCAATGAAAGCAACAGCCAACGGTATTCTAGGACAAACCAACATCTCAGGAAGACTTCCGGTATTGGTGAATGATAATTTGAAGTTCGGAATGGGAATAGATGTTGAGGCTAAAATTCAAAATCAAACTGATAGAAAAAATAGTTCGGAAACGAAAAATTCTAAAACGTTAATTGAGTAAATTTGATAAGTAAAAATCTCTATACTTTACATAATACAATTGTACAAGAAAAAATGAAAATAGGAATACTTTGCTATCCAACTTACGGCGGAAGCGGAATTGTAGCAACAGAATTGGGAATGTCTCTGGCCGACAAAGGCTATGAAGTTCATTTCATAAGTTCCGCATTGCCAGCACGTTTGGATGTTACCAATCCGAATATTTTTTTCCATAAAGTCAATGTTCAGAC
Organism: Epilithonimonas mollis; assembly: GCF_900142325.1. GTDB lineage: Bacteria > Bacteroidota > Bacteroidia > Flavobacteriales > Weeksellaceae > Epilithonimonas > Epilithonimonas mollis. Next base: position 519,903 of record NZ_FRAM01000002.1, read on the forward strand.
TTATCCGTTATTCCAGTATCAGCCTTATGATATCGCATTGTCATCGATGATTTATCGTGTCGTAAATCTTTATAAACTGGACATTCTGCATGCTCATTATGCGATTCCTTATGCTTATGCTGCGTTCACTGCGAAACAAATGTTGAAAGCAGAACATAAAGATGTGCCGTTGGTAACAACGCTTCACGGGACAGATATTACTTTGGTTGGACAACATCCGAGTTACAAACACGCCGTCGAATTCTCTATCAATCAAAGCGATACGATTACTTCTGTTTCCGAAAGTCTGAAAAAAGATACGCTTCAGTTTTTCAATATTCAGAAAGAGATCCAGGTGATTACCAATTTTATTGACAATTCTGTTTTTGATGAAGATTGTAAAACCTGTCAGAGAGAACAGTTTGCCAATGAGGACGAAAAAATTCTGATTCATGTTTCCAATCTGCGACCTGTTAAGAGAATTCAGGATGTTTTAGAGATTTTTAAAAATGTCAATAAGAAAGTAAAATCAAAGCTGATTATTATTGGCGAAGGTCCGGAAATGGAAAAGATTTCTGAATTCATGGAGAATAATCCTGATCTTATCGGGAAAATAAAATTGCTCGGTAAAGTCAATGATCTTTACAGGATTCTTCAGCTTTCGGATGTATTTCTTTTACCATCTGAACAGGAGAGTTTTGGTTTGGCGGCATTGGAAGCGATGGCTGCAAAAACACCCGTCATCAGCAGTAATGCAGGCGGAATTCCGGAAGTCAATATCCAGGGAGAAACCGGTTTCCTGGCAGAAATTGGGAATGTAGAAGCAATGAGTAACTATACCATCAAGCTTTTGAGTAACGAAGTTCTTTTGGCAGCAATGAAACAAAATGCAAAAGTTCAAGCTATGAAATTCGACTTGAAAAATATTCTTCCTATTTATATCGAGATGTATAAAAATACAATAACAAAGTTTGAAGAAGCTAAATTTAAGGAAGTGTAATTTATTATCCAGATTTTAAATCCGGATTTAAAATATTTCTGTAACTTAACCCTTTCAAAGTCACGACCTTTGAAAGGGTTTTTGTTTAAGGAAAAATCAACACACAAATGAATGAAGAAATATTACAATATCTCTGGAATTTTAAAAAATTCCGGAGTTTCAACTTTATCTCGACGAATGGTAAAGGGATTGAAATCCTAGAATTTGGAGAATGGAATAAGAATTCGGGTCCGGATTTTTTATTCGCTAAAATCAAAATTGACAACATTATTTTCGCCGGGAATATTGAGATTCATACCAAAGCTTCCGATTGGTTTTTCCATAACCATTCCGGGAATCCCGAGTTTGGGAATCTGATTCTTCACGCTGTTTACATCAATGACTGTGATATTCCCGAACTGGAGAATCAGGATATTCCGACTCTGGAACTTAGAAAATATATTGACGAGACGTTGATTCAGAAGCATCAGAATCTTCGTGGCGAACATTTTTTCATTCCTTGTGAAAACCTCTTTGATATAGATAAAATACCGTTGTTTTTTGAAGAAGAAGTATTGCTCAAAAAATTGAGTTTCAAATCAGAACTTCTGGAATTATCATTGAAAAAGAACCAAAATAATTATGAAGCTGTTTTATTTCAGAATCTGACTTACACTTTCGGATTGAAAGTGAATGCAGAAATTTTTCTTCAGATGGCAGAATGTCTGGATTTCACGGTTATCCAAAAAATAAAGCAAAACCCTATTCAGTTAGAAGCTTTGTTTTTCGGAATTTGTGGATTTTTAGAGTCCCCGCAGGATGAAATGATGAAGATCTGGAAACGGGAATTTGATTTTCTTAAGGTGAAATTTAATTTATCTGAATTTCATATCCATCCGAAATTTTCCAAGCTTCGTCCGCCCAATTTTCCAACGATCCGGTTATCGCAGCTGGCAAATCTTTATCATTCTCAGCCCAATCTGTTTTCAAAATTGCTGGAGGTGAAAAATATAGCTGATCTATCCCGGATTTTTGAAACTATTAAAGCAGCAGAATATTGGAATAGTCATTTTAATTTTGGGAAAATTAGTACTGTTGTGAACGAGAAATACCTCAGTCAGGATTTCATCGATTTGATTATTATCAACTGTATTTTACCAATGAAATATTACTATCATAAGAACCACAATCCGGAAATTGTAGATGATATTTTCGATTTTTACAGACAGCTGAAGCCTGAGCGAAATTCAGTTTTGGACGGATGGAAAAAGTTAGGAATGACATTCGAAAATGCTTTGCAGACACAGGCATTTCTTTATCAATACAAATTATTCTGCACTCAGAAAAAATGCTTAAATTGCGGTATTGGTTTTCAATTACTGAATAATGCTTGATAATATACGTCACAGATTCGAGAGAGAATGGTTTGGAGTGCTTACGCGATACGGAACCAAACTGGGAATTCCTGTTTCCAAATTGCGTGTTTTTTTTATATATTCTACGTTTGCGACAGCAGGTATTTTCTTTTTATTTTATTTGGGGCTGGCTTTTATGCTTTGGATAAAGGATTGTATTGTGACAAAAAGACCTAGCGTTTTTGATTTGTAATTTCGTTTCATATGCCTGACTTCAAATAAAAAATCCGATTGGAAAACTCAACCGGATTTATATTTTGAAAGAAGTCTAACTTCTAAAATCTTATTTCTGTAAAAATTAAGAATTCGCTGTAGAAAGGTTTGCCACAGCATATTCTCTGTTCATTCTTGCGATGTTTTCCAGAGAGATTCCTTTCGGACATTCTACTTCACAAGCGCCGGTATTTGAACAGTTTCCGAATCCTTCTTCGTCCATTGCCTTTACCATGTTCAGAACCCTTCTGGTAGCTTCTACACGACCTTGTGGCAATAATGCGAACTGGGATACTTTTGCACCTACAAAAAGCATTGCAGAACCGTTTTTACAAGACGCCACACAAGCACCACAACTGATGCATGCTGCTGCATCCATTGCTTTATCCGCGTCCTCTTTCGGGACTGGTATTGCGTTGGCATCCAGCGTGTTTCCTGATGTATTCACGGAAATAAAGCCACCTGCGGCCATTATTCTGTCGAAGGCACTTCTGTCAACCACCAAATCTTTGATTACCGGAAAAGCAGCACTTCTCCAAGGCTCGATATGGATGGTTTCGCCATCTTTAAAATGACGCATGTGCAGCTGACAAGTAGTGATTCCTGTATCCGGGCCGTGAGCTCTACCATTGATGTAAAGTGAGCACATTCCGCAGATTCCTTCGCGGCAGTCATGGTCAAAAGCGACAGGATCTTTCCCGTCGTTGATGAGCTGCTCGTTCAGGATATCCAACATTTCCAGGAATGAAGAATCCGTAGAAACATCAGAAATTTTATAGGTTTCGAATTGTCCCTTCGATTTATTATTTTTTTGTCTCCAAATTTTCAGCGTAAGATTTAAGCCTTTTTTTGCACTCATAATTTAATAATTTGAGAGGATTTTTAATCATTTTTTAAATCAAATTCATATTTAATACCACAGGTAAAACCAATACCTTGTGTGCGGTATGATGACGGAGATATTTTGCTGATTCCAGCTTCTCCTATTGCTCCAGCTGAAGCAAATATTTTATTTTTATAGATAGACTTTTCTAATCCTACACCAAAAATAAAGTTGGTTTCTGATTTTTTTAAATCCAGGTTTTCTTTTAAATTGTTAAAAGCCATTGTTGGCTCTTTATCTCCAAAATAATAGGCAGATCTGTTATCGAAAGTATTAAATCCGAGACCCAGATCTCCATAAAATCTCAGTCCATGTCCTATTCCTCCACCGATTCTGTAAAGCAGGTTGATCGCATCTGCAGTGAACTGGTACTTATTGGAAGGAAAATCTTCACTTATAGAACCCTTTTGTGTTCTTTTATATTCAACTTTTATAGCAGAAGAAATAGCAATATTCGGGTTTTTAAAATAATACACAGCAGAGATACCATAGTTCGGTTTCCACATTGCAGAACCTATCACTGCTCTTCCATTTGTTATTTTAGAGTTGACTATGTTTGAAAAACCGTAGCCGAAATCTATACCGAGGTCTAACTTCTGAGAAAAAGCCGTAACTGGAAAAATAATTAATAACAGAATTATTTTTTTCATTCCTGGCTTCCTTCAAGTGCTTGTAAAAAACTTTCGTTGTTTATAAGCTGCACTACGAGATTATCAATTGCCGGAGGTAAAAATTTTGAAAAATTGGTACCTTTTGTATTCGCTTTTCCTACTAATATATCAGTCCAAATCACCTTATTGTTTTCATCATAAAGCTGAAATTTCACCATAATCTGAGGTATAATCTGTGCACTGGAAAAACCCGATACCGCCTCATAATCAAATTTCTGAAGTGTTGATTTTAGGGTTTTGGACTTACCTTCCGCATTTACAGTGATACCTTTTTTAACCAAACCTGAATTAATAGCCTTGGTCAGAAGTTGTGGAATCGGTTCTTCTGCCATGTACGCTCCGGACATAGTCTGGTTATACATATTTTTTTTATAGAAAATCACCTTTTCATCAGTATAGCCTCGTTCATCCTTCATGGGTTCCAGTTTTATACTGCTTGCGCTGGTTACAGTGTTGTTAACAGTATATGCAGGCTGATAATTAATCTTTTCTATAGAATTACTCAGAGCACAGCTTGTTAACAGACTCCCTGTCAAGAACACAATTACGAATTTTAAAATTTTTTTTTGCATTAATTGATTATTTGTAACTTCTTGCTTTAACTTCGATATTTTCATACACAAGTTCTTCTTTGTGCATCACTTCCTGATTGATGTCTGCGTTTGTATATTCCCATGCTGCAACGTATTTGTAGTTTACATCATCACGTTCCGCTTCACCTTCCGGTGTTGCATGATCTTCACGGAAATGACCTCCGCAGGATTCATTCCTGTTAAGCGCATCGATTGCCATCAGTTGTCCTAATTCCAGAAAATCGGCTACTCTGAAAGCTTTTTCCAGTTCCGGGTTAAGATTGTCAGCATCACCTGGAACTTTTACGTTTTGCCAGAAATCATTTCTTACCTCTTCAATTTCTTTGATAGCTTCTCTCAGGCCTTCCGGTGTTCTTCCCATCCCGACTTTGTTCCACATGATGTGTCCAAGTCTTTTGTGGAAGTGATCGACAGTATGCGTTCCCTTATTGGTAAGGAAGAAATTGATTTTGTCTTTGATTTCTTGCTCTGCAATAGTAAACTCAGACGTTTCCGTCGGGATTTTACCTGTTCTGATATCAGCCGACAGATAATCTGCAATCGTATAAGGTAATACAAAATAACCATCTGCCAAACCTTGCATCAGTGCGGAAGCTCCCAATCTGTTGGCGCCATGATCAGAGAAATTAGCCTCACCGATCACGAAACATCCGGGGATTGTAGATTGCAAGTTATAATCAACCCAGACTCCACCCATGGTATAGTGAACTGCAGGATAAATCTTCATAGGCGTTTTATAAGGATCATCAGCAGTAATTTTCTCGTACATCACGAATAGGTTACCGTATTTTTCCTCGATCCATTTTTTTCCGAGATCATAAAGCTGCTGTTCTGTTGGATTATGAATATGCTTTTCGATAGCGGCTTCTTTACCTTTTTTCATGATTTCTGTTGAGAAATCCAGATAAACGCCTTCTTTGGTGTCATTATTTTCAATTCCGTAACCGGCATCACATCTTTCTTTTCCAGCTCTGGAAGCAACATCTCTTGGAACCAGGTTTCCGAAAGCAGGATATCTTCTTTCCAGGTAATAATCTCGGTCTTCTTCTTTGATGTTTTCCGGTCTCAGTTTGCCTTCTCTGATGGCTACAGAATCTTCAATTTTTTTAGGAACCCAGATTCTTCCTGAGTTTCTGAGAGATTCTGACATCAAAGTCAGTTTAGACTGCTGTGTTCCGTGAACCGGGATACAAGTCGGGTGAATCTGAACATAGCAAGGATTTGCAAAGTATGCTCCTTTTTTATGGATTTTCCAAGCTGCTGAAACGTTAGAGCCCATTGCATTAGTTGAAAGGAAATAAACATTTCCGTAGCCTCCGGTAGCAATGACAACAGCATGAGCCGAATGTCTTTCGATCTCACCTGTTACAAGGTTTCTTGCAATGATTCCTCTAGCTTTTCCGTCAACAATTACCAGATCCATCATCTCGTGACGGTTGTACATTTTGATTCTTCCTTTACCAATCTGACGGCTCATTGCAGAGTAGGCTCCCAACAACAGCTGTTGTCCGGTTTGTCCTTTTGCGTAGAATGTTCTTTTAACCTGAACGCCACCGAATGAACGGTTGTCTAGCTGTCCTCCATATTCTCTTCCGAAAGGAACACCCTGTGCAACACATTGGTCGATAATATTTGCAGAAACTTCAGCCAATCTGTAAACATTAGCTTCTCTTGCCCGGTAATCTCCACCTTTGATCGTATCATAGAATAATCTGTAAGTAGAATCTCCGTCGCCTTGATAATTTTTGGCAGCATTGATACCACCCTGAGCAGCAATCGAGTGTGCTCTTCTAGGAGAATCCTGATAGCAGAAAGCTTTGACGTTATAACCCTGTTCAGCAAGTGTTGCAGCAGCAGAACCGCCGGCTAATCCTGTTCCAACAATGATGATATCTATTTTGTCCCTGTTGTTTGGAGCAACAAGGTTCATGTGATCTTTATGATTTTTCCATTTGTCCTTAAGCGGACCATGAGGAATTTTTGAATCTAAACTCATAATTTACTTTTTATTATTGAGTAACGAAATGATAAATTGCAATAATGATGAAACCCAACGGAATGATAACAGAATACCAATTTCCGAATGCCTTGATAAATGGCGTATATTTTGGGTGTCTTGCTCCGATAGACTGGAAAGATGACTGGAAACCATGCGCCAGATGCAGACCTAACAGTATAAACGAAATCACATAGAGTGCAACTCTCCAAATATCATGGAATTTGTGATGCAGTTCCTCCCAATATCTCAACTCATCAGGATTGTTCCCCTGGATATATTTATAACTGATCTCGGGATACCAAAAATCATAAAAATGCAATGCCAGGAATGCAAGGATCACAGCACCTGATATCAGCATATTTCTCGACATCCATGAGGAATTGGCTGATCCGTTGTTCATCGCATATTTTACCGGTCTCGCATTGTTGTTTCTGACTTCAAGGATAAAGCCCATCAGAAAGTGAAAAACCACGGCAAACATCAAAATTGGCTGCATCACAAACTGCACTGCCGGATTATACCCCATAAAATGAGATGCTGTATTGAATCCCTCTTCACTGAAGATTGAAATGAAGTTGACGAACAAGTGTATCACCAAGAAAATCAGCAAAAACATTGCTGAAAGTGCCATAGCATATTTTCTTCCTATAGAAGATGTAATAACTGCCATAATTCTATTGTTATTTGAATTTTCACAAATGTAGAAAATAGTTGATTTATATGATATTGAGAAATGTCACAAAAATATAGTTTGTAATGTTTCTAAATAACATTAACGTACTGTTAATAAATAATGACATTTGTTATTAACAAAAATGAAAATCCCGAATTTTACTTCGGGATTTATATTTATAATTCTTTTCTCAGTCTTGCTACAGGAATATTAAGTTGTTCCCTGTATTTTGCAATCGTTCTTCTGGCGATGTTATAGCCTTTTTCTTTTAGAATCCCTACAAGCGCATCGTCTGTATAAGGTTTTCTTTTGTTTTCTTTGCCAATAGCTTCCTGAAGATGCTGCTTTATTTCTTTTGTCGAAACTTCCTCGCCATCATCATTAGTTAATGAGTCAGAGAACAGGTTTTTAAGATAAACGATCCCGTTTGGCGTGTCGGCATATTTACTTTTTACCACGCGGGAAATAGTTGATATGTCGAATCCTGTAATATCAGCCACGTCTTTCAGGATCATTGGTTTGATGTTCTTCTCATCGCCGCTCAGGAAATAATCTTTCTGAAGTTTTACAATTGCGGTAATAGTTTGCAATAATGTATTTTGTCTTTGATTAATGGCATCGATATACCATTTCGCAGCGTCAAGTTTTTGCTTGATAAAAAGTGCTGCCTGCTTATGCTCTGCAGAATTTTTATCGTGAGAGTAAGTGGAAAGAATTTCTTTGTATTCATCAGATACTCTTAAAGTCGGAGCATTTTTGTTGTTCAGTGAAGGAATAACCTGATTGTCCTTTATCTGGATCACAAAATCCGGAATGATCTCCTGATTGATGGTGATCGTCTGGGTGTCAAAGTTTCCGCCCACTTTTGGAGATAGTCTGGAAATCTCGTCCAAAGCGTCTTTCAGATCTTCTTCTTCAATATCATATTTCTGAAGAATTTTATTATAATGCTTATTGGCAAGCGCATCAAACTGATTTCTCAAAATGTTTCCCGCCAGAATGATTGAAGGATTTGAACTTACTTTTTTCTCAATTTGCAAAAGAAGACATTCTCTAAGATCTCTTGCACCGACACCTGACGGATCAAGCTTCTGGACATAATTCTCCAGAATATCCGTTACCTTTTCAATAGTCGTATAGATACCTTGAGAAAATGCAAGGTCGTCTACAATAGATTTGATTTCTCTTCTCAGATAGCCGTCCGTATCAAGGTTTCCGATGATGTATTCTGCAATTTTCAAATCTTCCTCATCAATATTGGACAGTCGGATCTGCTCCAGAAGATAGTCGTAAAGCGTCTGTCCTTCTGTCAACAGTGATTGGTTGTCAAACTCTTCGTCATCTGCAGAATAATTGCTGCTTGCAGTTTTGTAGCTTGGTTCATCATCATAAAGGTATTCTTCTACATCGAAATCGGTTTCTATGCTTTCGTTACCTTCATTTTCATATTCTTCATCCGCTTTGGAATACTCTTCTTCAGAGTTTTCATCCGCTACTTTCTCTAAAGCGGGATTTTCCTCCAGTTCTCTTTCCAGCTCTTCTTCAAATTCCAACGTGTGAAGTTGAATCAGCTTCATCAGCTGAATTTGCTGAGGTGCCAGTTTTTGGCCAAGTTTAAGCTGTAGATTTTGCTTTAGCATAGTTTATTAATTAATAATTGAATTAATTTTTACGAAGTTAAAAATTTTTTTTAGAAAAACAACAAGTTTAGCACGATTTTTGATATAAGTGTTATAAGTTAAATAGTTAGTTAAATAAAAAACCTTCAGATTACGGTCTGAAGGTTTTTTAAATTTATTGTCTATTAGCTTAGAATTCTGCATTCTTCGGCGTTCTCGGGAAAGGAATCACGTCTCTGATATTAGTCATTCCCGTTACAAAAAGGACTAATCTTTCTAATCCTAAGCCGAAACCTGCGTGTGGAACAGAGCCGAATCTTCTGGTGTCCATATACCACCAAAGCTCTTCTTCGTCCACGTGCATTTCTGCCATTTTGGTTTTCAGAACATCCAGTCTTGCTTCTCTTTCAGAACCACCGATAATTTCACCAATTCCTGGGAAAAGAACGTCCATAGCAGCAACGGTTTTATTGTCGTCGTTCAGTTTCATATAGAAAGCTTTGATTTCTTTCGGATAATCAAACAAAACAACCGGACTTTCGAAGTGTTTCTCAACTAAGAATCTCTCGTGCTCAGACTGCAGATCGGTTCCCCATTTTTCAACAGGATATTGAAATTTTCCCTTTTTATTTTCTTTAGAATTCAACAAAATTTCAATCGCCTCCGTGTAAGAAACTCTCTTGAATCTTTTCGCAATCACATTTTCCAGCTTTTCGATAAGGCCTTCTTTGGCTCTTTCTTTTTCCGGTTTTGACTTTTGCTCTTCTTCAAAACGCTTGTCGAGGAATTCCAAATCATCTTTACAATTGTCTAAAACATATTTAATCACAAACTTCAAAAAGTCCTCAGCCAAATCGATATTGTCTTCCAGATTATTGAAAGCCACTTCCGGCTCAATCATCCAGAACTCAGCTAAGTGACGCGTTGTATTCGAGTTTTCTGCACGGAAAGTTGGTCCGAACGTATAAATTCTTCCCAATCCCATTGCTGCCGTTTCGCCTTCCAATTGTCCTGAAACAGTCAAATTAGTTTTCTTTCCGAAGAAATCCTGAGCGAAATCGATGTCGCCTTCTTCGGTTTTAGGCATATTATTAAGGTCAAAATTCGTAACACCGAACATTTCGCCAGCGCCTTCTGCATCTGCTCCAGTGATAATTGGCGTGTTGATGTAGAAAAATTGATTTTGATTAAAGAATGAATGAATCGCAAAACTTACCGCATGACGGATTCTGAAAACCGCTCCAAAAACATTGGTTCTGAATCTCAAATGCGCCTGTTCACGCAGTTTCTCCAAACTGTGTTTCTTTGGTTGAAGAATTGTTGATTGTAATTCGTCAAAAAAATTGTCGCCTAAAATGATAATTTTTTTAGCAATGATTTCCACAGTCTGGCCTGCGCCTTGACTTTCTACAACTTCACCTACAACTTTCAAAGACGAAGCTGTGTTGATTTTTTTAATGGTTTCCTCATCAAAATTTTCAAAATCCACTACAACCTGCAAATTATTAATCGTAGAACCGTCATTCAATGCGATAAAGCGATTGGAACGAAACGCACGAACCCAGCCCTGCACGGTGATATCGTGATGCAACACTTTTTTGTAATCTGCTAATAAGTCTTTAATCGTCTGTCTTTTCATCTGTAGATAAATATAATTTCAAAAGTAGGATAGAAAACGCTTGTTTATTCTTCTGACTTTTGCCAAGTTTCAGTTTTAAAATTAAGTGAGCGCAAATTTACAAAAACTTTACTGAACAAGATCGGTTTTTGCCGGAATCTTCCTGTGACGAATATCATTTATAATTATGCTAATAATCAACTTTCTATATAGAACTTTGGGGTATTATATTTTCAGAGATGTTCAGCAGATTATTTTTTATTATTTTATTAAGTGCAACACTTTTGCAGGGACAGAATAAAACAGCAATTAATAAAAATCAAATTTGGGTTGGTTATATGACGGATGTAAAGTTAAATGAAACTTGGTCTGTCTGGAATGATTTTCACCTGGCGACGGGTAATTTTTTTATTGCAAGGCATGGGCTTACCTATCATATTAATAAAAATGTCAGTTTTACAGGAGGTTATGCGTGGTTGTTTTTGTCTACCTCTTTTTCTGATGATCTGAAAAGAAAAGAGCATCGTCCCTGGGCTCAGTTATTCGTAAGTATTCCTCAGGGCGAATGGACTTTGCAGCAACGGATCAGGTATGAGGCGAGATTCAAGGAGAAAATGCAGGGGCAGGATATCCTGAGCAACGAGTATGATTTTTCCAACAGACTCCGGTATATGCTGGGTGTCCGGAAAAAAATTGATGCCAATGTTTTGGGCAACAGCAAAACTTTTGTTTCTCTGAATAATGAAGTTTTGGTGAATTTTGGAAAGACAATCAATAATAATCTGGATCAGTTTCGGGTAAGTTTATTGTACGGTTATCCTACGAAAAAAGCAACTTTTCAATTAGGGTATATGTACCGTTATATTCCGGGATCAGCTACTACTTATACCAACTATCACAGTGCTGTACTCTGGATCAACCAAAATTTTGACTGGAGCAAGAAAGAATCGGACTGATTCCCAAAGATTGTTGACTTTAATTCAATATTACAGATTTTTTAATGGTTTTTCCCTTGCGGATTTTCCAGGCGTGGTATGAACTCGGAACATCAAATTGCCATTTCGGTAAAATCAGAATGATCATAATCACATCGATATGTGAAATAAAGCCAAGAATCAGACATAAATAAAATGTCCAGTTTGCTGTCCCGAAACCTATCAAAAATGTAAAAGCTAATAATAAACTCAATCCCCAGAATTTAGAAATCCAGGCGTGCGTGCAGGTTTCTTTCCCGAATTTCCAAAAACTGATGATGTAACACGAAACTTCCATTCCGAATATCACAGTAATGCCTTTCCAGTGATCTTTGATGATTTCCGGATTCAGCCAATAAGTAGCGAATCCGATTGATAGCCAAAATACCAAATCGGTTTGACTGTCCAGTCTTCTCAGTTTTTCGGATGAAACGCCGACTTTCCGTGCGATGATTCCGTCAAAAATATCGGTTAATAATCCGAAATACATCAAGATTACAATGCTCATTCTTGATTTTTCTCCGACAAAATATCCTGAATATAAAATGGCCATTGCTGAGATAAATCTTAAAAGGATTAATAAATAGGGAATTGTTTTCATGGATAGTTTAATTTAATTTTTTATATTTTTCGGCATAATTAATGGCATAACCAGCGCCAATAATTAATAAAAAAGCGCCACTGTTTTCATAATAGTCCTGAATTAAAAAATTGTTGTCCTTCGTTAAACCAATCCTACTTTGGAAACTTATACAGCCACCTAATAAATAAGGTATTCCGTGACATTTCGAAGAGTAATTGTCCAGCAAGAGCAATCCGTTTTTAAGATTTGCCTTGTAACTAAAAGTATGTTTCAAGGTATCATCTTTTAAAAATTTAAATTGTATTTCATATTTTTTTCTTTTCAGATTCGTAGCTTTTATAATGAATTTGTCACAATCATTAAAGTTTTTAAAATCCAGCATTGAAGCAATATTTCTGATTTTATCTGAATGTTTATTGGAAGCATTAATATGCTCATAACCATTAAATTCGTATTCACCATCAATCATAGAAATATTTTCTTTTTTGAGAACAGATAAATCATTCTTAACCATTTTTCTACTGAAACTTGCGCAAGAATTAATCGTTAAAACCAATGCTAAAAGCATTAAACTCAATTTTTTCATTTTCTTGATTTTTAAATTATACATCAAAATTATTTCTGAAATCAAAGTTTCTCAATGCGGAAAAGAATTAATATTTTTTCTAAATTTGTGAAAATCGCAAAAAGTGTATCAGGAACTTTTATTGAGAGAAATCAGAAACAAAATCGGGGACAAATCTCTGAATGACGAGTTGGCAAATGTCCTCAACATAAGTTATGACGCAGCGCACAGAAGAACATCTATGAAATCTAAATTTTCTTTGGAAGAAAGTCTGCAACTCGCCAAGTTCTATAACATTTCTTTGGATAGATTTTTAGAAAATACTGATAATCTTTTGGTAAAGAAGACAAAAGCGGTTAACAAAACCGAAGATTTACATTCGTTTTTTGACAATACTTTGGATATTTTGAGTTCCATTCAGTTTTCGGAAAATTCTGTGATTTATTATTCTGCGAAGGATATTCCGTTTTTTTATACACTTTCGGATACGCCTTTGTCGAGATTCAAAATCTATGTCTGGATGAATCTTTTGAACTCAAAACAGGTTTTTATTCCATTTCAGGATTTTCAACCCGAGCCGTTTAATTCAAAAACTCAAATTCTGAGAGAGATTTATGAAAGTCAAAATGTAAAAGAATTGTGGAATGATATGACGATTTCCAGCATTCTGTTGCAGATTTCATTCTATTTTGAAATCGGACTACTAAGGAAAAATGATGCTGTTTTGATATTAGAAGAATTGGAAAATTTGATTCAATATATCGAAAATAAAACCGAGACCAATCCGCATTTTCAGATCTATCAGAACGAGCTGGTCCATCTTTCCAATGATATTTTTATCTCAAATGGTTCACAATCGACTTTAGCGATTCCCTGCAATATGTTTGGTTATCTGTTGACCAATGATACAAAAACCTGTAAGGAAACGCTGAATTATTTTGAACATCAAATCAAAAATTGTAAATCTCTGAACACTGCCGGAAACAGAGATAGAAAATTGTTTTTCAATAGAATGTATCGACAAGTTGAGGATTTAAAACTGAAATTATAATGAAAAACCTGCGTAATGGCGAATTTTTCGGGCAGACCAATGAGAAGCTCAGCTTTGATGGATTGACCATTACGGATACAGAATACACGCATCCTTACGTCGATTGGCATTACCACGAAAATCCATATTTTACGTTTCTTTTGCAGGGAAATATGACGGAAGGGAACAAGAAGGAAATCTACGATTGTTCTGCCGGAACTTTGCTGTATCATCATTGGGAAGATGCGCATTACAACATAAAACCGGATATTTTCACACGGGGTTTTCATATCGAAATCACGGAAGAGTGGTTTGAGAAATTTCAGCTTTCAAAGGATGTGGAAGGAAGTTTCAATATCAGAAAACCGGCTTCCAAATTATTGATTTACAATATTTTCAAAGAATCAAAATTGACTGATAAAGCTTTTGAATTGAGTATTAATCAGATTTTGTTAAATCTTTTCAGTCAGTTATCCAATCAAAGACAATCTTCAGAAAAGAAACCAGTTTGGGTCAATCAGATTGATGAAATTCTTCACGAGAGTTTTACAGAAAAGTTAAATCTGACAGAACTTTCTAAAACTCTGAACATTCATCCGATGCATCTCAGCCGTGATTTTCAGAAGTATTTTCAATGCAATCTGGGTGAATATATCAGAAAACTGAAAGTTGAAAAATCATTGATTCTTCTCAGTCAAAATGATTCTCTTTCCGAAGTAGCCTTGGAATGTGGGTTTGCAGACCAAAGTCATTTTATCCGGTGTTTCAAAAAAAATATGGGGATTACACCTTTGAAGTATAAAAATATTATGAAAAAGTAGCGATGTTAATTTCATTCTATTTTTTCCGAAAGTCAAGGCCTAATTTTGTCAGATAAAATTTACAATGAAATCAATTTTTTTTATTCTCTTAATTTTCATATTCGGATTTTCTCAAAGTCAAACTAAAAATATAGTCGAACCTGAAAAAATCGAAAATTCCATTCAGAAAAAGCATTTGAATCAAATTCTGTTTTTAGATAAAATAATTTCAATTGACAATCTGCAGGAATCTGATTTTCTTAAAACAATGACTTTTCGGGAAGATAAAGATTTTGATATCAGAGTTTTTCTTGATAATTCTTTGGTCAATTATCTTCATCAGCTTGATGATTCTTTGACTGTTGATGAGTTGCTTAAAAAAGGAAATTACCAATTCAATTTCTATGTTGACGGAAAATTGATGTATACCGAAAACCTGAATTCCGGAGCAGGAAAGGTGGAAGATAAAAAAGTCAGAACCAATTTTAGAATTCCGTTTCTGAATACACAAAATGAAGATTCCTGGGGACGATATCTTTGGATGAGATTTTTCTTCGCAAACGGTGGAATGGACGCTTTAGAAGTCGGAAATCATATTTTGAAAATCGAAATCAAACCTTATCTTAAAACTCTTAATTTGAAAGTTGGGAACGTAATTGCATCCGGCGAAATCCAATTAATTGTTCCGAAAAAGGATGTTTCTGATGAACAGATTGCAGTTCAAAAAATCAAACCAAATAGTGGCTGGAAAATTTCTGATGAGAAAATCGACCAAGAAAAAATCAGACTTCTCAATCAAAAAATTGCTGAAAACAGATTCAGGGAAATTACGGGAATTGTTGTGATTAAAGATGAAAAATTGTTGTTGGAAGAATATTTTAATGGTTACGGAAGAGATAGCCTGAATGATACACGTTCGGTCGGAAAATCCTTTTCTTCAGCTTTGATGGGAATTGCAATCAAAAATGGATATATCAAAAATGAAAATCAAACTCTGAAAGATTTCTATGGTTTGAAACAATTTAAAAATTATTCTTCGAAAAAAGATAGCGTCACACTCAAAAGTTTGCTCACAATGAGTTCTGCTTTTGATGGTAATGATGCGGATTACGATTCTGCTGGAAATGAAGAAAATATGTATCCAACGGATAATTGGGTGAAATTTACTTTGGATTTGCCAATGACCGGGAACAAAATCGGAAAGAACTGGAATTACTTCACAGCCGGCGTTGTGGTAACCGGAGATATTCTGGACAAATCTGTTCCGAAAGGTTTGAAGGATTATGCGGACAAAAAATTATTTCAACCAATGGGAATTACGAATTACAAATGGCAATTCACGCCTCAGCAAAAACCTTCTTTAGCTGGCGGATTACGAATGCGAGCTTTGGATTTTGCCAAATTCGGACAGCTTTATAAAAATAATGGAATCTGGAAGGGTAAGCAGATTCTGGACAAAACCTGGATTCAAAAAACTTTCACCAATTATTTTTCTGACAATAAAGAATCAGAAGGTTACGGTTATTTGTTCTGGAGAAAAGTCTATAAAGTCGGAAACAAAAATTTTGAATCATATCAATCCAGCGGAAACGGTGGAAACAAAATCATCATTTTTAAAGAAATTCCTTTGGTTATCGTCATCACAGCAAAAGCTTATAACAGGCCTTATGCGCATTCGCAGGTTGATAGGATCGTCCAGGAATATTTACTTCCTTCTGTTTTGAATGAGTGATTTTTTACTCGTCCTTTTTAGAAGGAATAAGGAAAACGTCCATCAAACCTTCCGGTAAAAACATTTTGATGAATCTTTCTTCACGGTTCACTTCCAGGATCCAGTCTCTGATCAGCGGAATGATGATTTCTTTGCCGGCAAGATCAAGAATGAAATAATTCTGAGCCGTCATGTCATTGATAGCGACTATGGTTCCGCAGGTTTTTCCATCTTCTTCACGGATTTCGAAACCAATCACTTCATGGTAATAGAATTTTTTTCCTGTCAGTGGAGGAAGTGTAGAAAGCGGAAGATAAACGCCTTTCCCGATAGACTGGTTCACCAAAGCTTCTGAAGAATTTTTGAAAGTAATGATTTTCGTATCCGCTTTGGACCAGGATTGTTTTTCTACAAAAAAAGGTACCAGCAGTCCATTGATTTCTAAAAAAATGGAAGTCAGTTTGTCATACATTTCAGGTTGATCCGTGTCCAGTTTCAGGATGACATTTCCCTGTAATCCATGTGTTCTGGTAATCGTTCCCAGAAAGTAGCAATCTTCTTTTTTCATTTTGCAAATATACGAAACCTTCAACGTTTCAAAACTGAGTTGGTTATTAATAACAAAGACACGAAAATATCGTGTCTTTATTATTGTATCTTTTTAAAGAATTAAGCCTTAGTCTCTTCAGTTCCTTCTGCTTCAGCAGTTGGTTCTTCAGCGGCAGGAGCTTCTTCTGTTGCAACTTCCTCAGCAGGAGCATTAGCAGCTTCTTCAGCAGCTTTTGCATCAGCCTCAGCTTTAGCAGCAGCATCAATTCTTGCTTGGTTTACTTTAACTTCAGCATCCAGAGCCGCTTTTTTAGCGTCAGCTTTAGCAGTAGATAAACCTTCAACTTTTCCTTGAACTTTAGCATCTTTAGCCTCAACCCAAGCCGCAAATCTCTTCTCAGCTTCAGCTTCGTCAAAAGCACCTTTAGCAACACCACCTTGAAGGTGTTTTTTGTAAAGCGCACCTTTGTAAGAAAGAATTGCTCTTGCAGTGTCAGTTGGCTGAGCACCGTTATTAAGCCACTTTACGGCAGAATCAACATTTAAGTCGATTGTAGCAGGGTTTGTAATTGGGTTGTAAGTTCCTAACTTTTCGATGAATCTACCATCTCTTCTGGATCTTGAATCCGCAACTACGATGTGGAAAAAAGGCTTGCCTTTTGATCCGTGTCTTTGTAATCTGATTTTTACTGACATAAATTTAAAAATTTTGGGAACACGTCCCGGTTAAATGTTTGAGTTTGCAAAGATATGAAAAAATTCCGATCACCATTCTTTCTGATTCAAATTATTTATGTGTTAGATATTTGAATTTTAAATATTCTGAATTTTCAGGAGCCGGGAACCTGCTTTCCGCTGTATCTTTTTTGTCATTGCAGATATTGTCAGGGATTTTATAAGAAGCTTTGGTCATCATGACAAAAAAGGATGCCGCTGCAATCAGGGCTATGGCTTTTGTGATAAACAGACGGTTAAACTCAAATATAAATCTTCAGAATTAATCAAGGCTTCCAAGATAAAACAGACCCAGACACTGCTGGTTTTCTTCAATTTTCAGAGAATCTTTCAGATGATTGACCAGCTTCGGAGAGCTCCAATAACAACCTGTTTTGTTCGCAGTACAGGTAAGATACATGTTTTGTACAGCCATGGCTGTTGCAGCAATCTCTTCCCATTCAGGAACCAATCCACTGAATTCTACCACGATGGAGATCACAGCATTCGCTTTCGAAATTTTAAAGCCAATATCATCATATTTCTTTTGCAAAAACTGGAATTCTGGTGTAACTTCTTTATAAATATTCTGAAGTTCCTGTCCAAGATTTTGTTTTTCTTCGCCTTTGAAAACTCTGAAACGCCAAGGTTTTGTACGTTTATGATTCGGAGCCAGAACAGCATTGCTTAGAATTTCGTCGAGAATAGACTGTGGGATTTCTTTGTCCGAGTAATCTTTTGGGAAGATGCTTCTGCGTTGTTCTATGATTTGCTTGAGAATTGTTGCTTGTTCCATATTCCAAAGATACAAGAATCAAGACAATTAAAGAAACATGAATAAGTATTAGAATGATACTTCCTGCACCCAGTTTTTAAATTATCTCAACAATCTCCTGGTGGATATTATTAAGGGTAAAATCGTCCCCGACTTTTTTGCCGGTCATGATCTGTGCCATCGGACTTTCCGGAGAAATGGCATAGAAGCGGTCATTCTCAAAGAAAAATTCGCCCAGAGAAACAGAAATATAAAAACGGGCTTTATTCGTAATCACCAATGAACCGAGTTTTACAACATCGGAAGCAGAATTCAGGACTTTTTTCATTTGTTTCTGCATTGTTTTCAGTGACACCATTTGTTTATCCAGATGATAAATCTCCTCCTGTATCTCTTCTCTTATAGAGTCGTATTTTGAAGTTTTCTTGATGTCCCGGCTGGCTTCCAGAGAAAAGTTCAGGTAGAAATCAAGGGTTTTTATTTTGCCGTTTATGGTGTCATTTACAAAGTTCCGTAAGCTGGTCTTGTTATATGTCGTCTTCTGCATGCATCCAATTTTAAATAAAGATAATTAATTTTAAAATAAACAAAAACCTTTCTGATGGGAAAGGTTATATGGATATTTAACATTCATTATTCCAAAAGGTCAGGCCGGCGTTCTTTCGTTATTCTGACTGCTTCATCGTGCTGCCATTCTTCAATCGCTGCAAAGTTGCCACTCAGTAAGATTTTAGGAACTGATAAACCCTTGTAGGTTTCCGGTCTGGTGTAGATAGGATAGGATAAGAGATCATCCTGGAAACTGTCTGTCAGTGCACTTTGCTCATCATTCAGAACACCGGGTAAAAGCCGGATGACAGAATCTGCCAAAACACAGGCCGCTAATTCTCCGCCTGTTAATACATAATCGCCGATGGAAATTTCTTTGGTGATATGCAGATCGCGCACTCTCTGGTCGATACCTTTGTAATGTCCGCAAAGAAAAATCAGATTTTTCCTGATAGAAAGCGTATTGGCGATTCTTTGGTTTAAGGTTTCTCCATCGGGAGTGAGATAGATGATTTCGTCATAATCGCGCTGGGATTTGAGTTCAGAAATGCACTTGTCCAAAGGTTCCACCATCATGATCATCCCTGCGCCGCCGCCATAAGGCTCATCATCGATCTGGCGGTGTTTGCCAATGCTCCAGTCTCTTATATTGTGAAAATGAACTTCTGCTAATCCTTTTTCCACAGCACGTTTTAAGATGGATGTTTTGAAAGGACTTTCCATAAGCTCAGGAAGTACGCTGATGATATCGATTCTCATATCTTTTTATAAATGATGAAATGTAAATGGTAAAGTGTAATCAAATTATCATTTATATTACTGTTCTGTAGGGTTTTTATTTGATGGTGCAATAATCAGCCGGAGAGAAGAGTCTTTGTTGATGTAGCTCCACATCCAGTTGAAGAAAATTGCGATTTTGTTTCTGACGCTCAGAATCAGCATCAAATGTAAGAACATCCAGAAATACCAAGCAAGAAATCCCTGAAATTTAAATTTAGGCAAATCGACGACGGCCCTGTGTTTCCCGATAGTAGCCATAGATCCGCGGTCGATATATTCATACTCTGTCCAGTCTTTTGGCGAGTTTTTCCTGAAGTTTTTCGCCAGATTTTTACCCTGATTGATGGCAACATTTGCAACCTGAGGATGACCTAGCGGATATTTTGGTGTTTCCATATAAGCTATATCACCGATCGCAAAGATGTTTTCAAAACCCTTCACCTGATTATAACGGTTTACAATGTACCGGTTTCTCACAAGATTTTCTTTGTTGAAATCATCAATGATATTCCCAGTAACACCCGCTGCCCAGATTACATTGTTTGTCGGAATCGAGTTTCCGCTTTGCATACGGATCACTTCTCCGTCGTAATCGGTTACTCGCTCGTTTTTTAGAAAAATCACGCCGAGCTGGAGCAGATATTTTTCTGCCGCTTCCTGAGATTCTGGGCTCATGGCTTCCAGCGGATTTTCACCGGCACTTATCAGGACAATATTAAGGTCAGAGAAATTCATCCTCGGATAATCTCTCGGGAGGATGTTCGATTTCATTTCGGAGAAAGCGCCGGCTAGTTCTACACCTGTCGGTCCGCTTCCAACAATTACAAGATTCCAGTTCCCGTCGTCGCTTGATTTTCGTTCGATAATCATTTTTTCAAATGTCATCAGAATATGATTCCTGATCGTGATTGCTTCCTGCGTATTTTTCATTCCTAAGGCAAGATTCTGCATCTTCTGGTTGCCGAAGAAATTGGTTTTGCAGCCTGTAGCGATCACGAGCTTGTCATAAGTGAAAATACCGTCTTCACCAATCACTTTATTCTCAGATGGGATGATTTGCTTAATCTCAGTCATTCTGAACTGGATATTTTTGGATCTCTGAAAAATTTTTCTGAAAGGGAAGGAGATATTTGAAGGTTCGATCCTTCCGGTAGCAACTTGATAGAATAAAGGCTGGAACATATGATGGTTCATCTTATCAATGACCATAACTTTGTATTTTCCCAGATTATTAAGATTCCGTGCAAGCTGTAAACCTGCGAAACCGCCTCCGATGATGACAATCTTTTCCCTCATTGCTAATTTTTTTTACAAATTTAAGATTTTATTGGTGTTCAGTCTGATACAAATATTATGCTCAATCGAATTTATAAAAAAAAGTCCTGCCGAAATATTCCTGCAGGACCAAAAAACACAAATGATGAAATTAATTTTTATAAAAGCCTCCGGCAATTTTGCCTGCCGAAAAAGTTTTAAGGAGATTTCCGGTCAATGTATAAACTGATACTTTAGAATCATCAACATAATTTTTGACATCAGAAATAAAGATTTTACCATCAATCACTTCCATTGCATATATCGTTGAAGCATCAGCGAAAGGTGTGATTGTAAATACCGGAGAAGGTGTAACCGTATTGGACAAATCTGTTACATAAACATTTCCTTTGGAATTGAAAACCACTCTGTTATTTTCAATGCTGAGGTTTTCACCACTCGTAATTCCTGCGTATTTTATTTGTTTTGTGATTGTTCCGGCCGTGTTGATCTGATACAGATAAGTGTCTGTTCCGTCCGGAGCCAAGCTGTACACCATATTGTCAGACGCTACGGTTTTAGTGATGTTCCCTGCCGGAAGTGTAATGGTTTTTTCTACTTCATTGGCACTGTTGATTACAGAAATGCTGTTTCCGAACCCGTAAGAAGCGTGCTGAACGAATACTTTATTACCTGCAGCAACGATTCTTTCTACTGTATCATTAAAAGTGATTTTCTTTACAAAAGCATTATTTGTAGTATTGTAAACGGAAACATAATCAAATGTGTTAAACTTGCTGTTGGTCACATAAAACTGATTTCCGGAAAAAGCTATGTATCTTGGCTGATTGATATTATCCGTGATTGTAGTTTCTTTGTTGAATCTGAATCGGTTGACCACTTCTATTTTATTGGAGTTGTTAACCACGATGTAAGCTTTATCACCACTGAAGCCGATATTATTCACAACATCACCAAGGTTTTCGTTATTCACAGTTTTGAAGATTCCGTTTTCAATGGAAGAAAGATCATTCGCTATAAACGAAACACTTCCGCTTGGCGTTCCATAGTTACCTTCATTGCTCACAAGAATCCCGCTGTAAGATTCCTCCTGGTTTACGAAGACTTCGTCGTCATTACAAGATGCTACTAATAAAAGAGCTGAAGCCAATAGGCCTGTCAAAAATTTGTTGAATTTCATTTTATAATTATTTTTTTAAAAATTTAATTTCAGATTAACAGCATAATTCCTTTTCGGCATGTAATAATAATTCATTGCCTGATAAGCCTGACTGGTAATATTATTAACCCGGAAACCAATCCGGTTGTTTTTGAATATCTTAAAATTAATCCCCGAATTCAGAATCAGATAATCATTCAGAAAATCTTTTTCAATACTGTCAATGTATGTTTTCCCATTGTAAAAAGCCTGAACGAAAATACCAAAAAAAGAATATTGATAATCTGCATTGAAGTTGATACGATGCGTCGGGACATATCTCATCTGTCTCTGGGTTTCCAGATTAACAGATCTGGTGTAGGAATAAGACAGTTTGCTACTTGCGAAGTGTTTTCCAAATTGTTTTTCAAATGACAAATCCGTTTCCAGGCCGTACGCATCAACTTTATTGATATTAATTGGAGACCAGATAGCACCATTCACGGGAATCCAGGTGATATTGTCTATAATATGCATATAATAAGGCGTGATTCCCAACCCGAAATTTTTATACCGGAAACGGTGCGACATCTCTGCCTGCAGAGAGGTTTCCGGTTTCAGATCAGCATTGCCTCCTTCTTTCCAATACAGATCATTGAAAGTTGGAGCTCGAAAGTTTTTTGAAATATTCATTGTGGTCTGATACCAATTGGTTGCGACGTATTTTGCACTTGCGGAAAAAAGAAAAGGACTTTTATAATCTTCAACGATTTCCTGTTTTGCGCCCAGTTCCCAATAGAATTTTCTGGTTTGCAGCTTTCTGTAAAGCAAAGAAAAACTTCCCAAATTCCTTTTTGGTGACTGGATTCCTGACTCGAAACCTTTAGCTTCGTTGTATTGGTATTCCGAAATTAAATTAATGGAAGTGCTTCTTGAAATCACAAAATCAAGATCATTTTTAACGATATATTGTTTGCCGGTTCCGCCGTTGGTTTTTGAATCTTCAACATCGCCGAAATACTGAAAGTAATCTTCAAGATAAGCCAGTTTGAAATTGTTCTTTAACGATTCGGAACGGACTTTCCAACCGGCTAAAGTCCGGAAGGTCTGAACAAGATATTTTGTGCGGGTCTGGTTTTCGGAAAAAACGGGGAAGTGCTGATCACTGTCATAATGCTGGCTCTGCCAGTAAAACTCATTGTTTGGATTGGTTTTATAAGCTAACCCAAGATTAAAACTTGTGTTTTGATATGCTCCGTTTCTGTTAATGAATTTTTTTTCAGGAACTTCATAGTCATTATCACTTTGGGAATGATTGATATTCAGGTTGAAGCTGAATTTTTCATTGCTGTAATTGGCTTTTACCAAAGAATTAATGGTGTTAAATGAGGCATATTCAGTAAAAAAAGTACCGTTGAAACCTCTTTTGAAATCCAAAGAATTGTTGAGATGGATGGAGCCGCCAATCGCACCGCTTCCATAGATTACACTGCCACCGCCGAATTTGATGCCGATACTCTCGTAGCTTAGCGGATTCATATTGTTAATGTCGCCCTGACCGAGAAAAATAGAATTGATATTGATCCCGTTCCATACAAATGCCGTTTGGAAAGCTGTTGTTCCCCGGAATGACGGCGATGAGGTTGCGCCGCGTCCGTTCTCTTTGATATAAATATTACTTTGAAATCGTAATAAGTCTGACAGAGAAGTGGCGTTTTCCAGAATTTCCTCAGAATTAACACTAATGATCTTTGATGTTTTAGATGTTTTATTAAATTGATTATCAATGAATAAGGTGTCTATCAAAATTTCCTGGGCGGAAAATTGACCTGCGTTTAAAATGAAAAAAAGTGCAAAAAAAAGTTTCTTCATACCTGCCTTTCCTCCGAAAGCATTGATTTAAAAATTATCCTTGGCAGGTCTCCTGACTTTCGCTGATTTTGCGCCTTCTCACGCGCCTGTGGCGAGCAATGGCAAAGATTACAAAATCTCAAATTACGATTTACAGTTGCGGGGACAGTCGGAGAATTGCACTCCGTTCCCTTTTAATCCCGGACAAAACATCCGGAAACCAAAGTGCTGCAAATATATGTATAATTAGAATACCATCGTCAGCTTTTTTTAATAAAAAATGCTGCCTGAAAAAGGCAGCACTTGCTAAATAATTATGAAAAGATGAATTTACTTCTTCATGATTTTGAAAGATTTGTTAGCTTTTCCGTCATTGGTCTTCAGGATGTAATTTCCTTTTGGTAATCTAATGGTGTTCAAAACAGAAGATTTTGAATCTGTTTCTTGTTCCATTACTTTTTTACCGGACATATCAAAAACTTCAATTTTGCTTATTTTATGATCGGACTCGATAGTAAGTTTATCATCAACAGGATTTGGATAAATCTTCACGATACTTTTAGAAGTTTCAGTAGTCGCCAATACCTCTTTCACGTGGATGTTGAAAACACAGGTGTCTATGATAACACCGTCTTTTACCAGATTATGAACAATTACATTATCACCGATTGGAAAATCTGAGCCAGACTCTGCACCTTGAACCAGGACTACTGTCGGAGCTGGAGCAGCACATTCATAATAAACTTTGAAAACACCGTCCAGTCCATCTTTTACTGTCCAATTATTACCACTATTGCCGGAGATATAGGTGTTTGAAGTTGTGCCGTCATAGGTTTTAGCTTCCCAGGAAACTAAAGGTCCTTGTGCTTGCATTGCCACCCAATATTTTCCGCTTTGCAGTTCTACAGTTTCAGGTAATTTAATTGAAACTTCATATACTGCAAATCCGTTAGAAGCAGTTCCAACCTGGTTTTGAAATTCATAAGTAAGATTTTCAAAAGATTTTACAAGCTCGCCAGGCTGACCATTGTTGTCTTTATAGATATAAACGTTTGTGCCGTAAGAAAATCTAACAAAATTAGGCACAATTTTATTCACCTTCATTGTCTGACCGGCTGGCACGATGAAATCATTTGCTACCAAAACATTACTAAAGCTAACTGAATTTTGAAAATTATTACTTGGATAATTGATGCTGCAGGATGCGGTAGAATTTCCGGAACAAGTGAAAGGAAGTTCATAAGTTACTTTTGCAGTCGTTCCACCAGGATTTGTGTTGGCATTGATATCTGCAGGACAAGCGAAATCACATCCAGGGTTGTCCATTCCATTAGTGATATTAAATGTGTAGTCTTCTGCCTGTCCGGAATTGTAGTAATATCCTGATGCGCCTGTTGGCCAGAACATAGAATATGCTGAAACAGATTGCATTTTCAGAACCCGCACTCTGGTGTTTCCGTTGATGGCATTTTGAGGAATTGTTATTGGAAATTCAGTGAATTTGTCATCAACGCCAGTAGATCCAAAAATATAACCTTCGCTGGTGATCTCGTTATCCTCGTCCAAAATGCCATTGTGATTCCAGTCTATAAACAATGTATAGGTGTCTGGAGCAAAACTGGATCTGTTTTTACCTTTTATTTTGACATTATAAGTCTGGCCTGCCTGCAGATCGAATACTTTGTTACTCATATCTTCATAAAAAGAAGAACTGTTCGGATCTGTATTATAGCCTGTACCATTCACTTCGAATCTGGTGATCGGAGTAGCAGGTATCATATTATCCACTTTATTGATTGGGTCATAGGATTGCGGATTCGGATTGTCAGGGAGAATCGTAAATTCTGTAGCACCATAATAATTGGTTTGAAATTGCTCTACATTAATTCTCCATTTCCCGGCAATATCGGGCATTGTATCTCCCCAGGGAAAAGTTGGTGTATTACCATTAAAAGTCATAGTAAATTCTCCATTTTCATCTGCATAATATTGACCTGTGATTGCAGAGCCAGATTCATTAGGAGAAAAAAGATGAACGATAACTTGTGCATTAGGTTCTATATTACTAGCGTGAACTGTTAGCCCGAAGCTAAAGAATTGACTCATTTTCAATTGCTTGAAGTTAGTACTGACAGGTATGATGTCATTGTCACTTTTTTTAACAGTCAGATTTGCATTGGCTGTTTTTCCATTGTTATCCGTGGCTTTCACAATGTGTGTTCCCAGTATTGACTTATACTTTTTGGCACTGATCTGAATAGAAAATTTTCCTTCACTGTCTGCAGTTCCTTCAAAATCTCTCCACCTTTTTCCGCTTGGATCAGTTGCAAAAACCGTTACTTTAGAATTCGGGGTGAATCCCGTTCCCAATACAGGAAAACCTCCTGACCAGTACCACCATTCATCAATGGTTCCTGATGTGTCAGATACCAAAGAAGTGTCTAATGTGATTTGCTGTGCGTTCCAAAGCCCGAAAAATAATAACATCAAGCTTCGTAATAGTAATTTTACATTCATTTATTTAATTTTTTATGATTAATTGATACAATGTTACAAGTAAGTGTGAAGTTTTCAATTTTTTGGATAGTAACATTATGAATACTCACTTTATAATTAAGTAACATTTTATATACAATTTATTTAAATATTTGATTGTCAGTTGGTTAAAATCTTATTTTAATTTAATAGAAAAATAATCCTAAATTTGATCATTACTTCTAGTTATGCGCAATGTTTTAGCTGTATTTTTTATCTTTTTAAACGTCTGCTTTTATGCTCAGGATAGCCAGAAAAATTCTGACGCATATGTGAAACGTCTGATCAATCTGATCAGAGGTAATAATAATAACAGGATAAAATCGATGAGCTATATACAGGAAGCACTTCGTTTTGAAAAAGAAATAGCAGACTCAACCCGTGTTGAACTCTATGTGACAGCCGGTAACTGCTACAAAGATCAGGAATCGTATTATCTTGCGCTCAGCTATTATTACAAAGCTCTGGAAATCAAAAATGAAAAGAAATCAAACCGTTCTTTTTCAATACTCAATAATATTGGAGGCTGCTACTATTTTATGGGCAATTACAAAAAAGCCCGTCATTTTTGGGAACTGGCGCTTAAGAAATTTGAGTCCAATAAAGCCAGCCAGAACGTTGAAGGTTCACTGATATACAATAATCTTGCAGTTTTGGAGAAAGAACATGGCAACTATGCCAGAGCTCTTGAAATGCTGAAAGAATTCAAAAAACGGAATGAGATTCTGAAGGATACTTTCAATATTATCATTGCTTATGAAAATATAGCAGGTGTTAATGTCAAATTAAAAGAGTCTGATCTGGCAATTTCTAATCTGTCAGAAGGAATCCGTCTTGCAAAAAAAATCAGGTCAGATTATGACCAGGCGAGTCTTTATACGGACATTGGAAATGTTTATCTTTCGCAGCCTGGCCGCAAAGATTCGGCCTATTATTATCTTTCCAATGCTTTCAATATTGCTAACAGAAGTGATTTTTCTGATATCAAATTAGCATCCTCGGAAAAGCTGGTATCTTATTTTGAAAAACAAAATGATTATAAAAACGCACTGTATTATCTGCATATTGCCAAATCTTTGTCGGAAGCTACCATAAACAAAGAAAATGCGAAGAAGGTCTCCAGGTTGGAGTCAGAATTTGAAGAGAAAAATAAGCAGAAAGAATTGCTTCAGCAGCAGAAAAGAAGAGAACGGTATTTTATTTCCGGGATCGTTCTGTTATTGTTATTTTCCGTGATTGTTTTCCTGATGTTCAAACTTCAGAAGAGCAAATCAGAGAAGAAAGCAGCAGAAAATAAACTGCTCTCCAAAAAACTGGAGGAGAAAAATAAGGAACTGGCAAACAATGCCGTGAAAATGATGCAGGCTTCCGAGATTTTCCAGACCACACAAAAGGAACTTAAAGAAATGGATCCGAAATATGAAGACGACCGTAAGGTGATATCAAGAATCATCATGGATTTCAAAAAAGGTTCGCAGGCGCTCAATAATTCTGAATTTGACAAGCTTTTTATAGAAACTGATGAAGATTTCTACAAAAAATTACTTGAAAAATTCCCATCACTTACCAAAAATGAACTCCGGCTTTGTGTATTTCTAAGGCAAAATCTCTCATCCAAAGAAATCTCAGCGATAACCAAACAAAGTCCCCACAGTATTGTTGTTGCGAGATCAAGGCTGAGAAAAAAGCTCGGACTCGAAGAATCTCAGAGTATCAGTAATTTTCTGATTCGGTTTTAATTTTGAAAGAGCGATTCATAAAATGTCTGCAATGGTTTCGGGAAGGATTTTTCATCAGCTTCAGTTTTACCCACACTCAGAAAATTATTTTCTTTTTCAAATGTTTCAAATTCTTTTTCCGAATCGATTTCGACAACATTAATTTCAATTGAAAGGTTTTTATGGGTCAGTTTATGGCTGATGATTTTTGAATTGATGATATAATCGTTCCATTTTTCAGGAACCGAAGTTGGAAACTCGTACAGTTTTTTCCAGATGAAGTCATTGCCTCTTTGTTTGATGAGGAACTGATTTTTATGCTTCACAAAAAAATATTTAAGACTCAGATCTGATACTTTTGTCTTTTTAGTTTTCACTGGAAATTCGGCAATTCTTCCGGTCTGGAAAGCGATGCAATCTTCATTGACGGGACAGAAAAGACAAAGCGGATTTTTCGGCCTGCAGATTTCCGAACCGATATCCATGATCGCCTGATTGAATTCGCCCGGTTTTTTATCAGGCATCATTCGTAAAGCTAAATCCGAGAAATATTGGAATGCTTTAGAACCAGAGATGTCAAAGTCATCAGCAAAAATCCTGGACAGAACTCTGTAAAAATTACCGTCAACAGCTGGGATTTTTTCTTCAAAACAAATGCTTGCAATCGCAGCAGCAGTGTATTTTCCGATGCCTTTAAGTTTAAGAATATCATTGTAATGATTCGGAAATGCGCCGTTGAATTCTGCTACGATCTGATGAGAAGCTTTGTGCAGATTAATCGCTCTGGAATAATAACCAAGCCCTTTCCAGTATAATAAAACTTCATCTTCCGAAGCCTGATGCAGTTCTTTTACCGTGGGAAATCTTTCAATAAAACGGAGATAATGGCCAAGACCTTGTTTTACCTGAGTTTGCTGTAAGACAATCTCGCTGATCCATATATTATAAGGATTCCTGTTTTCTCTCCACGGAAGTTGTCTGGCATTAGTATCATACCACTTTGTAAGCTTTTTTCCAATGTGAAGAAAATCAGCATTTTGTTTGTTTGTTTTCAAAAATATATCTTATATTTGCACACCAAAAATATAAAGAATTTTAGAAAATGACAAAGGCAGAATTGGTAAATACCATCTCGAACAAGCTGGGAGTAGAAAAGAATGATACACAGAAAGTTATCGAAGCTTTTATGCAGGAAATCAGAACCTCTATGTACAATGGAGATAATGTTTATCTGAGAGGATTCGGTTCTTTTATTATCAAAACAAGAGCGGCTAAAACAGGTAGAAATATTTCTAAGAATACGGCGATAGAAATCCCTGCTCACAACATCCCTGCTTTCAAACCTTCAAAAACTTTTGTGGAGAAAGTGAAGACCAAAGTTGCAGTGAAATAATTAAATTTGAATATTAACAGTATAAAAAAATATAAATTATGCCAAGCGGAAAGAAAAGAAAAAGACACAAGGTAGCAACCCACAAAAGAAAGAAAAGAAGAAGAGCAAACAGACACAAAAAGAAAAAATAATTTAGCCTTTTTGAGTCTTATACATATTAAATATAGTTGGCAGTTTGCCAGCTATATTTTTGTTTTATATTTACAACCTAATTTTAATAAAACCTTTTTATGAAGTTATGAAGAAAGAACTGATTATTTCCAATGATGGAGATGCTTCAAAAATCGCTTTATTGGAAGATGGCCGTCTTTTTGAACTTCACGAGCAAGAGACCAAGAGCGACTTTGTAGTCGGTGACCTTTTTTTGGGAAAAATCAAAAAACTGGCTCCGAATCTGAATGCCGCTTTTGTGAATATCGGTACGGATAAAGATGCTTTTCTGCATTATCAGGATCTGGGTCCGCAATTTCTCTCTTATCAGAAATTTCTGAAAAATACCATTTCAAAAAAACAGCAGACTGCAAGTCTGAAGAATTTTGAAACGGACAGGGACATCAACAAGATGGGAACGGTGGACAAGGTACTAACAGCCGGCGATCTTGTATTGCTCCAGATTACCAAAGAACCAATTTCTACAAAAGGACCGAGAATCTCAACTCAGATTTCGCTCACAGGTCGTTTTCTGGTTCTGATTCCTTTCGATAATAAAATCTCTGTTTCCAAAAAAGTCGCAAGTCAGGAAGAAAAAACCAGACTGAAAACGCTGATAGAAAGCATCCGCCCGGAAGGATTCGGGGTGATTATCAGAACGGTTGCAGAAGGAAAAAAAGTAGCTGAGCTCCATAATGATATGAACCAGCTTATCAAAAAATGGGAATCTACGTTCAAGAATATTCAGAAAAATAAAGTTCCGAGCAAAATCCTGAGCGAAGAAGACAAAGCATCATCGATTCTGAGGGACAATTTTAACCAGGATTTCGTAAGTATCATTTGTGATGACGAAAAAATGGTGGAGGATATGAAAGCTTACATCGAAGTCATAGCTCCTGAAAGAAAAAATATCGTTCAGTTCTACGATTCTCACATCCCGCTTCTGGAATATTATAACGTAGAAAAACAGCTGAAGCAGAGCTTCGGAAAACATGTGAATATCCCAAGTTCCAAAGGTGCATATCTTGTCATAGAGCACACAGAAGCCCTTCATGTAGTGGATGTCAATTCCGGAAACAATATTTCATCGGCTAATACGAACAAAACCCACGCCCTGAATGTCAATAAAATGGCAGCCACAGAAATTGCAAGACAACTCCGTCTGCGTGATATGGGCGGCATCATTGTAGTGGATTTTATAGATATGACCGATCCGGAACACAGGAAAGAGCTCTACGAACACTTCCGCGAAGAGATGAAGCGTGACAAGGCAAGGCACAAGATTCTCCCGCCTTCCAAATTCGGTCTGATCCAGATGACCAGACAACGCGTGCGACCGGAAAAACACATCGAGACTTCTGAAGAGAATCCGAATAAAGACGGCGAAATATTAGCGCCAATCGTGATTGTAGAAAAAATGGAAGATTCTATCCGAACGATCATGCAGACTGAAAAGGGCAAACTTTTTCTGCATGTGCACCCGTTCGTGGAAGCTTATCTTACGAAAGGGTTGGCGAGCATCCAAAACAAGTGGTTTTTGAAATACAAAAAATGGGTGACCATCATCCCGAGAGATTCCTTCAAAATGCTGGAGTTCCATCTCTATAACTCCAATAAAAAGGAGCTGATGAGTTACTCGAATTAAGAAAAATAAAAAAGCAAATCTACTAGATTTGTTTTTTTATTTTTTCAGGACAATTATTTTCGAGAAAGTATCTGAAACATTATTAATAAAATTATTATACTCTTTTATCTCATTGGTATCAAAGATTATTTTGTTTATAAGTAAAGACCAAGTTATAGTGCTTTCACCATTTTTGTTTTCTATTTCCTGTACATACTGGAGCTTGTTATCAAATGCAGACAGCTTTTCCTGAAAGGATGTGGTTTCGATTTTATATCCATCAGGTATTTTTACTTTCAACTGTATGGTTTTCAAAAAAGGGAAATCAAGTTCTACAGGATAATTCCTGTCCGGTTCAACCGTTAGTTCCTTTATTTTTTCTTCGAATGGATTTTCTAATGTGAAAAAAGATTCATTTGGACTTTCAAAAATTGCAGTTCTGTAGTTGATTTTCCAGTCATTCAGTTCCTTTTTATTGTTTTCAATGAGTTTAGTTATGGGGGCTTTTACAGAAGCTTCATCTTTGTAAGAAGATAATTCATAGTAACCCTTATACTGATCCCGGATTTTCATTGTAAGAGAGTCGCTTTTTATCTCAATTTCCTGCTGAGAGACATACTCGGAGAGTTTTGGAGATACTTTGATGAAATTATCATTAATCAGATCTAAACCATAAGCCAGGTTATTGAAATAATCCCTCGGAAGATAATACACATCTTCTGGTGTGGAAATGGCAGCGTCAATCATTATTTTTTCGTCATCCAGACTTACAATGGTGACTAGAGTTTGTAATTTTGATAAAATTGGATAGCCGGCAACTATTCTGCCATTGCTTCGCAGACTGTTGACTGCCAATTGGGAATGGATATTCTTTTCTCTAAGAATGCCCTGTAAAAAAATATTGAAATCGGCAGCATTACCTTTTTTAGTTATCAGGAAATTGCTTTTTATTCTGTCGGTTTCGATCGCATAATATTCATTCCATTTGTAATTGCTTCTAAGATATTGCAGGCAATTCTTTAAGGTTTCCGACTTGTTCTTTCCGGATTGTATTTTATTGGCAAATTCCTTAAAATCCAAATTTTCAATGCTTTTTTCTTTTTTTTCATTAATAAGATTTCTAAACCCTTCCCAAGTATTTTCTGAGTAATAAGTCGCGTAAAAACGTTTTGCACTTGAATATTGGAAAACAATTCTTTCCACATTGTCAGAAACGTTATAAATGTGATTATAAGTATTATAGCTGGGAATATTGCTCAATTCCCACTCCCTTGTTTTTTGATTCTTTTGATATTTCTTTCCTAATCTGGAGGTAGGAAAAATTAAATTATAGCTTCCTGCTACGGATTTTAATTTTAGTTTTGATGAAAGAGTAGGTAAGGCGTTTTGAAAATACCAGGCAGAGTAATACATATTATAAGGCCTTGTTATTGTGACTTTGTATTCTATAATAGAACCTACATGTACATTAGGAAAAGCTATTGCCAGTTCTTTGATATCATTACTTTTGTTATAGATTATAATATCCTTTTTGTTGATGGGAGTAATAACCTGTTTACCATCCACGATATTGATCGTATGCGCGTCTCTGAAGACAACATTGTCAAATCTGTTTTTCGAATTATAGCTCCATTTTTTCTGTGCAAAAGTAAACCCGTTCGGGGATAATATTTTTATTCTGATATGTTCATCAAGTATATAGCCGGCCAGGTCTATTTGAAGTTCACCATATTCTTTCAATGTCACAGCGTCAGCATTAGCTTCAAAAGCTACACTTTTCAAATCAATTTCTTCCTGTGAGACTTTTCCCCATTCAAAATCCTGGGAAAAGACAATTCCGGAAAATAAAACAAAGAATATCTTTAAAGCATTATTTATCATAGCAATTAGTTGACATCAAAAATAATAAAATATTTTTCCCCTTTAACTAATATTTAACGCTGCAAAAGAGTTAATTAATTTATTATTATGATATTTTGGTAATAATTTTGATAGATAATAAACAAACGTACAAATATATATGTCAGGAAAAATTTTATGGATAGATGATGAAGTAGATTTGCTAAGACCTCATATCGTCTTTTTAGAGAATAAAGGTTATAAAGTGACGCCCGTAAACAACGTGAACGAGGCACTTGAAATCATAGAAAAAGAAAAATTCGCATTAACACTGCTTGATGAAAATATGCCCGGAATATCCGGACTGGAAGCGATTCCGATGATCAAAGAAAAGGATAGTGCGCTCAAGATTGTGATGGTCACCAAAAGTGAAGAAGAGCACATTATGGAGCAGGCAATCGGTTCGCAGATCGAGGATTATATCCTGAAACCGGTGAATCCCAATCAGGTTTTATTATCCCTGAAAAAAAACCTGCAAAGCGAATCTCTGGTGGAGCAAAAGACCATCGTTGATTATCAGCAGGAATTCAGGAATCTGAGTATGGAGCTGTCCTATCTAAGAACCTATCAGGATTGGGCAGAATATTATAAAAAAATCCTGAATTGGGAAATCAAGTTTGATAAGGTCTTTGACAACGAGTTTGCAGATCTGCTTCAGAATCAGAAGGAAGAGGCAAACATTCAGTTTTCAAAATTCATAGAGAATAACTATGAAGAATGGCTTCATGGCAATGAAAAACCAATGATGAGCCACACACTCTTCAAAGATAAGGTGAAACCCGAACTGGAAAAAGAAAAAGTCCTTCTCCTGATGGTGGATAATCTGAGATATGATCAGTGGAAAGTGATAGAACCTTTATTTACAAGATTCTATAATAAAACTTCAGAAGATTATTATTTCAGTATTCTCCCGACAGCAACTCAGTATGCAAGAAACTCTTTTTTTGCAGGTCTGATGCCGTCAGAAATAGAAAAAAGATTCCCCGAGTATTGGTTCAATGACAATGAAGAAGGGAACAAAAATGAGCACGAAAGAGATTTCCTTGAAGACCAGATGAAGCGTCTCGGCTTATCAGGGAAATCAATGAAATATCTTAAAATCCTGAATGCAGATTTCGAAAGGAAAATTCTTGACGATTTCAATCAGCACAAGAACAATGACTTGTTGGTTATAGTTTATAATTTTATTGATATACTGTCGCATGCAAAGACAGATAATAATATTGTAAATCAATTGATTAGAGATGATAAAACATTCCGTTCATTGACATACAATTGGTTCGAAAATTCATCGTTGATTAAGATTATCAAAACTGCTGCAGAAAATGGCTTCAAATTGGTAATCACCACAGACCACGGAACAGTATATGTTAAAAAGCCAAGCAAAGTGGTGGGAGACAGAGAAACCTCCACCAACATCCGGTACAAAACCGGCCGCAGCCTGACCTACGAGGACAAGGATGTCTGGGCCATTAATAACCCAGACAAACTATTCCTGCCAAAAGGAAACCTAAGCTCAAAATATATTTTTGCAAAGAATAATATTTTCCTTGCATACCCAAAAAACTATAATCACTTTGTCAACTATTACAAAGATACTTATCAACACGGGGGAATCTCTCTGGAAGAGGTCATCATTCCGATAAGCATATTAGAGCCCAAATAGTTTTTTTCATAGTTTATTTGATTTGGGTTTATTGGGCGGAAAAAATTGATTACTTTTTCCGCCTTTTTATTTTACTTTTGTGATAAAATAAATCCTATGAAACTTTTATTACAATTACTTACATTATTATTAAGTACATTTAATTTCTCACAAAATTTTAAACAAGCCGAAATTATATTAGAAAATGATTCAAAGATTGTTGGTTTTGTATTTTATAATTCTCCATACCATACACCACAATCATTTATATTTAAAAATTCTGAAACTGGTATAGAAAAAATTTATAATAAAAATGAAATAAAAAGGGTAACTGTAAATAATTACGGCGAATTTGTAAAATCTGATGTTGAAATTTCTAGACACGAAGAGTCTCAAATTAAGATGTCATACGATGGAAAATTTAATCTTCAAAAAGAAAATTTAATCTTAGAGGTTTTAGTAAAAGGTACTAATAAACTTTATAAATATGCAGACGATAAGAATACCGCTTTTTTTTACTCGACAAATGATAATATAATAAAACCATTATTATATAAGGAATACTATTCTGATAATGAAAGCACAATTATTAAAAATAATCAATTTAGAGCAGATTTGAAATCTTTTTCATGTAAAGAAACTTCTATTAATTTTATAAAATATTCTGATTCAGAGTTGATAAAGTTTTTCCAAAAAGCAAATAAATGTGCTGGAGATACAAACCAAATGATTAAAAGTAATTTCACTAAAAATTATATAAAAGTTTTATTTGCTAAAAATTTTAGTAAAGAGAAGTATGATATCTTCGATGTTGAAAGTTATACTTTTGGGTTAGAATTTGAACATAATATGCCCTTCTTCAATAATGCTGTTTCAATTGCTTTAGTGCCACACTATACAATGTTCAATTCTGATGAAGAAAAGACACAAATTAACTTTTCAGACCTTAAAAATCAATTTGAAATAGCTCTGCTTTTAAGGTATTACCCTTTTAATGCCAAAAATTATAAAATTTTCTTGGGATTATATGCATTTGACTGGCTAATGAGCAATTATATTACGAGAACAGTTTATGCGGGTAATCCATTAAAGAATGAAAAAACTTCGCAATTATTGATTTTTAACAATATAGAATTAGGCTTGCGCTATAAAGATTTTGAAATTTTTGGATTATTAAATATAAGTCCGAATTATTTACAGAGAAATCAAGCTTCTATTGGATTAAAGTATAATATACCATTTATTAAATAAATGAAAATCATCTCCTACAATGTCAATGGAATCCGGGCTGCATTTACAAAAGACTTTTTAGGCTGGCTCAATGTCGCAGGTCCGGACGTGATCTGCATACAGGAAAGCAAAGCCGGTAATGACCAGATCGATATCGATAGTTTTGAAAAACTCGGGTATCACAGTTACTGGCATTCGGCTATCAGAAAAGGTTACAGCGGTGTCGGCATCGCATCCAAAGTAAAACCGTGTCATGTAGAATTCGGTTGCGGCATCGAAAGTTATGATAACGAAGGAAGAATCATCCGTGCAGATTTTGATGACTTTTCCGTGATTTCTGTATATATTCCGTCCGCTTCCAATATCGACAGGTTAGGCTTTAAAATGCAATTCTGCTTTGATTTTTTAGACTATATCAAAGAATTAAAAAAATCAATTCCCAATTTGGTTATCAGTGGAGACTTCAATATCTGTCACGAAGCGATTGATATTCATAATCCGATAGGGTTGGCAAACACATCCGGATTTCTTCCGATGGAAAGGGAATGGATGACTAAATTTATGAATGAAAATCAACTCACAGACAGTTTCAGATATTTTAATGACCAGCCGGATCAGTATTCATGGTGGAGTTATAGGGCAGGTTCCAGAGCCAGAAACAAGGGCTGGCGTTTGGATTATAATTTTGTATCTGAACCATTGAAAGACAAAATGACCAGAGCAGTTATTCTAGCTGAGGTCAAACATTCTGATCATTGTCCTGTTCTTGTGGAGTTTAAAATATAACTTTAACTTACGACAAAACTCTCAAGCAGTGCACGAACAAATCAACCTTATTATAGAAATTCTCGGAACTATATCTTTTGCGATGTCGGGCAGTTTTGCGGCGATGCAGAAGCGTCTGGATCCGTTCGGTGTTTTGATTATTGCGTTTGTCACATCAGTTGGCGGAGGAACTGTTAGGGACTTACTGTTGGATGTTCCTGTCTTCTGGATGACAGATATGATGACCTGTTCACTGATATTTTTCACCTGTCTGTTCTCCATGATTTTTAAATCGATCGAGAAAAACTTTAGGGTTACGCTTTTTATTTTTGACAGTTTCGGGTTGGGATTATTCACGATTATAGGAATCCAAAAAGGACTGAATGCTGATTTGCATCCGTTGATATGCCTGACATTAGGAACCATTACAGGCTGCTTCGGGGGTATTATCAGAGATATCTTGCTGAACAGGATCCCATTGATTTTTCGCAAAGAGATATACGCTACAGCCTGCATTATTGGTGGTGGGATTTTTTTACTGATGTCAGAATTTACAGGCTGGTCGTATACGCTGGTTCAGATTGCGACCATCATTCTTATCGTTGCTATCAGAACTCTGGCTGTTAAATACCATTGGAGAATTCCCAAATTCTATGGCTATGAAAATAATGGAGAAATGTAAATTAATTGTCAATTTTGATAATATATATACAACTTATACAAGATAGTTTTATATATTTGGCAAAAAAATAAGCTTATGAAAAAACATATACTATTTTGTTTTTTAATATTGGTCTTCCTGCCTGGTAGATTGTTTTCTCAAGATTTTGAATTAATTAGTTCTAATGGTCAGTCTGTTACAGTAGATTTTTCAATTGATACCTTTATAAAATCAGATAAAATAATTGAGGGTAAAAACTACCATACATTTGCAGGCCAATATCCTGTTTTGATGTCTGAAAAAGGGGCGCCTGCATTGCCGTTCTTTTCGGAATCTATCCAAATGCCGGAAAAAGGAAATTACAAATACAGAATTTTATATGACAGCTATGAGGATATCAGCGGAATTGATATTGTGCCGTCAAAAGGTGATATCAAAAGAAACACGGATCCGGAAAGTGTACCTTATGTCTTTGGGCAGACTTACAATATAAATGGCTTTTTTCCGGGAGATCTTATAAAATTCGGAGATAATCATATTCTTAGGAATACGAGGGGTGTAACATTTTCATTATATCCGTATCAATACAACCCGGTACAGCATAAACTCAGGATTTATAAAAATCTGAGAGTCGTGGTTGACTTTAATGAAAAAAAAGGCTTCAACGAAATTACTTCTGAGAGAAAGGATAACTCCGTTTTTAATAATCTTTATTCAAGACATTATATTAATTATGTTGCAGATAACAAATATACACCCGCCAGTGAAGCCGGTGATTTGCTTATCATCACAACGCCTTCTTTTGAGAATCAGTTAACAGCATTTGTCAATTGGAAAAAAGAAAAAGGAATTAAAACCACTGTCGTCAATACTGGTGTGACGGGAACTACTGATACCGCTATTAAAAATTACATTACTAATTTTTACCAGGCTAATCCTGATTTGGTTTATATACTACTGGTCGGTGATTCTGGCGATATTCCTTCGCATACCTATGGAAATAATGGAGAACAGCTCTGGAGCGATTCTTATTACGGCCAGCTTACAAATGATTATTATCCGGAAGTTTTTGTTGGTAGATTATCAGCCAATAGTGTCGGAATCAAAACCATGACAGACAGAATCCTGGAATATGAAAAAAATCCCGCTTCAGGAGACTGGATGAAAAATGCAATAGGTCTTGGTTCTAATGAAGGCAATGGTTATGGTAATGATGGAGAAGCCGATTATGTACATTTAAGAAAAATCAGAACTCAACTGAAAAATTATGGTTATCAGAATGTCTATGAGTTTTATCAAGGCTCGCAAGGTGGTGAAGATGCGACTGGTGAACCAACACCAGCGATGATCAATAATGCTATTAATACAGGAACCGGATTGTTCAATTATACTGGTCACGGCGATCTAAATCTGATGGTAACAGGCAACTATACTTCAAGCTCTGTTAAACAACTAAAAAACAACGGGATGTATCCTTTTGTGGTTTCTGTAGCCTGTAACAATGGAACATTCGTAGGGAAAACCTGTCTGGCAGAAGATCTTCTGACAACGACCTATAATAATTCCCCGGCCGGAGCTATTGCTGCTGCTGCTTCAACCATTCTTATGGCATGGGCAGAACCTATGGAAACTCAGGATGAAATGACGAATATCCTTACCGAAGTTTATCAGAATAACAAAAAAGAAACCATTGGCGGAATTTTTTATAATTCTCAGATAGGAATGCTGGAAAGTTATAATGCATCACCGACGGCTGTAGAAGTCATGCAAACCTGGGTACTGTTTGGAGATCCGTCCACAAGCTTCAGATATGATACCACAAAAAATTTCCAAATACAACATCCGGATCAGATCGATGTCAATGCCAATGTGCTGAATATCAGTTGCGATGTTAACGATGCGGAGATTGCAGTAACAAAAAATGGAGCTCTGATAGGTTCTGCACAAAGCAAAAACGGAAATGTAGCCATCGATATCACTGGTATCCATGATGGGGAATCTCTGAAAATTACTGTTACCAAGCAGAATTTCAAACCGTATCAGGGAACAGTTGAGGTTAAAACCCTGGGAGTCGCGTCTTTCAGTAAGACTGGAATCAGCATTTATCCGGTTCCTGCAAAAGATGTTGTGAATATGACCTGGGAAAATGAGAGACCGACAAAAATCCTGCTTTACGATTTAACCGGGAAACTTTTACAGACCATCAGGAATACTTCTGATAAAAAACTACAGATCCATGTTTCTGATTATCCTAAGGGAACTTATATTTTGAAATACGAAATCAAAAATAAGGATTATTCGGAAAAGTTGATAATAGAATAACAAACTAAAACGAAAAAGGAGCGATATCATTCGCTCCTTTTTCGTTTATTGAATTATGAAAACTTCCCTCTGTTTCTCATATTGGGGTTATGCATATGTTTTTGCATCGTTGGCATTTTCATTTGATCTTTCATCATTTTGATCTGGTCGGTCATCATACCTGCAGAATCCAGTTGTTTCGCTTCCTCCAGAAGTTTCTGAGCCTCATTCTTTCTGCCTTTTGAAAGGGCTGCTGCAGCCAGATTCAGTTTTGCCATGGCTCTGTCGTGTTTCATGTTTAGTCCATAATCCAGGGCTTTTCTCATCAGGCCTTCTGTTTTTGCAGGATGATCCTGAGCCGTCGTCAAAGCTTGTAAATAGTGGTAATAACCATATTGGCTCTTGTGAAGTTGAGCCTTGTAATCCGTGATATTGGATAGAAACTTAGAAGCTTTTACCATATTTTGTTTCCTCAATTGCCAAAAGGCCAGAAGAATGTTTTCATTCTTGAAGAAAAGCACAATCGGAATCGCTGAAAGAACTACCAGAACAATTCCCCATCCGATATTACGGTTGAGCATTAAATAAACGCCTAATGCGATTATTATTGCGGCGGCTACAAATTTTATGTATTTGTTCATTTTTAAATTTTAGGTTGCAAAGATAAGAATTAACAGGAAGAATTCCGAATAGTTGTTAGTTTATACATTTCCGGGATTGTTAAAAAACTCCCAGACGATTTTGGCTTTCGCTTTTCCCAGGATCTCTTCCAGAATTACAATGTCCGCTTCTTTGATTCTTTTGACAGATTTCAGTCTGGATAAAAGCAATTCGATTGTTTTCCCGCCAACGCCGGGGATTTCCTCAAGCTCAGATTTTATCGTTGAGTTTTTTCTTCTAGTCCTGTGATGTTTCACTCCAAAACGGTGCGCTTCGTCTCTCACGCGTTGCAGGATTTTCAGCGTCTCGGCTTTTTTATCAATATATAAAGGGATAGAATCTTCCGGAAAATAAATTTCCTCCAATCTTTTTGCGATTCCGATAATCGTTATTTTCCCATAGAGTCCTAGTAATTTCAGACTTTTTCCAGCAGAAGACAACTGTCCTTTTCCACCGTCAATAAGAATCAGCTGAGGCAAAGGTTCGCCTTCGTCAATCAATCTTCTGTAACGTCTGTAGATCACTTCTTCCATTGTTTTGAAATCATCCGCGCCTTCCACCGTTTTAGGATGAAAGATTCGGTAATCTGCCTTGCTCGGTTTTCCGTCCTTGAAAACAACACAGGCCGAAACCGGATTGGTTCCCTGGATATTCGAGTTGTCAAAACCTTCAATATGCCTTGGTTCAACAGGCATTCTCAGGATCCTTTGCATCTCGGACATGATTCTGTTCGTATGTCTTTCCGGGTCAATAATCTGAACTTGTTTCAGCTTTTCCAGACGGTATTCCTTGGCATTCTTCTCGGAAAGTTCCACGATTCTTTTTTTGTCGCCGACTTTTGGAACAATCAGTTTTACATTCGGAATTTCGATACCCAGATGAAAAGGAATCAAAATCTCTCTGGAACCGGAATCAAACTTCTGCCGGATCTCCACCAAAGCTTCTTCCAGAATATCCTCGTCAGTTTCTTCCAGGACTTTTTTGATTTCTGTGGTAAAGCTCTGGACAATAGAGCCGTTCCTGATTTTAAAATAATTGACATAAGCTGCCGTTTCATCACTCGTCATCCCGAAAACATCCACATCGTCTATGCTGGGATTCACAACGGTATGTTTCGCCTGATAATCATCCAGAGATTCTATATTCTGTTTCAGCATTTGCGCTTTTTCGAATTCCAGATTCGCAGCAAACCGTAACATTCTTTCTTCCAGGTATTTTTTGGCAAACCGGAAGTCACCTTTGATGATGCCTCGGATGGCTTCTACTTTTTCATCATAATCTTCCTTGGATTCCAGGGCTTCACAT
The DNA here is from genome assembly GCF_900142325.1 of Epilithonimonas mollis. Taxonomy (GTDB): domain Bacteria; phylum Bacteroidota; class Bacteroidia; order Flavobacteriales; family Weeksellaceae; genus Epilithonimonas; species Epilithonimonas mollis. The sequence continues at coordinate 561,725 of NZ_FRAM01000002.1, forward strand.
GGCCCGTTGCAGTTTTTGATATGATATTCCAGGCAGACTCTGTATTTTCCTTCAGCGATCTTTTCCGGTGCCAGATTCAGGTTGCAGGTTCTGATTTTATAAAGACTTTTTATCGTATCCAGAAGGATTCTTGCAGGTCTCACTTTGGCATAAGGTCCATAGTATTCGGAACCGTCATTGATTTTTGTTCTTGTCAGGAAGATTCTTGGGAAATCCTCGTTCTTGATACAGATCCACGGATAAGTTTTATCGTCCTTCAACATCACATTGTAGAACGGCTGATGGGCTTTTATGAGATTGTTTTCTAATAAAAGTGCATCATACTCGCTGTTTACAACCGTGGTTTCTAATCTGTGAATCTTGGAAACCATAATTCTGGTCCTGTACCCATTCTGATTTTTGTTGAAATAGGAGAGGACTCTTTTATTAAGATGTTTGGCTTTCCCTACATACAAAAGCTGGTCGTTCTTATCATAATAACGATAGACGCCGGGTTCCGAAGGAAGAGTTTTAAGCTGAAGTTCAAGATTGGGATTCACAATACAAATTTAGTGAATGTTTCTTGGAAATTGAATTTAGATTAAGCCCAATTCTAAGGCAAAGCATATACTAACAAAAACCTGCGCAGCTTTTACAAAGAACCTGCGCAGGTTTTGTCTGACTTCTGCGCAGGAGTTGATACTTTGCTGCGCAGCTTTTTATTGACCGAAGGGAATTATTCTTCGATAAGGTTGCTTTCCGAATTGTCTATCAGACTCTGCGGAATATCTTTTTTGTTTTTGATACCGAGTTTTTTCAGCTTTTCAGTTTGTCTTACAAGGTTATCGTTTCCTGTGTAAAGCTGTTTGTAAGCATCAGTAAAAGAGGTTTTGGCCTGGTCAATGTTTTTTCCCACTTTGTCAAGATTCTCGACAAAGCCAACGAACTTGTCATACAATTTTGCACCTTGCGAAGCTATTTCCATAGAATTCCGGTTCTGATATTCGCGTTTCCACAGGTCAGCGATCAGCTTGAGAGAAGTGATCAGGTTACTTGGATTCAGTAACAAAACTCTTCTCTCATAAGCAAAATTCCACAGGTTCTGGTCGATTTGCATTGCTGCAATATAAGCAGGTTCGCTCGGGATGAACATCATCACAAAGTCCAATGACTTGCCATAGTCATCATAAGCCTTCTGGGATAATTGCTGGATATGATTCTTTATGGAATTCAGATGTTGAGACTGTTTTATATTTATGATATCGGCGTCGGTCTCATCCACTAATTCTGTAAAAGCGGAAAGGGAAACTTTGGAATCGATGATGACATTTCTCTCATCAGGATATTTTACAACTGCATCGGGACGCATCTTTTTGCCCGAAAACTCAGAAAATAACGCTTTGTTGTCCTCATCCCGAAGCTCGTGTTCCAGGAAGTATTCTCTTCCTTTCACAAGACCGGATTTTTCCAGAATACTTTCCAGGATCATTTCGCCCCAGTTTCCCTGTGTTTTGGATTCGCCTTTCAGAGCCCGGGTTAATTTTTTGGCATCATCGGAGATTTGCTGATTCAGTTCTGCTAATTCCTTTACTTTTTCAGCGAGAGAGAAACGTTCTTTGTTTTCTTTTTCGTAAGCTTCATTCACACGGTTTTTCAGTTCAACAATTCTTTCCTGAAAAGGTTCGAGAATCGTTTTGAGATTATTCTGATTGAGTGTCGTGAATTTTTCGGTTTTCTCTTCCAGGATTTTATTGGCAAGATTTTCAAACTGCTCTTTCGCCTGTTCCTGTATTTTTGTGATTTCTTCTTTCTGGGAATCCAGAAGCTTCTGAAGGGTTTCGTTTTGTGCGGAAAGCTGTGACTTGATGGCAATCAGGCTTTGCTTTTCTTCCGTCAAAGTCCGGATTTCCGAATTTTGATTTTGGCTAAGTTCCTGCAGTTCTGCAATTTTCTGAACCTGCGCATGATGCTCTGCCGAGCTTGTCGCCAGATTATTTTTAAGCTGATTCAGCGTTTCGGTTTGAAGAAGCGCAGTTTGTTTTTCATCCTGAAGAAACCGGTTAAGTTCGTCAATTTTCAGCTGAGCATTCTGGAGATCAGAACCGGCTTTGATGAATTGATTGTTCATCTCATCATACAGACTTCTGGATATAGAAGAAGATTTCAGAACAAAATAGAGGATGATAGCACCCAAGATGCCGCCCGCAAAAAAACCGATGATTAAGTAAGACATTTCCATTCTTCAAAAATACGATTTTGAATGAAGAATAAATACGGAAAAACGTAAAGTTTGAATTGGAATGACGCTGAATCAAATTTTCCTTTCCTTGGCCAGCATCGGAATCGAAATCAGACCCATTACAAGCATTATGCTGATCTGCAAAGGCAAAGTGATGAAAGAATAGGCGAGACCTAATTCTCCGCCTTCAGTCGCATCTTTTCCCATAGAAATGAACAAAGCTGCGAACCCGAATTTCATGGCCAGGTTGAAAGCACCAATGCCGCCACTTGCCGGGATAATCATGCCCAGTGTTCCGATAACTAGGATAAAACATCCGTCGGCAGGTGAAAAACCAGACGTTTCCGGAAGTGCAAAACAAACTAAGTAAGATGCGAAAAAATAACAAATCCAGATTCCTGCAGTAAGGAGAATGAATTTCCCCTTTTGTTTCAACTTTAATATCGATTTCAACCCTTCGAAGATTCCGTCGATAAAGTCAATGATTTTTGAAATGATATGAAAGCGCCGGAATCTCTCTTTGAATTTAAAAAATAAAAATATCCCGATTATTCCTGCAGCGATTACTGTAACGATAAATACTGGGTTTGGTTGGAATCCGGAGTTTTCGTAGAAACTTTTAATTGCCTCAAACTTGAAAATCAATGTTAAGCCTAAGAATATCATCATGCAAACAAGGTCAACAACCCTTTCAAGTATAATTGTTCCGAAGGATTTGTCAACAGGGACTTTTTCTACACCATAAAGTGCAGTCGAACGTGCTAATTCGCCACTTCTTGGAATGGTAAGATTCATCAGGTATCCGAAGGAAAGTGACCAAAGCGAATTGCTGTTAGAGATTTTATATCCCATCGGTTCCAGGAGCAAGTTCCATCTAACCGCTCGGAAGATATAGGCGGAAACCCCAAAAACAGCTGCAAATACTACCCAAAGATAATTGGCTTTTTGCAGAGAATTTTTGATCTTATCAAAGTCTAATCCTCTGAGTGCTACCCAAAGAAATACAGCAGCAATGGCGACAGAAATGAATATGGTAATCGCATTTTTGAATGCTGAAGGCTTTTTTTCTTCCAAGATCGTCACGTAGTTATGTTAGAAGATTGGTTGTTTCATCCGGAAAAACAATTTTTGGCTGGAAGTCTTTCGCTTCTTCCTGTGTCATCTGCGCATAGGCAATAATGATGACGATGTCTCCTTTCTGAACTTTTCTTGCAGCCGGCCCGTTTAGGCAGATTTCCCCGGATTTTCTTTTTCCCTTGATCACATATGTGTCAAAACGTTCGCCGTTGTTTACGTTCACAATATATACACGCTCGCCGACAATCAGTCCTGCGGCCTCTATCAGATCCTCATCAATAGTGATGCTTCCTATGTAATCCAGATCCGAAGCAGTAACACGGACTCTGTGGATTTTCGATTTAAAAACTTCGATTAACATAGGTGCAAATTTACATTAAATAAAAATAAAAGTTTGATGATATCATCTCAAAAAAGAATTTTATCAAAGAATCATATAAAACATTTAATTTTATGAATTCATAAAAATTGATTTAAAAATTATAATTTGGTGTAATTGTTGATTAATAGTGCGAAATCTTTGATAATGAATCATCGGAAAACGTGTATTTCCGTTAATGTTCATTTTACAAATAATTCATCATATTAAAACGATATATATATTTTTCACTAATTTTTATAAAATTATTTGCACGATATTAAAATTGTCTTATATTTGCTATAACAACATAACTTTAATTAATAAATATTATGAACAAGTCTGAATTAATCGACGCTATCGCAAAGGATGCAGAAATTACAAAAGCCGCTGCTAAAAAAGCTTTGGAATCATTTGTTGCTAATGTAACAGAAACACTTAAGAAAAAAGAAGGGAAAGTATCTCTTGTAGGTTTCGGAACTTTCTCGGTTTCTGAAAGAGCTGCAAGACAAGGTATCAACCCTGCAACTAAAAAACCAATCAAAATTGCTGCTAAAAAAGTTGCAAAATTTAAAGCTGGAGCTGACTTGGCTACAGCTGTTGCTGGTGCTAAGAAGAAATAATTTTATTTGAATTTATCAAATAAAAAACCCATCAGTTTTTGATGGGTTTTTTATTTTTATTTGTTAAGGATTTCTTAGTTTTCTTCATCCAAAAGATGACCGAAGAAATCCTTTTTGGTTTTGAGATAAGAAGCACTTGCGTCATTGGATTTGATCTGCAAAGGAATCCTGGAATTGAAGTCAATTTTGCTGTTTTTCACAAATTGAATTTTATCAGGATTATTCGTCATAAGATTCACTGATTTTACACCGATCTGATCCAGCATCTCTATTGCAACTCCAAAATCTCTGTCATCTGCAGGTAGGCCTAGTTCCAGATTTGCCTGAACAGTGTCCAATCCTTTTTCCTGAAGAGCGTAGGCTTTGAGTTTGTTAATAATGCCTATATTTCTTCCTTCCTGTCTCAGATAGATGATGATTCCGCCGTTTTCCTGCATATACTTCATGGCAGTATCCAGCTGTTGTCCGCATTCGCATTTTTGTGAATGAAAAACTTCGCCTGTGATACATTCTGAATGGATTCTTACATTTACTGGTTTTTCAAAATCTGTATTTTTGGCAATCAGTGCCATATGAGGCATCCAATTTTTATCATCCTCGGAAAAAGCCATCATCTTGAACTCTCCATAATCTGTTGGAACGTTCGCTTGTGCTTGTATTTTTGACATTAAAAAAATAAAAATATTAATTAGATGACATCGAGTTGGTCTCTACGGTTTTACTCATAGAAGCCTCCAAAAGATTCACATTGGTTTTTATTTTCACCATGTATCTGTTTAGAACGTCGTCATCATCATGAGTAATGAATTTGCGTAGTTTTTGTATGTTTTTGTAATGCTTTTCAAATACTTCCAATGATCTGCGCTGATATGTCTGATCAAAATCTCGGACTGCAGTAAGATAGTCTGTCAAAGCATTTTTCAGAAACATTACTTCTCTGTTTACTGCATCATTCCTGAACTTCGGGAAAGATGAAACAAGATTGGAAATAGAGGAAGCATAGACAATTGACTCCGGCGAAAGATACGCATAGGATTCAGACAATGATCCGGAATGTAGCTCTTCCGAAGCTGCTGAACTTGTAGAGCACGATTCTGAAATATTAATAATAAGCAATAACGCTAAAAGTTTATAAAAACTTTTCATTTTTTCTGCATTTTTTGATACAGGATTGGGTTAAGGCTTTCATCATTATACATTTTCATCTGCTTGTATAATTTCATCTTAACAGTACCATTCTCTATATCAGAAAGCAGCTGATCTATGGCTGAGGATAAATCTTTTTTTTGTTCCAAAAGAACCTGCAGTTTATCCGTGCATTTTAATTTATGCTCTTCAGAAGCGTCTTCGCGGGAAGCTTCTATAGACATGTGATAGATTTTCAGGCTTAAAATAGAAAACCGATCTATAGACCAAGCTGGAGTTTCGCTGTTTATTCTGGCGTCAGAATTCGGAGTGATATTCTCATATTTCTTAAAGAACCAAAAATCGATCTGTTCTACAAGATCTGTTCTTCTCTGATTAAGATTATCAATTCTTCTCTTGATTTTTAAAGCTTCTGAAGGATCGATATCTTCTTCGCGGATGATATCTTCCAAATGCCACTGAACGGTGTCAATCCAGTTCTTTGAATACAAAATCCATTCCAAACTACCAGTCTGGAATGGATTGCTTTCTTGAGAGTTAACATCATCTTTAATATGATAATCCTCTACCGATTGGTTGAAGATTTTCCAGGCGTTTTCTGTAAAACTCATTAAGAATATCTTCTAAGAAGGATTATTATTGGTATTAGAGTTGGAAGAAGACTCGTTATTTTTCTTGTCTTCATCCTTTACAGCATCTTTAAACTCTTTGATACCTGAGCCCAGACCTTTCATCAGCTCGGGGATTTTCTTTCCTCCGAACAACAAAAGTAATATCAAAGCAACAATCAATATATGTTGCCAAGACAAACTTAATATAACTGTGGATATTATCATCTTGATTTTTTTGCAAAGTTAATTTATTTTTTAATACGAAACCCATCCCAGCGGATCAACTGGCTTGTCACCATTCCAGATCTGGAAATCCAGTGTGATAGATTCATCAAAATCACTGCCAATTTCTCCGATGGGCGTTCCTGCGGAAACCTGCTGGTTGGCTTTTACAAATGTGCTCGCCAGGTTGGAATAGATAGTGAAATAATTACCATGCTTAACAAAAACCGTACGGCTTCCATTGATCACCTGGATGGTAGAAACAACACCTGGGAAAACACACCTTGCTTTCGTTCCGGGAGAAACGGCAATTTTGATTCCGGTATTTTCTTCAACGATATTTTTAAAAACAGGATGAGGCTGTCTGCCGAAACGGTGTGTTACGGTACCTCTTTCTACAGGGAAGCTCATTCTGCCTTTATTATCTGCAAAATTGCTTCCGACTGTTGGAGCGAGATCATAACTTTTCATTATTTTTTTCTCGGCTTCATCCTTAGCATCTTCTTTTTTCTTGGTTATGGCGGCTTCGTTCGCTTTCGCTGCTGTCAGCTTGTCATTTGCAGCTTTTGCTCTTTCTTCTGCGTCACGTGTAGCCTTCTCGGCTGCCGCTTTTTTCTCAGCAGCTTTATTGGATTCGGCTAATTTTTTTTCGTCATCAGCCTTTTTTAAGGCGAGCTCATTGGCTTTTTTTAATTCAAGTTCGGCTTTTTTTCTTTCCGCTTCTGCTGCGGCCAGCTTAGCTCTGTTTTCCGCATCAATTCTTTCTTTCTCTTTTTTTGCGGCTATTTCGGCAAGGCGTTTTCTTTCTGCTTCCGCTTTTCTTTCCGCTTCTTCTTTTGCCTTGGCTATCCTGATTTCTTCCGCAATAATGATTCTGATTTGTCTTTCCAGCTCTTTTGATTGGGATTGCTTTTGCTTAAGCTCAACGGTTAGCTTTGCCTCATTTTTTTTAAACTCGTTCAGCAAATCCTGTTTCTGCTTTTTCTCTATTTCGATTGTTGTCAGTTCTTTTTTCTGAGATAGCAACAGGTTATCTTTTTCGGAAACGGATTTCTTCTTGAGTGCAATGTTTTTCTTGATTTGTGTGGCTTTATTCGTGATCTCGGCTGCTTTCTGATCCTGATATTCAGAATACCTTTTGAGATACTCAATCCTTTTTAAAGCTTCACCAAGATTTTTTGAAGAAAGTATGAAAGTTACCTTGTTTTGGACACCTTTTGTTTTATAAGCCTTGACAAGAATTTCGGAATAATTCTTTCTGAGTACAGCTAATTCACGGTTGTTTTTATTGATTTCCAGCTGACGTTTGTAGATGTCATCTTCTATAAATCTTTTTTCTTTCTGTGTATTGTTGTAAACTTTTTCTCTTAAGGTAAGTTTCTGATTTACAGCATTGAGATAAGCCACGGAAAGTTTAGATTCTTGTTTTGTCTGGTTCAAAGTAGCATTGAGAGAAGAAATCTGCTTCTTGAGTTCTGCATTCTGTTTTTGGAGTTGTTCCTTGTCTTTTTGTGCAAAAGCGCTTCCGAATACTAAAATACTTATAAAAAAACTTAATTTCTTAATCATTTAATTTCTTTCTTGGTATAATTGGCAGGAACGGAATAAGTCGTTTCCATTCGGGAAAAATCAAATTTCGTATTTTCAATTAATATTTCGTCCGTTTTCTTAGCTTTTATAATTATTTTAACACTTTTCGGAAAGCTCTCATTATTGAGGATTTCTCTGTTAGAATAGGTGATTTCCAGCTGCTCATCGCTTTGCGGATTTGACAGTATGACATAGTTCAGATTCAGATCTTTATCATAATCCAATGCGATGTTATATTCGGTTGTTTTTCCATTTTCTGTGATTTTCTGGGTTTGCTTTGATGATAGATTAAAACCCTGTGCGTTTTGGGTCAGTTTATAATTTTCATCAGAAACCGGCAGGAAAGTTCTTCCTAAAAGAAGATTCTGTAAAGCATTATAATCGATGAAATTAACATTCAGAAGTTTATTAAGATAGCTGAAATCAGAATCAATGTAAGTTTTATCGAGCTTGTAATAGCCTTTTACACCGTCCGGAGTTGCTACACCTCTGGCGGCCTGCAGAATGACTGCAGTCAGGTTCATCCATATTTTCTGGCCGTTTTCGATATAGATCACAGCATCCAAAGTCGGGATGAAAGAACCTGTTTTAGCATCGATTTTACTATTGATTTTCACCGCATCAAAGCTTGATTGTTTTGCTATTGCAGAAAAGAACTGCGCATTGTTTTCAATGGGTTTTATTGTGCTTACAGGCTGGTCTTCATCTGTTTTTTTCTGAACGCTGCAAGATGTAATCAATAACGCCGAAAGTATAATTATAATTGATGATTTCATAAATCTTTTATGGGAAGTCTAACAATATTAACGCCAAAAAAGCATTAATATTTCTGAAAACGAATTGTCGGAAATAACAAACTTTGCCAGAGATCCGGCAAAGTTCGTCTTATATTGGAATTTAATTAATCCTTTGAAAGAAAATCCAAAACCGAATAATCTCCCAGAGAAATTTCTCTTGATACACCAAAATATTGCGCCGAGTTTCCAATCATGGAATTGCTAAGATTTCCGTGGTCAATAATAGTACTTCCCTGGATCAGAGAGTGTTCTATGTTGGAGTTATGAACCTTGGTATTGTTCCCAAGAGAAACATACGGGCCGATTTTAGAGTTTGTGATCTTAACATTCTCCCCGATGTAACATGGTGGAATAATCAGACTGTTCTCAATGATTGCAGAATCCGGATATTTTGACATGCATTCTTTTTCATAATCCAGAATTTTGCTGTTGGTCTGTATGGTAACATTTTTATTACCGCAGTCCATCCAGTCATCCACTTTTCCCAAAGAGAATTTTGCACCTTTCGCTCTCAGGTTTTCTAAAGCAGTTGTCAACTGATACTCACCACCTTCCATAATATTGTTACCAATGATATGATCGATCTCCGTCATCAGCTTCTCAGCAGAATTGAAATAATAAATTCCAATGATGGCAAGATCAGAAACAAACTCTTTTGGTTTCTCAACAAAATCTGTAATAAATCCATAATCATCCAGCTTTACAACACCAAAAGCCGAAGGATCTTCAACTTTTTTTACCCAGATTACGCCATCTGCGTTAGTGTCGAGATGAAAATCTGCACGGAATAATGTATCGGCAAAAGCGATAATCACAGGACCTGTCATGCTTTGTCTGGCGCAGTTAATTGCGTGTGCTGTACCAAGCGGTTCGGTCTGGGTATATATGCTGCCTTTAGCACCAAGATTTTCGGCGACTTTTATAAGGGAAGCTTCTACTTCCGGGCCGAAGTCTCCAATGATGAACGCAATTTCCTCAATGGGTTGATTAGCTACTTTTGCGATATCTTCTACCAGTCTCTGTACAATTGGCTTGCCGGCAATAGGAATCAGCGGCTTTGGAACCGTCAGGGTGTGTGGTCTGAGCCTGGATCCACGTCCGGCCATTGGAACTATTATTTTCATAACTAATTTATAAACAATTGTATGCTAGTTAGTTGTCTTATTTATTTAATTGTTTCACCTTATTTTATTAATGATTCTATCCGGGATTATTTTTTCCTTTATCAATAAAATGGTTGCCAAAAGTATAAATATAAGATTACCTATCCAAATGTTTTCTTTTAAATATTGATAACATAATAATGAGGCCAATATAGTGGTCGAAATCACAATCAGATTTTTTCCGATATGATAAGGAACGGGATATTTATATTGTCCCCAAATATATGATATTACCATCATCGCAAAATAACTGGCAATGGTTGCCCAGGTTGATGCCCAGTAACCGTACTGGGGGATAAAATAAAAGTTGATCAGAATTGTTATCAAAACACCAATTCCTGAAATATAAGCACCAATTATGGTTTTGTCTGTCAATTTATACCAGATTGAAAGGTTAAGATAGATTCCTAAAAATAAACTTGCGAAAAACAAAATAGGTAAAATTCCAATGCCTTCATAATATTCAGGATTGTTGATATAGACTTTGGCAATCCAATCCAGATTTACAGATAAAAACAAAACGATGATACAATTGATCGCTATAAAAATATCCATCAGTCTGACATACATTTCCTTGGCATTGTCTTTTTTAGAATTGCTGAAAAAGAAAGGTTCAATTCCTAATGAATAAGCTTGTCTGAACAGAATTACAAAAGTCACAACTTTTGCAACGCCGCCGTAAACACCCAATTGGTGACGTCCGATTTCTTCTGGAAGTAGAAACTTAAGGAATTGCCTGTCAAAGGTTTCGTTGATGATACCTGCCAATCCTGCAATGGTAATTGGCCAGGAATATTTGATCATTTTTTTCCAGAGTTCCCAGGAAAAATATTTGATTCTTGCAATGAAAAGTTCTTGTGACAACATTAAAAAAGTTAAAGAACTTGCAACAAGATTGGCAACAAAAACATATCCGATTCCAAAATCCGGACTATACTTTAAACCGAAAATTCCATTTGGATATTTTGGTAGAATGATGATGAAAAATACGACCAAAAGGAAATTAACAATGCCATTCGTGATTCTGATTCCAGCATATTTTAATGGTCTCTCGTTCTTTCTCAACATTACAAAAGGCATTGCGCAAAAAGCATCCAAAGCCAAAGTCACTGTAAGAATTGCAAGTAAATCTACTTGATCTGGTGTTTTAAAAGCAATGGCTAAAGGCTGTCTGTAAATTAATGTGAAAAATAAATAGATTAAAGTCACCACCAAAACACTGAAAAAAGAAGTCGAAATCAGCTTTCTGTCATCTTTTTCGTCCAAGGCAAAACGGAAAAAAGTCGTTTCCATTCCGTGGGTCAGAAGCACAGCAATAACGCCTGCAACAGAATAAAAATCGGCAAAAGGAGAATAGGCTGTCGGTCCAAAAGTTGCAGTTATAATTGGGTTGATAACGAACGGGAAAAGTCTGATAATCACAGTCGTTAATCCATAAAGAGCGGTTTGTCCGAGAAGTTTCTTCATTTTGATTTCGATTCGAAAATTTTTGCAAAATTAATGGATTCTGTCAAAGTTCAATTTTATTTCTTCGGTTTGTTAGTCATATAAAAAGTCAGTTTTCCACCATTCATAATATCCTGATGTTTGATTGTGAAATCTTTTATAGCTTTTCCGTTCAGTTCGATTTTTTCAATGTAAACATTTTTATCAGACTGATTTTTAGCTTCGATTTCGAATATTTTTCCGATTTCCAGATTCAAAGTGGCATTTTTAACACTTGGACTTCCAATTTGATATTCATCAGAACCCGGCGAGACAGGATAGAATCCTAAACTGCTGAAAATATACCACGCGCTCATTTGTCCGCAATCATCATTTCCGCCCAATCCATCGGGTTTTGCTTTGTATTGCATTGTCAGGATTTTTCGGATTTGAGCCTGAGTTTTCCAAGGTTGTCCGGCAAAATTATAAAGATAAGCAACGTGATGCGCGGGTTCGTTCCCGTGAACATAACCACCGATAATTCCTTCTCTTGTGATATCTTCAGTATCCGCAAAGAATTCGTCAGGCAAATGCATTGTGAATAATTGGTCAAGATTGTCGCTAAATTTCTTTTTCCCGCCCATCGCATCCATTAAACCATTCGGATTGTGCGGAACGAAGAAACTGTAATTCCAGGAATTACCCTCAATAAAGCCTTGTCCGTGCGTACTCAGCAAATCAAATTCTTTTTTGAAATTGCCGTCAGACAATCTCGGTCTCATAAAACCAATTGATTTATCGAAGACATTTTTCCAGTTCTCGGAACGTTTCAGGTATTCATTATAGATGTCAGTTTTGCCTAATTTTTTAGCGATTTGTGCGATTGCCCAATCGTCGTATGCGTATTCCAAAGTGTTGGAAACCGACGTTCCGTTTTTCTCCGCAGAGATGTAACCTTTGTCGATATATTCGCCGATGCCTTCATAATTTCTTTTATTGGAAGTGGCGATACAAGCCTTCAAAGCTTCTTCTGGATTTCCTCTAAATGTATTTTTAATGATCGCATCAGCAATCAAAGAAACCGAATGATAACCGCTCATACACCAATTTTCATTGGCATAGTGCGACCAAACCGGTAACATTTTCAAACTGAATTGGTCATAATGTGCCAACATGGATTTTACCATATCATTGTTCCGTTTTGGCTGAATGATGTTGAAAAACGGATGCAAAGCCCGGTAAGTGTCCCAAAGTGAAAACGTGGTGTAATTCGTAAAATCTTTAGCCTGATGAACATTTTGGTCAAGACCTTTATATTCACCATTGATATCCATATAAGTCGTCGGATTGATAAAAGTGTGATACATTGCCGTGTAAAAATTCACTTTATCATCGTCGTTTAAAGTATTGACAACGATTTTATGCAATTCATTATTCCAATCATTTTGAGCCTGAGTTTTTATAGTTTCAAAATTCCAATCCGGCGTTTCTTTTTGTAAATTTTCCAAAGCATTCGCTTGACTCACAGGTGAAATCGCAAATTTTATTTGAATTTTCTCATTCGCCTGAGTATCAAAATCAAAATGCATTATGATTTTCTTGCCTGCAATTTCCGGGAAATTCTCATCCTGATTCCATTTTCTCCAAAAACCTCGGTAAGCTTGTTTCGAATCAAAATTTTTCTGACCATAAGATTTGAAGGGTTTAGAAAATTCCATTGCGAAATAAACTGTTCTGGTTCTTGCCCAGCCATTGGTTTGTCTGTAACCCGTGATTCTGTGGTCATTTTCTATTCTGACATAAGTCCAGACATTCTTGTCGTCGTAATTGTAAATTCCGGACATCAAATCCAAAATAATATGCGCATCATTAGATTTTGGAAAGGTGTATTGATGAAATCCAACTCTCGTTGTTGCAGTAAGCTCCGCTAAAATATTAGAATCATCGAGTTTCACTTTGTAATAGCCCGCTTCTGCTTTTTCATTCTGATGAGAAAATCTGGAACGGAATCCACTTTCTGGATTTTGCGCAGTTCCGGGATTCAATTTCAATTTTCCAACCGTTGGCATTATCAGAAAATCGCCCAAATCTGAATGTCCGGTTCCGCTAAAATGCGTGTGCGAAAATCCGACAATCGTTTTGTCTTCATAGCGGTAACCGGCGCAATATTTATAAACATCAGGATTGTATTTTCCTTTGACTTCATAAGATAAAGTATCGGTCTCGGGACTTAGCTGAACGGCTCCAAATGGAACAGTTGCGCCAGGAAATGTGTGTCCCATTTTTTCAGTTCCAATGATTGGATTAACAAAATTGACTAAGTTTTCTAATTTCTGAGAACATAAAATTGAAGCTAATAGGACGGGCAGAATTAAAATGAATTTTCTTAGAATCATTCTTTTGGGATTTTGAAGCAATTTAGTTAAAACCGTAAAAGGCACAAAAGTTTTATAAATTAAATCTTATTAAAATTAAAATCGATTCATTGATTTATTGACGGTATTTTCTTTTGAGACTTTTGTGGTTTATAATTTCAAAAACTTAATTTTGTTTCTATCTAAAAAAGTAAAATGAAAATCCTGATCAAAAATGCCCAGATCGTCAACGAAGGGAAAATTATTCAAAACGATATTCTCATAGAAAACGATTTGATTTCTAAAATTGAATCCCAAATTTCTGAAGAAGCAGATCAAATAATTGATGCCTCAGGAAAATATCTGTTGCCTGGAGTGATTGATGATCAGGTGCATTTCCGTGAGCCGGGTTTGACGTGGAAAGGCGACATTGAAACAGAATCCCGTTCTGCAATCGCAGGTGGAACGACAAGTTTTATCGAACAGCCGAATACAGTTCCGAATGCGGTAACTCAGGAATTGTTAGCAGATAAATATGAAATTGCTTCTCAAAAATCTTTCGCCAATTATGGTTTTATGATGGGCGGAACGAATGATAATCTCGAAGAAATTTTAAAGACCAACCCGAGAAATGTTCCGGGAATCAAATTGTTTTTAGGTTCATCAACAGGAAATATGCTCGTCGATAATCCTGAAACTTTAGAAAATATTTTCAGCAATACCAAAATGCTGATTGCCGTTCATTGCGAAGATGAAGCAACGATTCGAGCCAATACTCAAAAATATCTGGATGAGTACGGCGAAGATATTCCGGTGAAATTCCATCATTTAATCAGAAGTGAGGAAGCTTGTTATAAATCGTCTTCAAAAGCTATTGAACTGGCTAAGAAAACAGGAGCAAGACTTCACGTTTTTCACTTATCGACAGCTAAAGAAATGGAACTTTTTAGAAACGATATTCCATTAAAAGATAAAAAAATAACGGCAGAAGTTTGTGTTCATCACCTTACTTTTACCAACGAAGATTACGACACAAAAGGCGCATTAATCAAGTGGAATCCTGCCGTAAAAACGCAGAAAGACAGAGACGCACTTTGGGAAGCGCTTTTGGATGACCGAATCGATGTAATTGCGACCGATCATGCACCTCACACATGGGAAGAAAAACAGAATGTTTACACCAAATGTCCTTCCGGAGCGCCTTTGGTTCAGCATTCTTTGGTGGTGATGTTGGAAAATTATAAAAACGGAAAAATTTCCCTCGAAAGAATCGCTGAGAAAATGTGTCACAATCCTGCAATTTTATTCAGAATTGAAAAGAGAGGTTTTATCAGAGAAGGTTATAAAGCGGATTTGGTTTTGGTTGACTTAAATGAAAAATGGATAGTCGAAAAAGAAAATATTCTGTACAAATGTGGTTGGAGTCCGCTGGAAGGAACTGAATTTCATTCCAAAGTCACTCACACTTTCGTGAATGGAAATCTGGCTTATGAGAATGGAAAAATCAATGAAGAACAATTCGGAGAGCGGCTTTTATTTGAAATTTAAAAAGAGAGACAATCGTTATTGGATTGTCTCTTTTTTATTTTGACTTCTTTATTTTTTATTCTCCTGCGATAATGTTATGAAGCGAAACTTTCAGGCTTTCCAATTGCTGTTTCTTGCTGTCAAGTTTATCATAGGTATCTTTCAAAAGAGGGTTGTCTCTGTTTGGTGAGTTGAAAAAAGCGAGATTGTTTTCCAGTTGTACAATTTCCGCTTCCAGATCGGTTATCTGATTTTTTATTTTTCTAGCTTTATCGGTCAGCTGACTTTCAGTTAGATTTTCCTCTTTCAGATCAAATTCATTGATCTTATTAAGTTTTAATTTCTCTCTTAAAGCCTTATTGAATTCTGTATTAATGGACAATTTATCCTTTGGAACTTTTCCGATGGCGTTCCAGTTATTTTTTATATTTTCAATTTTTTCAACAGAACCTTCTTCATCCGTTAGGGCTTTCAGTTCTTCCAGAAGTGCTTTTTTACTCTTGTAGTTTTCCTTCCAGTTGTCGCCGCTTGCATTGTTTTTTTCTCTGTAGTTTTTAAAGAACGTATTGCAGGCTTCACGAAAGTCGTCCCAGACTTTATTGGCTTGACTTCTAGGAACATGACCGATTTTTTTCCAGTCTTCCTGAAGCTTTTTGAAAAGAGGAACCACGATGTCCCAATCTTCTGAATTCATATTATCCTGAGCTGTTTTTATAAGCGCAAGTTTTTCTTCTAGATTCTGTATCTGAGAACCTTTCAGGTTTTTATAAAAATCATTCTTTGCTGAGTTAAAATCGCGAAGAGACTGTTTGAAATCCGTCCAGTTCTGATTAGAGATTTTTTTCGGGACTGCGCCTAATTTTAAGAAGTCACTCCTTAGCTCTTCAACCCTTTTTATGGCTTGCTGCCAGTAATTATGATTAATATTTTGAGGGGATGAAAGCGTTTTTAGTTCTTCTATGATTTTATTTTTTTTCTCAAGATTTTCCTGGTGCTCAGACTCGATAACAGCAATCAGTTCAGACTTTCTTTCATGAATTTTGTTAGAGATTTCTTTAAACTCTTCCCACGTTTTTTCCCGGAATTCTTCTGCAACCGGTTCTGCTTCTTCTTTCCAGAGCTTATGGAGATATTGCAGCTCATTCAGTGCTTTTTGCACCACATTCTCGTCCAGAAGTTCTTTTGCTCTCTGGATGATGTGCTGTCTTTTTTCCAGATTATGCGCAAACTCCTGTTCCAGATATTCCTTGTTCAGATCCAGCATTTCATTGAACATTTTCAAATGATGAAAATAATTGTTGTTAAGGTTCTTAAACTCGGATTTTGCGACCTGGCCGGCATTTCCCCATGCTTCTTTGATTTCTCTGATCGACTTGAAAAGGTTAACGCCCGGTTCAGAATTGGTATAAAGGTTTTTCAGTCTTTCAATGATGCCCAGTCTTTCCTGCAAGTTGTCTTGATGTTCGGCTTCCTGTTGCTTGTGGAACTTGTCCTGCTTTTCACGAAAGATATGAACAAGGGCGGATAACTTTGAAGCCTGCGGATGATGAGCGTCAAAATGCTCTTCCGGATTTCCCTGTTCCAGATACTCGTGTTTTTTATCTTCTGTTTCGTCTGTTATTTTATGACTGGCATGATCACGAAGTCTGCTAAAACGATAGGAGTCTGCCGGAGCATCGTTTCTATTCACGATTTTTTCCATTTCGTCCAGAGTTTCCTGTAGAGAGAACTGAGAAAAATCTTCTTCAGCAACTTCCACCTGTTGAGGTTCAGATTCTGTTTGTGTTTCAGAAGGTTGATCCGTCACATTATCTTCTACTGACTGATTTTCAGTGGAATTAATTTCTGAATTCAAATTTTCATTCTCAGGATTTCCATTTTCGATACTCATAGCAAAGCGAATTAATTGACAAAAGACTTTTAAATGCACTAAATTAGTTGTTTTTCAAAGAAAAAACCAAATATCAATTATAAATTTTCTGAAAAATCTTAAATATTTTCTTTTAAAATTGCTGCAAATTAAAATCCGATATTACTTGACAAAGGCTTTTTCATATCGTATCTTTGCACCTCCAAAAAATTTAACATCAGGCAAAGCCTGTTCTAAACAATAAAATCCGTAAATTTTATGAAAACATCTGATTTTAATTTCGATTTGCCAGCAGAATTATTGGCAGAACACCCGTCAGAAAACCGAGATGAAGCAAGATTAATGGTTCTTGACAGAAAAACAGAAACCATCACGCATCGTCTTTTCAAAGATGTCATTGATTATTTTGATGAAAAAGACCTTTTTATTTTTAATAATACAAAAGTTTTTCCTGCAAGATTATTCGGGAACAAAGAAAAAACAGGCGCAAAAATCGAGGTTTTCCTTTTGAGAGAACTTGATGCGGAAACCCGCGTGTGGGATGTGCTTGTAGATCCTGCGAGAAAAATAAGAATCGGTAACAAGTTATTCTTCACAGAAGACGAATCTTTGGTTGCAGAAGTGATCGACAATACAACATCCAGAGGTAGAACGCTTAGATTCCTATTCGACGGTTCTTACGAAGAGTTCCGTGCAAAATTGACAGAACTTGGTGAAACGCCACTTCCGAAATACATCAAAAGAGAAGTTGAGCCGGAAGATGCGGAAAGATATCAAACGATCTATGCCAAAGTGGAAGGTGCTGTTGCAGCTCCGACTGCCGGTCTTCACTTTTCAAAGCATCTGATGAAGAGACTGGAAATCAAAGGAATTGATTTTGCAGAGATCACCCTTCATGTCGGACTCGGAACTTTTAATCCGATCGAAGTTGAAGATCTTTCCAAACACAAAATGGAATCCGAGGAAGCCATCATCGATGAAAAAAATGCAGAGATCATCAACAGAGCTGTGGAAGAAGGACGTAGAGTATGTGCTGTTGGTACAACTACAATGAGAGCGTTGGAAACGTCTGTTTCTTCTAACAAAAAAATCTCGGCATACAGAGGATGGACGAATAAGTTCATTTATCCGCCTCATGATTTTGGTGTTGCCAACGCAATGATCACCAATTTTCACACGCCGAAGTCTACATTGATCATGATGATTGCGGCGTTTGCAAACAAAGATTTTGTTATGAGAGCTTATGAAGAAGCCATCAAAGAAGGTTATAAATTCTATTCTTACGGCGACGCCATGCTGAT
This sequence comes from Epilithonimonas mollis, assembly GCF_900142325.1. Lineage (GTDB taxonomy): Bacteria > Bacteroidota > Bacteroidia > Flavobacteriales > Weeksellaceae > Epilithonimonas > Epilithonimonas mollis. Next base: position 580,007 of record NZ_FRAM01000002.1, read on the forward strand.
CCTTTAAGATTTTAGATTTAATATAAAAGCCGCTTGTAAGAATTTACATGCGGCTTTTTTATTAATTAAATGATTTTCTTAATTCCAAAGGATTCGATATTTCTAAGGTTCATATTTGGTGCATAATTTTTGTTATTTTCAAATTGAAAGAAAACTCTAAATTTACAAAGACTCAAATATTTTAATTATTCAATATGAGCTTATATAAACAACCAATGTTGCGCGAAGACGCACTCAAAGATAAAGTAGCCATCGTTACAGGTGGCGGAAGCGGGCTTGGGAAAGCAATGACCAAGTATTTTCTTCAACTCGGAGCAAAAGTCGTTATCACTTCCAGAAACTTAGAAAAACTGCAGGGAACAGCAAAAGAACTGGAAGATGAAACGGGCGGAAAAGTGCTTTGCATAGCTTGTGACGTACGAAATTGGGACGAAGTAGAGGCAATGAAAGAAGCTGCTTTGAAGGAGTTTGGGAGAATCGATATTCTTTTGAACAATGCTGCCGGAAATTTCATTTCGCCAACAGAACGGTTGACACACTCTGCTTTTGATTCTATTTTAGATATCGTATTGAAAGGAACTAAGAACTGCACTCTTTCCATCGGGAAATATTGGATTGATAACAAAACTCCAGGAACGGTTCTGAATATTGTCACCACTTATGCCTGGACTGGTTCGGCTTATGTTGTGCCATCGGCTTGTGCTAAAGCAGGCGTTTTGGCGATGACGAGAAGTCTGGCTGTGGAATGGGGGAAATATAACATTCGTTTCAATGCGATTGCGCCGGGACCTTTTCCAACCAAAGGTGCTTGGGACAGATTATTACCTGGCGATATGAAAGATAAATTTGATTTAGCAAAGAAGAATCCGCTTAAAAGAGTAGGTGAGCATCAGGAACTGGCGAATCTTGCGGCTTATCTGGTTTCAGATTTTTCATCGTTCGTGAATGGTGAAGTGGTGACCATTGATGGTGGAGAATGGCTACAGGGAGCTGGCGAATTCAATATGCTGGAGGAAGTTCCGCAAGAGATGTGGGATATGCTGGAAATGATGATTAAGGCTAAGAAATCGAATTAGTTTTTTTCAGAGAAAGCGTATGGCATACCTTCTTTTTTATTCTATTTCTGCAATTTTTATTTTTGTAATTACTTACATTTGGGATAAGAAAAATAAAAGCATTGGCGATGCCAGTACTTATGTAGAGAAACTGGCGGCATTTAATGGGGATTTTGATTATAGATACGATGGTTTTTATGTTAAAATAAAAGACTCCAGAAGATTTATAGAATGGAATTCTATTATTAGAATAATTACAAAAAAACAAAAAGTCGTAAGAAAGATTGATACGGTTTATTATTCAGACTGAAAATGAATTGTTCGAGATTGATTATGAAAAACCGGGATTTTATAAATTTATCATTGAGCATGAAGAGCATTTTGACATTTCACCAATACCGGAACAGTATTATAATATTAATGGTGAAAAAATTATATACGAAAAGGCCATTAAATTGATCTAAATTATAAGTTATTATTTAACGTGTCTAAAAAAATACGCATACTCTTAATGGAAAAGTACGCGTACTTTTTTGCTATTAAATTATCATTGTAACAAGCATCAGTTTTTTTTGACTAATTTTATTTAACAAATAAATCTCCCATCAATGAAATTCAAACTCCCTAATTTAATTTCTGCTGTAGCGATATTTGCTTTTGTCGGCAATTCTTATGCTCAGGAATCTCCAAAATATGATTACACAGAAGCTTTCAAACCGTTTTTCTATCCTCAGACCGGAACCGAAACCCGTTCTGCAAGCGGACAGCCAGGTCACAAATATTGGCAGAACTCGGCAGATTATCAACTGAATGTCAGCCTTGATGAATCGAAAAATGAAATCACAGGTTCAGCGGAAATCACTTACACTAATAATAGCCCAGACCAATTAACTTTCCTTTGGTTGCAGCTGGATCAGAATCTTTTTGCAAAAGATTCGAGAGGTAATGCTATTATTCCGCTTTCCGGAAGTAGAAATGGTGCGAAAGGAGAAAGTTTTGATGGTGGCTACAAAATAAAGTCTGTGAAATATGACGGGAAAGAGGTAAAATATACCATCACAGACACCAGAATGCAGATCGACCTTCCAGGCGATTTGAAAGCGAACGGCGGTGTTGCAAAATTAAAAATCGAATATTCTTTCTTGTCTCCAAAATACGGTTCAGACAGAATGGGAGTGGAAGATACCAAGAACGGAAAAATCTTTACTGTGGCACAATGGTATCCGAGAATGTGTGTGTATGATGATGTAATGGGTTGGAATACGCTTCCTTATCTGGGCGCTTCGGAATTCTATTTAGAATACGGAACTTTATCTGCGAATATTACTGTTCCGGCTAATCATTATGTTGTGGCTTCAGGAGAACTGTTGAACGAAAAAGAAGTTTATTCCAAAGAGGAAATCAGCCGTTGGAACGCTGCAAGAAACAGTGAGAAAACAGTTGTGATTCATCCGGAATCAGAATTAGGAAAAGGAAGTAATTCAGGAACTAAAACGTGGAAATTCAAAATAGAAAAAGCGAGGGATTTTGCCTGGGCTTCATCATCGGCATTCATTATCGATGCAGCGAGAATCAATCTTTCAAGTGGGAAAAAATCATTGGCCATCTCGGCTTATCCTGTAGAGAGCGCTGGCGACAAGGCTTGGGGACGCTCAACTGAATATACAAAAGCTTCTATTGAACATTACTCTGGAAAATGGTTTGAGTATCCATATCCGGCAGCGACCAATGTTGCCGGGAATGAAGGCGGAATGGAATATCCCGGGATTGTTTTTTGTCATATGAATTCTATGGGCGCTGACCTTTGGGGCGTTACAGATCACGAATTTGGACATACCTGGTTCCCGATGATTGTAGGCTCCAACGAAAGATTATTTGCCTGGATGGATGAGGGCTTCAATACATTTATCAACTCTATATCAACAAAAGAATTCAATAAGGGCGAATATAAACAGCCTTCTAATGTAGCACAGATGGCGGGCTTTATTTTTAATGACTCTCTTGAACCGGTGATGGTTGGTCCGGATAATATGAAAGAAAGAAATATTGGTATTTTAGCTTATTATAAACCGGGATTGGGATTAGGTGTGCTCAGAGAAACAATCTTGGGACCTGAAAAGTTTGACAAAGCTTTTAAAACCTATGTTCACAGATGGGCGTTCAAACATCCGACGCCTTGGGATTTCTTCCACACGATGGAAAATGTGTCAGGCGAAGAACTGAACTGGTTCTGGAAAGGCTGGTTTATGAACAAATGGAAAGTAGACCAAGCAGTAAAAGCGGTAAAACCCTTGAATGGCGATTTTAAAAACGGAACACAGATCACAGTGGAAAATGTCGGGCAATTACCAATGCCGACAACAGTTTTGGTCACTTTCAAAGACGGAACTACGGAAACTGTCAAATTACCGGTTGAGGTTTGGAAGCGTAATACGGAATGGACTTTCCAGTTAGATTCTGCAAAAGAAGTAACCAATGTAAAGCTTGATCCGCTATCGATTGTGCCGGATATTAATCCTAATAATAATGCTTGGCCGGCGAAATAAAACTTATAAATAACAGATAGATGATAGACATTCATCATTCTGATAATAAAATAGCGCTCCAATCAGAGCGCTGTTTTTTATTTTTATGAGAAGATAAAATCTCAAAATGCTTTTTCTATCCGTCTATTCTCTCAAAGACTATAAAGCAACCATTTCTGTTACCTCTACATCATACCCGGAAAGGATCGGCTTGACATTAGGATTCTGAGTAATGACTTTAAACTTATTGATACCAAGGTCTTTCAGGATCTGAGTTCCGATGCCGTAATCTCGGAAATTCGGAGCAATTGTAGGCTGTTCTTTCGTTCCGTCCTGGTAATTCAAAAAATGCTGAATTCTGCTCAGTGTATTCTCTTTATTGGAAACATTATTGATAAACACCACAGCACCTTTCCCTTCTTTATTGATAAGATCTGTAACCTGTTGCATCAATGGATGTTCACCATTAGACAATCTGCTGAAAACATCAAAATAAGTCCCCGAAGACTGAACCCTTACGAGAACAGATTCCTCTGCGCTCCAGGTTCCTTTTGTCAAAGCATAATGAATTTGTTCAGTAGGTTTCTCTTCAAAAACATAGAACCTGAAATCTCCAAAATGCGTTTTGATATCACGTTCTTCAATTCTTTTCACAAGGCCGCCTTGTCTCAGCCTGTAGTGGATAAGATCTTCAATAGAAATAACTTTAAGATCATGTTTTTCCCCGAATTTCAGAAGATCCGGCAGTCGCGCCATTGTCCCGTCATCATTCAGGATTTCGCAGATGACGCCACCTTCCTTCAGTCCGGCAAGTCTTGTCAGGTCTATCGCCGCTTCCGTATGTCCGGCTCTTTTCAGGACACCACCTTCTTTTGCCCGCAATGGAAAGATGTGACCGGGTCTCATCAGATCGCCGGGCTTTGTCCCTTCATCCATGATCGCCTGAATGGTTTTTGCTCGGTCACTTGCAGAGATTCCTGTCGTTGCACCTTTTCCCAATAAGTCTACAGAAATGGTAAAAGCCGTTTCCTTCGGATCCGTAGAGTTAGCAACCATCGAATGGAGTTCCAACTCGTCGCATCTTTTCTCCGTCAGTGGCATACAGATCAGACCTCTCGCATGGATGGTCATGAAGTTAACAATTTCCATCGTTGTCAGTTCGGCGGCGGCTAAAAGATCGCCCTCGTTTTCACGGTCTTCGTCATCCACCACAATGACCATTTTACCGCTCTTCAGGTCTTCCAGCGCTTCTTCTATCGTATTAAGTTGGAATTTATCCATTATTTGTAAAAATTTTTGCAAAGATACTTATTTAGAACCTAAATAAACATTGTAAACATCAATTAAAAATATGTAAAATATATATTGTCAGGAGCCGGGAACCTGCTGTCCGCTCATACTCCTCGCACAGCCGCCTGCCAGCACTTCGGGCCTGCAGCTATCCGGATCAGCTGCGGGGTAACCGCTACCATCAGGGCTAGGTGCAATTCGCCGGAGATGTTTTCTCAGAGTATGTTAAAAAAATTAAATAAAAGAGAAGATAAAATTTGAAATTTGAAAAAAAACACTAAATTTGCAATCCAAGAAAACGGTGCTTTGGCCGAGCGGCTAGGCAGTGGTCTGCAACACCACCCACAGCGGTTCGAATCCGCTAGGCACCTCACTGGTAAACCCTAATTCATTTATTAATAATGTTTTAGGGTTTTTGTTTTTAAATGCTGAAAGAAAAGTGAAAAACTAACGGAGCAACATACTGATGGCTTAGAAATTTTTCACCAGCCCGATTCCCGCTGTTTTGTTCTGGTAGAAAGGCATGATCATCGCTGAATAATTTTTGTTTTTTCCGGATAAAAAATGATCGATTTTGGGATAAAGCCAATAAGCGGCTTCTGTCGACAAAATTCCGATTCCTGCACCGGCAACCACATCGCTGAACCAGTGCTTGTCATTCAGCATCCGGTAAACGCCTGTGAAAATTGCAAGCGAATAGCCGGAGATTCCCAACCAAAAATTGGTGTCTTTATATTCTCTGTACATCAACTGCGCAGATGCAAAAGCAAACGCTGTATGTCCGGAAGGAAATGACAGCCGGTTCGATTGGTCGGGTCTTTCTTCTTTCACCAGATGTTTTGCAGGCAATACAACCGCAGAGGCGAGCAATAAAGATGTTCCGTAAATAATACTTCGGTCTCGGAAGTTATGTTTGCCGGGCACGCCGAAAGCATTGAGGCTATAAACCAAAGCTGCCGGCACAAACTGCATATAATTATCGAGACGAATATGATCGGGTTTGTGTTCGTTGATTTCGGTTCTTGTTGAAAAATTCAGCTGTTTTAATGGGGCGATTTTTAAGGTCGCCACACCATAGCTTATAAAAACTGCAGGAACAATTAGTTTTTTATAACTGAACTGATGTGTGTTATCCAGTTGTAATCCAAGAGTAGAAATACTATCTGTAAAATTGTTTTTTAAAGATAAACTATCTTGGGCAAACAGATTCTGAGAAAATAAAATCATTAGTAAGGTTGGGAGAAAGGATTTCATAAGAAAAATTTGAATTAAAAAATTAACTTTCAAATTTGGTGTTTTGTATATATGGAAGATGATTTTTCGAAAAATAACCAATAATTTCAACAATCATTTTTGATAATAAAAAAGGTTACACATCAATTTTACTTGACAAAGGTGCAACCTGATTTAGAAGATATTTTGAAGAAGACTATTTTGCCTTCATCTTACCATTTTTGAATCGTTCACTGGCGGTCTGATAATAAGAAATAGTCTCGGAAACCAATTGCTGGTTTTTGGATTTGATTTCATTCAAAGACTTATCCGAATCTTTTACAGCGAATTGCTTTACTTTTTTCCGGTCATCGATTTGTGTGAAAGTATTACCTTTCAGCATCCCCAAAGTTCTGTAATTTCCGATAAAAGCACGTTCTTCTCCGGGTTTTGTCTGATGGATGTCTTTCCCGTACAAGCTAGTTGTATAATTCCATCCAAGATAACCGAATAATGTCGGCATCAGATCGATCTGCGAAGTCAGGCGGTCAATTTTCTCTGCCGTCTGAGGAAGGTTATAAATGATCGCAGGAATGTGATGTTTGTCAATGTTGATTTCCCATTTTCCGGCGCTGCTCGCACAATGATCTGCAACGATGACGAAAACAGTATTTTTAAACCAGGGTTTTGCTTTCGCATCAGCTAAAAATTTGCCCAGGGCATAATCGGTATATTTTACAGCAGCATTTCTGTCACCTTGCGGAAGGTCGATTCTTCCGGTCGGGAAAGTATAAGGTTTATGATTGGAAGTGGTCATCACAAACTGGAAAAAAGGTTTATTCAGTTTGCTGCTTTTATCCGCATATTTGATGGATTGTTTGTAAAGGTCTTCATCACAGATCCCCCAGGCATTTTCAAAACTTACTTCGTCATCCGGAATGTTTAATCGCTGGGTTTTGATTTCGTCTGACAAAGGATTTCCACGGTTTCTGTCCACAATATTAAATCCTTGTCCACCGAAAAAATTATTCATATTGTCAAAATAACCGTCGCCCCCGTAAATAAAATAAGGCTGGTAATTTTTCTTTAGAAAAATCGTAGCTACAGAAAAAAGATTCTGATTATCAGGTCTCCTCACAATACTGTTTCCCGGAGTTGGCGGAACGGAAAGGGTCAAAGCTTCCATCCCACGGACTGTTCTCGTTCCTGTTGCATACAGGTTGGTAAAGAAAATGCTTTCCTCAGCCAGTTTATCGTAATTCGGAGTGAGATTGTCCTTGTTTCCAAATGCTTTCAGAAAATCGGCGCTGAAACTTTCTATGGCAATCAGAATAACATTCGGATGTTGTTCGTTCTCTGCTTTTGTAGCTCTTGAGATATCGTCCCATTTGTTGGAAACATAAGATTGATTGTTTTGTAAAAGATGCTTTTTTAAAACTGAATAAGCTTTTTTATCATCAATTTTCGGATAAAAAGTTTCGTAATCTAATTGATTGGATTTGAAAGCAGTAAAGAATGAGAATGTACCGTTTTTGCCCAATTCATTAATCACCAAATTATTTGTAAAGTCCGCCTGCTTGTTTTTCAAAATTATACTTAGTGCCACAGCAGGAAAAACCAATATTGAGAAAAAAACCAGACGTTTTGAAATCGGCCTTTTGTCTGAAAAAGTCTTTTGGAAAATTTTTCTTTTGTGAAGAATTAGAAATGTCACAACAATCAATGCGGCCAATATGAAAATAATGAGTGGTAAAGGATAAGACTCATTGATATTAGAGAAAACTTCGTAAGTGTAGATCAGGTAATCAACTGCAATAAAGTTAAATCGCACGCCAAACTCATCCCAAAAAGGAATCTCGGCCAGAAGACTGAAATAGATTATTAACAGGACGATTCCCAAATAAACATAGGTGAAAACCTTATCAAATTTGGAACCGATCCATCGTTTGGGAAGCAGTAAAAGATAGACAGAATATAAGAGTAAAAATAATGTTCCTACCGCAAAATCGTAACAGAAACCGGTGAAAAAAGCCCGCAGAATATTGATCATGTTAAAATCTAAATTCTTGGATGACCATATCAGGAATGCAAGTCTGATAATCCCCGAAAATAGGATGTACAAGCTTAAAATTGAGAAAAAGACAGAAAATCTACTGTTGAAAATTTTGTGAAAAGGCTTTAAAGTCTCACTTTTTTGATTCATTGATTACACATATTTTGAGACTGTAAAATAATAATTCAATTCGAATAAATTTAGAATTTTAAATTTTCAAAGAAAAAATTTGATTATTTTGAATTTAAGAGAAAGTCTGAATGGGTTTAAAATAAAAATTCTATAGCACAAAAAAAGAGGCAATCAGAATTACCTCTTTAAACTGTCGATTTGATTTTATGCTTTGGGTCTCAGTTGCCTTGATATAATAATAAGTGCTGCGATTCCCAAACCAGTGATGAGTAAGTTTTTAGATTTCTTAGTCGGAGAGAGCATTGTTTCACCATAGATTTTCATTGGATTTTTAGAGGGCGTCAGGATGTTCCCGTCGGTATCGGTTTCTCTGTCTTCCTTCATCAGTAACCGCAAAGCTGCAGAAGTGGTGTTGATAAGCGGTTTGGGGATCAGGCTGTACATCCCCTTCATCATAAGAGCAGAAAAATCTGTGAATTTGCTTTTTTGTGGATTTTTTGCCATCTCTACCATTGCTGCGGCTAATTTCTTAGGATCAGAAGCTGTTGGTGGAATTTTAAAATCAAGACCGGAGTATTTTGCCGAATGCATATTACCCGTCGATTTCTGAATGCTGGGATATAACCCGCAAATATGAATATCAGGTTCATCGGAAACTTCGCCCTGCAGACATTCGACCATGCCGCGGATACCGTATTTGGAAGCGGAATAAGCTGTTCCGTAAGGTGCGGGCATCCATCCTCCAATCGAAATGTTATTAATTAATACGCCATGTTTTTGTTTTTTGAAAACCGGCAAAATGCTTCTCGCGCCATGCAGATAGCCTATAAGGTTGGTTTTGATCACCTGGTCAATCACTTCTATCGGGGTTTCTTCATACCTTCCGGTTGCCATCACGCCGGCATTGTTGACCCAGAAATCTATTGTTCCGTTGATTTTCAGAGCTTCTTGTGTTAAATATTCAACATCTTTAAAATCTGAAACATCAGTCGGAACGCCTATAGCAGTTGCTCCCAGGTTCTGGCAGATTTCAACAGCTTTTTCCAATGCTTCTTTTCCTCGGGCAGCTAGAACAATATTGCAGCCTTCTGTGGCAAATGCTTCGGCGGCAGCCAGTCCAACACCGCTGGATGCACCCGTGATAACGACAGTTTTATGAGTAAGAGGGGTTGATTTCATAATATTTTTGTTTAGAATCCAATGCAGTTCAAAGAATATACCATTGGTTTATTTTTTAGATTTCCCTGAAGTGTATGAAATATTAGAAATATTAGTTTATATGCTTAATGATTAACGGCTGTTTGTGCTCTTATAAAACAGGATTCATATAAAAAAAACCACTGTTTAAAGTGGTTTTTGTTATATGAATTGAAGTAAATGAATGAATTACTCCTTAATGAATTTCGTTGACGATGAATTTCCATTTTTATCAATCATCTGCAAAATATAGTTGCCTTTCGGTAATCCGGACAAATTGAGCTGCGGATTTTTAACTGCACTTTTCTGGGAATAAACTTTTTGACCGGCAAAATTGTAAACGTGCAATTCTGCCAGATCATTGGCTGACTGTACATACAGCTGATCTTTTACCGGGTTAGGGTAAACAGATGCTTCACCATTAATCTCAACTGTTTTTACACCTAATGTCCCTTCGGAACTGATTTTTACATAAGAAAAATTCCCCTGGTTTACAGAAACCCCACTTGCCCAGCAGGCTGTAAAAAGAGTGCCATATCCAGCCGTGCTGGTTCCTACCGCATCGTTTGATGTTGTAGTACCGTTGCTGCCTGTATGGCGTATTTCTATAACAAGATTAGTACCTGCCGTATAAGTATAAGGCGTGGTAAAGTTTATATTAAAGGTAAAGCTACCAGAGTTTGAGACTGCATTGGCGGGAACTAAAAGACTGCCGGTGCGCACCTGGGTCTGTGTTCCTACTACATTGGCAGCAAAATTCAGCTGTCGGCTGGCAGGCTCTACACCATTACTCAAATAGATCTGGTAGTCAGGAAATGTAGTATCTGCAGCCGGCCAGGCTACAACAGCTGTGGTTGGAAGCCTGAGGGAGATAGAGGTAAGAGATTGCCCGGCCAAAGCTGTAAGCTGAGAATCATCAATGATCATCTGATAAGTCCTGGTAGAATTGGCAAATGGTCCGGTAAATGCACCTGTTACTGCCAGGTTTGGAACGGTTAAAGAGGTCTGAGCCTTGATTTTGGAAGGCAGTAACATCATACTTGCTGTAATGATACTAAACGCAATTGTGCGGTAAGAATACCGTGTTAATTGAATTTTAGATACTTGGGATTTAGAAAAAGATAGTTTTGTATCCATAACATGATTTTTTTTAGTTATCGGAAAGATACAAAAAAGAATTCTATAACATATTTTTATTTATTAAATTATATTCATATTAATATTTATTTATTAATGTGGATTTGTCTGAGATATTAGGATTATACAAAATTTTATTCATTGAGATAAATGATTTTTAATTGATTAAGGTTTTTATAGTTGTAAAGACTGATTTTTAATTTATTCATAATAGCGCCAATATAGAGAATCGACGGAGGAAGGATATAGGAACCTTAGAGCGATAACAGGGTTATAAGGGAATTAAGTTTTCAGTCATAATGTGATATTATTATTGATTTGACATAAACTTGGCAAACGTTTTGTTAGTTACCTCTCACACGATCTCACTTTATAAATCCCGCTAGATATGGAAGCCACAGAACTTAGACTCAATAATCTGTTAATGTACGAAGACGCTATTGTACCAATTATCGGAATGGAAAATAATCATGAAAGTATCCTTGTGAAAATCGATACACATACTGCCATTGATTATAGAAAATTAAAACCGATTGCGCTGACTGCAGAATGGTTTTCTAAATTGGGCTTCAAAGAAGCTTACAGGTCCCACAACAGGGTCAGATTTGATCTTCCAAACTATTGCAGGTATGATTTTGACATGGACTCTAATAAGATACTGGAAGGATTTTTATTTTTCGGCAATTATATCAAATGTAATTATCTCCACCAGCTCCAGAACATCTATTTTACACTCACTGGTGAGGAATTGAAAATCGAGTACGAAATACCACATGCCCAAACCACTCTATCATAAATATTATCTGAAACCTGACCTTATTGAGTCGGGTTTTTTATTTTCCGGATCGATGACAATTCTAATGTTTTATTACACCGGATCTTAGCTTAAAATTCTTACTTTTGTTTAAAATTATTTAGAATTGAAAACCCATTTCATTGCTGTTGGCGGATCTGCGATGCATAATCTTGCCATCGCTCTCAAGGATAAAGGCTACCAGGTTACTGGCTCCGATGATGCTATTTTTGAACCTTCAAGATCCCGGTTGGAAAAAAAAGGGATTCTTCCCGCCGAGTTAGGCTGGTTTCCGGGAAAACTGACACCGGATATCGATGCAGTCATTCTAGGGATGCACGCTCATGCAGATAATCCTGAACTCGCCAAAGCAAAAGAATTAGGCCTGAAAATCTATTCGTACCCGGAGTTTCTTTACGAACAGTCCAAAGAAAAAACCAGAGTGGTGATCGGTGGTTCCCATGGTAAAACCACAATCACATCGATGATTCTTCATGTCCTGAACTTCCATCAGAAAGACATCGATTATATGGTCGGTGCACAACTGGAAGGTTTTGACTGTATGGTGAAAATTACGAAGGATAATGATTTTATGATTCTCGAAGGTGACGAATATCTGTCTTCGCCAATTGATTTGCGTTCCAAATTTTTGCTTTATCAGCCAAACATTGCTTTAGTTTCCGGAATTGCCTGGGATCATATCAATGTTTTCAAAACTTTTGATGATTATGTAGAGCAGTTCAGAAAATTTGTTGCGAGTATTACACCAGGCGGCGTTTTGGTTTATAATGAAGAAGATGCTGAGGTTGTAAAAGTGGTTTTAAGTGCTGAAAATTATTTCAGAAAAATCCCCTACAAAACGCCAGAATATGAAATTGTTGATGGAATTGTAAACTTAAAAACCGATATGGGAGACATTCCGTTATCTGTTTTTGGCAAGCACAATTTGCTGAACATGGAGGGCGCAAGATTCGTCTGTTCTCAGTTAGGAATTATGGAAGAAGAGTTTTATGAAGCGATAATGAGTTTCAAAGGTGCTTCGAAACGTCTTGAAAAAGTGCAAAGACCAGATGACGGTTTACTTTATAAAGATTTCGCGCACGCTCCCAGCAAAGTGAAAGCAACAGTTTCCGCTTTTGCAGAACAATTTGAAAATACAGAAACGTTTGGTTTCCTGGAATTGCATACTTATTCCAGCCTGAATCCGGTTTTCCTCGAACAATACGACCACGCCATGGACGGTCTGGATAATGCCGTTGTTTTCTATTCCGAAGATGCCTTGAAAATCAAAAGAATGGAACCGATTTCTCCGGAACTGATCAAGGAAAAATTCAAAAATGAGAATCTGAAAGTATTTACCAATGCGAAAGATTTGCATCAATATTGGGAAACTCTTGACAAGTCAAAAGGTGCTTTTGTGATGATGAGTTCCGGTAATTTCGGCGGTTTAGATCTGACCAGATAGAAATGACAACGCTTCCCAAAAAAATATTATCGAGACAAAAAGAAATCACCAATGATTTTCTGAAGATCGTTGATGAGAACCTCGCCGATGTTTTATCCGGAAAATCCGAGACTATCTATGAAATCCGCGATGTTGCGGAACGGATGCACATCCATCCGCGCCATCTGAGCAACACGATCAAACTGGTAACAGGCAGTTCACCTTGTTCTTTTTTTGAGGACAAAATTCTTGATATTGCCAAGCAGCATCTTGAAGATAATAAAATCAGCATTGCGGAAATTGCTAAAATGCTGACTTACGACCCTTCTAATTTCACCAAATTCTTCAAGCGTTTTGCTGGCATGACTCCGAAACAATACCGCGAAAACCATCTGGAAAATTCTGAATCAGTCACCATTTAAACTGATACTGTCACCATTTTTTTTGTTGGTTTAGTTCTAACTTTGTGCTATAAAATTAAACATTATGTCACAAAGTAAAATAGCGCTGGTTACCGGTGGAAGCCGTGGTTTAGGGAAAAATATGGCAATTGCGCTTGCCGGAAAAGGAATCGACGTTGTGCTGACTTATAACAGCAACAAAGTTGAAGCAGATAAAGTAGTTGCCGAAATCCAATCACTGGGACAAGAGGCATTTGCACTGCAATTAGATGCAGGAAACATAAAATCTTTTGACGGGTTTTTAGAAAAAGTTACGTCTCATTTAAAAGAAAAAACAGGAAATACCAACTTTGATTTTCTAATCAATAATGCCGGGACAGCTTTATATTCATCATTTGCCGATACAACGGAGGATCAGTTTGATACTGCCATCAATATCCATTACAAAGGTGTTTTCTTTTTGACACAAAAAGCTTTACCTTTTCTAAATGATGGAGGCAGAATCATCAATATCTCATCCGGATTAGCACGGTTTTCTTTCCCGGGTTCTTCTGCATATGGCTCCATGAAAGGTGCTGTGGAAGTTCTGACTAGATATCTGGCGAAAGAATTAGGTTTCCGTGGCATTTCTGCTAATGTTGTAGCTCCGGGCGCTATTGAAACCGATTTTGGAGGCGGACAGACAAGAGATAATAAGGAAATCAATGACCGTATCTCTGGACTAACGGCTTTGGGAAGAGTCGGTTTGCCGGACGATATTGGTGGTGTCGTCGCTTTTCTTTGTTCCGAAGATGCAAAATGGATTAATGGACAAAGAATCGAAGTTGCCGGAGGAATATTTCTCTAAGCCATTAAATTTTAAATTTATAAAACCTTCCGGATTAATTTCAGAAGGTTTTCTTTTATCATTTTTAAGATACCCAACTGAGAGAGTTTATTATTGATTTTAATATCTTATTATCAATCAAACCTTCCTGATAAAATAAAACTTTGAAATTGGAATCAACTAAAACCAAGGTTGGATAAACTGGTTTATTTTTCCTCGAAAATTCCAAAGCTAATCCGTGAATCCCAGAATTTCCGTTCGAAATATATTGGTAAGTTTTGCCAAAGAATTCAATATTATCCTTTGATTTTTCCGTATCAAAAATAACAAAGTGAACTTTCTCATTTAGCATTTTTTTTAATTCAGAATCTTTATCAATCTGATGCATCTGAATTTTACAAACCGAACACCAGCTTGTTTTCATATAAATCAAAATCGGTTTTTCAGATTTTTCTGGCAAATTTTGAAATGAGAAAGTTTTCAATTCCTGAGAATTGAGAATTCCAAAAGTCATAAATAATATGAATATAAATTGTCTCATTTTAAACTTTTTTAACACTAAAGTCACAAAGAATTATTTCCTATTAGATATTCAAATGTCCAAATAATTGTTTAAAAAATTTGATTACAAATATTCTCTTTTGCGATTTTTGTAGTTTAAATCTATCTAATCTGATATCTCATCCCAATAAAACTCCGGATGCCCTGCATCGGCGCATAACCATAAGTTGTATCGAAAGTATAACCAAAAGGATTATTCACCACATTATCTACGTTGTTGTCAAACGGATCAAACGGTCTCAAAACTGGATTTTTCGGAACAAAATTCAGTAAGTTTCTGATTCCTCCATAAATTTCAAAACCACTATCAAACTTTTTGCTCAGCTGGATATTCATCAACGTAAACCATGGTGAATACTCTGGCCGGAAATCATTCGGAACTGTCGGTAACCGCATCGGTCCATAATATTGTCCCGTCAAATCTAAAGAGAATTGATTCTTAAATTGATAAGTCAAAGTATAAGTTCCGCTCCATTTTGGCGCGTGCAGCTGTCGTGTTTTTTTGTCGTCGTTCACAGCATAGACATCCATATAAGTCATGCCAAGCATTATTTGAAAAGGTAAAGTCCAATTCGTGCTCACATCAGCAGAAATCCCTCTTGAAATAGCATGTCCCGCTAAGTTGTTGTAAATAATTTTATCAGGCTCCGAGTCAAAATCGCCGATGATTTTGTTGTTGAAGTAAGAATAAAAACCATTGACATCAACGTTGATAAAATAATTATTGACAGGGATTTTCATAAGATAACTGAAGTTCGTATTTAAAGATTTTTCCGGTTTCAAATCTTCTTGGATGACCACTTCGCGCGAGCCAGTCAAAGCCGCATGGTCTTCCGTAAAAAGATTCACAACACGGAAACCTGTGCCGAAACTCAATCTCAAAGTGTTATAAGGGTTGGGTTCAAATTTCCATGCCAACCTCGGTGAATGTACCGATTTATGAACCTTGTGATAATCATATCGGTAGCCGATAAGTAAAGTGTTTTTGTTGCTGATTTCCCATTCATCTTCCAAGTAAACCCCGGCAATCGGGGATTTCATTGGCTGATTTTCTCCTGATGAATTTGCTGTTCCCGGCGTGTTGTCATCATAAAAATTAGATTTATAACTGATTCCCGATTTCAAATTATGTTTCCCAAATTGCTTTTCCCCATTTAGTTGAAGGAACAACACTTTCTGTGTCGCCATATAAGGCGTGTTGCCGTAGAAGGAATTCTGGTTGTGGTAATTGTAAGAATATTGGAGCAATAATTTTTCTTTCACCGGTAATTGATAAATCCCAAATAACTCCAGTCGGTTCGTGTAGATGCTTTCTCCGTAAACATCATCCGAACCTCTGTTTTCCTTTTTCCACTGTATTTCTCCACCGAAACGGTCTTCGTAAAAATAGCGCAAAGCAAAACTCGCCAGCCGGTTTTCATTTCTTTTGAAATTCCATTTGTTGAAAACTGAGATTCTGTGTTGTAAAGCGGTGTCTGTAAAATTGTCTTTATTCTGGTCGATTTTGTTCCCGTAGTAAAAATAATTTAAGCTCAGTAAACCTGATAATTGTTTACTATTAATCACTTTTTTCGCAATATCCAGATTGACTTCGCCTTGATTTCCCGTCATCACATCGACTGAAAATTTTGGAGCTTGCAAGGCATTTTTTGTGATAATATTAATGACTCCGCCCATTGCTTCTGACCCGAAAATGGATGAAGCCGGCCCTTTTGTAATCTCGATTCTGTCAACCAGGCTATTCGGTATTCCGCTCAAACCGTAAACTGTTGAAAGCGAACTCACAATGGGCATTCCGTCAATCAGAATCATCGTGTATGCACCCTCCAATCCATTGATGTGGATGTCACCTGTGTTGCAGACCGAGCAATTGAGCTGAGGTTTCACACCATTTACCATTGCAATCGATTCAAAAATATTGGGTGTAGGATTTTTTCGGAAAAATTGTTGTGAGTAAACATCTGTCGAAATCGGATTGTTCAATTTTTTTACAGAGAACTGAGTAATAGTGACTTCATCGATATTATTTTGACTTTTGGTCGAATCGGCAATACCGGTTTTTAAAGAATCATTTTTAAAAGTATTCGTCTGGGCAAAAGTAAATGCTGATAAAAAGATAAAAGAATAAAGAAGTGATTTCATTTAAAACAAAAATGTTAGACAAAGCTAACAATTTTATTTTTAAATGAAAACTTAAATTTATTAAAAAAATATGGCTTAAAAATATTCTTAAAAATGTTACATTTGAAAAAAGCCAAATCTAATAAAATGAGATACGTTCAATTAGGAAAAATACCTCAGAAAAGACACACGATTTTCAAATCGGAAGACGACCGGTTCTATTATGAACAACTCTTTGGTACAGAAGGTTTTCACGGTATTGCATCATTGCTGTATCACAAGCATCGCCCGACACAGATCAGATCAATCGGTCAGGTTAAGGACGTGACACCAAAAATTGCAGTGGAAAAAAATGTAACGCCAAGAATGATAAAAGGCGCAAAAGTTACCGCTGAAGATGATTTTTTGGAAAGCCGGAAAGTCCTGATGCTTAACAACGATCTCAAAATGGGTTTGGCAAAACCAAGAGAATCCACCGATTATTTCTATAAAAATGCAGAATGTGACGAGTTGCTTTTCGTTCATGAAGGAAAAGGAATTCTGAAAACTATGCTCGGTAATATTGATTTCTCGGTGGGCGATTACCTGATTATTCCTCGAGGAACTATTTATCAGCTGGAATTGGAATCAGAACAGAATGTTTTCTTTTTCATAGAAGCGCATTCGCCGATTTATACGCCAAAACGTTACCGGAATGAGTTTGGGCAATTGCTGGAACATTCGCCGTTTTGTGAACGGGATATTATTCCGCCGACATTCGTAGAACCAAAAAATGAAAAAGGCGATTTTCTAATTAAGGTCAAAAAAGAAAATCAAATTACGGATTTTGTTTATGCCACGCATCCATTTGATGTGGTTGGTTGGGACGGTTATTTTTATCCGTATAAATTCAATATTAAAAATTTTGAACCGATTACCGGAAGAGTTCATCAACCACCTCCAGTTCATCAGAACTTTGAAGCCCATAATTTTGTGGTTTGTTCATTTGTGGCAAGAATGTACGATTATCACCCGCAAGCGATTCCTGCGCCTTATAATCACTCCAATATTGATTCGGATGAGGTTTTATTTTACACAGAAGGCGATTTTATGAGCAGAAATCATGTGGATCTGATGGATTTTTCACTTCATCCCGGTGGTGTTGTTCATGGTCCGCATCCCGGTGCAATGGAAAGAAGCATCGGTAAAAAATCTACTGACGAATATGCGGTGATGGTTGATCCTTTCCGGCCTTTGAAACTGACGGAAGAAGCAATAAAAGTGGAAGATCCGGGTTATAAAACGAGTTGGTTGGAATAATTATAAAATCAAAAGCTAATGAAATGTTAGCTTTTTTATCTCATCCATCCTTCTACGATGTAATTTTTCTCAATTAATTTTTGTTCAGGTCTACCATCTGGTTTAAAATAAACTGAAATCTTAGAACCATAAAATTTCCCCCAATCTCCTTCATAAATTGTGAACACTTTATGGAATAATTGTAGGTTGTCTTTTGGTTCTATTTCTATCGAACTTTTATCCTTTATTCGTTGTTCAGATAATGGGATATTATGTGTGATCTCAGATGCTTTCAAATATAGTTTCCCTTTTTCTGTCGGTTTGTACCAGAAATAGTATTCGTAAATCCCAGGTTGAGAGTCATTTTTAATTTCTAAAGCATTTTGTTTTCGGACAATAAGTGTGTCAATTTTGTTCTTTGGCTTTTCGAATTTAATATTTTTTGGAATTTCTAAATTATCTGCAAAAAAGTCATTAGGATAAAACATTAAAAAAGTCATCAGATAAAACATCGTGATTCCAAAAATAACAAGTTGTAAAAGGCTGTAATACCATCTGGATTTGAAAAGAATGTAAACTGAAGAAATTAATATGATGATGATTGGAAAATATATCAACCATTCAAGAATTTCGACAGTTAATTTGTCAGCGTATAATAATCCGGTTAAGTAGATTCCGTAAATTATTAAATACAAAACAGTTGGTTTCCACCAAGTTTTTAGAAAGCTATCCATCATCATTTTAACGCCCTGCAAAAGGACTTTCGAAAATCCCAACCGCCAATTCCGCCCAAACTAAAAGCAATAACACAACAATCCCAGTAACCAGAATCAGTCTTGGTTTTAAAGTTTTAAATTTTTTCAATACAAAATCGATTGTAAAAACTGTCGCAAATAATAGAATTCCCATGATCAGAAAATCGGAAAAAGTCCATTTAACTTCTCTGGTAAACTGCATCGCAATTAACGGAATACTTAATGTTAATAACGGAATCGAATAGAGTAAGATACTTCTTTGGTTCTGATTTATCATAATTTTAAAATTTAATTATTATAAAGAACTTTGAATTACAAAGTAAATAATTTTATTTGGTATCATGAAAATAAATTTCTAAAAAAAACGAAAACTTTAATTCAAATTCTTAAATATGATTTTTCCCCAAACTGACAACGCTCATTTTTTTGTTTATCTTTAGGAGATAAATTTGTCAAAAATATCAATCGTTATGATTAATTACGTTACTACAGAAGAAGCAGTTTCAATCATCAAAAGCGGTGACAGGATTTTCGGGCACGGTAGTGCTTGTACACCCAATATTCTATACGATGAGCTGGCAAAACAATCTTCAAGACTCAGCAACGTGGAGATGGTTTCCATCACACAGCAAGGGAATGTGGAAATTGCTAAACCTCAATATAAAGACAGTTTTTTCGTCAATTCATTATTTACTTCCACACCGGTTCGTGAAGCGGTGAATGGAGAAAATGGCGACTATGTTCCAATTTTTTTAAGCGAGATTCCAGTGCTTTTCAGAAACGGTATTTTGCCAATTGATGTTGCATTGATTACGGTTTCTCCGCCGGATGAACACGGATATTGTACGCTTGGAACATCTGTGGATGTCGCAAGAAGTGCCATCGATACAGCAAAAACTATCATCGCTGTTGTAAATCCAAAAATGCCTAGAACGCATGGCGACGGAATGATCCACATCAACAGAATCGAAAAAATGGTTTGGAATGAGAATGAGCTTCTTACTATAGATTACGGATCCAAAGTTGGTGCAGAAGAAATGCTTATCGGTAAACACGTTGCAGAATTAATTGATGACAAAGCGACTTTACAAATGGGAATCGGAACTATTCCGGATGCCGTTTTGAAATGTCTCGGAAATCATAAAGATCTTGGTGTTCATACGGAAATGCTAAGTGATGGTGTAATCGATCTGATAATGAACGACGTTGTAAATAACAAATACAAAGGCACGCATATCAACAGAACGATCACCAGCTTTTGCTTCGGAACCAGAAGACTGTATGACTTTGTGGATGACAATCCATCGATCGCATTTATGGATGTTCAGCATGTTAATTTCCCGATTAATATTATGAAAAATAAGAAAATGCACGCTATCAATTCTGCAATTGAAATCGATATTACAGGTCAGGTTTGCGCAGATTCTATAGGGACCTATCAGTTCAGCGGCATTGGCGGACAAATGGATTTTATGCGAGGCGCAGCTTTGAGCGATGGTGGAAAACCGATTATGGCTTTATCTTCCAGAACCAAAAAAGGTGTTCCCAGAATTGTTCCTTTCCTGAAGCAAGGTGCTGGAGTTGTTACCACAAGAGGTCATATTCATTATGTTGTTACAGAGTTTGGAACAGCATATCTCTACGGAAAAAACCTACGTCAGAGAGCTAAGGCACTGATTGAAATCTCACATCCGGATGATAGAGAAATGCTTGAAAGAGCTGCTCATGAACGTTTCAAATAACTTACTATTCCGGAATTTTAACATTTTTTTTAAAATTAATCAGTATTTAGATTGTCAATATTAAAATTTTTAAAACTTTTTAACGATTTAAAATTTCAATTTTTGTCCTATTTATCGTACTTTTGAGATAGATGTTGAAAAAAAATTTGAATTGAAATCTATTTATAACTTAATAAAAGAAGAAATAAAATTAAATCCAATCGTTCAGAATTCTTTATTAGGGAAGTCAAATCCTTGGAAAAGAAGTCATTATGTTATTCTTGCGGAAATCATCAAGAATGAACTTTCCAAGAAGGAAGAACTGCGGAGTGAGAGGAAATTTGAGTTGGGAACGAGCATCTCACATATAACGCTGCAACGTTTTTTTGAGAATGATTACGATTATAAAACCCACAATGACCTGCGTTTTCTGAAAACACTGGATAAGATCTGCATTTTTTTAGGATTTAAAGATCTGAATTCTTTCATCACACATGTAAAAGCAAAAGATAATAAAGCAGATCCGGAAAGGATTTTTTCTGAAGATCTGGTTTACAGATATTGCGAAGCCAATTTTGAATTTTTCAAAATGTTTCCGATACAGAAGCTCGATGTTTTTGATGGCCTTATTTTTTCGGAAGCACCTTTCCGGGAAAGAATAAAGAATTACAGCTCAGAACTTTGTGATAAAAGGATCAAATTATTCACTACAAATAATCGGTCTAATTTTGAGATTTTTGATTTGGATATCATTTCCGAAGAAACGGATAAGATTGTCATAAAAACACAGGAGTTCTGGAATCTTGTTTTTATTGTGGAACATTCTGATGAAGAGTATATCGTTAATGAACTTAACACTCAGATTTATTTCCTCAGAAAAATAGACAGCGTTTGGAAAATCTGGGATAATTACAATCCAAACTCCGGTTTACTTAATCATCTGATAGAAAAAAAGCCGTAACAACGGCTCATTCATCAATCTTGCATTTATGTTTTTAGAATCATAGAATTTTCTGTGGCAAAGATAACGTGTTAATTTCAGAGAAATCAAAATTAACTATACTTAACCATACTTATTATTTTATTTTTAAAAATAGGTGTGATTTGGTGAATTGATATGAAAAATAAACATTTTCTTTTTTTATATTTCTAGTATTATGGTGTTTTATATATGAATGTAATATTTTTCATTGCGCAATCGATTGCATGCAATGCATAACACTTCTTTATGATGATATTGCTAAATAATACAAATTCATTGTTTAACACTAATCGACAATAAACTAACAAATGTTAGTTTATTTTGGAAAAAGTCTTATCTTGGCATCAATGAATTAATAAAGTAAAAAGTAAAATGTCAACACTCACTTTTGCCGAAAAAATCGCACAAGCAGAGAATTTTCTCCCGATCAACGGAACCGATTTTATAGAATTTTATGTAGGTAATGCCAAACAGGCTGCTCATTTTTACAAAACAGCATTTGGTTTTCAATCCGTAGCTTATGCAGGTCCGGAAACCGGCGTGCGGGACAGGGCTTCATATGTTCTTCAGCAGGGAAAAATCAGATTGGTTCTGACATCTGGGCTGAAGTCTGATTCTCCAATTTGTGAACATCAGAGAAAACATGGAGATGGAGTCAAGATTCTTGCGCTTTGGGTTGATGATGCATACAAAGCTTTTGAAGAAACCACAAAACGGGGCGGAAAACCGTACATGGAACCGACAACGCTGACAGATGAATCCGGAGTAGTGAGAATGTCAGGAATTTACACGTACGGCGAAACAGTTCACATGTTTGTTGAGCGCAAAAATTATAAAGGACTTTTCATGCCGGGTTACGAAAAGTGGGAGAGTAATTATAATCCGTCCGATGTAGGACTTTTATATGTGGACCATTGTGTTGGAAATGTTGGCTGGGACAGGATGATACCAACAGTAGAATGGTATGAAAAAGTAATGGGCTTTGTCAATATCCTTTCGTTTGACGACAAACAAATTAATACAGAATATTCTGCGTTGATGTCGAAAGTGATGTCCAATGGAAACGGTTTCGCGAAATTTCCTATCAATGAGCCGGCCGAAGGCAAGAAAAAATCGCAAGTTGAGGAATATCTCGATTTTTATGAAGGCGAAGGCGTTCAGCATATCGCAGTCGCGACCAAAGATATTGTAAAAACAGTTACTGAGCTGAAAAGCAGAGGTGTCGAGTTTTTATCAGCACCGCCGGAAGCGTATTATGATATGATTCCTGAACGGGTCGGTACTATTGATGAAGATATCAGAAAACTGCAGGATCTGGGAATTCTGGTGGATTGTGATGAAGAAGGATATCTGCTCCAGATTTTTACAAAACCTGTCGAAGACAGACCAACTTTGTTTTACGAAATCATTGAAAGACACGGCGCACAGAGTTTCGGAGCCGGTAATTTCAAAGCGCTTTTTGAAGCCCTTGAAAGAGAGCAGGAAAAACGCGGAAACCTCTAACCAAATTTTATTTTCTTATATTTTTACAAATTGAAGCATTAGATTTTTTAATGCTTTAATTTTTTACAGACTTCAAATTTAAATCTATTACAATGAAATCATTCATAGAATATCCTTCAGACTCAGATTTTTCGATTTACAATATTCCTTTTGGCGTTTGTGTTTTCAACAGAGAATATATCGCGTGTGCTACAAGAATCGGCGACATCGTCATAGATTTGGCTACATTATTCGACCTTGGTTACTTTGATGAAATCAAAGGGCTGGAAGAAAATGTGTTCGAAGCCTACACAATTAATGAGTTTATAGAACTAGGAAAACCGGTTACGAATCAGGTAAGATTAAAAATTCAGGAATTATTGCTGGAAAATTCTTTGTTGTCAAAGGACGAGAGAGCCCTGGAAGAATGTTTCTATAATCTGGATGAGATCCAGATGATGATGCCTTTGCACATCCCGAATTATACCGATTTTTACAGCAGCATACAGCACGCAACAAATGTCGGAATGATGTTCCGTGACCCAGCAAATGCGTTATTGCCAAACTGGAAACACTTGCCTGTAGGTTATCATGGACGTGCTTCATCGATTGTTTTATCAGGAATCGATATCCACAGACCTTGCGGACAAATCAAGCCGGTTGATTCGGATAAACCAGTTTTCAGTGTTACAAAACAATTGGATTTCGAATTGGAAATGGCTTTTGTTGTGAATAAAAATACAGATTTGGGAGAAAGGATTTCTGTTACAGAAGCGGAAGATGCAATTTTCGGCATGATGATTTTCAACGATTGGTCTGCAAGAGATATCCAAAGTTGGGAATATGTTCCGCTGGGACCATTTTTAGGAAAAAATTTCGGTTCATCTATTTCGCCCTGGATCGTGACTTTAGAAGCTTTGAATCCGTTCAAAACCGAATCTCCAAAACAGGAGCCGGAAGTTTTGGAATATCTGAAATCCGGAGGTGATAAAAATTATGATATCAATCTTCAGGTTTATCTGAAGCCGGAAAATTCTGATGACAATCTGATTTCTGAGAGC
Organism: Epilithonimonas mollis; assembly: GCF_900142325.1. GTDB lineage: Bacteria > Bacteroidota > Bacteroidia > Flavobacteriales > Weeksellaceae > Epilithonimonas > Epilithonimonas mollis. Next base: position 604,033 of record NZ_FRAM01000002.1, read on the forward strand.
AACTACAAATTCATGTACTGGAATATGTTCCAGCAATTGGCGCATCATACAATTGGTGGCTGTAATGTGGAAGTTGGTGATGTGTATGCGAGCGGAACAATTTCCGGAGAAAACGAAAAATCTTATGGTTCCATGTTGGAGCTGACCTGGAGAGGAACAAAACCTTTGCAGTTAAAAAACGGAATCGAGAGAAAATTCTTAGAGGACGGTGACACCGTTACGATGAAAGCATGGTCAGAAAAAGACGGAATGCGTGTGGGTTTCGGGGAAGTTTCCGGCAAGATTTTACCTCCAATCCCATTTAATTGATTTTGGAACCGAAACATAAAGATTCCTCGGAAGTGTGGAGTCATGTCGCCGATCTGTACGAAGAAAAATTCCTAAATCTCAGTATTTATGACGATTCTTATGATTGGTTCTGTAATGAAATAAAAATGCCGGAGCCTGCAGTGTTGGACATTGGCTGTGGTCCCGGAAATATTTCAAAATATATTTCGGGTAAAATCCATGATGCTGATATCTCAGGAATCGATTATTCGGAGAATATGATTTTGCTGGCGAAAAAGAATGTTCCCAATGGGCAATTTGAAGTCATGGATTGTCGGGAGGTTGCTAAATTGAACAGAAAATTTGATGCAATTATCGGTGGATTTTGTATTCCGTATCTTAATGAAAGGGAACTGAATGTTTTTTTATCAGACATTAATAATCTTCTGAAAGGCAATGGTATTCTTTACTTGAGTTTTGTTGAAGGAAAGCCTGAAGAGTCAAAATACCAGACGAGCAGTACCGGGCATCAACTATTTTTTAATTTTCATCGTATCGAAAGTATAAAACAAAACCTTAAGAATATCGGCTTCCAGCATTTTCAGACAATGTATATTAATTATAAAAAAAGCCCAAACGAAACCGAAGTTCATACAGTAATTATTACCAAAAAATAAATCCGTTTTCTAACTTATGAAAACCATCATCCCATCAGATATTCCGCCAATGCAGCTGCAGCAAGTCATGCAGACTGCAATTGCGCCCAGGCCGATTGCTCTGGCAAGTACAATTAACACTGAAGAGGAAGTCAATCTTTCGCCTTTCAGTTTTTTCAATATGTTCAGTACGGTTCCGCCGGTTGTGATTATTTCGCCATCAAGAAGGGTGCGTGACAGTACGACAAAACACACACTTGAAAACCTGAAAGAAGTTCCGGAATTGGTAATCGGAAATGTGAATTTTGATATGGTTCAGCAGGTTTCTTTAGCAAGTACGGAATACGAAGATGGCGTGAATGAATTCATCAAATCTGGATTGACAATGAAATCTGCCGACATCGTTAAACCACCTTTAATTGCAGAATCTCCGGTTAATTTCGAATGTAAGGTGCTGGAAATAAAATCGCTCGGAAACCTTGGAGGTTCAGGAAATCTCGTGATCGCAGAGATTGTAAAAATTCATATCAATGAAAAATATCTGGATGAAGCCGGAAATCTGGATCAAAAACAATTGGATCTTGTAGCGAGATTGGGCGGTAATTTCTATTCACGAAATAACGGAAATAATATCTTCGAAGTTCCTAAACCGCTTGTCACAAAAGGAATCGGCTATGATCAGCTTCCTGCTGAAATCAAACAAAGCGGTATTTTTACTGGCAATGATCTTGGAATGCTGGCGAATATAGAAATCTTACCCGTCGGGAATTTTTCTTCAGAAAAAGATGTACATTTATTAGCTCAAAATTTTTTAAGGAATAATGATGTCGGAAAAGCCTGGAATGCTTTAAAAATCTAAATTCATTTCAAAAACCCGAAAACTAAAACCGGAAAAAACAACCAAATGCTATGAGAAAATCGGTCTATCAAACCATTATCAGTGTCCTGATTTTGGTTATTTTTGCCTCTGTTATTGCGATCGTCAATACCGAAGTCAGCCTGAAATATGAAACGGATAATCCAAAAGAATGCATTTCGGAAATTACCGGGAAAGACCTGTGCGAGTTTATAAAAATATTTAAAATAATAGTTATCGGTTGCCTGATATTGACTTCCGGGATGATAAGCTTCAGGTATAAGATTATTAAGGATTAAATCGTCTTTTCCCCATCCTCATTCACAACCTGCGCTTTGTAAAGCACAGAGTAATAACCATTCTTAGCCAAAAGTTCCTGATGCGTGCCTTCTTCCACAATCAATCCTTGATCCATTACGATAATTTTATCTGCTTTTTCGATGGTGGAAAGTCTGTGCGCGATGATGATTGACGTCCTGTTTTTCGTGATTTTTTCCGTTGCTCTCTGGATCAGTTTTTCGCTTTCGTGATCGATGGATGAAGTGGCTTCGTCGAGAATCAGAATTTTTGGGTCGGAAAGGTAAGCTCTTAAAAACGAAAGCAATTGTCTCTGTCCTAGCGAGATTGATGAACCTCGTTCGCTAACAACATACTCGTAACCATTGGGTAGTTTTTCGATAAACTCATCAACTTCAATGTCTTTTGCCGTTTTTTTGATTTGCTCCAGCGTAATGGTTTCATCACCCAGAGTCAGGTTTTCAAAAATACTGCCATGGAAAAGGAAAACATCCTGAAGAACCACACCAATATGACTTCTTAGATTATACAATTCATAATCCCGGATGTCCACATTGTCCAGCATTATTTTCCCGGAATTGATATCATACAACCGGGTGATCAAACTGATAATCGTAGATTTTCCGGCACCGGTGGCGCCAACGATGGCGACTGTTTCGCCCGGATTCACTTTGAAATCGATACCTTTCAGAACTTCCTGTTTATCATCGTAAGCAAAATGAACGTTCCGGAATTCTATTTTTCCATCAAAATGGTCTTTGGCAACGGTTCCGTTATTTGGCATCGCCTGGTCTTCATCCATCACGCCAAGAACTCTTTCTGCGCCAACGATGCCACGCTGAATATTATTAAATCTGTCTGCAATCTGCCTCAGCGGACGAATCAACATATTGATAAACTGGATAAACGCAATAATAACTCCCGGAGTTGATTTGATAAAACCGCCATAAAACAGGATGAATCCAATAAAAAGTGACGAAATCAGCTCAACAACAGGAAAGAATAATGAGAAGATAAAAACTGTTTTTAAGAGAGCTTTTTTCAGTTCAATATTGATATTGTCAAACTTAGTAAACTCTGCCTCTTCTCTGTTGAAAACCTGAATCAGCGACATGCCTGCCAGGCGCTCCTGTACAAAACTGTTTTGAGTCGCAGTCCAGCTTCTCTCAGACCCAAACGCCACTTTTAGTTTTTTCTGAAAAACACGGGTGATGATGACCATGATCGGAAGAATAGCCAACGAAATCATACTCAGATGCGTATCTACCTGAAACATCGCAAACAAAACCATCACAATTCTCAGAATATCTCCGAAAACCATCAAAAATCCATCAGTATAAACAGTTGCAATGGTTTCTACATCGCCCACGGCTCTCGTTACAAGATTCCCGATAGCTGTTTTATCAAAAAATGCAGTTCGGAAATAGATAAGCTTGTGATAAAGCCTTTCCCTGATGTCCCTGATCACGTTCTGCGAAATGAAATTCGAGAAATAAACCAGGAAAAAGTTAAGCACCGTTTCAGCAACCACCAACCCGATCAGCAGGTAAATGTGCTTCATCAGCTGTGCTTTATCTTTTAGCTGAACGATGTCTATATCGACAACATTTTTGGTAAGGATCGGCCGGTATGTGGAAACAATAGCCAGAAAAATTGAAATAATCAGTGTGAAAATAAACCAGGACCGGAATTTCATTCCAATCAAAAAAAGTCGTTTTACAATATCCCAGGTCGTTTGTTGCTTCATTTTCTTTTAGATTCCGGAAATTTTTCTGTGTTGAAAAACCTTTGCAAAAATAAGGTTTTAAAATTTTAAACTTTTATTGAAAAGAGAAAATATTTAAAATCGCTATACCGGCTTAGCCTATTAAAATGGTAGGCACACCCACAAAAATGGCAGGCTCGCCTACGAAAAAGGTAGGCTCGCCTATGAAAAAGGTAGGCGCACCTACGGAAATGGTAGGCACACATACAAAAGTGGCAGGCTCGCCTATGAAAAAGGTAGGCGCACCTACGGAAATGGTAGGCACACGTACAAAAGTGGCAGGCTCGCCTATGAAAAAGATAGGCGTACCTACGGAAATGGTAGGCGAACCTATCAGATCGCAAGGTGAGACTATGAAAATGGAAGTTTAAATTATATGAATAATAAAAATCTGCGAAATAATGTATTATCCATATTTTACTGTTTTGATATCCATCCAGCAATGTAGTCTGCAACTTCTTCCCAGCCTTTTTCGCCACAGATGAAGTGACTTCTTCCTTCAAAGATTTTCAGATCCAGGATACTGTTTTTGTCCTGGTATGAACCGGCGATCTTTGCTGTAAAATCTGCCGGAAAAATAGCATCATTGGCACCTCCGATGAATAATAAGGGGTTGTGTGCTTTCTTAAAATCGATATTGCCGATCGATTTCAAAAGCGGGTCTCTTGCCAGTCTTCTGCTTTCTGGAGCGGCGACAGTTTCATACAATTTGTCACTTTCTTCTCTGGAATAGTTATTGAAAAATGCACGATGATACCAATCTTTTGTCCCAAGATAAGGACTATTCCCTTTGAAGAAATTGAAAACAGGCCAAACGATTTTTATGGTTGACAAAGGTGCCATTACATTTTTGGAAGGAGCACCGTCTATACTGACGCCGGCAACAGCTTTGTCCAGCTCTATCAGTTTCTGAACCAGTAATCCTCCAAAAGAATGTCCCACAACAATGGGCTTTTCGGGAAGCGTATCTATGAATCTTATCAGATTATTCAAAGTTTCTTCAAAGCTTACTGCTTTTAATTCGGAAGGAATGTTTTTTTTCAGTTCAATGGGATTACCCTCGTGTCCGGGATTGGATGGTGTATGTACTGTATAACCTTGGTTTTCAAAATAAGTTTTCCATTCTTTCCAGCTTGTATTATTTACGAATAATCCGTGAATCAATACGATTGTTTTTGTTTTCATAACGGGATTTTTATTTGGTTTGATGTGTTGTGCCGTCGCCATTTCGATATTGTTATTTTCAAGAATCCTTGTCAATAGCGACTTCGTAATATTTATTTGTTCAAATTTCTGAGACAAAGGTCAGAAGATTGAACGAGGAAAATTTTAACCCAGGTTAAAATCGTAACATTTTGAAAAATAAATGTTTGAAGTGCAATTAATCTTTATTTGAGCAGCGTAATCCGCCTTTCGTTCCCAAGGCTGACGAAAGTGGATCTACAAGGTCAATCTTTTTGGCAGAGGATTCCAGATTAAATAGAACTTTTGGGTTGGGATTTCCGCTCAAGTCGGGCTGCGGACAATTCTCTGCAAAACAGAATATAAAATCCAAAGCGTCAGAAGAGTTCAGCGTCAGTAGCAATAGATGAAATCGGGAAAACGAGATTCGGCAAAGCCAAACCTATGGAAGTTAATGATGTTAATTGTCATTTACCCAAAAGCCTCTTCCTGATTCGGCTGAGAGAAGGCCCCTGAATTCCCAAGTAGGAAGAAATATGGTACAACGGCACATTGTTGAAAATATCAGGATGTTCTTTGATGAGGTCTAGATAACGTTCCTCCGGCGACTTTAAAAGAAAGCCTTCGATCCGTGTCATTGTCACATTGAAAGCTTCCTGTGCTAACAATCTTCCGAATTTTTCCCATTGGTGCGATTTGCTGTAAAGTGAAATCAAATCTGTGTGGCGAATAAAAATAATGGACGCATCGGTCATTGCTTGGGTGTGATAATCACAAGCAATCTGATTGACAAAACTTTTGAAAGGTACCACGAATCCGTTAGCAGAATATAGGAAAACATTCTTTTCTTCGCCCGCTTTTTCATTGATCGTATAAGACCGGAAAACACCATCTACAATGAATCCGAGATAAGTGCAGACATTTCCCCGAAGGTTGTAGAATTCACCTTTCTTATAATTTCTGTGCAACCAAAGCTCGGAGGATAATTTGAAATCTTCCTCAGAAAGTCCGGCAAATTGATTCAGTGCGAATGCGAGCTTGTCTATTTCGGTCATTTTTGTGGAGATTAATTTTTATATATCGGGCTTAAAATGAGTCAGTTAAAAATATGAAAATAATTTCATTTCACAATAAAACCTCCAAAAATCAGGGCTTTAAAATGCTAAAATTCATAACCCACATCTACCAGGAAAAGTCCTTGCGCAGGTGCGGAAACGCCGGCAGAATTGCGGTATTTGTCTTCAATGATTTTCCTCAGATCAGTGGGTGTAATTTTTTCTGATCCGACTTCTACCATTGTTCCGACAACCGCTCTCACCATATTTCGAAGAAACCGGTCAGCAGAGATTGTGAACTTGAGTTGATTGCCAACGTGCTCCCATTCTGCTTTGTAGATTTTGCAGATGTTGGTTTTGTTATCAGTATGGAGCTTGGCAAAGCTTGTGAAATCATTATATTCGAAAAGGATTTTGCAGGCTTCGTTCATCAGTTCGATATTCAGAGGTTTCTGACGCCAATATTGCCACGAAGAATCTTTTGAGAATGGATCTTTTTGCAGGGAAATATAATATTCATAAGTTCTGTAAGTCGCACTGAATCTTGCATGCATATCGTCTTCAACTTCAAAAATTCTTTTAATAGCGATGTTCTCTGATAAAAAAGAATTGAGTTTATAAACCAGGTTCTCATCAGGTTTTTGCTCCGTTTCAAAATGTGCAAACATTTTTTTGGCGTGAACGCCTGTGTCGGTTCTACCTGCTCCCGTTGTTTTGATGGACTCCCGAAGAATGGTGGATAATGCTTTTTCCAATTCTTCCTGCACAGAAACCTGATTGGGCTGAATCTGATAACCAAAATAAGCAGAACCGTTGTAGGAAAACTCTATAAAATATCTCATTTCGGCTGTAAATTTCCTGATTTTTTTTTAATTATAAAGAATTCTTAATTCGTAATTTCGTGATTCAAAAAAATCCTGAAAAATGAAACCTCTCAGACGAAATAAACTTTCCAATCCTTCCGAATTCATCAAACTAATGATCATCATTTTTGTTTTGGTGTCGGTTTTTCTTTTCAGTCAAAAATTAACGCAAACGCAGATCTTTGTGAATGTGGTTGTACTCCTGATTTTATTCATTATTCTACAGTCTGTTTTTGTGGTGATGTATAGAAAAGGAATCAAAACAATGGCATTTTGGATTCTGATTCTTTTATTATTGCTAGGTTTTACGTTGGCCGGAGCAATCTGGTATTTTTCTAAATATGGCTTAACTTTCCCACTATAATCGTTAAAATATTATTAATGAAAAGGATTCTTCTTTTATCAGACACGCATTCCTACATCGATGACCGGATTCTCGATTACGCCAAAGATGCTGATGAAGTCTGGCATTGTGGCGATTTCGGGAATATGACTGTGATTGAAGAATTGGAAAAAATAAAGCCAATCCGTGGTGTCTATGGCAATATCGACGAAGCTAAAATCAGAACGATTTTCCCGGAGGTTTTGAGTTTCAGGTGTGAAGAAGTTGATGTGTTGATGATTCATATTGGTGGTTATCCTGAGAGATATTCGCCTTTAGCCAGGAAAGAAATTGCTGAGAGAAAACCCAAATTGTTCATTTCCGGGCATTCTCATATCCTGAAAGCGATGCACGATCAAAAAAACAATCTTCTACACCTGAATCCTGGAGCTTGTGGAAAATCCGGGTGGCACAAAGTGAGAACGATGATGCGTTTCACGATTCATAAGGATGAAATCAAAGATTTGGAAATCATAGAACTAGGAACGAGATAAATCCCCTCCCTTGGAGGTGTGGCAAAATTCAAAGAATTTTGACGGGGTGGTTAATAATAAAAAATATGAAAATAGGAGACAAAGTTTCTGTTATTGATGAAAATCTTAGAGGTAAGGTTCTTAAAATCATAGCCAATCAGGTTAAGATTGAGGACGAACACGGCTTTACCTATAATTTTAGTAAAGACAAACTGACGATTTTAGATGCGGACTTGTATGAAAATTCTCCTGTTATCAGAAAAAAAGAAGCGCCAAAAATTATTTCGAAAAAGCACAATAAAGCGCCTCAGAAATTAGATCTTCATTTTGATTTATTAGTTAAAAACCCTTCTGGTTATGATGCTTTTGAAAGACTGATGATTCAGAAAGAGAAATTAGTTGAAACGATTGATTTTTGTAGAAAGCACCAGATTAAAAAACTTCAGATCATCCACGGCATCGGCGATGGCGTTTTGCAAAAAATGGTTCATGATGTGCTGGAAGGCCTTGCAAATATCGAATACGACCGTGACGGTTTTTTCTTCCATCAATCCGGAAATATCGAAGTCAAGTTTTTATAACATGAAATTATATTGTCCGATTTGATGAGTTTTAGGACTTTGTGTATCTTTAAGAAATTCAATTTGACAAAATCCTTTAGGACTTTTGTTTAAAAAAAAGTTATGTTCAGAAAACCAATCAGTCTTATTTTAATTTTAGTTTTTGCAATCGGTTTTGCGCAGACAGTTTACAAAACAGAAAACAATATTTCTTATTACCCTGAGAAAATAAGTAAAGCTAATGCTTACATTAGTTCTCAATGCAAACTGAATTTTTACTATCCAACCAACGTCAAAAATTTTTCAACTGTGATTTGGTTTCACGGTGGCGGTTTGACTGGTGGAAATAATGAGTTGCCTAAGGAATTATTGAACGAAAATATTGCCGTCGTAAGCGTAGAATACCGTTTGGCGCCAAAGGTAAAAGCGCCGTCTTACATAGAAGATGCTGCGGCTGCAACCGCCTGGGTTTTCGAGAATATTGAAAAATATGGTGGAAACAGAAATCTAATTTTTCAGTCCGGACATTCTGCAGGAGGTTATCTTGCGATGATGATTACGCTGGACAAAAAATATCTTCAGAAACATAAAATTGATGCAGATCAAATTGCCGGACTTATTCCGTTCAGCGGGCAGGCGATCACGCATTTTCAAATCAGAAAGGAAAAAGGAATTCCCGAGATGCAGCCGACAATTGATGAGTATGCACCCTTATTCCACATCAGAAAGGATGCACCGCCCATCGTTTTGATTACAGGCGACAGAGAATTGGAATTATTAGGTCGCTACGAGGAAAATGCTTATTTGGCAAGAATGTTGAAATTAGTCAGTCATCCTTCAATTAAATTATTAGAAGAAGATGGATTCGACCATGTGGCCATGGCAAAGCCTGGTTTTCCATTATTGTTAAAGGAAATCAGGGAATTAACAAAGAACATAAAAATACAGAAAATTTTAGAATAATGTTTACACTTGCACAAATAGAAGAAGCGCATTCTAATGTAGAAAGCGGAAAAGGATTTCCAGAGTTTGCAAAAACCATCAGAGAATTGGGCGTTAAAAGTCTGGAAACTTTTGTAGAAGATGGCTCAACTAATTATCTCGGCGATGATGACTACAAAGTGTCATCAACACAAAAATATGCACCTTTACTAATCTACGGAATTCCAAATCCGGAGAAATTTTTAGCCGATCTGCGAAATCATCAGCAAGGTGGAACAGATTTTTTCCAGTTCTGCAAAGACTGTGCAGACAGCGGAGTGTATAAATGGATTGTTGATATCGATGCCAAAACTTGTACTTATTATACAGAAACAGGTGCAGTCGTTTTTGAAGAACAAATCCCGATTTGATTTAATTATTTTCTCGCATATTTCACAGATTCAGCAAATTATATATTGATAAAATCTGCTCCATTTGCTCCATATGCGAGAATATTTTATTCTAAATTAATTCAAACTCACATCCTCCGGCGCATTCGCCCAAAGAAGAAATTCGCCACCCAGATTTTGCATTATATTTTTCCATAGATTCTGATCGTTCGGAAGTGTGTAGTCCAGATTAAAAACATCCACAATCGTCCACATTTTCCGCTGAATTTCGCTTTCCAGTTGCATCGCAGACCATCCCGAATATCCGGAGAAAACTTTGATGTCAGATATACTCACAGAGCCTTCAATAATGGCCGAAACCACAGAATCAATATCCTCCGTTATGTAGAACTCATCATTGATCTCTGAAAATTCTTCCGTGATCTTTTGACCTTTCAGGATAAAAAAAACTTTATCATTTTCCACAGGACCGCCTTCATATAATTCCACAGGAAATCCGAAAATATTCAGCAGTCTCGAACTCATATTCCGGTTCTTTTTATTCAAAATCAGCCCAAACGCTCCGTTCTCGTTATGCTCGATAATCAAGACCACAGAACGTGAAAATATATCACCCGAAACATCAGGTGTTGAGATTAAAATTTTACCTTTGTAAGAGTAATTCATCTATCAAAGCTATAAAAAAAATATTTTTTTGAAAAAGAATTAAAGTAAAATTTAAGTTAAAATTATAACGGATTAAACAATCTGGGCGCCTTTATCCGCCCTCCGTTCCCGCTTTTTCGTTTTTTTAGAAAAAACAGAAAGAGCTCCTCTCAGGTCGGGGCGCGCTTCGCAAAAAAAACAAAAATTCTCAGTTAATTCAACATTCATGTCAATTCAAGTTTATAAAAATACTGCAACAAATGAACACCGGAAACCTCCACGATAAAAGAAAAATCTACGAAAAATCCCAGCTCATAGAAACCGAGATCAGGGAAAATCCAATCGAACAATTCCGCAATTGGTTTTTGGAAGCCGAAGAAAATCCTCAGGTTTCCGAAGCCAATGCAATGGCAATATCCACTGTCGAAGATGACGGCTGCCCTAGAACAAGAATGGTTTTGCTAAAGGCCTACAATTGGGAAGGCTTTATTTTCTATACCAATTATGACAGCCGTAAAGGAAAATCACTGGAGAAAACGCATACAGCCTGCCTTCATTTTTTCTGGCCAAGTCTGGAAAGACAGATCATCATCAAAGCCAGCGTCGAAAGGATCGCTGAAAACCTGAGTGACGGCTATTTCCATTCCAGACCAAAAGGCAGCCAGTTAGGTGCAGTTGTTTCACCACAAAGTCGGGAAATCCCGGACAGACACTTCCTCGAAAATAAACTCAAAGATCTTGAAACCGAATTCGAAAATAAAGAAATTCCAAGACCTGAAAACTGGGGGGGATACATTGCAAAACCTTATGAAATAGAATTTTGGCAAGGCAGACCAAACCGTCTTCATGATAGAATATTATATACTTTGACTGACGATTTTGACTGGAAAATATCCAGATTGGCACCATGAAAAATCCGGCAACTGCCGGATTTTGTTTATAAAGCTGAAAGATTGAAAGCGTCTCTCCATCTCTGAACAAGCATGGAAAATTGCTCATTTTCAAAAGTCTTATTCCTGATTTTTGAAACTGAATGAATACCCTTTTCATCAGAAATTCTCAGTATTTCGTCAGCTTTTTGAGATTCGAAAGCGATGATTTCTGCCTCCTCAATTTCCGCTAATTTATTTTTATGAATGAAGGTCACAAAGTTTTCCATCAAAGGGGAAATGTATGCGCCTTCCGTTTGCTTAGGAATTTTAATCACATTATTCTGAAGAAATAACAGATTTCCAAAGATACTTCTGGCGATTTTTTTGTTCGGATTCAGGAGAATAACGTCATCCAGATCATTTTCTTTCGCATAGATTTCGGCATAGATATTCTCCGCAGAATGAACACGGATATTGCTCAAAAGATTAGCATTCACATTGATTTCCTTGATCAGATCCAATTCGATATTGCCTTGGATGTTCAGGATATCCTCAGATTCTTCGACCTCAAAAAAGAAAGCCGTTTCCGATTTTGATAATGGTTTTTCATCCTGGATTCTGTATGCCATTAATTGAATAATACCGTTCCTGATACCTTTGTCCAAAACTTCTCTCTGGAAAAGTTCCTGGAAAAATTCCAGTGTATAAGTCAGCGGGATATTCAGCCTCATTTTTCTCATCGATGCCATCAGGAAAAAATAAGATTCCTCTGACATTATAAGATTTCCGTTTCGTACGAAAAATGAAACCCAAACCGAATCTCCAAAAAGAAAAGAACGGTTCAGCAATTGTAAATTGTCTTGTGTATAAACTATCTTCTGCATTGTTGTGTACAAAAAAATAATGAACGATAAAAAATCGTTCATCCATTTATATTAAGCGGCGCCTAATTTTATCTGTAAGTTTTCTATGAGGTTTTCCCAATAGAGCCTGTTTTCCTCTTCGTCACCATCTTCGCAAAAATCTGTGATATTAAGAGAAAGGTCGTCTGTGATTTCATCGATAACGATGGAAAGCTCGAAGAAATATTTCGTCCCTTCGTCCTCTTCCCAACGGAATCGCACAAAACTTTCCGGCTTATAACGTATCAGTGTAGCCCTCTCAGCAGGACCACCGCCCCAACTGAAAAAGAAATCGTCACCACGCTCTACAACGTCGTCTGCAAACCATTCTGATAATCCTTCTGCACTTGCCAGATACTCATACAATATCTCCGAGAGACAATGCATATTGTATTCATACTGCACTTTCGTTTTCGCCATACTCTAATTCTAATTGTGGCGCAATATATAAATTAATTTCTTATTTCCAAATCAAAATGTCTATGGAAATACAAAAAATTTATTGAAATTATGGATGATTTTTATTAGTTAAATTTACAGCATTGATGAATCCTTATTTTTACAATTATTCAGCGAAGATTTGGGCAGCTTAATCCGTCTTCCACTCCCGCTTTTTTATTTTTCATCAAAAAAATAAAAAGAGCTCCGTTCAAGCCGGGCTGCAGATTTGGCATAAAACAACATTCAGCATAAAGGCGAAGTTTATTATTCAGAATGAACTAAACTAAGGTAAAGCAAATTTTAGATTCTTTTATAAGCTTTGTGAAGTTTAAAAACACTCTATTTGTAAAAATCTTTTGCTATATATTCAAAATTATTCCAACTCATTCAAAGCTTCCAGAATAATCGCACAACCTTTTCGTATTTCGTCTTCGGAGATTGTCAAAGGCGGCGAGATTCTCATATATTCGTTCCTGTAGAGTTGCCAGAAAACGATCAGTCCTTTTTCCATACATCTCAATGCGATTTTCAAAGTATATTCCGGCGAACTAAGATTCACAGCCAGCATCAGTCCTTTTCCGTTCACATTTTTGATTTTCGGATGAACGAGCAATTCCCGGAACAATTTTTCTTTTTTGTCGGTTTCGTTCATCAGTCCGCTTTCCAAAACTTCTTTCAAAGTGGCGTGAGATGCTGCTGCAATCAAAGGGTTTCCTCCAAAAGTCGTGATATGTCCCAGCTTCGGCGAATGTGAAAGGCTTGTCATAATTTCTTTCGAACTCATAAAAGCACCCACCGGAACACCGCCGCCCATTCCTTTTCCCATTACCAAAATGTCAGGAACAATGCCGAAATGTTCAAAGGCGAACAATTTTCCGGTTCTTCCAAACCCTGGCTGGATCTCATCAAGAATCAATAATGCACCAACTTCTTCGCACCGTTTTTTCAGGTTGATGAAATAATTGTCTTTCGGAGTTATGAATCCCGCCGCTCCCTGAATGGTTTCTACAATCACGCAAGCGGTTTTCTCAGTAATTCTATCAAAATCATTCTCATTATTAAATTCTATGAAATTCACCATCGGCAACAGCGGACGAAACTCTCTTTTATGGAATTCATTCCCCGCAACAGAAAGCGCACCGTGCGTATTCCCGTGATAAGCATCTTTAAAAGCGATGATTTCTTCTCTTCCTGTATAACGTTTGGCTAGTTTCAAACTTCCGTCAATTGCTTCTGCTCCAGAGTTAACGAGATAAGTCACTTCCAATGGTTCGGGTGTGGCTTCTGCCAGAAGCCTGCAAAGTTCGACAGGTTTTTCCTGCGCATATTCTCCATAAACCATCACGTGAAGGTATTTGTCCGCCTGTTCCTTGATAGCGTTAACCACTTTTGGATGTGAGTGTCCAAGCGTGTTGGCAGAAACGCCTGCTACAAAATCCAGATAAGCTCGTCCGTCTTTTCCATAGATGTAGCTTCCTTCTGCTTTTTCCACTTCGAAACCTGCGGCATAAGGCGTGGTCTGTGCCTGATATTGATAGAAATTCTTTTTTAAGTCCATTGTAAATAAAAACTTCTGCAAAGTTCGTGATTTTTTAAATTTTTTCGTGATTCAGATAACAAAGTTTCAATCTTGGCGAAGCGCGCCCCGACTTGAACGAAGCTCTTTTTCTTTTTTAGAAAAAAAAGAAAAAAGCGGGAGTGGAAGGCGGATAAAGGCGCCCTAATAAAAATTTACTTTTTAACCCGAACTGGTGTTTTAGGCTTATTTTTTTCCTCGATTTTTTTGCGTTCGGTTTCAGCCCGTTCAAAAAGAGAATTATCCGATTCATAGACAATTTCGGGATAATTGGGTGTGTCCAGGAAAATGTCGCTCCATTTCTGAAGGCGGTCTTTGGTGTTCCAGTTAAAATCCTTGAAAAACCTTTCCTGTTTAGAAATTTTGCTCATCGGATAAGTATCCGTATTCGCCCCTATATTACAGTCCACCTGTTCCAGTTTCCGCTCTATAAAATGAGCCACAATTTCGCCGCAAGTGGAAAGGGCGACACCAATTCTGGTGACTTCTTTAGTCTTCTCATTGGTATCATCTGCGTAAGTGATGGCCTGTGCATTGCCAACAGCTTTTGAAACATCAATTGCATTATCCTTCAGATAAACAATCATATTCTTGCTTTTGATCTGGTTGAATTCATCTTTCATATTCAGAGAATCGGCTTTGCTGATGGCGAAGGCATTGCCCATAACTCTTATAGAATCTGTAATTTCTTTTTCAGGATTGCTATAGACTCGGATCTCGTCACCAGTCACCTGTTTTGCGCCCATCCATAGGATTGGTTTACGAATCATATGCATCTCGCCATCTGTTTCATTGAAACTAAGCGAGTCCGAACGTCCCTGCATATTGGATTTAAAAATCCGTACTTTCCGGAATGCCCTTAGAAAACTTTTCTTTTTGAGCGAGTTGGCAGAATCTTGCCTCTGGAAAGTCAGAAATTTATCTGCCGACATATAAAGTGAATCCTTTGCGAAAATTTTCACAAAATAAGGTTTATCGGTAATCATAGCAGAGTCTTTCTTTTCATAGATCTCGCCATAACCGCCTTTTATAAAACGTTTCTCTCTCGGATCCTCCAGCATTACATTTCCAGTTCCTTTACCGAAACCAGTATTTCTGTTGAAGTAAAGTTTGTCACCTGTCAGGATTTTGCCATTGTTATGTATTCTGGAGTTTTTGTTGAGAAAAGATTCACCAGTTTTGGAGTTATAAGAACCTTGTTCTGTATAAACGTAATTGATTGGATTTTTTTTGTCTCTAATAGTCGTAGGACCAAAGAAATCGGAAACACCTGTGTTTTGATTTTGTTTGATGTTATCGCTGACAATGGTGTATTTATCTGTTTCGATGTTCGAACGTCCCACAAAATCTATCATTTTTGAGTTAAGATTATAGGTCGCTGTTTTGGTGTACATCACACTTCCATCGTTACTGTAAATAGTTCCTCCAGTATTGAAATATGCGGTGTTAGGAATTTTATCGTAGTAAAGCGTTTCTGTTTTTATGGTCTGCTTTGGATCTGTAAGCACTACATTTTTTCTGGCGATTCCACGTTGTGTATTACCATCGTATTCCATTTCTGCAGCGGTGATCCTGTTTCCGTCCGCAGTTGTAAGGACTACGTTCCCGATGGCCTTCAGGAAATTTTCTTTCTGGTAAAAAACCACTTCATCCGCTGTGAGAACAGAACCCTGATGTTCAAACTGAACGTTTCCGGAGAAAACCATATTGCCGTCATATTTATCAGGACTAACGCCTGCTGTGTCGGAATGGATATGCTTTACTTTTTTAGAGGGTTCGGTCTGAGGATTCTGATTGTTGAAAAACGGGTCTTTTGCCAAGCCTGGATTTTGGGTTGGTGTGACCTGCGAAAACAGTCTGACAAAGATCAGAAGCAGAATAACAAAAAAAGATTTCTTCATTAATTTTCAGACTTCTTGTGTCCGTAGAAGTATAACGAATGCGTATCAATACTTACACCAAATGCTTTTTCTATAGATTCTTTGATGCCCTGGATTCTCGGATCGCAGAACTCTATGATCTCTTCGATTTCTTTATCAGAATCAGGTTTATAAATTACCAAATGGTCGTGCTGCTTATCAAAATATGATTTTTCATAAGAAGAAGTGCTAAGCGTTTTTTCTCCGAATTGGTGCTTTCTGATCAAGCCTGCGTCCAGGAAAATCTCGATGGTATTATAGATTGTAGCTTTACTGACGTGGTATTTTTTCTGCATCATCAGCAGATAGAGATCGTCCACATTGAAGTGGTGTTCCATATTGTAAATCTCCTCCAGAATCGTATATCTTTCCGGTGTGTTACGGAAACCCTTGTCCTGCAGATATTGTCTCAGAACGTCTTTTATAGTTGCGATATTCAACTCTTTTTGTTTCGTATCCATAATACAAAAATAGACAATTTTTCGGGATTAGTCGTAATGCTTGGTTTCGACTTTCTCTATCCTTTCAATTTTAATTTTCTGGTCGAGAAGCGGCGCCGATTCTACCACAACATTATGACTTGCAACACCATAAGCTGTAAAGTCATTACTTCCGAGCTTTTTCACGAAGTTATAAATATTAAGAATAATCTTGTCGCGGATGGTCAATAAAAAGTCGTTGATATAAACATTGTCAATAATAACAAACTTCAAATCAGGCGGAATGTTATGAGCTCTCAATGAAGGATGCGAACTTCTTGGCGGAATTATCCCTTCTTCCATCATCTCCGCCAGAATCTGCTGGAAGTAATCATTGATCCTCCTGTCTCTTTTGAAACCAAGCAGAAAGCTTATTTTATAGATGGTTCCGGGCAGGATCTCTTCCACATGATATTTAAAAGTATAGGGATCTTCCTGGTTAACAATATTCAGGATGAAATAATGATCCGCTCTCTTAGGCTGTGCCCTGATAATGGAATAAATGATTTTCGATTCTACCTCATCATCTCTTTTTGCACGGCTGAAGAAAGCCAAATTTGTAGCATATTTCGGAATTGTTTCGTCAAGTTTCATATCTTTAATCGTCGATATGTATTTCTCAAGTTTTACAAACTTAATGAAGGTTGTTTTGATAATCCGTCCGTTATACCATGCATACATGCAGATCCCGATAAAACCGGCTAACAGCACGGACATCCAGCCGCCATCAAAAAATTTGATAATATTGGCACTGAAGAATCCGCCTTCGATTAAAATATAGAGCAGAGCAAAGAGTCCGATCCATACTTTGTTCGTTCTGGTTTTAAGGAACCAAAAAACCAACAGAATCGTGGTCATCAGCATCGTAACCGTTATGGACAGGCCGTATGCCGCTTCCATTCTTCCGGATTCTTTGAAATAAACGACTACAACAAAACATAGAAGCAAAATTCCCCAATTGATTTTCGGGATATACATCTGGCCTTTGATTCCAGATGGATATTCGATTTCCTGATTAGGCCAGAAGTTGAGAGACATTGCTTCGGAGAACATTGTAAAAGCGCCCGTAATTACTGCCTGGCTCGCAATAATTGCAGCTGCTGTTGCAATGACTACTCCAGGAATGATGAACCATTCCGGCATAATTCCGAAAAATGGATTCTTGCCACGGAACACTTCGTGATAATTACTCAACAACCAGGCACCTTGTCCCAGATAATTGAGAATCAACATTACTTTAACGAAAATCCAACTGATGCGAATGTTCTTGATACCGCAATGTCCCAAGTCGGAATAAAGAGCTTCAGCGCCTGTGGTACAAAGAAAAACTGCGCCGAGAATGACAATCGCACTCGGCGAATTGTATATCAGTTTTACAGCATAATATGGATTGAATGCTTTAAGAATCGTTGGATGTTCTACAAGATGAACCAGCCCAAAACCACCTAAAACCAGAAACCAAAGTACCATTACAGGTCCGAAGAATTTGCCGATAAAACTGGTTCCGAATTGCTGAACAACAAAAATAATAACCAGAATTGCTAATGTTATGGGGACAACCGGCGGTTTATGAACTACGAGTTCAAGCCCTTCAATAGCGGACATTACTGTCAGTGACGGCGTTATGATGCTGTCTGCAACCAAAGCAGCAGCCCCGATTATTGCGATGATATACAGCCATTTTTTCTTAAATCTTTTAACAAGAGAATAGAGAGACAGGATTCCACCTTCGCCCTTGTTATCGGCTCGAAGAGCGATAATGACATATTTGACGGTGGTTTGTAAAGTCAGGGTCCAGATAATACAGGAAAGAGCTCCCTCAATATATTCTTCTGAGATGATTCCACCTGATTTTCCAGCATTGATGATGGCTTTCATCACGTACAAAGGAGAAGTACCGATGTCTCCGAAAACAATTCCCAGTGAAACCAGAACGCCAACCCAGGAAAGTTTTTTGAGGTCAAAATGACCACTAATATCTTGCGACATAATAAATTATTGTGAAAAATAATTTTGCAAATTTAGATTATTTTATAATCTGAAAATTTTTTTTAGTGAAAATGTAATGCCAGTGAGTGAAATATTTTAGTTTTATTAGATAATGCATTGGTTTTTAAAAGTTTGTGAATTAAAAACTATTGCGTTGTATAAGCTTACAAATATCTTACAAAGCTCCAGATTTTTCTTTTGCTAAGATAGTCCGTATTTTGTTCGTTGGCATAAGCTTCTCTTTCGAAACTGATATTGCGGTATGCGAGATTCGGATTTTTATATTTCAGATATCGGATATAATATTCTGACAGATACCAGATATAAAATATAATGATAAGCAGCTCCATCTGCTGGCGAATATGAATCCGCTCATGGTTGATTAATATTTTGTTCTTTCTGTCAGATTTTCTTCTCAGCAGGATAAACGGGAATAGTGTTATCCCCGAAATTTTAGTATTTTTGAGTAATCTTTGACCATTAATAATTATCATCAATCAAAGATAAAAATTTTGGTACAGTTTTTTAACTTATGAAATTAAATGATATCAAAGAAAATGAAGACTTTTATTATAACGAGCAAGGTTATAAGGTTTTTACAGAAAAATTCCATTTGAAACGTGGTTATTGCTGTAAAAGCGGTTGCAAACACTGCCCGTACGGTTATGATAAAAAAACGGATACTTTTATAAAGAAAGCTAAAAATTAACAAAAAATCTATATTATGAAAAAATATATATTCATCCTACTGGCAGCAGTTTCACTCGGAGTTACTTCTTGTAGCCCTTTCCAGGTAAAATCCGATTATTCTGCTACAGCCAATTTTGCCAATTACAAAACATATCTGCTAAGAACAGATGATCTAAAACTGAATGATCTGGACAAAGACAGAGTTCTGAACGAATTGTCGAAGCAATTACAGTCGAAAGCGCTGACATCTGCCCAAAATCCTGATTTGATCGTGAATGTAAAAGCATCTCATAAAAAAGTTCAGGATGTAACTACTTCTTACAATGCGGGTTTTGGCTGGGGAAGACCTTGGGGCTGGGGCGGTGGCTTTGGAATGGGAAATACCTGGACCAATAATTACAACAGCGGAACGATTGTGATTGACATCATTGATTCGAAAACTCAAAAATTGGTTTGGCAAGGTGCAGGAAGCGGAATTTCTGTAGATTCGCCAAAATCTAAACAAAAACAAATCCCGCAGGTTGTGGCCGAGATAATGGCTAATTATCCGCCGCAGAAAGGGAAATAGTTTTAGACTTTCTGATAATAGACTGATAGAATATAGACAAGTTAAACCGCAGAAAATTCTGCGGTTTTTTTTATTCCGATATTTTGGAGTTCATCAGTTCTCCAGCTTCTTTCAGAACTTCTGATTTCTTTTCTTGATTAAGTTCTAAAATATTCAATAGATTCTGATTATTGAATAATTCCTTTACCAAAACACATTTTTCTTCCAATAATTTTTGTTTTTCTTTTTCATTTAAAGTCGTGAGGCAAGTGATGGGATAAAGTGCATTTTGATCTACCAAACTTTTGATATTCTTATCTTTCGGATAATCCCAGGATAATAATCTCAATCCATAATATTCCGAAAAAGCTACAGAATCCTTTGTGAAATAAGTATTCGTAATGAGCCAGCCGTCGGTGAATTCGGTTTTGGTTCCGAAAAGGTTGTATTGAATATTAGAAATATCTTTGATTCTAGATAGAATGTACATCGGCGTGGTGACGGAGATTTTCGTGTCTTCCGCATTTCGGAATTTGCATTCTACCCAATAAGTTTTATCGTCTTTTTTGGCGATAACGTCCGCTTCGTGTGTCACGGCGTGACCTTTTATCAATTGTCCCGTTTCAGTTTTGTAGCCGATGTTCTGGAACACTCGCGAAATCCATTGCTCAAAATAAAATCCCGCAGGTCCCAATTCCAGCAAAGCTTTTTTCAAACTGTATCTTGCCGCAACGGAATTAGAGATTTTCTTTAATTCCTCAAAAGCCATTCGGTACAATTCGCCGGTGCTGATGCCTTCGAAACATTTTGGCAAGACTGTTTCCAAAACCCTTTTCACGGAATGTTTATCTGCTCCTGAATTCCGAAGTGAGTTTTCCAGTTTCGAAATTTCGAATTCTACCGTTTCGCCAGAATTGTTTTTGATTTTCATAATTGTGTCAATTTTTTATCGCAAAGGCGCTTGTTTTTTTATTTTAATGATTAATAAAAGTCGCAAAGTTTCCAATGGTAAATTTTATCTAAGATGAAATCTCTGCGACTGCTAAACTCTGAATCTAATAAATTTTGTGCCTTTGCGATAAAATATTTTTCGAATTGAAAGTCTTTTTTCTTTGCTCTTTATTCTTGTGCATTCTTTATTCCAAAAACCAAATTTCAAATCGGCTTCCTTGTTCCAACGGTTTATAATTTAGATAACCTTTATGAGCTTCAATAATACTTTTGCTGAGTGTCAATCCAATTCCGGAACCATTGCTTCTCGTCGTGAAAAACGGAAGAAAAATCTTATCCTGAATTTCTTTCGAGATTCCGATTCCGTTATCTTCTACGCTTAAAATGATTCGTTTATTCTGCGTTTTGATTTCTGTTTTAATCGTTCTTTCAACATTATCAGAAACAGCGTAAATTGCGTTGAGATAAAGATTAATCAGACATCTTTCAATCATTTTTTGGTCAGCCAAAATGGTTTGATTTTCTAATGAATTAATCAGTTTAATCTCATTTTTTTCAAATTCCGGCTTCAGGAAATTAAGAGCGGATTCTACGATATTCGTTAACGAAATATCTTTAAAAACCGGTTTCGGAAGTTCGGCAACCTGTCGGTAATCATCCACAAAATTCAGTAATTGCTTCGATTTCGAATTGATAATCATCAGACTTTCCTTCATATCCTGCTGATCTTCTTTATCGATAGTTTCCTGATTGGCAATGTATTCCAGATTCTGGATCAAGCTATTTACGGGCGTTAAAGTATTCAGTAGCTCGTGGGAAATTACTTTCATCAGGTTGTTCCACGCTAGTTTTTCTTTTTGTTCGATGATTTTCTGAACGGATTCCAGACTGATGATACAAAACCTGTTTTTCACATTCTGAACTTTCTTTGTCCTTAATGAAAACGATTGTCTCGTGTTTGCATTAATCGAAATATCAAAGAATTCCTGTGAGTTTTCGTAATGGGTTTGTTCGATGATTTTATAGAAATCAGGCGCTTTATTTTCATACAGATTCCAGGAGTTGTACTTAGGGATTTCCAGGATTTCCAGGAAAACAGGATTCACATAAAACACTTCCCATTCGTTGTTATTCCTCGACAAAATCATCAATCCAATTTCCAGCTGATTCAGAATTTCTTCATACAAAAGCTTGTATGATGATAGCGAAAGATGTTCTTCTTTGCTTTGGTAATAGAGTTTTACGGCATTATCCATCAGACTGTTTTCCTCAGTTTTCGGGAACAATGAAAAATCTTTTTTCTGAATTGCCAAAAGCAGTTTTTCCGTCTTCTGAATGTAAGATAATGCCGAGGTCTGCGCCAAAAAAACACAAACCAAACTTACCAACGAAAACAAAATGCAATTGATCCATTTGTTCTGAGAATAAAAATCAAAAGCAAAAATCCCGCTGGCAATTGCCAAAAAGAATAAAAATAATCCAGAATATTTGTTGTTTGTTCATTTTTTTAAGTCGGAAGTCGGAAGTCCGATCACCGAAGATTTTAATATTTTCGTTTTATTTTAATCGTTTTCGAATTACAAACTTCCGACATCCGTCTTCAGACTTCGGACACCCAACTTCTCACAAGTCAAACTTCTCCATTCTTCTGTACAACGCCGCTCTCGACAATCCCAAATCTTCCGCCGCCAAAGAAATATTTCCTCGGTGTTTTTTCAATGCTTTTTTAATCAGGATTTCTTCCATTTCTTCGATGTTCAGATTCATAATTGTATTTTCTGATTCTTCGTTTTGAGGCATCAGCAATTTGAGGTTTTTCTGGTTGGAAAGAATCACGCTTCTTTCGATGCAATGGTCGAGTTCGCGAATGTTTCCGGGCCAGGAGTAATGGGTTAATTCAGAAATTAAAGTTTCATTTAAAGTCAAATCAGGTTTGTGATATTTCTGTTTGTATTTTTCCAAAAAATAATCGGCTAAATTTGAAATATCTTCAATCCGTTCTCTCAGGCTTGGAATATTGAGTTCAACGGTGTTGATTCTGTAATACAAATCCTTGCGGAAACGGTTTTCTGCAAAGGCTTTTTTGAGATTTTCATTGGTTGCGAAAATGAATCTCACGTCCAGTTGCCGCTCTTTGCTTTCGCCAATTCTTGACAGTTTTCTGTTTTGAATTAAACTTAACAATTTAGTCTGAAGATGAAGCGGAAGATTCCCGATTTCATCAAGAAAAACAGTTCCGTTTTCGGCATTTTCGATTTTTCCGGCGTAATCCTGATGCGCATCGGTAAAGGCTCCTTTTTTATAACCAAATAATTCCGCTTCAAAAAGATTTTCCGAAAGACTTCCCAAATCGATATGAACAAAAGGCTGGTTTTTCCTTTCCGACAACTCGTGAATATGTTCTGCCAAAACATATTTTCCGGTTCCGTTTTCTCCCAAAAGCAAAACATTCGCATCAGTCGGCGCAACTCTCGTGATTTGATCCATCACATCTTTCATCGCAAAAGATTGGGTTTCCAATTGGTATTGATTGGTTTTGATGCTGATATTTTCCCACTGATTCAATTTTTTATTTTTTCGGGAAATATCGACAGCGAGATTGACGGAAGCATACAGTTTTTCGTTATTCCAGGGTTTTAGAATAAAATCGGAAGCACCGTTTTTCAAGGCTTCAACCGCCAATTCCACTTCACCATAAGCCGTCATCAGAATAATCGGAAGCTGAGGTTCCAGCGTTTTGATTTCCTGCATCCAATACAATCCGTCCTGTCCGTTTTCAAAACCTTTCCGGAAATTCATATCCAAAAGAACGGCATCCACTTGCTGTTCCGATAAAAATTTCAGAATATTTTTTGGCTGACTGAGACAACTTACTTCCGTGAAAAATTTCTTCAGCCATACTCTCGCCGAGAAGAGGATATCCTCGTCATCATCCACAATTAAAATATGAGCTTCTTTTTTTCGCATTTTTGAATTTAAAAAATTAAATGACTTATTCGAAGGCTTCGACTCCGCTCAGCCTGACATTTATTCATTAAAATAATAACAATTAATCATTTACAATTCATCATTTATAATTAATCTGTCCGTTTCCGCACAAAAAGTGTCCGATAATGAACAGTTTTAAAATTAATAAATTAATGTTTAATCACATTTACAAAGTGTTACAAGATTATAAATTTCTGGCACCTGCATTGTGTAATAGTCTGTAGATAAATATCTTATCGTCAATTATGGATACGAAAATAGTAAAAAAGAAATCTAAACTGAAATTAATATTAATCATCATTGCATCAGCTGTTGCAGTTTCAGTTTTTGGTTGGTATTTCTTAAACCAAAAAAAAACATATAATGTAAAATTGGAAGATATAACGGTTGATGAAGTAACCAATGGAAAATTCGAAGATATGTTAATGGTAACTGCGCAGACACAATCTCTTAATTCTTCTTTGGTAAATGTTCTGGAAGGTGGTGCGGTAAAAGAAATTTATGCGGAAGACGGACAAATGCTGACCAAAGGACAACCTATCGCAAGGGTTTATAATCCGAATACGGAATTTAATTACCTGAATCAGGAAACGGGAATTATGCAACAGATCAGCCAGATGAGAAGCTCACTTTTGGAACTGAAAAATCAGGAATTCAGTCAGGACAAGGAGTTGTTGCAGTCTCAAAATGATTATAATACAGCGTTGCAAAGCTTCAATCTTCAGAAAAGATTATACGATGCGGAAATCGGAAAGAAAACTGATTATGATATTGCTCTCCAAAATCTGAATTATCAGAAAGACAGAAAACAAATCGTTGAAAAAGGTGCTTCTAACGAGAAAATTTCGAGAAATGCTCAGCTTGCCGCGATTAATAATTCAATTAGTCAAATGGAAAAAAGTTTGAATATCCTTCGTTCCAACAAGAATAATTTCCTGATAATGTCGCCAGCTTCGGGAAGATTGTCGTCATTCAATATTTCGCTCGGACAAAATCTGACAAGCGGAGAAAGCATCGGGAAAATCGATTTGATGGGCGGTTACAAACTGGTTGCAAAAGTAGATGAATATTATATTAATAAATTAACGAACGGAATCAAAGGAACACTCGACAACAACGGTAAAGAGTATGAAGTTATCATCACAAAAATTCTTCCGGAAGTGAAAGACGGACAATTTTCTGTGGAACTGAATTTCATTGATGCTAAAATTGAAAATCTGAAAATCGGGATGACTTTCGGAGTGAAACTAAAACTTTCGGCAGACACGCAAAGTATGATGATTCCGAAAGGGAATTTCTATAAAGATACCAACGGGAAATGGATCTTCGTGGTGAAAGGTAACAAAGCTGAGAAACGAAACATCAGCCTTGGAAGAGAAAATCCTTTGTATTATGAAGTGGTTTCCGGATTGAAACAAGGAGAAACTGTAATTACTTCAGATTATTCTGAACTTAAAAAATATGAATTACTGGATATTCAAAAATAAAATTAAAAACTATATATAATGCAAAAACTATTATTACTATTAATAACAATGATCATCGGATTCTTTACTTCGGTAACCGTTATGAAGGGACAGGATTTTCGGAATAAAAAGGGTGTTCTGGAAACAAAAACCATAGTCTTGGAACATTTTGACAGGATAGATTCTGACATGGTTTTCGATGTTGAAGTGAAAAGATCCAATGAGGAAAAAGCCTTGATTACCAGCAATTATATGCGTTTCTTGGATATTAAAGTGAAAAATAATGTACTCCAGATTGGCTATAAAAGAAATCAGTCAATGGAAAATGTGGATACTAAAATCGTAATTTATGCGAAGGATGTAAAATCTGTCAGTGCAAGTGTTGGGTCGGTTGTAAAAATCAAAGATAACTTTAATATTGAGAAATTTTATACGGAAAGCGGTGGGAAAATCTTCGCCGATTCTGATGCTGTCCAGGTGTCTGTCTCTACCCAATCCGGGGGTTATTTTTCCGGAACTTTAAACACAGAAAACCTTTCGTTGAATGCACAATCCGGAAGTTTAATCGAAATAAAGGGGAAAATCGGAACAGCGAAGATTATTTCCGAAGGCGCATCAAAAATATTGGCTGGCAAAACAAATATTTCTATTGCAAACGTAACAGCAGAGTCGGCTTCATCCGTTAATATATCCGTTTCTAAGCAATTGACCGCTTCTGCAAGCAGTATGGCAAAAATCAGATATAAGACCTTGTCCGGAATCAAGTTTTCTGCAGCAAGAGATTCGGGCGGAACAATCGATTCCATTTAATGTAAAATAAACTATAAATTTTAAATAATTCTACAATGATAAATATTCAAAACCTTTCAAAAGTCTATAAAACAGAAGATGTTCAGACCAATGCGCTAAATAATGTAAGCTTAAATATAAAAGAAGGCGAATTTGTTGCGATAATGGGACCTTCCGGGTGCGGGAAATCCACTTTTCTTAATATTCTGGGGCTTTTGGACAGTGCTTCTTCCGGTTCTTATCAGTTTGAATCAACTGAAACCATCGGAACTTCCGAAAAGAAAAAATCAGATATCAGAAAGAAAAATATCGGGTTTATTTTCCAGAATTTTAATTTGATTGATGAGCTAACGGTATATGAAAACATTGAATTACCATTGATCTACAACGGTTTTTCTTCTTCCGAAAGAAAAAAGCGAGTGGAAGAAATTATGGAGAAAATCAACATCGCCCACAGGGCAAAACATTATCCACAGCAGCTTTCCGGAGGTCAACAGCAAAGAGCTGCGGTTGCAAGAGCATTGGTAACAAGACCAAAACTGATTTTGGCCGATGAGCCAACTGGAAATCTTGATAGCTCCAACGGAAACGAAGTAATGAATCTCCTGGCAGAACTTCACAGAGAAGGTTCGACCATTGTGATGGTAACGCACTCTTCCTATGATGCAGGTTACGCTTCCAGAATCGTGAATATGAAGGACGGCGAGATTTTTTCCGAAGAGCATTCTTCCCAAAGGAAAGATGTTTTCGAAAAAGCAGATTCTAAAAACTTTGAGTAAAAACTTTGTTGATAGTTGTCGGTTGCTAGTTGATGGAGATTCTCTAAACTAACAACCATCAGCTTTCAACCATCAACCAAAATCATCAATTATGCTAAACAACTGGCTCAAAATTGCCTTCATCAATTATAAAAAGAACTGGCTTTCTACCATCATTAATTTGTTTGGACTAACAATCGGTCTGACAGGATTTATGCTCATTCTGATGCATTGGAACGACGAAGAATCTTATGAAAAATGGAATCCGAAAAAAGATAATGTTTATTATTTTCAAGGGTATTATGCAACGGATAAATTTTACGGAGGCGCGATTTCTTATCCCTTTGCAGAGGCGGCCTTAAAACAAATTCCGGAAGTTCAGGACTATGTTCTTATGAATGGAACCGGGATGTCTTTCAAAATGGTCACAAAATATAAAACAACTTTTCAGAAAGATGGTTTTACAGTTTCCGACAATTTTTTCAATCTTTTTCCATTCAAATTAGTATCAGGAAGTTACAAAGATGCTCTTAAAAATGAAAATAGTATTGCTCTTTCTACCACCGCTGCCAAAAATCTTTTCGGGAAGACCAGTGTTTCCGGAGAGACGGTGAAGATAAAAAGTAAAAGTTTCGTGGTTACTGCTGTCTATGAGCTCCCGAAAGGCAATAGCCAGATGAAACCGGAATTTGTCATAAAGCCGGCCGAACAGCTGAAAAACGACAAGGAACAGTGGGGGAATTTCAATTATGGTGGTTTTTTCCTTCTGAAGAAAGATGCCAATCCAAGAGATTTTGAAAGAAAATTTAAGGATATTATTATGTTCCGTGCCAAAAGAGATGCTAAACCAGCGGGTATTACGCCGGAGAAGTACATCAGCTTGTATGGTCCTTCGGATTCGCTTCTGACGCCGATTGATAAGATGAAGCTTCACGCAGAAATGACCTGGTTTGGCAAACCGGATTTCAAAACTTTAATGATTCTGTTCACACTTTCTGTTTTGATTGTGATACTGTCTGCCATCAATTTTATCAATTTGAAAACAGCGCAGGCTTCTCAGCGTGCGAAAGAAATAGGCGTCAGAAAAGCCATTGGAAGTACAAAATCGGCATTGATTCTTCAGTTTTTATTAGAGACTTTTCTGATTTGTTTTGCATCGTATCTTTTGTCTTTGGCATTAACGGAGTTGCTTTTGCCAAGTTTCAACCAATTTTTTGATAAAGAAATGGTGATGAACGATTGGCATATTTACTTTTATTCATTTGCGATGGTATTGCTTGTTACGCTGATTTCGGGGTTGATTCCGGCCTCTTATCTGGCCAATTTCAAAGCTATCGAAACACTGAAAGGAAATTTTGCCAGAAGCAGACACGGCATCTGGCTGAGAAATGGGATTTTGACTTTGCAATTAATGATTTCGTCATTCTTTATTATCGGCGGACTCATTATCAACCAGCAGGTCAAATATATGATGAATAAAGATTTAGGCTTCAGTGGCAAACAGGTTTTTCAGATTAATTTTAATGATGACAATAACGGAAAACCCTGGCTGAAGTACGAAAGATTGAAAGCGGAAATGGCAAAAATTCCCGGTGTAGAAAGTATTTCGTTCTCAGAATCAGCTCCGGGAAGCGGCAACCAAAGCAGTTCGAATGTAGATTATATGACAACCAGTATCGGTGCGGGACACGGTGCTATGGATTATAACTACCTGCAGTTTATGGGAGTCAAACTGAAAAAAGGCCGCTGGCTGAATCCCAATCTGTCTTCCGACACAATCAATAATGTATTGGTTAACGAAGCTTTTGTAAGAAAATTTGGCTGGACAGACGACCAGGTAATGAAAAGAGAAATAAGGCCGGGATTTGACTATAGACCTTATCATATTGTAGGGATTGTAAAAGATTTTAATACGCAAGGTCTTAATAGTGAAGTAAATCCAGTGTTATATTTCCATTATAGAGCAACCGAATGGAAACGCTTTAATGTGGCTAATATTTTATTGAAATTAAAAGCAGATGATATAGACGGAACTGTAAAAAGATTGAAAACCTATTGGCAAAATAAGGTTGAGCCTGGCTATCCATTCAATTCTTATTTTATTGATAAGAGATTTGCCAAAACCTTTGAAACTTATCAGAAACAGCAGACCTTGTTCACCATTCTGAACGCAATGGTTTTGATGGTAGCCTTGTTAGGATTGTTCGCATTATCATCATTAATGATCGAACAGAAGCTGAAAGATGTGGCGATCAGAAAAACTTTAGGCGCATCAGACGGAACTTTAATTTTTGGTTTAACGAAGCAATTCCTTTGGATTACATTAATTGCAGTTTTAATAAGCATCCCGATCAGTTATTATCTGATGAACGAGTGGCTGAAGGATTTTGCTTACCGAATTGATATGCCGGTTTTTCCATTCATCCTGAGTTTGATTTTATTATTGATTTTGACATTCACTGTTGTCAGCATCAAAGCTTACCAGGCAACGAAAGTGAATCTTGTGAAATATCTGAAATACGAGTAGGCCTAAAAGTGCCTTAAACACAGCATAAAATGAGTTAGGTAGACTGTCAAAGGTCTTAAGTAGACTGTCAGGGGAGTAATGTAGGAAAACTGACGGGTAATGTAGACAAACGGACGAGTAATGTAGATTCTCAGACGAATAATGTAGACAAACGGACAAGTTAAGTAGACTGTCAGACGAGTAATGTGGACTGTTAGAATACTTAAGTAGACCATTACAGAACTCAAGTTGATAGTTACAGGTCTTGCTTTGGGAATCCATTTATAAAATTAATCAATCATCAATTATGTTAAAGAACTGGCTCAAAATTGCCTTCATCAATTATAAAAAGAACTGGCTTTCCACGATTATCAATATCTTGGGACTGAGTGTCGGGCTGTGTGTTTTCCTGTTGATCTACATCCATTGGCAGGATGAGAAGTCGTATGAAGACTGGATTCCCAACAAAGAGAATATCTATTTCGTGGAAAATGGCAACGCCTCTTTCGGGATCATGGCCAGTTCCAGCTATCCTGAAATCTTTGTCTCAAAGGAAAAATTCTCGGAGATAGAAGATGCTACGATTCTCAATGACTGGGGAAAGCAGAAACTCAGCTTTGGCGGGAATTCGGCTTATGTTTCCGGAACGGCTTCCGTAGATTCTTTTTTCAGGATGTTGCCTTTCGAAAAAGTCGCAGGAAATTTCCAGAATGCGATTTCGGACAATGGAAAAATCGCTTTGTCATTGGAAACAGCACGTTCGCTTTTTGGTGATGATTATCGTAATGCCATCGGAAAAACGCTGAAAAATGATTCGAATGAAAAGAATTATGTAGTCACTGCGGTCTATAAACTTCCGGAAAGCAATTCGGTTTTCAAGCCTGATTTTATTTACAGAAACCCTTATCTGGAGCAGTCGAAAGACCAATGGTCAAGCTACAGCTACAATGGTTTTTTCAGGGTGAAGCCAGGGACGGATATCAAAGCACTTGAACACAAACTGTCGAAACAGATGCAGGAGCAGGAGGAGATTTCTGCTAAAAAATGGGGCTATACTATTGATAAGAAAAATCCTGCAATGGTATATCTGACGCCCATCAGCAAGATGAAACTGGATGCCAAAAGCGACGGCATCAACAAAGGTGACAAAAAATCGATTATGATTCTGCTGGGATTGTCAGTTTTGATTTTAGCCTTGTCGGGCATCAATCTGATTAATCTTAAAACGGCACAGGCCTCTCAACGGGCTAAAGAAGTAGGGGTGAGAAAAGTGGCGGGCAGTTCCAAAGCGACATTGGTATTGCAATTTTTGCTGGAAACTTTTATGATCTGCCTGGCTGGCTACATCATCGCTTTTGCAATGATAGAATTATTACTGCCGGTCTACAATAAATTCCTAGGTAAAACCATTGCGCTGGACAATGCCGGCATTTTCCTTTATACGGGCTTGCTGCTGATTCTTTTTTCATTGATCTCGGGACTGATCCCGGCACTTTATCTGTCGAACTTCAGACCTATCAATACGCTGAAAGGGAATTTCGCAAGAAGCAAAAGCGGAGTTTTCCTTAGAAATTTTATTCTGACGTTGCAATTGGTTATTTCGTCATTTTTTATCATCTGCTCATTGATCATCCATAGCCAGGTGAGCTATATGATGAATAAGGATTTGGGTTTCAGAGGCGATCAGGCGATTCAGATCTATTTCAAGAAGGCCAATTGGGAAAATAGTTTCAATGTTAATAAATACAGAAGGCTGAAAGCGGAAATGGCAAGGATCCCAGGTGTGAAAGACATTACAGGTTCTGTTAATTCGATAGGAAATGGAACAGCCAATGCCTCAATTGTGAAATTATCAACCGATACGACTAAAACGGTTCAGACGATGTTAGGCGGGATTGATGAGAATTTTCTCAAGTTCTACAAAGTGAAATTTATTTCTGGAAGAGATCTGGACTGGAAAAAAGCGTCGGACACCATCAACGGTACCGTTGTGAATGAAACCTTTGCCGGCAAGCTGGGTTATAATCCTAAAACCGCTTTGGGAAAAGAATTCTTTACCGGCTGGGACGGCAAGAAAAAATATAAAATCCTGGGTGTGGTAAAAGATATTAACTACAGCGGTGTGAACCAGCCTGTGGAGCCCATTGTTTACTTTAATTATGACAGGAACTGGGTGAAAAACAATATGAGCAACCTGCAGATCAAAATGTCCGGGAACGATATCAACGGAACGTTGGAACGGATCAAAGAATTCTGGACCACTAAAGCAGAGCCCGGTTATCCCTATGATTTTGAATTTGTGGATCAACAATTCGCTAAAACATTTGATAAATTCCAGAAACAACAAACGCTTTTCACAACGCTTAATATTGTTGTCCTTGTTATCGCATTGTTAGGATTATTCGCATTGTCATCATTATTGATCGAACAAAAGCTGAAAGATGTAGCGATCAAAAAAACGTTAGGAGCGGATGAAAGAACGATTGTCTGGGATCTGACCAAGAGGTTTTTACTGATCTGTTTCATTGCGGTTTTAATCAGCATCCCGTTCGGCTATTATGCTATGAATGAATGGCTGAAGGATTTTTCTTACAGAATCGATATGCCTGTTTGGCCTTATGTTCTGAGTATGTTTTTATTGCTGATTCTGACCTTCGCTGTAGTGAGTTTGAAAGCCTATCGGGCAACCAAAATCAGTCTTGTTAAGTATCTGAAATACGAATAAAATTCCCCTCCCATGGAGGGGTGGCAAAAATTGAAAATTTTTGACGGGGTGGTTTAAACACAAAAACCAATTAAAACAATGAAAAAATTATTCTTCATATTATTAGTCAACCTGCTTCCGGCTCAGCAAAGCTGGACGCTTAAACAATGCCTGGATTATGCTGTTGCCAACCATCCGCTGGTGAGGCAATCGGCAGGCAGCATCCAGAAAAACGAACGACAGATCTCTGCGTCCAAAGGCATGCTGTTGCCATCCGTAGAGGCAGGAGTTAATCATAATTACACCTTCGGAAACGGAATCAATCCACAGAGTAACCAGCGTGAAACCATTAATACGCAGAGTGATAACATCTATGCACAAGCCAATTGGGAGCTTTTGAATTGGCGAAATTATCTGAATATTTCTTTGTCAAAAATCAATAAGGAAACATCCACGTTCCGAATGAAGCAGGCTCAGAACGAGGTTAAAATGAATGTCATCCAAATGTTCTTTACTTACCAGAACAGCAAAAGCTGGCTCGATGTTTTGCAGACACAGCTTTCAGGGATCGAAGATCAGATCAAACGCACGGAGAAAGAAGTGGAGATAGGAAACCGTCCGAAAAGTGATGTGTATGACATCAAAGCCAACCTCGGAACTATGCAGGAACAATGGGTTTCCGCAAAGAATTCCCGCGATCTTTCCAAGATTAATCTACTCAATGCCCTGGCGATTACAAAAGACACGCTGGATTTCACCATGACGGAAGAAAACCTGGCTGGCACCAATTTCAATGATGCGGATTTCATCCAGAATCTTCTGGAAAAAAACCCGGCTTACCAAAGCGTCCTGACCCAAATCAAAGCGCAGCAAAAAAATGTGAATATTGCAAGATCTGCCTATTTGCCAACTTTGA
This sequence comes from Epilithonimonas mollis, assembly GCF_900142325.1. Taxonomy (GTDB): domain Bacteria; phylum Bacteroidota; class Bacteroidia; order Flavobacteriales; family Weeksellaceae; genus Epilithonimonas; species Epilithonimonas mollis. The sequence continues at coordinate 636,858 of NZ_FRAM01000002.1, forward strand.
ATGGCTTCTACACATGGTCCAGTTTTTATAACAAAATCATGGGACAGCCTGCCATTTCTTTCCCGGATCAGATCAAAACCAATAAAAACCAGCAGCTGGGTTTCGGATTGAACATTCCGATTTTCAACAGGCTGCAGGTTAAGAATAATGTTGAGATTGCTAAACTGAATGTGATCAATTCAAACTACGACAAAGATATTGTGATCAATGATCTCACGAAAAGCATCAACTCTATCAAAGCACAATTCCTGAATGCGCAGGAAAAATACAGGCTTCTGGAGCTTAATTTCGAAAATCAGAGACTCTCCTTCCAGAAATCTGAAGAAAAGTACAAAGAAGGACTGATGGACGCTTACACATTTTTCATTGTCCGGAACAACTGGCTTCAGGCAAATTATAACCTGATCAACAGCAAAAACGATGTCATCCAGCAAACAGAACTGCTAAAAGTTTTCGAAACGGGATTATAAATTTCTTATTATTATTTTCTTATGAATCCTTCCGAAGGCTCACACTTCGGAGGGATTTTTTATCTGGTGTCTTATTGACTGCATCTAATCGGTATTTTTAAAACAGCAATAGCCATAGAAACAATATTTGTAATAAAATTTGATGAGCAATGCGCCTTTCTAAACCTTATATTTTTACAATCCATTTAAAAAACGCCGTGAACTTTGTGTTCAAAACCTTTCGCTTTTTAAATTTAAAAATCGCATTTTTGCAAACCTTATTCTAAGTATAATCAGATGAAACTTTGTATTGCCGAAAAGCCCAGCGTTGCCCGTGATATAGCCAAAGTTTTGGGTGCTACAACGCCCAAAAGCGGTTATATGGAAGGTAACGGCTATTGCGTCACCTGGACTTTCGGTCATCTTTGTACGCTGAAAGAACCACACGATTACGCACCGCATTACAAATCGTGGGACCTGATTTTTTTACCAATCATTCCCAAACAATTTGGCATCAAACTGATTGATAATAATGGTGTCGAGAAACAATTTCAGACCATAGAAAAACTGGTTCAGGAATGCGATGAGGTCATCAATTGTGGTGATGCCGGTCAAGAGGGAGAAGTTATCCAGCGTTGGGTTTTGCAGAAAGCCAAATGCGACAAACCAATGAAACGTTTGTGGATTTCATCATTGACAGAAGATTCCATTAAAGAAGGTTTTCAAAACCTGAAACCTGCGGAAGATTACAAAAATCTATATCTCGCAGGAAATGCAAGAGCAATAGGTGACTGGCTTTTAGGAATTAATGCCACAAGATTATTCACAAAAAGATTTGGTGGAAACAAAGGTGTTTTGTCGATTGGAAGGGTTCAGACGCCAACTTTGGCAATGCTCGTACAACGTCAGAAAGAAATCGATGCTTTTTCTCAGGAAGAGTATTGGGAACTTAAAACCAAATACAGGGATGTGCTTTTCAGTGCGTCAATTGACCGATTGAAATCGTTGGAAAAAGCAGAACGAGGCCTGGAATATCTCAAACAGAATCAATTTGAGATTGTCTCTTTTGAAATTAAAGAAGGCAAAGAAAAAAGTCCGAGATTGTTCGATTTGACAGGACTTCAGGTAGAAGCGAATAAAAAATATGGTTATTCTGCAGAGAAAACTCTGAGTTATATCCAGAGTCTTTACGAGAAAAAACATACGACTTACCCAAGAGTTGATACAACTTATTTGTCCGAAAACCTCTATCCTAAAATTACCGGAATCTTAAGAAGTATGACCATTTATTCTGAGTTTACAACGCCGTTGCTGACTCAGCCGATTCCGAAAACAAAAGCAGTTTTTGATGACACAAAAGTGACTGACCACCACGCGATTATTCCGACAGAAATTCCGCCTTCATCCAATCTTAGCAGAGAAGAGAAGTTGATTTATGATTTGGTAGCAAGACGATTCATTGCTGTTTTTTATCCTGAATGTAAAATCTCAAATACCTTGGTAGAAGGTCAGGTGGGAACAATTCCTTTCAAAGCTTCGGGGAAACAGATTTTGGAACCGGGCTGGAGAATCATTTATGCTAAGGACAAAAAAGAGGAGAAGGACGAAAAAGATAAAGATGAGGAACAGACGATTCCAAACTTCGTGGTTGGCGAAAAAGGTGAGCACGAACCATTGATCCATCAGGGGAAAACCTCACCGCCAAAGCCTTACACAGAAGCCACTTTACTGCGTGCAATGGAAACCGCAGGAAGACAGGTAGAGGATGAAGAGCTGCGAGAGATGCTGAAAAATAATGGGATCGGAAGACCATCCACCCGAGCCAACATCATCGAAACGCTTTTCAAACGAAAATACATCGAACGGAAAAAGAAAAATCTGGTCGCTACCCAAACCGGCATCGAACTCATCGATACGATTGAAGATGAGGTTTTGAAAAGTCCTGAACTCACCGGAGAATGGGAATCGAAATTGCGAAAAATAGAGAAAGGGGAGTACGAAGCTAATCAGTTCAAAGAAGAACTGATAGAAATGGTGACGGATTTGACACAGAAAGTCATCAACGGAAAATCAAAAGTCATCGCTTTCCACGAAGAAAAAAAGGAAAAGCCGAAAGAAAAAACGCCCAGAGTCAAAACCGAAATCATCTGGGAAGAAACCCAATGTCCAAAGTGTAAAGCGAACAATCTGATGAGAGGAAAAACTGCGATTGGCTGTTCAGATTTCAAAGCTTGTGGCTTCAAAGTTGTGTTTGAAATATTTGGAAAAAAATTGTCAGAAAAGCAGCTTCACGATTTGATTCTTAAAAACAAAACTTCCAAACTAAAAGGATTTATTGGAAATCAGGAAGAAGGCGTTTTGATGATGAATGACGATTTTTCTATTGGTATAAAATAAAACCCTTCCAGATTTTTAATATCCAAAAGGGTTTATAATATTTTTATCTCGCAGATTTTACAGATTAGACTGATGAATCTGCAAAATTCGCCAAATCAGCGAGAAATAATTTATTTTACAACAATCGCTTTCTTCAAACTGCTGTCAATTTTATAATCTGTAGAATTGTTGATTTTCACATTTTCAAAAACAATATTCTGAGCGTTCTTCCCAACGATTCCTTTTTTACTTGTGATATTCACGTTTTTAAAGAAAAGATTTTCAATCAATTTGTCAGGCAATCCGCTAAAACTAAAAGCAGTTTCAGACGATGCACAATTCACATTACTCACATAAAAATCGTGGAAATAAGGCACTTTGTCGCCCGAATGTTGTGCCGCTTCGCTTTCTTTCGTACTTCCAACTGGCGCATCTGCGTAGAACGTATCAAATAAAACCGCTTCTTTGATGATGTTTTTCATCTCGATATTATCGATATAGATTTGGCTCACATCGCCACCTCTTCCGGAGTTACTTTTTACACGGATTCCGATGTCAGTTCCGTCAAAAGTACAGTTGGTCACATAGATATTTTTCATTCCGCCATCTGTATTACTTCCGATGACAAAACCGCCGTGACCTTCATTCACAGTACATTCTGCGATGATGATGTTCTGTAAATTGGCTTCTCCATTTTTAGGAGTTCCGCTGGATTTCATACAGATTCCGTCGTCACCGGCGTTCACTTTTGTGTTGTATATAATCACATTTTTCGAAGCGCTGATGTCTATTCCATCTCCATTTTGTGCCCATTTCGGGTTGTGAACCGTTGTATTTCTAATTACGAGATTGGTGATTTGTTTTGGATTGATGACAAATTTAGGTGAGTTTCTGAATGTCGGTCCATCAATCAAAAGATTCGTCACTTTTGAAAGCGTAAACATCATTGGTCTCAAAAAATGATGAATCTGCTCATACATATCGATGGTCGCGCCAGGCGTTTTGGTGATGACTTTCGCCAACTCTTCTCCATTTTTTGCCGCCACACTTGGCCACCATATCTTTCCGTCATCGCTCAACGCACTTCCTGGTTTTGCGAGCAATTCTTTCCATTGCGCATCCGTTGTTTTGAATTTTTTCACAGGTCTCCAGGCTTCACCTGCGCCATCGAAAATTCCTTTTCCGGTGAATGAAACATCTTTCAGATTATTTCCCCAAATCGGAGCTGTTACTTCAAATTTTCCGGGAGAAGATTCTCTTATCGGGAACTGCTTCACATCGCTGCTGAACTGTACAACAGCACCTTCTTCCACGTGGAAATCGATTTTGCTTTTCAGTTCAATCGGGCCAGTCAGCCAGGTTCCGGCCGGGACAATCAATCTTCCGCCACCATTTGCGGCAATTGTCGTAATTGCTTTTTCAAAAGCTTTGGTGTTCAATGTTTTTCCATCAGCAATGCCTCCGAAATCCTTGAGGTTATAATCTTTTTGAGGAATTGTCGGCAAAACCATTTCTCCAAATTTGAATGGAGCTTTGTCTATATAATATTGAATGTCATTTTTCTGTGCAGAGACCAAAGCAGCAAGAGAAAATGCAAGACCTATGAATAGTTTTTTCATTGTTTATAATATGAATAGTTTGATCAATTTTAAATTGGTTGGTTAAATAATCTATTAGTTTAACTTCATTAGCCAACACAGTTCAAGTTAAAGATCGAATTAGTTCCGATGAATTTGAAATGATTTGCTCAAAAAGTTCATTTAAATTCTTCATCAGTAAACTCCCGGACCGCATGTAAAATTAATTAAAATTTTGATTTGCGCAATCGATTGCATATAATAAAAAATATAAATTTCAAAAGTCTTATGAATGCGGGTCAAATGGGAAATCGAGAAAAGCTTTTTATAGATAATTCCTGATTATTTGCTCAAATTTCTTTAATTTGCAATGTTAAAAATAATTTCAACAATGATTATTCAACCTAGAACAAGAGGATTTATTTGTCTGACGGCGCATCCGGATGGCGCACATCAGGCTGTAAAAAACCAGATAGAATATGTAAAGTCGAAAGGCGAAATCAAAAACGGGCCTAAAAAAGTCTTGGTAATTGGTGCTTCCACAGGTTTCGGTTTATCCTCAAGAATAACTGCAGCGTTTGGTTCAGATGCTGCTACAATCGGTGTTTTTTTCGAAAAACCGGCATCTGAAGGAAAGATGGGAACAGCTGGCTGGTACAATTCTGCGGCTTTCGAAAAAGAAGCACACGCATCCGGACTTTACGCAAAAAGCATCAATGGCGACGCATTCTCTGACGAAGTGAAAAAGGAAACAATTGAGCTGATTAAAAAAGACCTGGGTCAGGTAGATTTGGTAGTTTATAGTTTGGCCTCTCCAAGAAGAACACATCCGAAAACAGGTGTTGCTTATGCATCCGTTCTTAAACCAATTGGCCAGCCTTTTACTAATAAAACAGTCGATTTCCATACGGGTGTCGTTTCTGATATTACGATTAATCCGGTTGAAAACGATGAAGATATTGCCAACACTATTGCAGTAATGGGAGGCGAAGACTGGAAATTCTGGATAGAAGATTTGAAAGCGGCCGGTGTTTTGGCGAAAGATGTTAAAACAGTTGCTTACTCTTATATCGGCCCAGAATTGACTTTCCCAATCTATAGAAACGGAACCATCGGGCAGGCGAAAAATGATTTGGAGGCAACAGTTCCGGTTTTGAACAATTTACTGAAGGACCTGAACGGAACATCTTATGTTTCTGTCAACAAAGCTTTGGTAACGCAGTCCAGTTCGGCGATTCCTGTGGTTCCACTGTACATTTCCTTACTTTATAAAGTGATGAAAGCAAAAGGAACACACGAAGGAACAATTGAGCAAATGCAAAGATTGTTTGCTGACAGATTATATACAGAAAACGGCGAAGTAGAATTGGATGAAGCTGGAAGAATCCGTGTAGATGACTGGGAAATGGCAGATGATGTTCAGGCAGAAGTTGCTAAGCTGTGGAATCAAATTTCTACTGAAAACCTTTCCGAAATCAGTGATATCGAAGGTTACAGAAAAGAATTTTTCAACCTTTTCGGATTTGAATTTGATGAAATTGATTATGAAAAAGACGCAAATGAGAACGTTCAGATTCCAAGTATTGAATCTTAAAAAGATAATAGATCGGCATCTATATCAAATAAACAAAACGGCTACATTTTCAGTAGCCGTTTTTTTATTGTTGAGATTTAATTTCTTTCTGTTTTGTATCGTAATCGTGAAGCAGGTTATGTTCCGGAGTCTGTTCGATCGCATGCATTATTTTGTCCAGGATCTGTGTTGCAGACTCATTGTCATAATCGATATCCAAAGCCGGTTTGAACTCCATCGTAGGCTTCACACCTGTTACTTTAATCTTTAGGCCTTTCTTATCAAAAGCACGTCTGAAACCATTGATCTTTATAGGAATTACAATAGGTCTTTGGTTTTTGATCAATTTTGCCGTTCCTTTTCTGCCTTGTGCGAAAGCTGAAGTAGTTCCTTGGGGGAAAGTAATAACCCAGCCATTATCCAGGGCTTTCATAATGTTTTCGACCTCAGTAAGGTCAACCATTCTGTTCACATTCTGGCCTTCGGCTCTCCAGGTCCTTTTAACTGTAACAGCACCGGCAATCTTAAAAATTCTTGCAAGAATTCCTTTGTTCATAGTTTCTTCTGCCGCTACATAATAGAAATCTACTTTCGGGTTCAGAAGATAGACGGGATTTTTTATAGTGTTGTGATAACCGTTATTTACTGCACAGAATGCGTGATACATTGCTGCAACATCAGCAAAATAAGTCTGATGGTTGGAGACAAATAGCACGTTGCTGTCTGGCAAATCAATCAGATGTTCCGTTCCTGTAATTTTTAATTTATTAAAACCGTTGAATCTTCTGTAGGAAACAATTCCCAGAATGAAAATAATTATCCGCTTCAGAATATAGATATTTCCAAAAGAATCGGTAAAAATATTTTTTTTCGCCATTATATTTAATTATAACTTCTAAGGTCAGAAATTATTGCAAAATTAAACATTTTTTAACAAGTTACTGAACTCGCTCAAAATCATTGATGTAGCTCCCCAAATGATATAACCGTTGAAATCGATAACGGGAACTTCTGCACCTTTGGTAGAAGGTAAAACCATGTTTTTTGGATGATCAGGCAGGCTTAATAAAGATGAAATTGGGAATTCAATTAATTCCACAGCTTCGCTTTCCTGCAAGAAGAATTCTGGATTTTTCTTGGTATAGGAAATAAATGAGTGAACATAAAAATTGCTTGGCGGAATATAAATTGGCGACATTTCACGTATGATTCTTACATAATGCTCATCAATGCCAAGCTCTTCCGAAGTTTCCCGTTTTGCTGTGTGTGCAAAGTCCAGATCTTCTTTTTCACTTTTTCCGCCCGGCAAAGAGATTTGTCCGCTGTGTCTGTCTCTTTCATTCACACTTCTGACAATTAGCGGAAAATGCCATTCATTATTCTTGAGATAAAGCAAAATGTTAACGGCTGCGAACTTCGGATTTCTCGTCAGGATATCCTCATAACTGAACAGAGGTCGATAAGGGGGAGAATAAATTTTGTGTGCATTTTCGCCCAATAGTTCCGCTTGTTTGATATCTCTGAGTAAGTCTTTTCCAAAAATCTGCATATCTCAAAGATAAGAAAAGTTGCAGAATTGATTGGTGTCAATCCACATAAAAAAGCCGTAAAGAAAACCTTTTGCGACTTTATAATATTTAATTTGAATGTTCGATGGATTATTTAAAGATTTATTCCGCGTCCTGCATAGAAGTCTAAGACTTTGATGCTGAACAGATAGTTGTATTTTGCTTGAGCCACAGAGCCTTGTGCATTCGCATAATTATTTCTGGCGATGGTTACGTCATAGATCGTAGAACGTCCCGCATCATAACTTTTCGTTGCAAAATCCAAGGCCAGTTTTGTACTTTTTTCTGCCTCTACTGCAGCAATATAGATTTCATAATTAGAATCTGCGTTGAACTGTGCCTGCTGAATATCCTGCTTCAGTTGGAATTTCTGTTGCTCCAGATTGTTCTTCGCAATCACTTCATTGATTTTTGTTTGTTCCACCTGAAGCTTAGTGATTCCTTTATTAAAAATCGGAATGTTGGCAGAAAGTCCCACTTGCTGACCAAAATTATCTTTGTATTGCTCAAATAAACCATGCTCTTTTACATAAGGGGCATTCGGATTTCCAAAATTCAGGTTATTGGTATATAATTGATTGTTGTATAGGGATCCAATACCCGCACTTGCAGTAATAGTCGGCCAAAAATTAGTTTTTATGACTTCCGTTTGTGCTTCAGCAGATTTTATTCTGATTTCTGCTGCTTTTACAACCGGCTGAGAAGTATAAGCAATATTAAGAACTTCTTCAACAGACTCTGTTTGCGGTGTCAATTCATCCGGAACCGGAATGTCCACTACATCAAAACTTTTATAATCCTGAAGTTGCAGCAACTGAGCCATCGCAAATAATGCTTTATCTACATTGATTTGAGCGTTTTTCACATTTTGTTTTTCTCTGGCAAGAGATGCAGTAGCTTCAGCAAGCACTGTTTGAGCAGTAGTCCCAACATCGGTTGTGATTTTTGCCCGGTCATATAATCTTTGTGCATTTTCCATTGCACTCTCAGAGATTTTTTTGATCTCTCTGTTCAGCATTACATTGAGGTATTGCTGGGCAATTTGAAGGGAAATGTTATTTTTAATAGTTTCAATATCCTGTAAACTTGCATCTACATCGAAACTGTTTTTCTTAATCGTTTTCTCCAATCTGCCATTGTTGTAAACCAGGATGTTGGCACCGACATTCGCATTATTGTTAAAATTATCATTTCTAATACTTGTATTTACAAGTTGCGAGTTTCCAAAACTGGCAGAATTAGAAATCGTCCCTGAAACAGAAGGCAGATATTCCCTTTTCGCCATTTCCAGATTTTTTGCCTGTACATCTTTGTTGTAAGCCTGCGCCTGGATCTGCAGATTGTTTTTAATAGCATAATCCACACATTCCTGGATTGTCCATTTCTTCTGGGAAAATCCCAAAACGCCTAATGACAATAACGAAATACAAAATACCTTTCTGAACATAAAAGAAAAATTATATACAATAAGACAGCAGAAATATAAAAATGTTACGAAAAAAACTAAATTTTTTTTCGAACCGTTCCTCAAAATCAAACCTCAAAAAATTTGATTAATCCTAAACCAAAACACAGTACTTAGCCAAAACACAATTTTTTAAATTTTGAATCTTTTTGAAATAATTGTTGTAACAATTTAGTATTTGGATTTACTTATATGTAAAATCCAGACAATGCCCATTCTGAAAATCGAAGACCTTAACAAATCCTATGATATAGGAAAAAGCAAACTGCACGTGCTGAAGGGGATCAACCTCAACATCGAGCAAGGCGAGTTTGTTTCCATTATGGGGAGTTCCGGTTCCGGAAAATCTACACTTCTTAACATTATCGGGATATTGGACGAGGCAGATTCCGGGATTTATGAACTGGACGGCTTCCCTATAAAACATCTGACAGAAGTAAAAGCTGCTGAATACAGAAGCCGTTTTCTCGGGTTTATTTTTCAGTCATTCAATTTGATTAATTATAAGACGGCACTGGAAAATGTAGCACTTCCACTATATTATCAAAACGTTTCAAGAAAAGAAAGAACAAAAAAGGCTGAAGAATATCTGGAAAAAGTAGGCCTTAGGCAATGGGCGGAGCATCTTCCAAGCGAGCTTTCCGGAGGACAAAAACAAAGAATCGCCATAGCAAGGGCACTGATAACCGATCCCAAACTGATTCTTGCCGATGAGCCGACGGGAGCATTGGATTCCAAGACAACACATGATATTATGAAGCTGCTTCAGGAAATCAATAACGAAGGAAAAACAATTGTTGTAGTGACACACGAACCCGATGTCGCTGCACAAACCAAAAGAAATGTAGTCCTGAAGGACGGAAGAATAGAAAGCGATAAGTTTATCAATCAGATTGTATTGTAACACAAAAGACTTTAATTAACAACTATAAAACCATCAACTGAAAATTAATTATGTTTGATCTAGACCGCTGGCAGGAGATATTCAGTTCCATTCGCAGTAATGTATTGCGGACGGTACTTTCCGGCTTTACTGTAGCATTGGGATTATTCATTTTTATTGTTCTGTTCGGAATCGGAAATGGACTCAATAATTCATTTTCAAAAGCTTTTATGCGGGATGCAACCAATCTTATTATGGTATTTGCCGGTAAAACAACGCTTCCATATGCGGGCTTACAGTCCGACCGGAAGATTTCTTTTAATAATTCTGATTTTGATGCTATTAAAAAAGAAAGCGATGGCAAAATGGAGTATGGCTCGCCAAGATATTCTTCAAATCTTGTAGTTAAGTACGGAAAAGAAAGCGGAAACTATCAGATCAACGGCGTGTTAGGCGATGAAAAATTCCTTGAAAACAGAACAATGATAGACGGGCGTTATATCAATCAAATGGATAACGAACGTAAACAAAATGTTGCATCTATAGGTAGGATGGTTTGGCGGGATCTGATCCGGGACGGAAATCCTATCGGAAAAGATCTGGAGATCAACGGCACAATGTTCAAAGTAGTTGGCGTTTTTTCAGATCCAGGCGGTGACTGGGATGAAAGGCATATTTCTGTTCCGCTATCCACACTTCAGCAGATGAAGAAAGGCTCGGACACTATCAGTACCATAATGTTGTCTTATGACCAAAAACTGACACCAGACCAGGCTGTAGAATATGGTAAGGAAATCGAGAAAACCATCAGGAAAAGACACCAGATTTCGCCTGATGACCAACAGGGTATTTTTGTGAATAACAATGCAGTCAATACGAAAGACTCCTTTGCATTCTTATTTGTAATTACAGCTGTTGTAGGATTCATTGGTCTTGGAACTTTGTTGGCCGGGATTATCGGTATCAGTAACATTATGGTTTACATCGTGAAAGAAAGAACCAAAGAAATTGGAGTAAGGAAAGCAATCGGTGCAAAACCTGGCGGAATCGTTGCGCTTATTTTACAGGAGAGTATCGTGATTACGGTTATTTCAGGATTTATAGGTGTCGGACTTGGTGTTTTGGCGCTCAAGCTGATCGGTAACAGTCTGGAAGAATATTTCATCACAGAGCCATCTGTTGGCTGGGGATTGATCGTTGCTGCTTTTTTCTGTCTCGTACTTTCTGGCACCATTGCAGGTTTTGTACCGGCTTACAGGGCATCGAGAATCAAACCTATTGAAGCCCTGAGAGCAGAGTAATAAATAAACAAATGTTAATAACTTAAAGAAGCCGGGAAATGAACTATAATCATTCAATTACAATTAATTAATATAAATATCAACTGAAGTGAACATACTTTTCAAAAGAGATACCTGGCAGGAGATTTATTATTCACTCCGGAATAATAAACTTAGGACATTCCTGACAATGATCGGGGTAGGCTGGGGTATGTTTTTGTATGTCAGTCTTTTAGGTGCGGCGAAGGGTATGGAAAATGGATTCAACAAGTTGTTTTCAGGGTTTGCTACCAATTCCATTTTTCTTTGGGCTCAAAGCACCAATATCCCTTACGATGGCTTCCCGAAAGGAAGATCGATGCAACTGCATCTGAAAGATATCGAATATCTTCAGAAAAAAATCCCTCAGATCGATTATATATCGCCTCAGAGTGTGCGCGGAAATTTTGGGACGCCGGGTGACCAGATTTCCAGAAATGGAAAGAAAAACACCTATATGATTACGGGCGATTTTCCGGTCGGAAATCAGATTTCAAAGAAAAAACTACTGTTCGGACGGTATATTAATGATGCGGATATCAATGGCAGAAAGAATATTATCGTGCTGGGGGAAGAGGTTTATAAAAATCTTTTTGATGCCAAAAAAAATGAAAATCCAATTGGGAAATCGGTAAACCTGAAAGGCGTATTTTTCACCGTTGTCGGTGTTTTCCGGGTTGGAAAAGGTGGCGGTATGGAAAATGATCAATCTGCCTACATTCCGTTTTCTACCTATTCCGGATTGTACAATGAAGGCGATAAAGTCAATTTTTATGCAATTGTAGGGAAACCGGACGCAGATGTCTCGGTCATAGAAGATAAAGTGAAGCAGGAACTGAAAACGATCAACCATGTTTCACCAGATGATACTAATGCTTTCGGAAGCTTCAACCTTGCCAAAGAATTCAAGAAGCTGACAGGTTTTCTCTCAGGAATGCAGTTGCTTACTATCATAGTAGGCACACTGACGATTTTAGCGGGTGTAATTGCCATTTCGAATATTCTTCTGATTACCGTAAAAGAAAGGACAAAGGAAATCGGTATTCGGCGGGCGCTTGGTGCGAAACCATCGGAAGTACGGAATCAGATTCTCCTGGAAAGTGTTGTGATTACTTTGTCATCAGGATTATTAGGATTTCTGGCAGGCATATTTTTGCTGATGATCCTTAACATTGCAACGATGAACAATGATTCTTTCCCTTTTTACAATCCCACTGTGGACTATAGTAACGTCTTTACAGCGATGGGTATTATGATTTTTCTTGGATTGATCATCGGATTGATCCCGGCACAGAGAGCAGTCAAAATCAGGCCAATTGAAGCCTTGAGAACAGAATAAGAACATTAATGAAGAATTTGAGTGATGAGTTAACTTCTGAATCTCTGATTCCTGACGATTTTTAATTTTAATAAAAACTATATTTCTATATAATGGAAAAAAAGAAATTTACATTCAAAAAAGCGATTTCCATATTTCTGGGATTGATTTTCTTACTGGCAGTTGTGGGCGGAATCGGGTATCTTATCAAGTCGAATTCTAAAGAAAATGAAGAGTTTCTCACCAGAAAACCAAGCATCAAAAATCTGGATGACAAAGTGATGGCTACAGGAAAAATCGAACCTCGTGAAGAAATCGAGATCAAACCGAACATCTCCGGAATTATCCAAAGCATCAGTGTGAATGAAGGTGATAAAGTGGAAGCCGGCCAACTGTTGGCAACCATCAGAATCGTCCCGAATGTAACTGACGTCAACAATGCAACAATGCAGATCAATAATTCTCAAATCCAGCTGACGAATGCAAAAATCAATGTTGATAATCAGCAAAAGCAATTTGCAATGCAGGAAAAGCTTTATAAGCAGGGAGTTATTTCCAAGCAGGAGTATATCGCAGCGCAGCAGCAGCTGGAAACTACACTGCAACAGCAGAAACTGGCCGTTCAGCAACTGAATGCTTCCCAGAAACAATTGCAGATCGTGAGAACTGGTGCAACGCCGGAATTGCAAAGTATGGCTACAACACAGATCCGTGCAAAAGCAGCAGGAACGGTCTTGGAAATTCCGGTAAAAGTGGGTGGACAGGTCATCGAGGCTAACTCGTTCAACCCAGGAACAACAATCTGTTCAATTGCTGATCTGAATTCTTTGATCTTCAAAGGAAAAATTGATGAAGCGCAGGCCGGAAAACTGAAAGAAGGCATGGATATGAAAGTCGTAATCGGTGCTTTGCAGAATAAGACTTTCCCAGGAAAGTTGACGCTAATCGCGCCAAAAGGTACTGAAGAAAGCGGAACTATCAAATTTAATGTAGAAGGGAATGTTAGTAATCCGAAAGGTGACTATATCAGAGCCGGATTCAGTGCCAATGGGGAGATTTTATTGAGTTCCCAGAAAAATGCATTGCTGTTGGATGAATCGCTGATCCAGTACGAAAAAGGAAATAATAAGTCTTTTGTAGAGGTGAAACAGCCAAACGGGAGCTTTAAAAAAGTCTATGTAAAACTTGGTGCCAGCGACGGAATCAATGTTCAGATCCTTTCCGGTATCGACAAGAATGCTGAGATTAAAGTATGGAATCCTTCTGATAAAGACAAAGAGGAATTGAAAGACAAAAAGAAAAAATAGACCTTTAATTATAATTGTTAAAAAGAATCCGCAGTCAAATTATTCTGACTGCGGATTTTTTATTAGTTTGTATTGACTGATTGAAATTACATCGGACCTTGTTGCTCGTCTCCACCCGTAGCGTTGGAGTTGATGTCTTTTTTACGCTTTGGTTGCTCAACTTTTTCCCCTTGTTTGAATCGGTATGTCAAAGAAACCGAAAACTGTCTTGGTTGCCATTGCATATAATTACGACGGGTATAATCTTCATTGAAACTGAATGCTTCTCTGCTTCTGGTATTGAAAATATCCTGAATATTAAAGTTCAATGTTCCGTTACCTTTCCAGATGGTTTTGGATGCACCAAGATTCAGGGCATACATCGCTTCGCTGTTTTGGTTCGCTGTTTTCTGAGCACCTCTGTAAAAGCCCTGCAACTGCACACTTAGTGTTTTGTCCAGCTTGAAAGTAGAATTTAATCTGGCTCTTGTGGAGAATCCGTCACCTGTAAAATCCATACTTCCTGTTTTGTCTGCTCCAAACTTGTCTTTTGCATTATAATAAGCAATACCAGTAGTTTTGTAACCGAAAAGATCCAGGCTTCCCATCAGTTTTAACCAGGCAAAAGGATCGTAAGTAAAATTGAGATCCAGTCCATAGCGATCGTCATTACCTAGATTTATCGGCTTGGTGTAAAAAACGTTTTCTCTTTCGTCCGGACGGTATACCAGCATTTTTGTATCATCGACTGCATGTCGGTAGTACAAAGTAGGATTAATAGTGATCTTTTTCCTTTGGATGCTGTATCCAACCTCATACGAGTCAACATAAGAAGGATTCAGGTCAATGTTTCCTGCAAATATATTCTGGCTGTTGCTGTAATTTGGAAAAGGTACCATAAAGAAAGATCTTGGCCTGTCGATTCTTTTGGAATAATTGATCAGAATCTGATTATCTTTTGTCACATCATAACTCAGGAAGATACTTGGGAAAATATTATTATAATTCTTGGTCTTATCAATAGGTATGTCACTTGGAGAAAGATTGCTGTAATTAATTTTCACATTAGAAAGTTCGTCCCTCAGACCCAATTGATAGCCAAGCTTGCCGACTTTGCTTCTGAACTGTACATAAAACGCATTGAACATTTCTCTGTAATCCGTTGTATTGTTGTAATTGAGTATTAATTCATTAGGTGAAGTACTGTCAACAGTATTGTCATAATTATTATTATTTACATCCAATCTGTAACCCGCTTCAAGTTTTGACTTTTCACCAATAGGCAATTCATAGTCTGCCTTTCCGATAATGGTTTTGTTAACTGATTTTCTTGCAGTATTGTCTGTCAGCAGAAACTGTGAGTCCTCGGTTTCGTTAATGGTGGAGTAATTGTTACTTTTATTTCTTTGAAGACTCAATGAAACGGAAAGGTTCTGACCATTATCATCAATCTTATGATCCAGACCGATATCGCCCTGGAAGGCCAGGTTGTTGTTGGTTCCGTTAGAGATTCTCTGGCCGAAAGAACTTCCTGGATTCCAAATTTGCGTTACAGTATTATACCGGTAATAATCGTTATAGGTGTTTAGTGTCTCTTTATTTTCTCCGTCAAAAGATCTGATAAGTCCAGATAAATTGAAGGATGTTTTTTCAGAAATTTCATATACAAAACCTGCGTTAACGTTATAATTATTATTGTAGCTTTTGTTCAGGGAATTCTGAAGCTGATAAGTAGGTATATCTCTAGGCGTGCTCAGGGGATCAGTTACAGTAGGTAAAGTGATATTATGATAAGTGGTTTCTGCATCGTTCTTCGATCTGTTTTCAGAATAACCGCCGCCGCCATTCAAGAACCATGTCATTTTATTTTTTCTCCAACTCAGATTCGCATTCAGATTCGTTCTTGGAAAATAACCCAGACTTCCGGTTACGCTACCGTTGAAGCCAACTTTTTTACTTTTTTTAAGGATAATATTCAGAATTCCGGACGTTCCCGACGCTTCGAATTTTGATGATGGATTGGTAATCACTTCGATTTTTTCGATCTGATCTGCCGGGATACTTTGCAAAGCATTAGCACCATCATCTATACCTAACAGAGAAGAAGGTTTTCCGTTAATTAAAAACTTCACATTGGAGCTGCCACGCATCGAGACGGTTCCATCGGTATCTACGGAAACTGATGGCACATTAGACAGAACATCCTGCAAGCTACCGCCTTTACTTACAATATCCTGTGACGGATCGTAGGTTTTCTTGTCCAGCTCGACTTTGTAAGGTTTGTTAGATGTAGCCGTAATCACCACACCTTGTATATCTGTTGTGTTATTAAGATTGGCTTTTCCGTCGGAAACAATGATGAACGGAGCAATAGCCCCGGCCTTTTGAATGCTAATTATTTTCGTGAATTTTTTGTAATCTACCGCTTCTATGCTGACTTCGTAATTTCCGGGAGCCAGTTCCAGCTTATAATTTCCATTCACATCCGCCAAAACAGCGTCACTCAGCTGGGCGTTCTGCTGATTTTTAAAAGTCACGGAAGCATAGCCAACACCACCATTCGCGTCCTTTACATTCCCAGAAATATTTATCTTTTGCTGCGCCATTAAAAAACTCGCTGCACCGACTGTCAGAGCCAGCCCGAAGATTTTTTTCTGAATTACATTTACAATTTCCGTTCGTTCCATTATCGTTTATTTTTCGCTTTTTCTTTATTATTTAATTTGTCTGCTATTTAACCAGTCCTGGTAAGCTTTTGCATTTCTGGCATGTTCGGCATCATTGTCTGTGAATTTGTGATAACCAGGTCTCGCCGGGTCCGCACACATAAAAATATAATTGTTTTTTTCTGCTTCCAGCACTGCGTTCAGGGAGCTTTTATCTACAATGCAAATCGGTCCCGGAGGAATCCCTTTGTTGGCATAAGTGTTATAAGGTGATGGCTCTTTCAGGTATTTATAATAAACACGTTTGATCTGCTGAGTAAAGTTGCTGGCTTTGTTAACAGCGTAGATTACCGTCGGATCGCTTTGTAGTTTCATTCCTTTTTTATAACGATTGATATAAAGCCCTGCGATGGTTTTTTGTTCATCGGGTTTTCCGCCGGATTCCTTATAGACTATAGATGCCAAAGCATAGATCTGATCTCTTGTCAGTCCGGATTGCTTTTCTTTTTCAATTCTTTCTGAGGTCCAGAAGTCTTTATAATCATTTTCAAATTTGCTGAAGAATTCTTTCGGCGTTACAGTCCAGAAGAAATCATAAGTATTGTTGAAAAAATATTTTTTCAGATCTTCTGCATTTTTGTAACCTTTACTGACAGCAATTTCATCCAGTTTTTTAACAAATTTCGCCGAATCTGTTTCCGTTTTTTTCGTCACTCTGCCAATCATTTGATATACATCATCAAAGTCTTTGATTCTGAAAGAGTTCGGAGTTTGATTTCCGGCGATGATCATATTCGTGATTTCACGGTTGTTCATGCCTTCCTTTAGTTCATAACGGCCGGCTTTATAATTGTCCTTGAGATTTTTATCATTTGCAATAGCCAGAAAATTTTCCTTGTTTTTGATCAAAGGCGAAATGGAATCGAGAATCTGCTCGTAGCCGGAATGATGCGGAATCAGGATAAAACCTTCTTTCTCCACATTATTGCCAAGATATTTATTGTAAAATTTCAATCCGAAAAATCCAAGGACGACAATCAACAGAATGTATATAGCAAGTATAATTTTTTTCATAACTTAAAATAAAAATTCCAGGTTTATAAATTAATATTTCCTTTAAAAACCTGAATAGCAGGGCCTTCTAACCAGATGTTGCTGAATCCGTCTTTGTTCTTTTCTGCATAGACTCTCAGCTGTCCGCCCTTCACTTTGATTCCAACAAACGTTTGATTATTTTTTTGCATGAAGGTTAAAGCTGCAGCTGTAACACCGGTTCCGCAACTGTACGTTTCATCTTCAACACCGCGTTCATAAGTCCTCACAAAAAGCTCTTTGTCAGAAAGTTTTTCAACAAAATTAACATTGATGCCTTCCGCTTTATAAGTTTCAGAATTTCTGATTTCGTTACCATTTTCGTAAACATTATAATTATTTAACATTTCCACATATTTTACATAATGTGGCGAACCGGTATTCAAAACAAAATCATTTCCATTATTATCAATTCTTTTTACGTCGCCCATTTTAAGTTTTACAATGCCGTTTTTGATTTCCGCTTCATGTATGCCGTCTATGGCTTTAAAAACAGTTTTCTCTTCGATCATGTCCAGATAATGCGCAAATGCCACCGAACAGCGCGCGCCGTTTCCGCAAAAACTTTTGGAACCGTCAGAATTGTAATAATCTACTTCAAAATCTGCATCTTTCACAGCGTTGATCTTGATCAGGCCGTCTGCGCCAATCCCAAAACGGCGATCACATAGCTTTTGAATGTCACTGATCGAAAGATCATCGCATTCTCCCGACCGGTTATCTATCATCACAAAATCGTTTCCTGTTCCCTGGTATTTATAGAATTGCATTTATTATTTTGATTTATAATTAATTATTGAATTGGTCTGAGCAAAAATTAAGCCTGTAAAAATACTTAAATTATAAGAATTGTAATCTTGATAATTGTTATTTAAATCAATTGAAAAGTGAGGATTTAAAAATTTTAATTCCAATAGAATTTTTCGATGTTTTTAATCAGTTATAATTTTAAATTTTATGCCTTATCTTTGTTCATCGAAATGAAAGAAGACCAGCTCCTTGCGCTCATCATAAAAGCCAGAAAAAAAGATCAGAAAGCTCAGACACAGCTTATCAATACGTTTTGGGTGGATGTGTTCTCTTTTGTCATGAATAGGGTTAAGGATGAAAATGATGCAGATGAGATTACGGTGTCTGTATTTTCGAAGGTTCTTAATAAACTGGATTTATTTGACCCGAATTTCCAATTCAAAACCTGGATTCTGACAATTGCCCAAAACACGATTATCGATTTCTGGAGACGAAAAAACAGGGAAAACGAAGATGCAAGTGATGGACTGGAAAATGTGAAGAACGAATTTGCAAGATCGCCGGAAGAACTGATGATCTCTGAAGAAGACCAGCAGAAAATCATAAAAATCATTGAGACTATGGATGCAAAAAATCAGGATATTATCCGTCTCAGATTTTTTGAAGAAAAAAGTATCAAAGAGATCGCAGAAGAACTGAATCTCTCCATAGCCAATACAAAAGTAAGAATAATGAGAGCAAAAAAAATCCTGGCCGAGTTGTTGAAAAATGATGAAACGGATTTTTAAACAGTAATTTATATCTGAAGTAAAGGTTAATCAACCTTAAATAAATATCTTGTACCTAGATGGAAGAAGTAATAAATCAAAAACCCAAATGGATCCGGGTAAAATTGCCGACCGGGAAAAATTACCGGGAACTCAGAAATTTGGTTGATAAATACAAACTCAATACCATTTGCCAGAGTGGAAGCTGTCCCAATATGGGCGAATGTTGGGGCGAAGGAACCGCAACATTTATGATCCTGGGAAATATATGTACCAGAAGCTGTGGTTTCTGTGGCGTGAAAACAGGAAAACCAATGGATGTCAATTGGGATGAGCCGGAAAAAGTAGCACGTTCGATAAAATTAATGAAAATCAAGCATGCAGTTCTCACTTCTGTTGACAGGGATGATCTGAAAGATATGGGCTCTATTCTTTGGGCAGAAACAGTAAATGCGGTCCGCAGAATTTCTCCGGGAACTACCATGGAGACTTTGATCCCAGACTTCCAGGGTGTTGCAAAACATTTGGACAGATTGGTGGAAGTAGCTCCGGAAGTCATTTCTCATAACATGGAAACGGTAAAGCGTTTGACAAGAGAAGTAAGGATCCAGGCAAAATATGAACGCAGCCTGGATGTTCTCAGATATCTCAAAGAAGCTGGTCAAAACCGGACAAAAACAGGTGTTATGCTTGGTCTTGGAGAAACTAAAGATGAGGTTTTCCAAACGATCGAAGATATCAGAAACGCCAATGTGGATATTATTACGCTTGGGCAATATCTTCAGCCAACAAAAAAGCATCTTCCCGTGAAAAGTTTTATAACACCGGAAGAGTTTGATGAATATGGAGCTTTTGCAAGAAGTTTAGGCTTCCGACACGTGGAAAGTTCCCCATTGGTAAGAAGTTCTTATCATGCGGAAAAACATATCCATTAAAATATTGAAATCAATATAAAACATTAAATAAAGACTCCTAAATGGAGTCTTTTACTTTTTGTTCTACAGGTTGTATTTTGTCTGTTTGATTCATTTGTTCCACCTGTTTTGGGATAAACATCATGTAAGCGAAGTAACCCAAAAGGAATAAAACTACAATAATGATAATAGCCATCATTGGTCCTTTGTTGGTTTCACTGTCCGATTTTGGAATGTCTGGTCTCATAATTTATTATTTTTCTTGATATATCAAAACTAATGCCTCATTATTTTTCATCTTTGATGGTTACTTCTGTTTTTAAATAATTTAATTTTTAATAATTAAAATTTAGGGTTATAGGTATTATTTTTTTAAATTATTTAATTTTACCCTGTATATTTGTAGGGTTAAAATTAAAAATATATATGAAAATTGAAAAACGATGGATCATATCATTTGTGATAATTAGCCTAATTTCAATCGCAGCGCTTTTCTGGCCGGAACAGATTTGTTCCCCAAAACCCGGAATTTTTTTAAATGAAGATAACATTGTCGGTGCTGATGTTGCCTGGATTTTGGCTTCATCGGGGTTGGTTCTGTTGATGACACCAGGCCTTTCGTTCTTTTATGGCGGAATGGTTGGAAAAAAGAATGTTATTTCTACAATGCTGCAGAGTTTTGTCGCACTTGGTGTTATCAGTATTCTTTGGGTTGTTGTGGGATTCAGTTTGTCGTTTGGTGACTCGCTTGGGATCACAATTGATGGCGAGCATTATGGTTTGATAGGTAATCCTGCCTCATATTTATTTTTTAACAATGTCGGTGTTTTGCCTCACAGTCAGATGGCGTCGACGATTCCGTTTATTTTATTTGCTATGTTTCAGATGAAATTTGCGGTCATTACACCTGCTTTGATAACCGGTTCGTTTGCGGAAAGAGTGAGATTTATTTCCTACCTGCTTTTTATGGTTTTATTCAGTTTAATAATCTACACGCCGCTTTGTCACATGGTTTGGCATCCGGAAGGTTTGCTGAACAAATATTTCGGCGTTAAGGATTTTGCGGGCGGAACTGTGGTTCATATGAGTGCGGGATTTGCAGCTTTGGCTGGTGCGATGATGATAGGAAAAAGAAAAAATCCACATCACGAACCATCTAACATTCCTTTTGTGATTCTGGGAACAGGAATGCTTTGGTTTGGCTGGTTTGGTTTCAATGCAGGTTCTGCTTTATCAGCTAATGCAACAGCAGCAATGGCATTTGGAACAACAACCGTCGCTTCGGCAACTGCAATGCTGACCTGGATTTTCTTTGACAGAATGAACGGAAGAAAAGTATCCGCTTTGGGAGCTTGCATAGGCGCAGTTGTTGGCTTGGTTGCGATTACACCGGCGGCTGGTTTTGTAACCATTCCTCACGCTATATTCATCGGATTTATTTCGTCTATTGTTTCGAATCTTATGTGCAATTGGAAAAGACTGAAGAAAGTAGATGACACTTTGGATGTATTCGCCTGTCATGGTGTTGGCGGAATTATGGGAATGATTCTGACAGCAATATTGGCTCAGGGTGATAATGCAAGTTTGCTTCACGGCGGGTTTGGCGTGTTTGCACATCACATGATGGCGCTGGTTTTGGTTTCCGCGTTTACATTTTTGGGATCATTGATTTTATATAAATTAACGGACATGATTATTCCACTCAGAGTAGCAGAAGAATCGGAAAGCTTAGGTTTGGATCTTTCTCAGCACGATGAGAGTTTCTAAACATTAGATATGATATGAGGAAGGAAATAAGAACCAAATTGGTTCTTATTTTTTTGTGCAAAACAGGATATGTTCGTTTTCATTTAATCCAAGAAAATCATCTTTTTGGAAAGTCTGAATTTCAACTGAAAAACCGCTTTTTTCCAAACGTTCTTTCAGTCCATTTATAGAATAGATCCGGACGTGATCGTCCTGACCAAAATGTTTTATTCGGTCTGCTTTGGAGGTGATTAAAAAATCTTCATAAGTTTCTCCATCCTTAAAAGGGGTTTGGATCAGGCAGATTCCACCAGATTTCAGAACCCGCAATAATTCATTCATTGCCTTTTGATCAGAATCGATATGTTCAAGAATATGGTAACAAATAATCAGATCAAAGCTTTCAGGTTCTACATCAATATTGGTAATGTCAAAACGGTAATCAGCCAAAAATTCGTTTTCAAAATCTGTTGAGAAATATGAAATATTTTTTTTCTTCTTGAGATTCCTGTAAATAGCTCTGGAAGGCGAAAAATCTAAAATTTTAATGTCTGGCTTTATATATTTTTCATTCAGGATTTGCCAAAGTCTTCTGGTTCGAGGCAGACTTCCGCAAACCGGACAAACCAAATTTCCATTTTCTACCAATACAAAGTCTTTCAAATGTTTTTTGCAAATATTACACTCGTGATTTTCACCTTTGTAAATTGGATAAATCAACGAACGCAACAGAACCTCATTTTCAAAAAGGAATTTTTGAGGCATAATATTTTTGACGATTTTTTTTAGAGTTTTGTACATCCGGAGTAAAAAATGAATTGCAAGATAATAAACATCCTTTATATTTAGGCGCTTTACGGAAGATTTTCTAAATTCGTGTCTTAAAATTTTTACAATGACGAAATTTGGAGTGGATGCGGCCAGTTTTTATGTGCCTTCTTTATATTTAGAAATTAAAGATCTTGCAGAAAAAAGAGGAATAGAACCAGCAAAACTGGAGAAAGGTTTGGGATTACACAAAATGGCATTGCCCGATGTGCACGAGGATGCAGCGACTTTTGCAGCGGAAGCTTTGCTCAGGGTGATTCAGGATTATAACATCAATCCGAAAGAAATATCAAGAGTTTATCTGGGAACTGAAAGTGCTTTGGACGCCGCAAAACCAACAGCAACCTACGCCGTTCAAATGGTCGAAGAATTTCTAAGTGACGAATTTGGTTATAGAAGCTTCCGGAACTGCGATATTGTCGATATGACTTTTGCATGTGTCGGAGCAGTGGATGCGCTTCATAATTCGTTGGATTTTATAAGAGTTAACCCTACTAAAAAAGCCATAGTAATCGCAAGTGATTATGCTAAATATGAGTTGGCCTCTTCCGGAGAATATACGCAAGGTGGTGGCGCAGTAGCTTTGCTGGTTTCTGCTAATCCAAGGCTGGTTGAAATTGATAATAATTGGGGCGTTGCAACAGAAAGTGTTTTCGATTTCTTCAAGCCAAGACGTCATCATTCAAAATCGGAATTAAATCTTGCTCCGGAAAACTATCCGGACAAAATAGAAGTGTTTACAGACGAACCTGTTTTCGATGGTCAATATTCTAATCAATGTTACCAGGACAGAATTCGGGAAGCCTATCAGCATTATAAAGAACAGACTTTTACGGTGAGACCTTACGAAGACTGGAGGTATTTGATTTTCCATTTGCCTTACGCTTTTCACGGGAAAAGAGTTTTTACTGAAATTTATAGTTTAGAAAATCACCTTGATTTTTCTGATGCCGAACAGCAAAAAGCCATTGCAAAATCTGAAGATTATATCCGATTCATCAACGAGAAAATTGAGAAATCTCAACGTGCTTCATCAGAAATCGGCAATATGTACACAGCTTCTATTTTTATGGCATTGCTGTCTGCATTACAAACTTCGTTTACCGAAAATGAAGATTTGAGAGATAAAGAAATTGGTTTCTTGGCTTACGGAAGTGGCTCAAAATCAAAAGTTTTTGTTGGAAAAGTTTCTTCTGAATGGCAATCAATCGTGGAAAAATGGAATCTTTTCGAAAACTTAAAAAACAGATTAGCCATTGATTTTGAGACCTACGAAAAATTGCACCGTAAACAACTAGATTCTTCGGTTAATCCTGATTATAAAGGATTCGGATTGATAGAAATTGAAAAAGAAAGTCAGGTTCTGAAAGGTGCAAGATATTATTCTTACAAAAAATAAAAAGCGAGAACGGACAAAAAATTCTGCCCGTCCTCTTTTAATATCTATAACTAACTAATATTAACTTAGAATAATTTTTTGTTCTGAAATGTTTTTGGTGTAACGCCTTCCATCTGTTTAAAAACCCGAATAAAATAATTTGTGTCAGAGAAACCGGTACTGTAAGCCGCTTCACTCACCGAATTATTATGCAGCAATAATTCCTTGGCTTTTTTTATTCTTTCCTGAATGATAAATTCATTAGGCGAAAGTCCTAATTCTTCTTTGAACATCTTGAAGAAATTGGATTTGCTCACATAAGCCATTTTAGCAATCGCATCAACGGATAATTTCTGATGGAGGTTTTTCTTAATATAATCTGCCACAAAGCCAATTCTGGACTTGTTTTTAAGAGTGTTTTTCTCGACAAGATTTCTGGCCTGCGTTTGCATTAATCTTATCAGAAGTTCCTTCAAAGCAAAATCTGCAATAACATCTTTATAAGAGTTATCATCCATTGCGATTCTCATAATGTTGTTGGTTGCAGAAGCCAATGCCTTGTTGTTGAGCAGATAAAACTCATCCAGAGAGATATTCCATTGTGATGCATCATCCGTCTTTTTAGAACTAAAGTTCAAATGTTCCAAAGACTCCTGCACGAATTCCGGATTCAGAGTCAAAGAAATACACTGTGAAGCATGCGTATCTGCGTCGGGAAAATCAATAACCATAGTTTCTCCGGGTGCAACCAAAACACTTTCTCCAGGCAGATACTCGAAGTAATTGCTCTTATCTTGGAGCTTCATCCACTTTTTTCCTCGCAACATTCCCGTGAATGCCATATGCTCAAAATGCAATTTCACATCATAAGCACTCTTATGCGTTTCATAGATACTGAATTCACAATTATTTAAACTGAATTTGGTCTGATTTTCTACCAGAGTATTCAGTTGGTTCTGTTGTGTCAGATTAGGTTTGTTAAGATGAAAATGATTTGGGTTCATTGGTCAAGATTTTATAACATCTTGTTTATCAAATATAACAAAATTAAAATTACAGATACTATAAATTTTTCTTAATAAATTATAAAGAATCACAAAAAGAGAATTGTCCTACTTTTTTGGAGTATTATGCTATTACAGTCATTTCTTATACGATTAACTTAGCTTTAATCAAATGTTAACTGATTATTAAGAAAAAACAATTATTATGGACACAACAGCACAACAGCACAATTCGACTACGTTAGCCTGGCCAGAATTTAAAGCCAAATATGACAATTACATCGGCGGAGAATTCGTGCCATCAGCAGATGGGCAGTATTTCGATGTAGTATCTCCGATTAATGGTAAAGTTTTCACCCAGGCTGCACATTCCAACAAAGAAGATCTGGAAAATGCGGTGAATGCAGCTACGGAAGCTTTCAAGACCTGGAAAGACACATCGCCAACAGAACGAAGTATTATTCTGAACAAAATTGCAGATAGAATCGAGGAAAACCTGGAATACATTGCCACTGTAGAAACCATTGACAACGGAAAAGCAGTAAGAGAGACGTTGGCAGCTGACATTCCTTTGGCGATAGACCATTTCAGATATTTTGCTTCGGTTATAAGAGCTGAAGAAGGTTCGCATAACGAGTTGGACAAAGATACCGTTTCACTGATTGTTCACGAACCGCTTGGCGTCGTTGCACAGATCATCCCATGGAATTTCCCGATCCTGATGGCCGTCTGGAAACTAGCTCCGGCTTTGGCTGCAGGCAACTGTGTGGTTCTGAAGCCGGCAGAAAGCACACCAATTTCTATTATGGTTTTGATGGAACTGATTGGCGATTTGCTTCCGGCAGGCGTTGTAAACATCGTTAATGGTTTTGGGGCAGAGTTGGGTAGAGCGCTGGTAACAAATCCGAAAGTGAACAAAGCGGCTTTCACCGGTTCTACAGCTACTGGTCGTCTGGTAATGCAATATGCGACTGAAAATATCATTCCGGTAACTTTGGAATTGGGAGGGAAGTCGCCTAATATTTTCTTCAGTTCCGTGATGGATGCGGATGATGAGTTCCTGGATAAAGCGATTGAAGGTGCCGTTCTTTTCGCCCTGAATCAAGGGGAGATTTGTACCTGCCCGTCAAGATTATTAGTTCAGGAGGATATCGCAGACGCTTTTATGGCCAGAGTCATTGAAAGAACCGAGGCCATCAAAGTAGGAAACCCGTTGGATAAAACGGTGATGATGGGCGCACAGGCTTCCAAAATTCAGAAAGATAAAATCGAAGGCTACCTGAAGCTGGGTAAAGAAGAAGGTGCAGAAGTGCTGACGGGCGGAGAAGCCAATCAAATCGAAGGTCTGGAAGATGGGTATTATATCAAGCCAACCATTTTCAAAGGGAATAACAAAATGAGAATCTTTCAGGAAGAGATTTTCGGGCCTGTGGTGGCATTCACGACTTTCAAAGATGAAGCCGAAGCTTTAGAGATTGCCAACGATACGATTTATGGTCTTGGAGCCGGCGTTTGGACACGGGATGCGCATCAGTTATATCAGATTCCCCGTCACGTTCAGGCGGGTAGGGTTTGGGTAAATCAGTACCACGCCTATCCTGCCGGTGCACCTTTTGGAGGTTACAAGCAGTCGGGAGTTGGCAGAGAAAATCACAAAATGATGCTGGATCATTACCGTCAGACTAAGAATATGTTGATTTCTTACAACAAGAATAAGTTAGGATTCTTCTAAAAAACACTTTATATATATGGCGTGCCCGTCGCCTTGGCTAAGTCCGGGGCTACGGTCGGGCTTTCCAGGGCTGCTCCGCCTTTGGCGGATCTGGTGCTGCATTTCATTTCGCACTTGCTCGTTCCTCGCAATCCTTCCAATCCCTCACGCAGTTACATCTTCCTGATAATGCTTTGTCATTAACAGAAAATGATGCAAGCTCCGTAGGAGCGAGCTGTTAATAGAAGACGAATTCAGCAACGTCATCAAGCTCCGTAGGAGAGCGGACTGTTAATTAAAAAAAATTGAACTATGATTCCAAAAACAATGAAAGCGGCAGTTGTACAAGGATACGGCGAGCCATTGAAAATTATGGAAGTTCCGGTAAAAACACCGGGCAGATACGAAGTATTAGTAAAAGTAATAGCTTGTGGCGTCTGCCATACCGACTTACATGCTGTGGACGGAGACTGGCCGGCAAAACCAAAAATGCCATTGATTCCGGGACATGAAGGTGTCGGCATTGTAGTAGCTTGCGGACCGGATGCAATGGTAAAGGAAGGTGATGCTGTAGGTGTTCCCTGGTTATATTCGGCGTGTGGGTGCTGTGATTATTGTATCACGGGTTGGGAAACATTGTGCGAAGCTCAGAAAAACGGAGGTTACAGCGTAGATGGCGGATTTGCAGAATATGTGATCGCTGATTCCAGATATGTCGGTCATCTGAAACCGAATGTCAACTTCCTGGAGATCGCACCGATTCTTTGTGCAGGAGTAACAGTTTACAAAGGTCTGAAAGAAACCGAAACAAGACCGGGCGAATGGGTGGCCATTTCCGGAATCGGAGGGTTAGGACACGTAGCTGTTCAGTATGCAAAAGCTATGGGCATGCACGTTGCAGCGATAGATGTTGCAGATGATAAATTGGAATTGGCTAAGAAACTGGGTGCAGATTTGGTCGTGAATGCAAAAGAAACCGACCCCGGAGAATACCTTCACAAGGAGGTCGGAGGAATGCATGGTGCGCTGATTACCGCTGTTTCTCCAATTGCTTTCAAACAGGGGATCGATGTTCTCAGAAGAAAAGGTACAATCGCACTGAATGGCCTTCCGCCAGGTTCTTTCCCGTTGCCGATTTTCGACACGGTGCTCAAGAGGATTACCGTGAGAGGTTCTATCGTCGGGACCAGAAAAGACCTGCAGGAAGCGCTCGATTTTGCGAACGAAGGTTTGGTGAAAGCAACCGTGACCTCTGCAAAGCTGGAAGATATCAACGAGGTATTTGATAAAATGAAAAAGGGACAGATAGATGGACGTATCGTTCTGGAGATCGCCGGACAGGATTAATTATTGTTATTTATAGTGTGTTAAGCCCGACAGATTTATTTGTCGGGTTTTTAAGCTAAAGTTGTTTTATCTGAACACCAAGTCCACAAAGTTTTAAATTTATTAAATTCACAATGCTACTTCGTATTGACAGGATTGTGTCATTGTTTAGGTTTTACGCCTTTGTGAACTTAAAATTATGCACGGTTATTGTCAACAAAATGCTTTGAGACATTTGTGTTCAAAAGATATTTATGAAAATTAAGGATTAATTTTTAAGAAAAAAATATGGAAATTAAGGATAATATCTCAAGACTTTCCGTAACAGAAAAAGCACTGGAAGTGATATGGGAGCTGGAGAAAAAGCATGGCGGCCTGATGTTTTACCAGGCGGGAGGCTGTTGCGAAGGTACGCAACCGCAATGTTTTGAGAAGGGTGGTTACTTCCCGAGGATGAATGACGCCATGATCGGAACCATCAATGGGCATGAGTTCTGGATAGACCGCGACCTTTTCGAATATTGGAAATATTCACATTTTGAGCTGGATGTTCTGGACGGTTGGGGACCAGGCGGGTTTTCCCTGGAAACACCTCTGGGCAAAACCTTCAAAGTCCATTACCGATTGTTTACACCGGAGGAATTACAGAATCTGGAGCCTGTAAAGCGGAGTGAATGAATATAAGTACAATTTGTATTCGAACGGTCGTTTTGATACTGTTAAAGTAAAATGGCTTGTAGATATTTATCTACAAGTGCTTTTTGTATTGATTTATTTTTTAGGTTTGCTTTATTAATAAAAAAAATATAAATGTCAATTAAGTATTCAGTAATCGAACGCGGTGAGCCAGGCGTAGCTGGCGGTGGTAAAAAGAAATGGTATGCACAGGTAAAAACAGATGGCGAAATGACCATTGATGACCTGGTGAAAGAAATTGAAAAATTCTCTTCCCTGAGTGAGGCAGATATCAGAGGCGTAATCATTGCGGTGGAGAATGAAATCCAGAAAGGATTGGCCAGTGGCAAAATTATAAGGCTGGACAAACTGGGAAGTTTTTATCCAAGCCTCAGCAGTGGAGCAGCTGATAGTGAAAAAGAATTCAATGCAAGTTTGATCAAAGGTGCAAAGGTTAATTACCGTCCTGGCAAGCGTATCAGTGATATTTTAAAAACGGCTACTTTCAGCAAGAGTAAGTAACTAAAAAAACCTGCGCAGGTTTTGCCCAACTCCTGCGCAAGAGTTACACCAAACCTGCGCAGCTTTTACCCAAAAGCTGCGCAGGTTTTTTTCGGAAACAGCGCGGGATATGATTTTGATTCGATCAGTCAGCGAAGAATAGCTAACTAGCCCCGATGGGAACGGCATCCTTTTTTGTTTTCTCTTCACAGGTCTATAAGATTGACTTATGGTCACAAAACAAAAAAGATACAGTGGACAGCGGGATCAGGCTCCTGAACTAAAGAGGTTCTACTTTCACAAATTTAGAGACCATCATACTGGCGAGAATGTTGCCGACGGAATTGAGGACGGTCGCCAGCGGATCTACCAAAGTGCCGATGATGATGACTGCGGGAACCACATCGGGCGGGATTTTGTAAACCGAAATCATCAGCATTTCGCCGATATAACCGCCATTCGGGATTCCGCCGGCGACGGCACTTACGAAAACGGTGATTCCGAGTGCCATTATGAGGTTCATCGGTTCGAAAAAATTCCAGCCGAGCAATTGAAATGCAACATAGATCTTTATGATTGAAGAAATGGACGAGCCATTCTTGTGAATGGTAGTTCCAATCGGAATCACAACGTTGGCGATAGAAGCGGGAACGCCCATTCGCTTCGCAGACTCTATGGCGACGGGCATTGTGGCGAGACTGCTACACGTGCTGATGGCGGTTGCCGTGGGCAAGAGACTTTCTTTCCAAAAAGCTTTTATGCCTGTTCTGCCTTTCCAGACAAAAGCGTAAAGACTGAAAAACACAATGAAATAAATGGTTCCGGCGATGTAATACAGTCCCAAAGGTTTGGCGTAAAATCCGAAAAGCTGAGGTCCGATGGTGCCGACCTGGTAGGCAAAATAGGCACCCAATCCAACAGGTGCGACTTTCATGATCAATAGCAAAAGCTGCTTCATCACCTCATTTCCGGACAGGATGAAGTTTTGAAAGGCTTTTCCCGTCTCGCCGGATTTTCTGATGGAGATCCCGACTAAAAAGGAGAAGACCAGCAAGGCGAGCATATTCTGCCGGGAGAATAAGTGATAGAACTCGCTGACCGTGAAGAATCCTACAATCTGGTCATTGATGCTTGCGCTATTCTGGATATTTTCTGAGATGGCTTCGCTGATGTTTTTCGGCGTTTCTGTAGGGAAGAAGTACACTAAAATGATGCAGAACGTGGCAGAAATCAGGATGAAACAGAGGAAGGTCAGAACCATTGTTGCGATGATTTTGCCCAATTGATTCTGCTGTTCGATGCCCGAAATGGCGGAAACAATCGCAAAGAATACGAGCGGAATTACCGTCACAAAAAGCAGGTTGAGGAAAATATCGCCAATCGGCTTCAGGTAAGTGACAAAATCCGGTGCGAAAATCCCGACGAGACTTCCGATGAAAATCCCGATAAGTAGCAGGATAATGTTGCTGTAGTTGTTCCAGAAAGATGACTTCATTCCTCAATTTTAATCAAAGATAAAATAAAACAACATAGGCACATAGAGACAAATTAATTTTTAAAAGTAAAAATAGTAATTCCCTTCTCTGTTTAATCTCTTATGATCCGATGAACATATATATAAGCAAAAGGTCGCTCCTACGGAGCTTTAATTCCTTAAACAAATCTTGGCTGCTGGCAGTTTTGCCCCCTGCCGGAGCTGTATCTGGTCTCAGAGATATCTATTGTTAATAGTAAAATTAAGCTGCTGGAAGCAAAGCTCCGGAGGAGCGACCTGTTGTTTTATCCTATAAACATTCAGTTATTCGATTCGTCTGTATTTTTAATTGTACAACAATGATGTCATCAAAAAAACTATATATCTATGTGGTTGAAAATATAAATTATTACCGAAATTTGTCTCTATGAAAACAGCAGTTTTAATCACCATCGGCGACGAGATTCTTTCGGGGAATACCGTTGATACCAATTCCAATTTCATAGCAACACAATTGAAAGATATCGGTATCAAAGTGCTTTCGGTTTTTACAATTCCTGATGATGAACAAGCGATCGTTTCAACTTTGGGAAAAGCTTTGGAGATGGCTGATGTGGTTTTCACCACTGGTGGATTGGGCCCGACAAAAGATGATATTACCAAAAAAGCTTATGCTAAGTTCTTCCAGGATGACTTGATATTCTCTGATGAAGTGTATGAACATCTTCGTGCATACCTCGAAAAAAGAGACCGGCTTTGGATTCTGGAACATAACAAAGAACAGGCTGTTGTCTTGTCAAAAGCGAGTGTTTTTATGAATTATTTCGGGACTGCGCCTTGTATGATGGTGGAGAAAAACGGCAAATATTGTTTCAGTTTGCCGGGGGTTCCCTTCGAAGTGAAGCCGTTTCTGAAAGACCAGATAATTCCTTTTTTGCAGGAGAAGCTGGAATTGCAACACATCGTTTCCAGAATTGTTTCCGTGGTCAATATCCCGGAAAGTATTTTGTCTGAGACGATTGAAGACTGGGAACTGGCGTTGCCGGAGCATATCAGTTTGTCTTATCTGCCTGTTGGGACCAGAGTTAAACTGAGATTAACTGCTTCCGGCAGTTCACAGGAAATGCTGAATCAATCTTTAGAGAACGAAATCACGAAATTGTTTCCTTTAATTGGTGAGAATATCGTCGCAACGCACGAGGATAAAATCGAAAAAATCCTAAGCGGATTGCTCATCGATAAAAAACTGACTTTGTCCGTTTCCGAAAGTTGTACAGGTGGAGAATTGGCCCATTTGATAACATCGGTTGCAGGAAGTTCAAAATATTTCTTTGGCGGAATCGTGACTTATGCCACCGACAAAAAAATTGATATTCTGAATGTCAATCCAGAAACGGTTGAAGAATTTACGGTTGTGAGTGAGCAGGTTGCTTCTGAAATGGCGGTTGGCTGCCAGGCTTTATTCAAAACAGACATCTCAGTTTCTACCACAGGCGTTGCTGGTCCGGGCAAAGGCGAAGATGGAAAAGATATCGGAACGGTATACTATACGATTAGAATTGGCGAAGAAGAAGTAACGTCTAAATTATTTCTCCCACATTTGGAACGAACTGATTTTATGCATTTCGTTTCGCAGAAAGTTCTGCAGGATATTGTTTCATTGCTCATCAAAAAATAAAAAAAGACAGCGCAAAAGGCTGTCTTTTTAATATCTAAAAGTCTAGTTCCTACTTAAGTATTTCTTTCAGGAACATCAAAGTGTGGTTCCAAGCACGCTTCGCCATTACTTCATTGTAATCCGGAGATTCGGGACTTGTAAAAGTATGTTTGGAATTGGCATATGTGATGATCTGGAAATCTGTTTTGCCGGCTTTTAGTTCAGCGATCAGATTGGTCATGTCTTCAGGTTTTACACTTTCGTCATCAGCGGGGTTCTCCACTAAAACTTTAGTTTTGATAGGAACATTCAGTCGGTCATTTCCTTTTGCCAGACCACCGTGGATGGAAATGACGCCTGCAACTGGAAAGCCAGCTCTTGCCGTTTCCAATGCGCCCGTCCCGCCAAAACAGTAACCGATAACCGCAATTTTATCAATATTTGCACCTTGCTTTTTCAGTTCTTCCAAAGCCACAGAGATCCTTTGCTGATAAGCTTTGTAGTCTTGCTTGTATTTTCCTGCGATTTTAGCCGCTGCGCCATTGTCTGCCGGAATATTGCCTTCACCATAAATGTCCGCAACAAAAGCAATGTAACCTTGTTTCTCTAATTCCAAGGCAGCGTTTTTCGCTTCGTCGTCAATGCCTTTCCAGGCGGGAAGAATCAAAACTCCAGGCAGTTTTTTTCCTGCATTGGAAGTCACGAGTCCGTTCAGTTTTTGTTCGCCGTCTTTGTAGGCAACAGGTTTTAGTTTTTGTGCCATTGTAAGATTTAATCCTAAAAATAACGCCATTAGTGAGATTGAAAGTTTCATATTTTCTTTTTATTAATTTGATTTTACTGTTTTAAATATATTCATCAAAAATACAATTAAACTAAACACAACAAGCTGAATTCCAACATAATTCCATCCACCCATTTCCCAGCATCTCAAACCGATGAAAGTTCCCAAAGCGCCACCTGCAAAATAAGACGTCATATAAATGGTGTTGATCCGGCTGTTTGCTTTCTGGTCTAGTCTGTAAATCAGCGCCACATTTGTCACCTGAATGGATTGAACGCCGACATCGATGCAAATCACTGCCAGAATGATTGAAAGCAAATAGCCAGGAAAAAGATAGATACTAACCGAACCCGCCAGTAAAATGACACTCGCAATCAACTGTGTTTTATTAGAACCGCCTTTATCAGAAGCTTTTCCGATCATCGGAGCAATCAAAGCACCAGCAATTCCCAACATCCCGAAAAGTCCGATGGTATCAGAACTATAATTGTAAGGTTTTTCAATCAGGAGAAAGGTTAGAGTTGTCCAGAACGAGCAAAAAATGGAGAAGGCAATTCCTCCCATCAAAGCATACAATCTGAGCTGAGGAAATCGTTTTAACTGATAAAAGGACGATGAAATTAATTTTAAGTAAGATTCGCTAAACGTTGGTTGAACGCTTGGTAATTTAAAATAAACGAAAGCTAAACACAAAATCGTGAATCCTGCGGAAATATAATACACCATTTTCCAGTTGCTCCATTCGGAAATATAACCGCTGAAAACCCTCGCCATCAAGATGCCGACCAAAATTCCGGTGAAGATAATTCCTACATTTTTCCCTTTTTCATTGCCAGATAATTCGGCAGCCATTGGTAAAATGACCTGTGCAGCTACGGCTGTTAAACCCAAGAGTAAGCTGAATAGAAAAATGAAATAGTAATTGGAAACCATTCCGATTCCTGCGAGAATACAGAATAATATGGCCAGCAAAATCAGGATCAGTTTTTTACGATTGACTTTGTCGCCCAATGGAACTAAAGTCAGTAAACCAGCACCGTAACCAACTTGTCCCAAGCCGACCATAATTCCCATTTTGCTTTCTGTGACTTTGAAAGTTTCTGCAATCTGATGCAAAATCGGTTGCGCATAGTAGATATTTGAAACACAAATTCCAGCAACAACAGCCATTCCGAGAACCTGAGATTTGGAAAGTTGAGATTCTGGGCTTAAAGAAATGTCGCTCATTATTTTAAAAATTCTTTTAACGGTTGGATGAATCGGTCAAAAACTTCGATGTGAGGTAAATGCCCGACATTGTCCAGTTCTACCAACTTGGATCCATTTATTTTTTGTTGAGTCGCTTTGCCAAGCAGATCGTATCTTCCCATCGATTCAGCCACTTTTTTATCTTTCACATTGGCTTTTCCAATCGCTGTCCTGTCTCTCGTTCCGATGATTAATAATGTCGGCACATTCAGATTTTGAAATTCATAAACCACAGGTTGTGTGAAGATCATATCAGAAGTTTTTGCGTTCACCAGAGCGACTTTTGGATAATCCGGTGCTTTTGTCCAGCCCGTTAAAAGATAAACCCATTCGTCATATTCGGGTTTCCATTGGTTGTCGTAATAAAATCCGTTTTGATATTTTTTGGTGGATTCGTAATCGGCTTTCAGTTCGGTTTGATAATTCTTGTCGATAGAAGTGTACGGCGCAACCAATTTCCAATCTTCCAGCCCGATTGGATTTTCAAGGATTAATTTCTCCACCATTTCAGGATACATCAATGCAAATCTTGTCGCCAGCATTCCGCCCATCGAATGTCCGAGAAGATATATTTTATCGATTTTCAATTCATCCAAAACAGCCTTCGTATTTTGAGCCAATTGCTGGAAGGTGAACTGATATCCCATTGGCTTTGATGATTTACCAAATCCGATTTGGTCTGGAACAATTACTCGATAACCTTCTTTGGTCAGAGTCTGAATCGTGGTTTTCCAGTAAGCACCGTTGAAGTTTTTCCCGTGAAGCAGGACAACCGTTTTTCTGTTAGGTTTTTCTGGTTGGATGTCCATATACGCCATTTTCAGATCCTGGTTTTGGCTTTTGAAATTCAGAAAATGAACGTCATAAGGATAGTCATAATTCGTCAGCATAATATCCAGAACCGGACGGTTTTCCTGACTTAACAAAAGAACTGAAATCATAAAGAATGAGAACGCAAAAAACTTTTTCATAAAGCAATAATAAAGCTTTTTTGTAGCAAGAATGGTGCCTTGCAGATTGATTAATCCATTACGTATGATTCATAGAATCTAACTCAAGGCTTCAATACATTGTTCACGGATTTCCCATAATTCGTCCAAAGAATATAGAATTTGAGAATTTTCTGCAAGCCATTTTCTGAGATAATTTTTATGAAACTTAATTTTAAATTGGTTGATTTGGTGAGCTTGTATTTCTATTTCTTCCAGAAGATCATCAATAAAATCATTTTCTGAAGAATTTCTTTTTGTGAAATCCAGAATCTGATTATTGAATTTAAGATAATTATGCGCTTCCGGAATGTAATGAAGGTTATACATTTCTAAAACCGATTTTATTTTTGGTGTATTGTTTCCGTTCATTTTGAAAATACCGAGAATCAATTTGAAATTGGGTTGATGATTTTCTTCTGCTAATGTTTTCAAAACGGCGTGTTTTGTGCTGCAAGTTCCACATTCATCAATGAAGACTGTTGCAAGATTATCTTTATTGAGATTTCTTCGGTAAGGCAAATTTCGGACAAATTCCGAAGCTGAATGAAAATCAGAACAATTGTTTTGTTTGAATAACTGAGAGATTTCTTGGTCGGAATTGATTTTAAAATTGTAGGTCATTTCATAAATTTTAGTAAAAACACTTCGACTCCGCTCAGTGTGGCATTTCTAATACTAAATGATAATCGGTGTCAGTCTGAGCGGAGTCGAAGACTTTAAACATTGTCTGGCTGAGGCGAGGTTTATCTTAAGCTTGATGAAAGTAAACTCTCCAGAAATCACTTCTTAAACCTCATCGCTTTAACTTTCTTCACAGTATCATCATTCAACAATTCCCGATATTCTTCAGACTCCACAGGAATCAATTTGACTTTAGAATTAAGATTATGGAAAATTCCAAATCCATTTTTCTTAGCCAAAGGTGATGTTCGCAAACAAGGCTGACCTTTGGAGAAAAACTTCTGTTGCTCTTCTTCCAATTCCGAGGAAGAAATATCATTGCGTTCCGCAAAGATTTCGAATAACAATTCGTCGGAAGTATATTTCAGGGGATGCTTGGAAAGTTTCTCATATTGATAATTGGCAATCGTCTTTTTATCATTTTTCACCACCGGAATCACCGATGCAGAAACCGGAGAATCTTCCGCAATTTCTATCAAGGTGTTGGTGTAATTGGTGGTGTGCGTTTTCATTGGATTAATTTCAAACCCTTCGCCTTCACCATCCACAACCCAACAAAAGTCAAAAATCCATTCAGGATAATCAGTTCCACACCAATTTTGTAATCGGTGTGATTGGTCACCC
Source organism: Epilithonimonas mollis (assembly GCF_900142325.1). GTDB lineage: Bacteria > Bacteroidota > Bacteroidia > Flavobacteriales > Weeksellaceae > Epilithonimonas > Epilithonimonas mollis. The sequence goes on from NZ_FRAM01000002.1 coordinate 673,490, forward strand.
AATAATTGATGAGGTAAGTCGCAATCGGTGCTAAAATTGTCACCGCCAAAATCGTGTATTTCTTCGTGATTTGATATTTCGTCAAGATACCAAATGCAAATAATCCCAACAGCGGCCCATAAGTATAACCCGCAATTTCCATTATCAGGTAAACAATGGATTTGTCATTCAATGCCTTGAAAACCATTATCAAAACAAAGAAAATCACTGTAAATGCCAGATGAACTTTCATTCTGAGACTCTTTTTCTCTTTTTCGGTTTTGTTTTTATCCTCGTTCAGGTTCAGCAAATCGACACAATAAGAACTGGTAACAGCTGTCAGTGCGCCATCTGCAGACGGAAACAAGGCAGAAATCAACCCGATGATGAAAATCACAGAAATAGCCATAGGAAAATGATTGAGAGACAATGCTGGGAAGAGGTCATCGCCCATTATATTTTTGATTTCACCAGCCGAATCCTTGAAACCAAAAGTATTGGTAACCACTTCTTTTCCATCTACAATTGTAGAAATATGGCCATAATCTGCACCGTGTTGCATCGCAAAAAGATATAGCAAACCACCCAAAAACAGGAACGCCAGATTCACAAAAAGCAATGTTCCGGCAAAGGTCAGCATATTTTTTTTCGAGTTTTTCAGGTTATCAACAGAGATATTTTTCTGCATCATTTCTTGATCCAGACCTGTCATCGCAATGGTAATAAACATCCCGCCCAAAATGGTTTTCAGGAAAAAAGTCTTGGAATTAACGTCGGTATTGATGAAATGCGTGTATTGTTTCTGTTCCAGAATCGTGAATGCCTCGCCAAATGACAAATTAAGATTGGACAAAATATAAAAAATACAAGCAAACAGACTGATAATCATAAAAGAAGTCTGCAAAGTATCGGTAATCACAATCGTTTTCACACCACCTTCGAACGTGTAAAGCAGAATCATCAGAAGCAGCACAAAAGCTGTTACCCAAAACGGAACACCAAGATTTTCCAGCAGAAAAATCTGCAAAATGTTGACCACCAGATATAATCTTGCAGTAGCGCCTATTGCCCGGGAAATGATAAAGAAAGTAGATCCAATTTTATGCGCTTCTACATTAAATCTTTTTCCCAGATAAGTATAAATCGAAGTCAGATTCATCCGGTAATAAAGTGGGAGCAGAACGCCAGCCACAATGAAGTAGCCGATGAAAAACCCAATCACCATCATATAATATTCGAAACCGCCAAACGGATTTTCGCCACCCAAAAACTTCCCAACCGTTCCCGGAACCGAAATAAAAGTAACGCCGGAAAGCGATGTTCCAATCATCCCAAACGCCACCAGCCACCATTTGCTCTTCTTGTTGCCGATGAAAAAAGACTGGTTGTCCGAGTTGCGGCTTGTAAAATACGAGATGACCAAAAGCCCGATAAAATAGGCAAAAACGAATAATAATAAAACTGTTCCAGGATTCATTGTTCAGATTTGAGTGGAACAAAAATAGTTTTTTTATCGCATTGCTCAGAAATTAATTATTTGGCAACTTTTCCGCCTTCCGTTCCCGCTTTTTTCTCATTGCGAACGACGTTAAGTAATCAATAGAACAATTATACAATTGCAATGACAAAAAGAGCTCCACTCAAGTCGGGTTGCAGATTCAGTATAAAAACACGATTGGTATTGAATTGAGGATTCCAAAAACACTTTGACTCCGCTCAGTGTGACATCTGGAATGTTAAATTGGTTTTTAGAAATGTCAGTCTGAGCGGAGTCGAAGGCTTTATTTAATGAAGATCATTTACCGCATCGGAATCATTTTCTTAACAACAATATAAATCAAAACTGCCGACAACGCCAACACTGCAAACGACCCAATCCATAAACTATCAAACCCAAAATGGCTCACCACATAAGTCCCAAGATATGGTGTCACAATAAAAGATAAGGAAAACGCAATTCCATTCAGACCCATATAAGCACCTTTATTTTTACCTTCGGATCGTTTTGCTGTTACTGTAGACATAAAAGGAAGTGCTAATATTTCTCCTACAGATAAAACGGTCATTGAAAAAACAAGGAGTGAAATACTGCTTCCGAATACTAAAGCCAGATAGGCCAGGCCACACAGAATAATCCCGACGAATAATGTCTGGGAAATCTTCAGCGTTCTTTCTGCAATACTAACCAGAGGCATTTCCATCAACACAATAATAAATCCGCTGTAACCTAGAATAAATCCAATGGTGCTTTGACTCAATTTTGCAACATCTTTATAAAACAACGGAATCGTATTAAAAAACTGGAAAAAACAAATTGCAAATACGGTACACAAAACGCTGTAAAGCAAAAACGGATAATCTTTGTAAGGTGATTTTCCGGCTATCTTCACAATTTGATTTCTTTCTGCTTTCTTTCTCTCACGGAAGATTTTATTACGTTTTCTGAAGAATATGACATAGATAATTCCTGCAATCATCGCCCCGGTAAAATTCACAACGAAAAGAAAATTATAAGAAATTCCCGATAAGATTCCACCCAAAGCTGGCCCAATAGAAAAACCAAGATTGATGGCCATTCTGTTGAGTGAAAAAGCTTTGGTTAGATTTTCAGGTCTGGCGTATTTCGTTATGGCCACCGAATTCGCAGGTCGAAACGTATCACTGATGGTACTTTGAAGAAATATCAGGACAGCCATCATTTCTACATTTGGAAACAGTGGAATTATGAGGAATATCGGTGCGCTTAGAAACAGGCTCCAGGTCTGGATATAATATTCCCCGAATTTATCCGTCAGAAAACCACCCAGCCAGGAACCGATCACAGAGCCAATCCCGTAAAAACTCAAAACAATCCCGGCATTCTCCAAAGAAAACTTCAGATGATCTGTCATATAAACACCCAAAAACGGTAACACCATAGAGCCGGATCGGTTTATGAGCATCACAATAGACAGCATCCAGGCTTCGTTGGAAAGCCCTTTGAAGGTGTTGATATAATAGTTGAAAAGTTTCACAGGTTAATTCAGAATTGCAAATTTATTCAAAAAAGAAAGCCATCCGTAAAGAATGGCTTTCAAAGTTTATATTTTTAAATTGCAGTTACTACTGCAATTTAAAACCTCTCGTCGTGATTCTTCCGTAGCTGTCTACATATTTTACCTGTACATTTCCTTTGTAATTATTAAGGATTTTCTCAACATCTTTCTGGGAGTTAACAGGCTTTCCGTTGATTTCCATTACGATGTAATTATCTACCACGCCAATTTTATCCATCTCGCTTCCTTCGATAACATTCTTTGCAATCACGCCGCTTTCCAATCCATAATCTGTTTTTACTCTTTCGCTCAAAGGTTCAAATTCGGAACCGATTTTCTCAGTCACGGTCAAATCATCTTTACTTCTGGAAGAAGTGCCACCTTTCTGGTCTTTCAGAGTGACATTCACGTTGTTGACTTTACCGTTTCTGGTGTAAGTCACGTTCACTTTATCGCCAGGTCTTCTGCTTCCAATTGCAAGAGAAAGGTCAGAGAATCCAGTAATATCCGTGTTATCAATCTTTGTAATGATATCGCCAACTTGGATCCCTGCATCTTCAGCACCACTTTTTTTAGTGATTTCTGTAACGTATATTCCGTCCCCGGCTTTTAGGTTTTTCTTTTCTCTTTGATTGTAGGCAGCAACTTGCATTTCGTTAGACAAATCTAAACTTCCAACACCAAGGAAACCTCTCTGCACCAAACCAAATTTCTTGATATCTTCAACAATTTTTCTGGCTAAGTTAGACGGAACTGCGAATCCATAACCTTCGTAATATCCGGTTTTAGACTGGATTGCGGTGTTGATTCCAATCAAATCTCCATTCACATTCACCAAGGCACCGCCACTATTTCCCGGGTTGATCGCCGCATCTGTCTGGATGAAACTCTCAATCGGTGTTCTGGATTGCTGGCTCAGGATGTCAATGCTTCTGCCTTTTGCTGAGACAATTCCGGCTGTTACAGTGGAGTTGAGACCGAGCGGATTACCAACGGCTAAAACCCATTGTCCCACTTCCACCATATCCGAGTTGGCAAAGTTGAGGTAAGGTAAACCTTTTTCCTCGATTTTAAGAAGGGAAATATCCGTATTTGGGTCTGTACCCACAAGAGTTGCGATATATGATTTTTTATTGCTAAGCACCACTTCCAACTTATTGGCACCAGCAACAACGTGATTGTTTGAGATGATGTAACCATCCGGAGAAATAATAACGCCTGAACCTAATCCGGAAGGCATGTTTTTAGGCGGTTGCTGTTGTTGTCTCTGCTGATTGCCACCAAATGGATTTCCGAAGAAAAAATCGAACATGTCATTTTCCGGCATTCTTTGCGAAGACCTGTCCTGATAGTTCTTAATAGTTACAACGGCAGGGACTGTTGTTTTTGAAGCCTTTACAAAGTCATCCCCAACGGCGGAGCCCATTCCTACAAATGCAGAATTTTTGGATGTTTTTGTGAAGTAAGAGAAATCTTCTCCGTTATTTTCTGAAGTGAAATATTGACTCGCTCCGAAAACCGTTGCTCCGGAAATAATACCGGTCAATGCAAAAGGCATTAGTTTTTTTAATGTATTCTTCATTTTAATATTCTTTTCTTTTTTGAGATTTTTGTTAGACAAATTTAATGCTAAATTAGTATGAACTAAAAACTTAGTGTTACAGTTTTAACTAAGTTTAACCAATTTTAAAAATACATTAATAAAAATCGAAATAAAGCTGCTGATTCAACCAAGCGACTATAGTGAATAAAATGTATCCTTAATATTTTTATAGTCTGACTGTCAGTTTGATATATTTATATTTGACAAAATGTCAGTTTCATCATTAAAATTGAATTTAAGAAAATTTAAACTCTGAATTTTTAAATTTTCTTAAAAGTATTAAAATTCTATTTGGCAAAGCTTTTGTTTTTCAATAATCAAATAAAAAGGAATTATGAAAAACAGCTTAAAAGTAGCATTAGGATTTTTTGCAGGAGGAAGTTTGGTTCTTATCACCCATCTCTTGAGAAAAAACAGGAATAACCTGAAAAGTTTCGTTGCCCCTGACGGCAATTCTTATAATGAAAACGAGATGTACAGGGATTCGCAGGGAGAGATCTTCAAAAACGGAAGAAAACTGCATTTCGAAACACCCGAACTTCTTTCACAAGCCAACAGGCATATCGATACCTATCAAAATAATATGAAGATGAATTCTGTAAACCAGCCTTTTAAAAATACGGGTTATCATCACAAAGGTGTCCGCCACCATTAAAATGTGCCGGCAGATAATTAGTTATCAATCATAAAAAAATAAATTATGAAATCAGAGAATATCATAGAAAGACTGACAAAATATGAATTTGAAAATACCAATGTTTATACAGGGTTTTATTCGGTTGATGAAGCAAGAAAATTTGCTGAAGAAAGAAATGGGAGATTATTGGAAGTAGGTTTTCTGGATGGTAATGATAATCCTGTAGAAGATGATTCACAGAATCTTCTCGCGGAAAATAAATATTACAAAGCATTGGCAGGGCCGGATTACACGATTCTGCATTCCGCAGATGAAGGTTTTCAGGAGATTGCCGATAAGCTGAAAGAAAGGGGAAATGAAGTAACAGAAAAAAGTCCTGATGAAAAATATTTTTCCGACGCAGACTGGCAAATCAAAGAAGACGCAGTTATTGTTTTATACAAGGGAGAAGTTGAAAATATAACTTCCCGTGAGAGATCAAAATATCTGATGCATACCAAAGTGTATGAAGTGGCAGTTGAAGTTCCAAAGTCAAAAGATTGAAAATGGCAACTAAAAAGTATTCTGAAAAAGCCCAGGACAAAGTTGGAAAAGTAATGAAGGAATTCAAAGAAGGAAAACTAAAGTCCGGTTCAGGTGATAAAGTCACAAGCAGAAAACAAGCTATTGCTATCGGGATTTCCGAGGCAAAAGAGGAAGGGATGAAAGTCCCGAAACAGAAAAAATCAAAATAATGGAATCCGGTTTTATAGCCGGATTTTTTTGTTAATTAACTCTAAATTCGGAAAAATCCTTCATTTGGAATGATTTGGATTTTATTAATAACTTTGCAGCCTTATGTCAAATGTTAATTCACAACCAAAAACCGTTGCTTTTCATACACTTGGCTGCAAACTCAACTTTGCAGAGACTTCCACTATTGCACGAACATTAACAGATGCTGGCTACCAAAAAGTAAATTTTGATGAACCGGCTCGGATCTACATCATCAATACCTGTTCTGTAACGGAAAATGCAGATAAGGAATGTAAGCTTCATGTAAAGCGTGCAGCGAAGGCTAATCCTGATGGACTGGTAGCGATTATCGGGTGTTATGCGCAACTGAAGCCGGAAGAAATTTCGGCAATAGAAGGTGTAGACTTGGTTTTGGGTGCGAAAGAAAAATTCAATATTCTGAGTTATCTGGATGATTTGGAGAAAACTGAAAGCTATGCAGAGATTCATTCCTGCGAGATCGATGAGGCCGATTTTTTCGTGGGTTCATATTCCATTGGCGACAGAACCAGGGCTTTCCTGAAAGTTCAGGATGGCTGTGATTATAAGTGTACTTATTGCACGATTCCTTTGGCGAGAGGCATTTCTCGTTCCGATACCATCGAGAATGTTATTAGTAATGCAAAGGAAATTGCGGCAAGAGATATCAAAGAGATTGTTCTTACAGGTGTTAATATCGGAGATTACGGGAAAGGCGAATTTGGGAATAAAAAACACGAACATACCTTTTTAGATTTGATTTCCGAATTGGATAAAGTGGAAGGCATTGAACGAATCCGGATATCCTCGATAGAGCCGAATCTTCTGAAAGACGAAAGCATCGATTTGGTTTCTAAAAGCAAAAGTTTTGTTCCTCATTTTCATATTCCGCTTCAATCGGGGAGTGATGAATTGCTGAAGAAAATGAAGCGCCGTTATTTGAAAAAATTGTATTTTGACAGGATTAATAAAATCAGAGAAGTGATGCCTGATGCCGCTATCGGTGTGGATATCATCGTGGGATTTCCCGGTGAAACTGAAGCGTTGTTCATGGAAACTTATAATTTCCTGAACCACTTGCCGATCAGCTATCTCCACGTTTTTACCTATTCCGAAAGAGAGAACACAGAAGCTGCTGAAATGCATGATGCGGTTCCAATCCCGGAAAGAAAAAGACGGAACAAAATGCTCCGGATCCTTTCTGAGAAAAAGAAAATGGAATTTTATAGAACACAGTTAGGGAAAAAACTTCCGGTTCTTTGGGAGCACGAAAATAAGAACGGGATGATGTATGGTTTTACGGAAAACTATGTCAGAGTTTCGAAACCATTTGATGAGAAATCGATCAATCATATCGAAATCATCGTTTTGGATAAAATTCAGGATGATGGGAATGTTTCTGTAAAAGCCATTCGGTTTGAAGATTTTTTAGCGAAGATTTAACCCTGAATTTAAAATAAAAAAACGTGATTCAGGAATGAATCACGTTTTTTTATTTTAGTTATAATTTAATCCTCCGATGGGATCGCCCTTGTTTTTGTATTGTAAAGCTGGAAGTTGAAAACGAAGCTTCTGTTAGCGTATATCGTTCCATAAATGGAATCATCTCTTCCGTAAGCCGCTCTGGAAGGCACGATGATGATACCCTGCATATTATAATCTGAAGCGAAATCCAGATTGTCGTAGGATCTGAAAAACTTCAAAGCTTCTTTTAAACCTTCAATTTCAAAAAAATCTCTACCGACATTGGTTTTATTGGCATCGTTATAATTTTTGATAACAGATGATTTAACATAATAATAAGCCGGATCGACACTTGGAACACCTGTATTGGTGATGTTATTCACAAAAGTTGCTTCATTATTGAGCACGAACTTATCATTCACTTTAGAAGCGGTGTAAGTTTTTGTAGCCTGCATGATGCTGATGATATCATTTGTCGCAATGTCTTTTCCCGGGTCAGGCTGTGCGCCTGGCTTCACGATATAGATCACCCCGGAAGGCAACTTAACAAAATTGTAATCAGAAAGTTTTTTCTCATTGTTGTCCGTGTCTGTTGTGTCATCAAAAGCAACTATAAGACCTTTGCTGTCCAGATAATGGGTATTCATAAAGTCGACTATGGCTGCATCATCATAATCTTTTTGTTCCTCTACAGTCAGCTGTACAACTTCCTCATCGTCATTGTTGTCTTTCTTACATCCTTGTAAAACAGCTACAGAAAGAGCAACTCCCAAAAGTATTTTTTTCATTTTTTTAATTTAATCTTAAATTGCGATTAATTTTAACGTGACAAAAGTATAAAAAATTATGAGAATAGATAAATTTTTATGGAGTGTGAGATTTTATAAAACCAGAAACATCGCAGCAGAAGAAATTAAAAAGAACAGGGTGAGCATTGGTGAAAATGTTGTAAAATCTTCCAAAGAGGTGAAAGCAGGTGATGTCATTAAAATAAAAAAAAATCAGATCGAATACAAAATAAAAGTTACAGATGTACCGAAAAGCAGAGTAGGAGCAAAGTTAGTTCCTCTGTACGTCGTCGATATGACGGAGAAAGAACAGTACGAAATCCTGAAGATGAGAAAATCAGCACAGGATTATTACAGGCAAAAAGGACTTGGCAGACCTACGAAAAAAGACAGAAGAGAGATGGATGACTTTTCCTCTAATGATTCTTCTGCTGATATGGATAGCGAGGATTGGGATGTTTTTTTCTCAGAAAATGATCAGGATGAAGACTGAATTTTTAAAAGCCCGATGATTTCATCAGAGATTTCTCCCGCGGTTTTGGCGTCTGTATCTACTGAAAAATGTGCTTTCGAATAGTAAGGATTTCTTTCAAAAATGTGTTTGGCAATGAACTCCGGGATGTCATTGTCTTCCAGTTTGTTGATTAACGGGCGGGAATTTTTCTGCAGCAGAACCCGTTCCGTAAGCGTTCTCACGGACGCTCTCAGAAAGATGCTTTTGGATTTTTTGTTGATGATCTCCATGTTGTCATAGTAGACAGGCGTTCCACCACCAAGACTTAGTATAATATTGTTTTCCGTGTCAAGTACAGAGTCCAGAATTCGTTTTTCCTCTTTGCGGAAGTAGATTTCGCCCTTGCTTTGGAAGATTTCGGATATGCTTTGCTGATGTTCTTCAGAAATTTTTTGGTCAAGGTCAACCAACGGAAAATTTAATTTTTTACTCAAGTTTTTGGAAACGTGAGATTTACCGCTTCCCATATATCCGAGGAGAGAAATTATCATAATTTTATTTTACACAAAGTTCTAAAAAAATTTTGAGATTTTAAAAAAAGCCTTATCTTTGCACCACTTTAATCGGAACAACAACAGTTGCAAGATTATAAAGTGGCCGACCTGGTAGCTCAGCTGGTAGAGCAATACACTTTTAATGTATGGGTCCTGGGTTCGAATCCCAGCCAGGTCACAGCAAAAAATCCGTAGCGATACGGTTTTTTTTTGCCTGCGTGGTGAAATTGGTAGACACGCCATCTTGAGGGGGTGGTTTCCTAAGGATGTGCTGGTTCGAGTCCAGTCGCAGGCACTGCAAAAATATTTCTTAATTAGTTTTAATTAGAAAGACTCGGTAGCTCAGCTGGTAGAGCAATACACTTTTAATGTATGGGTCCTGGGTTCGAATCCCAGCCGAGTCACAATTTACGCAAGTAAATTTTTTTCATATTAATATTTTGTGATTTGGTGTAGAAGCTTCTTGTAAAAGAAGCTTCTTTTTTATTTCAGATGCATGTTGTCGATCAACCGTACATCACCAACATTCACAACGATGAAAGCCCTGTAGTTTTTATCAGCTGAGAAAATATCGGTTTCTTTCAAAGTGTCTTCATCAGCAATCAGAAAATATTCCAGCTCCATGTCATCTCTCCGGAAAATGTCTTCAACTCTTTTTTTTATTTCCGGAATTGATATCACACGAAACCAGTCATCCACAGTTCTAAGCGTTTTGTATATCATGGCAGAAGCTTTTTTTTCTTCCCGAGAGAGGCGCATATTTCTGGAACTCATGGCGAGTCCGCTTTCTTCTCTATGGATTTTAACACCATGAATTTTAATATTCAGATTTAAAACTTCCACTAATCTTTCGATGATTTTCAGTTGTTGAAAATCTTTCTCGCCAAAATAGGCATTGTCAGGTTTGACCTGTCGGAAAAGTTCTTCAACCACCGTTCCGACACCATCAAAATGACCAGGTCTTGCGGCGCCTTCCATTTCGTTCTCGATTCCGCCAAAATCATAATGTTTTCTGTTCATTCCATCAGGATACATATCTTCTGTCCCGGGAATGTAAACGGCATCTACAAAATTGGAATTTTTCAGCTTTTCGATATCATTTTCCACGGTTCTGGGGTATTTTTCCAAATCCTGCGGATTGTTGAACTGAGTCGGGTTGACAAAGATTGAAGAAACAACGATGTCATTTTCCTTTCTTGCCAATTCATAAAGTGAGATGTGTCCGGCGTGCAAAGCACCCATTGTGGGAGCGAATCCTATGGTTTTACTATTTTCTTTCTGCGAGTCGATGTATCTTGAAAACGAATCCCTGTCGTAAAAAACCTGCATTAGTATTGATATTATAAGTCAAAGGTAATGGTTTTTTGAACGGATAACACAGAGATTTAATATAAATTGTATAGAATTTAAAACTATGTATTTGAAATGCTAAAATCACTTGTGAAGAATATAAACAACTTCAGGATTTTAAAAACGATTGGAATTTAACATTTTTATTATATTAACTATTTGATATTTAGTTGGTTTTATTTACAAGTATTAATATTAAGTAAAATAAATGTTTTGATTTAATTTTTTGTAATTTTGCAAAATGAAGTTTTTGTACTTCGTTTAAAGTAAATTTTATGCCTAATCAAAAGATTTTATACGTTACTACGGAGATGTATCCCTATCAGGAGGATACCAATATGGGAAGCTTGGTCCACAAAATGGCACTGAAAATGCATAGCGAGGGTAACGATGTAAGGGTTTTTATGCCTAGATTTGGTCAGATCAGCGAGAGAAAATTTCAATTGCATGAGGTGATCAGACTTTCCGGGATGAATATTATTATTAATGATCTGGATCAGCCACTGATCATCAAGGTTGCTTCCTTGCCGGGTGAGCGTCTGCAGGTTTATTTTATAGATAATGAAGAATATTTCAAGAGGAAGCAATATTATTTTGATGATGAAGGAAATGCTTTTGAGGATAATAATGAAAGAGCAGTTTTCTTTGCCAGAGGTGTAATAGAAACTATCAAAAAGCTGAATTGGGTTCCGGATGTTATTCACCTGAATGGCTGGATGTCTTCTCTGATACCGATCTATCTGAAGACTTATTATAAAGATGATTCTTATTTCAAAGATACTAAAATTGTACTTTCTGTTTATAATGAAGATGATATACAACTGAATCAGAATACAAAAGAAATACTTGAGTTTGATAATATTTCGGGTTTACAGTCGTTAGATAATCCAAGCTTTCTGAATTTTGTAAATGATAGTATGAACTATGTTGATGTTATCGTAAAAGGAAATGAGTTTTTGGAAGATAAACTGGAGGAGGCTTATGGGAAAGCAGATGCTGAAAAATCCGATTATCTTAATGCAGATTCGATAGCCAAAGTTTATTAATTACTATTATTGATTAATCATAATGACAAAAATAAAATCATTAATCAAATTATTTCCTTTATTGTTGATGGGAATAATTGTGTTGAATTCTTGTGAAGGAGAATTGGATAATCTGGGTTCACAACTGGTAAACGAATCCGAAGCCTATGACAAAGTGTATGCCCTGTTAGGATACAATATAAACAATAACGACACCATCCGCGCCGATGCCAGCAAGCTGGACAGCGTAAGGATCGGAGCTTTCAAAGAGCCGGTTTTTGGCGGACAGAAAGCTTCTTATATAACACAGGTAAGGCTTAATGCCTATAATCCTGATTTTGGCAAAAATCCTGTTCTGGATTCTGTAGTTCTCACCTTGAAGCCAAAATATCAAACTGCTGCAGACTCGGCAACTACAACAACTAATGAGGATTATATCTATCCGGACGGACAGGTGGCTGCAAAAAAAGTTGTGATAACGTATCCGGTTGCAAAATATGGACGGGCAAAAATCGGAACTGAGAAAACTAAGTTTACCCTGGAAGTTCATGAGGTAAATGATTTCCTTGGCGGTACATCTGACAAACTATACTCTAATAAAACAATTGCGCTGGGATCCAAAATTGGATCAAAAGTCTTTGACGGAACTGTGAACTCTGTGACCATTACAAAAGATTCAGATGCTTCTGAGATTCTTAAAAGAGATCCATCGTTCAGGATGAAATTGGATAGTGCTTTTTTCCAGAATAAGATTATTGCAAAACAAGGTAATCAGGTGCTGAAAGATGCTGCATCTTTCATTAGATATTTCAGAGGAATCAGTATTTCTGTATTAGAGGACGAAGGATACCTTTTCTCGATGGCCCCTAATGATGCTGCAATTACCATCTATTATAAAAATGATGTAACTGCTGCCGATGGTACGGTTACTAAAACAAAACAGGAAACAACTCTGAATCTCGGAGGATCCAACGTTCATTTAAGTAAAATAACTTATGATAGATCTTCCACATATCTTAATACAATATCGCCTGCAGGATCTCCGAATGATACTACTGGTGATGAGTTACTCTATGCACAGGGAATGGGAGGAGCCAGCTTCGGAGTTAAAATTCCGGTTTCAACAATTATAAAATTGAGAAATCAGTATAAAAATGATAAAATCGGAATTGTATCTGCAAAGATCAGGCTATATAATGATAACTCTAACTGGGATAATAAATATAAGAAGCCGACGAGCATGCTAGTGAAGGAAAAAGACACGGTTAAAAGATTCCTTCCTGATATGACGCTGTTGGCCAGTGCAGGATACTCACTTGTCAAAACAGCCAATCTATCTACAAAAGACGCTTATTACGAGATTGGTATAACCGCATCTCTAAAAAAGATTATAGAAGATGACGCCTCCTATGACATCATTAAAAATAACGGTAAAGATTTCATCATTGATCTGGGTTCGTATTTGGCTAACCAGTCAACCGGAATACTTCTGGGACAGACTTATAATGACAGAGCATATAACCCGTTCAGACTAGCATTGACAGGAACAGATAAAAGTAAAATAGGGGATGAAATATCTACTAATTCTAAGAATGTTCAGTTAAGAATAATATACACTAAAAAATAACTAATAAATTATGTGCGGAATCGTTGGATATACAGGATTTAGAGACGCCTATGATGTAGTGATCAATGGACTACGTCGTTTAGAATATCGAGGATACGACAGTGCCGGAGTAATTTTGGAATCCCAGAACGGTGATCTGGATTTTAAAAAAACCAAAGGTAAAGTAGATGATCTCGTAGCTATTTCAAAAAATCTGAAAGAAACTTCCAAACTGGGAATGGGCCATACCAGATGGGCAACACATGGAATTCCTAGTGATAACAATTCTCATCCACATCTTTCTAATAACGGGAAAATAGCCATTGTGCATAATGGGATTATAGAAAACTATGATACCATCAAAACGATGCTTATCAATAAAAATTTTGAATTCAGATCAGAAACCGATACAGAAGTTTTGGTTAATCTTATTCAATATTTTATGGATAAGGAACCGGAACTGGATTTTTCCGAAGCAGTTCGTTATGCACTGAACGAGGTTTATGGTGCTTACGCCATTTCCGTTATGCACGAGGATTATCCCGGGCAGCTTGTTGTAGCAAGATTGGGTTCGCCTCTGGCTGTAGGAATCGGAGATAATGAATATTTTGTGGCTTCTGATGCTTCTCCGTTTGTAGAATTTACAAAGGAGGCTGTTTATCTCGAAGAAGGACACATGGCAACTATTTCTTTGGAATCGGGCGTTGATATCCGTACTATAAAAGAAAATACAAAGATTGAACCTGCTATACAAGAGCTCAGGTTAAATCTTGAACAGATAGAAAAAGGAGGTTATGAACACTTCATGTTAAAAGAGATTTTTGAACAGCCTAAGTCTATTCTGGATACCATGAGAGGTCGTCTTCTTGTGGATGAAGGAATCATCAAAATGGCTGGGATCTGGGATCACTTAGACAGATTGACTAATGCAGAAAGAATCATTATCATCGCTTGCGGAACTTCGTGGCATGCAGGTCTTATTGGAGAATATCTGATTGAAGAATTTGCCAGAGTTCCTGTTGAGGTAGAATACGCTTCAGAATTCAGATACCGAAATCCAATTATAAGCTCCAAAGATGTTGTAATTGCGATTTCTCAATCAGGAGAAACTGCTGATACAATGGCGGCTATTAAATTAGCCAAAGAAAAAGGAGCTTTCGTTTACGGGATCTGTAATGTTGTAGACTCTTCCATAGCGCGTTATACAGATGCCGGATCATATACACATGCCGGGCCGGAAATCGGGGTAGCTTCTACAAAAGCTTTTACAGCACAGCTTACTATATTGTCTTTAATAGCAATTAAGCTTGGAAATCATAATGGCAATCTGGGAAGAGCTGATTTTATGAGGCTGATTACAGAACTAGAAGCAATTCCTAAAAAAGTTGAAGATGTCCTTAATTCTGTAAACGAAAACGTTAAAGCCATCGCAGCTAAATTTTCTGATGCGACTAATTTCCTTTATCTGGGGCGAGGTTATAATTTCCCTGCAGCTCTGGAAGGTGCATTGAAATTAAAAGAAATTTCCTACATACATGCTGAAGGTTATCCTGCAGCAGAAATGAAGCACGGACCGATCGCATTGATTGATGAGAATATGCCAATTGTCATCATCGCTCCGAAAATCGGACATTACGATAAAATCGTAAGTAATGTACAGGAAATCAAGGCTAGAAAAGGAATAGTAATTGCAGTTGTCAACAAAGGTGACACTCAGGTTTCTGCGATGGCCGACCATATTATAGAGATCCCTGAAACTTCAGAATGTTTTTCTCCGATATTGGCTTCCATTCCGCTTCAGCTTTTATCATATTATATTGCTGTAGAAAGAGGAGCTAATGTGGATCAGCCGAGAAACCTTGCAAAATCAGTAACAGTAGAATAATTTTGTAGTTTTGTGAAATATTCTTTAACAAATTACGTTTTCATTAAAAGTTGATAATTATTCATAAAAAAAATTATATATTTACCGCTTAATTTCTTTAAAATAGGATGAAAAGGATATTACTTATATTTTTATCGGCTTCGGTTGTTATTTCTTGTTCCAAGGGAAACAAAGGAAATGCCGGTAAGCCGGGTCTAAAAGGTGAACTTGTTCCAAGAGGATCGTCAAAATCATTTATAGCAGAAAGACCGTACGGGATGGTTTCTATTCCTGGCGGGTCGTTTGTTATGGGTATGGCCGATCAGGATTTTGCAAGTACTCCGGAAAAAGCAATGCCGAAAACAGTAACAGTTTCTTCCTTTTTTATGGATGAAACAGAGATTACAAATGCCGAATACCGTGTTTTCATAAATGCAGTGAGAGATTCCATCGCAAGAGGTTTGCTTGCTGAAGCAGCAGGTGAAGGCGGAGGAGACGAAGGTGGGAATGGAGGTTCCATTGGAGACTTTGCCTATGCATCTAAAAAAACAGGTGAGGAAGCCACTCCTTATCAGAAATTTTTAGAATCTCAAGGTGGTAGGGATGGTTATGACGAGTCTAAAAAATTAGACTGGAAAGTTCCATTGCAATATAATACATCAGCTTATCCGGACGAAAAATATGCTGAGATCCTGGAATCAATGTATCTGCCGGCTGAAAAGAGAATCAATAACGAACGAATCATCGATTGGTCAAAAATAAAATATAACTACCAATGGGAAGATGTAGTGACTGCTGTCAAAGATAAAAACAGAAATGCAAACTATCTTAAAAAAGAAAGTATTGCTGTTTATCCGGATACAACAGTTTGGGTCAGAGATTTTAACTATGCTTATAATGAACCATTGTTTGATCAATATTTCTGGCACAATGCATATAAAGAATATCCTGTTGTTGGTGTAACCTGGGATCAGGCAAGAGCATTCTGTGACTTTAGAACAAAGCTGAAGACAGATGACAATAACAGTCGTAAAAAGAAAAAGCAAAAAGCAATGCGTTTCAGATTACCAACTGAAGCTGAATGGGAATATGCAGCAAAAGGTGGTATTCAAAATGCGACATATCCTTGGGGTGGTCCTTACCTGCAGGATGACAGAGGTTGTTATCTGGCAAATTTCAAACCTAAAAGAGGTTCTTATATAGAAGATGAGAAAAAAGGTACTTATACTTATACAGCTCCTGTTAAGAAATTTACTAAAAATGGTTACGGCCTTTATGATATGGCAGGAAACGTCTCTGAATGGACAGAATCTCCTTACAGTAATTCCGCATACGAATTTTCTTCATCTCTGAATCCAAGCCTGTCTTCAAGCGCATCGAAAAATGATGTCAGAAAAACAGTAAGAGGCGGCTCTTGGAAAGATGTTGGTTATCTATTGATGACCGGATACAGAGATTGGGAAAGAAAAGATTCTGCAAGAAGCTATATCGGATTCAGAACAATACAGGATATTCCGACAGGCGCAGGAAAATTCAAAAGAAATACAAGATAAACAATTACATTAACTAACTATTACTAACTAAAAATTCAAAAAAAAATGTTTAAAACTAAAGATTCAATAACAAATTTTGTTTATTCATTTGGTGCGGCTATCGTGATCTTGGGAGCTTTATTCAAAATGACACACTGGCATGTCGGGCCTATCACAGGTAACGTTGCTCTTGCTGCCGGTTTGATCACTGAGGCTTTAATTTTCTTGTTTTTTGCTTTTGATCCGCCTAAGTCAGAAGAAAACTATGCATGGGAAAATGTTTATCCTGAACTATTAGATGACACAGCAGAAAGACAGCCGAGAAAAGCTGTTAACAAAGTAGAAAATAAAGAACTGGAGCTTTCATTGTCTGATAAACTTGACAAAATGTTGGCTGATGCTAAACTGGATGTAAGCTTATTCGAAAGACTGAGAGGGGGAATCGATAAGTTTTCTTCATCTGTAGATCAGATCAATCAGACAGTAGATGTTTCTGCTTCTACACATAAATATAACGAACAATTGAATTTGGCTGCTTCTCACCTGGAGAGCATGAATGCCTTATATGCACTTCAGTTGGAGCAAGGACAAAAGCAATCAGAATTCAGCAAAAAATATGTTGAAGATATTCAGAAATCTGCAGCTCAATCAGAAAAATTCAATGAAGAGTTACAAGGTTTGACAACTAATCTTAATAATCTTAACAGAGTTTATGGTGGTATGCTTAGCGCAATGAAGTCTTAATCACTATCATTTTAATTATTGTTTAATTTAAAATTATTTTATTAAAATGGCAGGAGGTAAACAGACACCACGTCAGAAGATGATTAACCTGATGTATTTGGTTTTCATTGCTATGCTAGCAATGCAGATCGATCAGGAAATCATCAGATCATATAAAGATACCAATGATTCTTTGACTAACACTAGAAAAGATATTGTTGAAGCAAAAAATAAAATTTTTTATATGACTCTAAAGGAGAAAGCAAAAACTTCTCCGGAAGCATATGGACCGTTGCAAGTTCAGTACGAAGATTTAGCTGCAAGAACGGATGCTCTTGTTAATCTGATTGAAGGTTACAAAGGAGAGATGAGTACTCAGGCAGAGTATAACACTAGTTTGGCTGTTGAAGAAAGTTTTACGGCACTTAATAATACTGAGCCGGCTACAACTTTGTTCTTCAAAGATGGTGATGAAAAGAATATTTCTGCAAAATCTACGGAGCTCAAAAATAAAGTTGATGACTTGAGAAACTATATTGTTACTAAATTTTCGAATAATACTCAACTAAAAAGTGTTGCAGAAAGAGCTCAGAAAAATCTTTGGGCAGAGTTTCCTAAGGATGATAAAAGAGCAAAAGGGGGGAAAAACTGGTTTCAGTATAAGTTCTATAATCAGCCTTTGATTGCTGCACTTTCTAACTTAGAATTGATTGAATCAGAAGCGAGAAATCTTCAGGCAGATGCAATTTCTTCTATGTTGCAGGAAAAGGTGGATGCTGATATTAAATTCAACTCTTATGAAGCTTTGGTTTCTGGACCTAGTTCAATTATGAAAGGTGAGACAGGACAAATTAAAGTTGCAATTGGTACTTTTGCTAGTAATGTTCCAGGCCTTAAAATTTCAGGAGTACAAAGAGTTGAAAATGGACAAGGTATCATCATTCCTAATACAGGGTCTATAGGCGAGCAAAAATTCGGAGGTGAGATTTCATTTACAGATAAAAATGGAAAAGTTATAACATTACCATATGCACACACATTGAATGTTGTTTCCGGAGCTGAAGCCCTTAAAGAACAAAATGGTGCGATCCTTCAGGCAGATAAGATGATGGTACTTTACAGAGGTCTGAGCAATCCTGTTTCAGGAGCAATTTTAGGCGCAGATCTTGCTGCTACTACTTTGTCTGCTCCGGGAGCTTCGGTTAGCGGAGGAAAAGGTAAATGGAATGTTACGCCTGGATCAGGTAATACCGTTAAGCTTACAATTTCTGGAAAATCCCCAAGTGGAAAAGTTATTTCCCAAGGATTTGATTTTAGAATTAAAAATATACCTCCACCAAGAGGAGAAATCAGAGGGAAAAGCTATGATATCATGCCAGCTAACATGATTTCTAAGCAGACATTAACGGCGACGCTTAAAGATTTTGACTTCCCTGTAAGTTTCAATGTGGTAAGTTTCAAAGTTAAAGTTCCTGGAAAAGCAACATTGTCAGTCAATGGAAATTCTTTAGCACCGGTTGAATCTTTAACAAAAGGATTAAGATCTGGTGACAATGTAGCAATATTCGATGTTCAGGCAACAGCTCAGGGATTAAGCGGAGTCGTATTGCCTAACATCAGCGGAGTAGTGATTAGTGTGCTGTAATTTTAGTTATCATTAGACTTCTCGATTTTATTATATTTCAATATTTATTATGAAAAAGATTTTATATAGTTTAATTTGTCTTTCTTCAACAATGGCTTTCGGACAAAACATACTGAATGCTAATTCGCCTCAGACTTTCAGAGAAGAGCGCGAGATTAAGAAAGATAGTATTGCACCTCTTAAATATGGTTTTATCGAAGATAAAGACATATTGAGAAGTATGGTGGTGTGGGAAATTATTGATATGAATGATAAAATCAATCAGCCTTTTTATCATAATTCCGATGGACTAGTTTCTCAGAACAAATCTCTCTATCAGGTTCTTTTAGAAGCTGTTAACTCCGGGAAAATAAAAGAGGTATATGATGGTGATGATTTTACATCGAGATTAACTCCGGAAGCTATTGCTAATAAGACTTCCGTGCCAATGGTTGATAATTATTTCACAGAATCTCTTAATTCCAATAAAATTGAAAATGCAGAGGTTCAGAGATTGCTGAAATATTTCACATCCATGAAAGGCGGTGACGATAAGCAGGTCAATACTTTGTTTGCTAAATATCAGAGCAGATTACAGGACGTTTTAGTTTATAATGGAAACGCACAGCCTACAACTACCGAAGAAACGGTAACTACAGGTAAAGGTAAAAAGAAAAAGACTAAAAAAGTTACAACTAAAGCACCAGCCATTGAGCCTGGAACAATGCTCGTAAATCTTGACGGATCATGGTATAAGGTAAACAGATCAGTGGTCGACTCTAGTGTCGGAACAGCAGAAACTACTACAGAGAAGGTAAAAGCGCTTAAACTGATGGGTATGTGGTATGTTGACAAAAGAGATGCACAATTAAGATACAGATTACTTGGAATTGCAGCAATGGGTGAAGACCCGAATTCTGCTATTTTAAAGGCTGAAAGAATGCAGCAGATGCAAGAATCCGGGGCGCCGATAGATCCTGCAGCAATGAACGAAACAGGAGATTTGGTTGATCTGTTCTGGATTTATTATCCGGATGCGAGACAGGTGTTGTCAAGCAACTATATCTTCAATGCCAAGAATTCTACATCAGATATTACGTTTGACGATGTTCTGAATGCAAGAAGATTTTCCGCTATTATTTACAAATCAGATAATGGTCTTGGAAGAGGTGGAAGCGGTATTATTGATGAATATATCCCGAATGATGCTGATGGACAGCTGGAAGAAAGTGACAGAATCAAAGCGCAGATTCTTCAAATGGAAAATGATATGTGGAATTACTAATATTTCTCATATTCCAAATAAAAAAACCTGAGTATATTTACTCAGGTTTTTTTATTTATGGAGAAAGTAGATTACATCATTGTTGGAGCGGGGTTTGCAGGGATTTTTTTTGCACATCAATTATTAAAGGAAAATAAATCATTCAGGATTTTTTATGATGAAGGGATCTCTGCATCACAGATTTCGGCTGGGATTTGCAATCCTGTTATTCTGAAGCGATTCACGACATTCTGGAAATCAAAGGAACAGGTTGATTATCTTAAAATCATTTTTGATGAAATTGAAACTTATACGGGAAAACGATATTTAATCAATGAAAAAGTAACCAGAATCTTTCATAATGAATCCGAAAAGGTTCAATGGATAAAAAACACTCAGAAAGAAAATCTGAACTTTTACCTTAATCCGGATTTTATATCGCTGGATACAATCGAAAACCCTTTTGGAGCCGGAACAGTCGATCAATCGTGCCGGCTTAATGTAGAAGGTTTTTTCATCGATATGCTTACTTATTTGGATTCAAATAATTATTTAATAAAAGAAAAGTTTGATCATCAGACAGTTAATGTGGAAACGAATTCTTATAAAAATATCTCTTTCAAAAATCTGGTTTTTTGTGAAGGAATAGCGAGTAATAAAAACCCGTTTTTCAAAAATATTCCTATCGATGCCAATAAAGGACACTGTCTTAAAATTCGTCTGAAAAACCCTGCTGATCCTTATATCATAAAGAAAAAATATTTTTTGTTCAGTCTTAAGAATAACAGTTATTATTATGGAGGAACCTATGACCGTTTTGATAAAACAGAGATTGTAAATAATGAATCTGTAGAAGATCTGAAAAGAGGTCTGCAAGAAATTTATAAGAATGAGTTCGAAATTCTGGTTGTCAATGTTGCATTCCGTGCAACGGTAGCAGACAGAAGACCAATCTTAGGAAGACATCCGGAACATCCTAATTTTTATATCTTCAACGGACTTGGTGCGAGAGGTGTTTACAATGGCAGCTATTTTTCAAAGATTCTTTACGATTATTTAGAGAATAATGCTGAGCTCGAATCCGAAATCGATGTTAAAAGATTCTATTGAAATTTTTAACTTATTTTAAATTATACTAATTTGGTCAAAATTAGATGAATTATTAAATTTGTGCCTGATTACATAGAATGATGGAGAACGATTTAAAAAAAACCTTTCTAAAACTGCTTGAAGATAATATAGAACAGAAATCAATTGAAGAAGTTCTGAAAATCCTCATACAGACTTTTCCCGATGAAGTCTGCTTTTCTACAAGTTTTAGTTTCGAAGACCAGGTGATTACAGATTTAGTAAAAGATTTACCAATCAAAATTTTCACATTAGATACAGGCCGACTATTCGAAGAAACCTACAACACTTGGAATCTTACAAGGTCTAAATACAAAGTTAATATCAAAGCCTATTATCCAAATCCGGAAGAGTTAGAACCATTCATTCAGGAAAATGGACCAGATTCATTTTATAGGTCTGTAGAGAATCGGAAAACTTGTTGTGATATTAGAAAAGTTCATCCCCTGAAACGAGCTTTGAAAGGCAACAAAGTCTGGATTACGGGACTGCGCGCAGAACATTCCGTCGCCAGAGAAAACCTTTCTAAGTTGGAATGGGACGAGTCCAATCATATCATTAAATTCCATCCTCTTTTATTCTGGACCACAGAAGAAGTCAAAGATTACATCAAAAAAAACCAAATTCCCTATAATACATTGCATGACAAAGGTTTCGTCAGCATCGGTTGCGTCCCGTGTACAAGAGCAATTCAGCCTGGCGAAGATTTTCGTGCCGGTCGCTGGTGGTGGGAAGATGCCAGCAAAAAAGAATGTGGCCTCCACGTTCATAAATAAATAAATCAATTATCTAAGGAAATAAAATATAATTGTTAAATAGATAATCTTATTGAGTGAAACGCATTGGCGGATCTTAATATTTTCAATTAGATTTAAAAAAAATTGCGCTCTTTGCGTTTAAAAAAAAATAAAAAATGTCAAAATATCATTTGGATTATCTGGAGCAGTTAGAATCCGAAGCCATCCATATTTTCCGTGAAGTTGCCGGTCAATTTGAACGTCCAGCTTTACTGTTCAGCGGTGGAAAAGATAGCATCACATTGGTTCATCTGGCGTTGAAAGCTTTTCGTCCGGGCAAGTTCCCTTTCCCATTGGTTCACATCGATACAGGTCATAACTTTCCTGAAGTTCTGGAGTTTCGTGACAAATTAGCTGAACGAATCGGCGAAAAACTCGTCGTCAGAAAAGTAGAAGACACCATCAAAGAAAAAGGTTTGAGAGAACCAAAAGGTAAGTTGCCTAGCAGAAATGCCTTGCAGACTTTCACATTACTGGACACTGTGGAAGAATTCGAATTCGACTGTTGCATCGGTGGCGGAAGGCGAGACGAGGAAAAAGCCAGAGCCAAAGAACGTATTTTTTCCGTTCGTGATGATTTCGGACAATGGGATCCGAAACTTCAGCGCCCCGAATTGTGGAATACCTACAATGGAAAAATACACAAAGGCGAGCAGGTTCGCGCTTTCCCAATCAGTAACTGGACAGAATTGGATGTCTGGAATTACATTTTGAAAGAAAACATTCAATTGCCTTCAATCTACTTTTCACACGAACGCGAAGTTCTCAATTTTGACAATCAGTTCATCGCTATGAACGAGTTCGTAAATCTTGATGAAAATGATGTCGTAACCAAAGAAAAAGTCCGTTACAGAACGGTTGGAGATATGACTTGCACTGCAGCAGTATTATCGGAAGCAACAAATCTAGAGCAAGTGATTGCCGAAATTATCACCACCAAGACCAGCGAACGTGGCGAAACCAGAATAGACGACAGAACCTCCGAAGCTGCGATGGAAGACAGAAAGAAAGCTGGGTATTTCTAAAATTGTTATCCTGAATTTGTAGAAGGATATTCAAATAATTAGGAGCCGAGAACCTGCTGTCCGCTATATCTTTTTCCTTTTTTATAAAAAAGAAAAAAGGATGCCGCTCCCATCAGGGCTATGGAGCAATTCTATGGTTAGACAATAACCTTTCAATATTAACAATTAACCATTACAATAATGGACATATTAAGATTCATCACTGCAGGAAGTGTAGACGACGGAAAAAGCACACTCATTGGCAGATTATTATATGACAGCAAAAACATTCTGATAGACCAATTGGAAGCCGTCGAACGTGCCAGCAAATTCAAAAATGACGGCGAACTGGATTTGGCTTTATTGACGGATGGCTTGAGAGCAGAACGTGAACAGGGAATTACCATCGATGTAGCGTACAAATATTTCTCTACTCCAAAACGTAAATTCATCATTGCAGATGCGCCGGGACACGTTCAGTACACCCGAAATATGATTACAGGAGCGAGCAATTCTGATTTGATTATTATCTTAATTGACGCCAGAAACGGAATCATAGAACAAACAAAAAGACACTCCATCATCGCATCATTGCTCAATATCCCAAATGTAGTGGTGGCTATTAACAAACTGGATTTGGTCAATTATTCTGAAGAGATTTTCAATCAAATCAAAGAGGACTATTCCAAAATGGCAGAGCAACTATCTTTAAATAATGTCGTTTATATCCCAATCTCAGCTTTAGACGGTGACAATATCGTTGATAAATCCGAAAACCTGAATTGGTACAAGGGAAAAACTTTACTCGATTACCTGGAATCTGTAGAGTTACAAAACACGATCAATCTTGATAAAGCTAGATTTCCTGTTCAGTATGTGATTCGTCCTCAGACCGATGAACTCCACGATTACCGTGGTTATTCCGGAAAAATCACAAGCGGGATTTATAAAGTAGGAGACTCGGTAACAATTTTACCTTCCGGAACCGAAAGTAAGATTTCCGCGATTGAAATCAACCAGGAAAAAGTAGAAGAAGCGTTTGCTCCTCAGAGTGTGATTTTACATTTGGAAGATGATGTCGATATCAGCCGTGGCGATCTGATTGTAAAATCGGACAGCCTTCCAAAATTGGAACAGGAGCTGGAAGTTTTAGTATGCTGGATGGGCGACAAATCTCTGAAATCCGGTTCTAAATATCTGATTCAAAACAACGCGACTCAAGTAAAAGGTGTCATTAAAGAAATCGAATATAAACTGGATGTCAATACGTTGGGAAAACAGGAAGTGGAGCAGGTTTTCCTAAACGAAATTGTAAAATTAAAATTGAAGACCGCAAAACCAATGGCTTATGATTCGTACAAAGACTTGGCATCAAACGGCGGAATTATCTTTATCGATGAATCGAGTTTTGTGACAGTCGGTGCAGGTTTGATTCAGTAATTTTAAATAATAAAGACCTTGACATCAAAAATTTCACTTCCGGTTTTCATCAATGCATCGACTAACAGAATCCTGATTGTCGGCGGTGGAAAGTTAGCTTCTGAACAGCTTAATGATTTGATGCAGAATATTCCCGATGCTCATATCAGCATTCTTGCCAGGAGACTTTCTGATGATATCAAGAATCTGTTGCTGGAAAATACATCGATCAAGATTATAAATGAAGATTTTGATGATTCTTATTTGGAGATAGCAGATTTGTTCATTGTTGCAACAGAAGATGCTACCCAGGATCATCTTATCATCAATAAAATTAAAGAACGAAAAAACTTGTATTTCGCTCCAAGCCTTCCTTCTGAGAATGATTTTTTCTTTCGTGGAAATAATGGCTCACAAGAAAGAAAATCTCTTTTCATCATCAATGGGGAAAAGAAATGGCGAAGAATTGCAACTATATTTTTCTGGGCATTTGTTGTTTTGCTTATAGGAAACATTGTGTCATTTTATATCGGTTTCAAAGACTTGGAAGTTGCTTATCAATATCTGAATGATAATACGGATGAACGATTTTTCTGGTTGTTCTTGGTTGGATTTTTGGCTCAATTGATTGATGGCGCATTGGGAATGGGCTATGGCGTGACTTGCACCGCCGCACTTTTGTACATCGGGATTCCTTTGCCTGCAATCAGCAGCAGTATTCATACAGCCGAGATGTTTTCAAGTGGCGCTTCAGGATTCAGCCATTACAAATTTGGTAATATCAATAAAAAATTGTTCAAAAATATATTGATTCCTGGTGTTATCGGTGCTGTCCTAGGGGCTTTATTGTTAGCTTATTTCGGAGAAAAATATGCTGCGGTTATCAAACCGATTCTGGCCACTTACACATTCATACTTGGAATAAGAATTTTACTTAATGCCTTCAGGAAAAATAAAAAACGCAAAAAGACAAAAAGAGTAGGCTGGTTAGCAGGTGCAGGAGGCTTCTTAGATTCCTTTGGTGGCGGCGGTTGGGGACCATTGGTAACTTCAACTTTAATTTCTAAAGGGAAAACACCACGCTACATCATCGGAACAGTGAGTTTAACAGAGTTTTTCGTGACCTTTGCCAGCGCACTCACATTCTTTTCAGTCATAGGAATCAGCCACTGGCAATTGATAGCCGCATTGATTCTGGGAGGCGTCCTCGCTGCGCCAATTGCGGCCAGATTAGCAGGAAAATTGCCTGTGAAGGCAATGTTCATAGGTGTTGGATCTATGGTAATTATCTGGAGTCTGAATGTTTTAATTAAAGCTCTGCATCTGATCTGATTCTTTAGATAAATGTCAAAATCAAAGCAACAATCAATCCGATAGCTGTAAAAATCATTCCTCGTTTGAATGCTTTGGTCTTAGGATTAAACATCCAGAAACTAGAAACTACAAAGAAGAATAAAGAAATTCCGAAGAATGTGTTCAACGGAGACAGCGTGTCTTTGGACTGGGATTTGTGAAGTTTCGTCATCTTATCCAGTACAAACGGCAATTCTTTTTTAGAATATTTTGCCTCGCCTGTTTTGATATTATAAGTTCCTTGTTTGAAAAGCATTACATCACCTTCTGTTTTATCCACTTCAAAACCTTTGATTTTGATTTCCTTGCCAAGCTTCTTCTCATCCAAATTAGCCTCGAATTTCTTCTCATAACTTTTTTCTTTTTTCAGAAAATCTGTATCCCTGTAAACCAGCAGAACGCCACTGATAGCATAAACAGCCATTATTCCAGCCAAAAAATACCCCAGGTATCTGTGCGTGATTCTCATAAACGTTTTTGTATTCTTGATTTTATCCATTGTTTTAATTTTTTTATTAATCTGAAAAAGTGGAGACAAATGTATGACTCCACTTTTATTTTTAGAAATTTGATTTGATATTTTTTAAAGTTTATATGTCAAAGTCACATAGAAGTTTCTTGGCATAATCGGGTTCACGGAGTAATTCTCGTGGACATTGTAATTTAAAACATTAAATGCATTGGCTAATTTCCCCTGGATTAGAAATTTTTTATAATGGTAAGCAACACTGAAATCTACTTGAGTGAAATCTGTCAATGGAATCATTCTATCTGTTTTCTGATTTCCTTTCTCATCTTTTTGGTTGTTCCATCCTCCGAATCGACTTCCAGTGTAAAAGGCTGTTGCTCCGATTTTAAGACCTTTTACATACTTGTCAAAAGTATAGAAAACAGAAGCATTGGCTGTATTGAGGGGTGTTCTAACAATTCTTTCCCCTTCTATGAAACTGTTGAGAGTGTTCGGCGTATCACGGTATGTCATATAATTATAAGAATATCCAGCAATCACAGATAGATTAGAAAGAGGATTTCCGGTGATGTCCACTTCCACACCTTGGCTTCTCGTTTTTCCGGTAAGTTCCTTGATATTAGTGTTTGTATTTACATTTCCAAACTGGTCAAATGGAGCAGTTTGTGCAAGATTATTGTTATCGATTTGATATGCCGTTGCATTAAAGGCAATGGTATTAGCAAATAAATTCTTCTTGAATCCGATTTCCCATTGATCAATGATTGATGCAGGAAGAGCTTTTGTATTGATGTCATTTCCTGTATTCGGGGTGAAGGAATTAGAGTAGCTGGCAAATGTTGAGAAACTTTCGTTCCATTGATAAACAAGACCAAATCTCGGAGAAAATGCACTCTGTGAAAATAGCTGTCCCCCGGATTTTTTATTGTCATAATAAGTCGTTGTTAGAACTGGCCTGTTCTCAAGGTAGGACCATCTGACACCTGCAAGGATTTTGAATTTTTCAGTAACAGAAATCAAATCCTGAACATATAATCCAACTCTTCTCGTTGGTGTTCTAATTAAGTCTCTTCTTTTAGTTTCCAGAATATGACCACTCGCCCAGCTTGCTTCGTTACTCAAATATACTTTACCATCTTCAGTATTACCATTTGTCCCATATTTTACCGTAATATCTTTATCCGGTGTCCATGCTCCATCATTTTTCAAATAAGAAAATGTATAAGTGTCAGCCTGCAGATAATCAGCATCACCACCAAATAATAACTTATGTTTTAATCTTCCTGTATTGAACTCACCATTAAGATTAATTTGTATGGACGTGTAATTTTGTTCCTGATAATTTTTAGCAGCCGTTCTTTCCCAATAATAATTATTTTTTGAGGTGTCATACATCCATTGCATTCTTTCGCTTCCAAAAAAATCTCTTGTATAGTTCTGGTAAGAAGTCACAGCATTCAAAGACCATTTTGGATTGAAAGTGTGATTAACCGTCACTGTAGAAGTTGCCATTTGGTTGATTTGATTTTGCCAGCTGATGCCTGGATTTTCTTTGATGCCCAGCAAATTGTTAATGATAGACTTTGACGTTTTTGGGTCTATTACTAAAGTTCCGATTCCAAAATCAGGAGTGAATTCCTGCTTCAGATAATCACCCTCTACGATCAGCTGTGTTTTATCTGACAGGTTGAAGAGAAAACTAGGATTGAAATAGTACTTTTCACCAGTTACATCGTTTCTAAAACTTTCCTTGTTTTCATAAGCACCATTCACACGGAAAGCCGCAGTTTTACTTAATGCGTTGTAGTAATCTATTGAAGTTTTGTAATTGTTCCAGCTTCCGATACTCGCAGCAATGGTTCCGCCTTCTTTAAAAAGTGGTTTTTTAGTAATCATATTCACAATACCGCCTGGCGCAATATTTCCGTATAAAATAGCAGCACTTCCTTTTAGAACTTCTACACGCTCCATTCCGGAAACTTCAGGAAAAATACCACTGTTAACACGAGCACCATTTTTGTAAATGTTTTCTGTACCGAAAATATAACCTCTGGCTCCAAAACTATCCTGAGAACTTCCTCTTGCAGAACTGATGTACATTCCGTTGACGTTTCTGATGACATCAGATAGTTGTTGCGCTTGTTGTTGCTCGATGATTTCGTGGGTCACGATAGCAGTAGCCTGCGGATTTTCCATCACATCAAGATTGGACTTTGTTGTGAAAGTTTTTGCCTTATTTGGATTCCCTGCTTTATGAAGTTTGACATCTTCTATCGTTCTTACATTGAGTGAATCTGTTTTCTTTTCCTGACCGTAGCCAAATACAGACAATGTAATAAGACCTATTGCAACAGCATTTTTTCTCATAGTTTATTTAGAATATTTAAAAACAGTGCAAAAGTAGATAAACTCTTACTATCTCCAAGTATTATTTTAAATAATTCTAAATAAAAACGATTCCATTAGCTTAACTAATTGTAAATCAATATGTTTATATGATGTGATTTTTATCAACTATTCCTGAAGTTCAAGCCAGCGCATTTCGAATTCTTCTAGTTTTCCGGAAAGAGATTCCAATTCAGAAGAAAGTTTTGATATTTTATCGTAGTCAGATTCGTTGTTGAGTTGTTCCAGGATTGCCGCTCTTTTTTCTTCCAGCTTCGGTATTTCTTTCTCGATGGTTTCCAACTCGTGTTGTTCTTTGAAAGATAATTTCTTTTTTGGTTGCTGATTGTTGGTTGCTGTTTGTTGGTTGGTAACGCTGAGCGGGATCGAAGTGTCTTTCGGAGCTTCAACTTTTTCAACTTTTGGCGATTCTGTTTTTGGATTTTTTTCTTCGTTTTTAAGATGTTCTCTGTATTCTGAGAAATTCCCAACAAATTCCTTGATTTTTCCTTCGCCTTCGAAAGCCAGAACATGGTCCACAATTCTGTCCATAAAATAACGGTCGTGCGAAACGATAATCAAACTGCCTTGGAAATTTTGAAGAAAGTTCTCCAAAACTGTCAATGTTGGCAAATCCAAATCATTCGTAGGTTCATCAAAAATCAGGAAATTCGGATTCTGATAAAGAATATACATCAAGTGCAGACGGCGTTTCTCTCCACCGGAAAGCTTTGAAATCGGCGAATATTGAGTCTGGTCATCAAACAAGAATAATCTCAAAAACTGTGATGCCGAAATGGTTTTTCCATTAGCTAAAGGGAAATTCTCTCCAATTTCTTTGATGAAATCAATGACTCTTTCGTCCTCTTTATATTGCAAACCTTTTTGGGCAAAATATCCGAATTTGATGGTTTCTCCAGTTTCGATTTCGCCAGAATCTTTAGGTTCAAAACCCTGGATGATATTCAGTAGAGTTGATTTCCCTGCGCCATTTTTCCCAACAATTCCAACCTTTTCGCCTCTCTGGAATTGGTAAGAAAAATCTTTGAACAATACTTTCTCACCATAACTTTTGTTGATATCTCGAAGTTCAAGAATTTTATTTCCTAATCTTTTCATTTCGAAATCCAGTTCCAGTTTTTCTTTTCTGGTGTCGGTTTTCGCTACTTTTTCGGTTTCGTAGAAATCATCTTGTCTGGATTTGGACTTTGTAGTTCTCGCTTTTGGCTGTCTTCGCATCCATTCCAATTCCTTTCGGTAAAGGTTTTGCGCTTTATCAATCGTTGAATTCAGATTGTCCTCGCGAATCATTTTGTTTTCAAGATAAGTCGCATAACTTCCGTTGTGAAGATAAAGATTTCCATCTTCCATTTCCCAGATTTTGTCGCAAACAGCATCCAGAAAATAACGGTCGTGTGTTACAAGAAGTAACGTGATTTTCGATTTACTAAGATAATTTTCCAGCCATTCTACCATTTCCACGTCCAAGTGGTTGGTTGGCTCATCCATAATAAGTAAGGTGTGGCGGTGTTCTGCTCTGGTTTCTGTCAAAAGTTTGGCCAATGCGATTCTTTTGATCTGTCCACCCGAAAGTGTTCCCATTTTCGCAGACAAATCTGTGATTTTAAGCTGAGAAAGGATTTGTTCCATTTCGTTTTCCAAATCCCAAGCTTTATGAATTTCCATCTCTGCCAAAGCCGCTTCCATATCATCAGGAATATTAGAAGTCAAAGCGTGATGGTACTTTTTCAAAGCCAGAATCGGCGCAGAATCCAACGTCATCATAAACTCTTCCACAGACAATTTCGGGTCAAAATCAATTTCCTGGTCAAACAAAACCACCTGAATATCTTTATTGATAATTGTAGTTCCGCTATCAGCAATTTCTTTTCCCATCAGGATTTTCAGAAGTGTGGACTTTCCGCTTCCGTTTTTAGCAACGATAGCAATTTTGTCACCCTCGTTCACGTGGAAATTGATATTTTTGAATAGGACTTTGACGCCGTAAGATTTGCTTAGATTTTCTGCAGAAACGTAATTCATTTGTATGAATGATAATTATGAATGATAAATAAGCTGCGAAAATACGAAATAAAAAAGCGACTCATTTCTGAATCGCCATCTGTGTGTTATTTTTTGATGAATTTTATTGCTTTTTCATCATCTACTTTGAGAAGATATTCTCCAATATTTAAGAAAGAAACATCTATTTTATTAAAATTTATTTTTCCAGTTTTCAGGAGTTTCCCATCCAATGTATAGATTTTGAAATTATTTTTAGTCTCAGAGGAAACTATGGTAAGAACTGATTTTACTGGATTTGGATAGATTTTTAATTTTCTATTTTCTAGTTCATTAGTACTAAGCGTTGCATCTAAAACTTCTAACTTGATGTCATCTAAATATATTCCATCTTCTGTAACAGCGGAATCTGTTTTCAGCCTGAAACGGATCATTATATTTTTTCCAATGTAATTTGAGAGCGATATTTTTTCATATTTCCATTCTGAGGATTTACCATCATAAATCGGTTGATTTAATATTTGATAAGGAGAACCAAGATTTGTGAATTCTCCACATTGCTGGATCCAAGTAGTGCCTCCATTTTCGGAAATTTCAAATGATACAGAATCATATCCGTTTTCTATATTCCATTTTGTTTTGAAACTGATCCATGCAGATTGAACATCAGTAAGATTATAGGAATTTTTGGACGTTATCGAAGTTTGTGAGTTATTGGAATAATTGCCATTTGGACTATCGGTAATAGAGCTTGGAGAAGAAAAAGAATCAGCACTTGTAATTCCCCAGTTTCCTGTTTTGTTCCAATTATCCAAGTTATTACCTTCATCATTCAGAAGGATTCTAGATGTTCCAAAAATCTTAGAAATAGGAATCATTTGAACGAAATCACCATTGTCAATTTTCAGGCTAAGTGAGATAAGATCCCCAGCATTTAGCGAACCATTAATATTTCCAGAGAAAGATAAATTGAAAGAAGAACCTTGTGCAGAGTTAGGAATGCTTACATCACCACCGCTTGTTGTTACTCCCGATGTATTGCTAATTAATGTTGCTGTAGCAGGACCAGTTCCAAGTCCTAATTTTTTCGCAGAGAATTGTAAAGAAAAATTTTGCCCGGAGATATTCATATTGCTTTTATCTTCAATAGTAAAATAATTATAAATTGATTTCAGAAAAGTAAGGTTGGAGAAAAGCATTCCTCTATTATTGATGCTTACTTGTGAAGGCGAATCCCAAAAGCTGTAGCCGTTTTCTGGTGTAAAAGCTAATATTTTGGATTTCTGAGAAGTTGTTGTGTACATCCAGTCATCAGAAGATCCGGAAGTCAAATATAATAATGAAGAAATTTCGTTTGTATAACCGCTTTTCTTTACCATTTCGTCCCCAAGTCTTGTAAAGAGATCATGGTCTGGAGTAAATGCATTATAATCATAACCATAAGGAAATAAAAGAAGCCCGGAATAAGTGTGATTATTGATTGCTCCAATAAACTGATTCTGTTCACAAAGCCATTTTATAGCTTGATTTTCTGGTTCAGAAAACGCCGATGTTCCACAATATACTTCAGAATCAGAATCAGTAGAGATTCCGGTTGTTCCCCAATTGGAATCATAGTTTCTATTGTTGTCAACTCCAAATGTCCCATCATTGTTATTTCTTCTGTTTTTTCTCCACATCCCTCCACCATCAGGATTTTCATTACAATTGTAAGCAAACCCGTCAGGATTCACAATTGGAACAATATAAAGTTCTGTTTTGTCGAGAATAGATTTTATTTCCGGATCAGTAGCATAATTTTCTAAAAGATACCACATGAAATAAATTAATTGCTGAGCAGATCCCGCTTCTCTTGCATGATGAAGAGCCGTGAAAAGTAATTTCTTTTTAGGAGTAGTTACTTGATGATTACTAACTTTTACTAAAAATAATTCTCTATTTTCAAAAGTTTTAAAATTGCTGATTGGTGCTTTTGCGGTAATCAAATTAGGATAAAGACTATGCATTTTATCCAAATCCTGAAAAATTTCGTCGTAATTCAGAAATCCTGACATACTACCAGTTCTGTAGTTTATAGGATCCACGTAAGAATCATTACATCCGAGAGAATAATTTTTGAACGAGGTATTTTTTTCCTCGAGATATTTTTTACGGAAAGTTTCTATTACATCATTATCCAGAATTTCGAATTGAAATTTTTTCGAACTTAATTTTTGAAGAATGTCGGAAGAAACAACAGCTTCTACAAAATAACCATTTTTACCATTGAAATGATCAAGTTCTGCAATTTCTATGATTTTCTGAAACTCTTGTTGAGAGGAGTAGGGAATTCTAATTTTTGAGAATTGTTCAGATTGCGAATGAATTTTTATAAAACAAATAAAGGAAAGAAATAGAAATAATAATTTGTTTTTCATAGATTGAAGTTTTTATAATGATTTGATAAATATAATTAAAATTCTTATAAATTATTTTAAATAATAGTTGAATATGTATATTAATTTGTCTGATCAAAATGGTTTTTTCGGAAAAATTTAACTAAAAGATTAGTCGATTTAACCTTTCTTTGAGAGATTTAGAAAAAGAAAATTCAGAAGTTTGTCTCAAATTAATTTCAATGAAGAAAATCAACATTATCTTTACACTATTCGCATTCTTATCTTTTCACGCACAAACTATTTCCGGAACTGTTATTTCAAAAGATGATAACCAACCTGTTCCATATGCTAAAATCGGGATCATCAATAATAATTACGGAATTCAGACGGATGAAAATGGGAAATTCCAAATTCAATTAGATAATATTCCCAAAGATAAAGAACTGATTGTTGCGGTTGCCGGTTACAAACAATTCCGAAGTTCTGTGGGAGATTTTGTAAAGCAGAATCCGCATAATATCTATTTATATGAAAAAGTAACCGATATACAGGAAGTGGTTATTGCTCCGAAAAATTATAAAGACAAAAATCTGGGAGTCAACAGCAAGTCAAAATCTTTGATGTTTACGCCAAATATGGAAAAAGGCGATTCTGTGGTAGAAGAAACCGCTGTGGAATTCAATTCCAGTAAAAAATTGAAGATTACAAAGATCAATATGAATTTTTCCAGATTCGAATCTACAACACCAATCAAAGTTCGTTATACGATTTACGATGAAAAAGACGGGAAGCCAAATAATTTGATTCTGAACAAAGATATCATTGCAACGATTAGTAAAGATGATTTGGATGATTTTGGTTATTCGTTGGATGTTAGTAATGAAAAAATATGGCTTCAGGGAAAATTCTTTGTTGGGATTCAGTTTATCGGAAAATCGAATGGTAAAGTGGCTTTGAGCGGTGCATTATTCAAAGCTGGATATTACCGTTCATTCTATGGTAATTGGGAAAAAATTGGAATGGCGGCGCCAGCAATCAATATCGATGTGAAAGTTCAAAAGTAATTTGATTTATTTTAAATTTGATTTTCGATCATATCAAAATGAAAATAATATATTTAATCACTTTTCTTCTTTATAATCTAGGTTTTACTCAGGTTTCGATTTTCGGAAACAATGCAGAAGCTGGAAAAATACTTCATCTGAAAGACGCTGATATCTATTATGAAGTTTACGGAAAAGGTGAACCGTTGTTTTTGCTTCACGGAAATGGTGGAAGTATTGATGCTTTTTCGAAGGAAATTCCTGAATTGTCTAAGCATTTCAAAGTAATTGCAATGGATACAAGAGCTCAAGGAAAAAGTACAGATATTTCTACAGAACCTTTGACTTACATTAAATTTGCTGATGATGTCAAAGCTTTGGCAGATGAATTGAAATTGAAAAAAATCAATATTCTCGGCTGGAGTGACGGGGGAAATACAGGGATCGAATTTGCCATCAAATATCCAAAAATGGCTAATAAAATCATTACAAGCGGAGCCAATGTTTTTCCCAGTGGCGTCGGCGAAAATGAAGTGGAGAATATGAAAAAAGATGCTGATAAAATGCGTGCTGAAAACAAACCAGCGCATGATTTCAGATTGCTTCAATTGATGATTGATGAACCCAAAATCACCAAAGAACAACTCAATAAAATCAAAGCGAAAGTTTTTGTTGTTGCGGGCGAAAATGATTTGATTCTTCGTTCACATACAGAATACATCGCAAAAGAAATCCCGAATTCTAAATTGAAAATCTACAAAGGTGCTTCTCACGGTGTTCCTGTTGAAAGAGCAGAAGAATTAAGCAAGGATGTGATTAAGTTTATAAAGAACTAATATTTATTTCATAAAAAACTGAAACACTTCGACTTTGTTCAGTCTGATATTTCTAATACTATGTTTTTGATTGTCAGTCTGAGCGGAGTCGAAGATTTTTAGTAATTAACCTAATCAATCGTCAGCATTTTCAAAGACCAAAGATTCCCATTATAAATATCCAGATCAACTTTGGAATTGATGCCGTAAACAATTCCGTTTTCTGAGAATTGCCAGAACTGCCATTCATCATCCGGAGAAGGTGTTGGAACATCATTGTAATTGGCCAGCCAAAGAGGATAATCATCGAATTCGCCCTTTAAATAGTCTTTGTAATAATGATAATAAGTGTAGATAATTGGTTTTTCGCCGTACGTGTCTTCCATTATTTTAATCCATACCTTGAGATCGGAAACCAATTGTTCCTTTGTTTTTTTTCTTGGATTTTTCTCAATATCAAGAATTGGAGGTAAATCTCCGGATTCTAATTTCGCCACAGAAAGAAAAGAATTCGCCTGCATCACGGGATCTTCATCCGGGCGGTAAAAATGATAAGCACCACGAATCAGATTATGCTGTTTTGCGGTTTCCCAAAAATGGTCAAAGTTTTTATCCAGTTTTCTGTTTCCCATACTAGCCCGCAGAACCACAAATTTCAAAGGAATTGTTCTGTTTCCTATGCTCAGGCTGTCCCATTGGATATCCTCTTTCCGCTGATAATGAGAGATGTCGAAGCCGAAAGTCTGATTAGAATATAGTCCAGTTATTTTTTCAATTCTTGCGGCTTCCGTTTCTGTGTTCGATAGTTTTTTATGTTCGAAGTGCTTTCCAAGATAATAAGTAAAATAATAATTGATTTTTTGCCTTAGATAATATCCCGTTCCCAGCAAAGAAATACAAAGTATGATCAACAGAATCCAGCGCTTTTTCATAAAAACGACTTTTCTTTTCTGATGGATTTTTTTCTTTGTACTGAGTTTTACCTTTGCCATAAGTTTGCAAAAATATTATTTTTCTTCATCGAAGGAAAAGGAAAATTTATTTTTTTAAATTAAAATGTTTGTGAATTTTTTGGCTTGTTTTATGCTAATATTGTAGAGTAATTTAAAACATTTAAAAAGAATGAAAAAACGAATTTTGTCATTAGCAGCAATTGTTTTAGTAACAGTAGTTATGAATGCTCAAACGGTAAAACAAGAAGCTAAAAAAGATGCTAACACTGTAGGAACAGCTGTTAAAAAAGGTGCCAAAGCAACAGGAGAAGGGGTAAAAGATGCTGCAAAATGGACTGGAAAAACGGCTGAAAAAGGTGCTGAAGCAACTGCCGAAGGTGTAAAGGATGGTGCTAAATGGACAGGTAAAACCGCTAAAAAAGGAGCAAAAGCTACAAAGAAAGGCGTGAAAGATGCTGCGAAATGGACCGGCAAAACTGCTAAAAAAGGAGCAGATGCTGTAAGCGATGCTTACAAAGATGTAAAAGACGATATCAAAAAGAAAGATTAATTCTTATTCTAAAAAACAATTTCAGATTCTGAAATTGTTTTGTAACAAAAGGAAATTAATGTGAACTAACATCAAGTATTATATTAATTAAGTATATTCGCTAAAGAAATTAAAAAAATGAAAAAACTTATTGTATCGTTTGCGCTTTCTCTTTTGTTTGCGGCAAATGTGATGGCTCAAAACGTTCCGACCGCTAAACAGATTATTGACAACTATATCACAGCACTTGGCGGGAAGCAAAAGCTGGAATCTGTGAAAACACTTTCTATGAAAAATAACATCAGTGTGATGGGAATGGATATGGAAGGAAAAACTGTCAAAAAGGATAACAAGTTCAAATCTACACAGAGCATGATGGGACAGGAAATGGTTCAGATGTTTGATGGCGAGAAAGGTTATGCAAACCAAATGGGGCAGAAAATCGATTTTCCGGCAGATCAGGTTGCAAAATTGAAAACATCAAAAATTATCGAAGCATTGGGAATGGATCCTGCAAAGATAAAGACTGTCGAGAAAAATCAAATTGACGGAAAAGACTATTATGTTTTATCTTCTGATGATTCCAAATCTTATTTTGATGTGAAAACAGGTTTGCTTTCCAAAACCGAAAATGAAAAAGGAAATATGAGCATCACAAAATATGCAGATGTAGAAGGTATCAAGTTCGTGGAGGAAATGACTCTTAATGCAGGCGGACAGGAAATCAAGATCAAAAACTCTGATATCAAGATCAATCAGCCTGTTTCTGATGACGAATTCAAATAAAGTTTGAAATTATATTTATACCAATAAAATAATCCGGATATATCCGGATTATTTTATTTTCTAGGAATTGTATTCTTTTTCCCATTCTTCTGCGGCCTCACAAAGTGTCTGGTAAAATGCTTCACCATATTTGCGGATGAGAGGTTCTTTCAGAAACTGGTAGATTCTTACTTGCAGCTCAGAACCCAATGTGCAGGCATCTTTGCATATATCCCACTCGTGGTAATTGAGTGCTGTAAAGGTTTTGTAGTCGTTCACGCGAATAGGGTAGAGATGGCAGGAGATTGGTTTTTTCCAGTCAACAGCACCATCTTCGTAGGCTTTTTCAATGCCGCATTTTGTAGTTCCTTTTTCGTCAAAAATCACATAAGCACACTCGCTTCCGTTGACCAGAGTTGTGACATATCCGCCGTCATAAGGGTCGATAACCCAGGTTCCCTGTTCTTCAATGGCTTTTACACCTTCCGGTCGCAGATAAGGTTTTACTTTTTGGAAAATATCATCCAGAACGGGCAATTCTTCTTTGTCCAGCGGAGCGCCTGTATCACCGTCTACGCAGCATACACCTTTACATTTTGTAAGGTTGCAGACAAAGCTTTCTGCAAATATATCTTCTGAAATCAGTTTATCATCAATCTGGATCATTCGGCATCTAGGTTTTTAAAATTTATGCAAAAGTAATTATTTTAAATATGGCAAGAGTAAAGACGATCACCCAAAGTCCGATTTCCTGCATCCAGTATTTCGGGAGAAAACGCAGCATACGACTGATAATGATGCTTGAAGGTAAAGCAAGAAGTAAAAGATATTCATAATCCGTTCCCATGTAAAATATAATGGTAATCAGTTGTGCAAGGGAAAATATCAGGACAAAAGTATATTTGTATCGGCTGATCGGGCTTTTTTCATTGTAATGTTTGAAATGGTCTGATATGGAAAATATCAGCATAAGAGCTATTGGAATCAGAATATATAAAGGATAGTAGGAGTCCATGATTTCAAATTTCCCGTTAAAGGGTAAGTAAGTCCTGTCCCAGGTGGTGTAATGAATGAGATACATTAATCCGAAATAAGATAGTAAAATCAATAAAACCCCAAAAATCAGTCTGAAGATATTGAGCCCGATTCTTCCTGATGTCCCGATAATATGGAAAATCACAAAAACACCCATCGGCCAGCTTGGCGGAAAAACCAGATAATTGAAAGCCAGAATGGAACCGACCAAAACAAAGGCACTTTTCCGTAGATAGTCATCCTGACTGGTGAGAATCAATAATATAATGGCACTTGTAACAAAAGTAATAGCCAAGCCTCTGTCCAGGTTTCCGGAATAAAAACAAATCACAAAAGCGGTATAGAGAAAAAGGGGAAGATGCGAAAACTGGTTCAGAGCAATTTTGTTGAATAAAAAATATCCCAGGCTGATTCCCAAGAAAGTAATGCTTGTGGAAAAGTAATCTATGTTTCTGAAATCTAAAAGATTAAGTGATAGAAATATCAGGAACAAGATGCCGATGTAAACCGGAACAGAAAAAATATTGCTTTCTTTAGAAAGTAATCGAAACATTTTTTATAAATTTGTGCAAAGTTAATTTAAAAAAAGAAAAAGATGACATCTTTCTGGTTAGCATTGAGCGCAGCTTTCAAATGGTCTTTCGGTTTTTTTGACCTTGCAGGTAATGTTCTTAATTGGATTCTGTTCCTTGTAGCTGCAGGTTTTTTCTGCTATTGGTGCTACATTTTGGTAGTGACTTTAGGAGCTCAAAAGGACGAAGATTATTTTTCGCCAACAGAAGGCAAACATCCATACTACGATCCAAAGATCTACAAAAACGAAGGTTAAATAAATTGATTATATTTAATAAAAAACCCGTCTTGTTATAAAACGAGACGGGTTCTTTTATTTTTATGATATACAATTCTTATTCATCATGACAAGGAACCACCAAAACAGGAATTTTGGATTTTCTGGTGATTTCTTTTGTAAGGCTTCCGATGAAAACATCATAAACACCGCTTCTGCCATGTGATCCGACAACAATATAATCTGCGTCTTTTTCTTCAGCAAACTCCAGGATTGTATCGCCTGCAATTCCTTGCTTCAGAATATGACTACAGTTCACGCCCTGAGAAATAACGCGCTGTTCTAATTTATTAAGTTCTTTTAGTTCGAATTTGATTTCATTTTCTTCCACTTCCGGAAAGTACTGAAAACCTATATCGCCAATCACAAATCCTATATCAGTAGCGGCTACATGAATCAAGGCAATTTCAGCATTGACATCTTTCGCAAAACCAACAGCAAAGTCTACAAGTTTATCAGAACTGTCGGAAAAATCTACAGGTAAAATAATTTTTTTCATAATAGACATTTATTATATTTTTGAAGCAAAAATTCAGCCATTAGCGAAGTTATAATAAAAACTTGATAATAATCAACTTTTAATTTTAAATATGTATTAATAACAATTTATAAGTCCTAAAACGTTACTGTATTTTCAGACTGAATAGCTTTATGTCTTCCAAAAAGGCTTCCAGAAAATCATTTTCAGACACCCTGTCCACACCTTTTGGCGTTCCTGTAAAAATAAGATCACCGACTCTCAGCGTAAAATATTGAGAAACAAACGCAATAATATCATTAAAGCTGAAAATCATGTCTTTTGTATTCCCACTCTGGACTTGTTCATTATTCTTTGTTAATGAAAAATTCAGATTCTGCAAATCATAATTCGCTTTTGATACGAAATCCGAAATGACTGCAGAACCGTCAAAACCTTTTGCCAATTCCCAGGGCAGACCTTTGTTCTTGAGCTTGGTCTGAAGATCCCGTGCAGTAAAATCAATTCCGAGACCGATCTCATCATAATGTTTTCCTGCATTTTCCTTTTGGATGTATTTTCCTCCTTTTGATATTTTTAATACCACTTCCAGCTCATAATGAACATCGTCTGAAAAGTTGGGAATATAAAAATCAGAACCTTTTTTCAGGACAGCTGTATCAGGCTTCATAAAGATGACCGGATCTTCCGGAACTTCATTTCCTAATTCTTTGGCATGTTCGCTATAATTTCTTCCTATGCAGATGATTTTCATATGGATAATTGATTATTTTTTAAAAATAAAATAAACGGCTAGGATCAAGAAAACAAACCCGATCAGATGATTAATCCGGAAGCTTTCTTCCTTGAAAAATACGATGGTAAAAATTGTGAAAACCGTTAGCGTAATCACTTCCTGCATTACTTTCAGTTGCCAGAGGTTGAATGGGCCGCCATTTTCTTTGAAGCCTATACGATTGGCCGGAACCTGAAAACAGTATTCGAAAAAAGCAATTCCCCAGCTGATGAAAATGACAGAAACCAATCCGAGATTGTGAAACCAGTCCATTTGCTTGAATTTCAAATGGCCGTACCAGGCCAATGTCATAAATATATTAGAAACGACCAGTAAAGTCACTGTCAATACTATTTTGCTCATAATTTGTGATGTTAAAATCTTGACTTTAGTTGGATCTTTGTGAAGATTTTCTTGGTGTATAATGGGAAATCAGCACTTTGAAGCCAGCCGTAATATCCCAAATCTTTTTGGAAAACATCTTTCACTTTCTGGCCTTTATATTTTCCAAAAGCAAAAATTTCCTGGTTATTATCGTCAAAATGGATCATCCCGGCAAGATCAGCAAACTTATTCTGAGTAGAAAAGTCGCTCAGCTCGGCAATCTCATTCGGGACATCCTCATATTTTTCCACCTGCGCATCCAGAACTTCGAAAGTTGCCATCACATCTGCTTCTGCAGAATGGGCATTCTCCAAAGTTTTTCCGCAATAAAACTGATAAGCCGCACCAAGATTTCTAGGTTCCTTTTTGAAAAAAATGGTTTGTGCATCTACGAATCTGTGTTTGCTGAGGTCAAAATCCACGTCGGCTCTGAGCATTTCTTCTGCCAAAACGGGAATATCAAAACGATTGGAATTGAATCCGCCCAGGTCAGAATCTTTTATCATTTCCATCACTTTCGGAGCAATCTCACGAAAAGTCGGCGAGTCTGCAACATCCTTATCATAGATCCCGTGGATCGCAGAAGATTCTGTCGGAATCGGCATTTCAGGATTCACTTTCCATGTTTTGCTTTCTCTGGATCCGTCAGGAAACACTTTCAGAATACAGATTTCTACGATCCTGTCTTTTCCGATGTTGGTCCCTGTAGTTTCCAGGTCGAATATGCAAAGCGGCTTATATAGTTTTAAATTCATTTTTTATAGTTGTAAATTATTAGTTATGGATTATTAATGAAGAGTGAATAATTAAGTATTGTGATTGTTTTTTCATATCACTAATAATTCATAATTATTTAAGTTGTTTTTGAAACATAAGTGAGATCAGAATATAGTAGATGATTACTAAAGGAATTCCCACTGTTTTGAAAATCAATAAAATAAAGATCCCGCCGATTAATAAAACTAATTTTGGATAATTATCTTTTAATTGTTTTGATTTGAATTTCATGGCGATCATTTTGATCGGAGAGATCAGTAACCAGGAAGAAAGTGCTGTGAAAACCAACAGATAAATTTTATTGTCAAGGAGAAAGCCGAATGTGCCGGTTTCCTTAAAAGCATAGAAAAATCCGAAGATCAAAATGGTGTTACTTGGCGTGTTCAAGCCTTTGAAGTAGTATTTCTGATCGTCGTCCAAATTGAAAATTGCCAATCTGAGACAGGAAAAAAGTGTAATCACAAAACCGAAATATTTAATTTCAAGAGGTAATTCTGATCCAAAAAGCTGCTTACCAAAAGGTTCAAGCATTTTCATCATCGCAACACCCGGTAAAAATCCGAAACTTACCATGTCTGCCAAAGAATCCAGTTGTCCGCCAAGATTGCTGCTGGATCTAAGAGCACGTGCGACGAAACCATCAAAAAAATCGAGGATCAAAGACATGATAATGCAAATCGCAGTAGTCTGATAATCGCCTGAAAGCAAATGAACAACTCCAACACAACCGGAAAAAAGATTGCCCAAAGTCAACGCGTTGGCGAGATTATTTTTTATGAAATTCATAACACAAAAATAGTAAAAACTAATACAAGGAAAAGTTTAATTTTGCAAAATGAAGAATTGGAGAGGGCAAGAAATTTTAGCCTTGATTTACAGACTTTTTTTGGTTTTTTTCTTTTATCAGATTGCAAGATTATTGTTTTGGCAGTTCAATCAGGAATTGATAAAAGTAGATGGAATTTCAGAATATTTTAAATTATCATATTACGGAACTGCGTTTGACACGACAGCAATTCTCTATGTGAATGCAGTTTTCATTCTGTTGAGTTTCATTCCGATCGTTATCAATACGAAAAAAAGTTATCAGAAATTTCTGTTCTATTGGTATTTCATAACTAATGGAATTACTTATGCATTCAATTTTGGCGATATTATTTATTACAGGTTCAGTCAGGCGAGACTGACTTCTGCTGCACTGGACGTTGGGAAACATGAAAATAATCTGGGAAAGGTATTTTGGAATTCAGTTTTGCAGCATCCTTTTGTTTTTATTTGGTTTGCGGTAATATTGATCCTTTGGATTTTTCTTTACAAAAAAGTAAAAGTAAAAGAAGAGAAACCTCAAAATCTTATCATTTATTTTGTTACATCAGTCATTAATCTGTGCCTGATTGCGGTTTTGACGGTTGGCGGAATCCGGGGTGATTTCAAACATTCTACAAGACCGATTAATCTTGTGGATGCGAATAAGCATGTCGACAACCCACAGCAGGCAAATCTGGTTCTGAATTCTGTTTTCTCTTTTTTCAGAACGATGAATACCAATAATTTTAAGCTCGTCCATTTCGTAGATGAAAAGTTTATTGAAAAAGAAATCAAGCCATACAAATTATATCAGCGCAATGTGGAGCCAAAGCCCAATGTTGTTATTTTCATTATGGAAAGCTTTGCCAGGGAATATTCCGGTGCTTTTAACAGGCAGAATAACATCAAGGATTTCGTTTCCTATACACCTTTTTTAGATAGTCTTGCAGATCAGAGCCTGATCTTCAACAATGCATTTGCGAACGGACGACAGTCTATCCATGGGATGAGTTCCGTGTTGGCAGGCATTCCAAGCTTGACAGATGCTTTCACAAGTTCTCCTTATTCTAATCAGAAAATCCAGTCTATTGTTTCTGTCTGTAATGATATGGGCTATGACACGAGTTTTTATCACGGTGCACCGAATGGTTCGATGGGATTTCAGGGATTCGGAAATATCCTTGGATTCAAGCATTATTATGGCAAAACGGAATATAACAATGATGAAGATTTTGATGGGATGTGGGCAATTTGGGATGAACCCTTTTTTCAGTATTTTGCAAAAAATACAGGAAAGAAGCAGCCGTTCATGGCGACATTGTTTTCAGCATCTTCTCATGATCCTTTCAAAGTTCCGGAAAAATATCAGAATACGTTCAAGCCCGGTCCGTTACAAATCCACGTTCCGATACAGTACACAGATTATGCTTTGAAAAAGTTCTTTCAGACAGCAAGTAAAAAACCATGGTACCGGAATACGATTTTCGTGATAACTGCGGATCATACCAACCAGGTCTATTATCCCGAATATCAGAAAACAATCAATCGTTCTGCAATCCCGATACTGTTTTTTTCACCTGATCCAAAATATAATCTGAAAGGTGTAGATAACAGATTTGCACAGCAGATCGACATCTATCCGACATTGGCTGACCTGATCGGGTATAATAAAAAAATCAGGAGCTGGGGAAGAAGCCTGGTTTCCGACAGGGATGAAGATTATATGATCGTAAATTCAGATGCTATTAACGAACACATGATTATAGGAAACTACACGTATGTGTTTGATGGAAAGGACGTCACGGGCATCTATGATAAAGCTGATCTGGAACTATCCAAAAATCTTCTGAATCAAAAAATAAATGCAGAGCAGAAATTGGGAATCGAGAAAACCAAAGCCTGGTATCAGGATTATATGGACAGGGTAATTAATAGAAAATTATATTAATAACTGTTTAATTGCCAAATAATCTGTGAATTGCTATGATTTATGCTTCGGATAATAAAAAATACTTGTTTGTTTAAAATAAATTTATATTTTTAACAATGTTAATTTAACGTTAACAATAATCCATTATCAAAAACAAAAACAAAAACAACTTAAAATAAAAGACAATGAACAAAGTATTATTATCATTTGCCTTATTATTCATCGGCGTTCTTTCATTCGCACAGATCGAAGGAAAATGGAAAACTATAGATGATGAAACCGGAAAAGCGAAATCTATTGTGGAAATTTGGAAAAAAGCTGACGGTAAATATTACGGAAAGATTTCTCAATTGCTTATAAAACCGGAAAATGCCAATTGCGTAGCCTGTAAAGATGACCGTAAAAACAAACCTTTGGTTGGTCTTGAGATTATCAGAGGTCTTTCAAAAGATGGAAATGAGTTTACTGGAGGAACAATCACAGATCCTAAAAAA
The DNA here is from genome assembly GCF_900142325.1 of Epilithonimonas mollis. Taxonomy (GTDB): domain Bacteria; phylum Bacteroidota; class Bacteroidia; order Flavobacteriales; family Weeksellaceae; genus Epilithonimonas; species Epilithonimonas mollis. Next base: position 718,335 of record NZ_FRAM01000002.1, read on the forward strand.
GGTAAAACTTATAAATGTACGATTACTAGAGATGGTGATAAACTAAATGTAAGAGGTTATCTGGGCATTTCTCTATTAGGTAGAGATCAGACATGGCAAAAAGTTGATTAAGCAAAAATTATGATAAAAAGCAGGCTTCCGATCGGAAGCCTTTTTTGTTATGCAAATAATAAAAAAATTAATACTTTTGTATTTCGAAATTCTAAACTAGCGGTTGAATGAAAAACCATTGTTAAAAATTCTTGAGATACAGGACTACAACGATGCGTTTTCCGTCTGACCATTAAAAATAATAATTATTAACAAATGAAAGAACATACATTTCGTGAAGTAATTGCTCAGGCGATGAGCGAAGAAATGCGTAAAGACGAATCCATATTTCTAGTAGGAGAGGAGGTTGCAGAATACAACGGTGCTTACAAAGCTTCCAAAGGAATGCTGGACGAGTTCGGTGCAAAAAGAATCATCGATGCACCGATTGCCGAGCTTGGCTTTACCGGTATCGCTGTTGGTGCTGCCATGAATGGTAATCGCCCGATTGTGGAATTTATGACATTCAACTTCTCGATGGTTGCAATCGATCAGATTATCAACAACGCAGCAAAAATCTACCAGATGAGTGGCGGACAATGGAACTGCCCGATTGTTTTCCGTGGGCCCACTGCTTCTGCAGGTCAGCTGGGAGCAACACATTCACAGGCTTTCGAAAGCTGGTATGCCAACTGTCCGGGACTGAAAGTTGTGGTGCCTTCTAACCCTTATGATGCAAAAGGACTTTTAAAGACGGCAATCCAGGACAATGATCCTGTGATCTTTATGGAGTCTGAGCAGATGTATGGAGATAAAATGGAGATTCCGGAAGAAGAATATTATATCCCGATCGGGAAAGCAGATATCAAAAAAGAAGGTAAAGATGTGACTTTGGTTTCTTTCGGTAAGATTATGAAGCTGGCTTTGCAGGCTGCTGCTGATCTGGAAAAAGAAGGCATTTCTGTAGAAGTGATTGATCTCAGAACAGTTCGCCCGCTGGATTATGACACCGTTTTGGAATCCGTTAAAAAGACCAACCGCTTGGTGATTCTGGAAGAGGCGTGGCCATTTGCGTCAGTTGCATCAGAAATCACCTACATGGTTCAGCAAAAAGCATTCGATTATCTGGATGCGCCAATCAAGAGAATCACAACACCGGATGCATCGGCACCATATTCCGCACCGTTATTTGGAGAATGGTTCCCGAAACTGGAAAAAGTGAAAGAAGAAATCAAAAAAGCAATGTACATCAAAGCATAATTATAACTCCCGGATTTATTCGGGAGTTTTTATTTGATTTCTGGGTTTTTTGAATTTGTTTTTTGGAGCTAATCCCGCTTTTCGTTGCAATCTTTTTTGCATGTCCTTTTCGGATTTCCAGAACCCGAAGACCATGCAAAAAAGGATTTCCACTGCAATAGGGGCTAGTGATTTTGTCCTGGATCAACAATTAAGATAGAAATGCCAATGAGGCTTTGTTAAATTTATTTATTAAAATAAAAGCGGAAAAATTTGCAGATTAATAAAATATTCATATTTTTGCACCTCAAAATGAGATGTAAAATATGTTAATAATTCCAGTAAAAGACGGAGAGTCTATCGACAGAGCTTTAAAAAAGTACAAAAGAAAATTTGATAAAACAAGAGTTGTAAGAGAGCTTAGATCCAGACAACAATTCATCAAGCCTTCTGTAACTTTGAGACAAGCGAAACTAAAAGCAGCTCACAAACAAAGAAACTTGAGCAAAGAAGAACAGGCTTAAGTTCTTTTTTAGCAAAAAATAATAAAAATCACTTCCGAATTTCTATATTTGGAAGTGATTTTGTATTTGTATATATATGATAGAAAGATTCCTGGAGTACATTGAAGTAGAAAAAAGATATTCTCCACACACAGTCACCAACTACAAAAAAGATTTATCTGATTTTTCAGACTTTGTCCTGAATACAGAGTCCTCTGCAGGTATCATTCATATTCATAAAAAGGTGATTAAGAATTTTATTGTAGAGCTTAGTCAATCTGGTCTTAGCAAAAGAAGTATCAATAGGAAATTATCAACACTGCGTAGTTTTTATATATTCATGCTTCGCATTGGAGAAATTGAGGTCTCACCGATGGAAACTATCACTTCATTGAAATTTTACCCGGAGAAAAGGATTCCGTTTTCTGAAGACGAAATGGAAATGATGAAAACAGAGGTGGAAGAAAAAGGACAGATGACACTTTTGGATAAACTTATTATCGAAATGCTTTACCAAACAGGAATCCGTAAATCTGAACTCTGTAACCTTTTGCTGTCAAATGTGGATTTTTCAAAAAAAGAAATTCTGGTAATCGGGAAGGGAAACAAAGCGAGGGTGATTCCCGTATCTGATGATTTGGTATCGGACATGCAAACATATTTGGATATCAGAATGCCGGATTCAGAAAACAAACATTATTTTTTCGTTAATAAAAAAGGAAAAAAACTCGGTGAAAAGTTTGTGTATCTGGTCGTTAATAAGTACTTTAGTGTAGTCACTACCAAACAAAAAAGGAGTCCCCATATCCTGAGACATACTTTTGCAACCCACGTTCTTAATGGCGGTGCAGAGATTTCTAAAGTTCAGAAAATAATGGGGCATTCCAGTTTGGCAAGTACACAAGTGTATACAAGTGCAAATATTGAACAGCTGAAAAAAGCTTATAGTAATGCACACCCGAGAGAAAGAAAAACTGAAAATGATAATAATATGGAATAAACTCTACATTTTAATTGTTTAACCGTTTAAATTACACGTTATGAAAATTACGATTCACACCGTGGGTGTTACACCTCACGAACCATTGAAAGAAAGAATTGAGAAAAAATTAAGTAAACTGGAGACCTTTTATGATAAAATTGTGGAGACTGCAGTCTATCTGAAAGTTGAAAATACATCCGATAAAAATAATAAGACCACTGAGCTGGTAGTGAAGATTCCGGGCAATGATATAGTTGTGAAAAAGACTTGTTCCAGCTTTGAAGAAAGTTTGGACGAAAGTGTTGAGACTGCTAAGAAACTGTTAATCAAGAAAAAAGAATTAGCGTAATAAAATAATTGAAATTTTTTTATTAAAATATTTGTAGATTTCAAAAAAGTATCTCATATTTGCACTCGCAAAACGGAAATAACCGCAGCGCAGAAAGAGAGTTCTTTTGAAATCTATTTGCCTCCATAGCTCAGCTGGCCAGAGCACGTGATTTGTAATCTCGGGGTCGTGGGTTCGAATCCCTCTGGAGGCTCTAATATAAAATATCGGGGAGATACCAGAGCGGTCAAATGGGGCTGACTGTAACTCAGCTGCTTCGGCTACGTAGGTTCGAATCCTGCTCTCCCCACTTTTATATTATTTGCAAATTCAAAAAAATAGTTTTAGATTTGTAAACGTTTACCAACAATTAGGAAACAAAAAATTGCGAAAGTAGCTCAGTTGGTAGAGCGTCAGCCTTCCAAGCTGAATGTCGCGGGTTCGACCCCCGTCTTTCGCTCAAAGATCACAAACCGTACGGAATGTGATTTTTTTTTAGGCCGACTTAGCTCAGGGGTAGAGTGCTTCCTTGGTAAGGAAGAGGTCACGGGTTCAAATCCCGTAGTTGGCTCAAGAAGTCCTGAAGAAATTCAGGATTTTTTTTGGAATCATTTTTATGTTAGATTTAATGTAAGTTTGTAATTTCGGCCTAGTCAATACGTAACCAGTTTCAAATTATTAATTTTTATCTAAAATAATTTTTGATATTTAAAAATTCATTATATTTGCAGACCGAAAAAAACAATATTAAATAAATTAAATATTAAAATCATGGCAAAGGAAACGTTTAATCGTTCAAAACCACACTTGAACATTGGTACTATTGGTCACGTTGACCATGGTAAAACTACACTTACTGCAGCTATTTCTGCTGTATTAGCGAGCAAAGGTCTTGCTGAGAAAAAAGATTTCTCTGCTATTGACTCTGCTCCAGAAGAAAAAGAAAGAGGTATTACTATTAATACTGCTCACATCGAGTACGAAACTGAAAAAAGACACTATGCTCACGTTGACTGTCCAGGTCACGCGGATTATGTGAAGAACATGGTAACAGGTGCTGCTCAGATGGACGGTGCTATCGTTGTATGTGCTGCTACAGACGGACCTATGCCTCAAACTAGAGAACACATTCTGCTTTGCCGTCAGGTAAACGTACCTAGAATTGTTGTTTTCATGAACAAAGTTGATATGGTGGATGATCCAGAATTATTAGAGCTTGTTGAAATGGAATTGAGAGACCTATTGTCTACTTACGATTTTGACGGTGATAACTCTCCAGTAATCCAAGGTTCTGCACTAGGAGCTCTTACTGCTGCTACTGCTGCTACAGTTGATACTGAAGATAAATGGTTCAAATCTGTTGAAGAATTGATGGATGCTGTTGATACTTGGATCGAGCAACCACCAAGAGATACAGATAAGCCTTTCTTGATGCCAATCGAAGACGTATTCTCTATTACAGGTAGAGGTACTGTTGCAACTGGTAGAATCGAGGCTGGTGTTATCAACACTGGAGATCCGGTTGATATCGTTGGTATGGGTGATGAAAAATTGACTTCTACTATTACAGGAGTTGAGATGTTCAGAAAAATCCTTGACAGAGGTGAAGCTGGAGATAACGTAGGTCTATTGTTGAGAGGTATTGAAAAAACTGACATCAAGAGAGGTATGGTTATCGCTAAGAAAGATTCAGTTAAGCCGCACAAAAAATTCAAAGCTTCTGTTTATATCCTTTCTAAAGAAGAAGGTGGACGTCACACGCCATTCCACAACAAATACCGTCCTCAGTTCTATGTAAGAACTACTGACGTTACAGGTGAGATCTTCTTGCCAGAAGGTGTAGAAATGGTAATGCCTGGTGATAACTTGGAGATCACTGTAGAATTGCTACAACCAATCGCTCTTAACGTAGGTCTTAGATTTGCTATCAGAGAAGGAGGTAGAACAGTTGGTTCTGGTCAGGTAACTGAAATCCTAGACTAATCATCTTAATATAATTAAAGTTCCGTAAGGAAGCTTACGGAACTTTTAATCTACGGGCATCGTCCAATGGTAGGATACCGGTCTCCAAAACCGTTGATCTGGGTTCGAATCCTAGTGCCCGTGCAAAATTAAAATATGAGCTCATTAATTAATTTTTTAAAAGGTTCTTATACAGAATTTAAAGATAAAGTAGAATGGCCTAAATGGCCGGATCTGCAATCTTCTACGATTGTTGTATCCATCTCTACTGTAATCCTTGCTTTATTTACGTTTGGAGTAGATTCTTTATTCAGTGTAACAATTAAGAATTTTATAGCGACGTTTATTAATCTATTCAATTAATCCAAATTACTTTCCCTATGAGCGATATGAAATGGTATGTGCTGAAAGCTGTTAGCGGACAGGAAAATAAAGTGAAGAACTACATCGAGAACGAGATCCAGCGACTAGGCATGGATGCTTACGTAACTCAGGTGGTGATTCCGATGGAAAAAGTGATACAGATCAGAAACGGAAAAAAAGTCCCAAAGGAGAAGCCTTATTATCCAGGTTATCTGATGGTGGAAGCTAACCTTATAGGCGAAGTTCCTCATGTTATTAAAAATATACCAGGTGTAATTTCATTCCTTAGTCTTACGAAAGGCGGTGAACCTGTTCCAATGAGAAAATCTGAAGTTAACAGGATGCTTGGAAGAATGGATGAGCTTTCTGAATTTGCTACAGATGTTGAGATTCCTTTTATTGTTGGAGAAAATGTGAAAGTTATTGATGGACCCTTCAATGGCTTCAATGGGACAATTGAAAAAATCCTTGAAGATAAAAAGAAAATCGAAGTTTCAGTTCTTATCTTCGGTAGAAAAACACCAATGGAATTAAGCTATATGCAAGTCGAAAAAGTATAATCTACTTATCATAAAATCTAAAGGCTTTTCAATTAATTTTGAAAAGCTTTTTTTATTAAGGTAAATAAAATTAAAATATTTGGTTGTAGGTTAAAATTTTATTCTTATTTTTGCAAACTGAAAAGTGGGTTTCTTATGTGAGAATAGATAACCCACTGAATAATAAATGCTTCCAAATTCATTAATTATTCAAATTTAAAAAACAAAAAATGGCTAAAAAAGTCTTTAAAATGGTAAAACTTCAGGTGAAAGGTGGCGCTGCCAACCCTTCTCCACCAGTAGGTCCAGCTTTGGGTTCTGCAGGTGTGAACATCATGGAGTTTTGTAAACAATTCAACGGTAGAACTCAGGATAAGCCTGGTCAGGTTTTGCCGGTAGTTATCACGGTGTATGAAGACAAATCTTTTGAATTCATCATCAAAACCCCTCCGGTAGCGATCCAATTGCTGGATGCTGCGAAACTAAAAGGTGGATCTGGAGAACCTAACAGAAATAAAGTAGGTGCTGTATCTTGGGCTCAAATTCAGAAAATTGCTGAGGACAAAATGGGAGACCTTAACTGCTTTACTGTAGATTCAGCTCTTTCTATGGTTGCAGGTACTGCTAGATCTATGGGATTAAGAGTAACAGGAACTAAACCAACTAACGCTTAAAACTTAGAGAAATGGCAAAATTAACGAAGAAGCAAAAAGAAGCTTTAAGCAAAGTAGAAAAAAACAAAATTTACAATCTTGACGAAGCTTCTGCTTTGGTAAAAGAAGTGAATTTCGCAAAGTTTGACGCATCTGTAGATATCGCTGTCAGACTAGGTGTAGATCCAAGAAAAGCAAACCAGATGGTAAGAGGTGTTGTATCTCTTCCTCACGGAACAGGGAAGGATGTTAAAGTTCTTGCTTTGGTAACTCCGGATAAAGAAGCAGAAGCTAAAGAAGCTGGTGCTGATTATGTTGGTCTTGATGAATATTTGCAAAAGATTAAAGAAGGCTGGACAGATGTTGACGTTATCGTTACCATGCCGGCTGTTATGGGTAAACTAGGTCCATTGGGTAGAGTTTTGGGACCAAGAGGTTTGATGCCAAACCCTAAGTCTGGAACAGTAACTATGGAGATCGGTAAGGCTGTAACTGAAGTGAAATCAGGTAAAATCGATTTCAAAGTAGATAAATATGGTATTATCCACGCAGGTATCGGAAAAGTATCTTTTGATGCTGCTAAAATTAAAGAAAATGCTCAGGAGCTGATCCAGACATTAATCAAATTGAAGCCGACTGCTGCAAAAGGAACTTATGTGAAGAGCATCTATTTGTCTTCTACAATGAGCCCGGGAATTGCAATTGATACTAAATCTGTTAACTAATTTTAATCCTAAGACAATGACAAAAGACCAAAAAGTTGTAGCAATACAAGAGATCAAAGATTTGCTTCAGGATGCAAAAGTAGTTTATGTAGCAGATCTTGAAGGTTTGAACGCTGCCAAATCATCTGACTTCAGAAGACAGGCTTTCAAACAGAATATCAAAGTGAAAGTGGTGAAAAATACACTTTTGCAAAAAGCAATGGAGCAAATTGATGGCGTAGATTTCTCAGAAATGTTCCAAACTTTCAAAGGAAACTCTGCTGTGATGATCGCTGAAACGGCAAATGCTCCGGCAAAATTAATCAAAGACTTCAGAAAGAAAGAAGAGAAGCCGGCACTGAAGTCTGCTTTTGTTCAGGAAACCTTCTATGTTGGTGACAATAACCTTGAGACTTTGGTTAACATCAAGTCAAGAGAAGAAATGATCGGTGAAATCATCGGATTGCTTCAGTCTCCTATCCAAAGAGTGGTTTCTGCTCTACAAAACAAACCGGAAAGTGTTGAAGCCAAAGCGGAAGAAGCTGCACCTGCAGTAGAAGAAGCTAAGGAAGAAACACCGGCTGCTGAAGAAGCTCCAGAAGCATCTGCAGAAAGCACAGAGGAAACTCCAAGTGCCGAATAATTACACTCAAAAAAATAGATAAATAATCAACAAAAAAACATTACAACAATGTCAGATTTAAAAAATTTAGCTGAAACGCTAGTAAACTTAACAGTAAAAGACGTAAACGAATTAGCTGCTATCCTTAAGGATGAGTACGGAATTGAGCCAGCTGCTGCTGCAGTAGTAGTTGCTGCAGGTGGTGCAGGTGAAGCTGCTGAAGAAAAAACAGAATTCGATGTAATTCTTAAGTCTGCAGGTGCTTCTAAATTGGCTATCGTTAAATTGGTAAAAGATTTAACCGGTGCTGGTCTTAAAGAGGCTAAAGATATCGTAGACGGTGCTCCAGCTCCAATCAAAACTGGTGTGTCTAAAGACGAAGCTGAGGCTCTTAAGAAGCAACTTGAAGAAGCTGGTGCTGAAGTAGAATTGAAATAATTTCAGTTTTATATAAACTCAAAATCCCGATCATAAGATTGGGATTTTTTTTAGAAATAACTTATCGATTGTTCAAGTATTTGAACTGATAATTTTGTCAGCATAGTAGGCATAAAAAACCCTCAAATTATTAATTTGAGGGTTTTTTCTTTATGAAAGATGTTGTTTCTATTTAGCGGGCTTCTTAGGGCTCATCATCATAATCATTCTCTTTCCTTCTAGCTTAGGAAGCTGATCTACTTTTCCAACGTGTTCCAGATCCTGAGCCAGTTTCAGAAGAAGAATTTCTCCCTGATCTTTGAAAATAATAGAACGTCCTTTGAAGAAAACATAAGTTTTCAGTTTAGAACCTTCTTCCAAGAATTTTTCAGCATGTTTTTTCTTGAATTCATAATCATGATCATCAGTTTGAGGACCAAATCTGATCTCTTTAACAACCACTTTTACTTGTTTCGCTTTTAATTCTTTTGTTTTTTTCTTTTGCTCGTAAAGGAATTTTTTATAATCCAGAATACGGGAGATGTAAGGTTCTGCTTTGTCAGAAATAACAACTAGATCTAATTCCTGATCTCTCGCTATTTCCAAAGCTTTTGCCAACGGATAGACTCCAGGTTCTACATTTTCTCCAACCAGACGAACTTCCCTTGCCCGGATTTTGTCGTTGATCTGATGAAGGTCTTCCTGGACTGGACGTCTCATCGGACCTCTGCTGTTGTTTCTTTTTAGTGCTATGGTTTTAAAATTTTAAAATTAATAATCAATGATTAAGGTTTAGTTTCCTAGTTCGAATGTCGGCTTTGCCTGTTCCTTAAAGTAAGTAATAAAAGCATCTATTGACATCTCTCCAAGGTCGCCTTCGCCTCTTCTTCTAACAGAAATTGTACCGTTCTTTTCCTCATTTTCGCCCACTATGAGCATAAAAGGAAGTTTTTTCAATTCGGCATCCCGAATTTTCTTTCCGGTTTTTTCGTTTCTGTCGTCTATCAAACCACAAATATCGTGATTTTCCAATAATTGTGAAACTTTTTTTGCATAATCTCCAAACTTTTCACTGATCGGCAAAATCGTAAATTGTTCAGGGCTCAGCCAAAGTGGGAAATCGCCAGCGGTATTTTCAATAAGAATTGCGATAAAACGTTCCATAGAACCGAATGGCGCTCTGTGGATCATCACAGGTCTGTGCTTTTCATTATCGCTGCCATTATACCAAAGGTCAAATCTTTCCGGTAAATTATAATCTACCTGAATCGTTCCAAGCTGCCAGCTTCTTCCCAAAGCATCCTTTACCATAAAATCCAGTTTGGGACCGTAAAAAGCGGCTTCGCCATATTCAGTTACAGTTTTCAGTCCTTTTGATTTGGCCGCAGTAACGATAGCATTTTCAGCTTTCTCCCAGTTCTCGTCAGAACCAATATATTTTTCTCTGTTTTCTGGATCTCTCAATGAGATTTGCGCTGTAAAATCAGCAAAACCTAATGAACCGAAAACATACAATACCAGGTCAATTACTTTCTCAAATTCCTGCAACAGTTGGTCTGGCGTACAGAAAAGGTGAGCGTCATCCTGAGTAAATCCACGAACTCTGGTTAAGCCATGCAACTCTCCGGACTGCTCATATCTGTAAACGGTTCCAAATTCTGCATAACGTTTCGGGAGATCTTTATAAGACCATTGTTGGGCTTTATAAATCTCGCAGTGGTGCGGACAGTTCATTGGTTTCAACAAGAATTCTTCACCTTCATTCGGAGTTTTGATGGGTTGAAAACTGTCTTCGCCATATTTCTCCCAGTGTCCGGAAGTGATGTACAATTCTTTTGCGCCGATGTGCGGAGAAATTACAAATTCATAACCTTGTTTTTTCTGAGCTTTGGAAAGAAATTCTTCCAGTTTTTTTCTAAGAGCTGCACCTTTTGGCAACCAAAGCGGAAGACCTTGTCCCACTTTATCGGAGAACGCGAAAATACCCAATTCTTTCCCCAGTTTTCTGTGGTCTCTTCTTTTAGCTTCTTCAAGTCTTTCAAGATATTCAGCCAATTCTTTTTGTTTAGGGAAAGAGATTCCGTAAACTCTTGTAAGCTGAGGATTTTTCTCATCACCTCTCCAATAAGCGCCAGCTGCATTTAGAATCTTAACTGCTTTCACAATTCCTGTTGAAGGGATGTGCCCACCTCTACAAAGATCTGTGAAGTTATCGTGTGTAACAAAAGTGATCTCGCCGTCAGGAAGATTTTCAATCAGTTCAGTTTTGAAAGGATTGTCTGCATATTCTTTCAGGGCATCAGCTTTAGAAACTTCACGCAGATTGAAAGTTGAATTTTTCTTAGCATTTTCTAAGATTTTCTTTTCTAATTTCTCAAAGTCTTTTTCAGACAAAGGTTCTCCTCCGAAATCTACATCGTAGTAGAATCCATTGGCGATAGCAGGTCCAATTGTTAACTTTGCGTTAGGATAAAATTCCATAATCGCCTGAGCCAGCAAGTGAGCAGATGAATGCCAGAATGCTTTTTTCCCCATATCGTCATTCCACGTCAAAAGCTGCACTGTAGAATCCTCCGTAATCGTCGTATCTACTTCTGTCTGTTTTCCGTTTACGACGGCAGAAATGGTGTTTCTTGCCAAACCGTCACTGATACTCTGTGCAACCTGTAGTGGAGTAACTGCTCCTTCATATTCTCTGATGCTGCCATCAGGAAGTGTAATTTTTAGCATAATGGTTTAAAAATAATGTCTGCAAATTTACGAAATAATAAGAGATCAACAACGCGATTATTTTGCATTTCAATTAATTAAATATTAAAAAAATAAGGACTGAAATTTTTCAGCCCTTATCACTATGTAAAGTTATATGTCAGGATGTGATTGGTTTTAGTCTTTTTTACCCTGAGAATCCATTTCGTCAGACATCCCTTTTTCCGGTCTGTAAGCATCCGCTCTTTCGTCGGTAAAATAGAGATCATTTTTTGCTTTGGCAATAATTCTTGCTCTTGTCGATTCGGAAATGGGATATTCTTTGTGCCGATCAGGATATTTGTCTGCGAGGTAACCCCTTGTTTTTTCTTCAACGTCGATCGCGCCATTATTGTCCAGAATTGCTTTTGCAGCATTGGCATCATCTTCTGTTTCGGCATAGACAGTGATGGTGTTGCTGTCGATACTGGCATACTCGTAGCGGTCTTTTTCCACTACATCTCTGTCAAATAGCCAGTCAAAGAAGCTCGCTTTTCTGTCCGTGTCTATCTTTTCTAGAGCTTCCACTTCAGATCGTGAAATCGTATAATCATACAAACCTGCGTCTTCCAGTTTTTGGACTACATCTCTGCTTTCGGTTTCGTTGGGAAAAATCCCGATAATTGTGTAAGACATAATAATATTTTTTGGTGATTAATATTGGTTATGAAGTTATAAACAAAAACTATGGCAGAAGCTTGTGAAAGCTTTATTTTAACGTAATTTTAAGATTTATAAATAAAAAATCCTTTCAAAAACTGAAAGGATAACTATTTTATTATTTGTCTGTATTCTCTGTTTTACCGTCTTTATTGATTTGCGAACTTTTATCAATGTCTTTTTTATCAATATCAGGCGGATTTTTCTTGTCAGATGCAGCAGGAATATTTTTGAAATCTTCATTCTGCTTTTTATTTTCTGCAGAATTGCTGTTTTCGGTTTTTTTATCAGGATTCATAACTTTATTTTTTTTATAATTCGGCGGAAGAAAACGTATTTGTTTTGTCTTCTATCGAATAATGCAAGGCTTTTGCCAAAACAAAAATTTCGGTAAGATTTTCTTTCAGCTGTTTCTTACTTTCCTGTTTCAACTGTTCCTGATTTACACTTTTTGACATATTTTTCTTGGCTGATTCCATAATGCCGTTGATATCACTTTGCTTGAACCTGTTAACAGCATAATCATCCATAAAATGAATTTTCACATCCGGGAAAATCTTGATTTCAGGTTGAGGCAATTCATCAATAATTACTTTTTTACTGACTGTATCGACATCAATTTTCATTTTTTTCAAATCGTAGGAAACCTGTGCTTTCGCCGTTGTGTAAAGTACCATTTCTCGCGGCAATATATCGAATCCTGCAATTTTTGCAGCAGAACTTTTATGCGTTTGAAAACTGGAAAAATCCTGTTCCAGAACTACCATTTTATTCATTTTCTGGATTTGATTGGTGATCAGATAATAATCCTGATTAACCATAGCGGCTTCATCTTTTTTATTGCAGCTTCTCCAGGACAGGAAAACAAAAACTGTGAGAATGATTCCGAAAACAAAGGAAAGTAAGCCAGTATATTTATTCATTGGTTTAGAATTTATCAGCGATGTTTAAACTTATTAAAGACACTTAGACAAGCTCAGTGTGACATCTCTAATACTAAAAGTATTGTTAGTTTGAGGCTTTCGAAATTTTTAAACTATTTAAACAAACCTGAGTTGTCTTTTTTCAGAATGTTAAGCAAATCTCTTTCCAAATATCCTGATTCCGGCATTTCTGTGATTCTTCCGATTTCTTTGCCATATTTTTTGACGATGATGGTAGGTACTCTGGTTATGTTGTAAAGTCCTTCTTCGCCTGCCGGAGATTCTTTTTTTCGGTTCACAGCTATGATCTGCATTTTATCTGTATTGTATTTCAAAGCGTCCAAAATCTTAATCAATCTCGGAAATTCTCTGTGACTGTCTTCGCACCAGCTGCCGACAAAAACAACCAAACTATAAGAATTAAGTTTTTCTTTTTTCAATTCAGTCAGACTTGTTTGGTCAATCTGATAACGGTTGTACTCTTCATCAAACCAGATTTTAAAAGGCTCTTTTCGGAATTGATCCAGCGTCTGAGTTCCAAGTAACATTTTGCCGTCATTTTTGGATTCTACTTCCCGATTTACAATGACTCTTTCTGCGCAGGAATTAATGGCTGTCAATGTGACGATTCCTAATAATATTGAGATTTTTTTCATTTTATTTTTTTTACCACAAGGTTCACGAAGTTTTTGCACAAAGGGCGCAATTTCAAAACTTAATACTTTCATTTGTGAGCCTGATGAAATTTTTTTGTCTATTGTGGTTACTTATTAATAATGTCTTTTAAATCCGCAGCAGAATAATATTTGTTCTTCAGAACCTTGTTGTCAGCTACTCTGTGAACATTGTATTTTTCGCCAGATTTTTCATAATAGGCATCGGTTCCTTTGGCTTTGTAGAATTCTACTGTTTCCTGAGCCTGAACTTCGTTATCACAAGCTTTGGACATATTAGAACGCTGAACTTCATTGAAAAGTTCCACGAACTTTTCTCCCAAACCAAATTCCAAAACAGCACCGCTCAAAACATACTGCAAATCGCAAAGCGCATCAGCCACTTCCACAAGGTCATTATCTTCAATCGCTTTTTTCAACTCGTCTAATTCCTCTTGTAAAAGGCTGACCCTCAAAGCTGCACGTTCTTTCGACGGAATCTGAGGTGTGTCAAGAATTGGAGCGTTGAAGGTTTTGTGAAATTCGGCTACCTGATTCAGGCTATCTAATTTTTCCATTATTTTTCTAAAATTTTAACAAATATAAAAAATGCCGTCAAAGGAGACAGCATTTATAAAACTTTAATATTTTAATTTTTGATTCTAACCACAAATATCCCTCCCAATCACCAATCTCTGGATTTCAGAAGTTCCTTCGCCAATTGTACACAATTTAGAATCTCTGTAGAATTTCTCTACTGGGAAATCTTTCGTATAACCATATCCACCGAAGATTTGAACTGCATTGTTAGAAATTCTGACACAAGCTTCTGAAGCATATAATTTTGCCATTGCACCTTCTCGTGTCATTTTTTGTTTAGCATTTTTCAGGTCAGATGCTCTTCTGATTAATAATTCCGATGCATCAATTTCTGTTGCCATGTCCGCCAGCATAAAGTTAACCGCCTGGAAACTAGAAATCGATTTTCCGAATTGGTGTCTTTCCTGAGCATATTTCAAAGCCGCTTTGTATGCGCCTCTCGCAATTCCTAAACTCAAAGCTGCGATAGAAATACGACCGCCATCCAAAATTTTCATTGCCTGTTTGAAACCGCTTCCAACTTCTCCCAATCTGTGAGAGTCCGGAACACGAACATTGTCAAAAATCAATTCAGCAGTTTCGGAAGCTCTCATTCCTAATTTATTTTCCTTTTTACCGGAAGTAAAACCTGCCATTCCTTTTTCCAAAACAAACGCTGTAGAATTATTTTTTGCGCCTTTTTCTCCCGTTCTTGTCATTACAACTGCAATGTCTCCGGAAATAGCGTGTGTGATAAAGTTTTTTGCTCCATTGATAATCCAATCATCGCCGTCTTTTACAGCTGTGGTAGACATTCCGCCGGAGTCAGAACCTGTATTGTGTTCCGTCAATCCCCAGGCACCGATTACTTTTCCGGAAGCTAATTGTGGCAACCATCTTCTTCTCTGCTCTTCGTTTCCGAATTCATAAATATGATTCGTGCAAAGTGAATTGTGCGCCGCAACAGATAATCCGATAGAAGGGTCAACCTGAGAAATCTCGTCCAAAATGGTCACATATTCCTGATAGCCAAGACCGGAGCCGCCATATTCTTCAGGAATCACAATTCCCATAAAACCCAGTTCTCCCAACTGATGAAACAATTCTACAGGGAAAGTCTGGCTCTCGTCCCAATCCATAATGTTCGGGCGGATATTTTTTTCAGCGAAGTCTTTTGCCGTTTCGGCTATCATTTTTAAGTTATCCATCAGATCGGTATTCATAATTTTTATCTTTGTCGCCAAATATAGAAAAATTAGGCTTAGGACAAATTATTTTTAAAATTTGTTTTTTATGCTTTATGAATCGAGGTTTTCATTATTTTAGCGTAGAAATTTTCTTCAATGAATCCGAAACTAAAAACACTTATTTCTGTCTCAGTCGGAGCAATTATCGGAATACTGATAATGTATTTAATTTCGATTTATAAGATTGAAAAAAAATATGATGTTGAAAGTCGGAAGGATAAAGTTGAAAATGTGGATTTGAAATTGGATGAAAATTTTGAAATTCTTAAAGAAAATGAAAATCCGATTGCTGATCTGACAGATGCAGAAACAGTTATTTATTATGTAAAAACCAATCACAAAATTCCCGAATTTTACATCACAAAATCTGAAGCAAAAAGCAAAGGCTGGAATCCATCAAAGGGAAATCTTTGCGATGTTTTGCCAGGAAAAGCTATTGGCGGCGATAAGTTCAGCAATCGTGAAAAGCAATTGCCAAAAGGCGAACAATATTATGAAGCCGACGTTAATTACAATTGCGGAAACCGAGGCGCATACCGAATTGTCTTTACCAAAAATGGAGAGGTTTGGCTGACGAAAAACCATTATAAAAGCTTTGAAAAACAGTAAATAAAAAGGCTTCGAGAGCCTCAGGATGACAATATTGTATTTTTGAACATCTCAATATTATACCATTGTCATCCTGAGGCTCTCGAAGGAAATAAAAAAAATAAATTCCAATTAAAATGAAAGAAGTATACATAGACTTTATAAACATCGGAGATTACGAAGATTTTTATACAGAACTGAAATCAAAAATTAAATTGCCGGAATATTTCGGAGATAATCTGGATGCATTGTCTGATGTAATATCCGGTGGATTAGAAATGCCGCTTCACATCGAATTTGTGAATATGAGTGTTGACCAATTGGAGCTTTTCGAAGACCTATTGACAACCTTGGAAGATTTGGAAGATGAGGTTGAAGGTTTTACATTCACTTATTATCTTGAACAGTATGAAGATGAAGAATAATATAAAAAAGGCAACTCAGGAAGATTTGGTTCAGCTTTCACAATTGTTTGATGAATACAGAATGTTCTATCATAAAACTTCTGACATTTTAGGCGCAGAACAATTCATTTCCGAAAGATTAGAAAATGGAGATTCCGAAATATTTGTGGTGGAAGGGAATGGGAAATTGTGCGGATTTGTTCAGCTGTACCCATTGTTTTCGTCCACAAGAATGAAGAGGTATTGGTTACTGAATGACCTTTTCGTTAACTCAGAATATCGTGGAAAAGGTTTTTCCAAAGCTTTGATAGACGAAGCCAAAGAACTTTGCAGAGCCTCCAGCTCCTGCGGGATGTATCTGGAAACAGGAAAAGAAAACCTCATTGGTAATCAATTATACCCAGCCGCAGGTTTTAAAAAATATGATGAGGTGAATTTTTACGAATGGGAAGTTAATTAGAAATAATCAAGAGACAAATAAAAAAGACTCAGGTTTGAATGGCTTCGAGAGCTTCAGCCTGACGACGTTTCCCGTTCTGATAAACCTATCAACTATCAACCAACAACCAACAACTAAATTATGACCGATTTCGAAAAATATATACAACGCTATCTGGATATGGTTCCTTCGGAACATTGGATCGAGGAAATGAAAATTGTTTCAGACGAAACTTTACAGATCTATGAATCGCTTTCAGAGGAGCAAGGGAATTACGCCTATGCAGAAGGAAAATGGACTTTGAAAGTACTGTTACAGCATCTCATCGATACAGAAAAAGTCTTTGCTTATCGCGCTTTGAGGTTTTCCAGAAAAGACCAATCTTTGGTTTCGGGATTTGATGAGGAAGCTTGGGCTGATAATTCTTATGCAGACAGCCGAACTTTGAAAAGTCTGATTAAAGAATTTAAATTGACCAGAAAATTATCAGTCAAATTCTTTAAAACGCTTCCGGCAGAGGCCCTTCAGTTAATCGGAATTGTTAACGGAAATGATATCAAAGTGGAAACGATCGGGAAATTAACCGTTGGTCACAACATTCACCATTTGAATATTATTAAAGAAAGGTATTTGCCAGGTATGTAATTGTTAATGATGAAAAATAGACTGTCGTGGCTTGACATTATAAGGTTAATAAAAGATCATTTGGCCATTTTGCATTCCGGCAGTTTTACGATTTAACAGCTTCGCTAATCCGTTTTTTGTTAAAACAGTGTTTTCCCCATTCCATCGGCATCGGGATGCCGTCACGGAGTCTTCGGAACGCATCACAAAGTCTTCGGAAATCGTCGCGGATTTTTCGGAGTCCGTCATGAAGTTTTCGGAAGGCAAACCGAAGCGTTCAGACGGCAGAAGGGTGTCTTTCTGAAGCATCGCCGCCATTTCTGAGCTGCAATTGTTGATTAATCAAAAGGAAAATAGAAGAAAGCAGAGGCTCTCAGGAAATTAACCGTTGGTCACACCATTATCTGAACATTCATCAGCAAAGACATTGGCTGGATCTTATTTGTATCTGAGGATCATTTCTAATACTCCGGCGCAAGCTCAATAACTAGTCCTTCCAATTCATTCGTTACAGGAATCTGGCAGCCCAGCCTGCTGTTCGGCCTCACGTTGAAGGCTTCGGAAAGCATGGCATCTTCGTCCGGCAACATTTCTGGAAGTGGCACATTTTCGCTAAGAATATAGCACTGGCAAGAGGCGCACATCGCCATTCCCCCGCAGACGCCGATGGTGCCTTCCGGCGCCAGTTCGTAAGCACGGACAACCTCCATGATGCTCATCGCCATGTCCGTTGGTGCAGGGATGTTATGAGAAACGCCGTCTCTGTCTATGATGGTAATATTAACGTCTGACATAATGCAAAGATATGGGATAGATTTTAGACAATAAAAGTTAGAAGGCAGAAATTTTAATTTGGAAAAAAAAGAGGATTTCAAAAACCCTCTTTTATATGATCTGAATTTTAAATTCCTTTTAGTCGATAGATTTCACCACGGCTTTTTCCGCTTCTTTTCTGGTTCCGTCGAAACCGTCGATGCCGCTTACGGTGGTGTATTTGAGAACGAATTTTTTTCCGGGATTCAGTCGGTTATAGACACTCTGGCACATCAGTGTCGCTTCGTGGAAACCACATAGGATCAGCTTCAGTTTCCCGGGATACGTATTGATGTCGCCAATGGCGTAGATCCCTTCGATATTGGTTTGATAATCCAAAGCATTATTGACTTTGATGGCGTTTTTTTCGATTTCCAGTCCCCATTCAGCAAGAGGTCCCAGCTTTGGTGTCAATCCAAACAAAGGAATCAGATAGTCGGTTTCAAGAATTGATTTTTCGCCGTCTTTTTCGATTTCGATGCCGGTCAGAGTTTCTTCTCCTATTAATCCTGTTACTTCTGCAGGGGTGATAAGGTTGATTTTCCCCTGATGTTTCAGCTCTGTCACTTTTTCTACGGAGTCCAATGCACCGCGGAATTCATTCCTTCTGTGGATCAGTGTCACTTCAGAAGCAACATCCGCAAGGAAAACCGACCAGTCCAGAGCAGAATCTCCGCCACCTGCGATCACGATTTTTTTATCACGGAACATCTCCGGTTCTCTTACGAAATATTCGACGCCGTTTTCTTCATATTTTTCGATGTTTGCCAGCTCAGGCTTTCTTGGGTCAAAACTGCCCAGGCCTCCTGCTATTGCGATGGCTTTTCCTTTTACTTTTACGCCTCTGCTAGTCGTCACGATGAAGTCACCTTCTTCGGTTTTTTCATAGCTGACCGCTTTTTGTGCTAATGAGAACTGTGGTTCAAACTGTTTGATCTGCTCCATCAGATTATCCACCAGAACGCCTGCATCCACACTTGGAAATCCGGGGATGTCAAAGATGGGTTTTTTAGGATAAAGTTCTGTTAGCTGTCCGCCAGGCTGAGGCAGCGCATCAATCAGGTGGCATCTCAGTTTTAGTAATCCGGCTTCGAAAACAGCAAAAAGTCCAGTGGGACCTGCGCCTATTATAATGATATCTGTTTCAAACATTTATATAAATTTTTGGAAATGCAAATTTATGCAATAAATATGATTCTGGAAGGTTCTGAAGTATGATATTAATTAGTTGACGGGGTGAAAAAAATCTTATCCGCGGATAAGATTTTATAATATTTATAGTGTTAATATTGAACTCTAATCATTTGTGTGTTAATCCCGTGAATCATTAACTGATCCAGGGGATTTTTTATGCGTTTCTTTTAATAAGTGCCATGTAGAATCCGTCATAACCTTCGCTCGGCATGATCTTTTCGTCTTTTATCAGACTGAAGTCCGGGTTTTTTTCCAGGAAAATTCTGACTTGTTCATTATTTTCGGAAGGAAGGATGGAACATGTGGCGTAGATCATCTGGCCTCCTTTTTTCAGGATTTTGGAATAGTCCTGCAGGATCTGCTGTTGCTCGCCTTTGATTCTGTCAATGAAGTCCTGATCGATTTTCCATTTGGAATCGGGGTTTCTTTTCAAAACGCCCAGACCGGAACAAGGTGCATCGATCAAGAGCCTGTCTGCTTTTTCATGAAGTCTTTTGATGACTTTGTTATCCGTGATGAGTCTCGTTTCTATATTGTGTGCGCCCGCTCTTTTAGCTCGCCTTTTCAATTCTGCAAGTTTCCATTCATAGATATCTAATGCGATGATCTTTCCCTTGTTTTTCATCAGTGCTGCCAGGTGCAGGGTTTTCCCGCCGGCTCCGGCACACGCATCCACAACACGCATTCCTTCTTTTACATCAAGCAGTTCACCGATTTTCTGTGAACTTGCATCCTGCACCTCAAATAATCCATCCTTGAAAGCAGTGGTAAGAAATACATTTTTCTTCTCTTCCAGCTGAAGGGCGTCGGGATAATTTTTTACGGTAAAGGATTCCACATTTTCATCCCTCAGATCGGCAATCAGCTCTCTTGGTGTTGTTTTCAAGGTGTTTGTACGCAGAACTGTCGGTGCTTGTTCGTTCAAAGCAAGCATTTCTTTTTCCCAGCTTTTTCCCAGTTCTTTCTCCAGAGTATCTGCCAGCCAGTCCGGGATAGAATATTCTATGGATTTTGTCGGGACAGTTCCTTTTTTCAGTTTTGTAAGGATGTCAGCTACTTTGATACCATCAAATTCCTCGAATTTTTTATAGTGTGTTTTGCTCCAGATCAGGTATGCCAGGATCAATTTATAAATGTTATTGGGTTTCACGCCTTCACCCATGTAATATTCCAGGCGTTTCTTCCAACGGATGATGTTGTAGAATATCTCGGAAACAACTTTTCTGTCTTCGCTTCCCCATTTTCTGTGAGATTTCAGCAGTCTTTCAATAACCTTGTCAGCATATTTTCTGTCTTCGAAAAAAGTTTCTTGAAGTGAATCGTGAATACCGATCAGGAGGTTGCGATGTATTAATTCCATTTATTATTTACAAAAATTTTAATAAGTTGTCAAAGGTTTCCTTTTCTGAATTTGATATTTTTTGGAAACCAATTTTAAAGATTCTGCAAAGTTACTGAATTTAATTTTACAATACCTGTCAATTCTTGTCCTAAGAAAAGTGTCTATTGATTCTGATAAATTAAGTTTGTGTTAATTTTTTCAAATTTGTTTAATTTTATTGTTTAACAATTTTGTCAAAAAATAAAAATAATGTAAGTTTGCACAAAATTGTTTAACAAAAATGTCAAATCTTAATAAAGATCAAACACAGGAATTAATAAAGGAAACGGCCAAAACACTTTTTTTCCGGGAAGGAAAATTCAATGCTACAACCCAGGAAATTGCTGATGCAGCGGGTGTTAACAGGACGCTTATTAATTATTATTTCAGATCAAGAGATAAGCTTTTCAATTCAATTTTTGAAGATGCGATCAAAAAGGAAGAAGAGCAGAGAGAGCTGGTTTTGATGTCCACGCTGCCATTCAAAGAGAAAATTGAAAAATATATTGATGATTCTATCAGAATGGGGCAGGAGTATCCTTATCTGGAAACTTATATTGTGAGCAGGATCAACGATGGCTGCTTTTATAAAGAGGAAGATGACTGGCACAGGTTTATGGATCTTTTTCATAAAGAGTTCCGTGAGGAAGTGAAAAAAGGGAATGTGGAAGATGTGGAACCGATACAGTTCATACTCAATCTCGCATCTCTGGTTTCCTTTCCGCTTGCTGTGCGGCCGTTATTCCAGACAACGATGAAAATCAACGATGAGGATTATGACAAAATCATCAGTGAAAGGAAGGAGGTTATTCTTAATCTTTTATTTAAAAATTAAAAAAAGCAATTGTTGCTAAAGTAATTTACATTGAGGATCGTTTATCAAGAATAAATACAAAAAAATAAAAATAAACTTATAATAAATTATGAATAGAAAACGCATAACTGCAAATGGACAGAGGATGGGCTTCTCCGTAATGCTTATGATTTTCGGGTTTTCGTCTTTTTTTGCACAGCAGACCATTACTTTGAAACAAGCCATAGAATATGCATTGCAGAATAAGACCGACGCACTGAAGGCCAAGCTGGAGGTAACCAATGCAGATTACAAGATTGCAGAAGCAAAAGCCGGTGCACTTCCAAAAATCGATGGAACAGCCAATCTGACTTATAATCCTATTTTGCAGCAGAGTGCTCTGGATGTTGGAAAAGCTTTTGGAGGACCAAGTAAAATTGAAATGGTAGCATTTGGACAGCCGTGGATTGCGGGAGCCGGAGTCCAGTTACAGCAGGCAATTTTTAATCAGCAGGTCTTCATCGGATTAAAAGCGGCAAAATCAACAAAAGAATTTTATCAGCTGAATGCTGATCTTACTGATGAGCAGATCATCGAGCGGGTTTCTAATGCTTATTTCCAGGTTTTCACTGTAGAGCAAAATCAGGAAACGCTGGAAAGCAGCTATGGAAGTACCGAAAAAGCCAGAAATATAATTAAAAGCCTGTTCGATAACGGGCTGGCCAAAAAAATAGATCTTGACAGAACCAATGTTAATCTTACCAACATAGAAACCAATATAAAGCAAACCAAAAACGGTGTAACGCAGGCAAAAAATGCTCTTAAATTCTATATGGGAATGCCTATCGAGAAAGATATCCAGCTGGTGAAAGAAGATATGGAAATCACACCGCATCTTTTGGAAAATACGCTTAGTTCTGATAGCAGAACCGAAGTCAAAGTTTTGCTTAAAAATAAAGAACTTCTTGAATATAATAAAAAAGCAACTGAAGCGGCTTATTATCCGACAGTTAATCTTACTGCGAATTATAACTGGCAGGGAATGGGTCCGAAATTTCCTTTGACCAATGGAAAGTCTAGTGGCGTGTATTGGTCCGATTATTCAGCAATCGGCTTAGGAATCAATATTCCGATTTTTAACGGATTCTCAACAAAATCGAAGGTTCAGCAGGCTCAGATCGAATTGGATAAAGTCAGCCTGGATATTAAGGAGACAAAGCTTAGCCTGGATTTAGCATATCAGAATGCAAAATCGCAGATAGAAAACAGTCTTTCTACATTAGAAAACCAAAAGGCCAATGTAACTCTGGCTGAAGACGTTCTTGCTAACACAAGAAGCAATTATCAGTACGGACTGGCAACACTTACAGATCTTCTGGATGCAGAGAATTCTTTGGTTCAGGCGAAAAATAATTACACTACGGCTGTTCTGGATTATAAAATTGCAGAAGTACAATACTACAAATCAAAAGGAGAACTTAAAACTTATTTAAAATAAACTAAGAAATAATAACTATACAATGAAATCTCTGATTCCATTTGTCAATTAAATAAATATTCCAAATGAAAAAAACTCTAATATATATCATCGTTGCGGCTGTTCTTATCGGTCTGGGTGCTTACAAAATTGTTGATAACAAGAAAAAACAGGAGGCTGAGGTAAAAGAAGTGGCAAAACAAGTTGATAAAATCAATGTGAATGTCATCACTGTTTCCAGAGCAGATATTAATACTGATTATTCTGCAAACGGAACTTTTATCCCAAAACAGGAAACCAAACAGTCTGCCGACATCGCTGGAAGAGTGGTGAGTGTTTTCGTGAAAGAAGGCTCGCGGGTAAGCGCAGGTCAGGTTCTGGCAACCATCAAAAAAGATGCGATCGAAGTAGATGTAACACAAGCTCAGAATAATCTTCAGAATGCAATTATTGACAATCAGCGTTATGAAAATGCTTTCAAGACAGGAGGTGTTACGAAGCAGCAGCTGGATAACTCCAGATTACAACTGAAGAATGCTCAGGCCGCAGTGAGAGCACAAGGTGTGAAAATCAATGATACAAGTGTTCGCGCAGGAATCAGCGGAACGATTAACAAGAAAATGGTAGAACCAGGCGCAGTAGTGTCAACAGGAACTGCTTTGTTCGAAATTGTCAATATCAATTCATTAAAGCTTTCGGTTTTGGTTGACGAAAGCCAGGTCGGAAGAATCCAGCTAGGTCAGGAAGTGGATATTAATGTGAATGTTTTACCTGAGGAAAAATTCTCAGGAAGAATAACATTTATTGCTCCGAAAAGTGATGCTTCTCTTAATTTCCCTGTCGAAATCGAAGTTCAGAACAGAGGAAATCTGAAAGCCGGGATGTATGCAACAGCTGTTTTCAAAACCAATCACGGTGCAGAAACCCAAAATATGCTGACCGTTCCAGCAGAAGCTTTTGTAAATGGTGTTAGTTCCGGACAATTATTCATCGTAAATAATGGTACAGCTAAACTTATAAAAGTCACAACAGGAAAAGTTTATGGCGACAAAGTTCAGATTCTAAGCGGACTGAATGGTGGCGAACAAGTAATTACAAGCGGACAGATCAATCTTGATAATGGTTCGAAAATCAATATCGTAAAGTAACAGAAGATGAAATTAGCAGAAATAGCCATTAAAAGACCCTCGCTCGTTATCGTATTATTCACGATTCTGACGCTGGGCGGTTTGTTGAGTTACTCTATGATGGGGTACGAATTGATTCCGAAGTTTGAAACCAATATGGTAACGATTTCCACAATCTATCCGGGTGCTTCGCCTGCAGAGGTGGAAACATCAGTGACAAGGAAGATTGAAGATGCAGTTGGTTCTTTGGAAAACGTAAAAAAAGTAGAATCTTCTTCTTACGAAAGTTTATCGGTAATTATGGTTCAGCTGAATACAGGAGCTGATGTCAACTATGCCCTGAATGATGCTCAAAGAAAGGTGAATGCAGTTTTGAAAGATCTGCCGAAAGATGCAGATCCACCTTCGTTACAGAAATTTTCATTGGATGATCTACCCATAATGACATTGAGTATCACCAGCGATAAAATGAATAATAAGGAACTGTATGATCTTTTGGATAAGAAAATTGAACCGGTGTTTTCCCGTGTCAACGGTGTGGCTCAGGTAGATCTTGTTGGTGGACAAGAGAGAGAGATTCAAGTCAATTTGGACGAAAAGAAACTACAGGGTTATGGTCTGTCAATCGGAGATGTTCAGCAGGCTATCCTTTCTTCAAATCTGGATTTCCCGACGGGAGCTTTGAAAACCAGAACTTCCAGATCTACAATCCGACTATCAGGGAAATACAAAGATGTGGCAGAGATGAACGGTCTTGTGGTTTCCAACAAAGATGGTGCGCAGGTACGTTTGTCTGATATTGCGACGGTTTTTGATGCACAAAAAGATGTAGAAAAGGTTGCAAGATACAATCAGAATCCTACAATTTTGATGCAGGTTAAGAAACAATCCGATGCCAATGCAGTATCTGTATCAGATTTAATTAAGAAAACAATTGCTCAGGTTCAGGACAATTATAATGCGCAAGGTATAAAAGTAAATATCGTTGATGACAGTACAGACTTTACACTAGAAGCAGCAAATCATGTAATTTTCGATTTGTTTCTGGCGATTATCCTTGTTGCTGTGGTGATGTTATTATTCCTTCATAATATCAGAAATGCATTTATTGTAATGGTTTCGATTCCGATGTCTTTGATTGCAACAGTAATCGGAATGTATCTGATGGGATATACGCTGAATTTGATGAGTTTACTGGGACTTTCACTCGTTGTGGGTATTCTCGTGGATGATGCGATTGTAGTTTTGGAGAACGTTTACCGTCATATGGAGATGGGAAAAAGCAGAATCCGTGCGGCGTATGATGGTGCTTCTGAAATTGGATTTACTGTAACAGCAATTACCTTGGTAATCGTAGTAGTATTCTTACCGATTGCGATGAGTTCCGGCTTGGTGTCAGATATCCTGGCACAATTCTGTGTAACGGTAGTAATTGCGACAATGTTCTCTTTGTTGGCATCATTTACGATTATTCCTTGGTTATCATCAAGATTCGGAAAACTGGTTCATCTGACGGGTAAAAATCCTTTCGAGAAATTTATCCTTTGGTTCGAAAAGCAATTGGATAGATTTACACACTGGATCAGTGGAATTTTGGAATGGTGTTTAAAATCGACATTAAGAAGAGTTTTAACAGTTGTTTTTACCTTTGTTCTATTGATTGTGACAACAGTTGGATTAATGGGTGGCGGATTTATCGGCGGTGAGTTCTTCCCGAAAATGGACAGAGGCCAGTTCCTTGTTCAGATGGAATTACCAAAAGATGCTTCCGTAGAAAAAACCAATCAAGTTACACTTGCTGTTGAAAAATATCTCAGAAACGACAAAGATGTTGTGGATATGATCACAACAGTTGGTCAGCAGTCGACAGGTTTTGGTGGTGCGCAGGCGACTTTGTACCAATCTGAGATCCAGGTGATTTTGGTAGATAAATCTGAACGTAACGAAAGTACCGATATCAAATCGGCTAAAATAAAGAGAGCTTTAGAGGAAAAATTCACTGGTGTTGAATTTAAAACAGCACCGATCGGATTGATGGGAGCAGACAATGCACCAATTGAATTGGTAGTAACCGCTCAGGATAATGCTACAGCAAACAAAGAAGCAAACAGAATTCTTGAATTGCTTAAAAAAGTTCCGGGTTCAGTAGACGCTGAGTTATCGACAGACTCCGGAAGTCCGGAAGTCCAGGTGAATATCGACAGAGATAAAATGGCTTCTTTAGGATTGAATCTTTCAAGTGTAGGGCAAACGATGCAGACAGCATTCAGTGGAAACACAGACGGAAAATTCAGAGCTGGAGAGTATGAATACGACATCAACATCCGTTTTGGCGATGCCAACAGACAATCCATTGATGACGTAAGAAACCTGATTTTTACAAATCCTTCCGGACAGCAGGTAAGGCTGAGCCAATTCGCTGATGTAAAAATGGGATCCGGACCAAGTTTGCTGGAACGTAGAGACAAAGCACCTTCTGTAAAAGTGAAGTCGAAAGTTGTAGGTCGTCCTGTAGGAGATGTTGCAAACGAATGGGCCGCTCAGTTTATGGACAATGAAAAGACAAAGCCTGCTGGTGTCACTTACATCTGGAGTGGTGACATGGAAAACCAGACCGAAGGTTTCGGGACTTTAGGAATTGCTTTAATGGCGGCTATCATATTGGTTTATCTGGTAATGGTTTCTTTATATGATTCATTTGTTTATCCGTTTGTGGTATTATTCTCAATTCCATTAGCACTGATCGGGGTAATGATAATCCTTGCAATCACAGGAAATTCATTGAACATCTTTACGATGCTCGGGATGATCATGTTGATTGGTTTGGTGGCGAAAAACGCAATTATGATTGTCGATTTTGCCAATATGAGAAAAGCAGGCGGAGCCAATACGCACGATGCTTTGGTTCAGGCCAATCACGCCCGTCTTCGTCCGATCTTGATGACAACGATTGCAATGATATTCGGGATGATCCCGATTGCAATTGCAAAAGGAGCGGGAGCAGAGATGAACAACGGCCTGGCATGGGTGGTTATCGGTGGTTTGACATCGTCATTATTCCTGACGCTGATTATTGTACCGGTAGTTTATTCATTATTCGATTCAATTCTTAGAAGAATGGGCAAAGACGAAAAAGTTGATTATGATGCGGAAATGAAAGCAGAATATGAACACCGGGAACTTAGTGAAGACGGTTACACACCGAAACACGTAGATTAATATATCAATTATTTTACCTTGAAGCGCATCAATTTTAATTGGTGCGCTTCTTTTTTAAAGAGAAGTGGAAATGATTTGTGCAGTAAAAAAGGCTCTCAGAAAAACTGAAAGCCCTTATTTTATTTTTAATTTTTGAGATTAATCTGCCATTGCCTCGCCGGATTTTCTGTAGGTAAAGTTACCATAGATATGTCTTCTTGCGAAACGGCTTGGCGAGTCAGAATTCACCATTTTGATATATGTATTTCTCGGGACACCAATATATTCAAACATTTTTCCGTTAAAATGCTGAACTTTCAGGATGGACTTCTCAAGATAGAAATCAGTGATGATAGAATTGGTGATCGTGTCCGTATATTCTTCTTTGTATTTTTCCTGGGTTTCCTCGCTGATGCTTACCAGGAAGTGATAAGCTTCAATCACGGATTTGCTTTTTTCCTCGGCTTCCAGTTTTCCCGCTTCGTCATTGATGAATTTGTCAGGATGGGTATCTTTCATCGTATTTCTGTAGATGTTTTTCAGATCTTTCAGCGTTACGGTTTTATCGACATCGAGAAGCTTTCTGTATTCAGCAATTTTTTTCATATTATAATCTTAATTTCGGGGTGCAAAATTAAGCTTTTAAAATTTAAAAACCGTAACTTATTCATTATTAATTTAATTGATATCCAGAGAGAAGTTTTTTATCAGATCAATTGGTTGATTTCTATTTCATAATATCACTTTTAATAGATTATGTTAAAAAGAAAATCTTATCTTTGAATGGTAATTCTATAAGAAATGAAAAAATTTTTTTTGACATCGATATTAGCTCTAGCAATTGTTTCCTGTACCAGCAGAGTAGGGAACGCTTCTAAACTTGGAAAAAGTCAGGCAGCTATTGCGGGTACACAATGGATACTGGCTGATGATGTTGCGAACAAACCTACATTGGTAATAGAGCAGAACAAAATCTCCGGAAATGCAGGCTGCAATAATTATTTTTCTGATGCTACGATAGATACATCTGCCGGCAATTTTTCTGCGAAAAGTGTAGGCTCAACAAGAAAGATGTGCAGCAATATGTCAACGGAAAATGCATACCTGGAAGTGCTTCCTCATGTTAACAAATACGTTGTAACAGAAACAACCCTGGAACTTTATAAAGACAATCTGCTGTTATTAAAATTTAATAAGCAATAAATTTGTAATTAATAATAAAAAAAAGGAACTCAAATCGAGTTCCTTTTTTATTATTCTTCGTCTTCTTCGTCGTATTTTGCAAGTTCTTCATCACACCATTTGAAGGCTTCCTCCACCACTTTTGTAGCTTCTGTTGCTACAGTTTCCTCATCATCACCTTCCAGATCATCCAGCCATTCTACATCTTCTTCTTCTACATTAAGGATGAAACGCGGGTATTCTGTATGTACAACGAATAGATCTTCTGGGAAATCAGAATTGTCGGCTAATAAAAACTTTGGTAATTTCATAACAATAAAATTTAAAAAAAATAATTTGAGTGGGTCTTTTATTTTTCACTCTATTTTTCAAAGATAAAAAAATTCCCCGAAAAGAATTATTGATATTTATTTTTTTTAATGTTGATTTTACGCTCCACTTTATACCGCGTCAGCGTTGTTTTCTGGAGTGTATCTTTCGGAGTGAAGATGACTTTAATATTCGGATTCACCGTGCTGATGAGCTCTGCAGTTTGTCCGTCGTTATCCAGCTGATCTTTAACAAAGAATTTCAGATTTTTATTCATCAGGTTTTCATTTTTCAGAAATCCCGTAACAGCCTTCCTGTTTTCAAGATAATCCCCTCTGGAAAGCCATGTAAACACAAAGCCAACAGCAAGACTTACAAATCCAACGGAATAAGTCAGACCACCGATCATATAAAACACCTTCCTGAAAAACACCATCCAGATCCCAATGGAAAATGGTGCCAGCAATCTGTAATCAATAGCATTGACAGAATAAAAGTATTGGATGAAAAAAGATAAAATAATAGAAACCACAGAGCTGGTGAGAATGAATTTTTCTGTTTCAGACAGTTTTATTCTGATAAAAAGAAACAACATGGCGGCTATCGTCAGGATCCCGATTCCGAAGATCCCAAAGTTGATAATACCACCATTAGGATCGGCAATGTGTATGAACGGATTGAACGTTGTTGCCAGACCCTGAAACAGTTCTAGAAGCAGTTGCGACGTCGGCTTCAGTCCGATTTCTAAAAATGTATCAATATATTTCTCATTAAAATAATCAATGAATGTAAATTTATAAACAACATAAAACAGAATCCCGATCATCCCTGAAAAAAGGAAACTTTTCCAGTAACTCTTCCGGAAATTCATCAATCCGAAAACAATGCTTCCGCAACAAAAGAACAGTGCACTGTAACGGATGTTGATCATTGTGATAAGACAAAGACTTAATAATGAAACGCCTTGTAGAAGCGAATATCTCTGATTGGTAATTTGCTTTCCGATATAGAAGAAAAAAACAACAAAAGGCAGGATCAGTTCCTCACTCATTGTGTAAGAATAAGTGCTTACAAAACTGAATAATGCCGAAGTAACCATTAATTCCTTAAAGAAAAATTGTTTCCTGTAAGAAAAGATCAGGATCAGTGTATAAGCCAGTAGTCCCACCAGCTTGCTGCTCCAGAAATTGTCCAGATCCAGGAAAGTGAAAAACTTGATGGCCAAAGGATACCCGAGCGGCGCAGTGGTATTGTCTATGACCGGAAAAATCTCGGATTGTCTCATGTACCGTATAGAATCCGGGCTCACGCGGCCTTTTTCATTCATCAGAAACCGGAGGATTATCATGATATAGGTGATGACCACCAGGGTTATCTGTACTATTTTTTCTTTGTTCGAATTTAACTTCATCAAGATCACAGTTTATAAAAAATGCCAGAACCAAGCTGGTCCTGACAAAGTTATCAATCTTAATGCAAAAATACTAATTTGACATTCCGTTATTTACTTCAAAAACATTTTAGAAACCTTTTCCGCCTTCTTACTTTCGGAATAGTCGTAAAAGCCCTCGCCGGATTTGACACCTTTTTTTCCGGCCATTACCATATTGACTAATAAAGGATTCGGTGCATATTTTGGATTTTTGAAACCGTCGTACATGACATTTAAGATAGCCAGACAAACATCCAGCCCAATAAAATCTGCCAGTTGCAAAGGTCCCATTGGGTGCGCCATTCCCAGTTTCATTACGGTGTCGATTTCCTCAACACCGGCAACACCGTTATAGAGCGTTTCAATGGCTTCGTTGATCATCGGCATCAGTATTCTGTTGGCTACAAAACCTGGATAATCATTCACTTCAACCGGAACTTTTCCCAGTTTTTTTGACATTTCGAAGATCATGTCAAACGTTTCTTTGGAAGTAGAGTAGCCTTTGATGATCTCAACAAGCTTCATGATCGGTACAGGATTCATGAAGTGCATGCCGATTACTTTTTCCGGACGTTTGGTTGCGGCTGCAATCTGGGTGATAGAAATGGATGAAGTGTTGGTCGCAAGGATACAGTTTTCCGGTGCCAGTTCATCAATTTGACCGAAGATTTTCAGTTTAAGATCCAGATTTTCCGTTGCCGCTTCTACGATAAGATCTGCATTGTGAGCTACATCTTTCAGATCCGAAAAAGTGTTGATATTACCGAGCGTTGCGCTTTTTTGTTCTTCGGTCAGGTTACCTTTTGCGATGATTCTGTCCAGATTAGTCGTGATGGTTTTGATCGCTTTATCAAGATTTTCTTGTTTGACATCAACAAGACTAACTGCAAAACCACTTTGAGCAAAAGTATGGGCAATGCCGTTTCCCATAGTTCCTGCGCCTATAACAACGATGTTTTTCATTTATAGTTTATAAAATTATTATTTGTAAGAATGATTTAATTTAAATTTTTGATCTGGTTGTAAATATATCATATTTTGAGAATTTCAAAAAAATATTTTGTAATTATAGAATGTGACAATTCTAGTAGTTTCGAGTATAAGTTTTTTTCTCTTGCAGGTAAACAGGAGTAGGACTTTCCTTTACACGGAATTTAGTTTTGTAATAAGTTCTTTCACCATCAATTTTATTTGTAAAAACCGAGAAATGAAGATGTGGCCCTTTGCTCCAGCCTGTGTTACCGCTGTATCCAATTAATTGACCTTGTTTTACATCATCGCCTTTATGTACAGCGATTCCATCTTTCTTAAGATGTACATATTCTGCAAAAGTTCCGTCATCGTGAAGAATAATAACTTTATTATTAAGTTTTGCGCAGTCTTTTGTAAGACAGGATTGGTTAGAATCTGATTTAGTAATGATAACTTTTCCACTTCTTGCGGCTAAAATTTCAGTTCCTGATTTATGGCTGAAATCTAAAGAATAAGTGTTTTGATGAGAAAAATTCCCATTATATCCCTGATAAATTGACTGAGAAGTATTAGTGGAATATGGCAACCAATACACTTCTTCTGAATCGGTTGGTTTTGCATTGATGTCTCCAAAGACATAAAATACATTATAACTGAATTTATATGGCTTCAGTTTGTCTTGATTGTCAATTTTGGAAATAATAAATTTCTTTGTATTAGCAGGGACTATTACAATACTTTTATTGGCTAAACTGGATTTTACGTTTTCACCAGAATATTCGTATTCGATGCTAACAGGGCAAAATTCATTATTATCAACAGTTATAACATTGGTTTTGTTTTCCAAATATTTGTCAAATTTAATGTCTGGCGATTCTTGGGAAAATATGAATAAAGGAATAAAAAATAAAAGATAAATAATTTTATTATTCATGATATATTATTTATTTATCAATCTCATAATCTCCAAAGCCACTTTCAGTGCTTCGGTTCCATCTTCCAAAGAAACTTCTACCGGAACATTATTTTCTATAGCGTTGGCAAAACTTTCCAACTCATCCAGAATCGCATTATTCGGCTGAATATTTGGATATTCGAAAAGAATTTGGTTTTTCTCGCCTTCCGCATTTTCGATAATCATATCGAAGTCGGACGGATTTTCCGGCGCTGGTTTCATTCGGATTACTTCTGCTTTTTTCTCCAGGAAATCTACAGAAACATAAGCATCCTGTTGGAAAAATCTGGATTTTCGCATCGCTTTCATCGATATTCTGGAAGTCGTGAGATTAGCTACGCAACCATTTTCGAACTCTATTCTCGCGTTGCAAATGTCTGGTGTTTTACTCACCACGGAAACACCGCTGGCGTGGATCAGTTTCACTCTGGATTTTACCAAACTCAACAAAATATCCAGATCGTGAATCATCAGATCCAAAACTACGGAAACATCCGTTCCTCTCGGATTGAATTCCGCCAATCTGTGAATCTCGATAAACATTGGATTCTGAATATAATCTTTAGCCCCAATAAAAGCCGGATTATAGCGTTCCACGTGACCAACCTGCGCCTTGATCCCAAATTCTCTGCATTTGTAAAGAATTTCTTCCGCTTGTTCAAGCGTCTGAGTCACAGGTTTTTCGATAAAAAAATGAATGCCTTTTTCAATCGCTTTCAATGCGTAATTATAATGATAAAGCGTTGGCGTTACAATATCCAGCATCTCGATTTCGTTCAGCAAATCCTCGAAGCTTTCAAAATATTTATAACCCAATTCCGCCTCAAGTTTTCTTCCGTTTTCCGCATCTTTATCGTGGAAACCAACCAGTTCGTATTTCTCAGATTGATTCAGTAATCTCAAATGGATTTTACCGAGATGTCCCGCACCTACAAGTCCTGCTTTTATCATATGTTGATTTAGATTATTTTTATGGTCATATGCAATCGCTAAAATTTATCGGTATTTGCAATTCCGAATCACGGCGATTTCATAGCTTATTTTTCTTAAGGAGGTAAATTTAAGAATTATCACAAATCCAAATAAAAAAAGACCCGGAATTTTTGAAGTTTCTGAGTCTTGTCATTGTTGTTTGATCAAGAATAGTCGAAATCAGTTTGTTTTTCATCTCGTCTTGCATCCCAAATTGATAATATGATTATCTCTTTTGCGTTGATTTCATAGAAAATCAAATAATTTCGAACAATGCTAATACTAGAATTTTTATCATTTGTTGTTCTTCCAATTTTTGGATGAAGCGATAACAAATCGACGGCTTCCGTAAATAGATCATTAAGTTTTTTACTGTAAGTTTTAGATTTGGTTTTATTGGCCCAATAAATTAAAATCTCTTTAAGTTCTAATTTTGCAGAATTTGTCCAGACTATTTTTCGTTTAGCCATTGTTCAATTTCTTTTTTCACTTCTTCACCAGTGGATATTTCTCCATTTGCATATTCTTTTCTAGCTTCTGCAATTCTACTTTCCTGCTGTTGTGATAATAAATAAATCTCTTCATCCAATTCAAAATCCAAAAGTTTTTTGATTTGTTTTATCACTCGAATTTCCTTCAATTCGGTTATTTGATTAATCACATCTAATTTTAATTGTAATTCAGCAGAACTCATTTTGGAATTATTTATATCAAATTTACATAAAATATGAGAAACTTAAAGATTCAATTATAAAAATACAACTTCTCCTTTCTCAGAACTTTCCTTCGCGGCTTCAATCACTTTCATCGTATGTAAGGCTTGTTTTGTAGTAACCGGAACTTTTTTATCATAAACGATGGCATTGTAAAGATCATCATAGAAATCCAGATAGTTTCCTTGTAAAGTCGGGAAATTCACAACTCTGTCGTTGTAGACCAAAAGTCCGGTTTTGTCCTCAGGTTCGTTTCCCCAGTTTTCACGATTCGGAATTTTGCCTAGTTTCAGTTCATCTTCCTGGACGTCAGCTCTGTGTTTCAGAAAGCTTCCTTTTTTGCCGTGAAGAACAAATGCAGGCGTCATTTCTTTTACAAAAAAACTGGATTTCAATCGCACACGCTTGTCAGAATAGTAAAGCAAAATATCGAAATAATCATCAATCTGCGTATTTTCTCTTATTCTTCTGATGTCAGCAAAAACCTTTTCTGGATTTCCAAATAATGTTAAAGCCTGATCAATGACGTGTGAACCCAGATCCATCAAAATACTTGCGCCGGGATTTCCGTTTTCTTTCCACGCTTTTGGACTCAGTTCAGGGTTATATCTTTCGAAACGTATTTCTGCTTCCACGATTTCTCCCAAATAATTTTCTTTCAAAACCTTTTTCACAGTTCGGAAATCGCTGTCATATCGTCGGTTTTGATAGACACAAAGTTTCAGATTTTTTTCTTTGGCGAGTTTGTGCAATTCCTCTGCTTCTTCGGAAGTTGTCGTGAAAGCTTTTTCTACCAAAGCGTGTTTCCCGGCTTCCAAAACGTTCTTCGTAAACTCAAAATGCGTGTCGATTGGTGTATTGACCACAACTAATTCCGCATCACTTTCCAGAACTCCTTCAAGAGTATCGAAACTTTTAACATTTGGATAATCAGTTTGTATATTTTTTGTGCTTCGTTCGTAGGCGCCTATCAATTCAAATCCATCATTGACCTCAAGAAACGGTGCGTGGAACAATTTCCCCGAACCGCCGTAAGCCAACAAAGCCGTTTTTATTTGTCTCATAAATTTTAAAATAATTTTGATGATGCAATTTAACCAAATAAAAAATCAAGCCACAAAACTTGTAACTTGAATCTGTTATTAATTTAGGTTTCTCGCAGATTTAGCAAATGACGCAGATTTAAAAAAATAATCTGCTAAATCTGCCCAATCTGCGAGATGTCTCAGTTTAAAGGCTTCGAGAGCCTCAGCTTAAGATAATTATTAGATTTGTTAGTCTGAGCGTAGTCGAAGACTTTTATAATTTCTCACTCTCCAACTCTCCAACCCAAATCACCCCATAATATGAAACCCACCATCAACATGACGGATTTCGCCTGTGATCCTGGTTTTTTTTCGGAAAAGGTGAACAACCTCGTGCGCCAAATCTTCTGGCAAAGCATTTCCCAACGGACTGATTCTGTTCGCTCTTTCCACATCTTCAATTTTCAAAGTGGCGTTGCCGGCTTTACTTCCCATATATGGAGAAAATCTGATGGCATTGGCGCGGATTCCGTACTTCTTTCCGAGCTCATAAGCCATTTCAATGGTCAATCTTTCCAGCGCCGCTTTTGCGATACTCATATTGATATAAGGAAAAAATGAAACTTTCTCCGCAGCAATATAACTTAATGAAACAATCGAAGCGCCATTTTGCAAAACACCATTGGCGAGCAATGCGTGGCAAAGCGTAACCAATGAAAATGCGGAAACATTCATCGTATCGTTAAATTCTTCAGCAGTTACTTCCAGCATTGGTTTCACGGATTTGTTTCTGATGGTTTTATCCATTGCAATGGCATGTAGAAATCCGTTCAGTTGGATGTTTTTTGTTTTCAGATCATCAGCAAAATGGCTTAAACTTTCTGGTAAAGTGACATCGAGCGGCGCGGTGTAAACATCATTTCCCAATACTTTTTTACAAGCGTTTTCGAAATCTTCATAGTTTTTATTGAGAAAAGATTCTGCTTTTTCGGAAAGATTTTTGTGAAAAGGTGTCACGCCTAATCCTGTGCAAACCACCTTTCCGTTATTCGCAAGAATTTTTTCGGCAGTTTTCATTGCTAATGAGTTTTCATCTGCAATGCCGGTAATTAAAAAAGTTTGATTATCTAACATTTTTTTGAGACTTATAGATTATAGACGAATAGATTATAGATTTATAATCCCGTATGGATTTATTTTACTAATCAATTATCAATTATCAATTATCAATTATCAATTATCAATTATCAATTATCAATTATCAATTATCAATTATCAATTATCAATTATCAATTATCAATTATACTTTATAAAGTGCAGTTCCCCAGGTCCAGCCGGAACCAACAGCTGCGAAAAGCAATAGATTTCCGGGTTGGATTTTTCCACTTTTATAAGTTTCATCCAGGACAATTGGGATGGTTCCGCCGGATGTATTGGCGTATTTGTCCATATTCGTCATCACTTTTTCGAATGGAATATTGGTTTTTCTGGCAGTTTCCTGAAGAATTCTGATGCTTGGCTGGTGAGGAATCACCCAATCGACATTTTCAGAAGTCAAGTGGTTGGCTTCCAGAATTTCATTGATTGTTTCTGGCAAAACTTTAGTCGCCGTTTCAAAAACTTCTTTTCCATTCATTTGAAAATAGTGAAGTTTTTGTTTTAATGTTTCTTCCGAAGCTGGCATTTCGGAACCGCCAGCGGGAATATTAAAATGATATTTCCCGGTTCCGTCTGCGTGCAGTTTGAAATCGAAAAAGCCTTTATCTTCCGTTGTAGCAGATAACAAAATCGCACCGGCGCCGTCCCCAAAAAACACTGAATCTTTTCTTTCCCAATCGGTAATGGTTGAAAATGTATCAGCGCCGATTACCAATACATTGTTGTACATTCCTGTTTCGATAAACTGGCAACCGATGGCGATACCGTAAAGTCCGCCGGAACAGACTGCAGAAATATCAAAGGCAACCGCTCGTGGCGCATCCATCTTTTCCTGCACAAAACATGCGGTTGATGGCGCTTGTCTGTCCGGAGTAGAAGTGGCAACAATGATAAGGTCGATGTCTTTTGGCGATACATCTGTATTTTCTAAAGCGCGCAATCCGGCTTTGTAAGCCAAGTCGCTGGTAACTTCACCTTCGGCAATCCGGCGTTCTCTGATTCCCAGATTCTTAAAAATCCATTCGTCAGACGAACCTACTTTTTCAAAAAAATCATTCTTTAGGATTTTTGGTGGAACATACGAACCAGTTCCTTTGATATAAGCACGAATTTTCTGCATAACATTCATTCTTTCATTCATTTAATTGTATATAAGCTTGAATTTTTCATAAAAAAACAATCAAAGCTATGAACTTTATCTTACATCAATGTTAATTTTTTGATAATTTTTAAATTTATGATTTATGTTTGTTTTTTAAAAATTTCATTCCGAAATTGCAGGATATTAGCATTAACTGAAACTAATAATGAAAGATACTTATGTTCATAAAGGCAAAAGAAAACAATTGATCGATTATCTTCATCAGAAAATCGGGATTACAGATTCTTTTGTTTTGAATGCGATGAACGAAGTGCCGAGACATCTCTTTATAGAAAGTGTTTTCGAAGATTATGCTTACGAAGACCGCGCTTTCCCGATTGCTGCGAAACAGACGATTTCTCATCCGTCAACCGTAGCCGAACAAACCGAATTGCTGGAAGTGAATGAAGGCGAAAAAATATTGGAAATAGGGACTGGATGCGGTTATCAGACTGCAGTTTTAATCCAGATGAAAGCTTTGGTTTATACGGTTGAGCGTCAAAAGGATTTGTATGATTTTTCTACAAAGATTTTCAGAGAATTGAATATAAGGCCAAAGTTCCAGAGCTTTGGAGATGGATTTGCTGGTTTGCCAACGTTTGCTCCTTTTAATAAAGTGTTGGTAACCTGCGGCGCAGAAATTCTCCCAACCGAACTATTGAAACAACTGAAAGTCGGTGGGAAAATGGTGATTCCCTTAGGTAAAACGGATGAACAGATCCTTTACAGGTTCACGAAAATTTCTGACACTCAGTTTGAGAAAGAGGAATTTGGTGTTTACAAATTTGTTCCGATGTTGCAGAATAAATCTCATTAATTTGGTTGATGATTGTCGGTTGAAAGTTGATGAGAAATTTGTTCGCAATGACGGAAAAAAGCGGCAACGGAGCGCGGAAATATGCGCCCAAATAAATATTGAAAATGAATACTAGACAGGAAAAAATGGAGGCTTTTGGAAGGCTTCTCGATATAATGGACGACTTGCGGGAGAAATGTCCGTGGGACCAAAAACAGACGTTCGACACCTTGCGGCATTTGACTTTGGAGGAAACTTATGAATTGTCTGATGCGCTTCTGAATGAGGATTTGCAGGAAATCAAAAAGGAGTTAGGCGATGTGCTCTTGCATCTGGTCTTTTATGCAAAAATAGGCTCAGAAAAGAAGAGTTTTGATATCGCTGATGTCATCAATGCTTTGAACGAAAAATTGATTTTCCGTCATCCTCATATTTACGGCGATGCAGTTGCAGAGGATGAAGAAGCGGTGAAGCAAAATTGGGAAAAACTAAAACTGAAGGAAGGAAATAAGTCGGTTTTAGAAGGTGTTCCGAAAGGTTTGCCACCAATTATCAAAGCTTACAGAATCCAGGATAAAGTGAAAGGGATCGGTTTTGAATTTGATTCTGCGGATGATGCCTGGGCAAAAGTTCGGGAGGAATTGCAGGAGTTCCATCAGGAAACCGACAAGGATAAAAAAGAATTGGAATTGGGCGATGTTTTTTTCTCGTTGATTAATTATGCCAGAATCTCCGGACTGAATGCGGACACAGCTTTGGAAAAAACGAATTCGAAATTCATTTCCAGATTTCAGAAAATGGAGGAATTGGCTTTAAGCAAAAACTTAATTTTATCTAATTTGAATCTTGTGGAAATGGATCAGCTTTGGGAGCAAGTCAAGGTTTCTGAAAAATAAATTTAGCGGATATATATAATTTGTATATTTGATTTAATTAAAAATTTTAAAACACATCAAACTATGAAAGGTAAAGGTTGTATTGTAATAGCAGTAATTTTAGGATTAATAGCGGTTGTCGTTTTCTGGGGTTCCGGAAGATATAATTATATGGTTCAGGCTAATAACGATGTTCTTGAGAAATGGGCCAACGTAGAAACGGTTTACCAAAAAAGAGCGAATCTGATTCCGAATCTGGAAAGAACGGTAAAATCTTACGCGAAATTTGAACAGGAAACTTTGACCCAGGTTGTAGAAGCCAGAGCAAAAGCAACTGCTGTTAATGTGGATCCTACCAATATGACAGAAGCAGATATGGCAAAGTTCCAGCAGGCTCAGGGACAGCTGAGCGGTGCATTGGGAAGATTGCTTATGGTTGTGGAAAAATATCCTGACCTGAAAGCTGATCAGCAATACATCAATTTCCAAAGAGAATATACAGCGATTGAAAATAGCATCCGCTCAGAAACGGTTTACTACAACGGTTCTGTGAAAAGTTTCAACAATCTTGTAGAAACCTTCCCGGGAAATATCGTTGCGGCTTTCTTCCCGAAGTTCAGTGTTAAACCTACATTCAAAGCTGAAGCTGGTGCAGAAAAAGCGCCAAGTGTTTTTTCAGAATAATGAATCAGTTTCTTACAGATACAGAGATGGCTTCCCTTGTGGAGGCCATCAAAATAGCTGAGGATCAATCTTCCGGAGAGATACGTGTGCACATAGATTCCACTGCTGAGGATGATTTTGCCAAAAAGGCGTTTACTGTTTTCCGTTCTCTGGAGATGCATCTCACCAAAGAAAGAAATGGCGTTTTATTCTATGTCAATTTCGAACAGCATTATCTCACGATTATCGGAGATGAAGGCATTCATAAAAAAGTAAAACAACAGTTCTGGGATAATCTACATGACGAAATAACAGCAGAATTCTCAAAAAAAAATTATTGCAAAGGTCTGAATGATGCCATCCTGAGAACCGGCCTCGAACTGAAAAAATATTTCCCAATCTCCGGGGAAAATATCAATGAATTATCCAATGATATCAGCTTCTCTTAAACGATATATTGTCGCACTATTACTGGTTTTTGGATTGTTTTCCAAAGCTCAGCTGGTGCCGGAAAAACCTGCGGTTCTCTATCCTGTTTATGATAAAGCAGGATTGTTATCCGAAACAGAAAAAGATGCGCTGAATCAAAAACTAATCAAGTTCTCCGATTCTACATCTACAGAGATCGAGGTCATTATTCTGCCAACGACAAGTGGTGAAGATGTAAATTACCTCGCAACGATGTACGGCGAAAAATGGGGAATCGGACAAAAAGGTGTAGATAATGGCGTAGTTTTCCTAATTGCAACAGAAGACAAAAAAATGTCGATCCAGCAAGGTCGAGCTGTTGAGCAATATTTGACAGCTTCCGTGGCAGGTCAGATCCTGGATTATCTGGTGACACCGGCTTTCCGGAAAGGCGAATTTTATAATGGAATTGACCGTGGAACTTCTGCGATTATGGAAGCGGTTCAGGGAAAATTCAAACCTATTGTCAAGAAACACAAAAGTGATGGAGGAATCAACATCGGATCTGTGATTCTGATTGTCATTATCATCATTATTCTTTTCAGCATTATCAATAAAAATGGTGGAAACGGCTGGGGTAATAATGACGATGACGATGTGATCTTATCAAGGCGCGGAAGCCGCAGATACCGTGGCGGATTTTTTCCATTTCCGGGAAGTTTCGGCGGTGGTGGCTTTGGCGGCGGAAGTAGTGGAGGTGGAGGCTTTGGCGGTTTCGGCGGCGGCGGAAGTTTCGGCGGCGGCGGTGCTTCTGGTGGATGGTAAAATAGCTAATGGCAAGTAGCTTTTTTGCTTTTAGCTTCGAAATAGATAATAAAACCCGGATTTTTGTTCGGGTTTTTAATTCTAATCATTTACAATTTCGCAATACTGTATAGCTTCTTTACATTTTATATCAATAAAATCTTCCATTTCAAAATATCTGTTATCAATTTTCCAAACAAAACGAAACTCATTTTGTGTCTGATATTTTATTTCTTTTAAAAACATCAAATCCATTCCATTTCCAATAGTTTCCTGTACCCTTGCATTGAAATTTGGACCACCTATTGTTACGGTTCCTCTATCACTTAAATCATCTAAATCAGAAAAAGGTGAAATAATCTTACTTATAACTCTGTAATCTTTATAATTGCAAAATCCTAAAAAAGCTTCATTTGTGCCAGGTATTGCATTTAAAATTGCATTCACAAATGAGATAGGATCTTTAATTCTTACACAAGAATCAACTTTAAATTCGTTCATTAAATCGTTACTAAAATGTAAACTTGAACAAAGCATATAGGCATTTTGACTGGTATTTGTCATTATCAAATTTTGAGTTCCTTCATTTGAAAATGTCTCGTAAATACCTCCTCCCTCATTTGTATCTCCTCTTATTTCGTCAGGATATTTTCTGAATCTATCGAAAGAACTAATTCTAATAATTCCATGTTTAAAAAATAAATCAGAATATTTCTTGTCCATATATCTATATAGACTAGGCAATGAGATATTAATTAACTTAGTTGATTGAAGATTAAACATATTATTAAATTTAATTTCCCAAATATCCCAAAATAATCCTCATCCACAAAATTATTCTCAATTTCGTAATGGTCTGAATCTTGATTTCAAAGGAAAAAATCACTATTTTTACGAAAATCGAGATTTCTTTGAAAAAAACATTGGTTCTATTTGCGCATCCTTACTTCGAACATTCTACCACAAATGTTAGATTGTTAGAATGTTATGATGGTATGGACAATGTTACACTTCGGGATTTGTACGAGGATTACCCCGATTTTCATATTCAGCCATTTCGCGAGAGAAAAAGAATTGTAGAATATGAACGGATTATTTTTCATTTTCCAATTATTTGGTTTGGAATGCCACCTTTGCTGAAACTATGGATCGATGAGGTTTTTGATATGCGCTGGATTTCTGAAAACGGTCTGAATATCCTTTCTGGAAAAGATGCGCTCATCATTACAAGCGTCGGTGGAAAAGAAATCAACTATTCGCCGGAGGGCAAGTTCAAAGCAAACGTAGAAGAACTACTTTCCGGACTGAAGGTGTCTCTGGATGTCAATAACATTGATCTGAAAAAAATCCACGTCATCTATAATGCTGATAATCTGACAGAGGAAGATCTCGACCTTCAATGCCAGGCGTTATCGGAAACACTCAAAATAAAGTAAATGCAGAATTCTATAGCAATGACCATCCTGATTTTTCTTGGAGCGGCTATCATTATGGTGCCGTTGGGGAAAAAACTTGGTTTGAGTTCGGTCATTGGTTATATTCTTGGCGGGATTTTGATTGGTCCGTTTTGTCTGCAGCTGACAGGACGAGATGCGGAAGATATCATGCATGCGTCGGAACTCGGCGTAGTGATGCTGTTATTTTTAGTAGGGCTGGAACTGGAACCCCATAAGCTGTGGCAAATCAGAAAACGAATTCTGGGACTTGGTCTCAGCCAGATGCTATTAAGCATTGTCGGCATCTTTATTGTCTTTTTCATTGCAGGATTTGGATTGAAAAAATCATTGATTATTTCACTCTGTTTTGCAATGTCGTCCACCGCTATTGTACTGCAAACCCTGAAGGAAAAAAATCTTTTCCGGACCGTCAGCGGCGAGTCTTCTTTTTCAATTTTATTATTTCAGGATATAGCTGTAATTCCCATTCTGGCACTGTTACCATTTCTTTCCAGATCAGAAAGTGCAGTAAAACAGGCAGAGCATCAGGAGATTCTATTGCAGTATCTGCCGGATTGGCTTCAGCCTTTCACCGTGATCTTAGGCGTATTGGCATTGATTCTTTTGGGCAGATATATCTTTATTCCGTTTCTTAGATTTGTTTCCAGATCCGGACTGAACGAATTGCTGACAGCCGCATCCTTATTTCTTGTTATAGGCGTTTCCGAACTGATGATTTCAGCTGGTTTAAGTCCTGCTCTAGGAGCCTTCATTGCTGGCGTAATGTTGGCAAACAGTGAGTTTCGCCATGAGCTGGAAAGTGATATCGACCCGTTTAAAGGATTGTTGTTAGCGGTATTTTTTGTAAGTGTTGGGGCAACGATTAACTTTAATATTATTGTTTCTAAACCTGTATTTATCTTCTCTGCGGCTTTTATAGTTCTGGCGATCAAAGCAGTTGTTTTGTATGGAGTAGGAAGATATTATAAAATGAACAACGAACAGAGTTTTTTCCTGGCCTTTGCATTGTCGCAGGTGGGAGAATTTGCCTTTGTTCTGGTAAATTTCGCAGCCAGTCTGTATCTGATAGACTATCAGGCCAACTCCGAGTTAATGGCGATTGTAGCG
Source organism: Epilithonimonas mollis (assembly GCF_900142325.1). Taxonomy (GTDB): domain Bacteria; phylum Bacteroidota; class Bacteroidia; order Flavobacteriales; family Weeksellaceae; genus Epilithonimonas; species Epilithonimonas mollis. The sequence goes on from NZ_FRAM01000002.1 coordinate 761,494, forward strand.
ATTACAATGTGTATCTCACCTTTGCTTTTGATATTTAAAGAGAAATTTCTCGATGACCGGTTCATAACCCGGAAAAATGAAGAAAATGCAGAACTTGGCATCATTGCGCAACGTAAGATTATTATCGTCGGATTCGGATTTTTCGGAAGTACGGTCGGCCGGTTGCTGAAAGCGAACGGAATCCGTTCTACGGTTTTGGATAATGACCCGGACAGAGTCGCATTGCTGAGATCAAACGGCTTCAATGTTTATTATGGCGATGCTACCAAACCAGCTTTGTTGAGAGCAGCAGGGATTGAAGAAGCGGAGCTTCTCGTGATTTGTCTGGACGATCCGGAGAAAAATAGATTCCTTGTGGATTATGCCAAGGAAAATTATCCCGAACTTAAGATTTTTGTAAGAGCCAAAAACCGCCTCGATGCTTATGATTTCCTCAATAAAAATGTGAATAATATCTATCGTGAAACACTCGGGACGGCAGTTGATATGGCAGTTGATATCCTTCAGGAAAATGGTATGAGAAAATACAAGGCGAGAAGAATGGGAAAACGTTTTATGCTGATTGATAAAGCAATGACCAGAAGACTGGCGAAGGAGAAAGACAAAGATATGATTACTTTCACTCTGCGCGAATCTCTGGAACGCGAAGCGGAATTACTGGCACTGGACAGTATTTCATTCGAAGAAAATCACTGGAGCGGTGATGAAGATGACGAAGATAAATAAACCTTATTGGATTTAATTTTTTAAATTTGGTAGAAATTTAATAATTATGTTATCTCTTATAAAAAACAGTAAGTTAAGCTACGCCTTCTTTAATATTTTCAATAAAAAAAAATTAAAACATAATATTCCGCTTTACAAAAAATACAATATAAAGAAAAGCTATTTTTCCCCGATCTCTAGCAATGATTTTAAAAGCATTGAAAACAAATTCATTCGCAAAGAGCACCCTGAAGCCATCCCGCAAACCACATTCTACAAGAACCAGAAAGAAGAAAACCAGCAGAGTCTTCTTCATTTTTTTGATAAAGGCTACAGCGTTATCAGGAATTTCATCACCGAAGAGCAGGCGGATCAGGTCAATGCAGAGATTCAGTCCTTACTGGACAATAAGCAGATAGAATTCAAATATGGTAATAAGCTGATGTTTGCTTTGCACAAATCAAAGATTATTAAAGATATAGGCCTGGAAAAGTCCTTGCTGGAATTGCTGGATGTACTATTGGATGGTAAAACAAAATTATTCCAAAGCATCAACTTTATCAACGGAAGCCAGCAAAAAACACACTCAGACAGTATCCACATGACCACCTTTCCCTTGGGCGGATTGATCGGCGTCTGGGTTGCATTGGAAGACATCAGTGCAGATCAGGGCGCACTGCATTATTATCCCGGCAGCCACAGGTTACCTTATTACATGAACTCTGATTATGATAATGAAGGCAATTCCATCATGCTTGGAGACAAAGGCTATAAAGGCTATGAGGTGATGCTGGAAGAGAAAGTCAAAGAACTGAATCTGGAAAAAGAGATCTTTGACTGTAAAAAAGGAGATATGCTCATCTGGCATGCCAACGTTTTGCACGGCGGCGAGCCACATACCAACAAAAATAAAACAAGAAAAAGCATGGTGTTTCATTTTTTTGATGAAAACTCGATTTGTTACCACGAGATCACACAGAGACCTGCACTTTTCGAAAATTAGTATATATGAAACAAATAAAAACGACTTTGTTTATTACGTTTATTGCATTCGGTGCAGGGAATGTGATGACTTATGCCCAGCAGAAAAAAACATCTGCAACTACACAGCAATCTATGAACAACAATCCTTTTCTCAAAAAAAGTCCGCTGCAGTATCAGGCTCCGGAATTCGATAAGATCAAAGACGATCATTTCAAGCCAGCGTTCGACTACGGATTGAAGGAACAATTAACGAATATCGATAAGATCACCAGTAACACAGCTGCTCCCACTTTTGAGAATACCGTGCTGGCACTGGAAAACAGTGGCGAGACATTAGGAAGAGCAACAATCCTTTTTTATAATCTTACCAGCTCCAATACCAATGATAAACTTCAGAAATTAGAAGAAGATTATGCCCCGGTTTTCGCCTCACATTCGGATAAGATCTATCTGAATGATAAGCTTTACAAAAGAATCAAGGCCGTAAAAACCGATAAGCTGGATGCAGAAAGCAAAAGACTGGTAGAGTATTATATCCAGAATTTTGAATTAGCCGGTGCAAACCTTTCCGCAGAAAATAAGGAGAAGCTGAAAGAGATCAACCAGCAACTGGCTACTCTGGCAACACAATTCAATAACAAATTGCTGGAAGCCAGAAAAAAAGGTGCCGTTCTGATTTCTGATGTCAAGGAGCTGGACGGACTTTCTGCCGACGAAATTGCTGCTGCTGCAACAGATGCGGAGCAGGCCGGGCAAAAAGGAAAATATCTTTTGGCTTTGCAGAATACAACGCAGCAACCGCTTCTGCAGAATCTGAAAAACAGAGATACGAGAGAAAAGCTCTTCCGTGCATCCTGGACAAGAGCCGAAAAAGGGGATGAAAATGATACAAGAGAAACGGTTGAGAAACTAGCAAAACTAAGATTACAAAAAGCCCAGCTCTTCGGGAAGAAAAACTTTGCAGAATGGAGCCTGCAGGATCAGATGGCTAAAACACCGGAAGCAGCAATGGGTCTTCTGGCCAAGCTGGCAGAACCTGCAGTAGAGACTGCATATCGAGAAACAGAAGAGATTCAGAAAATGATCGATGCGCAAAAGGGTGGTTTCAATGTGCAGGCCTGGGACTGGAACTTCTATTCTGAACAGGTGAGGAAGGCAAAATATGACCTGGATGAAAACGAAATCAAACCTTATTTCGAGGTGACAACGGTGCTGGAAAAAGGCGTTTTCTATGCAGCTGAAAAGTTCTATGGCATCACTTTCAAAGAAAGAAAAGACCTTCCTGTTTATCATCCGGATGTTGTAGCCTACGAGGTTTTTGACAGAGACGGAAAGTCTTTGGCGCTATATTACCTTGATTTTTATACAAGAAGCAATAAGAGCGGAGGTGCATGGATGAATAACTTTGTGCCTCAGTCACATCTGTTGGGGCAAAAGCCGGTTATCGTCAATGTTTTTAATTATCAGAAACCTGCACCGGGAAAACCTTCTCTGATATCTTATGACGATGTGGAAACGATGTTCCATGAGTTCGGCCACACTTTGCACGGTCTGTTTGCAGACCAAAAGTATGTCTCGATCTCGGGAACCAATACGCCAAGGGATTTTGTAGAATTCCCTTCGCAGATCAATGAGCATTTTGCGCTGGAGCCGGAGATTCTGAAAAATTATGCCCTTCATTATGAGTCCAAGCAGCAGATGCCGCAGGCTTTGATCGATAAGATCAAAAAGGCGGCAAACTTCAATCAGGGATATGCCACCACGGAGCTGGTAGCTGCTGCAACGCTGGATATGAACTGGCACACAATAACCTCTGAGAGCCAGTTGACTCCTGTCCTGGATTTTGAAAAGGAAGCACTGAATAAGTACGGATTGCTGGTTCCGCAGGTTCCGCCAAGATACCATACACCTTACTTTGCACACATCTGGGGCGGCGGATATTCGGCGGGTTACTATGCATATCTCTGGTCAGAGACGCTCGACTCCGATGCATGGGAATGGATCAAAGCAAATGGCGGAGTGACGAGAGAGAACGGAGACCGTTTCAGAAAATATATTCTTTCCGTGGGAAACAGTGTAGACCTGAACAAAGCTTTTGAAGGATTCACAGGTCATAAGGCAGATATCAAACCGCTCTTGAGAAGCAGAGGTTTTATCAAATAAAATAAGTATTATCAAAGATTTTATCTTAACTAAACTGATAAAAAACGTTACCAACCGGTGACGTTTTTTTGTTGAAAAATGATCATTCTGCAAGTCCTATGAACAGGGCGATCGCTGAGGCAATAAAAAACATCAAGACGTTTTCATATAAACGTCTTGATGTTTTACTAAAAAGGTCTTGATGTTTTTGTCAGAACATCCCGGTGTTTTTTTACAAATGCTTCAATGCATAAGTTTATTCCCCGATCTGCAGATGGGTACTCACTGCGATTCTGTTCCATGCATTGATGGTTACAATTGCCATGATGATCTCTGCAATTTGTTTTTCGGAAAAGACTTCAAGGGCTCTTTGATATGTTTCATTGCTCAAACCCTGTTGAGAGATCTGTGTGATCTCTTCTGTCATTTTCAAAGCTACCATTTCCTCTTCTGTGAAGAATTTTTCTGCCTCGTGCCAGGCACTCAGGATGAAGATTCTCTCTGCGCTTTCTCCATATTTGAGAGCATCTTTCGTGTGCATCGCCAGGCAATATGCACAATTGTTGATCTGCGAAGCACGGATTTTGATGAGTTCTTTGATTGTTTTTGAAATTTCTGACTGAGCCAGATAACCTTCCAGACCTAACATTGCTTTGAAAGCCTGAGGTTCTACTGTGTTGATGTTGATACGTTTTTCCATTGTTTTTGATTGTTTCAAATTGATGTTACAAAGTTGAGAAATAGAAAACGTGGAAAACTTAAACTGGTTTAAGAAACGGTTTGACCACAAAAGAAACCAAAATTTAGTTCTCATATAATCGTTAAAAATAATCCTTCCACTACGCTCAGGATGACACTTCTGATAATAAATTGAGAAGTCTTTACAAAACAATTTTTTTGCGGATCTCGCTCAGGTATTCCGGCGTGAAGCCGAGAAAAGAAGCGATGAGGTATTGCGGGACACGCTGGACAAACTCCGGGTGTTTGCTGAGTAGATTGAAGTAAAATTCTTCTTTGGAAAGGGAAAAGATATATTTTACACGATTCTGAGAAGCGGCAAAAGCTCTTTGATAAACGATCCGGAAGTATTTTTCCATTACGGGAAACTGATCCAGAAGCTGGTCCTGAGATTCAGCAGAAATAACCAAAGCTTCCGTTTTCTCGACTGCCTGGATGTAGAACTCAGAAGGTGTTTTATGTTCGTAGGAGATATTATCCGTCATCCACCATGTTTCTATGGCAAATTCCGTGGTTTGCTCAATGCCTTTTTCGTTGAGGTAGAACTTTCTCAAAAGACCTTTTGTGACGAAATAATTATGCCGGCAAACCTGACCTTCTTCCAATAGATTTTCTTTTTTGCCCAAGTTCCTGACTTCAAAATATTCCATGATCAAAGCAAATTCTTCATCCGTTATTGTAATGAATTTCTGTAAATGCGCTTTGAATATTCCCGACATAATTTTTTTTTTTTTGAGTACCGTAAAATTAAAAAAAAGCAGAATGTCAACCGGCATTCTGCTTTGGTTTTGTTACATTCTGCCGAGGATTTCTTGTTTTTTGGTTTCGTAATCTTCGACAGATATCAAGTCGTTATCCAGAAAAGCTTTTAGCTTCATCAATGTTTCCATTGGGTCTTCAGCAGGGATTTCCGGCTGTGGTTTTGGTTCTTCCGGTTTTTCGTTTTGTGTGTGGATGGTGAATCCGCCTGCCGTTGCTCTTTTCTCTTCCAGTTCCTTTTCTCTTCGGAATTCTATCATTTCTTCTTCCTTGCTTTGAGCGTATTGATAGAGTTTTCTGGCCTGAGATTTAGGAATGTAATCGATGGTTTCTATAAAACCACTGACCGCTGTCATCGTGAAAGTGGAGCCAAGAATCGCTTCGCTGATATGACTTTCAGCCACATCTTTCCAAAGATAATCCTTGAAATCCGTCACCAAACCAAATGACTTCGACCGGAAGAACAGGATTCTTTTATTCGTAAGTACTATAGAATCTGGAGAGATGTTGATGGCAGGTTTATTCTGCACTGCGATATATTCCACAGTTTCGCCGTTGGTCAACAGGTCACTTACTTTCTCCGTGATTTTCTCGACTGCTTTCGGATCCTGGTCTTCGTTCAGGAATTTTTTTATATCGTTGATCATTGTTTGACTTTTTAAGTTTTATCTATTGTGAAATTACAAAAACAAATGGAATATTTCTTAAATAAAAAAGGCTGTCACTTTTCAGACAGCCTCTTGCGTTTTAATAAATTAAACTGAGAATTATTCTTTTATAACTTTAATTGATTTAAGAGTTCCGTTAGCATATTTAACATTTATGATGTACAGCCCTTTGTTAAGTGCAGAAAGATTAAGGTCTGCAGTGGGCTTCACATCTGCAACAATTCTGCCTGATAAATCAGAAACTGTAATTGAAGTTGCATTTTTAACATCAGAAATTTTCACTACATCTCTGAACGGATTAGGATATACTAAAAGTTTATTTACAGCAGAATTATAAAGACCAAGTGTTTCTGTTCCGATATTAAGCGTGTAATCTTCTACATCTCCTACAGTGGTGTTTCCGCAAGGTGATGAAGTGTGAGTAGATGAAAATGTATCGGTCAAACGAATTCTCATTCTTGTTTTTCCCGATCTTGCATTGGCAGGAATAGTAAATGTTCCGATCCAAGGGCCTTTGCCAGAATTTACAATTACTTTTTCATTCTCATCGTCAAAATCTCCGTCCTGATTATAATCTACCCAAACATATACAATATCTCTAGATTGTCCGTTAGCATTCGGAGTAGCAGTAAAGGAATATACCTTTTCTTTCTCTACATTTCCAATGACAGAGGTATTATCCGAATAACCTGAATTTTCCGGAGAAGAATGGTTAAGAACTGTAGCGCCACCTGCATCTTTAATTTCAACCTTATTTATTCTTTCAAATCCAGTCCCGGTATATGTAGCAGCAGCGGTACAATATGATGGCGTTTTTGTTGTGAAAGATATTTCGCTACATCCTGAAGCATCTCCAATCATATTGGTTGGGACTATTTTCACGAAATACTTAGTAGAAGAAGACAAAGCAGCATTGTAACTGGTTGTTGTAACTTTTGTTCCGTTTACAACATTATAAACGCCGGTTGCAGTTCCTATATATACTTTATACCCAGCTGACCCTTCTGCAGCCGGCCAGGTGATGATGGGTGAGGAAACAACATTTGTTGCTCCTTGGGCTGGCGAAGTAATAGTGGTGCAACTGGGAACTGTAAGGGAGGCAATAGCTTCAGCTTTATAATTGTCTATAGCTGAAGTTGTCGGGGCTGCACTGCCAGATGTATAGAAATCTACTTTAGTTGGATCGCCGGAAATAGTTGTGTATGGACCATATTCTGTACCGTTTATATTATAAACAACAGAACCGGTAACAGAATTATAATTAATAATAACTTTATTCCAGGCAGATGCTGTACCGGTAGCCACATTTGTCGGCGCATCGTCACTATTATTAGTTTTGACATACCAGCTGCTGAATGCTCCAGTAAATTTGACACTTGCAGCTATTTTCAATTGTCCCAGTTTTGTTGTTGTATAGAACCTTGCTTCTGTAATGCCCGTACCAGTGCCTGTGTAATGGTCATATGTTACTTTAATAATTTCATTGCCGGGAGTTCTGGCAGACCAAGCAGAAGCAAATGCTGCAGGCGATTTGGTAACCCACATAGCAAAGTTGTTAGTTCTTGGAAATTTTAATGATCTCGCATGGGTCGATGCTGTAACTTCTGAAATAGTAGCTTGTGAAGCCAAAGAAGAGCCATCGTTGCGTTCCCATCCACCCTGAGTGCCCAGATTGCCAATAGGGTAAGTGTCAAAATTATCTTCTTGGAGGACTTGAGAAAATGCTGACCCAGTAAATAAAATACTGGATAAAATGAAAAGTTTTATCATGGTTGTTAATTTAGTTGTACAATAATACAACAAATTTTTTTAACTATGACTAATTATTTAGTGAAATTCTGTTGATTAATTTAGCATATCTGTCTAAATCTAAATCATGAACATCATGTCTGTCCAAATTTCATGTAGGACAGCAATTTTCATGGCAATATCTAGGCATTGCTTATTTCTCTTCTGTCTGTTGCAAAAAGAAGAGATGTCATTTTTGCTAATGAATTTTAATTGTTATAAATAAACACATTTCGGTAATGAAATAACAAAAACAAATCAAGCACTAGCCTTCCAGTTGACTCCCAAGATATTCCCATTCCTGAAGCGTCAAATCCAGTTCTTCTTTTATTTTATTATAAATTTCCAGTATTTCTTCAGAAGGATTTTCTTTAGTAAAACTTGCCTCGAATTCTTCGATTTTCAGTTCCAGTTCAGAGATTTTTTCCTCCACTTTTTTCAGTTTATTCTGGATATTTTTCTGCTCTTTGCTAACAATCGTTGTTGATTGCGGATGGTCAGTCGCTGGTCTTGGTTCCTGAGCCTTTGGTTTTGGCTCTTCAACTTCCTCTTTATGAAGTTTTGACCTTTCAGCAGAGATTTCGCGGATGCTTTCTTTTTGTCTGTATTCCAGGTATTCATCAATGTTACCGAGGAATTCTTTCATCTTTCCGTCACGGAATTCGAAGATTTTATCAGACAAACCTTGCAGGAATTCACGGTCGTGAGAAATAACAATCAATGTTCCCTCATATTTCTGAAGCGCCAGTTTGATAATCTCCTTGGACTGAATATCCAGGTGGTTTGTAGGCTCATCCATAATCAACGTGTTGAACGGACGAAGCAACAATTTACAAAGTGCCAGACGGTTTCTTTCCCCTCCGGAAAGCACTTTGGTTTTCTTAGTTACATCTTCACCCTGGAACAGGAAAGATCCTAATAAATCACGCACTCTGGGTCTGGTTTCTTCCGTTGCAGAATCTTCAGCTTCCTGCAGAACGGTTTTATCTGGCGTCAGGACTTCCTCCTGATTCTGAGCAAAATAACCGATGCTCACGTTGTGACCAAGATTCCATTCTCCGGAATAATCTGTGATATCGCCAGCAAGAATCTTTGCGAGAGTGGTTTTTCCTTGTCCGTTTTGTCCCAAAAGAGAGATTCTGTCGCCACGTTCCACAAAGAAATCTACATTGTCGAAAATCTGTTTGTTGCCATAAGCTTTACCCAGATTTTTAGCTTCGAAAATGACTTTTCCTGGCGTTACAGAAGGTTGGAAACGAATATTGAATTTGGAAACATCTTCATTATCGATTTCGATTCTCTCTATTTTATCCAGTTTTTTAATTAATGATTGGGCAAAAGAAGCTTTCGTCGCACTCGCACGGAACTTGTTGATGTTGTCTTCCATCTGCTTGATTTCCGCATCCTGATTTTTCTTTGCCTGTGCCAGTTTTTCACGGCGTTCTTTTCTTAATTCAAGATATTTGGAATAATTGGCTTTATAATCTTCGATCTTCTTATTATTAACATCAAAAGTCCTGTTGCATATTGAGGTCATAAACTGCTTGTCGTGACTTACCAAAACGATGGATCCGGGATAATCTTTCAGGAAATTCTCCAGCCAGATGATAGATTCCATATCGAGGTGGTTGGTCGGCTCATCCAGCAGCATCAGGTCGTTTTTCTGAAGCAGCAGTTTTGCCAGTTCGATTCTCATTCTCCAGCCTCCGGAAAATTCGTCCGTGATTTTATGGAAATCATCTGCTTTGAACCCTAAACCAAACAGAACCTTTTCAACATCGCCTTCAAGATTATAGGCGTCATGATTCATCAGAAGGTCATTCAGCTCCGTCATTCTGACAATTAAATCAGAGTATGCATCACTTTCGTAATCAGTTCTGGTAGTCAATTGATGATTGATATCTTCCAGCTCATTCTTCATCGCATTGATTTGCTCATAAGCTTGCATGGTCTCATCCCAAACGGTTCTTCCTTTCACAAAATCAAGATCCTGCTTCAGAAAACCAATCGTGATATTACCTTCCGGAACGACAGATCCTTCATAAAAATTGATTTCTCCGGAAAGGATTTTAAGCAGCGTAGATTTTCCGGCTCCGTTCTTGCCGACCAAGCCAATTTTGTCGTCTTTTTTTATTGTAAAATTAACGTCCCTGAAAAGATAATTTCCCGCGTGATGCAATCCTAATCCCTGTGCCGAAATCATTGTAGTATATGTTTAAATTTCAATTTGCAAAAGTAGGGTTTAATTGATGAAAAACAACAAATCAAGATAGTAATAAGCAGCAAACTTTGAAAAATAAAACTTAAACAATTTATATCTTTGCAAAAAAACAATGAAAATAAAAATCCTAATATTGTTGATGTTTTTGACAGCTTATTTTAAAAGTCAGTATCTTGATTCTACTTTTGGTAATAATGGAAATCTTTTGCTACAAGGAATCGGGGCTTTTTTTGGGACCGCAATTCAAAATGATGGAAAATTGGTTTTAGCAGGTAAAACTAGTGATAATAAAGGTCTGTTATGTAGGCTTAATCCTGATGGAAGTTTTGATAATACTTTCGGTGTAGCAGGGAAATTGATTTTCCATGAGGAACAATGTAATTATGAAGTTGTTAGTCCAGCTAAAATATTAGATGATGGAAGCATTGTGCTATTATACGATGGATCAAATAACAATAACTCATTTAGAATACGGAAGCTGGTAAAACTTAAAAGTAACGGAAGTCTTGATGAATCTTTTAATAGTACAACTATCTGCTCAGATTTTACTTTACTTTCAAACGGAAAAATCATTGTTGTTCCAGGTTTTGGGAATAAACTTATACGATTAAACAACAATGGGAGTATAGATACATCTTTTGGAAATATGGGAATCAAGACTCTGTCTGGAGTATCAGATATTAATTATTTAGAAACTGATCCACTAACAAATGATGTTTTTTTAATGGATTCTAATAGCCGTAAAATATGGAAAATTAATAATGAAGGAATGCAGAATATGACATCATATAGTTATAGTAACTATGTTAGTAATATAAAATTTTTTAAAAATTCATTATTTTTATCGGGTGGAGTGTATAATAGTGATTATGTTAGTACAAGTATTAGAAAACTCAATGCTAATTTTACTTTGGATCAATCATTTGGTAGTTCGGGCACTGTTTCTATGTCTAATCCAAAAGCTAATATTGATTTAATTTTTCAAAATGATGAAAAAGCTCTCCAGTTAAATTTTATCCCGTACGGAAATGAAATTCAAATTGCTAGATTTAATACAATTGGAACTGTCGATAATTTTTTTGGAAATCAAGGAAAATTTGATTTTCAACCAGGAATAGATCGTATTTATTCAACTTATTTTTTGTATAATAAATCAAATACATTATACGTGATTAGCACTGAACAGCCTAATAATAATCAAGTAACAAATTTTAGAAATGTTGTAATTAGTAAGATTAATATTGATGGTAATCTTTCAATTTTAGAAAGTAAAAAACAAAAGTTAATTCTCTATCCTAATCCTGCTACAAGTTTCATATACTTTTCGAAAAAAATCAATTCTATTGAGCTTTTTTCAAAAGAGGGCAAAAAGATAGAAACCACTACTGCGAATAAATCATTAAGTGTTTCTAATCTAAATAAAGGGATATATATTTTGAAAGGTGTTGATGAAAATGGTAATGCAATTTCTGAAAAATTTATAAAAAAATAGAGATTTGTTTACTGACAATATTGATAAGGTTAAAAAATTAAAATTATTAAATTACTAACTTTGCAAAAATCTTAAACAAAATGAGCAAACCGATTTCGGAATTTATAGAAAAGTATTATTTGCACTTCAATGCAGCAGCGTTGGTAGATGCTTCCAAAGGTTATGTGGCACACCTGAAAGATGGCGGCAAAATGATGGTAACATTGGCCGGAGCGATGTCAACAGCTGAGTTGGGAAAAATCTTTGCAGAAATGATTCGTCAAGATAAAGTGGATTTTATCTCTTGTACAGGTGCAAATCTCGAAGAAGACCTTATGAATCTTGTTGCGCATTCTCACTACGAAAGAGTTCCTCATTACAGAGATTTGACTCCGCAGGAAGAATGGGCACTTTTGGAAAGAGGTCTGAACAGAGTTACCGATACTTGTATCCCGGAAGAAGAAGCGTTCAGAAGATTGCAGAAACACATCTACGAAATCTGGAAAGATGCTGATGATAAAGGTGAAAGATATTTCCCACACGAGTATATGTACAAGATGATTTTGTCCGGCGTTCTGGAGCAGTATTATGAGATTCCAAGAGAAAACTCCTGGATGATTGCTGCGGCTGAGAAGAATTTGCCAATCGTAGTTCCAGGGTGGGAAGATTCTACAATGGGTAATATCTTCGCTTCATATTGCATCAAAGGAGAATTAAAATTCTCAACAATGAAATCCGGAATTGAGTATATGGCTTATTTGGCTGATTGGTACACGAAAAATTCTGCTGGAAAAGGTGTAGGTTTCTTCCAGATTGGTGGCGGAATTGCCGGAGATTTTCCAATCTGTGTGGTGCCGATGCTTTATCAGGATATGGAGATGCATGATATTCCATTTTGGTCTTACTTTTGTCAGATTTCTGATTCTACAACATCTTACGGTTCATATTCAGGTGCCGTTCCAAATGAGAAAATCACTTGGGGGAAACTGGATATTACCACACCAAAATTCATTGTTGAAAGTGATGCCACAATCTGTGCACCATTGATGTTCAGCTATATTTTAGAAAATTCTTGATTGGAATAATATATTAAAATGAAAGCGTTCAATTTTGAACGCTTTTTTATTTTTAAATATGTGATAATTAGTCTAAAGAATTAATTAAAACAAAATAACGGTATCCAAATATTGCCTTCTGAAGTTTATTGAGTTTGGTGAAATCTTTCTTGCTGTATTTTGGTAAAAGTTTCACATTGATTTTGTTGAGAAATCTAAAGAATGCCTTTTTCATAACATTGATTTTGATGAATTGTCTGCAAGGATTAAACCAAAATCACAGCATCATTACACCTTCAATTCCTGCCACTTCTTTATAAATTGTAATAACCTGATCTGCGTCCAGCACAAAACAATCTATAGAGACTGATGTGTATTTTCCTGTTGCGCTTTCTTTATTGGATAAAGTGTATTTCATGTTATCAAAAACTCTCAGGATTTCTGTTATTTTTTCGGAATCACTTGTTACGATGAATTTAAAAAGATATTCCTCCGGGAAGTTATGCTGTTCTTCCAGCTTTTCTTTAAGTGATTTGTAAAAATCTTCCGGATTGGTATGGTTGTTTTCTATAATGTCTGCCATTTTTTATTTGAGTATAAATTAAAAGTCCCCGTAAAAACGGAGACCAAAGTTAGTGATATTTTATTTGAGCTAAGAAGGATTATCCGCTGTGGCAGTCTGAGGAAGAGAAACCTCATCTGAAGCTTCCTCCAGAGCCTTGTCAAGTGTAAATAGAGATTCATCAGAAGCCTGATCGCCACCAGCAATTTTCAGCTTGTCGATGAGTTCGAGTGCCAGTTTTTCTTCTTCAATCTGCTCTTTCACGAACCATTGCATAAAATTCCATGTAGCCCAGTCCTTTTCCTGAAAAGCTAAATCAACAAGCTCGTATATAGAAGTCGTGTTATCAACTTCATGCTGAAAAACTTTGTTGAAACAATCGGTCAGGTTTTTGGGGTTTTCTGGCGGCGCAGGAATAGCTTCCACCTTTGCTTCACCACCTCTGTCAAGGATGTAACGCATAAATTTGATCATATGGTTTCTTTCCTCCTGCGAATGTCTGTATAGAAAATTGGCAATACCTCCGTAACCATTGATATCTGCCCAGCATCCATAAGACAAAAAAATCTGTGAAGCGTGTGCCTCTTTTGTCATCTGTCGTATAAGAGCGGACTGCATTTCGTTTGATAATCTGTTGGTGTTCATATTTTGATTTTTTAGTGATTTGACAAATATTAATACCTCAAATTGAGTTATTAAAAATTCAGATTATGTTAATTAGACAAATATTAAGCCAAAAAAAGGGGATTTATTTTTTATGCTTATCATTGTTTTTAAAACTTTTTTTAATATTATTTTATTGATTATAAGTAAGTTAATCTATTTTTAATAAAAATTAACAATGTGTTAATAAAATTATTTATATTCGAGGATAAGAAAATAATACATAAGAATATTATGAGAAAAAATTATGTTAAATTACCATTGTTGATTGCTGCTTTGTATTTTGGCGGTGATTTGCATGCGCAATCCACACAGGATACTACTGCGAAAGAAAATAAAATTGAAGAAGTGGTTGTGATTGGATACGGGACACAGAAAAAAGTTGATTTGACAAGTGCCATAACCACAGTAAAAGCTGCGGATATTGCCAAAACACCATCCGGACAGGCAACTCAATCCTTGCAGGGAAAAGTTGCGGGTGTTCAGATTATTGCCAATGGTTCCCCTGGTGAGGCACCAAAGATGAACATTAGAGGTGTACATTCCATCAATGGGGACAACCAACCTTTATATGTTGTTGACGGACTTTTTGTAAATAACATTGAATTCCTGAATCCGAATGATATTCAGGATTTCACTATTCTTAAAGATGCTTCTGCATCAGCTATTTATGGGGTTTTAGCTGCGAATGGCGTAGTTGTTATTACAACTAAGGGTGGCAGTTATAACAGAAAACCTAAGTTAACGTATGATACTTACTACGGCTCTCAATATGCAAATAATGTTATAAAAATGGCAAATGCCGAACAATACACAAATTTTGCATTAGAATCAGGGTCACAGTTTGAAATTGATGCGATTAATGCAGCTATTGAAAGATTTGGAAGGAGCAGAGTGAATCCAAATCTCCCAAATGTAAATACGGATTGGTACAAAGAGGCTCTAAGAATTGCTCCAATACAAAGCCATAGTCTTTCCGTGGATGGGGGTTCTGAAAAGGTAGCATATTCATTGGGAGGTAATTTCTTCACTCAGGATGGTATTCTTAATATGAAGAACAGTTATGAGAGATTCAATGTCAGAACTAAAATTGATGCAAAAGCAACTAGCTGGCTTACAGTTGGTACCGTTATTAATTATACAAGGGGTGAAAAATATGATGATGAAGGTTCCGCCTGGCAACAGATTTATTATGCAGTTCCAGTAATGCCTGTTTATGACCCGTTATTTAAAGATGCAACCGTTAGACCTTATGCTGATGCCCAAATATTGGGTTATAGAGGTCATGACAATCCATTTTCATTAATGGATAATGTTGATAAGTTAGGAATTCAAAAATCTTTAAATTTTAATGCCTATGCTGAGATAAGCTTACTGCCAAAAGAATTAACTTTTAAAACAACTCTTTCTTATAATAATAGGAATATTAGTGAACGTTTAATGGAGCTACCATACTTTGTAAATTCTGAGAAAGCATTTGAAAGAACTTTGGCTCAATCTTCTATTACAAGAAATAATGCTACTTATGAAGATTATATTTGGGATAATACAATAACTTGGAATAAAACTTTAGGTAATCATGGTTTTACGTTATTGGCGGGAACTTCTTATGCTGATCAGTCGTATAAATTCATGGGTATGAAAGGTTACTTTTTCAAAGGAAGTTTATTTTCGAGATATAATGAAAGTACTTGGTATATTAATAATGCTTCGCCTGATGGAAGAACAACGTCGGAAGGAGAACCTTACCGTTTTTACAGAACGTCATATTTCGGAAGAATTTCGTATAAATTTCTAAACCGATATATTGCTTATGCTACCCTTAGAAATGAAGGCTCTAACAAATTTCCTAATCAGAAGACTATTAATTTGCCGGCATTTGGTTTAGGGTGGGTAGTATCAGAGGAATCATTTTTGAAAAATGTCAGCTGGATGAACCTATTAAAGTTCCGAGCAGGCTGGGGTAGATTGGCCAACGATGCAGTAAATGCTAGCAGAGCGAATACACCTTTTGCCGTAAATACTGTTTTTGCAGATACTTATGTTCCTGCATATCAATTTACGACTTACAAAGATGATGTAAGAAGAGAATATACAGAAGAGACCAATGTCGGGTTGTCATCAGAATTTTTAAACAGGAGGTTGACAATAGAGGC
Organism: Epilithonimonas mollis; assembly: GCF_900142325.1. Classification (GTDB taxonomy): domain Bacteria; phylum Bacteroidota; class Bacteroidia; order Flavobacteriales; family Weeksellaceae; genus Epilithonimonas; species Epilithonimonas mollis. The sequence continues at coordinate 777,406 of NZ_FRAM01000002.1, forward strand.
TGATTATTTTATTAAAGATACCAAAAGCATGGTCATTCCTGTTCAACCGATAATTGGAAGCGAAGTAAGCTACAAAAATGTTGGTACAATGAGGAATAAAGGTTACGAAATTTCTGCTGGTTGGAGAGATAAAATTGGAGAAGATTGGGGATATAATATTAATGGTAATTTTAGTCACATTAAAAACGAAATTACAAACTTAAATGGACAAGCATTTATTGCAAGAGGTTCTGGAGATTTTCCTCAACGTTTAGTTGTTGGTCAGCCAATAGATGTTTTTTACGGATACGATGTAATTGGTGTTTATCAAAATCATGCTGAAGTTAACGCAGATCCTACAGCTGTTTATGCTAATACAAATCAAGGTGCAGGTACTGTGAAGCCAGGATATTTCAAATATAGAGATATGAACGGTGATGGGAAAATTGATTCTGATGACAGAATGTATCTTGGATCTCCTGTTCCTACATATTATTACGGTGGATCTCTAGGTATTAATTACAAAAGTTGGGATCTATCCGTAGCATTTTATGGGCAGGGAGGAAATAAGATTCTTAACAGAAATAGAGGTGAGGTAATTAAAACAACCGGTCGAAATATAGATGCTGATTTTGCAATTAACCGTTGGCATGGCGAAGGTACTACTAATGAGTTTGTATCATCAGAAGGATACCGTCAAAGTTGGAATAATAATAAATTATCTAAATTTTGGCTGCAGGATGGCGATTTTTTCAGAGTTCAGAATATCCAGTTGGGATATACTTTGAAAACTGACGGGATCCCTGAAATGAGATTTACCTTAACTGCTGACAGACCTTTCATGTGGACTAAAAGCGAAAATCTAATGAATCCGGAAGTAGCTAACAACGGTGTCAATCAGGATGTTTATCCTACGCCTTCAGTTGTTTCTGTTGGCTATAGTATAAAATTTTAAACTAAACATTATTTACAAAATGAAACAATTAAAATATATAAAAGTTGCTTTTCTCTTTAGTGCTATAGCTTTATCAAGCTGTGATAGCAAATTGGATGAACCTATGGAACTGGATGCTGGAAGTAGTTATGACTATACTAGTGCTGAAGGAGCAAAGAGTGCAGTTATGGGAGCATATGCAACATTAAGCGGACAGAAACTAAATGATAAAGGAGAGTTGGTAGATACGGGCGTAGCTTGGGAATCCATTCCATTAATCTCTGTGCGTGGAGATGATGTTAACTCCGGAGGTAAAGGAGATCAGGCGCCTTTTGGTGATACAGATAATTTTTCCTATGATCGTAGCTACTGGATGTACAATTCTCTTTGGGAACAATTCTACCAGAAAGTAGTTCAGGTTACAGCACAGATCGAACAATTAGAAAAGTTTAGGGCAGGTGGTGTTAATTCTAAACTGATAGACCAATATATTGGAGAATGTAAAACTCTCAGGGCTTTTTACACTTTAGAGATTTCTAGAGTATGGGGTAAAGTTATTGTCATGGAAGTTTTGGATCAGAGCCAGGTTACACTCAAAACAAAAGATGATGTAATGAAATGGGTTTCTTCTCAGATGGATGAATCAATACCTAATCTTCTTGATATGAGACCAAATCAGCGTACTGATATCAAAGGTGGTATAACAAAATATACAGCCTTGGCAATTAAAGCTATGGCTAACCTTGAACTTAAAAATTATCAGGGTGTTGCTGACGCTACCGGCGAAATAATGAGATCTGGAAAGTTCACGCTGTTCGGTGACTATTACGGACTGTTTAAAACCCCAGGTAAACTGGCTGATGAAAACCTGCTAGAAATTCAATATTCCGATTTTGGTACTGCAACGGGAAATAATGTTAAACACCTTTGGGACTTCTATGGACCGACAAGTTGGACACCTTCTGTAACTAGTGCAGGTGCTGGCTGGGGGTTCTATGAGCCAAGTTTGAAGTATATAAAATTCATGCTTAACAGAAATGAACAAAAAAGATTGGTTACCAATGTTTTATTCACGCCGGATGGAATCAATAAAATAAAAGAAGATCCAAACTTTTCTACATTACCATCTTGGGTTTCCAACGTAACACCTGATAATGATCAGATAAATAATTCTGCAAGAGCTTTGTTTTTTAGTGGGAAACATTATTTGCCATCCAATCAATTAATTCCTGGAAGACTAAGCTATGGCAGTAACAAAAACTATATCATTACAAGATATGCAGAAATATTGTTGATGTATGCGGAAGCTGTTGCAAGAGGAGCCAGTCCAACTGCAGGATCTGCCGTTGATGCTGTTAATAAAGTTAGAGAAAGAGCGAATCTGGGTCTGCTAACTTCCGTTACTGCCGATCAGGTTATGGACGAAAAATATGCTGAACTAGGTATGGAATGGGGAATCCGCTATTTTGACATGGTAAGATTAGGAAATACCGCAGCATTAAGTTATGATGGCAGAACTTTCACTATGGACAAACAGTTCCTGCCTTATCCACTAGCTCAGTTAGAAAGGATACAATCTTTAGATAAATAATAACTTTTGATTTTACTAAAATGAAAAATATAATAAAACTAACCTTTGCTGCAATTTCGGTATTTGCATTATCGGCTTGCTCAGAAGGATATATTGATGATATCAGTCAAGTTGCTCAAGGAGAGGATAAAACAGCTCCGGTTGTAGAAATCTTAAGTCCAACGGGAAATATTTTTATTCCATCCACAGCGTCTGGAGCTAATTTAAATTTTCAATTTAAAGTTTCTGATGATATAGAAATTGGAAATGTTGAGTTATTTTTAGACGGGGCCAAACTTGCTAGCTATAACACATTTATTGATTACAGGAATTTGAATAGTAGTTTTAGCTATAATAATCTTGGTTTGGGAGATCACACATTCATCGTCAATGCGAAAGATTTGACGGGTAAAACTTCTACAAAATCATTCACTTTCAATATTGATAAATATAATAAATTGCTTAATAGCGAGACATTGTATATGCCTTTTTCTTCGGGTAATGTGTTTACTGATCTTATAAGTACAAACAATCCTACAATTGTTGGAAGTCCGACAACTGTGTCAGGCGGACATTCTGGATCAGCGTATAAGGGTGCAACTGATTCATATCTGACCTATCCGATTGATAACTTATTCGGTTCAAAAGAATTGACTACATCTTTTTGGTATAAGGTTGACGCTACTCAGGAAAGAGCCGGAATTATTGTTGTAGGAGATCCTACAGAAACAAATAATGATGATGGAAGAAAAAAAGGATTCCGTTTATTCAGAGAAGGAGGTAATAAGACTGTAAAATTGAATGTTGGCGTAGGTACAGGCGAATCTTGGAATGATGGTTTTGACCTAGGAACTACAACAGGTTGGGTACATATTGCCGTTACCATTTCAGAGACTGAATCAAAAATTTATTTAAATGGTGCGCTCCAAAGAACAGCGACACTTTCATCTCCGATTAGTTTTGCTAATTGTAAAAATGTAAGTATTGGCTCTGGTGCACCTACATTCTCATACTGGGATCATAAAGCTGATACTAGTATGATTGATGAGTTACGATTCTTTAACAAGGCATTGACTCCATCAGAGATTCAAACTATAATGCAATAAAAATACTTATCTTAGCATTATAATAACTATTGAAAACACTTTATGAACGGGTCATAAAGTGTTTTTCATAAAAAACAAAATCAATGTTTAAAAAAGTTTTTTCCAAGATTACAATTTTAGCATCTGCAGTTTTATTTTATAGTTGTTCCAGCTCCAGCGATTGGGATGTGAATAATTCCTCTGTCGGAACACCTCAGAATCCTGCGACAGTTTATACAGATGCTCAGATTATAGAAATGGCTCAGAAAGATGCTTTAAAGTACTTCTGGGATTTTGCACAGACCAATTCCAAGCTGGCAAGAGAGAGATATCATACAGACAACCCTGGACAGGATGCCAATGTGGTGACCACTGGAGGCTCAGGATTTGGATTGATGACGATTTTAACAGGAATCAAGAATGGTTACATTCCTCAGCAGGAAGCCGTTACCAGATTAACGACTGCTCTTGATTTTCTCAAAACAGCCAATCGCTTTCACGGAGCTTGGCCGCATTGGATCAACGGAACCAATGGTTCGGTTATACCTTTTGGACAGATTGATAATGGCGGAGATTTGGTAGAAACCGCTTTTCTTGCTCAGGGTTTAATCTGTGTACGCGAATATTTCAAAAATTCTACCAATGCATCAGAATTAGCATTGTCTCAAAAAGCAGATGAACTTTGGAAAGGCATCGAATGGAACTGGTACACAAAAAATCCAGCAGCTCCTAACACGCTAACTTGGCATTGGTCGCCCAATTACGAATGGCAGCTTAATCATCAGCTTCAGGGATACGATGAAACATTGATAACCTATGTTTTGGCAGCCGCATCCCCAACCTTCCCGATAGAAAAAGTAGTTTATCAAAATGGCTGGGCTAGAAATGGCGCCATCAAGACTTCTGGCTCTCAATTCGGAATTCCTTTGGTGGTCAATCATAATGGAGCAACAGGAACAGTAGGGCCAATGTTTTGGGCACATTATTCATTTTTGGGATTAGATCCCAGAGGTTTGACAGATGAGTATGTCAATTATGGTGATGTTACGGCAAATCACGCTAAAATTATGTACGAATATTGTGTTCGAAATCCAAAATCCTGGCAAGGTTATAATTCAAAAAGCTGGGGACTTACCGCCAGCTACTCAAGAAATCAGGATGGAACAACTGGTTACTCAGCGCATCAGCCCAATAATGATTTAGGAATTATTTCACCGACTGCCGCTATTTCAGATATGCCATATACACCAACAGAAAGTATGAATTTCCTGAGATTTCTTTACAATGAAAATTATTCAAAATACATAGGCGTTGCTGGACCTTATGATGCCTATTCTATTCAGTATAATTGGGTTACGCTAAGATATTTGGCAATAGATCAAGGTACCATTGCGCCAATGATAGAAAACCATAAAAATCAATTCCTTTGGAATCTCTTTATGAATGCTCCGGATGTGAGACAAGGTTTATTAAAACTAGGTTTCCACTCTTCAATTCACGGATTCTAGATATTAAAAAATAAAAAAAATGAAAAATTTCCTCGCAATATCTATCTTATCAATCACAGCATTGGTTTCATGTCAAAACGTACAATCTGCAAAATCCAGTAAAGCTAATTCAGCATCAATCAATCTTTCAGATAACCAATTGATGGACAAAGTCCAAAGCGATGCTCTCAGATATTTCTGGGATTTTGCCGAGCCCCATTCTTTTTTGGGAAGAGAGCGTTATCACGAGGATGATATCTATCCAGACAATGACAAACATGTTGTTACCACTGGTGGTTCCGGATTTGGCTTAATGACCATTTTGGTTGGCGTAGATAGAAAATTCATCCCCAGAAAAGAAGCTGTAAAAAGACTGACACATATTGCCGATTTTTTGGAAAAAGCAGACCGTTTTCATGGTGCTTGGCCACATTGGATCAACGGAGAAACGGGTAAAGTCGTTCCTTTTGGCAAGAAAGATAACGGTGGAGATTTGGTAGAGACCGCATTTTTGGTTCAGGGAATCATCTGCGTTCGGGAATATTTCAAAAACGGTAACGAAGAAGAAAAACAACTTGCTGCCAAGATGGATAAACTATGGAAAGGCGTGGAGTGGAACTGGTACACCAAAGGCGGACAAAAAGTGCTTTACTGGCATTGGTCGCCCACTTACGCCTGGGAGATGAATTTTCCGTTGGAAGGCTATAATGAATGTCTTATTACTTATGTAATGGCAGCTTCGTCACCGGATTATTCCATAGATTATGATACCTATAACAAAGGTTGGACAAGAAACGGAACCTATACTACAGATCGTACGAAATATGGACTTCCGCTTTTCGTAAAACATAATTATGCAGAAGAGTTTGGGGGGCCATTGTTCTGGTCACAGTATTCATATTTGGGTTTGGATCCAAGAGATTTATCGGATAAATATGTCAAAAGCTATTGGGATCTGAACAGAAATCACGTTTTAATAGACTACAAATATTGTTTGGAAAATCCATATAAATTCAAAGGTTATTCGGATAAATATTGGGGACTTACCGCAGGTTATACCAGAAATAAAGACGGCTCTGTTGGCTATGCAGCACACCAGCCTATGAAAGAAGACTTCGGCGTTATCACACCCACAGCTGCACTCAGTTCAATGCCTTACACACCAAAAGAATCGCTTGCTTTTCTGAGATTCCTTTACACGGAAAAACAAAATTTCATTGGGCAGGCCGGGCCTTATGACGCTACATCAATTAATTATAACGATTGGTTCACGCCAAGATATCTGGCTATAGATCAGGGAACAATTACGCCAATGATTGAGAATTATCGCACAGGTTTGCTTTGGAATCTTTTTATGAATGCACCAGAAATCAGAACCGGACTCAAAAAAATAGGATTCAAATCAGCGAAACATCATATAGATTAATAAAAAGTATTATCTTTAGCGGGTAATAGTTATTGTCTCATTTTGATTAATTAAGAAATTGGTAGCCGGGAACCTGCTCTTCGCTCATACTCCTCGCAAGCCCGCCTGTCCTGAGCCTGTCGAAGCGCTTGCTGTGGGGTAACCGCTGCGATCAGGGCTAGGGATTTGACATAAAATAAAATTCGGACTAAGTCACTCGGTTCGTCATTTAAAAGTACTCAACAGATGAACTTAAAAATAAAATTACTGCCATTGTTGTTCCTCGGATTGGCATCTGTGGTAAGCGCTCAGGAAATAAAATCAGAGTTTAATAAAGAAGTAAAGATTCAGAAAAAGCTTTCTTATATTCTGGACATCCCGAAAGATTCCAAATCAAAATTACCTTTGGTCGTTTTTCTTCATGGCTCAGGTGAGCGCGGCAATAATCTTGAAATGGTAAAAGCGCACAGTCCGTTCACCTATAAAAATCTTATTAAAGAACCTGTCGCCATTTTGGCACCTCAATGCCCGGCAGACTCCTGGTGGGATACAGATGCCATATATTTCCTGGTCAAAGAAATATCCGAAAAATACAACATCGATAAACAAAGAATCTATCTCACAGGTCTTTCTATGGGTGGCTGGGGAACGTTGAAGTTGGCTGGTGAGCATCCGGAAATGTTTGCAGCAGTTGCCGCTGTCTGTGCTCCAACAGATAGAGTAATGCAAGCGAATATCCATCAATACAAGAATTTAAATATTAAGCTATTCCACGGAGGAATGGATGATGTCGTTCTTCCGGAAAACGCGTTCAATTTTTACCAGAAACTACATCCTATTAATCCAAAAGCAGAATTGACCATATTCCCAAATGATAATCATAATTCCTGGGACTCGACTTACTCGGATCCGAAATTATATGAGTGGATGTTATCTCAAAAAATAAAATCTTAAAAATAAAGTAGCATATAAAATCAATGGATTTTATATTGCCTAATAATAAAAAATAGTATATGAAAAAGTTTGTAATCTTTGCTGCATTAGCACTTTCGCCCTATTTTATGGCACAGGATATCGTGTCAAAGCCTGTTCAGTCTTTTCAGTCTGCTCAGTATCAGTCTAAGAAAAAGGCGTTTGTGGATAATCTGCTTTCCAAAATGACTTTGGATGAGAAAATAGGCCAGCTCAATCTTCCGGGAGCAAGTGATTTTACAACAGGTCAGGCTCAGAGTTCGGACATCGGAAAAAAAATAGAACAAGGTCTTGTTGGTGGATTATTTAATATCAAAGGTGTAGATAAAATCCGCGATGTGCAGAAAGTTGCTGTAGAGAAAAGCCGTCTTAAAATCCCGATGATTTTCGGGATGGATGTGATTCACGGTTACGAAACAACTTTCCCGATTCCTTTGGGATTGGCAGCATCCTGGGATATGAATCTTGTTCAGAGATCTGCTCAGATTGCTGCACAGGAATCAACAGCGGACGGCATCAACTGGACTTTTTCGCCAATGGTGGATATTTCCAGAGACCCGAGATGGGGTAGAGTAGCAGAAGGTTCCGGCGAAGATCCTTATCTTGGAAGTGAGATCGCTAAAGCAATGGTTTATGGGTACCAGGGAAAAGATCTGATGGATAAAAATACAATGCTGGCGTGTGTTAAGCATTTTGCACTTTACGGAGCTCCGGAAGGTGGCAGGGATTATAACACGGTTGATATGAGCCACGTTCAGATGTACAATACCTATTTTCCGCCTTACAAAGCAGCTGTAGAAGCAGGTGCCGGTTCCGTAATGGCCTCTTTCAATGAAGTGGACGGAATCCCTGCAACAGGAAACAGATGGCTGATGACAGATGTGCTGAGGAAACAGTGGAATTTTAAAGGTTTCGTGGTAACAGATTACACAGGAATCAATGAAATGATCGACCACGGAATGGGAGATTTGCAACAGGTTTCCGCATTAGCAATGAACGCCGGAATCGATATGGATATGGTGGGCGAGGGTTTTCTTAAAACATTAAAACAATCCATTTCCGAAGGGAAAGTTAAAGAACAGACGGTTAATGATGCCGCCAGAAGAATCCTGGAAGCAAAATATGATTTGGGACTTTTCGATGATCCTTATAAATATACGGATTCTAAAAGAGCTCAGAAAGAAGTTTTCAGTCCTAAGCATCTGGAAGCAGCAAAAACCATTGCTTCCAACTCAATGGTGCTGATGAAAAATGACAAACAGATTCTTCCGCTCAAAAAATCCGGAACTGTTGCGGTAATTGGCCCATTGGCTGATAATGCCATGAATATGACCGGAACCTGGAGTGTGGCTGCTAAGCATGCCAACTCTATCTCATTATTGAGAGGTCTTAAAGAAACAGTAGGTAAAGATGTTAACTTTATTTATGCAAAAGGCAGCAACGTTTATGAATCTGAAGAAATGGAAAAACGGGCGGCAATGTTTAACAAAACTACTGACAGAGACAGCCGTCCTGCCGACCAGATAAAAAAAGAAGCATTAGATGTTGCCGGAAAAGCTGATGTTATTGTTCTGGCAATTGGTGAAAGCGCGGAAATGAGCGGTGAATCCAGCTCCAGAACAGATATCACAATTCCGGAAACGCAGAGAGAATTGCTAAGAGAACTTAAAAAGACAGGTAAACCGATTGTTTTGGTATTGTTTACGGGACGTGCTTTGGTTCTTAATGAAGAAAGAGAACTGGCAGATGCTATCCTGAATGTCTGGTTCCCGGGAAGTATGGCTGGTTATGCAATCTCTGATGTGCTTTACGGCAAAGTCAATCCTTCGGGAAAACTTCCGATGACATTTCCTAGAAGTGTAGGTCAGGTTCCGATTTATTACAATGCGAAAAATACAGGTCGCCCTCTGAGTGCTGAAAACACGGATAAATGTAACTTTGAAAAATTCCGTTCCAATTACCTGGATGAATGTAATACACCACTTTATCCGTTCGGTTATGGGTTGAGTTACACTAGTTTTGGATATTCTGATGTTTCAGTTAGTAATGCAAAACCGACCGGAAATACCTCTATTGACGCCTCTGTTACCCTCACAAACAATGGGAAATATGATGGAGCAGAGGTAGTTCAGCTCTATATCAGAGATCTTGTGGGAAGTAATACAAGGCCGATCAAGGAACTGAAAGGTTTCCAAAAGATTTATCTGAAAACTGGTGAAAGTAAAAAAGTAACATTCAGTATATCTCCGGAAGATCTTAAGTTTTATAACAATGAACTTAAATATGATTGGGAAGCCGGTGATTTTGATATCATGATCGGAACCAATTCCAGTGAGGTGAAAACGACCAGAATCAACTGGAGTAAGTAGTTTATTCTAAACTTATAAAACTAAAAAAGCCTTTCAAAATTTTGAAAGGCTTTTTTAATAACTTATTTTATAGTTAAGTTATTCTTTAATAATCTTCTGAGAGATAAATCTAATATCATTTTTTTTAAGAATCAGGATATAATTTCCGGGACTTAAAGTGGAAACATTGATGCTTTTATCCTGTTCTGCAACTTTAGACTCAAAAACGGTTCTTCCTGCTAGATCCACAATTTCGGCACTGACATTATTTTCATTTAGGTTATTGGTGTAAATGAAATCCTTAGCAGGAATCGGAGAGATCAATATCTGATTTTTGCTGATATCGGAGACACTCAGGTTAGTGGTCTTCACTTTATAGATTCTCCCGTTAGCTGCAGCGGCGTAAAGCTGTTTCTGATTATCTTCACCGAAACTTATAAAATTGCTTCCGGAAAATTGCGGTGTCCATGTGATCATATTGTTGCTGCCGAGAACACCTATCTGCTGGGAGCAATAATCAGCAAAAACATATTTACCAGTAAGGTCAGGATATAGATTTCCTCTGTACACATAGCCGCCTGTTATGGAACATTTGTCTCCGGAATGATCATATTGCGCTATAGGAAATGTCATTGTGGAAGAGTTGGCACAGCCGGCCGTGTTATAAGTATTGTTCCCCTCGTAGCAGCGCCAGCCATAATTGATGCCGGCAGAAGTAGCCGGAATACGGTTGATTTCTTCTAAAATCTCTTGCCCAACATCGGCTATCCATACATTATTCGTGGTTTTGTCAAAAGAAAATTTCCATGCATTTCTAAGGCCGTAAGCCCAGATTTCATCTGCACCATCAACACCCACAAATGGATTGTCAGACGGAATGTTGTAAGCATTATCAGAATTAATATCTATTCTGAGCATTTTCCCCAAAAGCGAATTTTTGTTTTGAGAATTATTATTAGGATCACCACCGCTTCCGCCGTCACCCGTCGAGATCCAAAGGTAACCGTCTGGTCCGAAGTGGATGCTTCCGCCGTTATGATTGGTAAAAGGTTTAGGAATTGTTAAAAGAATCTTTTCTGAAGAAGGATCTGCGATGTTTGGGTTTGAAGAGTTAGCATTAAATCGGGACACTCTGATCGCACCTTGCAGATTATTGTAGTAAACAAAGAAGTATCTGTTGGTTGCGAACTGCGGATGAAACGCCAAACCCAGTAAACCTCTTTCTCCTCCGAATGTGATAAGGTTGGAAATATTCAGAAAATTATCGGCGGCAACTGTCCCGTTTTCATTGATGATTTTAATAGTACCTGACTGCTGAACGACGAATAACCTGTTGTCGGAAGTCGGAGAAGCTACAATTTCTACCGGATTGGATACGCCTGTTACAAAGCTTTCCAGGACAATAGTTTGAGCGGATAGGCAGGCTGCCACAAATAAACCGAACCAGAGTAAAATTTTTTTCATAACGATTATATTTAAGATTTAAATGAAATTAACCAAATAATATGCCCTATCTCAAATTTATTTAATATTTAATCTAATTTGATTTTTTCAACATTTTATTCATGAAAAATAATACATTCTGAGATAAATAATTGTTGTGCACATATTTATCATTTTCAAATTCTTATTTCCACTAGAAATCATTATATTTGCCGACTAAAATTATATATATCGTAAGAAAATGCAAGGAAAAGGACTCGTTACACTAGTCGCCATCGTTCTTGGACTGATTTGTCTCAATGAGCTTCTGCCTTCTTTCTATGCCAATAAAATAGAAAAAGAAGCAAAAGCAATTGCAGGCGACAATCAGGTAAAATATCAAGCCGAACTCGACAGACTTTCTAAAGACACGCTTAACCTCGGTTTTACAAAACTGGATTATACGTCTGCAAAACAGAAAGAAATGAAGCTGGGGTTGGACCTTAAAGGTGGTATCAACGTATTATTGGAGATCAACCAGAGAGATTTGGTGAATGATCTTAGTAATTATTCTACAAACCCGGTTTTGATAGAAGCACTGAACAGAACAGATCAGGCTCAGAAAAGCTCAAGTAAACAATACATTGAGGATTTCTTTATCCAGTTCGAAGCTGTTAATAAACAAAAAGGAACGAACCTGAAACTTGCAGATCCTGAAATTTTCGGTAATACGAATCTCACTGAGATCAAATTCAATACGCCGGACGATCAGGTAAAGAACATCATAAGAAGAAAAATCGACGCTTCTGTAGGAACAGCTTATGAAGTTCTCAGAACACGTATCGACAAAATGGGTGTAACCCAGCCAAACGTTCAGAGAGTACCTGGTACAGGAAGAATCCTTGTAGAGATGCCGGGTATCAAAGATATCGACAGGGTTAAAAAAATGCTGGCAACATCTGCAAAGCTTCAGTTCTGGGAAGTGCAGATGAGCCCTGAGGTTTATCCTTATTTTTCTGAACTGAGCCAGTTGGTAAAGGTAAAAGGAGACTCTATCGGTGTAGCTAAAACCACTAATCTTATCAACATCCTTCAATCCGGAGCAATGCCGGGTAGCGGTGTTGCTAGTGTGAAGCTTTCTGACACAGCCATTGTAAACAAAGTCCTTAACAGTGCCGCTGCTATCAAGGCGAGACCCGTTAATTTGAAATATACCCAGTTCATGTGGGGCTACAAACCGGAGTCTAATACTTCCAACAATCTGGTTTTATATGCAATCCGTGGAAATATCAATCAGAAAGCACCGGTTGATGGTGCTGTGGAATCTGCAAACATCAGTTATGACCAGCTTGGTCGTATCGTTGTAGATATGCAGATGGATTCCAACGGTGCCCGTGACTGGAGAACAATGACCGAGAAGAACAAAGGGAAAGTAGTGGCGGTAACTCTGGATAACAGAGTCTATACAGCACCGGTGGTGAATGAGGTGATTCCTAACGGAAGAACCCAGATCTCCGGAAACTTTACGCAGGTAGAGGCGAAAGACCTGGTTGACGTTCTTGGAGCGGGTAAACTTCCTGCTGGTGCAAAGATTGTACAGGCAGATGTCGTTGGTCCATCTTTGGGAGCAGAATCTATCAATGACGGGGTGATGTCATTTCTTATTGCATTCGCTATAATTATTGTTTATATCGTTTTCTACTATGGTGGTGCGGGTGTATATGCGATTATAGCAATGATAATCAACTTGTTTTATATTTTTGGAATTATGGATTCCATTGATGCTACATTGACCCTGCCGGGTATTGCGGGTATCGTGTTATCTATGGCTCTGGCAGTAGATGCAAACGTTATTATCTACGAAAGAACAAAAGAAGAACTATTCCGGGGAAAAAGTATCCTAGAGGCTTATAAAGATGGTTTCAAACATGCGATCTCTGCGATCATCGATGGTCACCTTACAACGCTGATCACTGCAATCATTCTTTATGTTTTCGGAACTGGACCGATAAAAGGTTTTGCGGTAACGCTGATCATCGGTTTGATCATGACATTGTTCACATCCGTATTACTTTCAAGAGTAATGATCTTCAACAGACTGGAAAAAGGTAAATCACTATCTGTCTGGACTGCGCCGACTAAAAATCTTTTCAGAAATACATGGATCGATTTCATCGGGAAAAGAAAATGGTCTTATATCGTTTCTGCTATATTAATGGTGATTTCTATCACATCCATTGCAATTAATGGTTTCAAATACGGTATCGACTTTACAGGCGGACGTAACTATGTTGTAAGGTTCGACAAGCCGGTAGATGCTAATAAAACTGAAGAAAATATTGCAAAGCTGATTGAAACAAATGAAGGCAAAAATGAGTCTGTAGAAGTTAAAACATTTGGTAATTCATCTCAACTGAAAATTACAACCGATTACCTGATTGATGACGAATCGCTTCAGGCCGATCAAACTGTAGAGCAAAAAATCTATGAAGGGCTTAAGCAGGATTTGCCGGCCAATATGACTTTAGCAGAGTTTAAATCTGCTGAAAAAGATCATGCGGGAATAGTTTCTTCAACCAAAGTAGGTCCAACAGTGGCGGATGATATCACAACACACGGTATCCTTGCCGTTGTGGCATCACTGATCGGGATCTTCATCTATATCCTTGTAAGATTCGACAAGTGGCAGTTCTCTCTCGGAGCAGTTGCCGGTCTGTTCCACGATACGGTTGTGATCCTTGGGGTTTACTCGTTGTTCTACAAAGTAATGCCGTTCAACATGGAGATCAATCAGGATTTCATTGCGGCGATTCTGACGGTGATTGGTTATTCGATTAACGATACCGTGATTATCTTTGACAGAATCAGAGAATACCTTCGTGAGAAGAAAGCGTTGACTCTTGCCGGATTATTTGATGACTCGATCTCAAGTACCATCGGTAGAACGTTCAATACGTCTTTCACTACGATTCTGGTGATCCTGGCGATCTTCATCTTTGGTGGAGATAACCTGAGAGGATTTATGTTCTGTCTGTTGATCGGTATCGGATTCGGTACTTATTCTTCCATCTTCATTGCATCGGCTACAGCTTATGACTTCCTGCGAGGAAAGAAAAAAGAAGACAAGGTCACAGGAAAATCTTCTATCGACGCAGAAATAGTTAAGTAATAACTTAACCCTATATAATTAAAAGCTCCCAATTACCTGGGAGCTTTTTTTTACATTTGGTAGCCTTATAAAAAAACCGCAGACCAAAATAATCTGCGGAAACAATTGAATTGATTCAAGTATTAATAATTAAAAAAAACAAATGATGGGGCATCAATTCATTGATATTATGCTATGGGTTCCGGCGTCACATCATTCTGCAATCCGCTTGGCGTATCATAGATGATGTAATCATTATACTTCGCTTCATCGGTTTCGAAGAAAATGTCCTGGCCAATGCCCGCATATTTGGTGAGCAGCCGGTAGAGTGTATTGAGCGTTTCTATTCGGTCTTCTGTCGCCACATCTCTGTCCGAGATGCCTTTCGCCTGTGCATCGATGGCGAGATCCAATCTGTCACGCTGAGCAATCAGAGTGGTGATTTTATCTTGCGTAAGACCTTCGTTTTTCAATTCGTCAAGGTATTTTTCGGCGGTGACAGACATGATTCTCGCATTGCGCACCAGTTCTGCATCAGGCTGCCGGCTCACATCCGAGGCCCCAAATTCCCTATGTTTGGCGCTGCCGAATCTAAAAGTGTTTTCTGCCATATTCAGGATGGTGCGCATGGTTTTTTCCAAGGCGCTTCGGGCAGCGTCCTTTTGGTTGGTCAGCTCTATTTTGACAGCTTCCAGTTGTTCATCAGACGGGAAATCTTCCACGGCGTTGCGTGCATCGGTCAGTTCGGTTTTCTTTGCAGGAGAGTAACCCCGGTCTGTGAATTCGACAATATCACGATCTAAAAGGTTGATAAATTCATCCGCTTTTTGTTTCAAGACGGCATCGGTGAGATGGAACTCCCGAATAACAGGATTTTTTTTCATCAGAATTGTGTTTTAAGTTTATAATTCGAAATTATAAATTTTTTGTAATTGCGCAAGCATTTTTTTTTTAAAATATTGTTTTCAATCGTAACTTATTGATATGTAGTGAATTTGTCTCATTGTAATGAATCAACGGTTTATCGTAATGGATCACCGAGTCATCGTAATGAATCAAGAGCTCATCGTAATGGTTCAACGCTTCAACGTAATGAATCAACGGCCCATCGAAATGTTTCAAGGGTATATCGAAATGCGTCAGTGACGCATTGTAATATGTTTCCGGCATTTTTCAATTTTAAATGACAATTGGATGATATCATTGAATTTTTAAGGTCGCTCCTCCGGAGCTTTGATTTTAAAAAAAAGATTTTCCTATTAACATAACGCTCCTGGCGGAGCTGCATTGATTCCGGAAGGATGTATTGTTGATATTCCAAACATTTTCACAGGAAGAATCCGTAGTATTTCATCATTAGATATTGTATCAATCCCGGAGGGATTTACTGTTAATAGAAGATTAAGATACCAAAACAAATCATAGCTCCGGAGGAGCGATCTTCTTATTATAATATTCAAATGTTATTATTATGTACTGTTGAGGGCATCTGCTCTTGCCATTTATTATGGAGCACGGGGCGGGACACTAATCAGCAAGAAATATAATTATCAAATCAAAAAATATTATCTTCGCATTCTATGAAAACAAACCAAAAATCAGCCGCTATAGGGTTTATATTTATCACTTTACTGATTGATATTACTGGTTGGGGGATCATCATTCCCGTGGTTCCGAAACTGATAGAAGAACTGATTCATGCAGACGTCAGCGAGGCGGCCAAATATGGCGGCTGGCTTAGTTTTGCGTATGCTTTCATACAGTTTGTTTTCTCGCCATTGGTCGGGAATCTGAGTGACAAATATGGACGGCGGCCTATTATCCTGCTTTCTCTTTTCGGGTTTTCTGTGGATTATATTTTTCTGGCTTTGGCGCCAAGTATCTGGTGGCTTTTCGTCGGCAGGATCATTGCCGGTATCACGGGTGCCAGCATCACTACGGCAAGTGCCTACATTGCCGATATCTCTACCGATGCGGACCGTGCGAAGAACTTTGGTCTTATAGGTGCGGCTTTTGGGTTGGGCTTTATCATCGGGCCTGTTTTAGGTGGTGTTTTGGGGCATTATGGTTCCAGAGTTCCGTTCTATGCAGCGGCGGTTTTGTGCATGATCAATTTTATATATGGTTATTTTGTTCTGCCGGAAAGTCTTGGCAATGAAAACCGCAGAGCGTTCAGCTGGAAACGGGCTAACCCTATAGGTTCTTTTAAATTCCTGAGAAAACATCCTGAAATCTCGGCCCTTACTACAGCCTTAATCCTTATTTATATCGGTGCGCATGCGGTACAAAGCAACTGGAGTTTCTATACGATGTACAGGTTTAGCTGGGATGAGCGAATGGTGGGCATCTCTCTCGGCGTTGTCGGGTTGTTGGTTGGGCTGGTACAGGGATTACTGATCCGCTGGGTGAATCCTAAGATCGGAGATCAGAAAAGTGTCTTCTATGGCCTGATGCTTTATGCGCTGGGCATGCTTCTGTATGCCTTTGCGACGGAAGGGTGGATGATGCTTGCATTCACGATTCCTTATTGTCTGGGCGGGATTTGTGGTCCTGCATTACAATCGATCATTACCAAGAATATTCCTTCCAACGAACAGGGTGAACTGCAGGGTGCGCTGACGAGTCTGATGAGTGCGACCTCCATCATCGGTCCGCCGTTGATGACGAATCTGTTCTATTATTTCACGCATAAAGAAGCACCGTTTCTGTTTCCTGGTGCGCCATTTTTCTTAGCATTTCTGCTTTTTGCGCTGAGCATCTATTTTGTTTATATTAGTTTTAAAGGGAAGAAATCATAAACGTCTCGTAGATTGGGCAAATCAGCAGATCATTAAAATAAATCTGTAAAATCTGAATATTCAGCGGGAATGTTAATCTTAATCTAAGATTTCGGGACGTAAGTATAAACGTTATAAGGGATAATTTTTTCTGCTGTTTTTTTAGCGATCAGGCTTCCTATAAGAATCGGGAAGAATAATTCGTAGCCGTTCGGGACCAGGCTGCACGTGAGGATCAATGCGGTGAAAGGGGCGTAGATGGCTGCTGATAGAGTAGCAGCAACGCCGATCAATATAAAGTTAATGTAAATCAAAGAGGTTCCGAAAAAAGTGTTGCAAACTATTGCAAACCCTAATCCTAAGTATGCACCCGCCACAATACTCGGTGCAAAAACACCGCCGTCTCCACCAGCGCCTAATGTCAATGATGAAGCTAATGGTTTCAGTAATACCAAAGCTAAAATCAAAAAGACGGAATAACTTTGAGGATGAGAGATCAATTCATCCAAGGAATGGTAACTGTCGCCGTAAAGGAAAGGAAAAAAACAGATCAGAATCCCGACAGACAATGCGCCCAGGTTTATACGAATGAAGTTATTATGGATTCCGGAGAAGAAATCTTTCATCTGAATCACCAATAAAGTAAAATAAACTGAGAGTGTTCCGCCCATTAAGCTTAGAACGACCATAAATGGAACAGCAATCCAGTTCCAATGGGTTACCGGAAAATTAATCAATGGTTCTGAAGGGAAAAAGTAGAGAAATATCCAAGCCATCAAAGCTGCAGATGTGCAACTGATGATTAGGGTTTTATTGATTTTTCTCGCAATGACTTCCAAAGCAAAAAGGCAACCGACAAGGGGATTCCCGAAAAGTACGGCAACCCCAGCAACCACTCCGGCGCAGATCAGTTCCAGTTTGTAGACATTGGCGGCAAATTGTTTCTCATAAACCGAATTCCCGACTGTAGCAGTTGCAACAACTGTAGACACCTCGATTCCCGTGGAGCCTCCGAAAATTACCGTCAAAAATCCATTGAAATAATGCGAAGGAATCTTGAAGAAAGGCAGATGGTCTTTTCTATGATACACAGTTTTATATATCTCCGTGATGCCTTTGTTCTTTCTGTTTTTGAAAAGATATTTCCTAAGAAAGTAAATGGACGTAATCCCAAATGTTGGCAGAATGATGAATAAAAAAGCATTGTTCTTTTCGGCAAAATCAAATAAATGTTCCTGGCAGAACTCGGTGATTTTCTTCAGTGTTAATCCTAAAACCGATGCCATGATGCCTATAAATAATGATGAAATAATTAATTTGAAATAATTGTTCGCCTGTACTTTCTGTCTTTTCATTCCCAATCTCTTAGAGACCATAAATTTACGTCAAAAAAATTTGTGATACTTTTCATGAATAAGATTGATTTCTATGTTTTTTAAGTAAAAATTAATAAAATTCTCTGTATCAAATCTCTAAATGTTTCTTAATTTTGTCAAATGGAATTGAGTATTGGAGAAATGCTTTTGATTGCTTTGGCAATTGTTGTTTTGTTCGGGCCGGACAAACTGCCCGAGATCGCACGAGGTCTGGGTGAAGGCGTACGCAAGATGCGTGGCGCTGTGGATGATATCAAAACCGAGATCATGAAAGAAGCAGACAATCCACTTTCCGAGATCAAAAAAGAAATAGATAAAGTGAAGAAATCTGCGCAGGAATTCAACCCTTTGGAAGATAAAAAAAGTGTTGATTTCCAAAATACAGTCGCTGAAAAAATAGACCTTTCCGAAGACGATTCTCACGAAGGTCCTGTAAGCCGATAAACTATGCATGAACTGATTTATCTGGACCAGCAATTATTATTATTCCTCAATGGCCTGGGGAATTCTACTTTCGATCCTTTTTGGTTATTGGTAACAGGGAAATGGTTCTGGATTCCGTTCTATGTGATTTTACTTTACTTTGTTTACAAAGCCGTTCCGCGGAAAAAATTGATTTTCGTATTGATTTTTATTGCTATCGGAATTACAATTTCTGACCAATTAGCCAGTGTTTTCAAACACGGTGTGGAGAGGTTGAGGCCTTGTCATGAACCGTTGATAATGGAAAAAATGCGAATGGTAATATGTGGCGGGAATTATGGTTTCTACTCTGCACATGCTTCCAGTTCTTTCTTTTTGGTCAGCTTCCTTTCGATAGTAATTGGAAAGCAATATAAATATCTGACCTTTATCTTGTTGTTTTGGGCCATTTTGGTTTCTTACAGCAGAATCTATATTGGCGTTCATTATCCTATGGATATTGCTTTTGGCGCTGTCGTTGGCTTTTTATTAGGTGGTTTTTTAGCCAATTTAACAAAAAAGGTTATCAATAAGAATTAATTATCTGAGATCTAATCATTGTGATAAGGCTTTCCCTGCAGGATTGTAGCCGCACGATAAATTTGCTCCACAAAAAATAAACGGATCATCTGATGTGTGAAAGTCATATTGGATAATGATATTTTCTCATTGGAACGCTGATAGATTTCCTCCGAAAAACCATAAGCACCACCAATCAGAATATTGACTTTTTTCACGGAACTTCCCATCCAGAAATCAATTTTTTCAGAAAACTCGCGGCTTGTGAACTGTTTTCCTTTTTCGTCCAGAATAATTACCAGATCAGAAGCATCGATCTGATTTTGAAACAATTTGGATTCCTCTTTTTTGAGCTGTTCCGGATTCATGTTTTTGGCATTCTTAACATCCGGAATCTCGATCAGGCCGAAGTTCCAGTGTTTCGGGATTCTCGGCAGGTAATAATTGATGAGAGATATGATTTCCTTGTCGTCGGTTTTGCCGATACAGATCAAATTGATACGCATTTAGTATATTTGTTTTGCAAAGATAACTGAATGGCAAAAAAAATACAGCGTTTTTTTCTCAATATCAAGAACTTTTTAGACGGAATCCATATTCCTGTTTTGGGTATTTCTTTGTGGGAAATGTTCTCCATATATTCGGATGCGATTTTTAAAAACCCTTTGGGAAGACAGGCTGCTAGCATATCATGGAGTTTTTTCCTGAGCCTTTTCCCGATGATTCTTTTCTTTTTATCGGTTCTACCATTCATGCCGCACTATGACAAGCTTCAGTTTTATATTTTTGAAGTTCTGATGCCAAATGTTTTTCCGTCTCACATGCAAAGTGATGTCACAGGCTATATCCAGTCCAGCCTGATCCCGAATATGAAATCGATCAGTAATCTGACAATTTTGCTGTCATTTGTATTTGCAACCAATGGCTGCTTCTCGCTCATCAACGGATTCAACAGGAATACGGAGCTCCAAAGAGGCTTTGTCAAAGAATACCTTCTGGCGATGCTCATCACGATTTGCTTCCTCACGCTGGTTTGTCTGTCTATATTTGGGATCTATTACAGTGAGGTGGTTCTTAAGCTGTTCACGCCTACATATGACATAGGATGGTTTACAAAAAATCTTACGAAGATTATAGGGTTTATATCTTTCCCGCTGTTTTATTTTATCCTGCTTACATTGTTCTATTGGGTGGGATGCATCAAGATTACAAGAATAAGGGAAGCTTTTCCGGGAGCGATTCTTACCACAGTTCTTTTCGTGGTACTGACTTATTTCTTTGCAATTTATGTAGCGAATATCGCAAAATATAACGTCCTGTACGGTTCTATTGGTTCCATTATCTTGGTTATGGTGTGGGTGAATGTGAATGTGTTTTTGGTTCTGATGGGTAACGAGCTGAACCTTGCAATTAAGAAAGTTAAACTTCAAAAATTGGTGCGCGAAGAAATGTCATTGTAATAGGTTTTTATTGAATTCAATATTTAATTATATTTACATTAATTAATTTACTAACTAACATCCAAAATATACAACCATGGCAAAAGGTCAAGATGCTAAAAAAGCAGTAAAAAAAGAGCCAAAGAAAAGAAAGAAGCAAAAAGAGAAAAGAAAAATGCTTCCAAAAGGGATTAAATGATTAACCTTTCAATTAATAACTGGAAGGTTTTTTATTGAATCTCAAAATCATAAATCCGGTAATTCCGGATAAAACCGAAGCGATCAAAATACTAATCTTCGAAATATCCTGAATTTCAATTTCATTTGGAAAAGCTAAAAGCGAAACAAAAATTGACATTGTAAATCCGATTCCGGCCAAAAATCCAACGCCAAACATCTCTTTCCAAGCAGAAAAAGCAGGTAATTCTGCCCATTTTAATCTGATGGCTAAGAATGAAAATAGGTTAATTCCCAAAACCTTTCCGACAAACAATCCGCCAATAATTCCCAGGCTCAAAGGATTAATAAATCCTTCGAAAATTTCTTTCTGGAATGTAATATTCGTATTCGCCAAAGCAAACAATGGCATTATCACAAAACTGACGGGAATATGAAGATTCTGTTCCAGTTTTTCCAAAGGAGAAATTTCAGTGTTTGAAAGATTAGTAGGAATCGTAAATGCCAGGATGACGCCGGCTATCGTTGCATGGATTCCCGAATGGTGCATAAAATACCATAGAAATAATCCAGGCACCAGATAAAGCAGAAGATTTTTAGCACCGGTCTTATTTAGAATGACCAGAAGAATGGTAATTCCGCCACAGATTCCCAAAGAAATCCAATCAATGGAGTCGGTGTAGAATAATGCAATCACGATAATGGCGCCCAGATCATCAACAATAGCCAATGCACTGAGAAATATTTTCAAGGAATTAGGAACACTCTTTCCCAGTAAAGAAATAATTGCTAATGAAAATGCAATATCAGTCGCCATTGGTATTGCCCAGCCGTTTTTATAATCTGTATCGTGATTGAAACTGAAATAAATAATCGCAGGAATCAACATTCCGCCTAATGCTGCGAAGATGGGAAGACTGGCTTTTTTGATGTCAGACAATTCTCCTTCGATTAATTCCCGTTTGATTTCCAATCCGACCAGGAGAAAGAAAATTGCCATCAGACCATCATTCACCCAAACAGAAACGGAATAATTAAGGTGGAAAATCTCTGTTCCGATATTTGTCTCCAGAAGATTCTGAAAACTCTCTGCCATAGATGTATTGGCCATTAACAAAGAAATCAGAACACAAATAATGAGAATAATTCCCGAACTTTTGCTGTTATGGAAAAATTGCTGAAAATATCTTGATAATTCCATCTATACACGCTTTACTTTTGAAACGCCGTTGATTGCTTTCAGCTTTTTGAAAGTCTCCTCCAGCTGGCTTTTATTCTTAACTTCCAGGTTGATGTTTCCGGTGAAGATACCGTCGTTGGAAGCAATGCTCATACTTTTCATATCCATATTCATATTGTTGCTGATAACAGCGGTGATGTCGTTGATCATACCCATTCTGTCCAGACCTTCGATCTCGATTTTTATTCTGTTTTTGAAGCTTTCGGCGTTCACCCATTTGGCTTGCAAAACCCGGTAGTCATAGTTGGCTCTTAAGTTGATCGCATTGGGACAGCTGTCATTATGTACTTTGATCCCGTCAGAAATTGTAATGAAGCCAAAAATTTTATCGCCCGGAATCACAGTGCAGCATTTTGCGAAGGAATAATTCAGCTTTTCTTCATCTTTTCCAAATACGATCATATCCAGATTCGTATCTATTTTTTCGACATATTCCTCTTTGTTGGAAGACTTTCGGAAACGGTTAAAAATATTGCTGAGAATTCCTTTTTTGTCAGAATATCTTTTGATGTCGCCGATGTCGAAAGTGCCGTTCTGGAATCCCAGAAACAGATCCTGCGAGGTTTTCAGATTGAGGAATTTCTGTAATCCGTTGACTTCTTCCTCACTGAAGTTCAGCTTGGCGTGGCGCATTTTTCTTTGCAGGATTTCTTTTCCTTCGGACGTATTCTGGTTTTTTTCCGAGTTAAGGATGTTCTTGATTTTCGATTTGGCTTTGGAAGTCACAACGAATTCCAACCAATCCGCTTTCGGTTTCTGATTTTGGGAAGAGAGAATATCAATCTGATCACCGTTTTGAAGCACATAACTAATGGGAACAAGTTTTCCGTTGATTTTTGCGCCGAGACATTTCATCCCGAGATCCGTGTGTACAGAGAAAGCAAAATCAAGAGCAGTGGCACCGGTAGGCAGGATTTTGATCTCTCCTTTTGGTGTGAAAACAAAAACTTCCTTGGAATAGAGATTCAGTTTAATATTATCAAGAAGCTCCGATGTGGAAAGATTCTGCTGCTGTTCCAGAACTTCGCGTATCTCGGAAACCCAATTTTCAAACCGTTGGTCATCACTGTTTTTCCGATAGCCCTCTTTGTATTTGTAATGGGCAGCCACACCTTTTTCAGCGATGTCATCCATCCTTTCTGACCGGATCTGAACCTCGATCCATTTTTTATCAGGCCCCATTACAGTAAGATGGAGACTTTCGTAACCAGTCGACCTTGGTTGGGAGATCCAGTCCCGCATTCGGGAAGGGTTGCTTTGATAAAGATCAGTTACGATGGAATAAATCTTCCAGGCTAAGAATTTTTCATTTCTCGGATCCGATTTATAGATGATTCTGATCGCATAATTGTCATAAACTTCCTCGAAGGTCACATTCTGCTTCAGCATTTTTCTGTAAATTGAGCTGATGGCTTTTGCTCTTCCTTTGATCGTGAAATTCAGATTCTCTTCTTTCAGTTGTTCGGAAACTTCCTTTTTGAATTCCTCCACATACTTTTCCCGTCCTTCTTTTGCCGTTTCCAACTTGCTGAGAATCTCATTGTAAATATCAGGGTTGTTATATTTGAGAGAAAGATCTTCCAGTTCAGATTTGATGGAATATAGTCCGAATCTGTGGGCCAGTGGTGCATAGATATAAGCAGTTTCTGCAGCAATTTTTTTCTGCTTCACAGGATGCATACTCTCCAGCGTTCTCATATTGTGCAGCCGGTCGGCGATCTTGATAAGAATTACCCGGAAATCCTCTGAAAGTGTGAGAAGCAATTTTCTGTAATTCTCCGACTGGACTGAGATGTTCTGCTGGTTCATCACGGAGATTTTTGTCAGCCCGTTGACAATATCGGCGATGTTCTTCCCGAAGATTTTTTTCAGGTCTTCATAGGTGTATTCGGAGTCTTCTATAACATCATGAAGCAATGCACACGCAATACTAGTCGCACCCAGACCAATCTCATTAGCAACAATTTTTGCCACTTCTATGGGATGGTAAATATAAGGTTCGCCAGTTTTTCTGCGTTGATCTTTGTGCGCATCCAAAGCAATATCAAAGGCTTTTCTGATGAGCTTGTTCTGCTCTTCGTCCAGCGTCCGGTATGTATTGGTAATTAGGTCTTTATAGCGGGCAAGGATCTCCTTGTTTTCCTTTTCTAGATCGTAAATCATCATCGAATGTTATCTCAAAACGAATATAAGAAATTAATAGAAATTATCAAGCTATCTTCATGCCACATTTTTCAGTCTGAAATGTAAAATGCAACGAATTATTGATTCAGTTCCTTCGCTCTTTTTTCAGCAGACAGGATGCCGTCTTTCAGTATGGATTTCAATACTCTGTCATCGAAAGTTTTCAAAGCTGCTTCCGTTGTACCGCCTTTTGAAGCGACATCTTTTATCAATTCTTCCAAAGATTTGTCCGAATTATTGATAAGATGATAAGCACCCAGCATGGTTTGCTTTACAAATAATTTCGAGAGGTTTTCATCGATTCCCATTTCCGTTCCGGCTTTTATCATTGCATCGATGATATAATAGAAATAAGCTGGTCCACTTCCTGAAAGTGCCGTTACCGCATCCAAAAGTTTTTCGTCTTCCAGATAAACAGAACGTCCGGTCGAGTTCAGCAATCGTTCGACATTCATCAGCTCGGAGAAAGAAATGCCTTCTGCAGCTGTATAACCCGTGATTCCCATTCCGAGAAGTGTTGGGGAATTTGGCATTGCCCGAACTACAAATTTATGTTTTAAAAATTTCTGAATTTTTTCGATAGAAATTCCTGCCATTATTGATAACACCAAAGATTTCCCTGGGATTTTAAATGTCAGATTCTCAACAACGAAAGCGAAATCCTGCGGTTTCACAGCTATGATTATCAAGTCCGCTTCCAATTCTTTCACTTCATTAAAGGACGAAATCTCCGAATCTGGAAAAACCGATTTGATTATTTCTTTTTTGATTTGGCTTCTTGTGATGAGATGGAGGTTCTGAGGCTTTATCAATTCATACTTCAAAAAAGATTTTGAAAAAGATAAACCCATATTTCCTGCGCCGAGAACTGCTATTTTCATTTGTGTTTTATTTTATTTATTTTTAATTCTCGCTGATTTTTCAGATTTTTCAGATTTTTCAGAATTTTCAGAATCTTGATCTGCTTAATTTTCTAAATCTGTGAGGAGATAATTTTATAGAAGTGATAATCCTTATTTTTTAATTATTAGCAATTATTCCCATCTACATCACAAGAATCACCTTCTCGAACGATGTCAAACTTTGAATTGCTTTCAGAAAATTCCGTCCAGCTTTTCTCCAAAACTTCAGCAAATAAATGGGTTGGCTGAGCTCCAGAAATTGCATATTTCCTGTCGAAAACAAAAAACGGAACACTGTTGATTCCAAGCGAAGCTGCTTCTTCGATATCGTTGTTTACCAATTCTGTTAATTCAGGAGATTGAACAGCATTTTGGATTTCATCTTTTGTAAAACCTAACTTTTCGCCAATTTCTGAAAGAACTTCAACATCATCAATGTTTTTTCCAAGGATGAAATAAGCTTCGAACAGAAGCTCTTCCATTTCGTTGGCCTTTCCTTTTTCCTTTGCGAGTTGAACCAATATTTGACTTTTGAAAGAATTGGAAACTTTCACATCATCAAAATTGAAATCGATTCCTGCATTTTTTCCTATTTGGATGAGGTTTTCGTGCATTTTGATTGTCTCTTGCAAAGAGTGACCTTTGATATCAGACAAATATTCATAATGATTTCTGCTGAGGTCGGTTTTCATTTTCGGGTCGAGCTGGAAAGAATGCCAATTGACCTCGATCTTATCATTTTGAACAAAATTCTGAAGTGCCTTTTCAAAATTCTTTTTCCCGATGAAACAAAACGGACATCGTGTGTCGCTCCAGATATCTACTTTCATTTTTTTAATTTATATATTTTTTAGAATTAAATTACCATCAACAATCAACTAAAAACCATCAACTAAATAATATTCACTTCCCGTTCCAATTCAATTCCATACTTTTCTTTTACGGAATCAATAATCATCGTGGAAAAATCAAAAATCTCTTTTCCGGTTGCATTTCCAGTCGCGTTGATGATGACCAAAGCTTGTAATTGGTTAGAAGCTACGTTTCCGATTTGTTTGCCTTTCCAACCAGCCTGTTCGATGAGCCAACCGGCGGGAACTTTCACAAAAACGCCATTCGGATAACCAGGGATATTTTCAAATTGTTGTTTTAAAGTTTCGAATTGTGAAACTGGAATTGTTGGGTTTTTGAAGAAACTTCCGGCATTTCCAATCACTTTTGGATCCGGCAATTTGCTTTGCCTGATGCTGATAACGGCTTTAGAAATATCTTGAATTGTCACATTGAGCGGAGTCGAAATGTCGATTCCCATATTTTCCAATTCGGATTTTATCGCACCATATTCAACATCAATTCTATGGACTTTTGTGGTCAGCCGGAAAGTGACTTCCAGAATCACGTATTTCCCTTTGCCTTCTTGTTTGAAAACCGAATCTCTGTAACCAAATTTACACTGTTCTGAGTTCAAAGTTTCAATTTCAAAGTTATCCAGATTCAGAACTTTACAGCTTTCAAAAATATCTTTGATTTCGGTTCCGTAAGCGCCGATATTCTGCATCGGCGAAGTCCCTACATTTCCCGGAATTAATGACAAATTTTCTAATCCGCCATAATTTTTATCGAGACAAAACATCACAAACTGATGCCAGTTTTCCCCAGATTTTGCTGTAACCAGAACCAAATTGTCATCGATGATTTCTTCTTTTATTCCTTTCAGATTTAATAGAATGGCTAATCCGTCAAAAGTTTTAGTAAGCAAAATATTGCTCCCACCACCGAGGAAAAGGAGTGGGAGAGTTTGGGTTTTAGGGAATTTGAGAGTTTCAATCAATTCTTCTACAGAATTGACTTCTGCAAAGTATCGAGCCGAAACATCAACTCCAAATGTGTTGTATGGTTTTAGGGAAATGTTTTCCTGTATCATTATTTATATTGAGGAAGCAAATTTTCGAGATTGTTTTTCAGTTTTTCCAGTTGTTTGTACCCTTCTGAATCTTGCGAAACGTTGTAGAATTCGTATTCTTTTGTTGACGTTTTGATTCTGAAAATCTGATCCGGACCATCATAATGACCACGTTTTTCTCCGCTTTTTGTCTTTTCCAGAACAGTGATGTCAATTCCGGATACCAGTTTTTGCCAGTCTTTTACATTGATTTTCTTCTTAAAAGCAGGGAATTCTTCCGTTCTTCCGCCTTGTGCAGAAGATTCCAGAGAGTCTTTGGTAGCGTTGATGAAAGTCCTTCCGCCTCTTCCGAAGGTATTTGTAAATGATACCGATTCAATCGAAGTGTTTTGCGCTGATGTTTTACAGCTCAATAATAAAAGCGAAAACGCTGAAAGAATAAATCCAATTTTAATTATTTTCATCTTTAAATTTTTAATTTAAGCAAATTCTGTATTGTATCTTTGAATCGCATCTTTTAAAAGTTCAACACTTCTTCTCAAGTCTTCCTTTTTCAAAACGTATGCAATTCTTACCTGCTTTTTTCCTAATTCCGGATTGCTGTAGAAACCGCCCATTGGCGCAACCATCACGGTCTCGTTATTATTGGAATAACTTTCCAAAAGCCATTGCGCAAATTTTTCTGTATCATCTACAGGTAATTCCACACCGCAATAGAATGCTCCTTTTGGTTTTGGACAGATTACTCCAGGAATCTCATTCAATAAGCTTACCAAAAGGTCTCTTCTTTCCGTGTATTCTTCTCTCACTTTGGCAATATATTCCGAATCGTTCTTGTGAGCAGCAGTTGCAGCAATTTGCCCCAAAAGAACAGGGCTCAATCTTGCCTGAGCAAATAAAATCGCAGCATCATGAATTTTTTTGGAACGTGTAATCATACAACCAATTCTTGCACCACACATTGAATAACGTTTTGATTCTGAATCAATAACGATGACATTTTCTGCAACTTCCGGAAATTCGAACATCGAAATTTGTTTTTCGCCGTCGTAAACATATTCCCTGTAAACTTCATCCGAAATAATAACAATGTCATGTTTTTTCGCAATCACTGCCAGTTTCTGAAGTTCTTCTCGGGAGTATAAATAGCCTGTCGGATTTCCGGGATTACAGATCACGATTGCTCTCGTTTTATCTGTAATTCTTTTTTCAAATTCTTCAATCGAAGGCAAGGCAAATCCTGTATCAATCGTTGAAGGAACTGCCACAATATTGATATTGAAAGTTCCGGCAAATCCATTATAATTGGCATAATATGGTTCAGGAATTATGATTTCGTCGCCATCATCACAAAGTGTGGAAATCGCAAAATTCAAAGCTTCGGAACCTCCGTTGGTAACGATGAAATTATCTGTCGTTAAATCATTAAATCCTAATGAATGATAATAATCTCTAAGTGCAATCCTGTAATCCAGATTGCCTTCTGACAGCGCATATTCCAGAACTTTCAGGTCTATGTTTTTTACAGCATCCAAAGCCGTTTGTGGTGTTTCGATATCTGGCTGACCAATGTTCAGGTGATAGACCTTGATGCCTTTTTGTTTGGCAGCAGTTGCAAATGGAACTAATTTTCTGACAGGTGATGCAGGCATATGCTGCGCTCTTTGCGATATTTTCGGCATTATTTTAAAACTTTGAAGTGCAAAAATAAGCTTTAATTTATCAACAAAAAAATTGCTATTTTTGATTTAAATTAAACCTCCCATGCAGATTTTTGTTGATACCGTTGAAGAATATATATCCCAGATTCCTGAGGAAAGACGGGATGCTTTCAGGAAACTATTGGAAACCGTTGATGAGAATCTTCCGACAGGTTTTCAGCAGACGATGCAATACGGAATGGTAACCTGGGTTGTGCCTCTGGAACTGTATCCCGCAGGTTATCACTGTGCGAAAGATATGCCTTTGCCTTTCATAAGTGTGGCTTCGCAAAAGAATTTTATTGCTTTTTACAATTCCGGGATTTATGCAGACCAGAAAATATTAGATTGGTTTGTTGCTGAGT
Source organism: Epilithonimonas mollis (assembly GCF_900142325.1). GTDB lineage: Bacteria > Bacteroidota > Bacteroidia > Flavobacteriales > Weeksellaceae > Epilithonimonas > Epilithonimonas mollis. The sequence continues at coordinate 806,800 of NZ_FRAM01000002.1, forward strand.
TTCCAAAACATTCTAAAAAGACACTGGATATGGGGAAATCTTGCATAAGATTTAAAAAAGTGGAGGATATTATTTATGATCTGTTGGGTGAGCTTTGTCAGAAAATATCTGTTAATGAATGGATTGCGATTTATGAGAACAATTATAAAAAGTAATTTAGTTCTTTTTTTTTATTACAGACAATCATATTGCCAGTTATAAAAAGTAATTCATAAAAATGGTTATCTTTGAGTATCTAATCACGAAATGACAAAATTTTTATCAGATCAAAATCTGACTATCATCCGGAAAGTTGTAATTTCTTATTTGCTGGATGATATTTTTCTGCAAAATTCCAAGGAGTTTCTTTCTTAAGCCCTGTCTTGGCTATCGGACAGGGATTTAGTACTGTCATTTCTAATAATAAATATATTTTGCTGTCTTCTGCCAGTGGTTTTTTTATGGACCGCCGATGAGCCATATCGCAAAGCAGTATAAAAATTTAAATAAAATAATTATGTCACATAAAATCATTGTAACGACCGGAATCTATGATCTAATCAAAGAACAAATCAGACGGAAAAAAGTATCCCGTGCGGAGGAATACCGTTTGATTGCTGAGCTAAAACATGCTAAACAAGTCTTGAGAAGAGAATTGCCAGAGGATGCTGTTACCGTAAACCGTAAAGTAACCATTAAAGATCATACGGAAAACAAAGAAGAAACTTATCTTTTTGTTGACACTGCCAAAGAAAAAAAAGCAAAAGGGAAATTTTCCATCATGTCCAGAATGGGAATAGCAACTGTTGGATACAGGGTTGGAGACGTAATTAATTGGCCTTTTTCCGATGGAGAAAGAAAGATTGAAATAACAAATGTAGAATTCATCTAATCTACATCATTTATCAAGAGCGGGATCAGTAATGATTCTGCTTTTTTTGTCTCTTGAAGAGAATTTGACGGAAATATGGCAACTGTTTGATGGTAATAATATTATGAATTACAACTGTACTTTTTATATTTTTACGCAATGAAAAAAATAATTCCGGTTTTTTCGTTGTTTTTTATAATTCTAAGCTGCAAAACTTATAATACTTCAATTTTGGAAAATGGTGATTTACTTTTCGTCCCGGCTGCAGATTCCGGATTATCCGGAGCGATCAATAACGTGACTCAGACAGAGAAGAAAACTTCTTATGATCATGTAGGCATTGTGAAAAAAGAGGACCATCGCCTTTACGTTCTTCATGCTTCACCAAGAGGCGGTTCCCAGAAACAAAAACTTCATGCCTTCCTAAAAGAACAAACCAAATCCGGACAAAAAATTGATATTTACAGGCTGAAATCTGAATTTCATTCCTCAATTCCAAAATCAGTTTCTGAAGCAGAAAATTTGATCGGAAAACCGTATAATTTCAATTATATTCTGGATGAAAATTCCTATTACTGTTCAGATTTTGTAGAAAGGGCTTTCCGCGATAATCAGATCTTCCAGTTGGAACCAATGACTTTCATCGATCCAAAAACGAATAGAACCAATGTGTTCTGGGAAAAATTTTACCAAGACAAAAATATCAAAGTTCCGGAAGGCGAACCAGGTTGTAACCCAAATGGACTTGCTAATTCTGATAAAATTGATAAAATAGGAGAACTTTAATACTATTTTTAAAATTAATTCATACTAATTTGGTATGAAATTAAAATTATTCTATTTTTGGGTTATAAATTTTATAATGGATATATTTGAAAGAATAGAGAATAACCCAGGTCCGCTGGGCGAATACGCAACTTATGCGGATGGAGAATATATTTTTCCTCAATTGGAAGGAGAGATTTCTACAAAAATGTTTTTCAAAGGACAGGAAATGATAGTTTTCAGCTCAACAATTATCTTGGTCTTGCCAATCATCCCGAAGTCAGAAAAGTAGATGCGGAAAGTAGTCAATCTTATGGATTGGCTTATCCAATGGGTTCCAGAGCAATGACTGGACAGACAATTCATCATCATGAACTCGAAAGTGAATTGGCTGAGTTTACTCAAAAAGAATCATCATTATTATTGAATTTTGGTTATCAGGGAATGTTTTCTTTGATTGATACTTTGTTGACGAGAAATGATGTCGTGGTGTATGATTCTGAAAGCCACGCTTGCGCCATCGACGGAATAAAACTTCATCGAGGAAAAAGATTTGTTTTCGCTCATAATGATATGGATAGTTTTGAAAAATCACTCCAAAAAGCTTCAAAAATTACAGCGGAAACTGGCGGTGGAATCCTGGTTCTGACGGAAGGCGTTTTCAGTATGAATGGAGAGCAAGGCAAGCTGAAAGAAATCGTTGAACTCAAAAAAAGTATCCTTTCCGGTTGATAGTTGACGATGCACACGGTCTTGGTGTGATGGGAAAAAATGGAGCAGGAACCGGCGAGGAGCAAGGCGTTCAGGATGATATCGATCTTTATTTTTCTACGTTTACAAAGTCATTTGCTGGCTTCGGTGCTTTTGTTTCCGGAAAGGCAACTGTCATCAAATATATCAAATATAATATTCGGTCACAGATTTTTGCCAAAGCTTTACCCATTGTAATGGTTATCGGAATCAGAAAAAGATTAGAATTAATCAAACAAAATCCTCAGTTCCGAACTCGACTTTGGGAGAATGTTTTTAAAATTCAGAAAGGTTTGAGAGATTTGGGATTCGATATTGGGAAAACTAATACCTGTATCACGCCAGTTATCATCAAAGCTGATACTTTGGAAGCGACTTTAATTGTCAAAGAGTTGAGAGAAGTTCACAGAATTTTTACAAGCATTGTGGTTTATCCGGTTATTCCAAAAGGTTTGGTAATGCTGAGAATTATCCTAACAGCAGAACATTCTGAAGAAGAAATTAATCAATTACTGTTTGCTTTCGAAAGTTTGAATAAAGCAAAAGAAAGTAAGCCAATATTAATAAATAATGAATCTATGGAAATTTAATTCATACTTATTTGGTGGGAATTAAATAATTTATATATTTGTAATAGATTTTAGAATTAAATGATAAGCATATTCTCTCATATTTTGATGTGTAAATCCAAATGACATTTGGTAGGAGAGAGTGTGTGAAAGCTTTACCCTTACCGGTAAAGCTTTTTTTATAAAAGACTATGGAAAAATTTAAAAATAAAACAATCTACGTGGACGAAAATGTAGTCTCACTAGTGGCTTATCAGGTGGTATTGATTACAGTTTTCGGGCTTCATTTCCAGCAGCAGTGGCTTTTGTTGTTGTTGGTTATTGATTTTTTTATCAGGGCGAGCGGGATATTTATGTCGCCTCTATCTTATACTGCTAAAAAAATAAGTGAGTTTGTTTATTTTGAAAAGAAACCGGTTTTTGCTGCTCCAAAGAGATTTGCCGCATCGTTAGGTTTGTTGATGTCTTTGCTTATCGCTGTTTTTTATGATTCTCAGTCCGGTATTTTTCTGGGGGTCATGTTGATTTTATTCGCTTGTGCTGAAAGTGTTTTCCATGTCTGTATAGGTTGTTATATCTACAATTATTTAGTTAATCCTATCCTGAGAAAATTTAACTCTCCAAAAAATTAAAAATATGATTTATCCGAATGAAAATGATAAAAAAGCTTTTTTTCCAATCAAAGAAAAAGAGATTATTTTGGAGGTTGATCTGAATGGTAAAATCCGTTTTGATATCCTTCTTTACACGATATACAACCAATTAGGAATCATTTATAAAATTATCAATGCTGATCTGGAATATATCAACGGAAATAATTTTGGGAACATCCGGCTTATGCTGAAAGTGAATCATGACTCATTGGCCGATCTGGAAAATTATCTTCAGAAATATAAATTGGTCAACAGCAAAATCGATGTGATACAAAAAAAAGAAGCTTCATAATAAGCTTCTTTTTTTATAAATTCTAAATTCTTCTGATCTCTGCGCCGATCGCTCTGAGTCTTTCGTCGATATTTTCATAGCCTCGGTCGATTTGCTCAATATTCTGGATAACTGATTTTCCTTCCGCTGATAGAGCTGCGATCAGAAGTGCATTCCCAGCCCTGATATCGGGTGAAACCATCGTTGTTCCTCTCAGTGGCGTTTCCTGATTCAGGCCGATAACAGTTGCCCTGTGCGGATCGCATAATATGATCTGAGCGCCCATATCAATCAGTTTGTCAACAAAAAACAATCTGCTTTCGAACATTTTCTGGTGGATCAGAACAGATCCTTTTGCCTGCGTCGCAACAACCAGAATAATAGATAGCAAATCCGGAGTGAAACCCGGCCAAGGTGCATCCGAAACTGTTAAAATCGAACCATCTATGAATTTCTGCACTTTATAATGTTCCTGGGACGGGATATAAATATCATCACCTCTCTGTTCCAGCTCTATCCCAAGCTTTCTGAAAGTATTCGGGATGACACCCAGCTGATTCCAGTTGACATTTTTGATGGTGATTTCAGATTTTGTCATCGCTGCCAAACCAATCCACGAACCGATTTCTACCATATCCGGAAGCATTGTATGTTCCGTTCCGTGCAGTTTATCAACGCCTTCGATGGTGATAAGGTTGGAACCGATTCCTGTGATATTCGCTCCCATTCTGTTCAGCATTTTGCACAATTGCTGCAGATAAGGTTCGCATGCCGCATTATAGATTCTCGTTTTTCCTTTTGCAAGAACTGCTGCCATCACAATATTAGCTGTTCCTGTTACAGAAGCTTCTTCCAAAAGAATAAACTTTCCTGTCAGCTCTTTGGCTTTCAAAGAATAATACTGGTCTTCTTCATCAAAACTGAATTCTGCTCCCAGTTCCACAAAACCCTGAAAATGTGTATCAAGTCTTCTTCTTCCGATTTTGTCTCCGCCCGGCGTAGGCATATAAGCTTCGCCAAATCTCGCCAGCATCGGTCCGAGAATCATAACAGAACCTCTCAGCTTGGCACCGTCTTTTTTGAACTCTCTGGATTTGATATAATCGAAGTTTACTTCATCAGCTTTGAAGGTATAATCTCCTTTTCCGTTTTTGGTCACTTTGACATTGAAGTCCTGAAGGATTTCGATTAATTTATTCACGTCCTTAATGTCGGGAATATTGGTAATCCTGACCTCGTCTTCCGTGAGCAAAACCGCACAAAGAATTTGCAGCGCTTCATTCTTTGCACCCTGAGGTGTAATTTCTCCGCTCAGTCTTTTTCCTCCTCTTATTTCGAAAGCACCGTCCATTTATCTTCTTTTGTTTTTATGATTCTGGAAATTATTTTTCCTGTTATTATTGTTATTTTGATTTCTGTTGCTGTTTCTGTTATTGTTATTATTCCTGTTGGTGGCATAATAGATTTTGCTCTTATCCAGAGAATCAAGACCGGTGAGATCAAGCCTGTTTTTCGACAGCTCCTTAAGATGACGGAAAATCACATCATCCTGCACATGTTCTTTGTTGTACACGTTATAGGATTTCTTCATATTATTGGCAATTACCTGTATCAAGGCATCTTTCTCATCACCTTCTTCCAGAGCGATTGCAGTTTCTATCAGTTGAAGGATACTTTTTCCGTAGAATTTATAATCGTTTTCCAAAGATGGATAATCCATTTTTCTTGGCTTCGTGATCAGGTCTTCTGCACTTAGAATCGGATATGGCGAATCTACATCCAGGTTGTGATCGGCAAGAATAAAAAGATGATCCCAAAGCTTGTGCTTATAATTTTCTTCATCACGAAGGTGTGGGTTTCTCTGACCCATAAACTCAATGATAGCAAGCGCCATTTCGTTACGCTCTTCCTTTGTAGGAAGGGTTTTGCAATGCTCTACGAGTTGCTGTATATTGCGCCCATATTCAGGCATTAGTAGCTGTGTTCTGTCGGTATTATATTCCATAATATTGCAAATATAAAAATATAAAATCAGAAAAAATTTTATTTTAATATTTCAGGAAGACAAATAGATAGGACGTATCCCATTGCGCTGATAAAATCAGCACAAACGGGTCGTGCTTTCCGCTATATCTTTTCCTGCCCGGGTTGTCCTGCTTCAGAAAAAGGATGCCGCTGCAATCACTTACGCATTTTTCAATTCAGGAATTTTTTCCGTTGTTCCGCATTGGGTAAAAAACATTGGTTTTCCGCTAGTTTCTTACGGTTTCGGGAAACCAAGCTGTAAATCTGGTTGCCGATAAAATCAGGAAGAATCTTTCCAATGTTAGCCAAAGAATAAACGCCACCCAGTTCACTGGCAATTCTTAAGACCGCCTGATATTTTGACAAATAAGAATGCTCGGGTTTCCAGAGGTAAAGCGTGTCAAAAAACTGATTCGGAAGATTTCTGTCATTTAAAAATTTCTGCCCGAATTCCGACTGTAGTGAAGAAAATAAAAATTTATCATTTCTGTCTTTTTCTAAAATCCATTGAACCCAATGATTGCAAAATCCACATTCACCATCATAAAAAACAATGGATTTATCTTTTAAACTAACTGAGATCTCTGTTGTCATAATCTGTTGGTTTCCTGGATTTGTTTCTGGATCATTCGGAAGTAGTCGACCAATTGCTTTCGTTGTTCGTCAGACAATTTGGCATCAGAATGACCTAAAGTATAACTTTCCAAAGGCATTTTTTTCTGTTCCACATATTCAGCGGCTTCTTCCAGCTTGTGTGCCTGGCGCTTTGGTTCGTAAGTTGCAAATGTAGAGAAATTAAGTTCTTTTCTTCCTTCATCAATGTGGTTTTTCAAGAGCCAGCCTGCTGGCTGGATATAACTGTATGCAGGATATTCAGTTTCGTTGGAATGACAGTCATAACATGAATTCTTGATCAGCTTTGCCATCGGTTCAGGCGTATTCTTGATTTTTAAAAAATCCATGCCTTCATTGGCTTCAGGATTGGTTTTGTCAATCGGGAAAAATTGAATGATGATAAATGCTGTGAGCAAAATAATTAATATTTTTTTCATAGTTTAATTTTGAATTGAAGTTACAAAAAGCTCTCCAATTATTTAAAAATCAGAAGCTAAAAACTGTCAGATGCAAACTCTCAACCAAAAACCTTATATTTGCAAAAATTTTGGGCTTCGAAAGTCGAAGTAACCCATTCTTAATCAGAATTTAAAAATTCGGAGATCGAGGGATTAAAAAATTCACATGAGATTTAGATTCTCTAATTGATTTCTATATCCCAACTTCTGTAATCTCTTTGTTTTTAAAGAAAAAGAAACAAATTTATGTCAAACATTGTCGCTATCGTTGGACGGCCCAACGTAGGAAAATCCACATTATTTAACCGTTTATTAGAAAGAAGAGAAGCGATCGTAGATTCTACGGCTGGCGTTACGCGTGACCGTCACTACGGAAAGTCCGACTGGAACGGTGTAGACTTCACTGTGATCGATACAGGAGGATATGATGTGGGGACAGAAGATATCTTCGAGCAGGAGATCCGCAAACAGGTTCAGCTGGCGGTCGATGAAGCTACTTCCATTATTTTTATGGTGAATGTAGAAGAAGGTCTTACAGATACCGATCAGGAGATTTTTGAATTATTAAGAAAATCCAATAAGCCGGTTTATCTTGTGGTGAACAAAGTGGATTCTTCGAAGGAAGAATTGCCGGCAACAGAGTTTTACCAGTTGGGTGTTGAAAAATATTATACGTTGTCTTCTGCAACAGGTTCCGGAACCGGAGAATTATTGGACGATGTCGTTAATGATTTCCCGACGACAGATTACAAAGACCCTTTCGAAGGTTTGCCAAAAATAACAATCGCAGGACGTCCGAATGTCGGAAAATCGACTTTGACCAATGCGCTTCTCGATGTTGAGAGAAATATCGTTACCGATATCGCTGGAACTACCAGAGACAGTATACAGACGCTGTATAACAAGTTCGGACATGAGTTCGTACTTGTAGATACTGCCGGGATGAGAAGAAAGGCAAAGGTTTCCGAAGACCTGGAATTCTATTCCGTGATGCGTTCCATACGCTCGATCGAATATTCTGATGTTGTGATACTGATGGTAGATGCAACACTTGGTTGGGAATCCCAGGATATGAATATCTTCGGATTGGCACAGAAAAACAGAAAAGGAATCGTGATTCTGGTGAATAAATGGGATCTTGTAGAAAAAGAAACCAACACGATGCGTGATTTTGAAGCGGCCATCAAGCATAAAATCGGGCAGTTCAGTGATATCCCGATTTTGTTCATTTCTGCTTTGACGAAACAGAGAATCCTGAAAGCCGTTGAGGTTGCAATGGAAGTTTATGAAGACAGAAAGAAAAAAATAAAAACTTCCAAACTGAACGAAGTGATGCTGCCTGTTTTCGAAGCAACACCACCACCGGCTATCAAAGGTAAATATATTAAAATCAAATATTGCGTTCAGCTTCCGACGCCTAGTCCCCAATTTGTTTTCTTCTGTAATCTTCCACAATATGTGAAGGAGCCTTACAAACGTTTCACGGAGAACCAGTTGAGAAAACACTTTGGATTTACAGGTGTTCCAATTGAAGTTTACTTCAGACAAAAATAAAATTTAACCCTTTCGGAATTAATTCTGAAAGGGTTTTTATTGATTAGAAAATTTTACGAACTTTACAAATATTATAAAACTAATGCTTACAATATTATCACAAAACTTCTCTCTTGTTAATTCCTGGATCAATGATCTTAGAAACATCGAAGTACAACAAGACCGAATGAAATTCCGCAGAAATATGGAAAGAATCGGGGAGATCGCCGCTTTCGAAATCAGCAAAACACTTGGTCAGAAAGAAATTGAAATCACAACGCCGCTCGATAAAATATCCGTCAGAGAAATCGAAACACAGCCTGTTATTACGACTATTCTGAGAGCTGGTGTTCCTTTGTTCCAGGGCATTCTTAATTATTTTGATAAGGCCGATTGCGGTTTTGTAGCTGCTTACAGAAAACACGATGCCAACGATTATTTCTCCATCAAACAGGATTATCTAACCTGCCCGAAATTAGACGGTCGTCCGTTAATTGTTGCTGACCCGATGTTGGCGACAGGAGCCTCTCTTATCGAAGCAATCAAAGATTTGCTGACCAACGGAAAACCTACCTCTATTCACATTGTTGCGGCTATTGCTAGCAGACAAGGCGTAGAAACTATTCAGCATGCTTATCCTGATGCAAAAATCTGGATTGGAGCTTTGGATGAAAATCTAACGTCCAAGGGTTATATCACGCCAGGGCTGGGTGATGCCGGAGATCTGTCTTACGGGGAAAAACTGCAGCGATAACTGTGAGGTAAGTTATAGATGATTCAAACTTATAATGCATAACTGATCAGATATCCATTGCCATCACGAGAATACTGATTTTTACATTTTCAGAATTACTGAGGATTTCCCAAGCGATGTTTGATATTGTATTTCCGGTTGTGTAGACATCATCAATCAATAAAATATGCTTGCCATTGATATTTTCCGTCAGTTGGTAAGCATTTTTTGTTTTCAGCCTTTCCGACTGGTTTTTCTTGGCCTGAGCCCGCGAATGTTTAATTCTCTTTAGTAAAGTATGATGAACAGGAATCTGATAATATGCAGACAATTGATTGCTAAAAAGATGCAACTGGTTGTAGCCGCGCTGTTTCAATTTTTTGTAATGAAGCGGAACAGTGACAAGTAAATCCGGTTTTTTTTTACTCAGATCAACCCTTTGCGTTACCCAGTTTGCCAGGATTTTTCCGATTTTTTCGCGGTGATTATACTTTAACTGGTGAATGATTTTCTGAGCCAGACTCTCCTTTTCATAGATCAAGAGAGAATAGGCATTCTCAACAGGGATTTGTAAAGATGCTTTTTCGATCAGAGAATTAGTGTCAAAATAGTTGTGGTTGGAAAAATTGACTTTGTCGAGGCATAACTCACAAACGATATCTCTTTTGTCAATCAGTTGATTGCAATCCAGACAGCGGTTGGGAAATAGGAAGTCAAAAATCATTCTCTAAATTAATGATTTTCTGATTCTCTCAATCGATTTTTTCATATCAAGATTGAATTGTTCTTTTTCCAGCCTGACCGGAGGTGCTTGTCTTGCTTCACAATTCTGAATACTGCAGCTTTCACAGGTTACACCCACTTCAATAGTCTTCAGGGATGCTGATTTTGCAAAATTAATCTTCCGGAAGGTTTGATTGTTGAGCAGGATTCCCAGGCAATAACTTCTGTTACTGCCATCAGAAAAAGGATTTTTTTGAGAAGTGGAAATCACGAGATAACTCACGCCTTGGTCTTTATAATGGGAGATCTGTGCAGCAGTCAGTGTTTCATTTTCCCTCAGAAGATGCAGGTTTTTGACCGCAATCCAGCGTCTGCAATAATGTTCGTTGGTAGCGTTGGAATGTGGCGCCTGTTGATGGTTGAGATGCAACTCCTTCAAAATGTTGATCTTATCGGAATTGTCTTTTTTTACAAAACAGAGGTAGAAAAGATCCTTTATTCCGAATTCCGAAGACAGGATATTTGTCAATCTGTAATAGAATGTTTCAGGAGAATCTGTAAAATGCTGAATTAATGCTTCAAAGTCAAGATGATCCCATTCTTTTCGACAAAAAAAATCCGAAGTTTTATCAATCAGTTCTTTTTTTGAAATCAATAAACAGCCGGCAAAGTAGGAAGCATAAAAATTGTTGAGAATCTCTTCAAAACTGCCAAAATCCAGCCAGGAATAAGTGTTGGGTCTTGGGCTAAGTTTCAGGACATTGAAGCCGATTTCTTTTGCCAGGATAAAAGTTTTTTGACTGGTATCCAGTCGCTTGTTCAGTAAAAGCAGTTTTTTTTCAGGGATGTATAATGAACGAAGCTTGTTTAGAGCAGAATCATTCGAAAAATCTTCTGATCTTATTTCATACCCGAAGTTTACATTTAATAGTGTCTCTAAAACGTCGGTTTTGAGATCTTTATTTAATTTTAGTTGATTTTCATAAGCAAAATGGATTGCTTTTTCTTCAATGTCAGGGAAATAATTGTCGTACAATTCCTGGAATGAGCGCATCACTGCGAAGTAAAAACGTTCTTTTCCCAGATTATAATTCTGGGAGATTTCTATTAATGCATTGATAAAAGCGGTGACTTTTTTCGGAGCATCGCTGATGATGCTGATGAGGTTATTCTTATTGATCCCGAATAAATCAAGAGGAATCTCTTTGAAAAAGTCCGACTGCAAAACACCATTAATAGGAATCAGGCTTTTGTCCAGTTTTGTAGAAACCAAATCATCAAATGTACAGCTCAGTGCATCCGAAAGTTGCACAATTTTATCATGCTTCGGGTACTTTTTTCCGTTTTCAATTTCATTGAGATAAGATTTAGAAAGGCCTGTTTTTGTTGCAAGCTCTTGCAGAGACCAGTTTTTTTTCTGTCTCTGTCGTTTCAGTTTTAAACCGAAAACCACGCGTATATAGTCACTTTCCACAATCATAGAATCAAAGATAGATATTAAAGCGATTATCCGCATAATAAAATTTAATAAAAATTAGCGAACGTTCGCTAATTGTGAAAATCTTTTTTATATATTTGTCGAACCAAATCACAAAAAGTTTAATATGAAGACAGTGAGCCGACTAAAGATTGCTTCTGATGACAAGTTTCAGATTATATTCAATGATGATTTGATTGAATTTTTAATAAAGCTTCATAAAAATTTCAATCATCAAAGAATAGAATTATTAGAGGAAAGAAAAAAAACACAACTGAAATTTGATTCAGGTGAATTGCCGGCTTTTCCGTCTGAAACAATCCATACCAGGAATGGAGAATGGTCCTGTTCAGATATTCCACCAGATCTTTTAGATAGGAGAGTGGAGATCACCGGCCCGGTTGACAGAAAAATGATTGTCAATGCGCTGAATTCCGGTGCTAGCACTTTTATGGCGGATTTTGAGGATAGCAATTCCCCGACCTGGGAAAACTGTATTCAGGGACAGATTAATCTGACTGATGCTATTAATAGAAAGATCGATTTCGTCAATAAACAAGGCAAATCTTACCAACTGAACGATAATATTGCTACCTTGATTGTTCGACCCAGAGGGTTGCATTTATCGGAAAAAAATATTGAAGTCGAGGGTGAAAACGCATCTGGTTCTCTGGTGGATTTTGGGATTTACTTTTTCCGAAATGCAAAAACTTTGATAAAAAATGGAAGCGGGCCTTATTTTTATCTCCCAAAATTGGAACATTACAAAGAAGCGCGCTGGTGGAATGATGTTTTCGTTTTTGCTCAGAATTATCTGGAAATTCCGCAGGGAACAATCAAAGCGACAGTTCTGGTTGAAACAATTACAGCTTCCTTTCAATTAGATGAAATTCTTTTTGAACTGAAAAATCACAGTTCCGGGCTGAACTGCGGACGCTGGGATTATATCTTTTCTTACATCAAAAAATTCAGGAATCAGCCACAGTTTTTAGTTCCCGACAGAGATCAGGTAACGATGACTTCGCCGTTTATGAATGCTTATTCCAAAAGGGTAATCGAAATTTGCCATAAAAGAAACGTTCATGCAATGGGAGGAATGGCGGCCCAGATTCCGGTGAAAGATAATGATGAAGCAAACGAAATCGCCTTTGAAAAAGTGAGAAATGATAAGGAACGGGAAGTCAGAAATGGTCATGACGGAACCTGGGTGGCACATCCGGCTTTGGTTTCTGTAGCAAAAGAAATCTTTGATCAGTATATGCCGGAGAAAAATCAGATTGATAAACAATTTGACTACAAAATAAAAGAATCAGAACTGTTGGAAGCTCCAAACGGGACAATTACCGAAAATGGTGTCAGAAAAAATATCAATGTCGGAATTCTGTATATAGAATCCTGGTTAATGGGAGTTGGAGCAGCAGCACTTTACAATTTGATGGAAGATGCGGCAACGGCAGAAATATCAAGGACTCAGGTTTGGCAATGGCTGAAAAATGATGCCATCTTAGATGATAAGAGAATGCTTACCAGAGAATTGGTTTTACAATGGGAAAAAGAAGAGCTTTCCAAAATCAAAAACTATGTAGGAGAAGAGCGGTATAACAGAGGGAAATTCAATCTGGCGAAAGAGCTTTTCAACGAATTGATTTTTTGCGAACAGTTTGAAGAATTCCTGACCATAAAAGCGTATCCGTTTATTTAAGAAATAAAAATAAATAACAATGATGAAAGACTAAACATCCAATAATTAAATATTGAGTCTGGAATCTTATATCTAAAAATAAAATCACACCAAATCACAAAATATTTATGAAAACAAAACAAGAAAAAGTCCAGGATCTGGAAAAAGACTGGCTGACAAATCCACGTTGGATCGGCGTAATAAGACCTTACACAGCAGAAGATGTACTGAAACTGAGGGGTTCTTACAAACTGGACTACACGATTGCCAATGAAATGTCCCGGAAACTATGGCACAAACTCAATAATCAGGATTGGGTTGCCGGGCTGGGCGCTTTGACAGGAAATCAGGCTGTGCAGGAAGTGGATGCAGGACTGGAAGCAATTTATCTGTCAGGCTGGCAAGTGGCTGCTGATGCAAATCTTTCCGGAGAGATGTATCCTGATCAGTCGCTTTATCCGGCGAATTCGGTTCCGTCTGTGGTTAAGAAAATTAATAATGCATTGCTGAGAGCAGATCAGATCCAATCGGTAAACGGAGGCGGAGAAAAAGAATATCTGGTCCCGATTGTTGCTGATGCGGAAGCTGGCTTTGGCGGAAACCTGAATGCTTTTGAACTGATGAAACAAATGATTGAGGCGGGGGCAGCGGGTGTTCATTTCGAAGATCAATTGTCTTCTGCCAAAAAATGCGGACATCTCGGCGGAAAAGTTCTGGTTCCGACTCAGGAAGCCATCAACAAACTGATTGCTGCAAGATTGGCTGCTGATGTTTGCGGCGTTCCGTCTGTAATTGTTGCAAGAACTGATGCAGATGCCGCCGATTTATTAACTTCTGATATCGATGATAGGGATAAAAAATTCGTGACAGGAGAGAGAACTTCGGAAGGTTTCTATGTTGTAAATAATGGTGTTCAACAAGGCATTGACAGAGGTTTGTCTTATGCGCCTTATGCTGATCTGATCTGGATGGAGACATCAAATCCTGATCTGGAATACGCAAGACAATTTGCTGAGGGAATTCATGCTAAATTTCCGAATAAAATGCTGGCCTATAACTGTTCGCCGTCTTTCAACTGGGCTGCAAAACTCACGATTGAAGAAATGGAAAACTTCCGGGAAGAACTTGCGAAAATGGGATACAAATTCCAATTTATTACTTTGGCAGGTTTCCATGCTTTGAATACGGCAATGTTCGAACTGGCCTTGGCTTATAAAGAAAAGGGAATGGCCGGTTATTCCGAATTGCAGGAAAGAGAATTTGCGCTTCAGGCAAAAGGTTTCCGCGCAGTGAAACATCAGAGCTTTGTCGGCACAGGTTATTTTGACGAAATCCAGAATGTTGTTACCAACGGGAAATCTGCAACGGTTGCCATGAAGGATTCTACGGAAGCAGCACAATTTCATTAAGCTCATTAATCCATATTATAATTGTTGAATTTTGAAATTAAATCAACAAAAAACCCTGATTTTTTTGAGATCAGGGTTTTGAATTTTTTAAATGAAAAATTAATACAAAATTTTATAGTATTCATCGGCCATTCTATCACTGTTGAATTGATATTTCACATCATCCATTGCAGTTTGTACAATCTTTCTCCATTGATTTGGATTTTCGTAATAGGTTGGGATAATCTGGTTTTCCAGAACATCATACAGATTATTGAGGTCAAACTGATCTTGCTCAACTTGTGACCAATGGTTATAATCTGCTTGTGGAACTACAAAAGAATTTTCTCCATTTTTTGCAAATTCAGGGATCCAGCCGTCGTCAGTGGAAAGGTTGACGGAGCCGTTCATGGAAGCAGTCATTCCGCTTGTTCCGGAAGCTTCTCTCGGGACTCTTGGGTTGTTCAGCCAGATGTCAGATCCTTGTTTCAGAGATTTGCTTAATGATAATTCGTAACCTGTGAGAACCGCCATGTTCTTATGATTTTTACTTTCCTCAACCAGGTTATTGAACGTAGAAATTGCACCGTAATCCATCGGATAAGGCTTGCCCGCCCAGATAATCTGAACCGGATATTTGCTGTTTTCCAGCATTTTTCTGAAGCGTTCCTTGTCTGCTAAAAGAAGGTCTGCTCTTTTGTAACCAGCAAAACGTCTTGCCCAGACAATCGTCAGTACATTGGGGTCGAAGATTTTACCTGTCTGATCTGCAACGATCTTGAAAGTTCTTTTCTTAAGATGTTTTTTGCGGTAATCGAAAAGTGCATCATCACTTTCGTCTTTGGAATCGTATAATGGTTTGTCCGCCCAATATTTGAATTCCTGAGCGTTTGTAATAGATTTGATTTCACAGATTCCCGGATATTTGCTCCACATCTCTCTGGACACAACACCATGGAGCTGGGAAACGCCGTTAGAAATCCTGGACATTCTCAAAGCACAAAGCGAATGATTGAATCTTTCATCCTCAACACCCTCGATTTTTTTAACTTCATCAATCGTAAGACCGCAGAAGTAGGACATGTCATGGCAGAGATGAATATTGTGTCTTTCGTTTCCTGCTTCTTCCGGCGTGTGTGTGGTGAAAACCAGTTTTTCTTTAACTTTGGAAATATCGCCGCCATATTTTCTCAAAAGATAGAATGCTGCAGGCAAACCGTGCGCCTCGTTAAGGTGATAGATGTCCCTTTCGAAGTTCATCTCATCCAGTAGCTTTGCTCCTCCTTTTCCAAGAAGGATGTACTGTGCCAGTTTTGTAGACTCGTTGGCGTCGTATAACCTGTGAGAGATCGTTTTTGAAAGGTGGTCGTTTTCCGGAACATCTGTACTAAGGAAAAACATCGGGCAGGTCTTGAAAGTTTCAGGATTCAGATACCAGACTTTGACCCAGACCGGAGCATTGTGGATTTCGATCTGGAATTTGATACCCGTATCTTCCAGGAAGCTGTACATTTTTTTTGTCCAGATCGGATTAAGGGTTTGGTCTGCATTCCGGCTCTGGTCATAGTAGCCGTACTTCCACAAGATCCCGATTCCTACGAAGTCCTGTTTTAAGTTATAAGCACTTCTCATGTGTGATCCCGCAAGAAAGCCGAGTCCGCCGCTGTATATCTTGAGTGCCTGATCTATAGCAAATTCCATAGAGAAATAGGCAGTTCTTTTGGCGTAATTCGGATTGATGCTGTACGGCATCTTAAAGTTTTTGAAATCCATAGTTTGTATATATGTTTTTAAGGTCGTCTATAAGCTTGCAAATATAATAATTAGTTGCGAAAGGCCAGATGTCGGATGTCAGGTGGTTGTCAGTCATTGAAAAACAATTGTTAGGAGTTTTGTTAAATTTTATTCATATAAGTATTTTGTAATCAATTATTTATTAAATTAGATCAGGTTTAATTTCTAATAAAAATGACATGATTTTTTGTGAAGACCTTCTGAAGAATCTGGAAATCTGTGTTGTTTCCAAAGGTGGCCAGTCAGATAATCTGATAAAATGGTATGACTCTATCGGCAATGCCAACCTGCATGAACGCGAAGAATATCAGAAAAAAACCGAACTCCTGCTGCTCAATACGCTGTTCCAGCATTATCCCGAAATGGAAATCGAAAACCTGACCGGCGAGAGCCCTGATTTTATTATCAATTACAAAGGAAAGCGGATTGGTGTGGAAGTTTCGGAGATTATTAATCACTTTGAGCTTAAGAAAAAGGAAAGCTATATCAATCATATCTTTCGTACTGTGGAAAATCTGCTGTCGGAATATAAAAGTCTCTACGGCATCTACCATCTCAGCATAGATTATTTTCAGGACGAGTTTTACCTGCAGCCGGAACAGCTGATCCAACAGATATCGTCTGCCCTGACCAATAACAAAAAAACAAAATTCGTGAAGCATATCAGAAGAACGCCCCATAGAAAGGGCGTTCTTTTGTTTTTAGAATATCAGCTTTCTCTGTTTGACGAGCTGCATTCTGATAAGATTCTGGAAGTTATAGAAAAGAAAAACACAAAATATCACCTGTATAATAACAAAGCGAAAGAATGCTGGCTGGTATTGGTTTCCAATATGCACAATATCGCTTCCAGATATAGCTATATCCATCAGAAAGAGGAATTAAAAAAAGTAAAAAGCCCTTTTACAAAGATCCTCCATCTGGAAAATCTCTACAGTCAGATGATGGTGATCAAATGATTTTCAACAAACCTAAAAAATCAGCCTAACTTTCAGGGGAAAGTACGTCTGCTGTTTTTAGAATATCCCGGTTTTGATTTTAATTGAACATTAATTGTCTGTGAAGTATTATGATAATCCGTAGTAGTTATATCATGGTTTTCAGGAATGTTAATTGATTTTAAATCAATTATAAAGCAATGATTATCTTTGTGTTAAGCTTTTATTTTAACAGTTTTCAGCCTGTGTCATAAGTTATATTTGTTTGCTTATGAAAACAAAATATTATGAAAACAAATTTATACTCAAGGAAGCGATGTTTCTTTAAAAGCTCTTTAAAATTCTTTTCATTTTTCTTTTTATTATTATCAGGTCTTCATGTATCCGGACAGAAGTTGATCATCTCCCAGGTTTATGAGGGTGCAAGTAATGATAAATGGATAGAAATAACTAATGTCGGAACTAGCACTATCGATATGGCTGCAGGCGGTTATAAGCTTGGAATATGGAGTGTAGGGGGAGATACCGGAAATGGGGCAATAAGCGGTGCGCCGTCATCTTCCATCGTTTTGTCAGGGACATTAGCCGCCGGTGCCAGTTACCTTATGAGGAACAGCAGCGCCAGTACTACTGTACCTCATAATCCTATGCCTACTGCTAATTCTTTTAATACTTCTGTTGCGGCATTTAATGGTAATGATGCTGTAGCAATTTTTACAGGGACTAGCACAATTGTGGACGCTTTTGGCGTAGGGATCAATAATAAGGATATCTCATATCACAGAAATGCTAATATTCTGTCATCGAATGCCGCTTTTACCACATCAGAATGGACAACCAGAACTTTGGCTCAGATAGCATCGGCTACCAATACAGCTACTGAATATATTGGCAAGCATATATATGGTGCTGTCAATTATACCCTTACTTATAGTGGTAATGGCTATACATCCGGAACATTGCCGGCAGCGGTAAGTAATCCTTCAGGAACCAGTATCACATTGCCAAGTACTACGATTATCAGAACCGGATATATTTTTTCCGGTTGGAACGCCAGTGCTGCCGGTAACGGTTTGAACTATAGTGCGGGTGCAAGCTATTCTATGCCGGCAGCAGCTACAACATTGTATGCAAGATGGGCTTATAGTATTACTTATAACGGTAATGATAATACAGGAGGATCTGCTCCCACAGCTCAGACAGGATATAATAGTCTGGCTACAACATTAAGTGGGGCTGGTACACTCACAAGAACTGGATATACATTCGGCGGATGGAAAACTACCTCGGTCGGGACAACAGCAAATTATGCTGCAGGAGTTTCCTATACGCATTCAGGTTCTAATGCTTCGGTAACCCTTTATGCCCATTGGATACCGGATACGCCAATATTTCATGTTTCTCCGGCTTCTTTGTCAGGTTTCAGTTATGTTGAAAGTAATGGCTCTTCCGCTGTAAAATCATTTATACTTAGCGGCAGTAATCTTGAAAATACAGACACCGATCCTGTGGAACTTATAACAGTGGATGATAAATTTGAAATTGCTGAAAACACAACAGGATACTGGGGTCATACTATAGAACTTTCTTCTGCTTACACTGGTGCCGAGAAAACCATTTATGTACGTTTAAAAGCAGGTCTGGTTGCTAATGCAAATTATACAGACACAATCCTGATAACCGGAGGAGGGACAATGGAACCGGCTTTCGCCGAGGTTAATCTTTCGGGTTCGGTTTCAGCTTGTCTAGCACCCACATCGCAATCATCAGTATCGTCATTTGCATCCGTTACATCATCGGTAATGACAGTGAACTTAGCTTTGGGAAATGGCGTTGGGAGAATAGTTAAGGTTAATACAACCAATAGCTTTACAGACCCGCTTAGCTCTGATGTTTTACCTGCCGCAGATGCGGTTTACACAGGAAGCGGAGAACAGGTGGTTTATGCCGGTACAGGCAATAGTGTATCGGTGAGTGGTCTGTCAGCATCCACAATTTATCATTACAGAGTTTATGAATATAATGTGTGTTCCGGAAATTACATATACGGTACAGGAACCGTTACCAATAATCCGCGCAGCCAGATTACTGCTTGTGATTTGCCTGCAACTCCGAACGGTGAAGTGACACCATCGGAAAATCCAGCTTGCGGTTCCACAACGCTTATGTATGAACATGGTACCAATCAGCCGCAGGCAGGCATTACTTATTATTGGCAGACTGCTACTAATGGTACTTCTACGGCTTTTCCTGTAACTTCCCCTTATACAGCAACTGCATCCGGCAATTATTATGTACGGGCTTATAACGGATTTTGCTGGAGTAATGGTTCTTATGTAACCCAAAAACCTATAGCAATTATTACCTCGGCAAGTATCAGCACGCAGCCGGCAAATCAAAGTGGTTTGGCAGGGGATAGTGTGAGCTTCACGGTTGCAGCTTCCGGATCTGCACCATTTAGTTACCAATGGCAGGAAAGCCTTATAGGCGAAGAGGGTTCATGGGTTAATATAGGGTCGAGCAGCAATACACTTATGCTCAATAATGTGTCATTGTCAAAAAGCGGATATAAATACCGTGTGATTGTAAGCAATGATTGTGGAAGTAAAACATCTGATTCGGCAACGCTTACTGTTACTCAGGGATCGTGTATGGCGGAAACATTTACTAATATAACTACAAGTGCGTCATCGTATGCAGACAGAACCTGGACTGGAGACAATGGCGATGTCTGGGAAGCAACAAGAGCAAGAACAGATAGAACATTGAATGGCAAAGCAATTACCACAAATGGTTCCGGATCTATAACTTCTCCCGCACATGCCGGAGGGATGGGAACACTGAAATTTAATTATGTCCGCGATTTCTCAGGAACTTCTTCCAGAACAATTGAAGTCTGGGTAAATGGCGTCAAAATAGGCAGCGATATTACGGTTTCTCCATCTTCTGATGTGATTGTTCAATATTCTCAGGAAATTAATATAGGTGGCGAAGTATCTCTGGAATTACGAACCTCAGGTTCGCAGATTAAAATAGATGATATTGAATGGACTTGTTATACACCAGTCTGTACACCCGCAACAATTACAGCCTTTCCCACAAGTGGCCCTGCCAATACAATTGTAACCATCATGGGAACGAATTTCGACTCCGGCTCAACAGTAAAATTCGGAACTGTGACAGCCGTTGCGGAATATATAAGCCCAACGAGATTAAAAGCAATTGTGCCTGAAGCTGCGAATGGTAATATCAGTGTAGATACTGCACTTGTCTGTGATTCCCAAACCCCTTTTACTGTGATCAGGGGTGAAACAGCCGGATGTGAATCTATTCCTGCAGGTACGGGAAGTGCAGGTGCTTCTGATATTTTCATTTACGAAGTGTATGATGAGAATGGCGGCAATGGCGGTATAGTTACACTATATAACAGAACAGGAGCAACGGTAGATCTTGCCGGATATTCAATTCAAAAAGCAAATGATTATGGTGGTAGTTATACATCTTATGCCAACCTTAGCGGAACTATTGAGCCGGGAGCGGTTGCTGTGATTGGTGTCAGTGCATCAAAATGTGGCTATACATCAACTGGAAACGGAGGTTTCGGAGCAGCAGGATTTGGATCTAATGATGGAATCAGAATTATGAAAGGAGGTGTAATTATTGATGATTTCAAAGCCCCTAACTATGCAGGCTATTATTTAAAAAGAAAGAACGGATTCCTGTCTCCGAGAGCAATTTTCCTTGATAATGAATGGACGATACAGAATATTTCCCAAAATGAATGCCTTGCAGATACGGTTGCGAAAGTTCCTGTAATAAAAAATCCGCCGGTAGTTACTGCACAGCCTTCTTATTCTGTTTCCTGTGATTTGGTGGATGCTTCTTTGATTCTTACTGCAACAGAAGGTTATGAAGGAGGAAATGCTTTAGCGTATCAATGGTATGTTTTGACTACTTCAGGCGGTTGGAATGCTGTTGCTGATGGCGGTATATATTCCGGAGCGACGACCCGGACATTGAAGATTATAAATATTAATGGTCTTAATAATTATCAATATTACTGTCAGGTAAGAGAAAATACTCAGACTTGCTATTCGGCCACTGATGCCACTCAGATCAAGGAAGCTTCCAATACCTGGACAAGCAATGTCTGGACGAATGGCACACCAGTTCCGGGAAGTAAGGTAATCATCTCAGGAAGTTATAATACTGAGAATAATGGTGCGCTTGATGTTTGTGATCTGACAATCAGTGCCGGAGGGAGTATCCGGATAAAACCGAATTTTCCGGTGACCGTTAAAAAGAAAATCACCAACAATAGCAGTGCTACAAACTTTATTGTAGAGAATGACGCTAATCTTATCCAGGCTGATAATGTTACGAATGAAGGTTTGATTCAGGTTCAGCGACAGGTAACAGACATGAACAATGTTGCTTCACAGATGGATTACGTTTACTGGAGTTCGCCTGTTATCGGCCAAAGCATCAAAGGAACAACCGGTTTCTCGCCAAACACTCCGGCGAATGGCTTTTTGCAATACAATGAATCTAATGATAAGTTTACTGTAACTGCTGACACCGAATTCCTGGCTGGGAAAGGCTATGCGATCCGTGCAGAAAACGGAGCGAACGGCTATTCAAAAACATACAGCTTCAGCGGAATCCCGAATAATGGAAATATCCAATACCAAAACCTGAAATGGACAAATTCCGATCATGGCTATAATCTTGTAGGAAATCCTTATCCGTCAAATATCGATTTTGATTTATTACATGCACAAAATTCGGACAAGATATTTTCCACCGTTTGGTTCTGGACGAATAATAATTACACCGCCGGACAGGTAGGATCCGGGTATAACGGGAACAATTATGCAGTCTATAACGGAACAGGCGGTTCGCCGGCGACTTATAATCCGGAGAATCCTTATGACGGTTCGGCCATTCCGGACGGGAAGATCAAAGTGGGGCAGGCCTTTATTATTCAGGCAAAGCAAATGGGAAAAGATCAGCCGTTTAATTTTAGCAATGCTGTTCGGGTGACGGATGACGGTCACTTTTATCAAAAATCGGTAAAGAATAGATTCTGGCTTAAAATGACGTCACCTTCCAACGTTGTGAACACGATCCTTATTGGTTATGTTAATGGTGCTACAGATGATTACGAGCCAGATTTTGACAGCGAGTTATTTGCTGTGGGTTCAGATTCCTTTTATTCTTTGCTGAATTCAAAAAAATTGGCAATTCAGGGTAAGTCCGGTCATTTCTCGGCAGATGATGTAATAGTTATTGGAAATGTGTTTTCTGTTGACGGAATGTACACAGTGAAACTTGAGAATGCTGAAGGCATATTTGGAGCAGGACAGAAAATTTACCTCAGAGATAAGCTGATTAATAAATATTTTGATCTGAGTAATTACCAAAGCTACAGCTTCACAGCAAGTAAGGGAACTGACCATAACCGTTTTGAAATAGTCTACAAAGAAGGAACACTGGCTGTAAATCATGACGAAAATTCTGATTTTCAGATTTACAGAAGTATGGACGGCTTTGTAATCCATTCTTCCAAAATCCTTGGAAATATAGAATTGTATGACGCTGGCGGAAGGCTTGTCCGCAGATTATATTCCAGAGAGAAAAAGATGATTATTGATGATCGTGATTTGCCACACGGCGTCTATGTAATTAAGGCAGAAAATTCTATGGATTTAAAAATCAGGAAAATTATTAAATAATTCTAAAAATTACCATGGAAAACCACCTCGGAAAGAGGTGGTTTTGTTTATTAATGTGAATTAATTTTTACCAATAATATTTAATTATTTAAATTAATAATTCTGTTATAATCATTTATTTTTATATAATTCGTTTTAATAAATATCTAATTTAATATTTAAGTAAATTACATATTTCCCTTGCTTATTTATAGTGATTACATGTGTTCTGAAATGATGATAAAAAGATACCTTGTCAAAAGCTCGGTCTTTAGCGGTATTTTGTAAAGTTCATCAAACAATCAATAAAAATGTTTCCGAAGGTTGACTTTATCATTAAAACAAAGTGAAAATAATAGTGCAATTAACAAATGGAACTTATAAGTTAAAATTACATTTTTAGAAAATAATTGAAAGGCGGAAAGTGTTAAAATTTCATCAATTTATTTTCATATTTCAAATTAAGACTATATTTGTTATAAATAAAACATAAAACCAGATGAAAAATTATTTATTCTTCAGACAGAAGTTTGAGGGCTTTTTCGTCCTAACAACTTTTCTATTTTCTTTCTTTATATTGATTGGTTTCCAAGGATTGGCGCAAGTGACTTTGCCTCATTTAGATGCTGTTAATTACACGGCTGGGCAGTCATTACAAACACAAACCAACTGGACTGTTCTAAATACTGGAGATGATATATTGATCACAAGTGGTAATTTGTCTTACTCTGGCCTTGCAGCTTCATCCGGAAATAAATTTGCTTTTGACGGGGCAGGGATTGATGCAGCAAAACTGTTTACACAGCAAACATCAGGTACAGTGTACTATTCATTTCTTTTAAATGTTTCTAATTTAGGCTCATTGAATACTAGTGGAAGCTATTTTACCGGTTTAAACGAGGGAACAGGTACAAGTTTTGGGGCTACCGTCTGGACCAGGAAAAACGGAACAGGTTATGATATCGGACTTAATCCGAGAACAACTGCGGCTAATACAGTCTGGACATTTGCGCAAACAGTAGCCAATACTTTATTAGTTGTTGTATCTTATCAGCTGGTTTCCGGATCGGGCAATGATGTTGTTAAACTCTGGGTAAATCCGGCACCGGGAAGTGTGGAACCTGTTGCAACTTTGTCTGCAACCAACACAGGAACTGATCTGGCTAACCTGAATAGAATTTTTGTACGTCAGGATGCGGCAAATACGACACCATTTATAGAAATGGATGAGATGAGAATAGGAACATCCTGGGCATCGGTTACACCTGCAGCAACGGTTTGTTCATCCCCAAGTAATCAGGCTTCAGCATTTTCAAGCTCAGCAATAGCACAGACATCAGCAACTGTAGAATGGGAAAGAGGGAACGGAACAGGTGGTGTTTTGGTATTAGCTAGAGCCGGAGGAGCTGTGAATGCCGATCCTGTAAATGGAACAGGCTATACTCCAGATTCTGCTTTTGGTTCCGGAACACAGATAGGAACGGGAAATTATGTGGTTTATGACGGAACCGGCACTTCTGTTAATGTATCAGCGCTTGCTGCCGGTACTGTTTATCATTTTGCAGTTTATGAATATAATGCTGTAGATAATTGTTACAATCTTAGTAAGCTGACAGGACATTTAGCCACTGTATCACCTCCTGTTTTATCAGCTTCAGGAACGCTTAATGAAATCTCACTGGACGGCGCAACAATTGCGTTGACACTTACAAACGATTCTTTTGCGGATACCGTACTTAGTAATTCTAATTTTATATTAAATAATCAGCCTGCTGGCGTAAGTATTCAGCCTGTGGCCTATAATTCGCCGACATCAGCAACGATTACTTTGGCTTATGATAATACCGATTTTGATACCGATGTGGCTAATTTTAGCATTACACTCAATGGCAGCGAGCTGACTTCTGCTTCCAGTCTGACATCAAATAATCTGACTATAACTGCAGTTGCAGAAACATTTTCTGTTGGTAACACCTTGCCGTTTGGGAATGTTTGCAGCGGCAGCTCGAAGGAACTTAGCTTCACAATTACCGGAACCAATCTTAAGCCTGGAACAATCATATTGAGCGCAGTCCCGGGATATAGCTATTCGGAAACATCTGGAGGTACATCCATTACAAGCTTTTCTCAATCCGGTGGTAATTTGAGCAAAGTTATTTATGTGACACTTAGTCCTGTGGCAGCCAATCAGGTTTATAATGGAAATATCGCTGTTTCCGGAGCAGGTGCAGTTGCGGTGAATAAAACTGTCTCTGGTAATTCGACCGTTACTGCATCTTTCGTCCACACGAATACGGCTAACAGTATAGGAACAGGCGGCGCAAACTTTCGTGCAAACAATACTATTTATGGAACATGTCCTAACACCTCTTCCAACGGTTTTGTATATAGCCTGGCATCAGGAAATGCCACCCCTACAATTGCTAATGGCGGAACAGACGTCTCAGTCGTATTAAACACTTCTAATACTACTTTTGCTCAGTCGGTTAGCGGATTGGCAGAAGGTACAACCTATGCGTACCAGGCTTACTTATTTGATGGTATTACATATACTTACGGTGGCGTCCAGACATTCACAACAACTATTTCTGCGCCGGCAAATGTAACAAATGCCAAGGCCTGCCTTACGGATGAAGGCGGAACGATTAGCTGGACCGCGCCAAGTGTGCTTCCGACAGGATATATGGTTTTTGCTGTACCTGCTGCTACTTACGGAACAGGTTCACCCACTACAAGCAATGGAGATTATGCTGTGGCAAATAGCGATTTCAGTCTGGCACAAGCTTATGGAAGTTTAGGTAAATTGCTTTATAAAGGCAGTTCTACTTCTGTAAATATTACAGGACTGGCTGAAAATACGGTTTATTCATTCAGGGTTATATCATATCGTGAAGGAGGCAGTATCAGATCTTTTTCAAATGGAACCACTTCAGGAAGCTTGGCAGAAAATTATTTAGCTCAGGACGACGTGAAAACTTTTGCCGGAGCACCTTTTAACAATCAGGTGACCCTTAACTGGACCTATAATCAAGCTGTTTCTTGTTTTGATGAGGTAATGATTGTGGCTAATCAGGGTGCGGTCAGCTTTACACCGGCAGGTGACGGTTCAGGATATACAGCGAACTCAGTATATTCAGGCGGTAATCAGGTTGTTTATAAGGGAACTGCGACTTCCAGGGCTATTACAGGTCTTACAAATGGATTGGAATATTGTTTTAAAATCTGGGTAAGAAAAGGAACCGTGTGGAGTGATGGAACGGGTGTCTGTGTAACGCCGGATATATCTTATTGTTCTTCTTCCGGGGCTTCCAACAATTCCGGAATATTAAAGGTAGAATTCAATACAATAAACCAGACTTCAACATCTACTGCGGGCTATACAAATAATACAGCAATTTCTACTTCTGTTGTTTTGGGTAATTCTTATAACCTGAATGTAATGGTAGATACCAACGGGAATTATACATCGTATGTCAAAGCCTGGATCGACTGGAATAAGAATGGGACATTTGAAACCAGTGAAGCTTATGAATTGGGAACCGTAACCAATAGCACCAGCGGAACACCTTCATCAGCACCTTATACCATCATGGTTCCGAATAATGCGACAATCGGAAATGTCAGAATGCGTATCGCTGCCAATACCGATAATACGATCAATAATTACTCTACACCTTGTCAGGCGTTCACATACGGAGAAGTGGAAGATTATACGATAATGGTTACTCAGGCTGCTAATGCAGAGATAAACATCAAAGGGAATAATATCAATATTCCTAATAATTTTGATGAGCCTTACGGTCTCAATAATACATTGTTTGCATCAACCAATTTAGGTTCGGACTCAGGTGAGAAAGAATTTGTAATAGAAAACTTAGGTTTATCAGATCTTATCCTTAATGGAACACCAATTGTGAAAATCGAAGGGCTCCATCTGTCGGATTTTATTGTTACACAACAAGCTGTATCGCCTGTTGTTAATGGAGTTGTCTCATCATTTAAGATTAAATTTCATCCGACACTTTCCGGATTAAGGGAAGCTAATGTAAGTATTGCCAGCAATGATTCTGATGAGAATCCTTATGTGTTTAAAATTCAGGGAACAGGAACGTGCACTCCGCCATCCATCACTACATTTCCTTTAAGCGGACCTGCAGACACGAAAGTGACATTTTTCTCATCTGTCAATGATCTTACCGGAGCATCCGTCAGCTATAACGGTGTTAGTTTGTCCTTTGATTTAATCTCATCGGGAAAAATAGAAACCCATATTCCAGCAGGCGCAGGTGATGCCAACTTTGTCATTACATTAGCAAATGGCTGTACTTTTACTCAGGCGTTTGATGTAATAGACAACCTGCTTACGGACTGCGAAAGTTCCGGAAGCGCCAGCTCGGGAAGTCCGGCTTCTGATCTGATAATTTATGAAATCTATGATGAGAGCGGCGGCTCGGGCGGTATTGTTACACTTTACAACAGGACAGCTTCTACCGTTAATCTGAATGCTTACTCTATACAGAGAGCAGGAGATTATGGCGGAACTTATACCACATATGCTAATCTGTCTGGAACTATTGCGTCGGGTGCTGTTGCGGTGATAGGCGTGAGCTCTTCCCTTTGCGGATATGCGCCGACCGGCAATGGCAGCTTCGGTTCTACAGGCTTTAATGCCAATGATGGATTCCGGTTGATGAAAGGTTCTGCAATTGTAGATGATGTTCATGCGCCAAATACAGTAGGCTATTATATCAGGAGAAAGAATGATTTTCTCTCTCCTAGAACTGTTTTTGATACTAATGAATGGACCTCACAAATATTATCGACCGGGCAATGTCTATCGTCAAGTGAAGTAGCCCAACAACCGGTTGTGAAAAACCCGCCCGTTGTGACGCTCCAGCCCTCATACTTCCCGAATTGTGATACAGATGGTGCAGTATTAAATATTACTGCATCCGAAGGTTTTGCAGGAGGTAACGGATTGACTTACCAATGGTACGTTTTGGGAAGTTCCGGAACCTGGTCAGCAGTTACGGATAATAGCATCTATTCCGGGGCAACATCACAGACATTAACAATCAGCGATATTACCGGGCTTAATAACTACCAGTATTATTGTCAGGCAAGAGAAAATGCAGCAACATGTTTTACGGCTACTAAAGCTGTATCGGTGAAAGAAGCAACCAGTACCTGGGCAGATAATGCCTGGTCAAACGGAACTCCTGTTCTGTCTAGTAGAGTGGTTATTTCCGGAAGTTATAATACCCAGGTTAACGGAGCTCTGGATGTCTGTGAACTAACCGTAAGCCCATCCGGAACAATTCTGGTAAAGCCGAATAATCCGGTAAAGGTCAAGAAAAAAATTAAAAATCAAAACCCTGCAGCCAATAGTTTTGTAGTGGAAAGTGATGCAAATGTGATCCAGACAGATGATGTTATAAACGAAGGAAGTATAAAAGTACAAAGACAAGTGTCCAACATGAATAACGTCAGCGGACATATCGATTACGTATATTGGAGTTCGCCGGTCAGCGGACAGCCTATCAAAGGTACAAACGGATTCTCGCCGGATACACCGGCCAATGGCTATCTGCAATACAATGAATCTAATGATAAGTTTACAGTAACAGCGGATGCCACGTTCCAGACCGGGAAAGGGTATGCGATCCGTGCAGAAAATGTTTTACCGGATGGTTATTCGAAGATATATGGCTTTACGGGGATTCCGAATAACGGTAACCTCCAGTATCTGAGTCTGCAAAAGTCTGCCGGAACAGACAAAGGTTACAACCTTGTCGGAAATCCATATCCTTCCAACATAAGCTTTGACCTTCTTTATTCGCTGAATAGCTCAAAGATCTATAACACAGCCTGGTTCTGGACCAATATCGATTATACCTCCACACAGATGGGAGCAGGATATACAGGGAATAACTATGCTGTATATAACGGCTCAGGAGGCGTTCCTCCGATGTATGACTGGGCAGATTATGATCCGGAAAATCCGAGCGGTATCACACCAAACGGCACTGTGAAAGTAGGCCAGGCTTTTATTGTGAAAGCAAAAGCTGCGGGAGCTTTGGATTTTAATAACGGAATCAGAACTGCGGATAACGGAACCTTTTATCAGAAGGGAGCAGTGAAAGACCGATTCTGGCTCACCATGAGATCGCCGAAAAATATGATTAACACTATTCTTATTGGCTATATATCTGGAGCGACCAATGATTATGAAACGGATTTTGACGGCGAATTGTTTGTGGTGGGATCGGATTCTTTCTATTCTGTTTTGGGAGCAAAGAGACTGGCGATCCAAGGCAAAACACCTGATTTTACGGCTGAGGATATTGTTCCGCTGGGCAATGTTTTTGCTGAAAATGGAACTTACACAATAGGGCTGCAGACGCCGGAAGGAATTTTTGAAGGTTCACAAAATATTTACTTAAGAGACAAAATGTTGAATAAATATATCAATCTGAATATGGAAAAGAGCTATACCTTCACGGCAGTAAAAGGGACAGATATCAGCCGTTTCGAGATTGTTTACAAAGACGGAACAGTTCTAGGCAGCGGAGCTCATGTCAATTCAGATTTTCAGATTTATAAAGATGGGCATCATCAGGTTATTAAGTCGTCTGAAAAATTAGGCAAAGTGGATGTGTTCGACGCTTCCGGAAAACTGATCAAAAGCCTTTTTGTAAAAGGAACAGAGCTGAGGCTGAACACAATTGGTTTAACCAATGGCATTTACATCCTGAAGGCAGAAAATTCCGGGGATGCGAAAATGAAAAAATTTATAAAATAATAATAAGCTTTTATATTTTAACGCGCCTGCTTTTGTAAAAGCAGGCGCGTTTTTTATGACTTAATTACCCATTTAATTTAAATAAGATAGATGGTATATCTGGCTTTATTTTTTTAAATAGTGTATGCCTAAAAATTATTCTGATTGTTAAATTATTAATGATTTATTAAAAATAAAAAATATTTCTTTCATGATATATAAGAATAAACTAATTTTGTGCACAATATCTATTATAATACATTGTTATGAAAATAAAATTACTAACTGATAATATTCTTGTAAGGCAAATAGCAGGTTTATTGCAGTTTAAGAAAAGCATTCTTATGCCTTTGGTGTTCCTGCTGGTATATGGGAATGTTAGGGGTCAGACTAACCCCGCTGCTCAAACGTTACCTTATACGCAAAATTTTGGTACAGCAGCTTTTTCTGCTGCTCCTACTGGAATGGCGGTTTGGGGTATAGCAAGTGTACCAACAACAACAGCACTTGCTGAAAGTTCCACGGCTAATAGTAATCAGACGATAAGTTCCACGGCACCGGCTAGTGGTGGAAGTGGAGGAGCATACGGTCATGTTGTTTCTACTAATGCAAGATTAACAATACTTCAATCAGGTAGTGCTTCAGGGCAACCTGTAGTTGCAATTAATACAACAGGGGCAACATCTGTTAATATTGCTTATGATTTGGTTTTAACAATTGCTAATGCAAGAGATGTGGGTGTTGTATTACAATATCGCAATGGTACTAGTGGTGCATTCACAACCATATCAGGTAGTGCAGTCACTTATAATTCTGGTACATCCAATGGAGGTGATGCTGATGGACCTTCGGATTTTGATAGTTATTCTTTCAGTCTTCCCGCAGCTGCACTTGGTCAGTCTGTAGTTCAAATACGTTGGGCTACATGGCGTGGTAGCCAGAGTGGAAGTAGTTCAGGGATTGGATTAGATAATATAAATATAACAAAAACCACATCACCAACGCTTAATGCTGCTACTCTTGGGTCAGCTATAACGTCAACATATGGTAGTGCATCTGCAACAGGGATCAATACATCTGCAGCTGGAACAAGTTTGTCAGGCAATATTACGGTTACCCCAAATGCAGGTTTTGAGGTTTCATCTACTAATGCTACAACGGGTTTTTCCTCTTCAGCTATTTCAGTTGCTAGCGGAACTAATAATATATGGGTGCGCTTTGCTAATAATAAAGCAGCAGGAACATACAACGGCGTTGTTGCTGCAGTACTTTCCGGAGGAGGAGCTGCTTCAAATGCTAATATTACAACTTCTGCTTCTGGTAATGTTGTAAGTAAGGCAACGCCTGCTATTTCTGGTACTGGTTCCGCAACTAATATAACACTTGGACAAACATTAGCTTCTTCAACCATCAGCGGTTTTAATGCCAGTGTGCCGGGAACTTTTGCTTTTACAACGCCAAGCACCACTCCTGCAAATGCAGGTACGGCAAGCTATGGCGTAACTTTTACACCTACAGATACTGCTAGCTATAATAACGCTACAACAAATGTAAATGTTACTACACTACCAGCTACTCCGACAGTTACAGCTACCGGAACTACGACGTATACATACAATGGTTCTCCACAAGGTCCTGCATCTGCAACCAATACAGGAAACGGATCAAGCTATACCTATAGCTATTCAGGAACTGAAAACGGTGGTGCAACTTATGCAGCAACGGCTACCAGACCGACCAACGCAGGTTCTTATGAAGTGATTGCAACTGTTGCGGCAACTTCAAACTACAACACAGCCAGCTCTGCGCCTTTAGCATTTACAATCAACAAAGCCAACTCCACTGTTACAGTGACAGGAGATAGCTTTTATGCATTTGATGGCAATCCGCAAGGACCGGTAACTTATGACCACACAGGTTCTGCCGGTGCTGTAACATTCCATTATACAGGAATCAACGGAACGGATTATCCTGAAAACACAACCAGACCAACTGCGGTAGGAAGCTACAAGGCAGTGGCAACTCTGGCTGCTAATAACAATTATAACGATGCTGTTTCTGCTGATTTCAACTATCAGATTACATCTGTTGCGGTACCGGAAATTACCAGCCCGCTGACATGGTCAACAACATATGGCGTTGCAGCAACACCTTATACCGTTGTCGCATCGAACAATCCTACATCTTTTGGTGTTTCGGGGTTGCCGGCAGGTTTAAACTACAGTTCTTTAACAAACGAAATTACCGGTACGCCAACCGCTGCGCCTGGTGATTATAACGTAAGTCTTACTGCTACTAATGAAGGTGGAACAAGTGATCCGGTTACTTTGGTGGTTTCAGTAGACAAGAAAACGGTTACAGTTTCTGATGCTTCCGTAGCCAATAAAGTTTACAACGGTAACAATACGGCTACTTTGACAGGAACAGCTGACGGATTTGTCTCTGGTGATGATGTGTCTCTTGTTCTTTCAGCTCACTTTGATGACACGAGCGGGAACGTGGGACAGGCTAAGCCAGTTACATCGACAAGTACATTGACTGGAACTAAAGCTGCTTATTATAACCTGATACAGCCAACAGGTTTGAGCGCAGATATCACCAAAGCCACTCCTACAGTTACAGCTACCGGAACCACGACATATACCTATAACGGATTAGTACAAGGGCCGGCTTCTGCTACTGTATCTCCATCTGCAGCCGGAACAGCGACATATTCTTATTCCGGAACAGAAAGTGAAGGAGCGGTATATGGTCCAAGTTCTACAAGACCTGTAAATGCCGGGACTTATTATATGGTAGCTACAGTTGAGGAAAGTGCCAACTATAATGCTGCGAGTTCTTCGGATTATGCATTTACGATTGCTAAGGCTAATCAAGCATTGACAGGATTCGGAAGCAACATTACAAAACTATCTACGGATGCGCCTTTCAACTTGCCTGCTGCGGTTACTACAACCGGCGGACAAGCTATAACTTATGCCATTACTGATATGCCAAATGCTGGTGTAGCGACTGTTTCAGGCAATACGGTTACCATCACAGGGATCGGAACTACAGGTATCACTGCCCATGCAGATGCAACTCCAAACTATAATGCTTACGATGCAAGTGTTGATCTTACCATAAACTGGAACAATGCGATAACACCTACGGCTTTTGCTGCTACAAATATTTTAAGTTCCGGATTTTTTGCTAACTGGAATTCATTACTGGGTGCAACAGGATATGAAATAGATGTCTATACTAAAATAATAGGAAACGATGTAACTGCTGATTACGGATTTGAGGGTAGTACATCAGTACCTTCAGGATGGACCAATAGTAATAGTGGAAGCTATGTTCAAAATAACAGTACTAATGCTAATACTGGAACTTACTATGCGGGATTTAATGTTGCAAATGGCTATATAAGAACTGCATTAATTAATAATCCTAAATCCATCAGTTTTTATTATAGGTATAGTGGTTCGGGTGCAAACAATACTGTTAAAGTACAATATTCCTCAGACGGAACAAACTGGACTGATGTTAATTCGTATGTTGCAACAGGCTCTGGAGCGACAACAAGTTATATTTCTACCGGCGAACTTTCTTTGAATTTGACAGGTAGCTACTATATCCAATGGGTTATGACGGCAAGAAATGGAGGTAGCTTTTATTTCGATGATGTTTCTATTACTGCAGGAGGAAGTACAACTAATACACCAATTGCTGGATCTCCATTTACAATATCATCTGAAAATCCACAACCAGTAAATTATTCCCACTCCATAATTAATTTAGATAGAGATACCGATTATTATTATGTAGTAAGGGCTGTTAATGAGAATAATAAAACAGATAATTCTAATGAAATAGCAGTTAAAACTACAAATACGGTAGTCTGGGATGGCTCTAACTGGAGTAACTCCGGAGTGGGTCCTGATGAAACGCTTGATGCAGAGATCACCGGGAACTATTCAATAGCGTCAGGGTTTGAAGCTAAGAATCTTACCATCAGTGATACCGGTTTACTGACCATCCAGCCAAATCAAGGGGTTACGATCAATGGTGATATCACGATGCCGGATGACAAAATTATCATAGAAAGTGATGGTAGTCTTGTACAAACAAAACTTACCAATGGCAACAGCGATAATAAAGCTATTGCAAAAAGAACTGTGACCATGAGAACTGCAGATTTTACATTCTGGAGCTCGCCATTAGCAGGTCAGGCTTTATTGAATACGACAAACGGAAATGCTGACAACAGCACAGGAGGTTTCTCAGAAGGTACTCCGAACAGCAGAACTTACCATTATAATGAACCGGATGATACGTTCCGTGCTACATCTGATACGAGTTTCGTACCTGGTAAAGGTTATGCGATCCGTGGTAAGTCTACTTACGGTGCAGACTTGTCACCGGATGAACTTGGATTCAGAGGGAATCTTAACAATGGAAATATTTCTATCCAAGTTAAAAAATCTAAGAATACAACGAAAAACGGGGAAACTTATGAACATGGTTATAACATGATCGGTAACCCGTATCCTTCCCATATAGATTTTATTGATTTCTACAATCTGGATAAAGGAGATGGAGAGAAAAACAGCGATGTAATCTTTGGTAAAGCATGGTTCTGGAGTAATATTACTGTGGCACCTTCTCAACAGGGCGGATCATCTTATAATGCCAATAACTATGCAATATTGTCATTAGCAGGTAGCAGCCCGGCAACAGGGATAGATACAGGAGAAACTTCTGGAAATCCAATGCCAAATGAATTCATTAAAGTTGGCCAAGGTTTCATAGTTCAGGTGAGAGTAGCGCCACCGACTAATAATACGCCGATACTTAAGACTTTGAAATTTGATAACAGTATCAGAACAAATGATAATACAGGTCATTTTTATAATAGCAAATCCAACAGCACGATCGATCGTTATTGGGTAAAACTGACTTCACCGAACAGTGTGGTGAATACAATTCTTGTGGCTCACATGAATGCAGCGACTGATGCTTATGATGCGGATTATGATGCAGAGTTGTTATCTGTTGGAGATGATTCTTTCTACTCAAAACTGAATGCACAAAAACTGCAGATCCAGGCAAGAAAGAGATTCCAGAGTAATGAGGATGTTATTTCCGTAGGTACGAAATATGCCGTTAACGGGACTTATAAAATATCACTTGGTCAAAAAGAAGGTGTCTTCAGTGGAAGTCAGAATGTTTATTTAAAAGATAATCTTCTTAATAAAACAGTTAATCTTTCAGAAGGTGACTATGCTTTCCAGGCTGTAAAAGGAACAGATGATACACGTTTCGAAATCGTATACAAAGATTCCGGAGTTTTGGGAGCTGATACGGTTAAAAAATCTGATTTTACTGTTTATAAAGACGGAAACAGCTACGTTATTATTTCTTCTAAGAAACTAGGCAGAGTAGATGTTTATGATGCAGCCGGAAGATTATTGAAGACTTTCAAAACCAATGATTCTTATCTTAGAATAGATGGATCTGGTTTATCTAATGGTGTTTATGTTATTAAGGCAGAAAACTCAGGAGATATTAAAACAAAGAAGATAATTAAATAGGATTATATTTAAATATTTCTCAAAAGACGCCGATTATGGCGTCTTTTTTTGTTTTCATAAATTTATATATTTGAATTTGGTATAATTAATATAATTCTTTAATTTGTTGTATAATCAAAAATAATTTAAATTATTACATGTTATGTTTAAAAAATAATTAATTTAGCAAACTGATTTTTGTTGTTTTATCAACGTATAATTTTATATTATAACAATTGTTAGTGAATTATTTTTCGGTAAAACACGGATAGATTGCTGTGTTTTATTGTTGTTTATTGAAATTAAATAAAAACATAATATGGAAAAAAATTTATTAGACGGCCAGTTCCTGGTTCGTTTTGTGAAGCGGTATCTGTTCTTAGCTGTTTTGTTTTTAAGCAGTAATTTTTGGAGTCAGATCCTTTGGAGTTCGACAAATGGTTCTGCTTATAGAACTGCAGGAAACTGGACTGGTGGGGCTGTGCCAACATCATCTCAAATTGCGCAGTTTGCGGTTAATCCTACTCCTGCAACATTTATAGGAATTAATATCAACTCGGCGCAACAAGTAGGAGCGATTGAAGTTACAAACGCCAGAAGCATACCTTTGCAAATTGGTAATAGCGGAAACAGTAATTCTTCTGGGTTATTACAATTTAACGGTGCTGCAGTTAATTCTGTTTCAAATGTAATTATTAGAAATAATAGCTCACAATTATTAACATTTCAGGATTTGGTATCAGGCGCTACAGGAAGTAAATTGGGCTTGGTACTTTCCAATGCAACTTCAAATATAATTAATATTGATGGCGCAGGCGGGGTAACAATCAGCTCAATAATATCCGGAACCGGAAAACTTGAAAAGTCAGGCTCAGGTTCAGGAATTTTAATTCTTTCAGGTGCTAATACTTATTCCGGAGGGACAACAATAACCTCAGGAACTTTACAATTAGGAGCTGTAAATGCGCTTCCTGTAGGTAATCCCGGAAATGGACTGGTGTTAAATGGGGGGACACTTAAAACTGGAGCAACCTCTGGTTTCAGTAGTGGAACCAGCAGCACTAATAACATAGGCACACTTAACTTAAGTTCGAATTCAACTATTACCTTAGGTACCGGTAACCATAGCTTATATTTTGCTGCCAGTAATGCAGTTTCATGGTCTGGATCTGCGTTAACAATAACAGGCTGGACAGGATCAGCAGGAGCCACGGGAACAGCTGGGAAAATTTTTGTAGGCTCTAATGCTTCAGGATTAACGGGTGCGCAGCTTGCCAAAATTACTTTTTCTGGTTATACGGCAGGCGCAGCATTACTTTCTACCGGTGAACTTGTCCCGACATCAACAGTATCACCAACAGTCACCACAGCTACCGTAACTGGCATTACGAATGCTGCTGCATCAGGTGGAGGTGATGTTACCGCAGATGGCGGTGCAGCAATTACGGCAAGGGGTGTAGCTTTTGGAACAGCTGCCAACCCTACAACTGGAACAACGGAAACCGGAACCACGGGCGTTTTTACCTCTTCTATATCTGGTCTGGCGGTTAATACACGTTACTATTATCGTGCTTATGCTACTAATTCTGCAGGAACTTCCTATGGTACAGAAAATAATTTTTATACTTTGGCAAATGCTCCTTCTGCTCCTGGTGTGGGTTCACCAACGGAAACAAGCTTAACGGTTTCTATTGGCAGCGGAGACGGAAATCCTTCTATTACAGAATATGCGATACAGACAGGTTCGCAATTTGTACAGGCAGACGGGACTTTAGGAGCTACTGCAATATGGCAGACTTCAAGTGTCTGGGGTTCAAAAATTGTAACAGGTTTATCTTCATCTACGAATTACATTTTTCATGTAAAAGCCAGAAACGGAAGTTTAGTGGAAACTTCTTATGGTGCTACAGGTGATTCTACTACCTTGGTTAATCAGAATATAGATTGGGGAAATATTCAGTTTCCGACAACGGTAAGTATAATGGAAGGCGCAACAGTAGATGTCTATACGCAGGCATTTAAAAATGGTCTCACAGAATCTGCAGGCCAGGCTCCCGGTCTGTCTGCATGGATAGGGTATAGCTCATCCAACTCTAATCCTAACGGAACAGGATGGACTTGGATACCGTCAACATTCAACAGTCAGTCAGGGAATAATGATGAATTTAAAACGACATTTGGAGCAGGCCTTATTCCTGGAAGTTATTATTATGCATCCAGATTTCAGATAGGGTCAGGAAGTTATAGCTATGGTGGTACCGGTGGTCTCTGGAACAATGACAACGGTGTGCTTACAGTAGGATCTAATGTGGTGGATTTTGCCAATATTCAAAGTCCATCTACAGCTACAATTGTTCAGGGTGGTAATTTTAATGTTTATACTAAAGTTTATAAAACCGGGTATACAGAAACAGCAGGAGCAAACGCCAACTTATCGGGATGGATAGGTTATTCTGCAACCAACGCTGCCACAATAAGTGATTTCGCAAATGCTTCCTGGACGTGGATCCCCGCAACGTTTAATGTACAAGTCTTAAATGATGATGAATATGTAGCCAATATTGGAATGTCACTTCCTGCAGGAGTCTTTTATTATGTATCAAGATATAAAGTTAATGGCAGTACAGAATATAAATATGGTGGTATTAACAATAATTTTTGGAACACAGCTGCAAATAGCGGTGTTTTGACGGTTCAGACTCCAAAGGAGATTAACATAAAACAAAGTTCGGCCAATATTGCAACCAATGGCACTTATACATTTGCAAGTCAAGCAGCAGGAACAAGCTCATCTGCAATTACATTTACCGTAGAAAATACAGGACAGGAAAGCTTATCAGTGGGTGCTTTAAGTATTAGTGGCGCTAATGCAAATGAATTTTCAATTACTCAGGTTTCGGGAAGTCTTCCTCAAAGTGTAACCGGAGGTGGTACTACAACGTTTACGGTAACATTCTCGCCTACAATAGCTGGATCTAAGGTAGCACAATTGTCTTTAGTAAATGATGATGCAAATGAAAATCCCTATGTAATTAATCTCTCAGCAGTTGCTGGACCTTCAAATGATAATTGTTCCTTTCCAGCTTCAATTACGGTTAATGCTACAGCTGCTGCAGGAACTTTGGTGGCGTCGTCACCACAGTCAGGTTTTTCGGAAAATGATGTTTGGTATACTTTTACGCCAAGTTGTACAGGTCAGCTGGCTCTGACTCTGAATGGTTTTACAGGTGCCGATCTGGGATTTTCTGTTTTCGCAAATTCTTGTCCTGCATCTAACACTGGTGCAATAGTTAATCAAGATAGTGGCTCAACCGGAGGTGCAGAAACTAATACGTTTTCATATACAGGAGGAACGACTTATTATGTAAGAGTTTGGAAATTTGGCGGGGCAGATACAATATTCAATTTCAGAATCACTTCTCCAGCTCTTGGAACGCCAACAAATATTACAGCTAATCCAACCACTTTCTGCGAAGGTGCTACGGTAATTTTTACGGCTACAGCAGTAACTAATGCAACAAGTTATGTATGGACTGTGCCGTCGGGCTGGACAATTAATTCTACTTCTTCCAATACAATGACGGCGACTGTTGGATCTGCTGCAGGTGCTGTAACAGCTAAGGCAATTAATTGTTACGGAGAGGGGATTCAGAAATCCCAGAGTTTTACACCTGGTGTTATCCCTGCTATACCAGGGAACATCACTGGAAATGTAACTGTATGTCAGGGAGCAAGTAATACCTATTCTGTAACTGCAGTTTCTGGAGCTACAAGTTATACATGGATCATGCCTTCTGGCTGGACCGGTACATCTACAACCAATTCTATAACACTAGCTGCAGGTGGACTTTCAGGAACAATCTCTGTAACTGCTAATAATACCTGCGGATCCAGTGCGGCTCAGACATTGTCTGTAACTGTGACGCCAGCACCAGTAGCAATAGCAGGTGCAGATATTACAGCAACGACTTTCACTGCCAATTGGGTCTCGGTTGGGGCTACAGGTTATGAATTGGATGTGAGTACAAGCCCGACTTTTGGAACTTATGGTTCAACCTCAGTTTCTGAAAGTTTCTTTAATGCTAATTTTAATACCGGTTATTATACCAGTGCTACAGATGTGGTATTAGGTACAGGTACTTGGAATATGTATCAGGTTCTAAAAACAACAAGCAACTACAATACATCGTCGACCGAGCCGGCAGGAGTACAAATGAGAGCAGGTCAAGGGATCATTATAACACCGGCAATAGATTATATTTCATCTATAACATTCATTGCCAGAAGAACTGGAACTACGGCTAATAAAATCAATGTTTATAAAATTGTAAATGGGACTGAAACCTTATTGCAGCAGTTAGATGATAATTCAAGTTTTACAACTTATAATGTTCCGGTTAATGAAACCAACACGGCCGTTAGGATAAAAATTGCTTCTGCTAGTAATACTATTTATTTAGATGATGTAACTATAAACAGTAATATAAGCATTCCGTCATTTGTTACGGGATATAATGCATTGCCTGTATCTGGAAACTCTCAGATAGTGTCTGGTCTGTCTCCAAATACAACTTATTATTATAGGGTAAGAGCAGTTTCTGGATCATGTCATACTTCCAACTCCAATATAATTACTGTTACGACAAATAATACGGTTATCTGGACTAATAATATATGGACCAACAATACCGGACCAACTTCTATTTTAGATGCAATTGTTAGGGATACTTACTCAACGTCCATCAAAGGAAGCTTCAATGCGAAAGATCTTACGGTGGAAAATACAGGTAAAGTAATTATAGGTTCAGGAGATTATGTAAAAGTAGAAGGGGTTCTTACGATCGATAACAATATTACAAAGGATAACTTTGTGATATCGAGTGGTGGTAATTTATTGCAAACAAGTAATGCCGCTAATAATGCGAACGGAATTATACAGGCACAGCGATTTGTAACTTCTATGAATAATGATCCTAATACTGCTGTGGATTATGTATATTGGAGTGCGCCGGTAAACGGTCAGAGAACGAATACGGAAGGTTCGGAAATTGGCTTCTCACCAGGAACACCTGCCAACAGATTCTTTGAATATAATGAGCTGAAGGATACCTTCAAGGCAACGGCGGATTCATATTTTGTAGCTGGAAAAGGTTATGCTGTGAGAGCAGAAACAGGTACCAATCCTGAGACAGGTTCAAACTTTATAGATGGTTACGATAAAACCTATAACTTCCGAGGAGTGCCGAATAATGGAGATATTAGCATTAATTTAACCCGCTCCAATATAAACGGCACTGTAGGTTTAGGATTTAATCTTATTGGTAATCCTTATCCTTCTAATATAGATTTTAGAGAACTATATGCTGCAAACACTAATGTCATATATAATACGGCTTATTTCTGGACTAATAATGTTTTCCAGAAAATGCAACAAGGATCAGGTTATGGTCAGAATAACTATGCAGTTTTCAATGGCTCAGGGGGTAATTCTGCCACAAAAGCTGCTGATGGCACAGGGGATACAACGATTCCTGATGGTTTGGTAAGCGTAGGGCAGGGATTTATAGTCCAGGCTAAAAATCAAGGAGGTTCAGCTTTGAATTTTAAGAACAGCTATTCTGCTGGTCATGACTTAAGATTGGCGACCAATTCCCATTTCTTCCAAAAACAAACGTCGGGTACAAAAAATCGTTTCTGGATCAAGCTTATATCACCTGCGAACCTGATCAATACACAGCTGATAGCCTATGTCCCTGGGGCAACAAACGCTTTTGAACAAGATTATGATGCGGAAACTCTATCCACAAGCTCAGATGTTTTTTATTCGGTATTAGGAAGCAGACAGTTGCTGATCCAGGGACGTGCGGAAATTTTCACTATAAATGATCTGGTTCCGTTAGGTGCTAATTTTTATCAGAATGGAACATACAGCATTGGACTGGATAAAACTGAAGGTATCTTCGGGAGCCAGCAAAAGATCTATCTAAAAGATAAGCTGCTCGGAAAAATAATAGATTTGACACAAGGCGGTTACAGTTTTCAGGCAAGCAAAGGATTGGATAATACCAGATTCGAAATTGTTTACAAGGATGAAGGTGTTTTAGAAGCTAATGATTTGTCCAAATCAGATTTTACAGTTTATAAAGATGCTGATTATTTTGTTGTAACGTCTTCCGAAAAACTTGGTAGAGTAGAATTATATGATGCAGGTGGAAGATTGATTATTTCCAGAACTTTCAATGATAAGGTCGCCCGAATAAACGGTAGTTCGTTAGTTTCCGGCGTATATATTATAAAAGTGGATAACGCCGGAAAAACTAAAACAAAAAAGTTAATAAAATAGAATATTGATAAAAAACTATTATTAATATTATTTAATATTAATAATTTTTTAGAAATTTATTATTTTTTTATATATTTACACCCTGAAAAATATGCTTAGTTTTAAACCAGCGATGAAAAGATATCTAACCCTATTATACATAAGCCTAAGTGCTATGTGTTTTGCTCAATATCAGAACAATGTATTTGAAAAAGATCAGGCGAAAAATGATCAGCAAAGTACAGTATCTGGAAATGATAATACGTTTGATAGTCAGCAATCTGCAAAAGGTGTTCCAGATGGAGGAGAACAAGAGGAAGGACCCGGTAACCCAGGGGATCCGGTTCCTATTAATAGACTTGTTCCCGTACTATTGCTAAGTGGGGTGGTATTGGTAATTTATTATCAAAGAAACAACAGTAAAATTAATGTTTAAATAAAAACACAAATCCGAAATCTTAAAATTTCGGATTTGTTTTGTCGATATGTATAAAATTTTTTTTAAGCCTTTTTTTGATTTCATATTTTCATTTTTACTTCTTTTGATACTATCGCCGGTATTTGTTGTGATTATCATTTTATTATATTTTTTTAATCAGAAGAATGTTTTTTTTCTTCAGAGTCGCCCTGGGAAAAATGATAAGGTCTTTCGGATTATCAAATTCAAGACCATGACTGATGAGAGAGATGGAGATGGTGTGCTTCTGCCAGATGAGATCCGACTGACAAAAATGGGCAAATTTGTAAGAAAGACATCATTGGACGAATTGCCACAGCTGCTGAATGTTTTGAAAGGCGATATGAGTTTCATTGGTCCGCGCCCGTTATTGGTTAGCTATCTTGAATTATATAACGCCGAACAGAAAAGAAGACATCATATAAAACCGGGCATTACCGGCTGGGCACAAGTGAACGGACGAAATGCAATCACATGGCAGCAAAAATTTATTTTTGATGTTTACTATGTGGATAACATAAGTTTTTTAATGGATGTTAAAATTGTTCTGCTGACGATAAAAAAAGTGCTTAAATCTGAAGGTATCAATACGGCTGGAAAGGCAACAACAGAAAGTTTTAAAGGGAATGAATAAGGAGGTTTGTATTTTAGGAGCAGGTGGCCATGCTAAGGTAGTTATTGAGATTGCGGAACTCTCGGGGTACGAAATAAAACAGGTTTTTGACCAAGATGCTGATGTTGAAAAAATATTACAGTATTCTGTTTCCAATGATTTGGTGTCTCTTTCGCATATGGATAATGTATTCTATGCGCTTGGCAATAATCAAAGCAGGAAAAATAATTCTATTAAATATAATTCTGCCGGTTTTAATCTGATTCACCCATCTGCTATTCTTTCTAGAAATATTTTTTTTGGTAAGGGAAATGCAGTGATGGCAGGTGTCGTGATTAACTCATCTGTCAGAATCGGAAACCATTGCATCATTAATACAGCTGCGTGTATTGACCATGATTGTGAGATTGGGGATTTTGCTCATATCTCGCCTAATGTGGCTCTGGCAGGAAACGTAAGGGTGCTGGAGGGTGCTCAGGTTGGCATTGGAGCTTCTGTAAAACAAAATATAACCATCGGAAGGTGGTCGGTGGTGGGAGCAGGCGCAGTAGTGGTAAAAGATATACCAGACCATTGTATTGCTGTTGGAAATCCTGCAAGAATTATAAAAAATAATTCTAATAATAGTTTTAATTAAAATATGTTAAATTATAGTAACTTTGCACAAGAATCAATTTATAATAAACTATTAATCATCTATATTATTTTATCTGAATGAAATCTAAAATATGGCTTTCTTCTCCACATATGGGTGGTGGAGAATTAAAATATGTTCAGGA
This sequence comes from Epilithonimonas mollis, assembly GCF_900142325.1. Classification (GTDB taxonomy): domain Bacteria; phylum Bacteroidota; class Bacteroidia; order Flavobacteriales; family Weeksellaceae; genus Epilithonimonas; species Epilithonimonas mollis. The sequence goes on from NZ_FRAM01000002.1 coordinate 850,244, forward strand.
AGCATTTGACCAGAATTGGGTTGCACCATTGGGTAAAAATGTTGATGAATTTGAAGTGTCGATCCAGAATTACATTGGCGAAGATAAACTTGTTGCAGCATTAAGCTCAGGAACAGCTGCGCTACATTTAGCATTGATACAGCTGGGCGTTGGTCCTGGCGATGAGGTTATATGCCAGTCATTCACATTTTCTGCATCTGCAAATCCAATTAAATATCTTGGAGCGACTCCTGTCTTTGTAGATTCTGACAAAAAAAACTGGAATATGTCTCCCGCATATCTGGAAGAAGCTATACAGGACCGAATCAAAAATAATAAGAAACCAAAAGCTGTAATTGTTGTTCATCTTTATGGCATGCCAGCTATGATGGACGAGCTTGGTGCTATTTGTGAAAAATATGAAATACCTTTGGTAGAGGATAGTGCGGAGGCATTAGGCTCTACTTATAAGGACAGGAAATGTGGAACGTTTGGTGAATTTGCTATTTTGTCTTTCAACGGCAACAAGATTATCACAACTTCGGGAGGAGGAGCTTTGGTAATATCTACAAAGGAACAAAAGGATAAAACGATTTTTCTCTCAACGCAGGCAAGAGACAATGCGCCACATTACCAGCACTCCGAGATTGGTTACAACTACAGACTGAGCAATATCTCTGCAGGAATTGGGAGAGGACAAATGGAGGTTTTGGATAACAGGGTTCAGAAAAGACGGGAAATTAATGTTTTTTATAAAGAACTATTTTCAAATATCGAAGCCGTAGATGTTTTTTCAGAAACTGATTCTGATTTCTTTTCCAACCATTGGCTGACAAGCATCACCCTGAATGGTTCTTCGAAAAAAACAAATCATGATTTAATGTCTGCTTTCGCAGAACAGAATATAGAAACGCGTCCACTTTGGAAGCCGATGCATCTACAGCCAGTTTTTAAAGATTGTCCGTACTACGGAGAAACTGTATCTGAAGATTTATTCGGTGCCGGATTATGCCTTCCTTCGGGATCTAATTTAACAAATGATGATAAAAACAGACTATATGATGTTATAAGCAATTACGAATTTTAAATAACTAACCAAAAAAAATGGATAAGTTCAGAAATCTTAAAAGATTTTCACTTAACGACAATGTATTGGATCTTGTAGACCTCAAATTTTTACCAAGATGGGTCATATTAGTTATTGACATACTGATCATCATTGCATCACTTTTTGTTTCTCATTTACTGATACTGGGTCTGGATGTGAAACACTATAAAGTTTTTCCTTTGTTCTATGTCTTTATATTTCTCGTGACAACCAATGTTTTGTTCATGTACATATTCAAGACATATCTGGGCGTTATCAGACATTCCACCTTTGTTGATCTTTTTAAAATTTTTCTTGCGAATCTTTGCAGCATTGTAACTATATTATTTATTAATTATTCTTTTTATCTTGCTTCTGATCAAAAGCTGATACTGATTCCGTTTTTAGGCTTTTACTTTGCAATTTCATGTCTGTTTTTATTTGTATTCAGGCTTTGTGTCAAAGGTGTTTTTAATATCATCAAAGAAAATAAACGCAGCTCCAGCAGGAAAAAAATATATATATTGGGTGATGACGACACCTCTGTTGCCATTGCACAGGTAATCCTTTCTAATCCGAATTTACCTTTTGATATTCAGGGTTTTATATCTTATCATGATAAGAGACTTAGTATTAAACTGTTGGATAAAAGAATAGTATCTAAACAAACTTTTATCAGTAATCTGGCAAAAGGAATCAAGGAGGTTGAAGGTGTTCTGGTTATTAAGGAAGCATTGTTAAAAGAAGAACTTGATTTTTGGGTTAATCTGTTTTTGGAGTATAACCTTAAAATCTACAAGGCCCCATCGATGCAAAAACTGCGCAATAATGATATTATCAACAATATAAAGACTATCCAGATAGAAGATCTCCTTAACAGAAAACAGATCAAACTGGATAATATGGAGGTGAAGAAAAGACACTTTCAGAAAACGATTCTGGTTACCGGCGGGGCAGGTTCTATTGGAGGAGAAATTGTGAAGCAGGTCGCACTTCTGGAGCCGCTGCAAATTGTCATTCTTGATCAGTCTGAAACCCCGCTTTATGATTCCGAATTGGAAATGCGGGAGTTGTATCCTCACATTAATTTTAAATTTGTCCTTGCTGATATTTCTAATCTAAGCCGTCTAGAACCCTTATTCAAGAAATATAATTTCTCGATGGTTTATCACGCTGCGGCCTACAAACATGTTCCGCTTGTAGAAGATAATCCGCATGAAGCTGTTCTTGTTAATGTATTAGGTACAAAAAATCTGGCACTTTTATCCAGCAAATATAGTGTGAACCGATTCGTGATGGTTTCAACTGACAAAGCCGTCAACCCTACGAATGTAATGGGTGCATCAAAGCGTGTTGCAGAATTATTTGTCCAGTCATTACAGAATCTGGAAGGTAATACTACCAAATTTATCACCACAAGGTTTGGTAATGTGCTTGGATCCAACGGATCTGTGATTCCTCATTTCAGAAAACAGATAGAAAAAGGTGGCCCTGTTACTATAACACATCCTGATATTGTGCGGTATTTCATGACGATAGCAGAGGCTTGTGAGCTGGTTTTGCATGCCGGAACAATGGGAGTTGGCGGTGAGATATATGTTTTTGATATGGGTGATCCTGTGAGAATTCTGGAACTTGCAAAACGAATGATAAAACTTTCCGGCTTCGAACCGGAACTTGATATAAAGATTATTTATACAGGTTTGAGACCTGGTGAAAAATTATATGAGGAACTTTTGAGTGATGATACCAAGACACTTCCTACATCACACGAAAAAATAATGATTTCGAAAGACCCGTCTATGCCTTTTTCAGAAATAGATGAGATGACGGACGTCGTGATCGATTATTCCAAAAGAGAAGAGAAGCAAGAAATTGTGAAAGTTCTAAAATGCATAGTAAAAGAATTTAAAAGCAATAATTCTATCTACGAATCGTTAGATAAATAAGAATTCCTATATTTGCAAACCTTCAGTTAAGAATTATATTTATGAGAAGAGCTTTATCCATAGTTTTTATGGCTTCATTATTTTGTATTATATTTTCATGTAAAGTAAAAGAGGATATCGATTACATGAAGAATATAGAACAAACAGCAATTCAAACGTCTATACAGACTTCTAATTTTACAATTCAGCCCGGCGACCAATTGGTAATAACTGTATCGGCAAAGGATAATGATGTTGTAAAGCCCTTCAACCAAAATTATTCCTCGGGAGAAGTATCTCAGTTTTCTCTTTCAAGCAGCAACCTTCCTATGCAGGCACAATCTTCTGTATCGGGACCCACTTATCTGGTGGATTCAAAAGGAGATATCCTTTTTCCGATCATCGGGAAACTTAATACAAACGGCAAAACAATAGAGCAGCTGAGAGACGAAGTCAAGGAAAGATTAAAACAATATGTTAAAGATCCGGGTGTTATCATTAGAAACACTAATTTCAAAGTAACTGTTCTTGGAGAAGTTAGTAGACCAGGGACTTATGTGATTCCGGATGGTCAGTCGATGACTGTTTTAGGTGTTCTTGGTATGGCGGGTGACCTTACTATATACGGACAGAGAAAAAATGTTTTGGTAATCAGAAATGTTGATGGTAATACTACAAAACGGTATATAGATCTTACAAATGCAGAATTGATAAATTCTCCTTTTTATTATATAAAACAGAATGATGTCATTTATGTTTCTCCTAATAATACTAAGAAAAATTCGTCGGCATTTGGACCTCAGGCAGGGATATTCATATCCATTGCTTCGGTTGTAGTAGGTCTCTTGGCACTTCTTTTCAGATAGTGATTTTTCTGTGATTTTATTTTAAATGGAAAAAGCAAGCAATCAACAGGTTATTGATATTCTGTCTCTCGTTAAGCCTTACCTGTTAAAATGGTATTGGTTCATAATAAGCATAGTCTGTTGTCTGCTTATCGGTATCCTGTATATAAAAACTTCTATTCCTGTCTATAATATAAAAAGTTCAGTCCTTATAAAAGATACGAAAAAATCTCTGGGAGGTGTTTCTGAATTTGGTATGCTGGAGGGCCTTTCGGGATTCGGTGGTATGAGCACTAATAGTATCGAGAATGAACTTGAAGTTTTCAAAACTAAAAAACTTTCGCGGGATGTTGTTTCTATAAACAATTTACAAACTGCAATATTCTCTTTATCTGGATTGAGAAAAGTGGAACTTTTCGGGGATACTTCTCCTTTTAAAATTCTCATTATCAATGAGAAAAAAAATAAAAAATTCCCGAAGAAAAGTTTTGTTATTAACACTATAAATAGTAAAACTATACTGGAGTCTGAGGAATTTGGTATCAAAAAAAATGTGCAGTTTGGAAGATCCATCAGTCTTCCTTTTGCAAATATTATCATTGAAAAAAATAAAAATTTTGATAACGAGAAAGCTGGCGAAATAGGAACAAGCTTCGAAGTCTATTTTTCCACATTAGAATCTGCAACTTCAGCAATTAATAACATGCTGCAAATTGACCTTGCCGATAAAGATGCAACGGTTATTGATATTTCCATGAACTATCCTCAGACGGATAAAGCAAAGCTTATAATAAGAAGCCTGATCGATGCCTATAATAAAGACGCTATTCTTGACAAGAATTCTGAGTCACAAAAAACAAAAGAATTCATAGAAGAAAGGATCAACAAGATATCGAAAGAACTTGGAATTGTAGAATCCGAAAAAGAACAGTTTAAAACAGCAAACAAGATCACGGATATCCTTACAGAAACCAGGGTTAATCTCGAACTCTCTTCGGAAGCCAAAAAAAAACAGCTTGAGCTGACTTCCCAGTTGGATCTTACCAACGATCTTATCGCTTATGTCAGAAAACAAAGTGATTTTCAGGTTTTGCCAAGCAATATCGGACTTGATAATTCTGAATCTAATAATGTTATCGGGGCTTATAACAAGATGATCATGGAAAGAGACAGGTTATTGGAAAATGCCACTTCACAAAACCCACTTGTGGTCGAAGTGACCCAGAAGATCAATTCTTTGAAAAAATCTTTGCAAGAGTCTCTTTTGAAAAATAAAACAGGTCTGCAGCTTGCCTTGGACGAGTATCAGGGTGAGCAGAATAAAATCGATTCCAGAATTACAAAAGTACCTTTGCAGGAAAAGCTTTTCAGAAGCCTTGAAAGGCAACAGCAGATCAAGGAAAATCTCTATCTGGTATTACTTCAGAAACGGGAAGAAACTGCAATATCACTGGCAGTTGTCGCACCAAAGGCAAGAATTGTAGAACCTCCGGTGATAGGAGATAAACCGGTTTCTCCCAAAAAAATGATTATTTTATTAGGATGTTTGGTAATTGGAGCTTTGGTGCCTTTTGTCTTCATCTATTTAAAACAATTTCTAAATAATAAAATAATTGATAAAAATGATCTGAAAACACTGTCTTCTATACCCGTATTGGCAGAGATACCTTCTATTAAGAAAAATATTGACCATTTGGTCAAGCAAAATGACTTTTCCCAGCTGGCAGAATCGTTCAGGATTCTCATTACAAATATGGGATTTATGCTGGATAGTGGCTTGAAGTCTAAGGTTATTTATGTAACTTCCTCCATAAAAGGAGAAGGTAAAACTTTTGTATCGATGAATCTGGCACTGACATTGTCCAATTTCAGTAAGATTGTTATAATAGGAGCTGATATAAGAAATCCGCAGCTTCAACGATATCAGAATCGTAAGAAATCGGAAATCGGCCTGTCTGAGTTTTTATATGATTCCAGTATACAACCGCAGGATGTGATATTTAAAAATCCTGTAAGTGATGCTTCTGATATAATTTATTCTGGCAATATTCCGCCTAATCCTACAGAGTTGTTGAAAAATGGAAGATTGGGAGTTTTACTGGATTTTCTTAAGACTGAATATGAATATATCATCATAGATACTGCACCTTTGCTTTTGGTGACAGACACACTGACAATTTCAAACTATGCAGATTTGAAGTTGTATGTAACAAGATCCAACTATACTGGGAAATCGCTTATCGAATTTGCTAATGAACTGGTGGATACTGGAAAGTTAGATAATGTGGCTTTTGTTCTCAATGATGTTGAGAATCAAAACTTCGGTTATGGTAATAAATATGGCTATGGCTATAATAATAAATAAGGTTTTTAAATGGATAACGTAAAGAACAAAGAAGAAGAATTTAATTTAAGAGAACTTATAAAACCATATTTAAAGAAATGGTATTGGTTTGTTATTAGTGTTTTTTTGACGCTTGTTTTAGCTGTACTTTATATAAAATTCACTACGCCTGTATATAATATAAAATCATCGGTTTTAATAAAAGATGCAAAAAAAATGTCCTCTGCTTCCGGAGATTTTGGAGTATTGGCAGGTCTGGGAGGTTTTGCAGGTATGGGAACCAACAGTATCGAAAATGAACTGGAGATATTCAAGTCCAAGAAATTGATTGAAGATGTTGTTGATAACCTGAAGCTGCAGATCAGCATTTTTTCTAAAGAAGAATTTCATGATGTAGAGCTATATAAGGATACAAATCCGTTCAATGTCATTTTAATAAACGAAAAACTTTACGAAGAGCTCCCAAAGAAGCCTGTGACGATCGCAATAAAAAATGACAGGATTACACTTTCTTCTGATGAATGGGAAGAAGATATTGTCACAACTTTTAATAAAACCATAAGTCTTCCTTATGCCAATATTATAATTACAAAGAATCCTAAATTCAATCCTAAGAAAGTAAAGAAAATGGATCTGAAGGATTTTTACTTTACTTTTTCTACAATGGATAACATTGTGGAAAGTTACCAGAGAGCTATTGATGTAGATCTGGCCGATAAGGATGCAACTATCATAAGCTTATCCATGATGTATCCGAATAAGGAAAAAGCTATAGATATTCTTGATGATATTGTAAGAATATATAATGAGTATGCTATTGTTGATAAAAATACGGAATCTAAAAAAACAAAAGATTTTATTGACGAAAGGATCGTGCTCATTTCAAAAGAATTAGGACAGGTAGAAACAGAAAAAGAAGAATTCAAAAAAACCAACGATATTGTCGACATCCAGTCAGAAGCTAGGCTGAATCTGCAGATCTCCACGGACGCTGAGAGACAGATATTACAATTAAATACACAGATAGAGTTAGCAAATATGCTGCTGAATTATCTGAATGATCCCAGAAACAGATATACTGTCCTGCCTACAAATATCGGTTTTGATCCCACTGCAGCAACTGCTGCAACATCCGGAATCAATTTATATAATGCAGCAATTATTGAAAGAAACCGTTTGCTGGAGAATGCAACTCCGGAAAACCCTCTCGTGATAGAAAACGGACAGAAGCTGGAGGCCATCAGATCTTCTCTCAGAGAAAGTTTGCTTAGAAGTAAAAATGCTTTCGAGGTCACTAAAAGTTCTGTTACCGGAGAGAAAAGCAATAGGGATTTTAAAATCAATAAAGTTCCTACACAGGAAAAATTATTCAGAAATATAGAAAGACAGCAACAGATAAAAGAAAGCCTTTATTTGCTTTTATTGCAAAAAAGAGAAGAAGCTGCAATATCTATGGCTATCACCGGAAGCAAGGCCAGAGTCGTAGACAATGCCTATGCGCTGAAGAAACCTGTTTCCCCAAAAAAAATGATTTCTGTTTTAGGTGCATTAGTTGCCGGTCTTCTAGTACCTTTTGCATTTATATATATTAAAGAGTTACTGAATAATAAAATTATAACTAAACACGATCTGGATAGTTTGATGGATTCTGCTGTTCTTGCAGAAATCCCGAGAGTTGCCAAAAACGATGGTCATCTTATCATGCAGAATGACGTTTCGCCTTTGGCAGAATCGTTCAGGATACTGGTAACAAATGTCAGATTCATGCTGGGGAAAAAAGATGCGGCGAAAGTTATCTTTGTGACATCTACTATTAAAGGAGAGGGTAAGACTTTTGTTTCCGTCAATCTTTCTTTGGCTATAGCCAATTCTCAGAATAAAGTATTGGTCATAGGATCTGATATCAGAAATCCACAACTTCAGAGGTACAATCCTGCTATGAAGAATGCGAAAGGATTAACGGAATATCTGTATGGCGAGATAAATGATGTTAAATCGATTATTTTCCCAAGCGAGATCAATCCAAACTGCGACTTTATCTATTCAGGAAGTATCCCTCCTAATCCTGCAGATTTGTTACAGAATGGTAGATACCATAAGCTTCTGGATGCTGTTAAGAACGATTACGATTACGTCATTCTTGACACAGCTCCGCTGATGCTGGTTACGGATTCTTTCCTTATTTCGGAAGTGGCAGATGTGACCATCTATGTGACAAGATCAGAAACTACAGAAAAAAGCTTCATCGACTTTGCGAATAAAAATATTGCTGCAAATAAAATTAAAAATGTAGGTTTTGTTCTGAATGATATCCATAAGACTAATTTTGGTTACGGAAACAAGTATGGTTACGGCTACCAGGCGGAGGAAAAAAAATGGTGGCAATTTTTCAGCTAGAGTTAATTCCTAACTACAAAAAAACAAATGAGTCGTTCTTCCAATAAACTTACTATTAATGCTTTGTCAGCCGTTGTACAGGTTGTGTTTACTGCTTTGCTGTATTTCTTTCTGTACAGATATCTGTTAGCTAGTATCGGCGTAAAGCAGTTGGGAGTATGGTCATTGATATTATCTTTTTCATCGATTGCAAACCTGGCCAATATGGGACTCACGTCCGGGCTTGTAAAGTTTGTTGCAGAATACCTGACCGAAGATGATAAAAGCAAACTTGGCAAATTGATTTTTACATCAATAGTATCCATGTCCTTTTTGTTTGTAGTTTTAAGTTTAATAATTATTTCTGGGGCACAGTTCTTTCTTGGCTTAGTAGTTGATGAAAAATTTCTAAATATTGCTTTAGAAATTCTTCCTTACTCTTTGGGATCATTGTGTGTAAATGCAATAGGCGGCGTATTTACATCAGTATTGGAAGGACACCAGAAAAATTATATCAGAAATTTTATATACGTAGCATCAAACATTGTAATGTATGTTGGGACTATTTTATTAACGCCCGTATATCATCTCAAAGGTGTTGCAATTGCTCAGCTCTCACAATCCATTTTTATTTTTATAGTTGCAATGATTTTTACTGTGAAAATTAATCCTGATAATAGGATACGCTATTGGAAATGGAGTTCGGACTCATTTAAAGAACTATTCAATTACGGTTATAAATTTCAGTTAGTATCTATATGCCAGATGCTTTATGAGCCTGCTACAAAATTACTTTTGAGTAAGTATGGCGGATTGGCATTTCTTGGCCATTATGAGATGGCGACAAAAGTGGTTAGCCAGTTCCGGGCTTTACTTACAAATGCTAATCAGGTCGTAGTGCCGGTAGTTGCAGAAAAAGCGAAAGTGCAAGAAGATTCCTATCTGCAGGCTTTTTATATAAAGATGAACCGTATTCTTCTTCTCTTTAATTTACCATTATCAACATCATTAATAATAATGGCTCCCCTCATTTCTTTTATATGGTTGGGCGAAGTTAATTTTAATTTTGTTTTTTCCCTGTTTATTTTGGGTATAGCTACTTTTATTAATATTATGTGTGGTCCTGCCTACTTCAGCTCACTAGGACAAGGAAGGCTGAATATTTTAGTTGTTGTACATATAGGTATGGCTATCATAAATATAATTTTAGGAATAGCTTTGGGAATCTATGCCGGAGGATATGGAATTGTAATTGCTTGGGCAACTGCGCTTTCCGCAGGATCATTATTTTTGATTTTCAATTATAACAGGACATTAAAAATAGGTCTTTATAATATCTTTCAGAAAGAAGAACTTAAGTTATTAGTGATAAGCATAATGATCATTGTAATTAATTTTTTATCATACCAGTTTATTTCTTCAGACCGGTTTTTACTCAAAGTAACTATAAGTGTGCTTTCATTTTTTTTATTTTTACCTTTGGTTTTGAAGAATCAAAATATTAAGCAGGTAATTTCATCACTAAAAAAGTAGAATGTATGTTTGATAGATCTTATTTACAAAATCCTTTGAGTGAATATCTGAAATGGGTGATCACTAAAATGAAGTACCAAAGGAAATACCAGTTTTTAAAAATAGGGTATATGTCTAAGTTATTTAATGCTGAATTTGGCAAATATAACTGGATCGGAAATAATGTGATTATGATTAATTCTTCAATAGGAGATTTTTCATATATTTCTGATGATTCTGTCATCAGTGAAACTATTATGGGAAAATTTTGTTCTATCGGGCCTAATGTTAGAACTGCACCTGGAAAACATCCAACACATACGATTGTGAGTACACATCCTGCTATTTATTCAAATCCTAGTTATTGTTTAAAGAATTTTCAAACAAAAGATTATCATAATCCCATAAGGAATGTCATAATAGGTAATGATGTCTGGATTTGTGCAAATTCAATCATAGCTGATGGTATAAAAGTGGGAGATGGAGCTATAGTTGCTGCAAATTCTGTAGTGACAGCAGATGTGGAACCTTATACTATTGTTGGTGGTGTTCCTGCAAAATTTATTCGGAAAAGATTTAAAGATGAACAGATTGATATTCTAGAGCAATCTAAGTGGTGGGATAAAAAGATAGAATGGATAGATAATAATTCTGATATTTTTTTGAATATTGAAGATTATTATAACCATCATATTAAAAATAAAAAGTAATGTTATTAATATATAAACTGTTAAATTTTATTAATATAAAATGGTATAGATTAAAAGCGATTGCCTGGTATTATTTTCTTTTCAAAAAAATAGGAAAGTATTGTTTGATTTTAAAACCTACACTAATTACACCTGAGTCAATATCCTTAGGAAATAATGTTTTTATTGGCTGGAAAGCCAGAATTGAAGGGGTCAGGAAATATAATTTAAAAGAGTTCAGTCCAAGAATAATTCTTAATGACGGTGTATCTATTCAGCAAAATATACATCTTACGTGTGCAGAACTGATTGAAATTGGCAAAAATACGGCGATTGCGGCTAACGTAACAATTACAGATATTCATCACCCTTATGATGATATAAATATTCCGATAGAGCAACAAGATATAAAAACTAAACCTGTTTTTATAGGAGAAAATTGCAAAATTTATAATAACTCTGTTATCATGCAAGGAACTTTTCTTGGCAGACATTGTACAGTCGGTGCTAATAGTGTGGTTTCCGGTAAATTTGATGATTATTGTGTTATTGCGGGTTCCCCTGCAGTAGTTTTAAAAAGATACTCCTTCGAAAAACAAGCTTGGCTAAAGACGGATCCAAAAGGAAACTTTATTGAACTATGAAAAAAAATATACTGATTACAGGCGGAGCTGGTTTTATAGGCTCAAATATCGCTTTAAAACTTATAGCAAAAGGCCTTAATGTTACTGTTCTCGATAATCTTTCGCCACAGATACATGGAGAAAATCCGGAAATAACATCTCCGCTTTACAAAAGTATTCTAGGCAAGGTTAAATTTATAAATGGTTCGGTAACGTCAAAAGAAGACTGGCTGAAAGCTATTGAAGGACAGGATGCTGTCATTCATCTTGCTGCGGAAACAGGAACGGGGCAATCAATGTATGAGATACAGAAGTATATAGACGTTAATATCGGCGGAACTGGGATCATGCTTGATATCTTAGCCAATACTCCTCATCAGGTTAAAAAAGTAGTAGTAGCTGCATCCAGGGCTATATATGGTGAAGGTAAATACAAATGTGAAATCCATGGTATTGTTTATCCGACAGAAAGACTGGATGTAAATATGGCAAAAGGTGACTTCCATTGCAAATGTCCGGTTTGCAGTCAGAATGTTGAAATACTTCCCACCACAGAAGATAGCAAAATACACCCTACATCCGTATATGGGATTACAAAACAAAATCAGGAACAACTGGTACTGACAGTTTGCAAATCTCTGGGCATAGCAGCAGTAGGGTACAGATATCAGAATGTTTATGGACCTGGGCAATCCTTATCAAACCCATATACAGGTATTTTATCAATTTTTTCTACCAGGATCAAAAATGGCAACCCTATTAATATCTTTGAAGATGGTAAAGAAACCCGGGATTTTGTTTTTATAGATGATGTTGCCGAAGCCACAATAGCCGGACTGGAAAAAGATGAAGCCAATGATCAGGTCTATAATGTGGGAACAGGTGTAGCAACCGATGTTATTACCGTTGCAGAAACATTATCAAGATTCTATGGAAAAGAAATTCCTATCCAGATATCCGGTAATTACAGATTAGGCGACATCAGGCATAACTTTGCGGACATTTCCAAGATCAAATCTGAACTTGGCTTCGAGCCAAAATGGAGTTTTGACCAGGGAATCGAAGCATTTACAAAATGGGTAAATAAGCAGGATATTCCTGAAGATAAATATGAATCCTCCATCGAAGAAATGAAAAAGAAAGGCTTGTACAAATGAGCAACAAAATAGGCATAGTTACAGTTTTATATAACAGCGAGTCTGTGCTCGAAGAATTTTTTGAGACACTGGATAAGCAGTCATACAAAAATTTTGTTTTATATGTGATAGACAACCGTTCTCCTGATGATTCTCTGACACTTAGTAAAAAATTGGCAGCAACATGCAGTTTTGAAACCGTAATTGTTGAAAACGACGGTAACTATGGCGTAGCAAAAGGCAATAACATAGGCATCCGGAAAGCTCTGGAAGATTGTTGTGATTTGATATTGTTATCAAATAATGATGTAGCGCTCGAAGAACATGCCATTGAAAGATTATTGTCTGGATTTGAAAAAAATAACGCAGACATGGCAGTTCCTAAAATCTATATCTACGGAACGAATAAGATATGGGCAGCAGGAGGCGATTATGTCAAGCGAAGCGGATTAACTTTACACATCGGTCAGGGTGAAGAAGATAAAGGTCAGTTTGATCTGGATAAGAAAGTAGAATATGCACCTACTTGTTTTATGCTGATGAAGAAAGAGCTTTTTGATGCAGTAGGTCTAATGGATGAAAACTATTTTGTTTATTATGATGATACCGATTTCGTCCACAGAGCTTTGAAAAAATACAAAACATTATGGTATATTTCAGGGTCTTCGATCCATCATAATGAATCGACTTCTACAGGAAAAATGAGTGATTTTTCTGTGAGGTTTTTATGGCGAAATCTAGTTTACTTCGCTTTGAAAAATTATAATCCTTTCTACGCTGCATTTGTAATTCTGTACAATTTTCTATATATCCTTATAGTATTGTTTTTCAGATATCCGATTAGCCAATGGAAAATAGCTTTAAAAGCTTACAAAGAAGGTTTTGAATTGTATATGAATAAAAAACCTGTACAGTAAATAATTAAAAATAAAAATTAATGGAGGCTACGTTCAGCTATGCATACTCTATACACTATGTGATTCTTTTTGTGATTCTTTTTCTTATGTTTTTATGGGAAAATAAGATTAGAAAGGGCAACGGAGACATCAAGGTGATCAGATACCTGTGTATGCTGATTTTCTTTGTTTTTTTCGGTTTCAGAGGCTATCTGGATACGGATTTTGTATTGTATTATCCGGGATATGAAGATGCTCCTACCATTTGGAATACAGAAGGGATTTCCAAGTTTTTTTCAGGCTTCAATGATGATTACATTTTAAAAATAGAACCGGGCTTCAAGGTATTCATGATTCTGGTTAAGAGTATTTCTGAAGAGTATTTTTGTCTCCAGATTGTCTCGGCATTGATTGATATTCTGTTTCTGAATTATTTTTTAAAGAAATATTCTCCTCAGTATGTTTTGGGCTATATCATGTTCCTGATATTCTCAGGATTGATTATAGAATTCAACCTGTTGAGAAACTCCAAGGCAATATTTTTATTCATGTACTCTCTACAGTTTATCAAGGAAAGAAATGCTTTGAAATATTATCTGTGTAATGGGCTTGGCTTGTTCTTACATTCCTCTGCTATTTTTTACTTTCCGCTTTATTTCTTTTTACATAAGAAAACGCCCACACCCATTGTTTGGGGGTTGTTTATCGTCGGCAATATATTATATCTGGGACAGATCAAATATATAACTCCAATGGTTACAGCGATAGGTAATTTATTAGGAGGGTCCTATTCCCTGATGGCGGAGGTTTATTCGGAAAGTGATCTTTACAGTAGCGGATATGGAATCACTATGGGATATCTTGAAAAAGTATTGACCTTCCTGTTGTTTTATGCATCTTACAAAAAAATTGCAGAATATATTAAAGATGATAAAATGCATAATATCTTTTTTAATTTGTTTTTAATATTCACTACAACTTATCTGTTCCTGTCAGAATATTCAGTACTGATTGATAGGATGACAACTTTGTTTGTGATGTCATATTGGATACTGTACCCTTATTATTATGTGATACTTCAAAAGATATTCAAAACAGTGTTCACTGTCATTTTGTTTCTGTTTGGGATATATAAAATGATCAATTCAAATAATAATATTCTGAGGAAATATGAAAATATACTTTGGGACAGTCCGACAGCAACCAAAGCTTTTTACATTATTAATAAGAATATTGATAAGGTTCTTAACCCCAAGAAAAAATAATAATCATTAGAAAATAGTAATGAAAATCGCTTTCTTATCTGCATTTGCTCTGGATGCAAATGTTTCTCTTATTAATGCGCTCAGGAAAAAAAGTGATGTATATTTCTTTGTAGAAGCACTATACGAGATCAGTAATTTTCTAGATAAGGATAAACTGGAGAAAACCATCACTCCGGGCACGGATGTGGAAGATCTGCAACGTTTCCGGGATTTTATTTCATTGGATAAAACTTATGTTATCAAAGGAACGCGCAATATCAATGTTCTTAAAAAGCTTTATATATCATATAAAATCAATCAGTATATAAAAAAAATCAACCCGGATGTAATTATTCTGGATAACTATATGCTGACTTATTTTATTTCAACTTTGTGCTATAGAAAGAAAATGCTGATGATTGTTCATGACCCTTTTCTTCATTCCGGAGAAAATATATTATTAGACAGATGTCTAAGGAATATTCACTTCAGACTAATCAAGCATAAAATTTTACTCAATGAAAATCAGAAGGAAGATTTCATAAATCATTATCATTTTCATCCGGAAAATATTCATACCTCATTTCTTAGTGTTTATGATTTTCTGAGATACCATCAGACTGATAAAGAAAACTCATCTTCTCGTTTTAATGTCCTGTTCTTCGGTAGAATTTCGCCTTACAAAGGGATTAAATTTTTATTAGATGCTTTCGTAGAGATTTTATCTTCTCATAAAAATTCTGATATGTCGCTCACTATTGCCGGTAGCGGGAACTTTGATTTTGACATCGAAGAATATAAAAACTACCCTGAAATTACTTTTCTCAATGACTACATCTATCCGGAAAATTTAGCCAATCTTATTAACCAGTCTTCTGTAGTGGTTTGTCCTTACACGGATGCTACACAAAGCGGTGTTGTAATGTCTGCTTTTGCTTTTAAAAAACCGGTAATTGCAACTAATGTGGGCGGCTTGCCAGAAATGGTGGAAGATGGTAAAACAGGAATTATAATCGAACCCAAAAATACCGAAGCTCTAGCTAATGCTCTGCTGACAGTTTACAAGGACAGAACCTTGCTGGAAAAAATGTCTGATAATATTCAGCATAGATACTTTCTTGGAGAGAAAAGCTGGGCTTTCTCTGCAGATCTGTTTTTAGATGCTTGTAAAAAAATAAGATAATTTAGGAAAATAACATAAATAAAATAAAAATTAGATTTTTATATATATTCTTATAGATAAATATCGACATAGGATATCTGTAGTTTTATTTATATTTGTTTTTTATTAAAACCTGATGCCTGAAGTTACTATTGCAATACCATTTTATAATGCTGAAGATTATTTGGAAATGGCTATTCGTTCCGTACTATCTCAAACTTTTGAAGATTTTATACTCTTGCTTATTGATGACGGCTCTACCGATTCATCCTTAATAATTGCAAAAAAATTTAGCACAGATAAAAGAGTCACAATTATTTCGGATGGTAAAAATATCAATTTAGGAAACCGGCTTAATGAAATTCCTTATCTTACGAGAACCCAATTTTTAGCAAGGATGGATGCTGATGATATCATGCATCCGATGAGAATAGAAAAGCAGATGGAGATATTAAAAAATAATCCCGAGATAGACGTATTAGGATGCAATGTCTATTCTATTGATGAAAACAATGATGTTGTAGGTCAAAGAATGGCCATTTCAAATAAAGACTTGATTGAAGTAAAAACCTTTACTCATCCAACCATAATTGCTAAAACCGAATGGTTTATAAACAATCCTTATGATGTGTTGGCTTTGCGGGTAGAAGATACGGAACTCTGGATGAGGACAAGAGACCAATATGTTTTTAAAGCCACAACAGAGCCATTGTTATTCTACAGAGAGATAGGAAATAAATATTACAAAAAATATTTTAAAGGTTTCCCGGGCATTTTTTATATACTAAGAAAGCATACTTTTTCTTTGAGGTATTTGCTGTTTTCATTAAAATATTTTATTTCCAGTTTTGTGTATTTTGCTTATAATTTAGTAGGTTTGGAGTATCTTCTTGTAAGAGGAAGAAATAAAGTGTTACTGAAGAAAAAAAATTATAGTTTTTACATATAATAATACGGTACAAATGAAAATTTTACATGTGATAACACGTTCCGATCTTGGTGGTGCACAATCAGTTGTCATAGCACTTGCGAACGCAATGTGTAAAGATCATGATGTTACAGTTGCCGCCGGAGAAAATGGCCCAATGTGGAACGCTTTGGATCCCCAGGTAAGACAGGAGAAAATACTGGACATTATAAGACCCGTTTCACTATTTAAAGATATGAAAGCCTCTTTCAGGCTTAGAAAATTATATCAGTCCATCAATCCGGACGTTATACACCTGCATTCTTCTAAAATAGGTATATTGGGAAGATTGGTTTTTCCTAAAAGTAAAACAATATATTCTGTCCATGGATTCGACTCTATCCGCCTTTCCTACAGGAAGTTTCTTCCTTTGGAAAAATTGTTGCAGAAGAGGTGCAGAACAATTGTTCTTGCAAGTGATTATGACAAACAAAATATGATTAAAGAAGGAATCACAGCCAATCTGCAAATTGTACATAATGGTGTGAAAACTCCTGAGACAGAAAATAATCTCAGGATCGAAGGACTGGAAAAATTTGAAAAAACAGTGATGTGCATTGCACGTATATCGCCACAGAAAAGATTTGGAAGTTATTTGAAAATTGCTGAAAGACTTCCTAAATACGCCTTTGTGTGGATTGGAGCAGAAAAAAAGTATGATAATCTGCCGGCAAATGTTTTTTGTTTGGAGGGGATGCCGAATGCGAAAAAGTACATCCAGCTTGCAGACGTTTTCGTTCTTCCATCTAATTATGAAGGTATTCCTATAGTTATTATTGACGCACTTAGCTATGGTAAGCCGATTGTGTCCTCTGATGTTGGAGGAATATCAGAAATTGTTTTGGATAATCAGAATGGTTATGTTGTCAAAAATGATGATGATATATTCGCAGAAAAAATTAAATATATACTGAATGATGCAGCAATCTACAAAAAGTTTTCTGATAATTCATTAGAAATTTTCTACAAAAACATGACTATTGAAAAGATGGTTGAAGGATATATGAAAATATACAAATTATGAATAAAGCGATTTATATTTCATAATTTATGTTAATTATAAAAAACATTGATGTTTTTTGAAAGAATATTTATATTTTATATATTTGCAACAGCTAGTAACTAAACTTAAGTGACAAGATGAGAAATAAACACAGATTAGACATAACACATAGTTTTTTATGAAAATAAAAACTTATCTGAAAGTATCTAATCCAAGGGAAAGGTGTCTCTTTATAAATGTAAGTGATATCTCTTTAAAATTATTTAGAGGTAGAAAACTCAGACAATCATTTAAAGTGATCAGATATAATTCTGAAAAAAACACTAAAAGTATTCTGGAATATGTAGACCGTTTGAATATAAAAACTATTATAATTGAAACCTCAAATCTTAACCATTTGCCGGAAAATCTAACTAATGATATTATTGATGCCAGACTTAGCGGCGTAAAGATTTACGAGGCCCATGAGTTCTATGAAATGGTCAATAAAAGAATCCCTTTGGTAAAGCTGAAAACGAATGAGTATTTGGCCGATGACATATTTTCCATAGGGATGAAACACCAATCAGGACTTTCTTCAAAAAGGATTGTCGATGTGCTTGTGACTTTATTATTGCTGCCATTAGCCATTCCATTGATAGTTTTTGGATGTTTGCTGACAATGTGTACGTCGCCAGGTAAATTATTTTTTGTCCAGGAAAGAGTAGGGCGGAATTCTAAAAATTTCAAAATCTACAAGCTCAGGACTATGAAATCAAAACATAGCGGAGGCTACACCACTTCTAACGACGATAGAATTACTTTCGCCGGAAAATTTCTTAGATTATCAAAAATAGATGAACTGCCGCAGATTTATAACATCCTGAAAGGCGATATGAGCCTGATCGGTCCTAGGCCCGAACGTCCGGAGTTTGTAAAAATATATAATGATGAAAATGCATATTTTGATTTGAGACATATCGTAAAACCAGGAGTGACAGGCTGGGCTCAGGTTCATTTGCCAAAAGCAACTCCAGAAGATAATCTCAAAAAATTGGAATATGATCTTTATTATATTAAAAACTATTCATGGTTAATGGATATCGAAATTATTCTAAAAACAATCAGAATTGTAGTTACAATGAATAGTAATTAAACAATTAAAATTTCAGATTTTAGTAATCAGATGTTTTAATATTAAGATCAGAAAATAAATATGTAATTCATGAAAATAAAAGAAACGCCTCTTAAAGACTGCTATATAGTAGAACCAACCATATTCGAAGACGAAAGAGGTTATTTTTTTGAAAAGTTCAATGAAAAAAGATTTGAAGAACTTACAGGGATGAATGGTCATTTTGTTCAGGATAATATTTCCAAATCAAGCTATGGCGTTTTAAGAGGATTGCATTTGCAAAAAGGAGAGCACGCACAGGCTAAGCTTGTTTCTTGTCTGGAAGGAAAAGTGTTGGATGTTGCAGTGGATCTCCGGAAAGATTCACCAACCTTTGGTCAATGGTTTTCTATAGAACTCACAGAACAAAATAAATTGCAGCTGTACGTTCCCAGAGGTTTTGGGCACGGATTTTCTGTGCTGAGTGAGACTGCTGTTTTTTCATATAAATGTGATAATTTTTATAATAAAGAATCAGAAGGCAGTGTGCTTTGGAATGATACAGACCTGGCTATCGACTGGAAGCTACCGCCACATGACATTATACTTTCTGATAAAGATAAAACCTCACCTGCTTTTAAAGAAAATAATTTTTAGAAAATACATTAGGAATCAAAAATTTGATTCCTTTTTTTATTACTAAATTTGCACTCTTAAATTAATTATCAATAAGCAATTATAAGATGCGTACAAAATCTGTAGGTAAAAAGAAAATCAATGTCGTCACATTAGGCTGCTCCAAGAATGTTTATGACTCAGAAGTTCTCATGGGTCAGCTGGAAGCCAATGGTAAAAAAGTAGTGCATGAAGAGAAAGGTGATGTTGTTGTTATCAATACCTGCGGTTTTATTGATAATGCGAAGGAAGAGAGTATTAATACCATTTTGGAATATGTTGATCTTAAAAATCAGGGTGTCGTAGAAAAAGTCTTTGTGACGGGCTGCCTTTCCGAAAGGTATAAGCCGGATCTGGAAAGGGAAATTCCGGATGTTGATCAATATTTCGGAACCCGTGATCTTCCTATTTTATTAAAGCATCTCGGTGCGGATTATAAACATGAACTGGTCGGGGAAAGACTGACAACAACGCCCAAACATTACGCCTATTTAAAAATCTCCGAAGGCTGCGACCGTCCTTGCTCATTCTGTGCTATCCCCTTGATGAGAGGCGGACACATTTCTACACCCATTGAAAAATTAGTAACAGAAGCCCAGAAATTAGCAAAAAAAGGAGTTAAAGAACTGATACTTATCGCCCAGGATCTGACATTCTACGGACTTGATATTTATAAGAAAAGAGCACTTGGAGAACTTCTTCAGGAATTGATAAAAGTGGAAGGAATCGAGTGGATTCGTCTTCATTATGCCTTTCCTTCAGGCTTCCCGGAAGATGTGCTGGATATTATCAGAACCGAACCAAAGATCTGCAATTATATCGATATACCGCTTCAGCATATCAATACAGAATTGCTGAAAGCAATGAAAAGAGGAACAACTTTTGAAAAAACCAATGCGCTGCTTGATAAATTCCGCGAAAAAGTACCTGATATGGCTATAAGAACGACTCTGATAGTCGGTTTCCCGGGCGAAACGGAAGAAAGATTCGAAGAGCTAAAACAATGGGTAAGAGATCAGAGATTTGATCGTTTAGGCTGTTTTACATATTCACATGAGGAGAATACAACCGCTTTTGTTTTGGAAGATGATATTCTGGATGAGGTTAAACAGAAAAGAGTAGAGGAGGTTATGGAGATCCAGCAGCAGATTTCCTGGGAAAAAAATCAGGAAAAAGTAGGAAAAGTTTTTAAATGCATCTTTGACCGAAAAGAAGGCGATTATTTCGTGGGAAGAACCGAATATGATTCTCCGGATGTGGACAATACAGTTTTAGTGCCGACAAAGGATGTTTATATTTCCATCGGAGAATTTGCAAACGTTAAAATTACATCTGCAGAAGATTATGATCTAATCGGGGAATTGGTCTAAGTTGAATAAGTAAATATCTTTCCGAATAATCCTAAACAGTAGGATCCGATATAAGTGGTGTTTTTTACATCACTTTTTTTATTGGAAAATCAACCCAAATTTCTCTAATTAAAGGATATGAAAAAACCACTTACGTTTGTAAGTGGTTGTTGAAAGTGGTTTCTCCAGGGATCGAACCAGGGACACACGGATTTTCAGTCCGTTGCTCTACCAACTGAGCTAAGAAACCATTACTCTTGTTGTTTTGAGTGGTGCAAAAGTATACTCTTTCTTGTTATAATGCAAATTATTTGATAACTTTTTTTGCTTAAAAAGCCAATATTACTGATTTTCAGAAGATTTTTTTTCCGTCTGCGCTTTGAAGAAATCGCTTAGTTCCTCCAAAACCGGTTTGATCGTATCCTCCGGAAGATCGCTTATCCTGATATACATGAGACCGTCAATAGCATCATTAAAGTTCGGATCCACGTTGAATGCGATCATTTTTGCATTTTGCTTGATGTATTTTTTGATGAGGACGGGCAATCGCAATTCCGGTTCCAGATCATCAATGATTTTGTCCAGTTTGTTGAGATCAGCATCCATATCTTCGAAAAACAAAGCTTTGTCCCGCTCCTTCATCACCACCTTGAATTCATTTTTCGGATGGATATATTGTGCCACCGCCGAATCGTAATAATGCGAACGCATAAACTCTATCATCAGCGATTTTGAAAATTCTGAAAATTTATTACTGATGCTCACACCTCCCATCAGGAACTTGTGACCAGGATTTCTGAGACATACGTGGACAATCCCACGCCAAAGCAAAAACAACGGAAACGGCTTCTGTTGATATTCTACGGATATGTAAGCTCTTCCCATCTCTATCACTTTCCGGAAAAACGGCTGCAATTCCGGATCATACTCGAACAGTGAGCTGGTATAGAATCCATTGATGCCGTATTTTTTCATTACTTCTGCGCCTAACGCCATTCTGTAGGCACCTACAAGCTTTTTATCCGTGTTATCCCAAAGAAACAGATGGTGATAGTGGTTATCATATTCGTCCAGATCAAAAGGCAGGTTTGTACCTTCCCCTATTGCGCGGAAAGTAAGCTCTCTCTGTCGTCCGATTTCCCTCATTATCGAAGGAATCTCGGCAGATGTTGTAAAAAAAACATCATAATCTCCATGAGAAAAAAGCTTTTTGTTTTCTGCATTTTTTAAAGCCTCTATTTCGTTGATAATATCTTCAATCGGTGTTTCATCAATGATGTTCTGAACGATGTTATTCTGTTTCAGAAGCGGGAGTTTAAGAGCCATATTCGGCAGCTTCAGCTTTTCGGTGATGCTTTTTCTTTTTTCATAATAGGACTTCAGCATGTAAACCTTTCTGTAAAGATATTCGCCTAATTCCTCAATTGTTTCCTCTTCTTCCATCTGCTTCACAGAGATAGGCTTCCCGATTCTGATCCGGATAGGCTTATCTCTTTTTTTCATCATTTCTGCAGGCAGCATCATGGTCTGCAAATCCGGATGAAGCTTGGCAACATTATAAAAAATCTGACTGTTGGTGGCATGAAAATACATAGGAATTACCGGAACTTTTGCCTTTTTGATAAGTTTCAGAGCTGTTTTTTCCCACGGCTTGTCAAGAACTTCACCGTATTCGTTATTTTTATTGGAAACCTCGCCTGCCGGAAAAATCCCGATACAGCCGCCTTCCTGCAGATGCTTTAGTGTTTCACGCATTCCCGACGAGCTGTTGTAAGCATCTTTCCGCCCTTCGAACGGGTTGACAGATATTACAAACGGCGCCATCGGTTCAATTTTTGACAGCAGAAAATTCCCCATTACTTTGAAATCTGGGCGGACACGTAATAGTATTTTGCACATCAGGATTCCGTCTAATGCACCCAGCGGATGGTTGGAAACCAGGATAAAAGGACCGATTTTCGGGACTTTGGCAAGATCTTCTTCAAAAACGATATAACTCAGTTCCTGCTCTTTTACAAATTGATCGAAGAAATCTGTACCTTTTGTGTTTTTCAGTTTGTTGTATAGATTATTGACATCATTGATCTTGGCGAGATTCATAATCGCAGACGCTACAGGTTTCTTCAGGAAACCGATCTTGTCCAAGCCCGATGCTTTAATCAAGTCTTCTTTGGATATTAAGCTCATAGTTTTTAAATGGTTACCATTTGGAACGTTTTTTTGGAAATCTGTTCCAATAGTACTTTTTTATCTTTATAAAATTTGTCCAGCGTGTCAATGTTGACATTTCGGACGGTGAATAAAGATACGTTTTTTGTCATTTGTGTGATGAAACTTTGCTGCAATTCTTCATTAAAGTCATTCGCTGTTCCGAATTTATCTTCCAGACATAAAGCTAATGAAATTGCCGAATTCTGCATCAAAGAAACTTTAATTTTATATTTTGCCAGAAGTGTGAATATTAAACTCATATGATCTTCGGCAATGAAAGAAAAATCTCTGGTTTCTACATTCAATAGGGTTTGGTTTTCTTTCAGGATGTAACTTTCTATCAGTTCGTTTTCCTCAGAATTTCCAACTTTAGTTCCCGGCTTTTTCGGTTCAATAAAAGATTTTACATAGAACGGAATGTTTTTTTGTTTCAATGGCTGAAGGGTTTTTGGATGGATCACCGACGCGCCGTAATAAGCCATCTCGATCGCTTCTTCGTAAGAAATAGCTGACAACAATTCCACATTCTCGAATTTTCGCGGATCGCCTGTCATCACGCCCGGAACATCTTTCCAGATGGTCATTTCATCAGCATTCAGACAATAGGCAAAGATCGCAGCGGTATAATCAGAACCTTCTCTTCCCAAGGTAACTGTGAAGTTATTACTTTCGGACCCGATAAAACCTTGTGTTACATAACAATTGATTTTGTCCAGCTTGGCAATATTCTGTTCCGTTTCCTGCCAGTTTACAATTCCTTCCCTGTAATTACTGTCGGTTTTGATGAAGTCTCTTGCATCCAGCCAATGGTTAAAGAATTGAATTTCATTGAGATATTCGCTCAGGATTTTCGAGGAAATCATCTCGCCACTGCTTACAACCTGATCGTAAACGAAATTATAATTAGGCGACTTGTTTCTTCTCAGGAAAGAGTCAATATCATCAAAAAATAAAGAAATCTCACTAAACACAGCGTGATTGTCAGAAAACAAGCCTTTCGCGATCTCTATATGATTTTGTTTGATAGTTTCTATCTCTGCCTGATAATCCTGTTTCTTGAAATAATATTCAACAACTTTTTCCAATGCATTCGTGGTTTTTCCCATAGCAGAAACCACCAGAAGACATTTTTCAAATCCTTGTGTTTCCAAAACCAAGGCTACATTTTTCACACTTTCTGCATCTTTCACAGACGCTCCTCCAAATTTGTAAACTTTCATCAGACTAATTGTTGTTCAGAATATTATTTATTAGATTAAATTAGATTTTTTTTCAATTCAGAATCAAAAATATTAATAATGCCCGAATTATGAAAGGAAGTTTGATATTCCATACGAAAACATTCTTCCCGATGAAACGATATTAATAAAATTTGGATGATTATTATCAATAACCGATAAATTTGTTTCAATAATTCAAAAAAAAAATTAGTTTTGTAAAACCCCAAAATTATAACAATGTCACATCAAGCTTTACAGACTTTAGGAGAATTTATTATCGAGAAACAGGACGATTTCAAATACTCCACAGGAGAACTTTCCAGACTGATCAGCTCCATCAGGATCGCTACTAAAGTCGTAAACAGGGAAGTCAATAAAGCAGGAATTGCGGACATTATCGGAAAAGTCGGGACAGAAAATATACAAGGCGAGGAACAGCAGAAACTGGATGTTTTGGCAAACGATATTTTTATTGCAGCATTATCGCAAAGAGAAGTTGTTTGCGGAATTGCTTCTGAGGAAAGTGATGATTTCATCGAAATTAAATGTACAGAAAATGCGCACCTTAGCAAATATGTTGTTCTGATAGATCCCCTGGACGGTTCATCCAACATCGATGTGAATGTTTCCGTAGGAACGATTTTTTCCATCTACAGAAGAGTGACGCCGCCGGGAAGTCCTGTCGAGCTGAGAGATTTCCTTCAAAAAGGTGTTAACCAGGTTGCTGCAGGTTATGTGGTTTATGGATCTTCGACAATGATTGTTTACACAACAGGAAATGGCGTTAATGGTTTTACACTTGATCCATCCATCGGAACCTACTATCTTTCTCATCAGAATATCAAATTCCCAACTTTCGGGAAAATCTATTCCATCAATGAAGGAAATTATATAAAATTTCCTCAAGGCGTGAAGGATTATATCAAATATTGCCAGGAAGAAGAAGGTGACCGGCCTTATACATCGCGGTATATCGGTTCTCTGGTTTCCGATTTCCACAGGAATATGCTGAAAGGCGGTATTTATATCTATCCTTCTACTTCCCAGTCACCAAACGGAAAGCTTAGATTATTATATGAATGCAATCCGATGGCTTTTTTGGCGGAGCAGGCAGGCGGAAAATGCAGTGATGGTTTTAAAAGGATCATGGAAATCGAGCCGACCGAACTGCATCAGCGTGTGCCATTTTTCTGCGGAAGTGCCGCGATGGTGACCAAAGCGGAAGAGTTTATGGCGAAAGCGGTGGATCATAAGTAATAACAGAACTTTTAATCATACAAAGGCCGATTTTCTCGGTCTTTTCTTATTTTTGTCTAATGAAAACAGCAAAATTCTACCCCTATGTCCTTAATTTTAAACGCCCGAGCGGAACATCAAGAGGCGTTCTCAATACAAAGGAAACTTATTTTATAGAGATATTTGAAGATGGGAAAAAAGGAATTGGAGAGTGTGCTCTGTTCCGGGGTTTGAGTTTTGATGACGATGATGATTATGAAGCTGCATTAGAATGGGCTTGTCAGAATATTAACCTGAGATTAGAGGAATTGCAGGAAGAACTTGTTAATCATCCTTCTATCATTTTTGGAATTGAACAGGCATTGCTTAATCTCGAGCATCAAGGAGATATGTATTTTCCAAGTGATTTTACGGATGGAAAAGGTTCGATTAAAATCAATGGATTGATATGGATGGGCGATGCTGATTATATGCAATCTCAAATTGAGGAAAAATTGGAGAATAATTTCACCTGCATCAAACTGAAGATCGGTGTTGATTGGAATTCTGAAAAAGAGGTTATCAAAACGTTAAGAAAAAAATTTCCGAAGGACAAAATTGAACTTAGGGTGGATGCCAACGGTGCATTTTCTCCGGAACAAACCAAAGTTGTATTGCAGGAATTGTCAGATTTGGACATCCATTCCATTGAACAGCCGATAAAAGCCGGAAACTGGAAAGCCATGGCAGAACTTTGCAAGAACACACCAACTCCGATTGCTTTGGATGAAGAATTAATCGGAGTTTTGAATATCGAATCAAAAAAAGATATTCTCAAAGAAATCACTCCTCAATATATCATTTTGAAACCGGGTTTAATCGGCGGATTTTCCGGTTCGGATGAATGGATAGATCTGGCAGAAAAAAATAATATTGGCTGGTGGATCACTTCTGCTCTTGAAAGTAATATCGGACTGAATGCAATTGCACAGTATACTTATCTCAAAAGAAATCCGATGCCTCAAGGTTTGGGAACTGGTGGATTATTTACCAATAATTTCGAGACGCCTTTGGTTCTGAAAGGTGAAAATCTCTGGTTTGAAAAAATAAAGTAAATTCTCTTGATGTAACTTTATAATATCCTGTACTACTTATTATTAAAAAAATATGAAAACATTCCTTTTCATTTTAATAATTGGTTGTGCTGATTCTTTTTCGGCACAGAACATTCTTTCACCGGCAGATGTGAAGCTGAATTCAAAATACATTCAGGATGAGTCATGGGAAGTAAGTTGGTCAATGGAAAATGCGGGTTCAAAATTTGAAATTGGCAAAGTGATCAATGAGTTTAAGAAGTTAAACAAGAAAGACCTTCTGATAAAAACCACTGTCAAAATGAAACAATCACCCGAAGCCTGGATTGATTCTACCATCGTGAAAATTTCAGATTTCCAGCCGGTTTATCACTCTTCATTCAATTCTATGAGAAATATGTCGATTAGATTTAATAAAAATAAAGCGACCGGATATTACCTCGATAACAAAACTCAGAAAAAAATTATTATTGATGAAGAGACCAATTCTTCTTATTTTGACAGCAACAGCTATCCCGCTTTGATCCGGTTTTTACCTCTTGCAGAAATTTATACAAAGGAAATTTCTATTTTCGATTATAACCCTGCAGCAAAGAAAGGCATTATCAAAGCTTACATAGAAAAGGTAGAAAAAAGCGAATATAATGGTGAAAAAGTCTGGGTAGTGAAAACTACTGATGATATTCAGGATAGAAAAACCGAGAGTATTTATTATATTGATATGAATACTCGGAAGGTTCTGAAGCAGGAAATCAATGCAGGTGGAAGGAAAATGATAATGGAATAAGTAGAAGACATTAGAATAGAGTTTGCCAATTGGTAAACTTTTTTTCTGCCAAAATTTCACATCGACAAATAAATTCTGCCAAATTTAACTTCTATATTCCTTGTTCTGCTTTCCATAGTCTGTTGGCACATTGTTGGAGATCTAGGAATCAGAATAATATTAAAATCAAAATATAATTATGTCAGTAAATTTTAAACCATTAGCAGACAGAGTTTTGGTAGAACCGACTCCAGCTGAAACAAAAACAGCATCAGGAATCATAATTCCGGACACCGCAAAAGAAAAACCACAAGAAGGAACTGTAGTAGCAGTAGGTCCTGGGAAAAAAGATGAACCTACAACTGTAAAAGTGGGTGACAAAGTTCTTTATGGAAAATATTCCGGAACCGAATTAAAATTTGAAGGCAAAGATTATTTAATTGTAAAAGAAGGAGATTTATTAGGAATCATTGGTTAATCGGTAAAAGTAAAATGTATTCATGTAAAATGATTTCATGGATATAAACATTCATTAATACATTGTACAAAGTACATTAATACAAAAAAAATATTATGGCAAAAGAAATAAAATTCGATATTGAATCAAGAGACGCTCTAAAAAGAGGAGTTGATGCATTGGCTAATGCAGTAAAAGTAACTTTAGGACCAAAAGGGAGAAACGTGGTTATCGAAAAATCTTTCGGTGCACCTCATGTAACCAAAGACGGTGTTTCTGTAGCAAAAGAAATCGAACTTGAGGACAGAGTAGAAAATATGGGCGCTCAGATGGTGAAAGAAGTGGCTTCCAAAACCAATGATATCGCTGGTGACGGAACAACTACAGCTACTGTTTTGGCTCAGGCCATCGTGAGAGAAGGTTTGAAAAACGTTGCAGCTGGTGCTAATCCGATGGATCTGAAAAGAGGAATCGATAAGGCGGTAACTGCAGTTGTTGAAAATCTTAAATCCCAATCTCAGACTGTTGGTGACAATAATGATAAAATCAAACAAGTGGCTTCTGTTTCTGCTAATAACGACGAAACTATCGGCTCATTAATCGCTGAAGCATTCGGAAAAGTAGGGAAAGAAGGTGTAATCACTGTTGAAGAAGCGAAAGGTATAGATACTACAGTTGATGTTGTAGAAGGGATGCAGTTTGACAGAGGTTACCAGTCGCCGTATTTCGTAACTAATCCTGAGAAGATGGTTGCGGAATTAGATAATCCATATATTCTTTTGGTGGAGAAAAAAATCTCTTCGATGAAAGAATTATTACCAGTTCTTGAGCCGGTAGCACAAGGCGGAAAATCTTTATTGATTATCTCTGAAGAAGTAGAAGGTGAAGCTTTAGCAACTTTGGTAGTTAATAAATTGAGAGGTTCTCTTAAGATTGCTGCTGTAAAAGCGCCTGGATTTGGTGACAGAAGAAAAGCGATGCTGGAAGATATCGCTATCCTGACTGGCGGACAAGTGATCTCCGAAGAAAGAGGTTTCACTATGGAAAATGCGTCTATCGAAATCCTTGGAACTGCTGAAAAAGTAGTGATTGACAAAGATAATACAACCATCGTAAATGGTGGTGGTGATGAAGCTCAAATCAAAGGGAGAGTAGCTCAGATCAAAGCTCAGATGGAAACTACAACTTCTGATTATGACAAAGAAAAACTTCAGGAAAGACTGGCTAAGTTAGCTGGTGGTGTTGCTGTACTTTATGTAGGTGCTGCTTCTGAAGTGGAAATGAAAGAGAAGAAAGACAGAGTTGATGATGCACTGCATGCAACCAGAGCAGCTGTGGAAGAAGGAATCGTAGCCGGAGGCGGCGTTGCATTGGTAAGAGCAGTTTCTGCCCTTAACTTCGAAGGTGATAATGCTGACGAAACGACAGGTATTAAAATCGTGAAAAGAGCGATCGAAGAGCCATTGAGACAAATTGTTGCTAATGCTGGTGGCGAAGGTTCTGTTATCGTTGCTAAAGTTGCAGAAGGACAAGGCGACTTCGGTTACAATGCTAAATCTGACGAGTATGTTAACATGCTTGAAGCTGGAATCATTGACCCTACCAAGGTAACAAGAGTGGCGCTTGAAAATGCAGCTTCCGTTTCAGGAATGCTTTTAACAACTGAGTGTGTCATCACTGAAGTGAAAAAAGACGAACCTGCAATGCCAATGGGCGGCGGCATGCCGGGAATGATGTAGTCTTCTTAAGCTATATAAATTAATAAAACCGTTCAGATTTTCTGAGCGGTTTTTTATTAAGGAAAACTGAAATCTAAAATAAAATTGATTTTGGATTATAGAGATTTTAAAACTTCCGAAGCAAGTGTGTAAGATTTTAATTTTTTATCAAAATCATAAATATTTCCTGAAACGATAATCTCATCAGGCCGTAACTTTTTTGAAAATTCTCCCAGTTTCTCTTCCAAAGTTTCTTTGTTTCCGACAAAAGTTTTCGAAGCCATTCTGTTAAGATGGATTGAAATTTCATCAGAAATATCCGCAAGCGATGTTTCTTCCGGCGGCAAAAGCGGCTGTCTCTGGTCTGTAAGGATGTTGACAAAGGCCTGAAAATGTGAAGTTGAAAGATAATGTGCTTCATCCACAGATTCTGCTGCAATGATATTGACACAAACCATGACATAAGGTTCATTCAAAAACTCAGAAGGCTGAAAATGATCCCGGTAAATCTCCAGAGCTACGTCCAGTTGTGAAGGCGCAAAATGTGCTGCGAAAGCATAAGGCAGGCCTAATTTTGCGGCCAGAAAAGCAGAATCTGTAGAACTTCCCAAAATGTAAAACGGAACATCAGCACCTTCGCCTGGAATAGCTCTAACTTTGGCTTCAGCATTTTTATGAGACATATATTTCTGAAGCTCTTTGATGTGAAATTCAAAGTTATAATTGGGATTGAAATTATTTCCCCTAAGTGCAGTTGCCGTCAGCATATCTGTTCCAGGTGCCCGTCCCAGGCCAAGGTCTATTCTTCCCGGAAATAATCCGTCCAGAGTTCCAAACTGTTCCGCGACAGATAAAGTAGAGTGGTTGGGCAGCATAATTCCGCCGGATCCAATTCTTAATGTTTTTGTTTGCGAAGCGATGTGTCCTATCAATATGGAAGTTGCTGCACTGGCAACATTCGGGAAATTATGATGTTCGGAAAACCAATATCTTGTAAATCCGAGTTTCTCTGCATGTTGCGCGGACGTTACAGATTTCTGAAATGTTTTATGAATGTCATCTCCTTTAACTATAGTCGCCAAATCGAGAATTGAATATTTTAAAGCCATAATTATAAAAATTTATATAATCCTTCAGCACAAAAAACAAACCATTGAAATATGGCAAAAAATAATTGGAAATATTGTCAGTAATTTTTTGTTTTAAATTATTGATAATCAATTGAAATAATTATTACATTTGTTTTAATAAACTATAAAAAACTTAACAAATGGTATCAACAACTTCAAAATTCGTTGCCGAAATGATCGGGACAATGGTTCTTGTTTTAATGGGCTGCGGAAGTGCGGTTATCGCTGGCTCTGACGGGACCACTGGTGTCGGCCTGCTGGGGATTTCTTTCGCTTTCGGGCTGAGCGTAGTAGCAATGGCATACGCAATCGGACATATTTCCGGATGTCATATCAACCCTGCAATTTCACTGGCAATGGTAGCGGCCGGAAGAATGAAACTGGGAGAAGCCATCTATTTCATCGTTGCACAAATTATTGGAGCCATTGCCGGAGCGGGCATTCTTTATGTCATTTTCACCAATCATCCAGGCGCAGAAATGGGACCTTGGGCTTTGGGATCCAACGGCTGGGGAACCGGCTATCTTGACGAGTATACGACTTTAGCTGCTTTTGTAGCAGAGTTTGTATTCACTTTTATCTTTTTATTGGTCATTCTCGGATCTACTTCTACCAAGAATATTCACGGCGGTTTCGCCGGTCTTGCGATTGGGCTTTCATTGGTTTTAATTCATATCGTTGGTATTAAAATTACAGGCGTCTCCGTAAATCCTGCAAGAAGTATCGGTCCTGCAATTTTTGCCAGAGGAGAAGCGCTTTCACAATTGCCATTATTCATTGCTGCACCAATTCTAGGCGGTGTTTTTGCAGCGTTTGTTTACAACTTATTGATTGAGAAAAAGGAAACTGTGTAGATTGGTTCATCAGAAATAATTAACTCCTGTCACTTTGACAGGAGTTATTTTTTGTTATTGATTTCATAGAAATTTTTAAAGATCAGCTCTTCTTTTTTGCCTTTCAGTTCAAATTTTTTGATGAGGAGATTTCTGGCAAGATTTCTTAGGAAATAATCCTTATCACAGAGCTTCCAGTAAGAATCCTCATGGATCATCTTTGGCTCACGAACTTTATAAAATGTGGTTTCCCAGTTATCCTCGTCATGGTAAAACTCGATGATGCCACAATGTTGGGGAATATCCTGATGATCGATCATTCCCATTGGCAAAAGAAAGCTGAAAGCGTTACAGATATAATCGCCACAGCCGATCTTGTCATGTTTCAGGAATTTTTCTCCTGATTTCCGGTTGGTGTAGAATTTTTTGAAATCGTTTTTGAAATCAGATTTGGAGAGTTTGATTTCAATTTCGTGGCTGATGCCTGAGTTATTAATCAACAAAATATCTGCTTCCCAGTCCGAATGAAAAAAATTGGTCAGGACAATTTCCTTATCAAAATCACAATTGGTATTGACAAAATTATGAACCAGCTCTTCGATTTTCAGCATATATTTAACTTAATAATTCCTGACAGTAATGTGATAACAGCTTTGCTGTTTCTCTTTGATATAAAATATTTTCCCGAGGTTTTTATATTGCAGAAGTATCTTTTCAAGTTCTTTTTCCAGCTTGGCATTGACTTTCAGTTTGTGGTCAAAACGGACGTAAGATATATCGAAAGCCGTCCCGTAGTTGTGAGAACTGATTCCCAGAGATGCATTAGAGTTTACCTTTCTGAGCCTGCATTGATCTTCCAAAGTCCTTGTAACAGAAGAAACCACGAAAAAACTTTTTGTTTCCGAGGCAAAGGAATTTGCCATTTTTTCCAGCGTTGCTCTGGATTTTTTAACCAGGTAAGGCCTGCTGTATTCCAAAGTCTGTAGCCGGTAACCTCTGGATTTTTTTTTGACTTTGACCAATTTTCCTTTGGCAATATACTTGTCGATTGTCTTTGTGTTTTCAAGAATATTGATTCCGAAATTCTGTGATGCCAAGAGATGCGGCTTGTATAATTCGGTTGGCTCAACTTTCAGAACCGTTTTCAGATCATAGCAATTCTGAGATTTAAACAGCGAAAATAACAAGAAGAAAAACAACGGTAAAAACCTCATCCAATTAACATTAAAATTGAGACCATAATAAATCAGCTGTGTTTTTAAAATTAAATTTAATAATAAAAAATCAGGAAACCAAAAGACTGCATCCGCGGATATCGGAATGATCTATTCTCCCTAAGACCTGAAACGTATCACCCTGAATCTTACCCAGATCCTGCGTCGCAATAAATGAGCAAGAGTGTCTGTTGGCTAAATCTATAATATTAACGGCACCAGTTGTTCCATCTTCTACATATGAAAAGGGATCCTCGGTATTTCTGATCAATATCCGCATCCAGGATGGGCTTTTGTATTTATTTTCTCCAAGAGAATAAGCCTGGGAAAGCAGTTCTGTCATGGAATATTCCGAATAGATTCTCCGGGTTTTAAAACCTTCCTGAAAGATTTTCAACAGCTCATCTTTGGTCATTTCTTCCTTTCTTCCCTTCATCCCGCCAGTTTCTATGACAGTTAGAGAATCTGAAAACTGAAGGGTCTGTGAGGTTGAATTACTGAAATCCAAAAAATCAAGCAAAGCAAATGAAACACCAAACAAGATTACTTTTTTATCCTTCAAAGTATTGAGCAGATCAATAAGTTCCTGATGATCATATAGAAAATAACCGTTTTCTTTGTGGTCCGACCTTTTCATCAGGTAATCAACCATATAGATCAGAGATGAATGCGAATTCTCGGAATAATTTGGTAATAAACCTAGGAAAATATAGTCTTCCGGCTTACCGATAAATTGCTCAAAACTTTTGTAAATACTCGTCTCGTAAAGCGAAAAATCTGCGATATAATGCCTGGAACGGTTCATCTGTGTTGTTCCGGAACTCTGAAAATAATGTTCTGTCGAAAAATTTTTATCTAAAATCTTATGATTCTTGAACATCTCGATCGGCAGAAAAGGAATATCCTCAACACGAGTAACCCAGGATAAATCAATGTTAAGATAATCGACAAATCTCCTGTAAATTTCCAGATTATCATACTGATAATGGAATGTCTCCAGACAAGCCAGCCGGAAATTTTCTGTTGTTGTGATGTCAAAAATATTCTGCTTCATTTATCAATTCAATCTTTGAATTTAATCTTCAAATTTTTTCAGTTCAAATTGTTCTCCGTCAAAAACGCCATAAGTAAAATAAGAGATCCAGTCTCCAAGATTGATGTATTTTGAATCTGCTCCCAGATCAAAAATCAGAGGCAAATGACGGTGTCCAAAAACAAAATAATCGATTTTCTCTGTTTCCAGTTTCTTTTTGGAATATTGAATCAAAAACTCCTTGTCCTCACCCAAAAACTTCTGATCTTCCTCACCGGAAATCAATTTATTCTTCTGTGACATATAGTTGGCGATGCGCATCGCAATATCCGGATGCAGCCATCTGAAAGCCCACTGAGCAAGAGGATTTGTGAATAGTTTTTTCATTCTCTTGTAACCTTTGTCACCAGGCCCAAGTCCGTCTCCGTGTGCAAGAAGAAACTTTTTAGCATTAATTTCGTAATATCGTTTTTCAAAAAAAACAGGAATACCCAGTTCTTCTTCGAAATAATTTTTCATCCACAGATCGTGATTGCCTACAAAGAAATAGATAGCGATGCCAGAATCTTTCAATTCGGCAATTTTTCCTAAAACCCTGATATAACCTTTCGGAACTACATATTTCCACTCATGCCAGAAATCGAAAAGATCACCCATGAGAAAAAGAACCTGTCCGTCATTCCTGATCTGATCCAGCCAACGGATGAACCGCTCCTCTCTTTTCCTGCTTTCGGCAATATCTGAACCGCCAAAATGCTGGTCGGAAGCGAAGTATACTTTCTTTCCAGGATCTAATCCAATTTTCATAAGCTATTCTGAAATTAATTAATCAAAATCAGGATGATTATTGTTCTTATCTCTTTTATAAAACCACAATCCTATCCCTAAACCCACAACTGCAGCAAATGCGGTCAGTAAAGCACGGGACAATTTATCCGGCGTATCACTTCCCAGATAATTCATCAGAAAGATAATCACAAAAGTAAGGACTCCGAAAACGATATATTTTGGTTTGAAGTTCATGATATTAAAGTTTATAAGAAATCATTAAACCACCTTTGTAAGGAAGTAATTCTCCACTTCTGTTCGTTCCTCTTCCCATGGAATCACCTTCCGTATCGTAGCGGTCGCCACTCAGCTTGTCATATCCTTTGTAAAAACTTTGCATTGTTCCTATCCCAAGATATAAATCAAGATTCCACCGGTCAGCCAAAGTAAACTGGTAGCCGGCAATTCCGCCAATCATGAATGAATAACCTCTCTGATAAAGATTCGAATTGATATAAGGAGTCACTTCACCGTTTTTATGGACATAAAATTCGTCATTCCAATATCCCCATTTTTGTATGTTAAATCTGGCTAATGAAAGATCAACTCCAACATAGAATTTTTTAAATGCTTCACTGAAATAATACCGTCCGTTGAAGCCCAGCATGTAAACCTGGGCATGTTTTCCTGCAAAAGATTTCCAAGGGGAAACAAACAAATCGGCCTGCCCTGTAATATGTTCAGAGAACCCATGTTCAACTCCCACATTCAGCATACCAACAGGCAGAAAAAGAGCATTGGCTTTGATATAGGTTTCATTGTTCTGAGCAAGGCTGAAAGCTGCAATGCATACAAGACTTAGTATTAAAAATTTTTTCATCGTTATTTTTTGTTCAGGATTTCGTTCATTTTTGCAGCATCTTTATTTTCTTCTTTTGCGAAGTTAGCTGCCATTCCCGCAAACATTTTAGCTTCTTCTTTCTTTCCCAATTTATCATACAATAATGCCAGAATACTAGTAGAATCAAAATTTTCCTGAGACATCACTACTTTTTCAGTCCATCTTGCCGCAGCCTGAAGTGCTTTTTTATCCGTTGATTTTTCCGCAAATGTTCCTGCAACAGCCAACAATTCCGAATTATTAAACTCGTCTGTATTATTGTAATACTCCAAAGCTGTTTTTTCGTAAGCCGGAAAATTATCGTGGACAGAATAGTAATTAAGTTTGTAAATCCCAAGATTTTTTACAAGTTCTTCTTTAGGGAACAGTTTTTCTCCTTCTTTAAGGATTTTTGTATCGTCAATGGTTTTTGTTTTTTCATCTGTTGCAGTAGTTACCAGCTTCATCAGCTTGAGATAATTGTCGAACTGCGTATAATTATTCTCAGAAAGAATCTCTGTAATGGAAGCTTTGTTAGCCAAAAAAACTTTATAATTGGCATCATCTACAGACTGGGTAAAATTGAGGAGAGCATTGACTTCTTCTCCGGAAAATGTTTTGTCTTTTTTATTGGCAAAATATTTTTCAGAAGCTTTTTTTGCCAGAACCGGATCCTTGCCAGCGTAAAGATTAATAAAATTCAACAGACCTGCCTGATCCAGTTTACCTTTCAGAAATTCCTCTTTCAGGTTGGTATTTATCAGCTGAGGATTATTGTTTTTCTGTCCCAGTTCTAAAAATTCTTTGGACTGAATATAGCCTAACTCCTTTCCTACAACTTCGCCTTCACCGTTAAGGAAAAGAAAAGTAGGATAGCTTCTTACGCCATATTTCATCGCAAGGTCTCTGCCTTCGCCTTTTTCCATATCAACTCTTGTGTTGATGAAATTTTTATTATAAAAATCAGCAACATTTTTATCTGTGAACACGTTTTTCTCCATCAGTTTACACGGTCCGCACCAGGATGCGTATGCATCCATAAAAACAAGCTTCTTCTCAGCCTTAGCTTTTGCCAGAACTGCTGCAAAATTAGAATCTTCAAATTTGATGGACTGCTGAGAAAAGCTGAATTGAAAAATAAATAATAAAAAGAAAAATGTTATTTTTTTCATCCTAAAAATAAATCGAATTATCTTGCGAAGATAATTATAATATAAGAATTGACCGAATCCGAAAGTTTTAATTTTTTAACTTTGCAAATCTCCAAACCTGGCTTTTGGATGAAGATCAAAACATAAAAACTCCGGATTGTACTGTTACAACTGGACTTTTCACACATTTATTGATATCAAGACATGAGGAAATTATCCTTGCTTTTCACAAAAGACGGCCTGCAATGGCAGGTTTCTAAATCCAAAAAAGTTTTGGAAGAAAAGATCTTTCTGAAAGATGAAGAAAGCCCGGAAAATCTGATTTCCGAGAAGTTGAATGAAGTTCTGGCTTCGGAAAAATTCTCAGAGATATCGGTGATTTCTGCATTCAATCATTTTTCGGTTGTGGAAGAAGGTTTTGATCAGCATGATCTGGGTTATGAACTGATTGCTTATAACTCTGATGTCAAAAAAGATGCGGAAGAGCTGATGCTTTCTGTGAATAAAAAATTCGGGATTCAGTTTTATTACAGCTTTCCGAAGGATTTTTATCTGAAAATAAAACAACTGGAGATCCCTGTGCATTTTAATTTTTCCGGTGAAAAGTTCCTGAATTCCCTGAATGTAAAAAACAGGAAAGAGATCCATGTGAATCTTTATCATCAGCAGGCAGAATTTTTCGCCATCGAGAATAAAAAAGTCATCCTTTATAATAATCTGGATGCAGCTTCGGAAGTCGATTTTCTATATTTCATCATGTTTACACTGAGTAAAATAGATTTTGGAATTTCAGAAACCAATTTTTATATTTATGGAGAAACCACCGAAAACGAAACTTTCATTTCGGAAATGCAAAAATTTGTTCCGAATCTGAAAATAGTTTTCGATAATCTTCATAAGAAGAATTTTGTCCTGAATTAAAATGAGCTTCAAAATTGTTGAATATAAAGATTCTTATAAAGCCGAAATTCTCTCTGTTTGGGAAAATTCTGTAAAAGCAACACACCAATTTTTGCTTGAGTCCGATTTTGAAGATTACAAAAATATGCTTCAGAATTTTGACTTCAAAAATCTGGATGTATTCTGTTTGAAAAATAATGACAGAATTGTTGGCTTTATCGGCCTGCATTCAGAAAAGATAGAAATGCTTTTCCTTAAATCCGATTGCATCGGAAAAGGACTTGGCAGACAATTAACCGATTTTGCATTTGAAAATTTCAAGGTCAACTATGTTGATGTGAATGAGCAAAATCAAAAAGCAACAGAATTCTATAGAAAATTAGGATTTGAAAGCTTTGAACGAACCGGGAAAGACGATATGGGAAAATCTTATCCAATTCTCAAAATGAAACTTAAAAAATAATAAAATGTTCAGAATCATAGCCGGAAAATGGAAAGCAAAAAGAATTGCTGCTCCTAAAAACTTTGATGTAAGACCAACGACTGACTTCGCCAAAGAAGCGCTTTTCAGTATGATCGAAAACCGTTTTGATCTGGAATTCTGTTCTGTGCTGGATCTGTTTGCAGGTATTGGTTCTATCACTTTGGAGTTGGCTTCGCGCGATTGTAATGACATTACTTCCGTGGAACTGAATCCGAAACATGCCGGCTTCATCAGCACCACTGCCAATGAACTGGATATGGGACTGCAGGTGAATGTCCAGAGAGCAGACGTTTTCGATTGGCTTAAAAGAAAAAGGAATCACGAAAAAAAATATGACATTATTTTCGCAGATGCACCTTTTGAAACGGACGAAAAAAAATATAACGAACTGATTGATCTGGTCTTAAAGAATGAATTACTGAAACCCAACGGCATCTTTATCCTGGAACATCAAAGCAAACAAAAATACCAGCATCCTAACCTGAAAGACAGCAGGAAATACGGAAATATCAATTTTTCTTTCTTCGAAAGTGAGCCAATTTCTGAATAACTGATCAGCAAAATGAAAAAACCGCCATTTCATAATAGCGTCCATTTCACAATCAAAGGACTGATGTGGATCCTGAGAAACGAACGCAATTTCCAGTTCCATATTTTTGGATTGATTATCAATCTTTTTCTGATTGTTTTCCTCGGGCTTTCCAATACCGAAACTGCTCTGATTATCCTTTGCTGCTTTTTTGTTTTGACGACCGAAGCCGTGAATACCTGCATCGAAAAGATCTGCGACCACATCCAGCCGGAATTTGACATCAATATCGGCATCATCAAAGATCTGGCAGGTGGTGCGGTTTTACTTTCCGTAATTGTTTCTCTCTTCGTTGGTATTCTGGTTTATTGGCCTTATCTGAATCAGAAAATCTCTGAATTTTAGGATTAATTATAATTTTCAAATATTTTCAGATTTAATCCGTATTTTTTTATAAAATCTTTACATTTGTTTTCAAGAAAATTTGGAATGGGTAAAAAAAACATAGCCGTTGTAATGGGCGGTTATTCTGACGAATATAAGGTTTCTCTCAAAAGCGGGCAGTTGATTTTTGACTCACTGGATCGTGACGTTTATAATGTTTACAAGGTAGTGATCCTGAAAAACGAATGGTATTTTCTGGATGAAAATGATAACAAAAAACCAATCAACAAAGGAGACTTTTCAGCAGAGACAGGAAACGGAGACAGACTGAAATTCGATGCCTGTTTCAATATCATCCACGGAACACCCGGCGAAAACGGAATTATGCAGGCTTACTGGGATGCTGTCGGGCAAAAATATACAGGCTGTGATTTCTACCAGAGCGCATTGACGTTCAATAAAAAAGATACGCTGGCCGTTCTCTCAAAATACGGAATTCCTTCTGCGAAAAGTATTTACCTAAGAAAAGGCGAAGACATCTCTGATGAAGAAATTACAGAAAAATTGGGACTTCCGGTTTTCGTAAAGCCAAATCAAAGTGGCTCTTCTCTCGGAATTTCCAAAGTAAAGGAAAAAAGCGAATTGAAAACTGCCATTGAAATTGCTTATAAAGAAGACAACGAAATCTTAATCGAAAGTGCCTTGTTCGGGATGGAAGTTTCTGTTGGTGTTTTAGACTATAAGGGCGAAGTAATTGTTCTTGGAATTACAGAAATCGTTCCTGATAAAGAATTCTTCGATTATGAGGCCAAGTATGAGGGCGCTTCTCAGGAAATTACACCTGCAAGAATTGATGAAGACACCAGAAAAAAAGTAGAAGAGATTTCTATTAAAGCTTACAAATCGCTTGGAATGAGCGGATTCTCCCGTTCAGAATTCATTATTGTTGACGGGATTCCGCATTTATTGGAGATGAATACCAATCCTGGTTTTTCACCGGCAAGTATTCTTCCTCAGCAGGCAAAAATTTATGGAATTTCTATCAAAGACCTTTGCGGAAACGAAGTAGAAAAAGCACTTAATAAATAATTATAAATGATAACATTTTAGATTTTTAATTATCTGAGAGAAATCTAAATTTCTGAATCTAAATTTAAAACTTCTATGAAAATTGCTGTTTTCCCGGGCTCGTTTGACCCCATTACGCTTGGTCATTTTGATATTGTAGAACGTGCTGTTCCGCTGTTTGACAAGATTATCATTGCCATCGGAAAAAACTCCCAGAAAAAGTACATGTTCTCTCTGGAACAGCGTAAAGAATTTATCAGAAAAACTTTTGAAAAATTCCCCAATGTAGAAGTTGATGATTTTGAAGGTCTTACAATTGATTACTGTAAAAGTAAAAATGTAAATTTCATATTAAGAGGACTTCGAAATCCGGCTGATTTTGAATTTGAAAAATCTATTGCTCAGACCAACAGGGCTATGACAAGAGACAATACTATAGAAACGATTTTTTTGCTGACCTCATCCGGAAAATCTTATATCAGCAGCAGCATCGTGAGAGAGATAATATCTTTCGGCGGCAATTATGAAATAATGGTTCCTGATGCCGTGCGCGTCGGGAAGAATTAGTCAAAAGTTACCAAACCTTCATTGATCGCATATTTTATCAGACCGACAATCGTTTTCGTTTTTGTTTTGATAAAGATATTGCGTCGGTGCGCTTCTACCGTCCGCTCACTGATAAACAGTTTTTCACCGATCTTCTCGTTGCTGTATTCCTTTGTTATAAGCTTCAAAACCTCCAGTTCCCTTGCAGAAAGAACAGGCTTATTTTCTTCTTTGGAATCCATGAGTTCATCCGGACTCATCAGATTATCCATAATAATATTCTGGGCACTTGCACTCAGATATTTTCCGTTGTGATGAACGGTTTTCAGCGCATCGATCACCTCATGCATATTGGTTTTTTTCAGTACATATCCGGATGCGCCGGCTTTTATCATTTTGGATATGACGGCAATATCGTCGTGCATCGTGAGCGCAATCACTTTGATCTTGGGAAAAAGTTCTTTTATTTTTTTGGTGATCT
Organism: Epilithonimonas mollis; assembly: GCF_900142325.1. Classification (GTDB taxonomy): domain Bacteria; phylum Bacteroidota; class Bacteroidia; order Flavobacteriales; family Weeksellaceae; genus Epilithonimonas; species Epilithonimonas mollis. The sequence goes on from NZ_FRAM01000002.1 coordinate 891,234, forward strand.
CGATCCCGGAAGAATCCGGCATATTGATGTCCATCAGGACAACATCGATCTGGTGATTATCCAGAAAAGTTAATGTTTCCTGCATCGATGTTGCTCCGGCTACAAATGAAATACTTTCTTCGTCTTCGAGAAGGGATTTCAGACCTTCTATCATTAGTTGGTGGTCATCAACAATCAAGACCCGCATTTTGTCACTCAACATAATTTTTATTCGATTGGGATTAGAATACTTATAATTGTTCCTCTGTTCATTTTAGAATCTATATCGATGGTTCCGTTCAGATTCTCGATCCATGATCTGATGTGCGACAATCCGAAACTGGACTTATCTTTCAGGGATTCCGGGTCAAAGCCTTTTCCATTATCTTCTGCCATCAGTGTGATCTGGTTATTATCCTGGGCAATCTGGATAAAAAGCTCTGTGGCCTCAGCATGCTTTATCGTATTGTTTACAATCTCCTGTAAAGTGCGGTAAAGCACATTTTCTATAAGATCATCCAGTTTATGATTGAGCCCGAAGGTGTCGAAACTCATTTTCAGTTTATTGCTCTGATTGACCTTGTCAGAGATATTTTTCAAAGTCCCTTTCAGACCCTGCTCGGACAAAAGCGAAGGTGCAAGATTATGCGAGATGGTTCGGACTTCATCAAAAGCATCATCAATACTTTCCATGAGAGAAGTCAGGAGCTCGTTCTTTTTTTCCTCGGTGATGTCTTTCCTCTTCTGGAGCACACTCGCATTGAGTCCGGCCAGCGAAAGCAAATAACCGAGACTGTCATGCAACTCGCGTCCGATTCTTTTCCTTTCCTGGATTTCCGCTTCCAGCGCAGCATTTGATTTCTTTTTTGTCAGCTCAATAATCGTTTCCTGAAGCCTGACTTTTTGTTTGTTCTGATGGTTCCTGTACAAAAGATATAATCCACCAAAAATCATCAGAAATATTATTGATAAAAATAACAGCCAGATATTTTTATTGCTGATTGCCAGTTCTTTTTTCTCTAATTCCAATTGCTGCATTTTATTCAGCTGATTCAGGTAGTCCACTTCCACATCATATATCTGGTTGACGACCGTATTGTTATTGAGTTCTTCTTTCACCTTTACATGGTTCTGATACTCTTTCAGGCTGGCCCGGAAATCGCCTTTCTTTTCATATATGCTGGATAGAAGCTGATGTGCATCGGCTTTCAGCGACTGACTTTTTTTGTCAATGGAAACCCGCATCACATCGTTGGCATATTGTAAAGCCTCTTCAACTCTATTCTGGCCTAAAAGAACTCTGGAAATACCGACCTCAGAAACCGCAAGCAAATGGATAAGATTGGCTTTTTCTGCAATATTGATACTTTTGGTGTAAGTTTCATATGCTTTATCGAGTTTATTCTCCGTTAGGAACATGTTGCCCATGATCTGATATGACACACAGGTTCCATAAATATTTTTTGTCTTTTCTGATAGATAAATAGAGCGCTTCAGATTTTCCAGTCCCAGTTTCATCTGTTTTTTTGTAAAATTGCAGATGGCAATATTATTAAGAATGGTTGATGCCAGAATGGTGTCTTTATTAGCATTGCTGGAATGGAGTGCTTTCTGGAAATAACCAAGTGCTTTTTCCTGATGATTGAGGTTGAGATAAGTCAATCCGATGTTGTTCAGTGTTCCTGTTTTTTTCTGCTGATTGCCAGCCAGATCGTAGTTTTCCAACGCTTTTATAAAGTAAATATAAGCAGAACGGTAATTGCCAAATTCATTATAAATCGTTCCCAGATTATTGTTCAGATTGGCGATCTCAAAATAAAAATTGATTTTCTCTGCCAGCTCCAGAGATTGTTTATAATATTTTATAGCTTCGGAATAATTGGTTTCGAACGCATAAGACGATCCAATATATTTCAGACAGATAATTCTTGATTTTTTATCATCAGCAGAGACTGATTTCAGAATTTTATTTGATTTTTCCCTGGCAAGAGAAGGATTTTCGTAGACCAGTTTATGAATTTCTTCGAACTGATTTTTAAATGGTTCCGAAACATACACATCCTCATTTTTATCTGATGAATGACAGGACATAAAACAGATCAGTATAAAAAACAGAATGACCGTAAAAGAGAAATATCCCTGACTCATCCGTGTTCTATATGTGCTCGCTTTTTTCATTTTCTGTATTAGCTCATACAAATATGAGGTTTAATCCTGAAATTTATTTCATTTTCCAGCATTTGGTATTCAAAATAAGTAGTAGCACTTATTTTGAATATTAGAAAATTAGCAGGAATCCCGAATTGTTTTAAAACTTATTATGAATTTAATTTGTAAAACATTAATCACATAAAATTTGTAATTATGAAGAAAATTTTTACTTTAATTTCATCTTTGCCTGCTCTTTTCCTTATCAGCGGAAGTATGTATGGGCAACAAACGATTTATTCCGAAAGTTTCAGTTATGCACCCGGAGGCATGCCGCAAGGTTGGGAAATCCAGGCCGAGCAGCCACCAGGATGGTCTATCAATAACTCCCAGATCTCGGGAGGAACAGCACCTGAGCTTTACATGACCTATGGTATGCAGGTTGGACTAAGTCGTTTGGTTTCGCCCGTCATCGATATTACCGGACACAAGCAACTGGCTTTGTCCTATGACCAATATCTTATTAATTTTGCAGGAGATGCAGGTGAAACCATCGGAGTTGATGTAACCTTTGACGGAGGTCAGAACTGGCAACCGCTATGGGAAAAACCATTAGGTGTACTGAATATTCCGCAGAACAGATTTACTTACTTTATAACGGCACCAGAAAATGCTACGCAGATGCAATATGCATTCCGATATGATGGGAATAATTTTTTCATCAATGGCTGGGCAGTCGATGATGTGAAAATTGAAGATGTTGCCAATAAAGATCTTCTTGTGAGCAACATCAGCGGCAACACAACTATAAACGCCGGCAAACCGTCTCTGTTTGTAGTGGAAGTTACCAACGGCGGAAAAGCTACACAAAACAATTACACTGTAAAACTAAAATCCAGTGACGGAACCGAACTCGCAACAACATCCGGAGAAGCCATAAACTTTGGCGAAAAATCACAGAATTTTCTGACCTGGACACCAAATGATGTCTCTCACAAGACAGTCTATGCTGTAGTAGAAAGTTCAGATGATACAAATCCTAGCAACAACCAGTCGGCCAACCTTTCTGTAAATATTCTGAAAGAAGATATCAAAAATGTTCAGATAGGCAACGGTTCATTTGCACTGCAACATTCAATTCCGTTTAATTTCTTCAATCTGTATAGCCTCGGGCAGACGATGTATACATCGCAGCAGATCAACAAAAGCAGCTCGAAAATCACCGGGATTCAATATACCTGCCAGTTTGACGAGGATAATAATGACATCCCTGTAAAAATCTATCTTGCAGAAACAGATCAGGAAGATCTTTCTTCCGAATGGCTGGATCCGTCAACTTTCACGCTTGTCTATGACGGTAAGATTAATTTCCAAAAAGGTTTTAATAATCTTTACATCCCATTACAGACTGAGTTTAACTATAACGGGAAAAACCTTGTTATCTATACCAACAAAAGCCATCCTGAAATGGTTCTTTGGTCAACATTTATGAGTACATTCTCAGAAGAGCCAATCTATTCCAGATCCAGTGACCGGGATGATGAGCCTTTTGATGCTATGAATCCGCCACAAGGATATCCTGTTCTGTATACTCCTAACGTGACGCTTTTCTTTGCTGACGGAACAATGTCCGTGATCGATGACAGCGCAAAATCTTCGTCCGTTCAGATCTACCCGAATCCTGTGAAGGATGTATTAAAGATCAAAACCGACAACAACGAAAAAGTACAGGAATTAAAAATCATCAATGCTTCCGGACAAATTGTGATGAGTAAAACCTTCTCCGGTGATAAAACAGAAACAGATGTCAGAAGCCTTGCTTCCGGTTTCTATATCGTTCAGATTACTACTTCCAAAGGGGTTGTAAACAAGAAGATTCTTGTAGAATAATATTTATCCATTATCATTTTAAAACCAGATAACCTTAGTTGTCTGGTTTTTATTTTAGTAAATATGACAAAATGTTACTTGATTTAATAACAAAGTTTAATGTAATGATATTAATGTTTAGATGAATTTTCTTGTATTATGTTAAAAAAAACAGCATGAACGGATAACTTTCTGATTAATAGGTTTTTAAATAATTAATAAAATAATTATTAATATTAAATTTTAATATTTTGAATATTAATCAATTGATTTAATAATAATGTAGATGATTCGTAATGATTTATTAAAATACAAAATTATATTTAGCTAACATTGATCTTAAATTACATTATATCTAAAAATATTAATTAGGCGAAAATATTTAAATTATTGATTTTCAACAATTTAATTAAATAATACATTTGCTATTATTACAATTTCATTAACAGTATTAATGATAAATTAACATTTCTTAACAAATCTTGCTATAGCCTTGTGAGAAGTAATTTTTAGAGACAGAATATCAATTAGAGTGCCGTTTTTGAAGTACGATTCGCAAAATCAAGATTCGAGGCAGAGATAGCCATATCTTTGCGGAGTCAAAACCCATAAATATTCAACATGATGAAAAGAGCTTTTCTCGTAATCATAATGATGATTTCAACACTTGGTTTTTATTCTTTCAAGAATATTGCCACTGATGCGAAAACAAGTTTTGTATCGTACTACCACGACAAATTTGATGGTAGAAAAACAGCGAGCGGAGAGGTATTCAGTAACTCGGCGCTAACTGCAGCAAACAAAACACTTCCTTTTGGAACTCTGGTAAAGATCACGAATCTGATCTCCGGAAAAAGTGTTGTTGTTAAAGTGAATGACAGAGGTCCTTACCATTCTTCAAGAGCCTTTGATCTTTCTAAAGCTGCTTTCAAAACTATTGCAGATATCCGTAAAGGAACTGTTGCAATAGAATATGAAATTCTAGACTAAGAAATTATCTTATTATGACAATTAAAGCCAATCAGATTCTGATTGGCTTTTTCTATTTTATTATTTCAAATTCAATGGTGCTACCGCTTGATACTCTGATTTCTGCCTTTTCATAATCATCCTTGGTTGCCAGATAAGGGTTTTCCAGAAACTTTTGCGGATTGATTGCCATTAGTGGAAACCATGTGTTTTGAACCTGAATCTGGATCTTATGCCCTTTTTTAAAAGTATGCAACACATCCTGTAATTTGACATTTACAATTGCGCCTTTATTTGGTATCAAGGGTTCCGGTTTTTCAAAACTGTTACGGAATCTTGCAGGCATTATCTCACTTCTCACCATCTGGTGATAATTGGCATATACAACATTGGGCTTGTCGGGATTTTGTTTTTCATCAGCGGGATAAATATCAATTAATTTCACAATGAAATCTGCATCTGTTGATGAACTTACAATTTTTAGTTGGGTTAAAATTTCTCCGGCTAAGGTCAGATCATTTTCAAGAACATCAGTGGTAAAGGTCACCACATCTGATCTGTAACTTGCAAACCTTTGATCTTCCGTCATATAGTTTTTTGGTGTGAAACCGTTCATGTCTTTATAGTTCTCGCTGCTGAGAACAGGTTTGTTGGGATCAGATATATAATAGGAAAATGTTTTCGGATTTTCTGGTTTTTGAGAAAGAATACCGGAGGAATTTAAAAAAAATGATTTTTTTTCTGTCTCTTTTGGTGGCCAGCTATCAAATTGTTTCCATTCTTTTTTTCCAGTATCGAACATATAAGCTTCCGGAAATTTGGCAGGCGTTTTAGAATCCTCTTTGAGGTAGTGATGGAAGAAAGGCTGCTCAATATTTTTCTGATAGAATGTTGCAATACTGTCTCCGAAATAAATATCGTTATGATAGTGTTTTCCGCTGTCGTAGTTCCATCCGCCGTGTGAAAAAGGACCCATGACGATCGTGTTTTTTGCTTTTGGATTATTTTTTTCGATGGTTTTATAGATTTCCAGAGGTCCACGCAGATCTTCTGCGTCAAACCAGCCACCGACTGTCATCACAGCATGGCTGATATTCTTCAGGTGTGGCAGCAGATTTCTTTTTTTCCAGAACTCATCATAGTTAGGATGATTTATAACTTCCTGCATGAAGAAATTGTCTTTATAATATTTGTCCACGCCATCCTTCAGGGTTCCCATATCTTTATAAAAAAGGTAACCATCTTCCGAAGTTGGCTTTAATAATTTATCATTGAACCAGGATTCTTTCTCAGCCTTGGTTTTCTGAATGCCAAATACTGGAAAAGTTTTAAAATAGCTCATCAGAAAAGCACCGTTATGGTGGAAGTCATCAAACCAGAAATCTGAGATCGGCGCCTGAGGGGACGATGCTACAAGAGCCGGGTGATTGGCCAGAGTTCCGACAGCGGTATAAAAACCGGGATAAGATGTTCCGTATTGCCCCACTTTTCCATTATTGTTCTGAATGTTTTTCACCAGCCAGTCAACGGTGTCATAGGTATCGGTGCTTTCGTCCACATCCTTTTTTGTTTTGTGATCTACCTGTGGCGTCATATTAGTAAAAGTTCCTTCACTCATATATCTTCCTCGCACATCCTGGAACACGAAAATGTATTTTTCCTTTTCAATGAATTTGTTCGGGCTCAGTTTTTTCCTGAAATTATTTTCGCCATAGGGTGCAATGCCGTAACATGTCCTGTTCATGATAAAAGGGTACTTGTTCGCCTTCGAAATATCTTTTGGCGTATAGATAATAGTGAACAGTTTTGTTCCATCCCGCATCGGGATATAAACTTCTTTTTTTGTGAAATTCTCTTCAACAGATAACGTCTGTGAAAAACTGAAATTAATGATTAGAATAAAAGAAAATATCAGGAATCTTTTCATAAAAATTTGTTTTTAAAAAATGACAATTTTTACCATAATAAGGTAAGCCAAAGATACAAAAATAGCAATCAGACCGCCGGCAACAACCTCTTTCACTGTATGCCGCTTCAGAATAATTCTGGTAATTCCTATTAAAACAGATAATAAAAACCAAAAAATGCCGATTGTGGGATTGATAGCAAAAAACAGAGCGGCTACATAAATATTAAGGCTGGTGTGCATAGAGCTTTTAATGAAAAAATTACTGATCTGCATCATCATCAGCAATATGCAGAGCATCAATACAGTCCAGTCGATTTCCTTATGAAGGAAGTAATCTACGGCAAGAAATACTATTGTTGCAAGAATAATAAACACATATAAAGAATGTCTCTGCTTTCTATTGGAAACATCCATGTTGGTGTAATTTCCTTTTTTTACGTTTCTATAGATCCATATCCCAACAGGAATTATTAGTAACAAAAGTATAGGCAGAAATTTTTTAGTGGCTTCTTCCCATGTATAATTAATGTAGCTGTAGTAAAAAAAGTACAGAACCAAAGACACAAGAGGATTGAAAAAATTAGAAATAAATCTTGAGACAGATAAAACATTCGGGTCTTTGACTTCCATCGGTGCAAATTTCGCGAACAATATACAAAAATATCTGAAATATTAAATTTTGTTGATTTTTAAAATTTATTAATGTTGATTTAATAATATTTGAATGTAAATACCATAATCTGTTCAAAGCGCAATCGATTGCATTTGTGAGCGTTTTAAATATTTGACATTTGTGGCATCTCCTAAAATATGATAATATGCATATAATAGAAAGTAAAATTTTTCTTATTTTTGCTACATATTTCAAAACAACAATGAAAGAATTTTCTAAAGAAGTCTACCTGAAGTGGTACGAGGATATGACGATGTGGAGACGGTTTGAAGACAAATGCCGTTCTCTTTATCTGAAACAAAAAATCAGAGGTTTTTTACATCTTTATAATGGTCAGGAAGCTATTCCTGCGGGTTTCACGCATGCGATGGATATGTCAAAGGATAGCATGATCACGGCTTACAGATGTCACATCCATCCAATGGCGATGGGCGTGGATCCAAAAAGAATAATGGCAGAACTTTGCGGAAAAGCAACGGGAACATCCAAAGGAATGGGTGGTTCTATGCACATTTTCAGCAAAGAGCACCGTTTTTACGGTGGGCATGGTATTGTTGGCGGTCAGATTCCTTTGGGAGCAGGTATCGCTTTTGCAGACCAGTATTTTGACAGAAAAGCCGTTAATATCTGCTTTATGGGTGATGGTGCTGTTCGTCAGGGTTCCCTTCACGAGACCTTTAATATGGCGATGAACTGGAAGCTTCCTGTGGTTTTTGTTTGTGAGAACAACGGTTATGCGATGGGAACATCTGTAAAAAGAACTGCCAATCATGAGGATATTTATAAATTGGGATTAGGATATGAAATGCCTTGTCTTCCTGTAGATGCAATGGATCCTGAAAAAGTTGCAGAAGCAGCTTACGAAGCTATTGAAAGAGCCAGGAGAGGAGACGGCCCAACTTTTATCGAGGCGAGAACGTACCGTTACAGAGGACATTCTATGTCTGATGCAGAACCATACAGAAGCAAGGAAGAGGTTGCACAATATAAACTGGAAGATCCGATCGAAATTGTTAGAAAGAGGCTTCTTGACAACAATTGGGCTACGGAACAGGATTTGGAATCCATTGATGAAAGATCCCGTGAGTTTGTAGAAGAATGCATTGATTTTATGGAGCAGTCTCCATATCCGGATCTGTCTCAGGTTTATGACTTTGTTTATTCTACACCGGATTATCCCTTCATTGACAAATTAGAAAACTAAAATATTATTAATTTGAAATTTTGAAATTTGAACTTCAACGAATTTCAAATCTCGAATCTCAAATCTCAAATCAATAAAAAATTATGGCAGAAGTAATTACGATGCCCCGTCTATCCGATACAATGACGGAAGGTAAAGTTTCAAAATGGCACAAAAAAGTGGGTGACGCAGTGAAAGAAGGCGACATCCTTGCTGAAATCGAAACGGACAAAGCGGTTCAGGATTTCGAATCCGAAGTGAACGGTACATTATTATATGTCGGAGTAGAAGAAGGAGGGCAAGCGCCTGTGGATTCTGTTTTGGCGATCATCGGAAAAGAAGGTGAGGATGTATCTGCACTTATTGGAGGCGGTGCAAAATCTGAAGAAAATATATCCGGGGAAGAATCTAAAACCGAAAATGAATCTACATCCGAGGAACGTGAGACCGAAGAATCTTCTTCTGCTGATATCCCAGAAGGTGTCGAAGTAATCACGATGCCGAGACTTTCCGATACAATGACGGAAGGTAAAGTCGCCAAATGGCAAAAAAATGTTGGTGATGCTGTAAAAGAAGGTGACATCCTTGCTGAAATCGAAACAGATAAAGCAGTACAGGATTTTGAATCTGAATTTAACGGAACATTATTATACCAAGGTGTGGCTGAAGGTGATGCTGCAGAAGTTGATAAGATTTTAGCAATCGTTGGTCCTGCAGGAACCGATGTTTCCGCTATAGTTTCCGGTGGTGGTAAAAAAGCTGCAGGTCCAAAAGCGGAAGCCAAGACTGAAACCAAATCTGAAGATAAGAAAGAGTCAGCACCAGTTGCAGCTTCTTCTACTGGCGAAAGAGTTGCAATCTCTCCTTTGGCAAAGAAAATAGCCGAGGATAAAGGTATCGATTTCGCGGGTATCAAAGGATCCGGAGAGAATGGAAGAATCGTTAAGAAAGATGTGGAGAACTATAAGTCTTCTGCTCAGCAAGCTCCGGTATCTGCGCCGACATCTGTTTCTGCACAGCCAAGTGTAACTTTCAAACCTGGTGAAGATTCTGAAACGCCCAATTCTCAGATGAGAAACATCATCGCAAAAAGACTGGCTGAAAGTAAATTCACGGCTCCGCATTATTATCTGATGGTCGAGATCAATATGGATAAAGCGATCGAAGCGAGAAAAGAAATCAACAGCATGCCGGATACAAAGGTATCCTTCAATGATATGGTGATTAAAGCGGTTGCGATGGCATTGAGAAAACATCCTCAGGTTAATTCTTCCTGGGCAGGTGACAAAATCATCCACCATGGTAATATCAATGTTGGTGTTGCAGTTGCTGTTCCGGACGGTTTGGTTGTTCCTGTATTGAAAAATACGGATTATATGAACTACAACGAGATATCTGCATCAGTAAAAGATATGGCGGGAAGAGCAAAAACAAAAGCGCTTAAAGCCAATGAAATGGAAGGCTCTACTTTCTCCGTGTCCAATCTTGGAATGTTCGGAATCGAGACGTTTACTTCTATTATCAATCAGCCAAACTCCTGTATCTTATCTGTAGGTGCCATCGTCGAAAAGCCAATCGTGAAGAACGGACAGATCGTGGTGGGGAATACCATGAAACTTTCTCTTGCTTGTGACCATAGAGTAGTGGATGGTGCAACAGGAGCTCAGTTTTTACAAACGCTGAGAACTTATCTGGAAAGCCCGCTGACACTTTTATTAGGATAAAAATTTATTCCAAATATTTTATAAACCTTTCAATTTTTATTGGAAGGTTTTTTTATGTCAGGATATTTAGATATGCAAATTTCAAATGCTTATATAGATCCAAAAATAGTTATTCTGATGAAGGATTTGATTATATTTGCTTCGTGAAAAAAGCAGGATTTTTATTTCTTTTCTTGGGATGTTTTGTATTGGGTCAGAACCATCTTTCTGGCTTTAATATGATGTCTTTTACCTATAAGATGGATCCGAAATGGATGGCTTATGTAGAGCTGCAGGCCAGGGCGAGGAAGGATTATACAGTGATTGATTATTATGAGACAAAAGGCGGTATTGGCTACAACCTGAATAAAAATAATCAGGCATTTGTCGGTGTCGGACGGTACGGAACGTATGAGAAAATGAAAATTACTCAGGAAGAATTCCGAATCTGGCTTCAATATACTTTGACACAACGCTTTGGAAGGCTGAAGCTGGATCACAGAGCCAGGGCAGAACATCGTTTTTTCTATGCCAGCCAGACTGGTGAACACACGGAAGCCAACCGTTTCCGATATAGGCTGAGTGCAACTTTGCCAATCAATAAACCAAAAGTTCAGGAGGAAACTTTTTTCATGAATGCTTTCGAGGAAGTGTTTTTAGGGCCGAAAGATCCAAACTTCAAAAGAAACCGGACTTTCGCCGGATTTGGTTATCAATTCAATCATTCATTATCTGCAACAACTGGCTACATGTTCCAGCGTGAGTTTGCCGTGAAAGGAAATGACAATTTTCATTTTCTTTATTTCTCTCTGAATTTTACTCTGGATGCGACAGATGACGAAAAAGATATTGTCATCCCGATGGTGGATTAGGCAATTAGAAAACATTCTTTATACCATCAAGCGCAGATGTGCCGGATGTATTGTTCTCCAGCTCTTTTTTTCTTTTTCTGATGAAATCTGTTGGACGGATTCCATTGATTTCAAAAAATAAGTCCGAGAAATTCTGCCTGGATGCAATCCCACATTCTTTTGCCAGAGTGTCAATGGTATAATTGAGATAGATGTTCTTTTCAAATAGTAGTTGGGTGATATGTCTGATCCTTAGTTCGCCCAGATATTTGTTGAAGTTCATGCCCTTCTGCTCGTTGATAACAGCCGAGAGGTAGTTAGAATTTGTTTCCAGCTGTATCGCAAGTTTCTGGATGGTGAGACCTTTCTGTGTAAACTGTTTTTTTTCTTCAAAAATCGTAAGTTTTCTGAGCAGTTCCTGCTTTATTGATTGGGTAATCTGTGTTTTCTTGTCATCATTATTTTCAGTGATATTGGTGACGACAGCATTCTCTGTACGGCTATAATTTTGATTCTGCAATTTCTGATGAAGAAGCATGTACTGATTAAGAATATTTTTTTCTTTCTTGAATTTCTTGTATAAAACCAAAACCAGAAAACCTGCTATTATTACCAGGATGCTGATAAATACAAAACTCCATACATTAGCCTTTTCCAGTTTTCCTTTCTCTTCCAGAAGCGAATTGGTATCGTATTCTCTATGGACCTTGGGAGAGAGATAAGCAAAATCTCTGGAAATGATGCTGTCTGCCTTCAGCAGCTGCGTTGTATAAAATAGCTGTTGCTTGGCATCTTTCTTATCTTTGTAGTAATTGATAAGCAATTCATAATTCTCTCTCAGCTCCGGAAGTATAAAGTTTTGCTTGGTAAAGATAGAATCGATTTTTTTAAAATTTTTGATTGCTGCTTCTTCATTTTTAAGCGCCAGCTGACTTTTTCCGATATAAAAATAATCTACGGATTCCCATGCAAAATCGTCAGTCATCAGACCAAGAGATTGGTTAAGGTAATCGATTGCAGAATCATATCTGTTATTGGAATATTCGGAGATACCCATAGATTTCAGGAAGCAGCTTCTTTCTTTAGAAAACTCCGGTTCGTTGAATGTCTTTAATAAACCGACGTTAGTTAAAGAGTCTGCCTTGGAATAATCTTTCATATTCCTGTAGCAAATGATCATCTGATGGAGGCTGTTCAGATAACCCTTCATATTATTAAACACCTGAAATTTATGTGTATTCTTGTTATTTGCCTGGGCTTCGAAATAGGTAAGACACTCCTTGAAAAGATCCAAAGCTTCCTCATTATAACCCAGATAATTTTTCACAACGCCGAGGTGATAGGAAACCTTGTTTTTCAGATAGAGATCGCCTGTGTTTTTTGAATATTTATAGGCCATAAGATATTCATCCAGCGCTGGTTTATACTTCTTCAGCTTGGCATAGAAAATACTTCCTTTTAGGATATAAGCTGTGGAAACACGGTCATCACTTCCGGATTTGTATGCAGCGTCCAGGCAGCTGTCAGCATATTTAACCTTTCGGTCTATCGATTTTGAGTAAAATACCGCATCACGATACGCCTGAAAAAGTTCCGGATATTTTTTCTCTGTCTTTGCTTTCTGGATGTAGGGATTGATAAAAGTGAAGGCACGGGTATCATTTTCTCCATAGGTTTCATATGCTTTTCTGAGGCCTTCATAGGTGGCTGGGATCTTGTCTCGTGAAAATAAGAATCCCGAAAAACACACAAATATGATAAAGAAAAAATTTTTCATTGTAAATTTTTAATTCTTCGTCATTTGTGTGTACAAAAATAAGAAAATATGATTTATGAATGTCAAATTTTCAACAGAAATAGTTTATGTTTTGAATGATAAGAAAGATAATGTTAATCATCTGTCTAACAGGTTTTTAACATTGTCTCAATTTGTGAATTAGGACGTCAAGATTTCAGAATATTGACCACAAAAGTTTTCGCAGGACAAAAATAGAGCCTAATTTCGTATCAGAAAATGGTAAGAAAATGTTTCTTTGCACCATTCAGAAATTTAAAATAAATAATTATACTCAATATGAAAAAATCTATCTCAATTCTTGCAATTGCATTAGTGTCCCTCAATTTTGTTTCTTGCAGACAAGATGATGTTACATCTGATATGGATGTTGTTACAAAAAAAGAATCTTCTAACTTCAGAAAAGGAGGTGATTCGGTAAAAGCTGAAACAACTACTGTTCAGCATGCGCAACGTCCAGTTGATCCAGATCCACCAGTAAAAGACGGAACTAGCTGGTAGTCAATACTAATAAAAACATTCATTCTATAACACTATATCTGCCTCAATTTAATTTTAGATTGAGGCAGGTTCGGAGGTAGAATTGAAACTGCGTCCATTAATCGGAGTAAGAATCTCATATTTCTTATCAGATATTTTTCTATGAAAAAAATATATACATTAATTTTTACTTTGATTTTAGTTCTGGCAAAAGCCCAAGTTGGGATCAATACACCAAGTCCTTTGGCGAATCTGGAAGTGCACAGATCTAGTCTTCCAAATATCCCGGACGGCATTATTCCGCCGAGAATCTCTGCAGATTCTCTCCAGCTGAAAGATCATCTTTACGGCCCGGCTCAGGATGGTGCATTGATTTATATTACTAAGCCTGTTACCAGGACTTCCAGTAAAACGCAACACGTCCTAAGTTCCGGTTACTATGTCTATGATTCCGGATATTCTAACAAGGATAACAGTAAAGGAACGTGGAAAAAAATGTTCAGTGACCCGAATGCATTTGCTGCAAGAAGTATTTCTGGTGTCAGTTTTTCTAAATCGACATTAGCTTCTTCTGATTTTCAGGCGATCCGGTTCGATTCTGGATTTGAAAGTGAAATAGGTTCAGAATATATAGTTGATAATCAATATGTTGTTCCGGAAACAGGATTGTATGTTGTCAATTATTATGTCAATGTTGATAATCCGAATCAGAAAAAGATCTTCAAGAGACCAGGTTTAGCTATTGTAAAAACTACTGCAAATGCTTCATCTCGTGCTGTTATAGCCTCGAGATTGTTTAATGGTGATGATTCTGCTAAGGAAAAGATAATTACTTCATTGTCTCCGCAGGCTGTAATCAATCACATCTATAGCTTGAAAAAGGGTGAAAAACTCAGTTTTGGTCTTATTGCTGATAATGAAGTACTTTCAGCTTTAGGACATGTTTCTTCAGAAATTTCAATTTATAAAATAAGATAAAAATATCATGTCCAGATTAAATAATGTTGTAGTAGGAAAATTTGTAGGGATTTCTTTATTTGTTTTGAAAGTATGCTTTGGTGACAGAATCTTCCGTAAAAAACCAGATTACAAAAAAAGTTTATCTACTTTTGCAGGAAATCAAACTGTATGAAGCCCGGGCAAACTCAGACACTCAAAATATCGGAACAGATTTCTTCCGGATTTATCCTGAAGGATGATGAAGGCGAGAAAGCTTTTATTCAAAAAATTTTTGCTGATGACTCCTGGGAGGTTGGGAAAGATGTGGATGTGTTTGTCTATCAGGAAGAAGGAACTCTGAAAGCTACCACAGAAAAAGCAAATGCCGAGATCGGGGAGTTTGCGGTTATGACCTGTGTCCAGAGTCTTCCAAGCGGTGCTTTTATGGATTGGGGGATTATCAAAGATCTTTTTATTCCCTATAAACAGCAAAAATCTAAGGTTGAAGAAGGAAAACGCTATCTCGTGTATGTTTACACGGATGCCGCAACCGGATTGGTTACAGGTACCACAAAGTTCAAGCGGAATCCGCAGTATGAAGATCTTCCCTTTAAAAACGGAGACAAAGTAAGCCTGATAATGATGAATGAGTCCGAATTGGGCTGGAATGTCGTCATTGATAAAAAATACATCGGATTGATCTATGCTTCTGATGTTTTCAAAAAACTCTATCCGCTTTCTGAAGAATCCGGCTACATCAAAACCATTCGGGAAGATGGGAAAATTGATGTCACACTTCAGCCGCAAGGTTTTGAAAATGTGGATGAATTCAAACAAAAAATCATTGACAAGCTGAATGATTCTTTTGGTTTGCTGTACCTTTCTGATAAATCTACGCCTGAAGAAATAAAAGATGAACTTCAGATGAGCAAGAAAAATTTCAAAAAAGCGATAGGAAGTCTTTATAAAGACAAAATAATAGAGATTCTGGATGACAGGATCAGATTATTATGATCTGGATGTAAAATATCAGTTTTTCTTAAGATTATCTCCATTAATTTTCTATTGGAATCGTTTTTGAATCAGAAAACTAAATCTGAAGGTAATGAAAAAGATTCTGATAAGCGGGGCAACGGGACTGGTTGGCAAAAAACTATCCCGAAAATTACATGAAAGAGGCTATCGTGTGGAACTCCTTGTTCGTTCCAAAAAGACTAACTCCGACTTCAAATCCTATGTCTGGGATTATAAAAAGAAGTTTTTGGAAGAAGGCGCTCTCGATAATACCTATATTTTTATTCATCTTGCAGGTGCATCGATCAGCAAACGATGGACAGAATCTTATAAAAAAGAGATCTATGACAGCAGGATCAAATCCGCTCAGTTCATTTATGAGGAAATGTTGAGAAAAGGTATACACCCGGAAGCTGTTATTTCAGCGTCAGCAACAGGATTTTACGGACAGCTGACATCAGAACATGTTTTTAAAGAAGATGATTCTCCTGCCGAAGATTTTTTGGCAAATGTCTGTACGGACTGGGAACTAAAAGCGATTCAGTTTCAGAATCTTGGCAGTCGGGTTGTACGTTTGAGAACTTCTACTGTTCTTTCTGAAAGAGGTGGTGCAATGGCTGTTTTCAGAAAACCTGTTGATTTTAATCTTGGCGCTGTTTTAGGTAGCGGAAGACAGTATTTTCCATGGATACATATCGATGACCTGGTGAATATCTATTTCAAAGCTGTGGAAGATGTTTCTATGAATGGTGCTTACAATGCAGTCGCCCCTGATTTTATTACAAACGAGACGCTGACTAAAAGCTTAGCCTCTCATCTGAATAAAAAAATATTGCTTCCTAATATCCCAAAATTTTTAATCAAAGTCCTGTTAGGAGAGATGTCCGTTTTAGCTTTAGAAGGCAGTCGTATATCATCCAGGCGGATTGAAAATGCGGGATTCCGGTTTCGATATAATAATTTAGACGTTGCATTGTCAGATATCCTGTAAAAAAAAGCCATCCGAAAAAAACGGACAGCTTTGAAATTGAATAAAGTCAGTTAGTTAGTTAGTTAGTTAGTTAGTTAGTTAGTTAGTTAGTTAGTAAGATTTAACAGTAAGATTAAAACTGCCTTCCTTGATTTCTTTGAAGTTGCTGTTGTCATTCTGGTTTCTTGCTTTGAAAGAAAATGTACCTTTCACACTTCCGTTGGCAGCAAATTCCGAGATTTTTACTTCGCCAATTTCACCACTTCCGGAATAAGGAGCAACCCACGTCTGGGAACCACTTGTGCTGGCTTCTATATAAGAGCCTACAACACCAATTGATCCCGTACCATTAGGGATTTTCCAGGTTCCGGTGGAACTGTCATAGTTATTGATGATGATCTGTATCGCTCTTCCGCTCATATCTGTTCCGTAGATCGTAAGCATTTTTCCCTGAGCTACATAAGTTGCCATCGCCATTTGTCCGTCAGCCTTGAAATCAGATCCGCTCACTTTGGCTTTTATTGTTCCGGCAGATGTATCACCGGTATCGCCACCGTCATCGTCATCATCACGACACGAGTTAAATAAAAGGCTAAAACTGATCAGACCGATCAGCAATAAAGAAAATTTTCTGAATGTTTTCATAACATTATTTTATAGGTTATCGTTTACAAAACTCTATAAAATATGCCATGACATCAATAGGGCATTTGACGTATTTTGTTAAATTATAAAAGAAAATTTCAGGCAATCATTTGGTTTTTCCTAGTACTGAATTCCGAAAGCTGATATCATCCAGAACCCAATTAAGCATTTTGTCTTCGGATGGATTGAGACTTCCGAAATCTGGATCGACTGCTACATCAGGGATTACACCACGACCCATATTTTCAAATTCTATATTAGGACGGATCAGAAACAATCCGATTGGCAAAGTAAGTCTGGAATTTGGCAAAGTAACGGTATTATTCACTCCGGAAACTGTTCCGTCGTTTGCACCACCGGTTTCTTCGCCTACAATTACGGCTCTTTTTTCATGCTTCAGTTTAGCAGATATAATGGATGATGCTGAAAAACTGGCTCCATTTACCAGAACATAAATCCTGCCGCGGAAAGCATTTGACTTTGGTTTTGTCGGCCGGGATGTAAATTCCCGGAAATAATATTTGTCTTGTTTTTTTGAGGAAAGAAAATAATTTCCTGCCAAAAAAAACGGATATCCAGCTGCTGTGAAGATAGATGAAAAAACGCTTTGTCCGCGGAAATAGTTTTGATGAAGCCCTGAGGTTTTGGAAGTCATTTCCGGTGTTTTGATCAATGTGAATTTCTGATCAGTAAGATAAGAATACAAAGTATTGATTTCCGATAAAGAACCGCCCAGATTGTCCCTGATGTCCAGAATGAGATAGCCTGACCGGGCATATGCGATTTTTTCAAAGGATTCTTTATAGAATTTTTTAGCTAGTGTGGCAGAAAACGTTTTGACCTTGATGTACGCGATACTGCTGTCGCGCT
Source organism: Epilithonimonas mollis (assembly GCF_900142325.1). GTDB lineage: Bacteria > Bacteroidota > Bacteroidia > Flavobacteriales > Weeksellaceae > Epilithonimonas > Epilithonimonas mollis. Next base: position 909,231 of record NZ_FRAM01000002.1, read on the forward strand.
TCAGAAACTTCAGGCTTCTGTTATAAGTATTGGAAGAGGCATCATAATCCTGAATCTTCTGTGCTGGCGTGATCTTGGGCTGATCTTTTTCCGAAGAGATTTCTTTGTCGGATTTCTTTTTTCTTCTGATAAGGACGTCTGTTATTGCATTGTCAAATTTCGTCTTTAAAACAGCGCTATCCAAAAATCCATGTTCCAGAGTATAAAAATTAAAAAATGCCAGATTCATAAAATACTTTTGGAACGTCTGGTTTTTCCCGTCCGAACTGTAGAGCTTTTTATATTTATCGATAAGGTAGGCGGTGTTTTCATTATTGATCTTCAGTATCTCTGTTCCGGGTTTTATATTACCCAGGCTTTGCTTATTTTCTTTTACAAACATTCTGTCGCCGAGGATCTTATACTCCATAAGCGCAAAAAGAGGCTTTTTTGTTTTAAAGATTTTCTGTTCTGCTTTGGTATATTGCTTTGGAAGCGAGCGCAATCTGAGATGACCTTCGCTGATAGAGGCAATAACTGGTGACAGCTTGAAATAGAACTGATTGGGAGTCAAAGGTTCTGTGATTGTGGCTTTAAGACTGTCAAATTTATAATCCAGATTTTCTTTAGAAATATACCAATATAGATTCGGATGAAATCTTTTCAGCTTAGAATAGGTAAAATCCACATCTTTTCTGAGCTCCGGAGCCGCAATTTTCTTTTCCAGAAACAGATTATTCTTCCTGACGGAGCTGCAGGAAAATAAGATCACCGAAATAATTAAAATAAATATCTTATTCATTCAGGAATAAAAATAGAATTTTTTGACAGAATATCATATAACCTTATAGATTTTCAACCTTTCTGATAAATGCCTCAACAATATCATCCGGCGTTGCCCAGGATGTAATCAAACGTATTGCAGAACTTTTTTCATCAATTTTTTTCCATACATAAAAATCAAAATTGACCGAGAGATCTTCGATCTGGGCATTACTTAAGATCGGAAAAATCTGATTGGTAAATGTTTCTGATAAAAATTTAAAGCCTTTTCTCTGAAATGCAGATTTAATTTTCATCGCCTGAATATTGGAATGCTTGGCCAAATCAAAATACAGATCATCTTTCATCAGCTCCAGAAACTGAATGCCCAGCAATCTGCCTTTTGCCAGCATCGCACCTTTTTGCTTGACATGAAATCCGAATTCTGCTTTAAGCTGATCATTTGTGATGATAATCGCTTCGCCCAGCAAAGCTCCGTTTTTGGTTCCTCCGAGATAGAAAATATCAACCAGGTTCGCAATGTCGTCCAGGCTGAGATCATTGATTTCTGAGGTTAAAGCCTGTCCTAACCTTGCGCCGTCCAGAAATAGGTAAAGATCATTAGCTCTGCAGAAAGCAGACAACTCTTCCAGTTCTTTTTTGATATAAATTGTTCCGACTTCCGTAGAATTTGAAATATAAACCAGTTTTTGTTTCAGCTGATGAGGTCTGTTGGTATGTGCATCCAGAACCGATTGGATGTGTTCCGGTTTTAATTTGCCGTCAGATGTTTGGATACCGTGGATCTTATGTCCTGTTGCCTCTATTGCACCGGTTTCATTGGTGAAAATATGACCTGTTTCAACAGCAATAACACTCTCATGCGGACGAAGAATTGCAGAAATAACCAATAAATTTGCCTGGGTTCCTCCACTTACAAAATGAATATCTGCATTGTGATGATTCATTTTTTGTTGGATTAAAATACGGGCTTCATCAGAGTATTCATCATAGCCATATCCGTTTTGCTGAATGAGATTTGTCCTGATTAATACTTCTAAAATATAAGGATGACAACCTTCTGAATAATCGTTTTTGAATGAATATTGCTTCATTGTTCTTCTTCTTGGAATTCAAAGATATTGAATTATCGCATAGCATCTTTAAAAACCATATTGTTAGGGTATATTTCATTTTTGTCTAACTTTTATTATATTTGAAATATGAATTCTCTTACCGAAGAAAATTATCTGAAAGCACTTTATCATCTCGTAAATGAGAATGATGAAGTTTCTGTAAATGATCTGAGCCGGCAGCTGAATATTAAGATGCCTTCTGTAAACAGCATGATCAAAAAATTTGCAGAAAAAAAATGGGTAAAATATGAATCTTATAAACCCATCAAACTGACCGAATCCGGCAAAAAAGAAGCTTCATTAATTGTAAGAAAACATAGATTAACGGAAATGTTTTTGGTAGAAAAAATGGGTTTTGGATGGGAAAATGTTCACGAAATCGCCGAACAGCTGGAACACATCCATTCCGACGTTTTCTTTGATAAAATGGACGAAATTCTGAATTTTCCAAAAGTAGATCCTCACGGCGAACCGATCCCGGATAAAGACGGAAACATCATCCAGCCGGATCTGAAAAAACTCAGTAAATGTAAAGAGAATGATAGGGTAGAACTGGCTTCTGTAACCACTTCTTCTGAAGAATTTCTGAATTTTCTCAATAAAAGAAACCTAAGCCTTGGTACAGAAATCAAGGTGTTACAGAAAGAGGATTTTGATCAGTCTATGAAAGTTTTCTACAATAACCAGGAGGAAAATTTCAGTAAAACGGTTTGTGACAGACTTCTTGTAAAATAAAAAAAGAGACTTAAAAATAAGTCTCTTTTTGTTATATTTTAATTGAACATATCTTTAACCTTCTCGAAGAATGTCTTTTCTTTTCCAGTTGGTTCAGCGTTCATATCGCCGTTTTGTAATTGGCTCTGGAAGAATTCTCTTTGTTCCTTAGTTAGTTTCTGTGGAGTCCATACGTTGATGTGAACAAACATATCACCTTTTCCACCATAACCTTCAATATTTGGAAGACCTTTGCCAGCCAATCTCAGGATTTTACCGGATTGCGTTCCTTCATCAATCTTGATTTTAACCTTTCCGCCTACCACATTAATTTCCTTCGTAGTTCCTAAAGCTGCTTCTGCAAAAGATATGTAAAGTTCCTGATGTAGATTGTCGCCTTCACGCTTAATAGTTTTGTCCACTTCTTCCTCAACTACTACCAAAAGATCGCCAGGTGTTCCTCCCAAAGGCGCATCATTTCCTTTTCCTCTGACATTGAGTTGGATGCCATCTCTTGCACCCGCCGGAATATTGATGGTGATTTCTTCCTCTTCTTTTATAAGGCCTTGCGCATTAGCTCCTGCAGGTATTTTATCAGCTACTTTTCCGACACCATGGCAGGTTCCGCAAGTGGTCTGCGTCTGCATCTGTCCAAACATGGTGTTCATAACCTTTACCTGAACACCGCTTCCGTTACATGTAGGACAAGTTTTAGAAGTCACACCCGCAGCCAGCTTCATCTTTTTAACTTTAACGGTTTTCTGAGTTCCGTTGATCATCTCTTCGAGATTCAGTTTGATACGGATTCTCAGATTAGAACCTCGCGCCTGCTGTTGTCTCTGACCGCCGCCAAATCCACCACCAAAGTGTCCGCCGAAAATATCACCAAACTGGCTGAAGATATCCTCCATGTTCATGCCGCCACCGAATCCCCCGAATCCACTGCCTCCGGCTGCACCGCTCATTCCGGCATGTCCGTACTGATCATATCTGGCTCGTTTGTTATCGTCGCTCAGAACTTCATAGGCTTCCGCAGCTTCCTTGAATTTTTCCTCCGCTTCCTTATCTCCGGGATTTTTATCCGGATGATATTTGATCGCCATCTTTCTGTAGGCTTTCTTGATTTCCTCTGCACTTGCCGATTTGGATATTTCTAAAACTTCGTAATAATCGCGTTTACTCATAATTGATGATTGATATATGGTGATTGACCCGCAATCTATGATCTGATATCTTATTCTAAATTTTTAATTAATTTCCGGTCACTACTTTAGCAAATCTGATAACCTTATCGTGCAGCTGGTAACCTGTTTCAATGACATCTACAATTTTGCCTTTCAGTTCAGGAGTAGGAGCAGGAATCTGTGTAATAGCCTCGTGGAAATCTACATTGAAATCGTCTCCGGCATTGACCTCGATTGGTTTAAGACCTTTTTCTACCAATTTATTTCTGAATTTCTGATAAATCAACTCAATACCTTTCAGATCGGATTCATTTCCGTTTTTAGCAATTTCTTTCAGAGCTCTTTCAAAATCGTCCAAAATACCTAGCATAGAAGTCATCAGGTCTTTTGAAGCATAGAGATAAAATTCATTCTTTTCTTTCAGAGTTCTTTTCTTATAATTTTCAAATTCTGCATACAAACGGATGTATCTGTCTTTTTCTTCTGCCAAAAGTTCTTCTGCAGTCAGCTGTTGTGACACATTTTCCTGATTTTCCTGTTCAGATGTTTGCGTATTTGGCGTGTCCTGATTTAAGTTTTCTTCGTGTATATCTTTGTTTTCTTCCATATTGATAAATTTATAGGGACTATTTCTCAATTTTTCTGCCAAGCATCGCTTTTTGACAATTAGGCAGAAAGATTCTGAAATCAGTGATTAAAATTAGTAACTGAAATTCTGGAATCATTTAGAAATAATGCACCAAAAGTCGGTTTAAAACCTTATTTTTATCAAAATTTTCCCAATGAGACTGACTGAAAAAACCGAGGAAAGACTTTCGGCCTTAGAAAAAATTGCCAATGGAATTATCTGGTGGGTCGGTTCTATTCCGTCTTTGATTCTGCATACGATTTTTTTTATTGTCAGTTTTGCGTTGCCTGTTTTCGGACTCGTGGATTTTGATAAGATGTTGCTGGTTCTCACAACAGTTGTTTCTCTGGAAGCTATTTATCTGGCGATTTTCATACAGATGTCGGTCAATAAAAGCTCTGAACATATCGAGGATCTGAAGGAAGATGTCAATGAAATTCAGGAAGATATTGATGAGATCCAGGAAGATATTGACGAGATCCAGGAAGATATAGAAGAAATCCAGGAAGATGTGGAAGAAATTCAGGAAGACGTGGAAGAAATAAGTGAAGATGAGGATGATGAAGACCACAGCGAGCGTGCCAGAACAGTGATGCTGAAAAGCAAAGTGACGAGCAATAAAAACGATATTAAAAACCTGAAAGATAAAATTGCCGAGTTAGAAAATTTAATAGAAAGCCTTAAAAAAGAAGGCGAGCAATAATTCTACAGTTCCAGTTTCAGAATTTTTTCCATCTGCTTTTGATTCACAGTTTCAGGAATCATTCTGAAAATAGAATTTCTAATTTTTGTAAAATTCTCCCATTGCGCCACTTTCCCGAGCGTCCAACTTGTATTCACAATATGATGAACTTTTTCTTTCCTGATTTTTTCAAATCGAGCAAAAACTTTATTCCAGTCTTTTTCAGTTTCTAATAATTTTCCAATTACATAGGCATCTTCAACCGCCTGGCAACCGCCTTGTCCCATATTTGGAGTCGTGGCGTGGGCAGCGTCACCAATCAGGCAAAGATTTTCTAATGACCAATTGTCCATCGGTTTGATGTCGATGATGTCATTTAGAATAATATTTTCTTTAGCAGTTTCAGAAATCATTTCCAGAATGTCAGGATGAAAATCTCTGAACTCTTTCAATAAATCGAAATCTTCATAATAAAATTTTTCATTCACCAAAGCATACCAGTATATCGTATTTTCCCGGATTTTTACAAAACCGAAACGCTTTCCTTTTCCCCACATTTCGTAAGCATTGTGGCTGTATTTTTCAGGGATTTCTGTATTTATAATTCCACGCCAGCATTTTTGTTTGGCATTTCGGATTTCTCCAGATTTCAGAATTTCATTCCTAACCAAAGATTTTACGCCATCAGCTCCGAAAACGATGTCACTTTCGATTTCTGTATTATCTTCAAAAGTCAAATGGTAATTTTCTTTCTTCTCAATTTTTGAAAGACGTTTATTCAGAATAATATGCTCCGAAATATTTTCGCTCAATATTTTTTGTAAATCTGCTCTGTGAATGGCAATGTTGCAAACTTTGTATTTGTTTTCCAATTTCAAAACATCCGTTTTAGAAATGGTTTTTAGTTTTTCATCAGTGATGATTAAAGCGTGCATTTTGGTTCCGGCCTTTTCGATTTTCTCTTTCAATCCGAGTTTATCAAAGATTTGCATTGCATTGCCCGCCATCGCAATTCCTGCTCCAACCGGTTTTATTTCCGGAGCACTTTCATAGATTTTGAAATCAATGTTTTGATGCTTTAGAAAATTGCCTAAAGTTAAACCGCCAATTCCGCCACCGATGATTGAGATTGAATTCATTATTTTTTAGATCTCTTAAATTTGTAGTGTTGGTAGAAAAAAGAAAAACAAATTAAAAATATTATTAAAAATAAAATCCAAAAAACTGATTTTCTAAATTTATTTGCATTAACAATTTCTATAAGGCAAACTAAACCAGATATAATAGTTATAAATCCATAAAGAGCATAATTGTTTTTTTCTTTATCAAAGAAAGGAATATTTCCTCCAGTATAATGCCCAGGATTATACATATTTTTATCCCATTCTTTATAGCCTTCAATTATAGATTCATCTACTTCAACATCATTTTCATCAAGATTTAAACTATTTATAAAATCAAAAACATTTTGATTGTCTTTTTCCTCACAATAAAGAATGTTGTTTTCCCAATCGGCTTCGAACAATATTCCTTTATCTTTTAAACCTTGACAGACAAAATCTAAATTAGACGTAAATTTGAATCGTTTAACTTCAACCATATTAAAAAAAAGCAGGCTAAAAAACCTGCTTCTAATTTATAATCAAAAATCTTATTTACCAAGATAAGATTTCAGAATCTTACTTCTGGAATTATGTTTCAGCCTTTTGATCGCTTTTTCCTTGATCTGACGAACTCTTTCTCTTGTTAAATCGAAGGTTTCACCAATTTCTTCCAATGTCATAGGATGTTTCCCGTTCAGACCGAAATATAATCTTACAAGATCCGCTTCTCTTGGTGTGAGGGTATTCAAGGCTCTTTCAATCTCAATTTGAAGAGATTCAAGCATCAGATCTTTATCCGGACTTGGCGATTCTCCGGAACGTAACACGTCATAAAGGTTAGAATCTTCACCTTCCACAAGCGGTGCATCCATCGATAGGTGACGACCACTGTTTTTCATAGATTCTTTGATGTCTTCCTCGCTCATATCCAGAACTTCTGCCAATTCTTCCGGAGAAGGCGGTCTTTCGTTCTCTTGCTCCAAGTGAGCATAAGCTTTGTTGATTTTGTTGATAGAACCAATCTTATTCAAAGGTAATCTTACAATTCTCGACTGCTCAGCCAAAGCCTGCAAAATCGATTGACGAATCCACCAAACAGCATAAGAAATGAATTTGAAACCTCTCGTTTCATCATATCTTTTCGCCGCTTTCATCAGACCAAGATTTCCTTCATTGATTAGATCCGGAAGAGAAAGTCCCTGATTCTGATACTGTTTAGAAACCGAAACCACGAAACGTAAGTTGGCTTTGATCAGTTTTTCAAGAGCAGCTCTGTCTCCGGCACGGATTCTCTGAGCCAAATCTACCTCCTCATCGGCGGTAATCAATTCAACTTTTCCAATCTCTTGCAGATACTTGTCCAGTGATGCGGTTTCCCTGTTGGTAACCTGTTTTGTAATTTTTAATTGTCTCATTATAAAAACCTCATTCTATTAGGTTGCATTATATTATACGATGAGAACATGAAAAAGGTTACAAATATTTTAATTTTATGAGATTCGACTTCAATTTTAACGCATTTTAAAATTAATTAATAAAATTTGACTATGTCGAACCACTTCGTTTGGTTTGGGCAGCTTAATCCGCCTGTAGTTTATCCTGAGCTTGTCGAAGGGCTCGCAATCTTTTCACTCCGCTACGCTGCGTAAAAAGGATTTCCGCTCAAGCCGGGCTGCGTGCAATTCAATTTCAAATATTATCTTTATAAATACACTTCGTCTCTGCTCAGTGTGACATCTCTGATACTATTCTCAATAATAAACCATTGTGAGTCTGAGCGGAGTAGAAGACTTTTTTCCAATGAACAATTAAAAATAACAAAATCTCCAAATCATCGAGAAATTATTAATCATAAAGATTTCAACCACACATTTCTCTGTAAATCAATCATTCTTAACAAAAATTTGGGAATCAAAATTCTCTGTATCAATTCTAATTGTTATTTTTGCCGGATGTTAAAAAATCTGTTCAGAATTTTTATTGGACTGACATTGTTTTCCTGTGCCAAAGAACCTGTTCCCAAGCCCAAAGGAGAACTGCGTCTGGAATATCCGAATCCCAAATACCTGAGATTCGATTCCCCTTGCGACTATGCTTTTGATTATTCAGATTTTTCCAGAGTAGAAAATGCTAAGGAAAGGTGCTGGTATTATATCAACTACCCAAAGATGAAAGCCAAAGTTTTCATTACTTATTTTCCTATAAAAAATGATTTTCAGCTCCACGTAAGAGAAGTGGAAAAAATGGTTTATGAACACACCATCAAAGCCAGTTCTATAGACACCAAATTTTTCCAGTATCCTGAGAAAAAAGTCTATGGCAATTTTTATGAGCTTAAGGGACAGACTGCGTCGAACATCCAGTTTTTTGTAACAGACAGTACAAAACATTTTGTAACCGGAAATCTATATTTCAACTCTCGCCCTCGTCCTGATTCATTAGGCCCGGCTGTGGATTATGTCAAAAAAGATTTGCTTCATATGATAGATTCTTTTGAATGGAAAAAGTAAAAAAAGAAAAAATCAGTATTTAAGAAAAAAATTAATTATAAATAAAAAAACTTCGGATATCCATTATCGGATATCCGGCATAAAAGCTTAAAATATGAAATTATTAGCAGTAGGAACAGTAGCATTCGATGCCATCGAAACACCTTTTGGAAAAACAGATAAGATTCTTGGCGGAGCAGCAACTTTTATTGGATTGGCAGCTTCAGCTCTGGAAACTGAAGTAAGTTTGGTTTCTGTTATTGGCGGCGATTTTCCTCAGGAATATCTGGATATGATGACTTCTAAAAATATCAATGTGGATGGTGTCGAAATGGTGAAGGATGGTAAAACTTTTTTCTGGAGCGGAAAATACCACAACGACCTGAACTCCCGTGATACGCTGGTGACTGAACTGAATGTTCTGGCAGATTTTGATCCAAAAGTTCCTGAACAGGCTGCCGATTCTGAAGTTTTGTTGCTGGGAAATCTTGATCCGGTTGTTCAGCTTTCTGTTTTGGAAAGAATGAAATCCCAGCCGAAATTGGTTATTCTTGATACTATGAATTTCTGGATGGATATCGCATGGGATAACCTGATGAAGGTGATTGCAAAAACAGACGTGATTACCATTAATGATGAGGAGGCGAGACAGCTGTCCGGAGAATATTCTTTGGTAAAGGCAGCTAAGAAAATCCACGAGATGGGTCCTAAGTTTGTCATTATCAAAAAAGGAGAGCACGGTGCACTATTATTCCACGAAGGAAAAGTATTTGCAATTCCGGCGTTGCCTTTGGAAGAAGTATTTGATCCAACCGGAGCTGGCGATACTTTTGCAGGAGGATTTGCGTCATATCTAACAAAAAAAGGTGATTTTAGTTTCGAAAGCATGAAAACAGCTATTATCGTTGGAAGTGCGATGGCGTCTTTTACAGTAGAAAAATTCGGGACAGAAAGAATCCAGGAAGTTACAAAGCAAGAGCTGAGCGAGAGAATCATGCAGTTCCGTGAACTGACTTCTTTTGAATCTGCAATATAAAATTTAACCTTATCAGAATTTATTACTCAAAACAGTGTTATAAATTATTATTATACAGAATGAAGAAAATTTTTTTCCCGCTTTTGTTGGCTTTTGCTTCTCAAAATGCTTTTTCTCAATACCTGATTATTGGCAAAGACAGCATCTCCGTAAAAGATTATATCCGTGACAATAAATATGGACTGGAACAAACCGGTCCGGAAAAATCTGTTAATGCTACAGTGGAATTCATGCTGCTGCAACAGCTGGCAAGAGAAAAGAAAGCAGATACGCTCAATTTCTTTGTTAATTCTTTTAACCAGAAGTTGTCCGAAGTCAGAGAGCAAAAATTCTATCCGAAAACTATCATTGACCCGATGATTCAGGATTTTGTCAAGTCCAACAAAACCGAAATTCAGATTTTGCTTTTTATCAAAGAAAAAAAATCGGATGATAAAACCGATTACAAAGCTCTTTATAACGAAGTGAAAGCCGGAAAAATGAAGATGGAGGATTTTCTTGCAAAAAACGGAAGCCCAGAAGCAGGTAAAGCATTTTATGTAAAACCAGGAATGCTGGATTATGAACTGTATCAGCAGGTAAAAAACATACCGGTTAATTCTTATACGCCGTTTATAGATAAACCAAATGTGGTTGCATTCGCAAAAGTTGTCAATACAAGACCAAGCCTCGGCTATATGGTTTTTGGCGTATTGACCATTCCAAAAGATAACAATTATGAAGCTACAAAAGCTAAGATCTATAAAGAATTGGAATCGGGGAAAAAATTCCAGACTGTGGTAAAAGAATTTGGTGCAACTGATGACGAGAAAAACTCAGGTGGTGCTGTGATGGGATCACCGATTTTGCCGGATGAAGTTTACAGTGCGCTGAAGGGTCAGAAAAAGGATTATTATACAAAAGAGCCGATTTTGTTCAATGATAAATATTTTATTTTCAATATTTATAATCTTGAACCTTATGAGCTTACAGATGAGAATAGAAGATTTTTCCAGAAGGAGATGTTGGCAACCAGCTATGGTGAAGAAGCGACATCAAAGTTAGTCAGCTGGCTGAAAACGCAGCAAAAATTCTCGGAAACTAATGACTTTACTGAAATCAAAAGGTCTTATCAGAATTTCCTGAATCCTAAAAATCCGAAAGCAGTATTGTTCTCTTACGGCAAAAATTCTGTAACATACGAAGACCTTAAAAAAGCGATCGAATCTCAATATAAAAATCTGGAGCTGATCCCGACTTCTCAATGGTCAGACCTTCTGAATTATCAGGCAAATCAGTATATCATTGGTGTGTATGCGAAAAATTTCCAGGATCTTCCTGATGTGAAGCCGGAATTGGATGAGCTTAGAAAAAATCTGTACTCTGAATATATCTTTTCCGAATATCTCAAAGATGAAGTGAAAAACAATCCTCAGCTTTATACAGAGTATTACAATGAGAATAAAGCCAAGTTTGTCTGGGAAAAGCGGGCAGAATCCAGAGCGGTTGTAATCTCTGATCCGAAACTGGTTAAAGAAATCGAGAAAGAAGTTAAAGACCCGAAAAAATGGGAAGCTCTTAAGGAAAAATATAAAAATCAGGTCAACGACAAGAATCAGGTCCTGGTTCATTTCGAACAAGGCAAGATTCAGGAAACTGCTGATATCTTCAAAAAGCATAACGTTCCTTTCAAAAAAGGTGTTTTCCTTACTAAAATCGGTGACCGCGATGTGATCGTTGCGATAGATGATCTCTTGCCGGAACAGCAGATGACACTGGAAGAAGCGAAGGATGATATGACCGATGCCGTAACAGAACGGTTATTACAAAAAACAATTGCCAACCAAAGAGCAAAAACGAGAGTGGAAATTCAACCGGCTTTTATGGCGGAACTGAATAAAAACTTTAAGAAATAATTATAATTTAAAATTGAGCAAAATTGGCTGATAATTCTAATTTTGCAGGTTAATATCTAAAAATAATGTCAAAATACACGAAATATCTTTTTCTAGTCTCGGCAATGATTTTTCTTCTGAACGGAAAAGTATCGGCGCAATTACAAAAAGGTCAGTTGATAGATGGAATTGCAGCGGTAATCGGGGACGAGATCATTCTGGAATCTGATATCGAAGATCAGGCCAACTATGCTAAGCAGCAGGGCGCGAATGTCAGTGATAAATGTGATTTTATGGAAAGTATCCTGAATAATAAGTTGCTTATCTATGAAGCCAAAAAAGATACATTGATCGAAAACAGAAGTGCAGCAATCAAGGAAATGGCTGGTAATAAATACAACCAGATCCTGGGGCAGTTTCCTGATGAAAAAGCTATGTTGGCAGCCTATAAGTTCCGAACATCGTATGAGATGAAGACCGCTATCGAGAAGATCGATGCTGATAACTATTACGGCCAGCAAAAGTATGCAAGGATTACCGAAAAATCCGATGTAACACCAAATGAAGTGACCGATTTCTACAATCAGTTCAGATTCCAGCTTCCGAATGTTAAGGATGAAGTGGCTTTATCAAAAATCAGTATCTATCCAAAGATTTCCGAAGATCACAGAAAAGAGATCATAGAAAAGCTCAATAAGATAAAGCAGGATATCAAAAACGGGGACAGCTTCGAGAATCTTGCAAGGATATATTCTGAGGACGAAGGATCTGCGGCTTTGGGAGGTATTTACAAAAATATCAATATGGGACAGATGGTGAAGCCTTTTGAAGCAGCCGCACTCAACCTTCAGGAAGGTGAGATTTCTGATCCTGTAGAATCTGAGTTTGGTTTTCACCTGATTCAGCTGGTAAAAAGAAGCGGAAAAAAGTATGACGCCAGACACATTCTTATAAAAAGCACGCCAAATGCAGAAGAAATTGCATCTGCGAAAAAAGAGCTGGAAAATATCAGAACGATGATTATTGATAAAAAAATCAGCTTTAAAGATGCGGCTTTTAAATATTCTGATGATAAAAGCAATAAGTTCAGTGCCGGGATCATGACCAACAATCAGGATGGGTCTGATAAACTGGAAAAACTGAATCTTGATCCAACCATTTCTTATCAGATCGCAGGTCTCAAAAAGAATGATATCACAGAACCATTCCAGCAGGAAGATCAGCAGAAAAGAAAAATGATCAGCATCATTCAGGTCAATGACGTGATCGATGCCCACCAGCTGGAGCTGTCAACAGACTACGAAAGGGTGAAGGATATGGCACTTAACAAAAAGAAAAATGAAATTGTGGAAAAATGGGTTAATGCCAAGATCCCATCAATTTTTATCTCTATTGACAATAAATATAAAGATTGCAAATTCCACAGCAACTGGCAAAAAAATACAGTGGTTGCTGCGGGTAACTAAAAATAATTTATATAAAAAAAAGAGGCTGTCAAAAGTCTCTTTTTTGTTTTTTTAATTCTCAGAAAGTAATATTTGCGACATTAAAATCTTCTCAATATCGCATATTGTATTAACCAAAATCGAAAAAATTTGAATTTTCAATCCATTTACGAATATCTCACGCAGTTTCTTACCGAAGAACGTTTCCGCAAAATAGAACATTATTCCAAAGAAAGCTCCGATTTTGTATTACCGGTTATGGAAGATATTTACCAGTTCCGGAATGCTGCGGCAATTGTCCGGTCAGTAGAAGCTTGCGGATTTCATAAAGTGATTGCAATGGAAAAAGAGAATTTTTTTGAGCCCAATCTCAAAGTCACAAAAGGCGCAGATACCTGGGTTGAGGTCGAGAAAATGCCGAGAACTATAGAATCTCTGCAAAAAGTCAAAAATCGTGGCTATAAAATCGTAGCGGTTTCTGCTGAGAATAATGCGAAAATGCTGCCGGATTATACAATACAAGAGCCTTTGGCTTTGGTTTTTGGGACAGAGTGGGAGGGAACAACGGATGAATTGCTGGATTTTGCGGATGAAACTTTGGCCATTCCGATGTATGGTTTTACAAAAAGTTTCAATGTGTCAGTCGCTGCTGCAATCTGCATGTATGAACTCAAACAAAAACTTCTGAAATCCGATATCGATTATAAACTGTCTGAAGAAAAATTACTCCAAATGAAAATCCGTTGGGCGAAGAATTCTATTCCAAGTGGTGATAAGATTCTGGAGAAATATTTAAGAGATAATTCTAAAACATAGTTTTTTGGCTTCGCTCAGAAAATGTAGCGTTTATAATATTAGGGAATATCAAACCGGGCCGAGTCAAAGTGTCTTAGTCGATCATCTCACAAACCAACTCTCCAATCTTAGGTGCCAGCGCAACACCCATTCCGGAAAGTCGCACGGCACAGAACTGTCGTTCAGAAATCTGTTTTACAATAGGTGTTTTTTCCATTCCCATGGCCATAATTCCGGACCAGCGCATTGCGATTTTGAAATCCTGGTTGGGCAAAATAACTTCTTTCAGGAATTGTTCCAAATGATTTTGCAGAAAATCTGTCGTTTCAAAATCTGTCGTTTTTTCCGTTTCAAAATCCTGGTTTCTTGCGCCGCCTAAAAGAATTCTGTTTCCCAGATTACGGAAATAATAAAAGCCTTGATCATAATGAAAAGTTCCTCTGAGTTTAAGATTTTCGATAGGTTCTGTCAGAATGATTTGCCCTCTTGCAGGAATGATTTCTTCTGATTTCAAAAATTTTGAACTGAAAGCATTGGTGCAATAGACTATTTTTTCTGATTTAAGAATTAGATTGTCGTTAAATTTAATTTCAATTTCATTATTGTTTTCTGAAACGGATTCGACTTCGGCTCCGAATAAGAATTCAATTTTCAGTTCATGGCATTTTTCTAAAAGCTTAGTTAGTAATTTCCCTGAATGTAAACTTCCTTCGCAAAGGTTCTCAACCAAAAATTCTGATTTTCCCAGTCCAAATTCTTTAATTTTCTCATTTCTGGTTCTGAAAGTATTCTCAGTTTTTGTAATCGGAGCCAATTTTCCATTAACTTCATCTAGTTTTGCTAAAACTGATTCATCATTCAGAATTTCATAACCACCACATAAACTAAAATCAATTTCTTCATTAGTAAAATAATTCTGAATCTTACCCAAACCTTCGAATCTCATTTTGACCAGATCCAAAGTTTTCTCCCAGCTCATTTTTTCAGCATCCGAAATAATCTCTGTCAGGCTTCCGAAGCAGGCAAAACCGGCATTCCGGGTGGAAGCACCTGTTGGAACAGAATTCCGTTCAATAATTAAAACCGATTTTTCTGGATGTTTTTCTTTGATGGAAATTGCAGTCCAAAGCCCTGTAAATCCAGAACCGATGATTGCAATGTCTCGTTTTTTGTAAAAAGTCTCGGTTTCCCAAATGCTTGGATTTTTTGGTTTCATAGCTTTAGAAATTGGTTGGAAATTTTCCTCAAAAAATAACACTTTTTTTGCCTAATATTGCAATCCTTTTTTGAAGCAATATTTATGAAGAAAAAATCTACGATTTTAATTTTATTTCTGATCATCTCAAATTTTATTAAAGCTCAGGAGCCACCAAAAGTCCAGAATCCACCTGTTATAATGGAAGGTCTTGTCGGGAGCCGGGGTTTTTCTTACCAGTTGGTTGCAGATAAAAAATTCCAGAGCGTGCCGAAACTGGGATATTATACAGTTGTCAATTTCCAGACCGATTGGGGCGAGTCCAAAATCGGAGATTATATGCTGCAAGGGCATTTGACCTACTCCGTTCTAAAAGGCTTGAATGCAGAAGCAGGATTTTTCGCCAATCCTGTGGATGGGATCCGGCCTTCCGCTGGATTGATTTATACTTACGTTAATCCTAAAGTTTTTTTACTGGCAAATCCCAGAATTGATATGACAAAAAATCCAAATGCTGAAGTTTTTGCCCTGGCAGAATATAAGCCGAAAGTGAATGAAAAACTAAATCTTTATACCAAGATCCAGGGATTGTACTGCCACAATTTAGGTTCTGATTTCCATTCCAGAAGCTATATCTGGGTAAGAGCGGGACTGACAGTTAAAGAATTCACATTCGGATTGGCTGCCAATGTCGATTTTTATGGATCTGCAAAATATAATGAGAATAACCTTGGTGTTTTTCTTATGGTGAATATGCTCTAAGAATCAGAACATCTTGTCATAATTCCAGGCCGCGACGAAGATTCCCGCAGTTTCTGTCCGCAATCTTTGATTTCCTAATGAAACGGCTTTGATGCCTTTACCTGCTAATAACTGGATTTCTCTGTCAGAAAAGTCGCCTTCCGGACCAATTAGAAAAGTAATTTGGTTGATGGTTGATGGTTGATGGTTGATGGCATTGTCACGCTGAGGTTCTCGAAGCGTATTCAAATTAATTCTTTCCAAATTTTCATTACAATGCGCAACAAATGTATTTTCTGGATCCAGATTTTTCATAAAGTCAGAAAACTTGGTCAAATCATTGACTTTCGGAAAATGAAACCGATGACTTTGCTTCGAGGCAGAAATCGCCTGTTTTCTCAATTTTTCGATACTGATATTCTTGCGTTCCGTTTTTTCTGTCCATATAAAACTGACTTCTGAGATTCCCATTTCCACCGCTTTTTCCAGAAAAAACTCGATGCGGTCGATATTTTTTGTGGGCGCAATAGCGATATGAAGTTTCGGAGAAAAATCAGGTAGGTTTTCTTTGACTTCAGTAACATTTAATGAGACTTTTTTACCTTCAAAAACCAGATTGCCTTTTGCCAGGTTTCCATTGCCGTCGGTGACGAAAATCTCTTCACCTTCACGCATTCGGAGAACTTTCGTGATGTGAAGTTGCTCATCGGAATCGATAATTAAATCAGGGAAAATCTGTCCAAAGAAAAGTTTCATAGAAATTTATTTTAAACCACAAAAGTCACAAAAGAATTTTAAACTTTGTGTCTTTTGTGGTTCGATTTACATTGTTATCTTTTAGTAGGTTTTACTGTAGAAATAATTTTACTAACAATTGTCATCACTAAAACTACTGCCAATCCGAAAACTATTCCCAATGCAAATTGTGGAATCTGCTCAGGCCAACTGTCTGGAACATTGTCCGAAACCCAATGGTGAACCATGTCAATGTTATGATGAAAAATGCCGCCGGAAACCAATATCAAAGCAATCGTTCCCACGACGCCCAAAATTTTAATGACAACCGGTAAAGCCTTAACCAATAACTGTCCAAGACCTGAAAAAAAACCTTTGTTGCCGGACTTTCTCATCAGGAAAAAACCGGCGTCATCCATTCTTACAATTAATGCCACAATACCATAAACGCCTACTGTCGCTATAATGGCAACCAATGATACGACAATAATCTGCGTCAGAAGCGGATGTTCTTTTTCGATGACGGTTCCCAATGCGATGATGACAATTTCCAGAGAAAGAATAAAATCGGTCTTGATGGCCGAGCTTATTTTCGATTTTTCAGAATTGACCTCTTCCTCTTCCAAAGTACTCTCTGCGATCACTTCTCCGCTGGTTTTTTTCCTGTGAAAAAGATATTCGATGATTTTCTCCACACCTTCATAAGCCAGATAAAAGCCACCGAGAACCAGAAGCACTTTGATAGCGACAGGAAAGAAAAAATTGAGTAAAAATACTACGGGAAGGATGATGAGCTTATTGACAAACGAACCTTTGGTAATGGCCCACAGAACAGGGATCTCCCGTGAAGAAAGAAATCCTGTCGCCTTTTCGGCATTCACGGCAAGGTCGTCACCGAGGATTCCGGCTGTTTTTTTGGTTGCGAGTTTGCTGGTGACTGCGATGTCGTCCATCAGCGCCCCGATATCGTCTAAGATTGCAAAGAATCCTGAAGCCATAACTTTTTATTTTGTACAAAAATAAGTTTTAAACTTTATAAAATCAATGGTTAAAAATTTGGGAATTGAAAAGCTTCACAAAGTTCTGAAATGAAAACAGGCCTCCCTGGAGTTTTGCTATGAAAAATATTGTAAGTTGTTGATTGATAGTGAATTTACTTCATTGTAATGCTTCAACGGCCCATCGTAATGCTTCATCGGCTCATTGTAATGCTTCACCGCCTCATCGTAACAGATCACTGGCTCATCGTAATACTTCTTCGGTACATTGAAATAAATCAAGGACTCTATGTAGTGCTGCAACGCAGTTTTGTAATGATTCAAGGATTTATTGTAAGCTGATTGGAGAAATTATCTGATGTTTTGAAACGCAATTTCATTCTCGCTGATGAACGCAACGCCGGTTTTCATTGTCGTGTAAATATCCGTGTCACATTCTCGCAAAGAGCACATATAGATTTCTTCCACCCAGGTGTTGTTGATGAAGATCAGATTGAGATATTCCTGTTTTCTAAGGTTGTTTTTGATGGAAAGATAATCGCCTTCTTTCGGTTCATAAGCAAAACTGAATACATTTTCAGCATTGATTTTTTCAAGAATTTCCTCTTTGACATCCTGAAGATAACCTTTATCAGAACTGATTAGGCCAAAATCTTCTGACTCTACCGAAGCTTCAGTTTTGCCTGTAATGGTTTCTAAAATCCAATAATATTTAGATTTTTTTTTGGCTTGTTTTTCGAGTATTTTTTCTTCGAGGAGTATTTTCATAGGATTTATTTGGCTTGTACGAGCGTTTGGATATTATATGCTGGGATTTTTAAAAATATTAATTGGATGAAGAGTACTTCCAAAATTTATTATTGTCTGGATTTCATCTTCATTAAGTTCATTAATTTGAAGCCCAACTAAATTAATAGGTTTGTTGTTTTCAATTTTTCTAACAGACTCTATATTTTTGATTTCAACTTTTTTATTAATTCCAGCAAATCCTAAATCAATAAAACTATCATTGATTGATAATTCGCCTTCAACTATTTCTCCTTTTAGGAATAATCCACGATTTGTAATTTTTGTAGAAAAATGTAATCTGAATTTCCCAATAACTTGATAATGCCAATTATGTCCACAAAATCTACACTGTTTTGCTAAAGGTGTTCTTGCTAATTTCCCACACTCAGGACAATTATTTAAAAATACTTTGTCGGGATTTTGTTCTAAAATTCTTTTTGCTGCTTGGATTTGAAAGTTATCATAACCATTAAGCAAAAGTTGTAGTATCTCTTGGTCTTCAGTAATCCAGCCGTGTTTCAAATAGATGTTTCTTATTTGAGGTTTATCAAAATCATCTCCTCGGATTATACAGGAATTTGTATGTTTTATTGCAATTTGTTCTTCTCTATTAAGGAGATGTGAAAAATAATTAATAATATATTCTGCTTTTTCAATATCCATAACTGCAATTTTAGATTGATGAAAATAAACTGAATCTACAAATCATACTTCGCAGTAGCCGTCGTCCTGATATCCGTAAACTCACCGCGCTCATATTTCAGTTTTGCTACCATGGCGATCATCGCAGCATTATCTGTGGTATATTCGAATTTTGGAATGAAGATGTTCCAACCCAATTTTTCACGGTTTTCTTCCATTGCTTTTCTAAGACCGGAATTGGCAGAAACACCACCGGCAATCGCAACATCTTTTACATTAAGTTCTACCGAAGCTTTTTCTAATTTATCCATCAGGATTTCGATGATTGATTTCTGAACAGAAGCACAAAGGTCATTCAGATTGTCCTTAATAAAATCCGGATTTTTTCTCACTTCTTTCTGAATAAAATATAAAACCGACGTTTTGATCCCGCTGAAAGAATAATCATAACCTTCCATTCTCGGCTTGTTGAATTTGAATGCATCCGGATTTGCTTCTTTTGCTAATCTATCCACAATTGGTCCGGCAGGATAATCGAGGTCAAATATCTTCCCGATTTTGTCAAAAGCTTCGCCTGCTGCATCGTCAATGGTTCTTCCGATAATTTCCATTTCGAAATAATCTTTCACCAAAACGATCATCGTGTGACCACCGGAAACCGTCAGACATAAAAACGGAAAAGTGGGTGGTGTGGGATTGGCATCATCTATAAAATGCGCAAGGATATGAGCCTGTAAATGGTTGACTTCTATCAGCGGAACGTCCAGACTCATTGCCAGAGATTTCGCAAAAGAGGTTCCCACCAGGAGCGAGCCCAAAAGTCCGGGGCCTCTTGTAAAGCCAATCGCGCAAATCTCATTTTGTTGTATATTTGCTTTTGAGAAGGCTTTTTCCACGACAGGGATGATGTTTTGCTGATGTGCTCTGGAAGCCAGCTCTGGGACAACACCACCATATTCATTGTGAATTTCCTGATTAGCAGCCACATTGGAAAGGATTTTGCTACCGCTGATAATGGCAGCAGAAGTGTCGTCACAAGAAGATTCTATACCTAAAATAATTGATGCACTCATAATAGATGGCAAAGTTAGAAAATAAAAATACAAATAACGAAGAACCTCATATTGACGAGCCTGTCAGCAAGAAAAAACAGCCGCTTTTTCTGAGGGTTCTCAGCACTGTTTCTTATATTGTTTTAGGGCTGTTGCTGTTGGTATTTGTTGTCATCAATCTGCCGGTTACAAAACGTTATATCGCCAATCAGGCCATTGATATGCTGAATAATGACTTCAAAATGGGGATGAGAATAGAGGATATCGATGTCAATTTCTTTGGCGATGTCACTATCAAAGGGCTGACGCTGAAGGATTATAAAAACTATGATTTTGTGAAAGCGAAGGAATTACGGGTAGCTTCCGACTGGTTTGCACTGGCCTTCAACACACGGGATATCAAATTCAATCAGGCAACGATCATTGACCCGGTGATTCGGGTCATTACTTATCGAGGAGACAGCATCAGTAACTTTGTTAGGTATGTAGATAATTTTGATGACGGAAAACCCAGAGATCCGAAGAAAAAGCCTTTCAAGATGGGGATGAAGATCGATATGATCAACGGGATTGCCAGCATCGTGAATGAAAATAGTCCGGGCGAAGCCGGACGATGGCTGGATGCAAGAAACATCAATCTGAATGTCACATCCTTAAAAGTGGAAGGTCCTGATGTTTTTGCGGATATCAGAAACTTCAGTTTCATTACAAAAAGAAATGGAAAAGAACATGCCGTAGATACTTTTTCTACCAATTTTGAACTGACGAAGAAACATTTGAAGTTGGGGAATCTGACTTTTAATACAGATCATTCCCTGTTGCAGGGAGAAGCCATTCTTAACCTAGATCCTAAAACAAAATTTTCTGATTTTGGCAATAAAGTAAGTTGGGATTTGAAGATGATTCCGGGAAGTCAGATCAGTGGTTATGATCTTAGTTATTTTGTGACCAATTGGGACAATTATACACCGATCAATGTCTCCGGAACCATGACGGGACCACTGAATGGTTTTGTTCTGGATAATTTTGTGATCCGCTCGCAGGATATCAATCTCAACACCAAAAAAATGAAGATATCTGATGTTCTGAACGGAAAATTCTTCATAGAAAGTAAAGATGTATCCACTGATTTTACTTATAAAGGGCTCAAGGCATCACTGCCAAAATTCATTTCATCCAAACTCGGTAATTTTGCCGATGATTTTGGAAGGCTGAAATATAACGGTTCCGTAAAAGTCAACCCAAAGCAGGTTTTTGCCAACGGTAATTTGATCACAGGCATCGGGCAGGCTAAAATGAAAGATTTCAACCTGGTGGATTACAGTACAAAACGTCCCCGATATAAGGGTTATGTTGAAGTCAGTGATCTCAATGTAACGGCCCTAACGAAAAATAAACAAGTGGGTTTGATATCCGGAAAATTCAATGTTCAGGGAGAAGGTTTTGATGTGAATACGATGTATGTCAAAACTTCTTCTGATGTCGCCCATATAGATCTGATGGGCAAAAGCCTTAATAATATATCGATAGACGGTGTTCTGAACAAAAGAAGGTTCACAGGTGATCTTAAGGCTGATGATGCTCATGCAAAAGGAAGTTTTAAAGGAATTGTAGATTTCAGCACCAAAAGATTATTATCCGATTTTGTGGCGGATATCAAATATCTGGATCTTCGGTATTTCGGCGTTTCAGCCGGCGATACCAATTCAGTGAGCGGATTGATCGACGGAAAGATCTCGATGACCAATCTCAATGATCTCAACCTGGATACAAGTATTAAAAATCTGGTTCTGAATTCTCCGGCTCAAAAGCTTCATATCCCGGATTCCAAAATCAAAGCGTATTTTGAAAACGGAAACAGAATCGTTTCTGTAGATGCACCAGGTGCTGTTGTTGGAAAACTCTCCGGGAAATTTGATCTGGAAAATATCGGGTTGATGTTCGAGAACAGTCTCAACAAAATTCTTGTAGGCAATCCTCCGAAAAAAACGTTTAACGGACAGAATTTCGATTTCGATTTTGATGTTAAGCAAGGTTTGGTTTCGTTTTTCATGCCGGATCTTGAATTGCCCGATGGTGCCAAAGTCTCCGGAAACTATATTGGAGCAACCAATGACCTGATCCTGAATGCAGATGCAGCAAAGATCAAGTACATGATGACCAGCAAACGGGAATTGAGCGAAGCGGAAAAGTTCCTGGCAGAAACGGATGCGGCTTTTCAGCCTGATCTGAATAAAGTTAAAGACAGTGCTATGGTGGACAGTCTCCAGCTGCGAGTGAATACCGCTGATCTTAACCAGCAGTTATCTGCAACAATCAAAAGAGGACAATATGGAAACCAGGTTTTACAGGATGTAAAGCTGGCAGCGAATAATGAAAACGGACAACTTCTGAGAATAGGAACCAACTTCAAGCTTGGCAGTCCGGACGATGAGGCAGCAAAACAGATGAAAGAATATAAGGTCAACATTAACCAGTCGACCAATTCTGCCGGCGATTATGTTTTCCGGTTCGAGCCTACGACAATCAAGTTCAATGATGTCGCCTGGAGTGTGGACACAAGTCCTGAGTTGAACCATTCCATTACTTACAGGAGAAATGAAAAAGATATTATTGTAGAAAATCTTAAGATTTTTTCGGATCAAAGTGAATTGCTTGTGAAAAGTGCTGATTTCAAATCAGGAAAACAATTCACGGCAGATGCAGAAGTGAAAAATCTTGATATTTCGAAATTGCTGGCTTTCGGAAAAGACAATAATGAACTGGACATAAAAGGTATAGCAAATGGCACAGTTCAGATCAAAAAATCAGGAAATAACCTGGAGCCGCTTGTGGACCTTGATGTTGAGAATATCTTCATGAACGGGAAAGAAATGGGTAATATCGAAACCAGAATAACTAAAAGTGAAAAACCCAATGTCTTCGATGTCAGCATTCAGGCGTTGTCATCAGATCTTTTAGGTCACAATACTCTGGATGTTAGCGGAACAATCGATAATAATCCGTCTTCGCCGGTCATGGATCTTAATGCAAAGATGAACGAATTTGATCTTGGGTTTGCACAGCAATTTGTTAAAGAAATTTTCGGGAATTTCCGTGGTAAGGCAACGGGTGATCTCAAGATCTCCGGACCGACTAATGATATAGATTACAGTGGCGATATAGCTTTGAAAGGTTTTGGATTAAAGCTGATGTTCACGGGAGTTGATTATTCATTTGACGATACGGTAATCAATCTTTCCAGAGGTCTGGCGATATTAAACAATATCGGAATCCGTGACGGAAGAGAAAACTCCAGGGGAAGCGTTTCCGGATCCATTCAGTTTGAAACCCTTTCTTCGTTGGGTATCAACCTTATCATGAGAGCTGATAATCTTTTGGTACTCAATTCTGATCAGGATGACAATGATCTTTTTTGGGGAAGGGTAACAGCACAAGGCGATTTGTATGTTGACGGACCGGTTTCCGGGTTGTCGATAAGTACACCCAATGACGGACTCCGAATTCTTAATAACAGTACATTTACCTTCAATAGTGCATCGACCGCCAATGTTGAAGAGTTCAAGATTCTGAGATTTCTGAAGCGTGATAACGAGGGTGTAATTTCTGTGGAAAAAAAGAAAAAATCCGGAGCTAATATGCTTATTGATTTTGATGTGACGATTGATAAAGGATCTTTGGTTAATGTCCTGGTTGGTGAGGATGTGGGGAGTATCGCTGTACGCGGAGATGCCAGACATCTGAAATTCAAAATGGAAAGAAGCGGAAATATCCTTATGAACGGAACTTATACTGTTGATAACGGTACATTTGTTTCCAAAGCAGTACTTAACAGGACGTTCCAGATAGCGAGAGGAAGTAATATCCAATGGAGCGGAAGTCCGATGACACCGGATCTGGATATTACTGCCAATTACACCAGAACAGTAACGAACGGCGGTGATTATCTGCAAATGTCTCTTTCGCAGCCCATCAATGTAGTACTGACAACCAAAATAACCAATACCCTAGCAAAGCCGGAAATCACTTTTGGTGTCAGTGCACCGGATGCGCCGTCCCAGGTCAGGGAAACACTGGCTTCTAAAATGAGCACCGAAGACGAAAAAACGATACAGTTTGGGTCGGTTCTGGTTCTTAACAGCTTCAACGTTCCGAATTCGGGCGGACTGGATTTTGCCAATATTTCAAAATCAATTCAAAATACGGGTTATAATATGGCCTTCAAGCAGCTGGGCTCAGTTATTAATACGATTAGCAGTGCTTTCCAGATCAATCTGGATTACATCAGCGGTGATCCCAATTCCAACACTTCTGACAGAGCCAATACCAATGTAAGCCTGGCTTTGTCGCCAAGAGTTAACTTTAAAACTGGTCTGGGAGTTCCTATTTCCAGAAGCGACAACAATGCAAACTATCTTTCTGTGGAAGGAATTGTGGAGTATGACTGGAGCAAGAATAATAATGGCAGCAGATTACTGAGAGCGTATTCGAAACCTTCCAATGTAGGCATTACCACGACAGCGGGTGCTAATCAAAGCTATGGAGTAGGAGTGGTTTACAGTAAAAGTTTTAATTCTTTCCGAGGGTTGTTTAAAAAGAAAGAAATTATAAAATCTGATAGTGTTGCAGAAAAGCTTAATAAAATAGATTCTGTAAAAAACAAGCCTAATAAATGATAATTATCATGGTGAAATTGTAGTTTTGTTAAAAGGTGTTAATCTTTTAATAATTGTTTTTATTTAAATAATTTTTTTTAAATTTGCAAAAAAAATACATATATATTAAATAAATAACAAAATTATAATGAACTATCAATTAGATGATATCGACAAAAAAATCCTGGATTTTTTAGTAGAAAATACAAGAATGCCTTTTACGGAAATCGCTAAGCAAATGGACGTTTCTGCAGGGACTATCCACGTTAGAGTAAAGAAGATGGAAGATGCTGGGATTATTCTTGGATCTTCTCTAAACATCGATTACAGCAAGCTGGATTATAACTTTACTGCTTTTATCGGTATTTTGCTTACAAAATCAAATCATACACAGGAAGTTCTAAAACAGTTGGCTCTTATCCCGAATGTAGTAGAAGCTAGTGTAACTTCCGGGAAGTATAATATTTTTTGTAAAATGAAAGCGAAAAATACTGAAGATGCAAAGCGAATCATTTACCAGATAGATGACATCCAGGATGTTATGAGAACAGAAAGTATGATCTCTATGGAAGAGTATATCAGTGATAAGAACCGTCTTATTAATGCGGTTAGTATATAGTTAGTTAATAGATTTCTATTAGAAAGAGCTTGTGAAAATAAGCTCTTTTTTTGTACATTTATATCATGAAATCAGTTGACAGAAGCTATAAGAAAAATAAAGATTATTATTTTATTTTCGGGTTAATATTGCTGGTGCTTTTACTCAGTATCAATACGGATCTGCAGGAGTATTCCCAGCATGAGCTGATCAACATCCCGGAAGGCTTTTTTTATTACACTTTCGGGGTAGATACTATGATTTTGATTAGCTGGCTTATGATATTGTTTTTTAGAAAAGCAGGCGTTATTCTTTTCCCGGTTTTTGTGATGCTGCATTTTGGACTTCATAATTATTTTCTGAGTACTTACTTGTATTCAGATATTACAGTGCTTTTTCTTTTTATCGGTATTGGATTGATTGCTGTTATTCCGCGATGGAAAATGCTGAAATAAGAAAAATAAAAAAGCTCCGGAAAAACCAGAGCATTGGTATCAGCAGTTCGATAGAAATTAATTAAGAAAAATACGGCTGATATAATCTGTGCCATCTTTACAGATGTGTTTCATCTTGTGTGCTTCTAAAATCTAGGGTTACGAGGGGATGTTTAATTTTCTTTTTGATGAGACAAAGATTGTCTTTTGAAACATTTTACGCAAAAAATCCGCTACTACTTAACTACTTCAATTTTGTAAAGGATTGATTTGCAAAATATAAATGTAAAATAATGGTATTCACTACAGATCCATCATCCATTTATTAAGGTCTACTTCCGAAGGGATTTCGAGTTTTTTTCTTAACCGGTTCTTTCTGGTTTCCACACTTCTTACAGATATATTGCTGTATTGTGCAATTTCTTTTGTTGTGAAATTAAGCTTCAGTAGAGCACAGAATTGTAACTGTCCTGTCGTCAGCTCAGGGTAGTTTGTAACCAGTTTATTATAGAAATACGGATAAACCTCCTTGAATCTGCTAAGGAAAGAAGAGTCGTTATTTTTTGCCAGTTCCAGCAGTTCTGCAAATGCATCATTTATTTTTAATTCCAGATGGCTCAGTTCTTCTTCTTTTTCTATCAGGTCATCCTCGATATTTTCTTTTTGTTCTTTTTCTTCTCTGTAGCTTTTAAAATATTTTAAAGTGAAAAAGAAAAAAAGGATCGCAAGAAAGAGAATGCAGCCGATGAAAATATAAAAATTCTGATACCAGCTTTTCTTTTCCTGTTCGATGATCGTAGTGTATGCGGAGTCTGTTTCTATTCTTTCTTTTTTTCTGATAATGTCAGACAACTCTCTGGATTTTTTGGTATAGTAGGAATATATTCTGTCATCGCCCAGTTTTTCATAGAGAGATGCAAGATCATCATAGATATATTGCAAACGGTAGATGTCGTTCGCTTTTTCGAATATCGGTAATGCCTGTTTGTAGTAATGGATGGAGCTGTCACTATTATTCATAGCAAGATAAGCATTTCCAAGTCCATACAATCCGAAAGCCTGATTGATGGAGTCGTTCTCCTGCTTTGCAAGCTGATAAGCCTTTCTACTGTAATATATTGCAGGCTTATAGTCATCAAGGTCGATATAAGTATATCCAAGACTGGAGTATTGTATGGCCAGCCAGCCATTTCTCTTCTTTCTGTTTTTTACCTTTTTATAATATTCCAGACTTTGCAAATCATACTTCAGGGTATTTTGAGGAGACTCATATTGTAGATTGTTGATCTCTGCTCTACCGGCATATACTTGACCCAGCGAACTGTTTTGATCATCATTATCTTTTATTTTTTTACAGGTCTCTTCTGCCTCCAGATTCATTTTCATTGCTTTTTCAAAAAATCCCAGGTAAGCATAAGCCTGAGCTCTGGCAAGCAAAGCCTGAACTATATGGTAATCATCATTTTCTCCATTGGCAAGATCATAGAGTTTTTCTGCAGTAATAAGGGCTTTTCCCTGTTCACCAAGTCCGAGATAAGAATTGATATCAGCTTTCAGGGACTTTGCTTTCCCCGGATAATAACCTATTTCGTCCGACAATTTATAAGTTTTGCTGCTGATTTTCAGTGCCTCGTTTCGGTCTGCCAGTTGGAATGTTCTGACAATCAGGCTGTCTATTGTTTTTGGGGTGTATTTTTGCGCTTCCGCTTTTGTAAAAAGCGAAAATAAAATGAATGCTGATAAAAATTTTTGTAGATACCTCACGACAAAATCAGAACGTCAAAAATATTAAATTTTAATATAAAATCTAGTATGAATGCCCGTTTAAGATTTTAAAAATGCAAAATTGGTAAGAAATACGTAAAGGTTTTTACGGTTATCCGTAATTTATCTTTACAACTTTCAGAATATCCGGAAAGAAATGATCAAAATGTAGTTGAAGAGATTCTTTATTGTCAAGAAAAATTTTAAAAACAGGTAAATCTTTTGCCAGATATTGTGCTTTATTCAGAACATTCTGCATACTGAATTGAATACCTCGGTCTTCTCTGTAATTAGAAAGCCAGTCATCCTGTTCCATTCTGATCAGCATTTTTTTGTAATGCTCCGGAAGCCACTTCTCGTTTTCCCAAAGAATTCTGTACGTTTTCTGAGCATGGTCATTCAATTCGTTTTCAGGATAATAATTGGCTGTAAAATAATCAAAGGCAACATCGACAAAAGCTCCGGAATACAGCCGTACTAATGGGCTAAAGATTTTTTTGGCTTCCGAAACTGCCGGATGAGAATCCGTGAATGTATCAATGAAACGATGCAATTTAATACCTTCCTGTATTTCTAACGGAAAGTTATCCCGCTCATTATTTTTGATGAAATCCGCAATCATATTCCCTACTAGTTGCCCGTCGGTGAATGATAAAATTGAATGAGCAAGATAGTTCATAACCTTGAATTAGTATTTAATATTAAAAAAGCCTTTCCACAAAATCCTCAATTTTACTGATTTCTTCTATCTTGATCCCGAATTTTCTTTTCGGAAGTTTGTTCAGATTCGATATGAATATCTTTTCATAACCCAGTTTTTCCGCTTCGGTAATTCTCTGTTCCGCCTGTGCAACCGGACGGATTTCTCCACTCAGTCCTATTTCTCCTGCAAAGCAATAATGTTCCGGAATCGCAATATCTTCATTACTAGATAAAATAGAAGCAACAACTGCCAAATCCAAAGCCGGATCATCCGTTTTGATTCCGCCAGTGATATTAAGGAAAACATCTTTTGATCCCAATTGGAAACCTGCTCTTTTTTCCAAAACTGCCAACAGCATATTAAGCCTTTTGGCATCAAAACCAGTCGAACTTCTTTGTGGTGTTCCGTAAACTGCGGTCGAAACCAAAGCCTGGATTTCCAACAACATCGGACGATTGCCTTCCAGAGTTACCGCCACAGAATTTCCGGAAAGCTCTTCTGATTTTTTGGTGATTAATATTTCGGAAGGATTTTTTATTTCTTTCAAACCTTGCGAAATCATTTCATAGATTCCAATTTCAGAAGTAGAACCGAAACGGTTTTTATTCGCTCTCAATAATCTGAACAAGTGATTTCTATCGCCATCAAAATTCAGAACCACATCTACCATATGTTCCAGAACTTTCGGTCCGGCGATTTGACCGTCTTTGGTGATATGACCAACCAGGAAAACCGGAATATTATTTTCTTTAGCAAATTTGATAATTTCGTTGGAGCATTCACGGATTTGAGAAACTGTTCCGGGCGAACTTTCTATCAACTGGGATTGCAGCGTCTGGATAGAATCGATAATCATAAAATCGGGCATCAATTTTTTGGCTTCGTGCAGGATTTTCTCAACATTAGTTTCGGTAAAAAGGAAACAATTCGGATTTTTAACTTCCGCCAAACGGTCGGCTCTCATTTTGATTTGCGACGCACTTTCTTCTCCGGAAACATACAGAATTTTTTTCTTCATCTTCAAAGCCAATTGAAGAAGCAGAGTCGATTTTCCGATGCCTGGTTCTCCGCCAATCAATGTTACCGAACCTAGAACAATTCCGCCACCCAAAACTCTGTCGAGTTCTTCGGAAGGTGTTTTGATTCTCGGTTCTTCATTGGTTTCAACTTCGATAATGTTGATGATGGACGATTTTGATTTTGTCGCCACCGATTTGGTTGATTTTTCTACTATTTCTTCTACCAACGTGTTCCACTCGCCACAGGTTTTACATTGTCCGTGCCACTGAGAATATTGTGCACCGCAGTTCTGACAGAAATATTGAGTTTTGAGTTTTGCCATTTTTAATCAATAGGTAAAAATTCTAATTCAGAAACTTTTTCTTTTTTACATTTATTTTCAATTTTTCTAAAAGAATCTTTGTTTTCAAAAGGTGTCATAAGATAAGATTTATCATCAATTTTAAACAGAGCAATTTGATAATTTAAATCGTATCCTGTGACCTTTATTTGAAGAATTTGCTTTTTATCTTTAGAGAAATCAATAAAAAACTTATTGGTACTATTAATATCTTCTCTGATATCATATTTAATAAATTCTGGTTCTATTTGATATCGAATCTCTACAATTCCTGGTTGTGTTTTCCAGTCAATAAAAAAAGTATTTCCATCACAAGGTTGATAAATCAGATATCCTTTTTTGTCTTTTTTTATTTCAATCCATTGTTCAGCAATATTCTTATTTGCCCAATTTTTTTCAAAAGGTTTTATTGATGTTTTCGGATTTATTTCAATAATGTTTTGCTTTACTTCTTGTTGACAATTTATTTGAATTGAAAAACAAAATATGATAAAAAATAAGATGATTGTTCTGAGTTTTGCCATTCTGCTAAGTTCCAGAAAATTTCGGAAAATAAAAAATCAGAATCGGCTTTAAAAAGAGTAATAACGTTTTATTTTGAAAAGAGTAAATTTGCTAATTATACACATGCTGATATTATCAGAAAATTTTAAATTATTTAAAAATGGCATTAGACAAAAATCACGTAGTAACTTTGAAATACGTTCTACATACTAATGATGAAGCAGGAGAAAGAATCTTTGTAGAAGAGACTTCTGCTGAACAACCGATGACTTTTCTTTACGGCGTAGGAATGATGATTCCTAAATTCGAACAAGAAATTGAAAACCTAAATATTGGTGACAAAACTTCTTTTACCATCGAACCTAGCGAAGGTTACGGAGAGAGAGACCCTCAAGCTGTAACACAATTGCCTTTGGATATGTTCCAGGGTCAGGAATTGCCGCCAGCTGGTGCAGTCTTACCATTGTCTGACAATCAGGGAAATAATTTTCAGGCGCTTGTAATAGAAGTTACGCCGGAAGCAGTGATTGTTGATCTGAATCATCCAATGGCAGGAAGGCCTTTGCATTTTGATGTTGAACTTTTGAATTCGCGTCCTGCAACGGAAGAAGAACTGGCACACGGTCATGCTCACGGAGAAGACGGTCATTCTGGACATTAATTATATAAGAATATTAAATTATATAAAATACAAAAGCTTCCAACATGGGAAGCTTTTGTTGTATTAGAGATTAAGTTTTCTATTTTTTAATGAATTTCTGAGTTGATTTTTCTCCTTTGTTGTTGGTAAGTTCAATGATGTAATTTCCGGTAGAAAGTTTATTTACATCAATTTTGTTATCAACGGATTTTCCATTAGCAACCACTTGTCCCGCAGGATTGATGATTCTATAAACTGATTCTCCGGAGTCTTTCGACTGGATATTAAGAATATCTTTTACAGGATTAGGGTAAATAAGAGTTTGGTTTTTAGCGGATAAATCCGACACAGCAAGTGCTTTTTTCTTGGCAACTACCGTGTAGTCTTCAACCTGTCCGTAAGTGAATGATTCACAGCTTGTAGGGACACCGTTATATTTCATGGAAACTCTCATTCCTAACGGGGCATCAAAAGTAATATTGGAAGGTATTGTTATGTTTCCAGTTACAGGAGTAGCCGTGGTTGCAGGAACCGAAAGTACACGCTCATTGGCATCGGTAAAATCTCCATCTCCGTTCCAATCGATGAAAACTGCATAGCCTTCATTGTATGAAGTTGAACCCCAGGATGGTGTAATGCTTATAGGATAAGTGTTTCCTTCCGTAACTTCTGCAGAAATATGGCTAAAATCTTCATAACCGGATGTTCCTGTACTAGGGTTGTCAATACCAGCAAAAACCACTCTTTTTATTTTCTCATCTGCGGTATTGCTGCTTTGTGAGTTACAGTATTCAGCTTGATTAGTGGTTGTAACATTAACGATGTTGCTTTGGGACGAAATGTTTCCATATACGTCAATGGCTTTGACAGAGAAAGTATAGGCCGTCATTTTGGTTAGTCCTGTAGCCTTGTAATTGATCGTGGCTGTTCTGGCGATTTCTGTGCCATTTCTGTAAACAATATATCCGTCTACACCTTCGTTATCGGTGGATGCATTCCAGACAAGGTTTACACTTGTGCCTTTGATATTGTTGGCCACAAGATTAGTAGGCACAGTTGGAGGTATAATATCTGGAGTGCTGAGATATCTTACACCAACGCCTACAGCATAGAAAGCATCCTGAACAGCAATCATTTCCGGAGAATTGTCCCCATAAAGATCTTTGGCGGTTTGTATTCCAAAATCCCTTGTGTTCTTATAAGTAGAATTGGCTGTCAGATAAGTGCTTTCCAAACGATAAACGATCTTCTCAGCTTTTTCCCAGCCGATTCCGGTTACGCTATATGATTTTCCAACGTCATTGGTTCCTGTTTTCCCCATTACCAGGATATAGAACCAATGGTTCAGAACGCCGCTGTTGGTATGTACACCACAGTAATCATTTCCAAAACTTCCTCCGATAGGTGTTGCGCAGCCTTCTTCTACTGTTGCAGCTTTCCAGTTGATTCCGCGGTAAGTATCCGGCTGCGCAGATAGTGCCACTTTTGGATTGCTCATGGAACGCAGATAACCTGGTGAGGCTTTTGTGATATCTTCGCCGATAATGAAAGCTTGTTTTTCAGGAGCATATTTATGCTCTACAATTGCTCCCCAAATGTCAGAAAATCCTTCATTCAGCGCACCCGATTCTCTCTCGTAAGCAAGATCTGCGGTATATTCGCAGACGGCATGTCCTAACTCGTGGGCAGTCACATCAAAACCTGTCAATGGTTTAAAAGTGGTTGCGCCGTCACCGTAGATCATTTCAGAGCCTGTCCAGCCGGCGTTTTCGTAGCTGCTTCCGTAATGGACATAGCTTTTCAGTAAAGCACCATTGTTATCATAACTGTTCCTGTTGAAGGTGTCTTTAAAATAATCATAGGTTTTTTCAACACCCCAATGGGCATCAAGAGCTGCATTGTCGAATGTTGTATTATTATATTCTGCGGCAGTCCAGTTGTTGTCCGTGTCTTTGAAATCTACACCGCTGCTGATAGTGGAAGACTTTTTCAGGTTGTAAGTTCTGACACCGTTTCCTCTGGTCATATCCTGCAAAATATAAGAGCCGGCAACCAGATTCGTTTCTATAGTTTTGGTTCCGCTGTATCTCGTTTCGGCAGTTCCGGCAGCAAGAAGTATTGGTTCAGATTTTTTTGGAGCATTGATGCGGATCGGGTCTTGTTTTTTTACTAGGCTTGGAATAAGGTTTTCTTCGGCATTGTGTTTCAAAACTGCGTTTGAGAAAACAACTCTTCCTTCCAGAGCATCAATATATATGATTGATCTGCTGATAGGTTGTGCTGCATATATGTCAAACTTATAAACAAGCAGAAGACTGTGCTCATCTTCTCCTGTCTGCACAGGAAGCAGGACGAGCTCGCCTGTTGGTTTTTTGTAAGAATTATTGCTGATGTACTCAGCGTCTTCCCACATATATTTTCTGGCATTGACATAACCAATTGCTTTTGAAAACGCTTCGGAAGCAGAGATTCTTGGTGTGGTAACCGCATTTTTTGTGGAGAAAATATCTCCGTTCATGCTGGTCAGATTTCCGTTTTTGTAATGCAAATTATACCTTCCGAATTCTACTTTCAGATTATTAAAATACATCTGATAATTTTCATCCAAAAAAGCACCATTCGTTTGACTTTTCTGAAGTTTCATCTCTGCACCGGGAGACAGATTGAGAAGCGTAGTGAATAAATCCGAAGATGTGGCTGCTGTGAGTTGATTGTTTTTTTTGAAAGTAATCAGATTAATATTACCTTTTGTATCAGTAATTTTTTTCTCAATGTAGTCCTGCGCATTTGCGGAAAATGAGAATCCGACAAGGCTGCACAAGATACCAATTCGTAAAATTTCTTTCTTCATATATTATAGGATTAATTGATTGCAATTTATTAAAAATATTTACTAAATTTTTAATATTACTCTTATTTTAATATTAATTTATTAATATTAATGCTTCTAATAAAAAAATCCGGCAATTGCCGGATTTGCATTCTGTAGATGGTTAATTCTTCAGAGGGATATTTTTCAGGATTTCCTGGGTATATTTCCAGAATTTCTGGGTAGATGAGATACTGGCCCTTTCGTCCGGTGAGTGCGCACCTTTTATCGTCGGTCCGAAACTTACCATTTCCATTTTGGGATAATTAGCGCCTATTATTCCGCATTCCAAACCTGCGTGACAGGCTACAACCATAGGTTTTTCTCCAAAATTAGATTCGTAAAGTTCTGTCATTACTTTGATGATTTCTGCATCCGGTTTCGGTTTCCAGCCAGGATAGGAACCTCCAAATTCTGTTCTTAAAGAATTGCTTTCGAAAGCTGATTTCAGCTGATGGGCAACTTCCCATTTCGTAGATTCTACAGATGAGCGTGTTAAATTGAGGATTTTGATCTCTCCATTTTTCAATTCAATTCTGGCAACATTGTTAGATGCTTCTACCAAACCTTCCACATCCGGACTCATTCGGAAAACACCATTATGAGCTGCATTGATTGCGAAAATTGTTTTCTTGGAATCTTCAGCAGAAATCGCCTGTTCCGATGAATCTGTTTTTTCGATATTAATAACTAAATCTTTTTCTATTGAAGCAAATTCTTCCAGAATATCAGATTTCAATTGTTCAGTTTTTGAACAAAAATCCTTTGAGTTTTCAACTGAAATAACCGCTTTGGCTTCTCTCGGAATTGCATTTCTCAAACTTCCTCCATCAATAGAAATTAATTGAATCTGATTATCTAATCCTTCAAATAAAAATCTTCCCAACAATTTATTCGAGTTTCCAAGACCTTTGTGAATATCCATTCCGGAATGTCCGCCTTTCAGACCTTTGATTTCGATTTTAAAAGTTTCGCCTTTCGTTTCTTGTAATTCGAATTTTGCAGAAGCCGTCACATCTACACCGCCTGCACAACCGATATCGATTTCGTCATCTTCTTCAGTGTCAAGATTAAGAAGAATTTCTCCTTTTAATTGTCCCGGTTTCAAAGCCAATGCACCTGTCATCCCTGTTTCTTCGTCAATGGTGAAAAGAGCTTCCAGTTCCGGGTGAGCAATATCATTACTTTCCAGGATGGACATTATTGTTGCGACACCTAATCCGTTATCAGCACCCAGGGTTGTACCTTTTGCTCTAACCCAATCGCCGTCCACATACATCTGGATTCCCTGGGTTTCAAAATCAAAATCAACATCGTTATTTTTTTGACAAACCATATCAAGGTGCGATTGCATTACGATTGGCGTCCGGTTTTCCATTCCCGGCGTTGCGGGTTTCGTGATAATGACATTTCCAACTTCGTCAACAGTTGTTGGCAATCCCAGATTCTCTCCGAATTGTTTTATGAATTGTATAACTTTTTCTTCTTTTTTTGATGGTCTCGGAACCGAATTCAGTGCTTCGAAGTTTTTCCAGATCACTTTTGGTTCCAGTTGTGAATATTCCATTTTTTTTGAAATTTTTTGAGCTAGCAATTTAAATATAATTCTAATGATTTAAAACAAAACCCCTCAAATTATTGAGAGGTTTTGTTAATGTAGTTTTTATTAAATTTCTTAATTTTCACTCATATTTTTCCACATGTTTTTCTGAACGATAACTGCAAGTGTATTAAAGTTTTGAAAGAACAAAGCCTTCGGGCGAATAAGAATGTTTATTTTATTATATATTCATAATTATACTTTACCGAAATATTTCCGTTAGATTCTTTTCCAATGATTTGTATAGGATAGTTAGCGTCGTTGTATTGTATAGTATAGATAACTGATTGGCTTTGCGACCAGGTGCCGTCAGCATTTTTGTAACTAATCTTACCCGATATGTAGTTGTTTTTACTCAATACATCCGCACCTCCCATCATAATCTTTAAATACTTATTAATGTTGGTGTATGGGTTTGGTTTGTCATCATAAGAAGATTCTGTTTTGTATGTATAACTTATGGTTCCTGTCATTACAACAGTTTCTACAGACACATTATCTCCATTGTACAAATATGTGTTTCTACTTGGATTAGAACAGTTTTCTGATTCACAAAAACTTGATTTTGTGACTCTTCCATTGGAATCATAGCTGTAAGAAACACTTCTGTTGAATAATGGATTACTGTAAACAGCTTTTATACTTGTCAGCTGTTCTCCGTTGTAAGTATATAAACTCGAGTATTCTAAAGTTTTATCAGGCTTATAGTAATTGGTTTTTGTTGGTTTGCCGTTGCTGTCATACTCAAATACGGCGGATGAACCATCGGATTCTGAACCTGTCACTTGATTTTTATCATTGTATGTCAAAGTACTAATGACTATTTCCGGGTTAGATGGATTATCATAATAAGTGGTTGTGATCTTGCTCAGCAGTAACTTTTTATCAGATGTGATATCTTCAGTTTCATCATCATTGCTACAGCTTGAGAAGATAATTGAGCCGGCTAGCAAACTCAGGAAAACGTGGTTTTTCATTGCTCTTATTTTTATGCAATTTATCATAATCTTTGAGACTGCAAAAATATAGGATTATAATATGTCAATTTTAAAATTTATTCTAATAAGAAGCTCCCAAGAATTCTTGAAAGTTATTCTTTATTAGCATGACGGTTTTTTAGTTTTCCATCATATTATCCCGTGTGTTTTTCTGAACCGCAATGGCTCCAAAAAGTGCGAGCAAAAATGCAAAAGCATAAAACCCTTTTTCACTTGGCAGAATAGTGGCATTCCAGAGTCCGATGACCAAAAGAACGATGGATGATAATGTGGCAAACCAGCAAAGTCCGTAATAGATGTCGGTCACTTTGATATTTTCCATTTTGTCGCGGACGGCTTTCTGCACAGAAACGACAGCGAAAAGACCGTAGAGCAGAATGGTGAAATAATAACCTTTTTCATTCAGCTCCATTTCGGCTCTTGCAAGACCTGTGATAAAGCCGATCATTCCTGCTCCGAGAGCAATCCATGAAGCTGCGACGAAAGCGTTCGATACTTTTTGTTTTGCCATTAGATTTATGTTTTTATTAATTAAAATCAAATATATTGTTTTTTTATTCAGAGAAACAAAAAACTCCCCAAAAAATTGGAGAGTTTCTATTATATAGTAAGATTAAAAATCTTAGTATCTGTAATACTCTGGTTTGAAAGGTCCTTCCACTGGAACACCAATGTAATCAGCTTGTTCCGTAGAAAGAACTTCTAACTCAACGCTTAATTTCTTAAGATGAAGCGCTGCTACTTTCTCGTCCAAATGTTTTGGCAACATATAAACTTCGTTTCCATAAGCTGCAGAGTTGGTCCAAAGTTCGATCTGAGCCAAAGTCTGGTTAGAGAATGAGTTAGACATCACGAAAGACGGGTGACCAGTTGCACAACCCAGGTTTACCAATCTACCTTCAGCAAGAATAATAACTTCTTTACCTTCAATAGTGTAGATGTCAACCTGAGGTTTCACTTCTGATTTTGTGTGACCGTAGTTTTCGTTCAGCCAGGCCATATCGATTTCGTTATCGAAGTGACCGATATTACAAACAATCGCTTTATCTTTCAATTTCAAGAAATGTTCTTTTCTTACAATATTGAAGTTACCAGTCGTCGTGATTACGATATCTGCGTTATCAACTACAGTGTCTAATCTCTTCACTTCGTAACCATCCATTGCTGCCTGAAGCGCACAGATTGGATCGATTTCAGTTACAGTAACGATAGAACCTGCTCCTCTGAAGGATGCGGCAGTACCTTTACCTACGTCTCCGTATCCGCAAACTACAACTCTTTTTCCGGCCAACATCACGTCAGTAGCTCTTCTTACAGCGTCTACTGCAGATTCTTTACAACCGTATTTGTTATCGAATTTAGATTTAGTAACCGAATCATTGACGTTTATTGCAGGCATTACCAAAGTCCCGTTTTTCATTCTTTCGTACAATCTGTGAACACCAGTTGTGGTTTCTTCAGAAAGTCCTTTGATCCCTGCGGTTAGTTCAGGAAATTTGTCAAAAACCATATTCGTTAAGTCTCCACCATCGTCAAGAATCATATTTAATGGTTTTCTTTCTTCACCAAAGAAAATAGTCTGCTCTATACACCAGTCAAATTCCTCCGCATTCATTCCTTTCCAGGCATAAACAGGAATTCCGGCAGCAGCAATCGCGGCAGCGGCATGATCCTGAGTAGAGAAAATGTTACAAGAAGACCAGGTAACATCTGCACCAAGTGCTACCAAAGTTTCAATTAAAACCGCAGTCTGGATGGTCATGTGAAGACATCCAGCGATTCTTGCACCTTTCAAAGGCTGAGATGGTCCGTATTCTTCACGGATTGCCATCAAACCTGGCATTTCTGCTTCAGCTAAAGTGATTTCTTTTCTTCCCCATTCTGCCAGAGAAATGTCCTTCACTTTGTAAGGAACGTATTGTGTTGTTGTACTCATATCGATAATTAAAAATATTTAAAAATCTGATTTAAAAATCAAAGTGCAAAAATACAATATATAATTAAGATAAAAAAACCATAAATTTTCATATTTATGATAATTCACATTGTTATTTTTATTTATTTTAAATATAAATAATATATTTTTGTTTTATATTAATAAACTATGAGCGAAAAGATGCAAGAAGCAAAGAGACAGGCCAAACCAATTGCGCCACAAGTAAAAGAATTAATTTCCAAAACGCTGAGCGTGACCTTGGCAACTGTAGATGCAGAAGGAACACCGAATGCAAGCTATGCACCATTTGTACAAATCGGTAACAAATTTTATGTTCTGGTTTCCTTTATGGCAAAACATACCAAAAATCTTTCAGAAAGTAGAAAAGTATCCGCTATGTTCATCGAGGATGAGTCTGCTACGAAACAGGTCTATGCAAGAGAAAGACTAACTGTTGAGGTTTCGACGTCCCAAATCGAGAGAGATTCTGACGATTGGAATAACATCGTTGGAAAGTTAAAAGAAAGACACGGAAAAATCGTAGATATTTTGAACGAAATGACCGATTTTATTCTAGTTGCTCTTCATCCTGTAAAAGGGGCTTATGTGAATGGTTTCGGAAGTGCATATTTTGTCGATCAGAATCTTGAGATTTTGGAACACAGAAACGATATCAATCACACACAGAAATAATAACGACTTCAAAATATATCAAAGGGCTTAGTTTTTACTAAGCCTTTATTTTAAAGTATTCGACTCCGATCGGACAGACATCGCTAAAATTCTAATAGTTAGTGTTAGAATAGTCACAGAGTGGAGTTGAAGTGTTTCAATTTAAATTTTTCTAAAAATTACCGTTGAGTTATGACCTCCGAAACCAAACGCATTACTCATTGCAATAGTGATTGGTTTTTCCTTATTTTCAGTAATGATATTGATACCTTGAGGAATATTCTCATCCAATTTTGAAACATTAATGGTTGCAGGTATGATATTCTCCTGAATTGCTTTGATGCAAATAATTGCTTCAACCGCACCTGCAGCTCCGAGCAAATGTCCCGTCATAGATTTGGTCGCACTGATGTCCAAGTTCGGACTTTCTTTGAAAACTTTATTAATAGCGTTTAGTTCTGCTAAATCTCCAATTGGAGTAGAAGTGGCGTGTGGATTCAGGTAGTCAACTTGTTCTGGTAGAATTTCTGCGTCTTGTAAAGCCAATTCCATCGATTTTGCAGCACCAATTCCTTCCGGATGTGGTGCGGTCATATGATACGCATCGGCTGTCATCGCTGCGCCAATCAGTTCTGCATAGATTTTGGCACCTCTTGCTTTGGCGTGTTCGTGCTCTTCCAAAATCAATGCGCCGGCACCTTCTCCCATTATAAAACCGTCACGATCTACATCGTAAGGTCGACTTGCAATTTTTGGATTATCATTTCTGGTGGACATTGCTTTCAGTGATGAAAATCCACCTAATGAAGCTGCTGTAATCGGAGCTTCCGAGCCACCGCTAATGATCATTTTTGCTTTACCCCAACGGATATAATTAAAAGCATCCATAAAAGCTGTGTTCGCTGTCGCACAAGCGGAAACTGTGGTATAATTTATTCCACGCAGACCATATTTCATCGAAATCATTCCCGACGCCATATTGGCAATGAGCTTCGGAACGAAAAACGGATTGAATCTCGGTGTTCCATCTCCTGAAACATATTCAGTAACTTCATTTTCAAAAGTTTCCATTCCGCCTTGCCCAGTTCCCCAAATTACACCAATGTCGAAAGGGTCGGTATTTTCCAAATCTAAATTAGAATCCTCCATTGCCTGAGCAGCTGAATAAATTGCATATTGAGTGAAAAGGTCACTTCTTTTGATTTCGTTTTTGTCCAGATATTTTTCCGGCGCGAAGTTTTTGACCTCGGCGGCAAACTGGACTTTAAATTTTTCCGGATCAAAATGAGTGATTTTATCAGCCCCACTTTTACCTTTCAGGATATTATTCCAAAAAGTGTCAACATTGTTTCCTAATGGCGTTACTGCGCCCATTCCGGTGATTACGACCCGTTTCATTATCTTATAATTTGTGTTTTGAATAAGTTAGAAGTGCCTTTTGCAATCAGTTTGGATTTGTCGGCGTTCCAGATTTCGCAAGTGGCGTTGATGAATTGTTTTCCCAATTTTGTGATGTGTGTTTCGGCAATGATATTTTCGCCTTCTTTCCCGATGGAGAAATAATCGATGACATTGTTAATCGTGGTGTAAAATGTGGGTTCATTCAAAGAGAACATTGTTGCGCCCAAAACGTCATCAATAATCGCTGCTGTCACGCCACCGTGAAGATTCCCGATGGGATTCAGCCATTCCGGACGAATCGCATACCGGAATTCCAGATGTCCTTTAT
Source organism: Epilithonimonas mollis (assembly GCF_900142325.1). Taxonomy (GTDB): domain Bacteria; phylum Bacteroidota; class Bacteroidia; order Flavobacteriales; family Weeksellaceae; genus Epilithonimonas; species Epilithonimonas mollis. The sequence continues at coordinate 949,672 of NZ_FRAM01000002.1, forward strand.
CTGCAGATACGACGATTGGTTTCAACCAACGCATAAACGGCGAGGGTGAATCTTTGAATTCTTGTCCTATTAATGATTGCAAATGTGCTAATCTATCCATAGTTTAAAAATCTTTTTTAATAATTAATTGTCTGATGGAAACCAAATGTCCAAACAGCACGACCGGAACAATGAAGGTCGGCAACCAGCTAAAAGGGAAATACAAGACAGCAACGTTTGGTTGTTCAAAAGCCAATTTCTGAATCGAAAATGGTGCAGAAAGCAATGCGTTGGTCACAATATTAACTAAAAGTCCGAGGCATATCAAATTCCAAATCAATAGAAAATTGTGGCTTAATTTTCTTTTTGTGAAGACCAAATAAGCGACAATTGGTGCTGAGATTCCTGATAAAATATCAAAATTCCTCCCTTCGAAGGTCATCAGTTCTGGAATTTCTTTCTCGATGAAAAGCCAGTATAAAACCAATTCTACAGGAATCCGGATAATATTCAGATACGTTATATTTTCGAGTGGTAAGCTGTCTGTAAATTCTCTTCCATTCTTTGTAACCAATAATAAAATAATCAATAAAAGTGGCGGCAGAATCCCGAAAATAAACAGCTTTGGCGGAAATGCGGACAAATTCTGGCTGTAAAAATGACTCAATGTCAAAGCCATTTGTGCCGTCAGCCAGATGATTAAGCCAATGAGAATTGGTTTTGATTTCTTCCTCATCTTATCTGAATCGGAGTTTCTGATTATTCCAAAGAACAAAAGCAAAGTCACAACTGTTGTCAGTATAAAGGTGATAACGATGTATGTTGGCAGATTCTGTATCATAATTTTTTGTTTTGTTGATTAGTAAAGATGGAAAAGGTTCTAATAATGTGGACTCTTGTTTTGATGCCGAAACCCGCAGCCCGACTTGAACGGAGCTCTTTTTTTATTGCGAATATGGTCAAGTTCTATTTAACGACTCACGTTAATCGCAATGAAAAAAAGCGGGAGTGGAAGGCGGATTAAGCTGCCCAAATCATTAAAATTGATTTACTCACCAGCTTCCTGCGTTCTGCTCTGGTTCATTGCCAATAAAGCATCTTCAGGTGAAGAGAGGTATAATCTGTAAATGTCTTCTGTCTGTCCAACACGGATTTCGTAGTTATCCTGTTCCAGACCTGCCAACAACTGCTCTGCCACGAAGGAAGCGGGAACGCCGTTTTGGCCACCAATCGGTGCAGAAAATTCAGTATCCACCAAAGGTGGCATCAGTTCAAAAACTTTTACATTGGTTTCTTTTTCCAAAGCCAAGCGCAGATACCTGGTGTACGAATGCAAAGCCGCTTTGCTTGCAGAATAAGTCGCCAGAAATCCCGGGACAAATGCAACAACAGAAGATACATTCACAATTGCAGCATTTTCCTGAGTTTTCAGAAGCGGCAAAAGCTTTTCATTCAATCGGATGACAGAGAGATAATTGGTCAGCATTTCATCTTCTGCTTTGTCGAAAGCATTAACATTTTCTTCTGTGAGGTCGTAAACAAGCGCACGACCGGCGTTGTTGATGACCATATTCAAATCTGGAAATTCAGTTTTTATTTTGCTGACGAGATTGTCTACATCTTCTGCGTTGCTCACGTCCGAAGCAATGGTGCTCACGTTTTTTAGCTGTGAGGCAGCTTTCTGTAGTCGCGCCTCATTTCTTCCTGTGATGATCACTTTGTTGCCACTTTCAGATAATAATTTTGCGATTTCTAATCCGATTCCGGCTGAACCGCCGGTAATGAATACTGTGTTGTTGGTTTTTTTCATAATATTTAAAGTTTATTATACCGATTGGTATATTTTTGTTTAAAAAAAATTATTTGATTAATTCGTTATCAATAATGTTTTCGATTCTTTCTAATGTGCTGATAAGATAGTTTTTGTTATCCATTGTTTTTGAAAGAAGAATTCCGCCTTCTATCAATGCAATAAATTGGTAAGCATATTTCGCAGAATCAGCAGAATCAGCGATTTCGTTTCTACTTTTTCCTTTTTCCAGAATTTGGATAAATTGATTCGCCCAATTTTGAAAATTTTTATTTACTTCAGCTTTAAGAATTGGCATTGTGTCATCGGCTTCCACGGCTGTGTTGAGGTGTGGACAGCCACCTCTGGAGATATTAGTCTTCCAGTTTTTTCTGTAAACATCAATGACAGCAAAAAGCTTTTCCCGGGTTGTCATCGCATCATTAAGTTCATTGATAAAATTGGATTGCAATCTTTTGGCGTTGTAACGGTAAACTTCTTTGGCAACTTCATCTTTATTCTCGAAGTTTCCGTAGATGCTGCCTTTGGTCAGTCCGGTTGCAGAGGTAATATCAGACAATGATGTTCCGGCATAACCTTTCTTGTTGAAGATTTCTGCGGTTTGCTCGATAATGAACTGTCTTGTTTTTTCTGCTTTTGACATTTTAATTGGAATTGACTCTGCAAAGATACATAAATTATATACCGATTGGTATATTTTTTTAAATTTATTTAAAAATAAAACCCGAAAGCTAAAAACTCCCGGGTTTGACTTAAATTGAAAATTGTTATTTTTTGATGATTTTATAAGAACTGCTTTTCTGTGCGGATAAAATTTTAATCACATAATTTCCTTTATGTAAAGAAGAAATGTTAAGTTCCAATTTTTTCGAATTAGCCGGATTGTTCAATAATAATTTTCCGGAATAATCATAAACCTGAACAGAAGTTATCACATTATCTCCGGAAATATTGATAAAATTGTCCGCGGGATTCGGATAAATACTGAAACTGTTTTTATTAATATCCGTTACCGACATTGCTTCATCAGCAGTAACACTCCATAATTCGTAACCTTGGTCGTTGTATTTGGCAGTGAAATATAATTTGTCCTCTAATGCCGTAAAATACGGGATATAGCCAACAGCATCCTGTGAAGGATTTTCCGGATCAGCCGTTATTTTCTCTGTGCCTGCGGAAGTGCCATCTGATTTCCACAGCTGGAAATAATCCTCATCGTAAATCGCCCGGAAAAACAAAGTATTGTTCAGTTTTTGGAAAAGCATTGGAGCCTGCGTGATGCCCATCGAGTCTCCAGGTCCCGGATTGATATCCTTAAAGAGCTGAGTACCTTCCGTTGTCCCGTCTGTAGTCCAGATTTCACCGCCGTGTTCAGCATCCTTCAAAGTCATGAACAGTTTATCTTTGAAAATAATATATCTGAACTGTGGGATAACGCCATTATCAATGCCCTGATATACATCTTTCAGGATTTTAGTTCCAGCTTCGGTTCCATCCGTTGTCCAGATTTCTCTGCCAGTCTCGCTGCTATAAGCTGTAAAAAATAATTTCCCACTAAAATCAATGAAATCCGATGGCAAGGAGTTTCCGTTTCCGCCAGTGTTGATATCTTTTACCAGATAGGTTCCGGCGCTGGTGCCATCTGTAGCCCAAAGTTCTATACCGTTTGTACCATCATCAGCATTGAAATAGATCTTATTTCCAAATGCTTTCAGATTGGAAGGATTGGAGCTTTCAGCATTAATATCTTTTACCAAATGAGTTCCCGCAGGCGTTCCGTCTGTTACCCATAGTTCGAAACCGTGGTCGCCATTATCAAAATCGAAACCGTCCAGCGCATTAAAATAAAGCTTGTTATTCAGAACCGTAAAATAAGAAGGATTGGAACCAAACTCACCAGGACGCAAATCTGTTACCATTGCAGTTCCTGCCGTTGTCCCGTCGGTTTTCCAAAGTTCCGTTCCGTGTACGCCATCCTCGGACCTGAAGTATAAGGCATTGTTGAATTCTACAAATTCAAATGCATAAGAGCCACCACTTCCGGGATACATATCTTTCAGAAGCGTTGTTCCGGCTTCTGTTCCGTCGGATATCCACAGTTCATTTCCGTTAGCTTCATCAGTTGCTGTGAAAATCAGCTTTCCATTTAGTACTTTAAAATTGGAAATGTCAGAACCATTTTCACCAGGATTGATGTCTTTAACCAATTTCGTTTCTGTACCATCAGTGACCCAGAGTTCACGACCGTGCACACCGTCGTCTGCCGCGAAATAGATTTTAGAATTAAGATTTATCAAATCCGTCGGGATAGAATCGCCTGTCGGATTGATGTCTTTTACCAGTTTGAAGACTGGTGACTGCTGGGCATTTATTTTTAAAAATGAGACCAATAATGCTGCAAGGATAAATTTACTTTTCATATACAAAAATTTCTTTGAGTAAAATTAGAACCTTAATTCCGAAAACAGCAGTACTATAGTTTTAGATACACGAAAATTTCAAGAAAACAAAAGGTTTTGTATTGTAAATGATTGAAAATCAAATATTTTTAAATGGTTATTTTTAGATTAAGAATTTTTTTTGCTGATGATATTATCAATTTTTCCAGACTTTTTTACCAGAAAATGGCATAAAATCAAGGTTGATAAAATGAGAACTCCGAGAAGAACAGAAAGTGTGAAGGCATATTTTTTTTGCCCGGCATCATACGATTTTTGCTTAAACTCATTGCGTTTTTGAAGCAATTCATTCACTGACCTTACATCTTCCAAAACAAATCTGGACTGTGTCGAATCAAACAGTTTTTGATATTTCAAATGGTTTTCAAAATCGTTAAGCCCGATGTAGTTTTCTGCCAGTAACCTGTAGATTTTGGTTTCCATCTCAATCTGCTGTGCTGCTTTGGCCAATGGCAGTGCGGATAATAAGGTTTCGTTTGAACTTTTGAAATCCTTCTGGGAACTACTAATGTCGGACAATCCAATCAGCGCATTGCATTCCAAAGATTTTGCACCATTTTTCCGGGCATCAGCCAGCCCATTTTCAAAACTGACCTGCGCAGAATCCTTGTTGATCGTCAGAAAACAATACGCCTTCTGGTTGTAGGCCTGGCCGAGATTCGCCTTGGCAAAACCATTGTCTTTATCCTTTTTGAATTCGGCAATTGCTTTGTTAAAATGCTTGATAGCATAACCGCAGTCGAGGCTTCTTTTGTATAGAAAAGCTTTTAGAAGATTGATGTTGCCAATCAGATATTTTTTAGATTCCGGGAGGGAAACCATTTGCGAAAGCTTGTCAGCCTTATCAAGATATTGCCAGGCTTCGTCCCGCATTTCGATCCTGATGTATTGATTTCCAATCAATCCCAAAGTTCTGATCTGGTTGGCAATGTCTTTTGTCTGCTCAGATAATTCATTGGCTTTTAAAGCAAATTCTATGGACTTTTGAAAATCATTTAAGCCGGAATAACCGTTGGAAATCAAAATGTAAGATGAAATTCGATAAGAATCGGCCAGGGTTTTTTTCTTCAGAATATCTTTTCCGATGTCGATGGTTTTCTGCGGATCTTTAAAAAGAAACATGTTGGCAGAACCAATCAGGCTATCAATCTCCTTATTGCCCTGGGCAAAAAGTGAACTTGCAGACATACTCAAAATCACCAACATAAAAATTCTAATTGTTCTCATTTCAATTCGCTTTTAATGATTTTGATAAATGAAGCCGGCGAATGTCCCGTCAGCTGCTTGAATACTGTCGAAAATAAACTATGCGAAGAAAAACCTGCTTCCTCGGCCAGGTGACTGACTTTATATTTAAGATAAACCGGATTGTTTATCAATTGATTGATGATGTAATTGATTCTCAATTCATTGATGTATGTATGGAAATTTTTATTCTTATAAGTATTGATGATTTCCGATAGATATTTTGTGTTGGTGTTCAGATTTTCTGCGAGGAGATTAAGCGAAATTGTCGGGTCAAGATAGTCATTATTGGTTTCGAATTTCTCTAGTTTTTCCAGCAAAAAACTAATGGTTTTATCAGGAATTACAATTTTTCCGGCGCTTTCCTGAGCTTTATTCTTAGCAATGAATTTCTCTCTTTCTTCTGCTTCCTTTGTTGCTTTTTCGTACTCGTTTTGTTTCTTATCTAATCTTTTGTTGATGAAATATCCAATGACAAATACAAACAAGATCGCAATACAGGTCAGGCCAATCATTTTTGTTTGCCGTTCAGACTTTGCCTCCAAGATTTCATCTTGTTTCTGATTGATTTTGGTAAGGAATGTAATTCTCGCATTTTCTTTTACTGAGCTTATAGAATCTTGTAAAGCAGTCTGAAGCTGGTAAAATTCACTGTATTTTTCCCGGTCTTTTGATTCAGAATTTTGTAATTCAAGTTTATAGATCTGCTGTCTCAACCAGATATCCTGAACGTTCTTACCAATTGGTTTTAAAAATTCAATGTAGTCGATATTCTTGTCTGACTCTTTTTTAAAAGATTGGATTTTTGCTTTTGCGTAAAAATAATAAGAAGGATAATTCTGAATTTTATGAACAAAATATTGTGCGGAATCAGCTTTTCCAAGATTGGTGTAAGACAATGCGTAATAGAAATTGCTCAGTTCCGGAGCGGATTTTATTTTTTGTTTTTCAAATAATTTTAAATTCCTGATGGTTTGATTCCAATTAGATTCAGAGTAAGATTTTATGGCTTTTTCATAGTAATTCTGGGTAATGTCTTTTTCGTTTCTGATTAAGTACAATTGAGACAGTTCAATTCCTAATTCATCACAAAGTCTTGCCAGGAGATAATTGATTCGAAATTCATTTTCAGGACGATTGGATTTTTTTGAAAGTTCAATACATTGAAAAAGTTTTGCAATCGCTGTGTTATAATCGCCTCTCAGCAAACTGCTTTCTGTGACTAGGAAGAGCGCTTTTAGTTTGTCATTGTCATCTGAACTGTTCTTGAAAAGGAATTCAGCAATCACGCCAGATTCCGAAGGTTTTTTGTAAACCAGATCTTTGGATTCAAGGAATAAAGTTTCTGCATCTCGGCTATTTTGAGCTTTGATGAATGAACTGAATGCGAGAAATAGAATTAAAATTAATTTCAAAACGAAACTGGCTGTATTATTAATAAACCAGTAAATTTATGCAATTATTTTTTCAAAAAAATAGCTTCAAGATTCTGGATGTTGAATATGTCATAAAAAATGCTCCCGGAAAAATTTCCGGAAGCATTCGCATATAATTAGTTAGTGTTGGGTTACTTCCAACCGCCACCTAAGCTTTTGTAGATATTGACAACTGTGCTTAGCTGTCTTTCCTTAGCTTCAATGAGTTCCATTTTGGCGTCCAATGCATCGCGCTGATTCATCAGAACTTCCAGATAATCCGCTCTCATATTTCTGAATAATTGATTGGCAATATCAATGCCTTGGTCTAGCGCTTTGACCTCCTGAGATTTCATTTCATAATATTGGTCAAGGTTTTTGATCGCCGACATTTGATTCGTAATATCGAGATAAGCGCTCAGGATGGTTTTGTCATATTCATACAAAGCCTGGATTTGTTTCGCATCTGCCGATTTGAAATTGGCCTGAATCGCACTTTTGTTAATCAGCGGACCAGCCAGTTCTCCCACCAGACTGTAAGCAATCGATTCCGGCATTTTCACAAGATAATTCGGCTTAAAAGCTTCCAGACCAAGCGCAGCATTGATTTCCAGACTTGGATAAAATTCCTTTCTTGCCGCTTCCACATCCAGTTTGGCAGATTGCAATTCCAATTCCGCTTGCTTGATATCAGGACGATTGGCTAATAATTGTGACGGGATTCCCGTGTAAACCGTTTGCGGAACAATCGACATAAAACTTTCTTTTGTTCTCACAATCGGTTGCGGGTAACGACCAAGCAAAGCATTGATTTGATTTTCCTTTTCCGTGATTTGTTGTTTAAGGTCATATTCAGTCGCATTGGATTTTGCCAATTCAGCCTCGAATTTTTTCACAGCCAACTCCGTTGCAGCCATTGCCTGCTTTTGGATCTTAGCCACTTCAAGCGCTTTTTTCTGCAAATCCATATACTGATGAATAATATCCAATTGATTATCAAGAGATAGTAATTCATAATAATTATCAGCCACTTCGGCAATCAGGCTTGACAGGACAAAATTCTTTCCTTCAACTGTTGACAAATAATGAGCGACAGCCGCTTGTTTTTCAGTTCTCAGTTTATGCCAGATATCAACTTCCCAGTTAGCAACCAAACCGCCTTCAAAATTTCCAAGATTTTCAGGCACTTCTTTTCCGTCGGTTATATCTGTGGATGCATCACCGGCACCTGTGCTTGTATAGCGACCCACTTTTTCGATTCCTGCTCCCAATCTTGCAGCAACAGTCGGACTCAGTTTTCCATTTTTGTACATCACATCGCTTTTTGCGATTTCGATTTGCTGAAGCGTAATCATTAATTCCTGATTATTCTTCAAAGCTTCATCAATCAGATTCACAAGATTCGGGTCTGTAAAAAATTGCTTCCAGGGCGTGATTCCGGAATTGTTTTCAGAAGTTGTTTGATTCTCAAAATTCTGAGGAATGGTTTCTTTGACTCTGTCCTGGACTTTGGTTGCCATTGGTGCTTTACAGCTTGCCAAAGCAAGAGACAAAGCAATCAAAGCGATTTTGTTTTTATGATTAATAAAAAAACTATTCATATTACTTTATTTTTTAATTGTCTAGTAGAGACTAACTGTTAATAGATTTTATTGGTTCGTTTTACAGAAGTTCCGTAGGAACGATCTGTTTTCGTAATGTCTAAGTCCGCTCCTACGGAGCTCAAATTCACAACTTGGTCTATTTCTATTAACAGTTTGCCTCTCCGAGGCTTTATCATTTTTGTCTTTTAATTTTTATTGTTTTTACCTCTGGATTGATTGGATTATTTATCTTCAAATTTTCCATCGTGTTGGTAAGGTTCAGTTTGTTCTGTTAAAGGGTTTTCTTCTTCATAGTAAGTCAGTTTTGACTTAGCAGCAATGTTGGCGAAAATGTAATACAATCCAGGAATTATCATCAATCCGAAGATAGTTCCAATCAACATTCCTCCAGCAGCAGCCGTTCCGATAGTTCTGTTACCTACAGCTCCAGGTCCTGTTGCCAAAGCTAATGGAATCAATCCGGCTATAAAGGCGAACGATGTCATCAAAATGGGACGGAATCTTAAAGACGCACCTTGCAAAGCGGCTTCCTTGGTAGAAAGTCCTTCCTCTGCTTTTTTCTGAACGGCAAATTCGACAATCAGAACGGCGTTCTTTCCAAGTAATCCGATTAGCATTACCATTGCCACCTGAGCATAAATATTATTTTCTAATCCGAAAAGCGTCAGACATAAAAATGCTCCGAAAATCCCCGTTGGTAAAGACAAAATAATTGGCAAAGGCAAGATAAAACTTTCATATTGCGCAGAAAGAATCAAGTAAACGAATCCAAGACAAACCAAGAAAATATAAATCGCTTCATTGCCTCTGGATACTTCGTCTTTGGAAATCCCCGCCCAATCGATTCCGAAACCTCTTGGCAAAGTTTTATCCGCAACTTCCTGAATTGCTTTTATTGCATCTCCGGAACTGTATCCAGGCGCTGGCGTTCCGCTCACTTCGGAAGAGTTGTACATATTATGTCTCGTGATTTCTGACAATCCATACACTTTTTCAAGATGCATAAAATCCGAATAAGGAACCATCTGGTCTTTATCATTTTTGACATATAATTTCAACAAATCGCTTGGCAACGCACGATATTGCGGACCAGCCTGAACAATCACCTTGTAAGGTCTGTCGAATCTGATGAAACTCGTTTCATAATTGGAACCAATCAAAGTGGAAAGATTGTCCATTGCTTTTTCTATTGTTACACCTTTTTGTTCTGCCAAATCATTATCAACTTTCAGCATATACTGAGGGAAACTAGCAGAATAGAATGTGAAAGCTGAACCTAATTCCGGACGTTTTTTCAATTCTTTGACAAAATCATTACTGACCTGTTCCATTTTGTGATAATCGCCACTTCCGGCTTTGTCCAAAAGTCTTAATTCAAAACCTCCGGCTGCACCATAACCTGGAATTGACGGCGGTTGGAAGAATTCGATATTTGCTCCGGGAATTTCTTTGGCTTTTTGTTCCAGTTGTTCAATGATTTCCGTAACCGATTCTTTTCTTTCGTCCCAGTTTTTAAGGTTAATCAAACAAGTTCCTGAGTTAGAACCAGTTCCTTCAGTCAAAATCTCATAACCAGCCAAAGATGAAACCGATGACACGCCGTCAATCTCTTCACATTGCTTTTGAAGTTCAAGCGCAATCTGGTTGGTTCTTTCCAAAGTGGAACCCGGAGGCGTTTGGATAATGGCGTAGATCATTCCCTGGTCTTCACTTGGAATAAATCCGGTAGGCAATTTGTTGCTCAGGAAAAATGTTCCGATACAGAAAAGCAGCAGTAATGGAAGCGTAATCATTTTTCTGGTAACCACTTTTGTCAAAAAGTTGTGGTATTTTCCGGCTCCAACAGTAAACAGATTATTAAAACTATCCAAAAATCTGTTGATTGGTGTTTTCTTTTTCTCTTTGCCGTGGTTGTTTCTAAGAATCAAAGCACATAAAGCTGGAGTCAATGTCAAAGCGACAACGCCGGATAAAATAATGGATGAAACCATCGTAATCGAAAACTGACGATAGAAAACCCCAACAGGACCAGACATAAAAGCTACCGGAATGAAAACAGAAGCCATTACCAATGTAATAGCGATAATAGCTCCGCTGATTTCGTGCATTGCTTCTTCCGTTGCCTTGAGTGGCGAGAGATGTTTCTCTTCCATTTTAGCGTGGACAGCTTCTATCACCACGATCGCATCATCGACGACAATACCAATTGCCATTACCAAAGCAAAGAGTGAAATCAGATTTAGGGTAATTCCAAAGGCTGACATCACGGCAAATGTTCCTACCAAAGAAACCGGAACGGCAATGGTTGGAATCAAAGTAGAACGCCAGTCGCCCAAGAAAAGGAAAACCACGATGGCAACTAAGATAAACGCTTCAAATAATGTATGGATTACTTTTTCAATCGACGCATCCAGAAATCTTGAAACGTCATAACTGATTTCGTAATGCATTCCTTTCGGGAACGTTTTTTCAAGGTCTTTCATCAGAACTTTCACATTCTTGATAACATCACTTGCATTGGAACCGTATGATTGTTTCAAAGTAATCGCTGCGGACGGTTTTCCGTTCAGGGTAGAGTAGATGTCATACATAGATGAACCGAACTCAATATCAGCAACATCTTTCAGTCTTACAAATTCTCCATTTGGATTGGCTTTCAGGATGATATTACCGTAATCTTTTTCGTTGTTGAAACGACCAGGATATTTCAAAATATATTCGAATGACTGAGATCGTTTTCCAGAACTTTCACCAGTTTTTCCGGGAGAAGCTTCTAAACTCTGTTCATTCAGAGATTCCATCACTTCATCTGCGGAGATGCCGTAAGCGGTCATTCTGTCTGGCTTCAGCCAGATTCTCATTGCATATTCACGAGTTCCCAGGATGTCTGCAAAACCAACACCGCTCACCCTTTTCAGTTCGGAAATCAAGTTGATGTCAGCATAGTTGAAGAGAAATTTCTGGTCAGCTTTCGGATTATCACTGTAAAGGTTGATATACATTAGCATATTTGGCTCTTCACGTGTGATTTTCACTCCTTCACGAACTACCAAAGGCGGCAATTTATTAACTACTGAAGAAACACGGTTTTGAACGTTTACCGCTGCAACATTCGGGTCGGTTCCCAAATCGAAAACCACCTGAATTGATGCTTCACCGTCGTTACCGGCGTCAGAGGTCATATATTTCATTCCCGGAACACCGTTTAGTCCGCGTTCTAAAGGAATTACAACAGATTTGATGAGCAACTCGTTATTAGCGCCAGGATATTCTGCTGTAATATTTACTTTTGGCGGAGAGATAGAAGGGAATTGGGTTATGGGAAGTTTCACAAGAGATAAAACACCCATAAAAACAATAATCAGTGAGATGACTATCGACAGAACTGGTCTGCGTATGAATTTCTTAAACATAATTTTTTTAATTATTAATTGTCAATTATTAATTATTAATGAGAGACAGTGTTACCATTAACAATTAATCATTAACCATTATGTTAGTTTGCTTGTAATTTTAATGAGCTCAAGACTTTTTTCGGGTCTTGGAATTTTGTTTCCACTTTCTGGTCGTCTTTAACTTTTTGAACACCTTCTAACAAGATTTTGTCATCAGAATTTAGTCCTTCAGAAACAACATAGATATCAGGAAGTTCATAGGCAACTTTGATGTTTTTGGACCTCGCAACACCATCATTTCCAACAACAAATACGTATTTCTGATCCTGGATCTCATAAGTTGCTTTCTGAGGAATGATTAATGCATTTTTCAGAGGAAGTGTCATCTGTATTTTTCCGGTTTCACCGTTTCTCAAGAGTTGATTAGCATTTGGAAATTTGGCTCTGAAAGCGATATTCCCAGTTTCGCTGTCAAATTCGCCTTCAATGGTCTGGATGATACCTTTATCAGGAAATTTTTCGCCATTAGCCATAATCAGTGAAACAAGATTGTTACCTCGCTCCGCAGAATGCATTTGATAATTAAGATATTCTGGTTCGGAAACGTTAAAATAAGCGAAGATGCCGCCATTGTCGGAAAGGGTAGTAAGCAATGCCCCTTCATCAATCAGACTACCTAATTTGAGCGGAAGACGGTCAATAATTCCGGAAAAAGGCGCTTTTATTGTGGTAAAAGATAAGTGCGTCTGAGCCAGATTAAGTTCTGCTTTTGCAGCGTCCAGTTTAGCTTTCGCCATTTTCTTTTCGTTAATGGAAACCACATTGTTATTAGCCAAAGTGCTGGAGTTTTGTAATTCAATTTCTGCCTGAGCCACTTCTGCTTTAGCCTTGAGAACATCGGCCTGATAAAGTTGTGGCATAATTCTGAACAAAACTTGTCCGGCTTGTACGTGCTGACCTTCATCTACATATATTTTTTCAAGAAACCCTTTTTCCTGAGCGTGGATTTCTATATTTCTTTCTGAGCGGATCTGGGAGACGAATTCTTTGGTGATTACAGTATCCATTTTTACTGGAGATGTTACCGGAAAGACGGCGGCTTCTTCTTTTTCTTCTGTTTTTTTGTTACAGCTGAAGATGATCAGCAATGTGCTGATAGCTAAAGAGAATGTGACTCTTTTCATTTTAAATAAATTTTATTTTTTTTTAATTAAGTTTCTGAGAAATTATCAGATCATAGAATTGGCTTCAATTCTTTTTTTGATTTGATGTTATTGGAATGTATTGGGATTTCAAAAATGAGAATGTCTTACCACTTTTGGAATAAAGGGCAGAACAATTTGAAATCGGGAATTTTAAATACGAATGCTGCGAAGGAGAATGAATCTTTTCGCATGGAAAAACAGGGCGTCCTGTTTGTGGAAAATCTGCTTCTTAAGCTGGAAATATCTTTGAAGAAAATAGCCCAAACCGAACACCGCAATGGCTGCGATAACGTTGTAAGTATTTGCATCAAGATTATTTCGGTTTTCTTCTGGAGAATCGAGAGAATTATTAACCTGCTGAACAGAAGTCTTTTCTACAGAGTGATGAAGCTTGTGCTTTTTTGCAAAAGAAAAAAGATGTAATGACACAGACTGATCTCCATAATCCTGCTGGAAATCATGCGACTGTCTGTTTTCTGCCAGGAAAAGCATGAAAACGGTCATTAACAGATATATAAGTCCTTTTCTCATTTTGATACCGCAAATTTACACTCTAAAAGTGTTAAAATAATCTTAACTAGTGAATTTTAAGGCATTTTTAAGTTCTGAGACCAATGTTTAATGTCATCAGTTTTTATTAAATTTAAAAATTCAAAAAATTGCTGATGCCTCTTTATAAAGATTTTTCTGATAATGTTGCAACGATCCTGATCTGGGAATTTGATGAGAACGAAGAACTGAATCCCGAGATGTTACTGGAACCGGAGAATCAGTATAAGATGCTGGATTATCATCCGAACAAAATCGCTGAGGTTCTGATGGTAAGAAAAATGTTGAAAATATTGCTTCCTGACCACAAAATCCTTTACAGGGAAAACGGTGAGCCTTATCTTTTCCCTCAAGATCATCATATTTCTGTGAGCCATTCTTTTCCGCTGGCTGCTTTGGCCATTTCTAAAAAGAAAGTCGGGATCGACCTTGAAAAAAGAAAAGAAAAGATCAGAAGCATCCGGCATAAGTTCATCCTTCATGAGGATCTTTATATTAATAATAATCAGGAAGTTGATTATCTGACCGCAATCTGGTGTGTGAAGGAAGCGCTTTATAAAATCCATCACAGCAAGCACTGGTCGCTGAAAAAGCACTATGATGTTTTACCTTTCGAATTGAAAGAAGAATTTACGGTAAAAAGCAGAGTCTACGACCTCGAAAATGAAGATTTTTTTAAAGCCAGGATTTCTTTCTTCGATAATTATTGTCTCGCCATTGTTGATTGATAGATCAGGTATTCTTCAATTATTTTTCGCTGATCTTTTGCCACATCATAGATCAGCTCCAGTAATTCGTTGATGTTTTTAATCTCGGTCAGATGGCTGACTGCAAAAGGTTTTCTTTCGTCTGATATATCCTGTTTTTCGATTTCCGCTTTTCTTTTTTCCAACAGGTCTTTCACCTGGTCTTCTGGTTTTATATGGCTTTCTATCCTTGTCTGCTCATCCAGATCTTTCTGGAAGAGTAGGGAAGATGTCCTGAGTAATTCTGCAGAAATTTTTATTTTCCAGTTTTCAAAATCGATTTCCGGGAAATCGTGGCCGGATTTGGCATATTGGGATAAAGAAGCTGTATAAGCCGTAATCAGGTGTGTAGTGGTTACAAACTGATGAACTGTTTCCAGTTTTCTTTGCTGATTTTTCGGATCGGAGATCATCCTTTGAAAATTGTCGGAAAGATTGGCCAGATCGATGATTGCATTTTTTCTTTTTAATCGGAAATCCTGGTCGTCGATTTTATTTTTTTTCAGAAAAAGATCCATTACCAACCGGAAATATCCGAGGTTGCTTTTTGAAGATTTTTTCATCAGTGCCAGATTCTGTGTATGCTCCCAAACCGGAAGAATAAAATAAGCCACTAAAAATGTTACCGCACCACCGATCAAAGTATCCAACAATCGATCTTTGAATATAAGGTTGACATTTCCGGGCTTCAGAAAGTTGAAGGAAAGGAAAATGTAAATTGTCATAAACAAAACAGCCCAGGAATAATGAAACTTCAGCAGGCTGAAGCACATGATCATACTTGCCAGCAAAATGATCAGCAAAACTGTTGGCTCATTAACAAAATATAGGATTATGTAAGCGATGACTGCACCGGCAACTGTTCCGTATAGCCTGAGCAGATTCCTGTGTTTGGTTGTGGAATATGCAGGTTTAAGAATCGCAATGATCGTAATGAGAATCCAATAGGAATGTCCGATCCCGAGGATTGCGAATCTGGATACGATATACCCGATAAGTAACGCAATTGTGACTCTGACAGCATGACGAAAATGTCCGGAATCGAGTGAGAAATTAGAGATAAAGACTTTATGGTTGAGCTTTTCTTCTTTTGGAAGGAATTTGGAATAATCCAAACCGGTGGATAGGCTTTTTGCTAATTTCGGATCCTGAGAATTGACTTTGAAGATCAAGTTGACTTCATCAGTAATTTCCGTGATCCGCATCAGAATCTGTCGCATCATCATAAAATCTTCCAAAGTGTCTGAGGAGAATTTCTGAGAACGGTATTCAAAAAATTCGTCATAAATCTTTTTCAGTTCTTCATCAAAATTTGTAATCTGCCGGAAGGTTAGGCTGCCTTGCAGAGAAATCCCGAGATTGGTGATCTCATCCGCCATGGTCAAAAGATAGTCGTGAATCTTTCCCAGAAGTTTTGATTCGCCGAAGACTTCGTTCATTCTTTTGTAATCGTTTTCAGAAGTCAGCAACTTGTCGTAAAGATCAATTGAGTTGAGAAACATCAGCATCAGAATCCTGCTTTGGGTGGTGGATTCGTTCACGATCTGTCTGGTTTTGAAGACAATTTCTCTTGTGTCTTCCTGATGGTTTTTTATTTTTACTTGCTGTGCGATCAGCTGATTCAGCAATGCGTCAAAATCTGGATTTTTGGTGTAATAAGTTGCTTTTATTCTCAGATAATCTGCTAACTCCAGATAATTTTCGCCCACGACCTGACTTGCAAGCTTGTAAGGCTGAAGCCTGGTAACAATCATAAAAACAATAAAAAACCACAGGCATCCAAGAAAAAATATGAATGAGCTCCTGAATATGTCATTACCCGTGAGATGGCCATCTATAAAGATGCTGAGAACAACCAGAGCAATGGATCCGAAAACTGCAAGCCTTAGTCCATAAACGCCAATCATCGAGAAAAAAAATCCGAAGATGATAATCTCCAAATATACTGCAAAAGGATATTCCTTGAGTAAACTGGCGATAAGTGCAATCAGGAAGAAGGTAACCACAGATAGTAGGAGAGTATTTCTTCGCCTGATAAAAGGACCCTGCTGATCCGTGAGTCCTACGAAGCTGGTTCCAAGGGGAAAGAGAAAAAATTCTTTTAACAAGCCCAGTTGTGCCAGGATAATGCTTGGTATCACTATTGCCAGAGCTATTCTCACTCCGGAATAGATATATTGGCTGGTCAGGAATTTTTTGAGTTCGGAACTGTAGTTCATAGATGCAAATTTACAGAAAGTAAACTGAGATTTTGAAAATTGAATTGGTCAATCAACCAATAAAAAAAATGCCAAAGCGGAAAAGCTCTGGCAAAATTTTATAAAGAATTAATTTTCTTAATAATCTGTAGCATTGTAAGTCTCGCTACCGATGTTCCAGGTCAAACCAAATCTAAGCGTGTTGTCCAAAGCTGTATTGATCTTGGAAGTGTTGATAAGGTAAGAAAGATCAAGACCAAATGAAGCATACTTGAATCCAACACCAACGGTTGCATATTGTCTTGCTCCCTGTTCTGGCGCTTCTGCGAAATAACCGGCTCTTAAAGCGAAAGTTTCATCATAAGAATATTCTGCTGCACCACTGAACATGATGCTTTTTTTGTTGCTGAATGATTTTCCTATACCTTCCATCACGCCCACATTAGGGATATTACCGGTATCGTCCGGACCAGGAACCAATATTTTAGAAGCTTCACCACTTAAGCTGAAACGGTTCATGTCATCTATCAATAAATCATAGCCGAGACCCAATCTTGCCATTGTAGGAAGATAAGACCTGGAATTTTCATCTCCTGTATAATCCAGTCTCGGTCCTAGATTCTGGACTGCCCAACCTGCTTTCACTCTACCTTCGTAACCACTGATGCTTTCATGCTTATTAGACATAAAATATCCGGAAACGTCTACTGCAAAAGTGTTGGCAGGTTTCAATGTGCTGTTGGAGTTGAAACCACCACCAATATCCGACCGGATAAATCTACCAGTAACAGCCATCGAGTAGTTGTCTGTCAGTTTCAATCCGTAAGCCACATCTACTGAGAATTCGTTTGGTTTTGCTGTTCCACCTTGTATCACCTCGTTTCCTACAAAATCTGTAAGATCCACATCACCCATATTGAAGTAATAGATACTCGCACTAAGCGTGGAACGCTCATCATCACCCAGAAATGTGTAGAAAGAACCATACAGTAAAAATACATCATTGGTTAGTTTACTCATGTAAGGTGTATAGTTGACCCCGAATCCGGAAGAAACTTTTGCAAAAGGATATTTTGCCGCATTCCAGAATTGTGAGAAAACATCCGTTGATGTCACCACACCCTGGTCTCCCATACCACCTGCTCTTGCATCCGGAGATATTCTCAAAAACGGCGCGCCTGTTAGCACAGGCTGAACATTGCTCTGAGAAAAAGCAAGAGCACTAACGCTGATTCCTAATCCTAAAAATAATCTTTTTGTTAAATTCATTTTTTTTCTTTTAAGGTAAATTTTACCAATATTTTTAAGTTTTTTTATTTTAATAATACCATTTTTTCCACAGCTGTTGCACTTCCTGAGCATTTTTCCTGATTCTGGCTGCGTGCAAATATCTTAAAAATATATGTACCTTTTGCAACCGTATCACCAAAATCATCTTTTCCGTCCCATTCTATAGCCTGTCTTGGCGTTCTGAAACCTTGCAATACTGTTGGTTCAGCAGAAACGCTGGTTGATATCGTCCTTACTATTTTTCCGGTAATTGTATAGATCTGAACATTCACATCCAGGATGTCATCACAATTATGTTCGAATTGCACATACGTTTTATTTGTAAAAGGATTTGGCCAATTAAGCAGTCTGTTTACCGTCAGTTTATTTTCGGTTTCATCTTTTACTACAAAGTTTAACGTAGAGCTGGTGGAATTATTGTTGATGTCCCAAACTTTAAATACCAGCTGATGTTCACCAGGTGTCAGGTTTCTGAACGGGAATGTCACCGAGCCTTTCTGATAATCCTGAAGGTCGCCGAAGCTGCACCCGTTTCCGTCGCCGGAAGAAAAATAATCATTGACTGATGTCGTATTGATAACGTTTCCGTCTAAGATAAAAGTGATATCATGCCCGATACCGGCACCGGTGGAGTTGATTCCCATATTATCTTTAACACAAGCCAGAAGTGTAGGATTCTGATCTGTAATTCCTCCGTTGGCAAAGTTGGTATTGTTCATATAAAGGTTAACGGATGGCGGCTCGGAATCATTAATGCCGTCAGGATTTATATCTCCGACTTTCTGTACCTGATTTGTAAAAACATCGAATGCATTTTCTTTGGCATCAACAAAGTTTTCAGCATAAGCAAGAATTCTTCCGTCTCCGATAGTGTAATTGATGTCTTTCGGAACATAAAATTCTACAGTATAAATACCGTTTTCTACCTTTCCTGAAGCTTTTACGATAGCACTGGGTTCTTCCAGATAAGTCATTTTATCACTCAGATCCGGTGTGTTATCATTGTTGAGGGTTGTTTTTTCAATTTTTTTATCAAATATATTAATAACGACTCTACCTTTAAAGGTGTTGTCTGTAGTAGCTCCATCAGATTTTAGTATACGGCCTGTGACTTTTACAAAGTCTAATGCTCTGATCTGATTAGGAACCGGCGTCTCTATATTGTCTATTTTAAGTAATTGCTTCGGCCTGCTAAGTCTCATCGCAGGATCACCCAGGAAATTAACTTTAAACGGATCCTGTGCAGCTGCCCCATAGCCAATATCTGGCTTGTAATAATATTCTTTTCGAGCATTGAGATGCGCATCTCCTAAAGACAAAAACTGATTGGCAGAATTCAATGTAAATAAGTGTTTGGTAAACATTGGCGTGAATTTTCGGCCATAGTCTACTGATATCTCACGGCTTGATGTTATCATCGTTGCTGCACCTCCTGTTGGAAGTTTTATCATTTGCTCACCAGCAGAATTGGTGCTTGGCTCATCCCATAATGTAAATTCGCAGGTAATTGTTGACACCAACGGGAATCTACTGTAAACCGGAGTGAAGTTATTAAATCCCTGTATCTCTGTAGAGGTAAGAATTCTTTCCTGTGCCCAGCCATTCACGCCTCCGTGTCCGAAGTAGAATAAATACAAGCTGTTTCCCACATCATTACTGATTGCCTGATTTACCTGCGGGAATCTTTGTCCACCCGCACTTGTTACAGCAGGGAAGGCATCCATATATAATTTTCTGATATTATATTCGGGTTTGTCAGTGTTGGAGAAGCTTTGGCTGATCGCATATTCTACAAGATTGTGAAATGGTTTTTTGACATCAGTTCCATCAGGCTTTTGTGGTCCGCTTCCATCTGTATCATCATCTGCTACAAAATCCAGCTTCATTCTCCATTCTCCAAAAGGATTCGATTGTCCGGGTAAAGCATTATAATATGCCAAAGTTTTATCAATCATTATTTTGGCTTCCTGAGGACTGTCCGCAGGAAGTCTCCCTATGGGAAGATCGGGAAGAATACTGGTAACTGTAGATGTTGTTTGCGGTCTTGTCATTACAAAATAATCGTCTGTCACATAAGATGCCGAAAAATTGGCACTGGCCTCGCTTTGGTAGCTTGGAATAACATCTGTATTATTTGCAATTCTATTTTTGAAATCGTAGGAAGTATCTCCTAATAAGAATACATACTTCAATGAGCCTGTTGGTGTATTAAGTTTGGTGATAAAATCCCTTATGGCTGTAATATCTTTGCTACCACTGCTGAATTCATTATAAATTTTGTTTACATCGACTACCTGAACGTTATATCCGTTCTTTGCCCTGTGATAGGCAGCAAGTCTCTCAGCCTGCGGGATATAAGCAGGCTGCGTTATCATCAGATAATCAATGTTTTTGAGAGAAGCAAGATCTTGATTTTCAATTCTTCCTACAAATTTTGGTTCAAAAGCAGCGGAGCTTTTAAAAGCCGTAAATTCGTTATTGAAAAGTGGATCATTCGCAATATAGCCAAAATTAAAAGTGCTGTTTTGAGAATTTTTATTTGTAACTTTTTTTGCATTGGTAATGTCCGAAACGTCCCAGATCTGTTCTAGTTCAGAAGCATTTTTGACAGAAAATCCATATAGATCGCCAGATCCTGTTTCAATGTCAAAATCTCGGAAATTCATTTGCGAATTATTAAAGTTCAGGTCTTCTTTATATTGTACTTCCGCATAGTCAAAATAGAATTTGGCGTTCGGATTCGAACCCGCATTAGGGGTGTAATTGAATTTTATAGTATTACCGCTCTGGTCAAATAATGCACCTGAATGCTGTAACGGAACATATACTGCTTTTGGATCATTACCTATAGATTTGATATCTTGTGAGCCATTGACACTAAAGGTTATCTGAGCCATTTGCGCATTGAGCCCAATAGCCTGTGTTCGGAATATAATCCTGTCATCCGGCTGTATAGGTGTTTTTGTAGTGAAAACCAATTCTTTGTTTCCGGTGATCACATCTCCGGTCCATATTCTTCCCAGTTTTATCAGATTAAATTTTTCTTCATTGATATATTGGTAATCATCATAACGGGTTATCAGTTCAGACGGCGTATTAGTATCTACTGTCTGTACTCTTTTTCCCTGACCGATATCAAAATTTATAAAGTAATAAGAATAATCCTCGTAGATGTTTACAAAATTATTAGGCGGTGGCGGACTGAATAATCTGTGGTCATTCCGTTTCTTTCCATTTCCGTTTGTTCTGTCAAAAATGTTATAACCGTTAGGACCCTGTGCATAGAAAATAGCAAAATCATTATCGTTCCAGACGCCGTCATCTTCTCCAACAACCTGAATTGCATTTTCCTGTAATGCATTGTATTTTAGGTTAACATAACTAACACCATTATTCGGGTCAGTATAATTTTCCTGATTAAATTCCGGAAGCATGAGTCCTCCATTACCATAGATTCTGAAATTCTTAGGATTAATGCTGGAAGGATTGATGCCGTTTTGCTGCAAAAACTGCTTGGTAATTTTAAAAATTCCGGATTTGTCAACCTTTATTTTGTAGAAAGTACCAGATTTCAAAGGGTTTTCTGAAGAACCAAATTTATTGCTGCCTTTGTAAAGTGCAGCTACTTTTTGATTGGTAGTGACAATGTTGAAAGATACAAGCTTATATATTTTGTTCTTTTCAACTTTCAGGGCTTCAACTTTTACATTGGCATTCTGTGTCCCTTCAATATCGTTGAAAAAATAATTAACGCCGGCGATGGGTGTTGGGGAAAGTGAATGAACATTCAGGTCATAAGTATCTTTTATTGAAAGCTCTTCCCATTGGAATTGGTCTATTTTAAGCAGATTGTCCGTTTTTATGTTAAGATTAACATATACGGAGTTTGCTTCTACAAGAAAATTATAGTTGGTGAAAAAAGGATATACAATTTTTTCCGAACCATAATCCATCTCTTTCGCACCTTTCCATTCCAGAGTGATTTTTTGAGAAAAACCCAATATAGACACAAGGAATAATGCTACAGAATAAATTTTGAATTTCATCAATTGAATTAATTTAAGATTACAAAATAAACGAATTTTTATAAAAAATGGTATATAATAAAATTAATTTAATCTCGTTTTATCAAAAAAAGGTAAACAATATTTGATTAATTAAAGAATTTACTTTTTCTTTGTACTTTGAAAATTTCTATATCTGATTATGAAAAAAATAAGGTTGTTTTCGATAATTACTTTTAGCGCTACATTACTTTTGGTAAGTTGTGGAGGTGGTGGTAACACTAAAAAAGGAGGAGGCACAAAAGGTTTTGTTAGTAAAACCGGCTGGAAACCCAACGAAAAAGATGGGTGGTTTTTTTCCGGCAAACAACAAAAACCAAAAGCATGGCCAGGAATGGTTTATGTAGAAGGCGGAACTTTTACTATGGGTTTAGTAGAGGACAATGTAATGCATGACTGGAATAATACACCAAGAAGAATGCAGGTAAGCTCTTTCTTCATCGGAGATACAGAGATTACAAACTCAGAATATAGAGAATATACGACTTGGCTCAAGTTCGTTTTCCCTTCTACTGATCCCGGCTTGAAACATATCTATACAGGATCTTTGCCGGATACGCTGGTATGGAACAATAAGCTGTCCCGTAATGACTATGCAGAAACTTACTTCAGATCTCCTGAATATGATTACTATCCTGTCGTAGGTGTTTCTTGGTTGCAGGCTACAAAATATTGTGACTGGCTGACGGAAAGAGCTAATGAGAAAGCCCTCATGAAACAAGGGGTGATCTCAAAAGATTTATACTCTGCAGATAAAGCTGCCAGCGCAGGTACCACCTTCAATATGGATAAGTTCAAATCCAGCGATGCAGAACTGGATGCATACGTAGATAAAGAAAAACTTCAGAAAAGAACCGGTATCAAAACTTCTAATGAGAAAATTGCCGCTGCGAACAGAAACAATACTTCAGGACTTGTAGAAAAATTCAGACTTCCTACTGAAGTGGAGTGGGAATTTGCTGCACTTGGTCTTCAGAAAAGCAGAGAGTATAATAATTATCTAGGTAAAGCACCGGAAATTAGTAACCTGAAAGGTAAAAAAGGTAAGAACAGAGGAATGTATCTTGAAAATTTCAAAATGGGACGTGGAGATTACTCCGGGGTTGCAGGATGGAAAAATGATGGAGCACCAACAACGGCTGATGTGAAGCAATATCCTTCTAATGATTTGGGAATCTACGGAATGTACGGTAACGTTGCAGAATGGGTTGCGGATATCTACAGACCAATGATTGATGAGGAATTCAGTGACTTTAACTATTTCAGAGGTAGTAAAACAGTTCAGACTGTCAGAAATGAAGATGGGACTTACAAGAAAATAGGTAATGAAGATATAAAATATGATACGCTTGCAGACGGACGTCTTGTTTACAGAGGGTTACCTGGAGAGTTTGAAAGAAAAGTGCTTGAAGACAACAGCAACTATAGAGATGGTGATTATCAATCCTCACTAGATGCAGGTGGAACACCTCCAAGTGATAGTGCCGATTTCAATATGTACAATTCTGTAAAACCAACTTTCATTGTTGATAAAAACGGAAATGTAGTTTTGAAAAAAGACAAAAACAAGGCTACTTCTCAGATCAATGATTACAGCAGAGTTGTAAAAGGTGGATCTTGGCTGGACTCAGCGTATTGGTTGGATCCGGGTCAGAGAAGATTCAAGAATCAAACAAAGGGCTATGGATGGATCGGTTTCCGTGTTGCACAGGATGCTAAGAATTCCAAAACAGGACGCACAAAAAGATAATACGACCATATAATAAAACAAAAAAACAGCAGATTTTCTGCTGTTTTTTTGTTTTATTATATTTCAATTTAATATTTTTGAACTTATGAATATTGAAGAATTTTATCCTTTGTTTTTGCAATGTACGGATGTCGTTATAGATAGCAGAAAAGTTAAAGACGGCAGTTTGTTCTTTGCATTTTCCGGAGCGAGTTATAATGCAGCAGAAAGTGCTGATGAAGCGATTGGAAAAGGAGCTTTGGCTGTAATAATCGAAGATGGAAGATATGCAAACCCTGAAAAAAATATTTTCTGCGTGTCTTCTACACTAGAGTTTCTACAGGAACTCGCTGTTTTTCACAGAGATCAGTTGGATATTCCTTTTATCGGTCTTACCGGAAGTAACGGAAAAACCACTACGAAGGAATTAATAAGCATTGTTTTGTCTGCTAAATTCAATGTTCAGTATACGTCCGGAAACCTTAACAATCATATAGGTGTTCCAATGACTATTCTGTCGGTTAGAAAAAACCATGAAATCGCTGTTGTAGAAATGGGAGCGAATCATCAGAAAGAAATTGAATTCCTTTGCAGGATTTCAAAACCTAACATCGGATACATCACTAATTTTGGAAAGGCGCATCTGGAAGGTTTTGGTGGCTATGAAGGTGTAATCAAAGGAAAATCAGAGCTGTATGATTATTTGAAATCAAATCGACAGAAAATACTAGTCAATCAGAATGATAAAGTCCAAGAAGAAAAAACGGAAAATTACCCTGAAAAAATAACTTTTGGAACTCCACAATCCGATTATTACTTCAAGCCTGTACACAAAGAACATTTTGTCGGACTTCATTATCAAAGAACAGATATCTTTTCAAATTTAACTGGTAATTATAATTATGATAATATCTCTGCGGCAGTTACATTAGGTTTACATTTTGGGCTTAATATCTCTGAAATTAAGAAAGCGATTGAAAATTATTTCCCATCCAATATGCGTTCACAAATCCAAAAGAAAGGCAATAAAACTTTAGTTCTGGATACTTATAATGCCAATCCGAGTAGTATGCAAGTTTCATTAGAAAACTTCAAAATTTTCGAGGGAACCAAAACGATTATTATTGGCGATATGTTAGAACTCGGAGAGGAAAGCTTGAAGGAGCATCAGAACATTTTAGACTTCGCAGAATCTTGCGGATTTGATGAAATAATTACAGTTGGCTCAAATTTCAAATTGGTCAATCAATCTGAGAACGCTTTCGAAAATACTTTAGAATTGATTGAAAGATTAAATGCTGATCCAGTTGAGAGTGAGAATGTATTATTAAAAGCCTCGCGAGGAATTGCACTCGAAAAAATCATCGATTATATATAAAAGAAAAACCTCAAATTATTGAGGTTTTTTATTTTTGAAATCATTCAAAATCAATTTAATATTTTTAAAAGTTGATGGCAGAATTTGCGTTTCAATTTCTTCTTCATCTTTCCAGCCGACTTCATTGATTCCTTCTTCTATCTGCGGCTTTGGCATTTCTGTTCCGGGATAGAACATAGCGAACCAGTAAGTGGTTTTCAGTATTTTTTTTCCGTCCTTTTCTGTGTAGACATGATAGGTAGAATTGATAAAATCTTCCAGCACCAGATTAAAAATTCCACATTCTTCTTCTACTTCTCGCACAGCGGCGACTTCCCTGGATTCTCCAGGCTCGATTTTCCCTTTCGGAAGATCCCATTTGCCAAGTCTGTGTATGAAGAGTATTTTATTTTCAGTATTACAGACAATTCCGCCGGCTGCATCAATTTTTTTGAAATAATTCCCAAATTCATTCCATAATTCATCAATATTATTATGATAAATATTCAGGCCTTGCGATGCTGTATTTTCAAGAAGATCAATAGCAAAATCAAAACTATGCGTTCCATCATAATTCATTGTTTTAAGGCTGTTTTGAGGCTCAGAACTCAAAATTAATTTTTTCTCATTGATAAAAACTTTATACATTTGTATCGCTATTAATATTAATACAAAAATATAAAAATGAATTTAGAAGGACGAAAAATTATCGTAAATAAATCTTCATCGGATCTGGCAAACATGCTGAAAAACCCGCAGGACTATAAAGATCTGATGCCGGACAGCCTTCAGAATTTTGATGCCAGAGAAGATGGTTTCAAATTCGGACTTAAAGGAATGCCGGAAATTGCCTTGAAAATTGACAATGTTTCTGAAAAGGAAGTGGTTCTGAAATCTGCCAGCTCAAGCCTGGATTTTGCCCTGACCGGAACGATGAATCCGGTGAATGAAAATCAGACGGAAGTTCAATTATTATTCGAAGGAAAGTTCAATCCGTTTATTAAAATGATGGTGGAAAAACCATTGCAGAATTTTATCAATTCTCTGACAGACAAGATCGAGCAACTGTAATCAGCAGATCAGTCCGGACGAGTGATCAAAAAAACTTCCGGTCGCAGATGATAAGATATTATTGAGATCCAGTGATCTTAAAACACCCATAAAAGCAAAAATCAAAGCTTCTTTATATTCAATTATTTCCTTTTCGGGAATTTGAATTATGGTTTTGGTCTTTGCTTTTATCTTTTCTAAAAGATAGGAATTGTATGTTCCGCCACCTGTTATCAAAATATTTTTAATACCATAATCATCAATGACTTTCACAATCTGCACAGCCGCATGTTCCGTGAAAGTAGCCAGCAGATTTTCAATTCCGTGATTTTGTATCAATGGCTTGATGTATTCATGAACCCATTCTAATCCAAGTGATTTTGGAATGCTTTGGGTATAAAAAGGTAATTGGTTAAGCTTATTCAAAAGAAGTTCATCAATTTTTCCGGCTCGCGCAAAATCTCCGTTTTCATCGAATTTCTTCCCAAGTTTTAAAGCTAAATCATTTAAAATGATATTGACAGGACAAATATCAAATGCAATTCTTTTTTCCTCTGCTTTCAAAGAGATATTGCAAAATCCACCAAGATTGAGACACGCATCGAATTCAGGAAATAATAATTCATCACCAATAGGAACCAAAGGTGCACCGTTACCGCCAAATATCACATCCTGGCTTCTGAAGTCGTATATGACGGTTCTTTTTGTTTTCGATTTAATAGCTCTTCCATCGCCGATCTGTAAGGTAAACCGGTTTTGAGGCTGATGAAAGACCGTATGTCCGTGGGATGCAATCAGATCCAGCTCTGTAATTTTATTTTTTAAAATGAATTCCTCCGTTTTTTCGCCAAGATAAAATCCATACTCAGAATTGAGTTTCAGCAGTTCTTCGCTGGAAAGATGGATGGCATTCCTCAGCTCATTTTCTAATTCGGAAGAATAAGGAAGTGTTTCACATTGTAGAATTTCAAAACTCCAGATAGACCCGTTATTGAAAAATTTTGCGTAACAAATATCCAATCCGTCCAGACTGGTTCCCGACATCAGACCTATTGCAAAGAAATCCTGGTTTTTCAATTTGTAAAAATTATAGTTAAACGCAATGGCTTGAAAAGCTGGCTTATTATTTACTGGTTGCCGGCAGGTTTGCAGAGTTAAAACTTCCGGAATTATTGAAAAATGTATATTCCGAAAAATCATCTTTTGCAACCATTCCGTGCGAACCGATAAGAATATTTCCATCTTTATCAGATACAAAAACAGTGTCTTTGGTGTACATTTTCTGATTTTTCTTATCCCAGTTGATGGTTTCCATCACAAAAGTCTGTCCTTCTGTTGAGATGACTTTCACACGGCCTTTTGCAAAATAAAAATCTCTTTTCTCATTGTACCGGGCATATTTTGCCCAGATTTTCCCGGGCTCTTTGGGTTTCTTTTTGTCAAAAAACTCAAGATAGATTCCTTTCTTTGCTTCTGCATAAGGCGAATCGATTAATTCGTATTTTTCAATCAAAGGTGCCTTGAAGCGTACTTTTACCAGCCCGGAATCTCTTTGGATAATATTGGCATTATGGATTACCTGGGATGCAAAATCAGTTTTTTTATTCTGACTGACTTTTGTGAGATCTTCTTCGCAAGACTGAATAAGAAAAAACATCAGCAACAGGATTAACTGTTGTGATGTTTTTAGGTTAAATATTTTGAAATAATAATCCTTCATTAGATTATCAGTGTCCGTATCTATTAATTATAAAGTTTTTTACCAAACCATTTGTCAGCAAAATTGATTCCAACTCTCAGGTTTATAAAATTTTGACGGATGAGGTTGTTGTCCAGTGTTCCTCTTTTCCCGAGTTCCAATCCGATGTCTATACTGTTCATACGGTTGATCTGGCTCTTCTCGAAAGGAAGGGTAACACCAGCTGTCAGAGCCATTTTGTTGATACTGCTGCCGTTGATCTGGAGATTTCCTTTTTCATAATATGCACCATATCTGTAGATCACTCTGGAGAAGTATGAACGGAAATTGTTATAATTTGGCAGATACCAGCCTCCCACAGAATATCTGTAAGAATCCTGATAGTTCAGCGTCTGTCCCAGGAAATTAAAATTTTCTCCTTTCTTATAATCTAGCTGTGCACCTAAAAACCATTTCGTATCATGACCATACCCTAATCCAAGTGAAGCTTCCTGTGGAAGAAACTTCTTATCATAAGTCGTTTTTTCTTCAATGATAGTTTCGTAAGCCTTGTTTTCGCCCAGTAGATAATAATATGTACTGTTTGTGTATACGTTTTTCATACTTCCGGTATTCCCGAAAGTATATGTTGCCCCGGCTGTAAATCTTCTGTCGTTAGCGAGTTTTTTCTGGTAGGTTGTTCCTAAAGTAAAATTAAAGGATTCTATTTTGTAGCTGTTTGAATAACCACTTATCAGCTCAGCTCCAGTAAAGGTGACTTCCTCAATATCATATAGTTTTCCAAAATAAAAATTAGATCTCAAACCAACAGCAAACTCAGGATTGATCTGATAAGAAAAGGCTGCCTGAACAGTATTCAGGGTTCCTTCTCCATGGAAACGATGCGCTTCTAAGATATTATCCGTCTGATTCAGATCAGATGTAGTAAGTATATTGTAAGTCTTTGAGCTGTAAGGCTGGAAACCCATCCCGAATTTTATCTTTCTGGAAATCGGAAAAGCTATAGCAATATTGGAAAGATAAGTTGAGTGCTTCGTCGTATTTACATTATTAAAGTCAGACTTATAATAATTATTTTCGTTAGTACCTTCTACTTTCAGGGTTGTAAGTTCCAGGTTGGTGTTCGCAGCCGGATTTCGGAAATTAAAATTATTATTAAAATCCCAAATATAAGCCGTAGAAATCCCTCCCATAGAACTGATATCGACTGTATTATCAAATTTCACATCTCCAATTCCATAAGCTCCGTATGGCGAATTACCAATACTTTGGGCATTTAGGAAATATCCTGCAACCAATGATGATAAAACAAAAATTCTCTTCATCCTTTAAAATTTCAATGCGCAAATATCTTAATTAATAATGAATTGCAAAAATATATTTGGGTTAAAGTTTGTTAAGTACTTTTTACAGCTTTATTTTAAATTCGATGATTAAAATACTTAAGTTAGTGTTTGAAATAATCTGACTCTCAAATTTAAAAACTGTTAACTAATAACTATCAACTAAAAACTAATATTTATCTTTGTCAATATGAAATGGGAACAGATTATCGGTCAGCAATCCATCACAAATCTTTTACAGGATAGCATTCGGAATTCCAGAGTCGGCCATGCGCAGCTGTTTGTTGGCGAAGAAGGTTTTGGTGTTTTGCCTTTAGCCTTGGCAATGGCACGTGAGATTTTTGAAAAGGAGAATCCGGCTTCTGTTCACAAGGTTGAGAATCTCAATCATCTTGACCTGCATTTCAGCTTTCCTGTTTTTTCTGAGAAGAATGTTTCATTGAGCAAACGCTTTTTTGATAATTTCCGCGAAATGATCCTGGATAATCCTTATTCATCTTTTGATGACTGGACCAGTTTTCTGGAATCTGAGAACAAACAGTTTTTCATTTCGGCAGACGAAGCGGAAGATATTGGCCAAAGGTTTAACCTGAAAAGTTTTGAAGGCGGAAGCAAAATTCTCATCGTTTGGCGAGCCGACAAAATGAACGATGCTGCAGCTAACAAAATCCTGAAATTTCTCGAAGAACCGCCAAAAAATACTTACATCATTCTTTGCGCACCAAGCACCAATGATATCCTGCCAACTATTTTATCAAGATGTCAGATTGTTAATGTTCCAAGAATTAATGATGAAGATATTCTGGAAAACCTTCCTGATAAAGAAAGTGCAAAAGAAATCGCCTATCAGGCTCAGGGCAATTGGAATCTCGCCAGGACTTTTTCAGAAAATAATGTTGCTGTTTCAGAATTTGAGTCCTTGTTTATCCAATGGGTTCGGAACGCATTCCAGGCCAAAAAGAAACCGGAAGTACTTCGGGAAATCGTAAAATGGGCACGCCAGATCTCCGAATGGAACCGGGAAAAACAAATGAAATTCCTGAGTTACTGTATTGAGATTTTTCGATTGGCGATGCTCCAGAATTATGGCACTGATGATCTGGTTTATAAAAAACTTAATGAAGGGAACTTTAATTGGACAGCATTCTCAAAGTTTATTCATGGTGCGAACATCGTTTCTATTGTAGAAGAAATTACACAGGCTTCTTATCACATTTCCAGAAATGCCAATTCTAAAATTGTTTTGACAGATATGGGAATCAAACTGACAAGATATATTCATAAGTCAGCATCCTGATTTTATTTTAACGATCTCTCATAATATCTCCATAGACATTATAGAAAAACTCAATAATTTCTTAATAAAAAATTAATCAAACAAATGTTTGATTGAATGTGTTTTTGATTTAAATTTGCCTCGTCAAAAAATCAATTATGCCAACAAAAGAAGAACATATCATGATTGTAGCGGAGAAGCTGTTCGCTGCCAATGGTTATAATGGTACTTCTGTGAGAGATATTGCCACGAAAGCGAAAGTCAATGTTTCTATGATCTCTTATTATTTCGGCTCGAAGGAAAATCTCATGGAAGAACTCTTCAGATGGAGGATGGAAGAAGGGCTCAATTTTGCCAAAAATATTCTTGAAAATAATGAGTTGAATGAAATCCAGAAAGTTGAGGCTTTCGTAGATAATTTCGTTAACCGTGTTCAGAAGCTGAGGGACTTTTATCTGCTCATCCATACCCAGCAAGTCATCAGCCAGAATAAAAATATCCAGAATTTTCTCAGAGAGTCAAAAATCAATTATATAGAAATCCATCAGAAGATTATAGAACAGGGTCTTGAGAAAGGTGTTTTTACAAAAAGACCGTCTTATCATCTTTTGCAATGTACCATTTCCGGGACTATTTTCAATGCCATGCACGGGATCAAAATGTATAAGGAATATCTGAAAAAAAATAATCCTGGTTTTAATGAAAAACAATATGAGAGCCAATATTTTCAGGAAGCAGCAAACCATGTGAAATCCATTATCAGAGCCTTGGTAGGTTATCAGGAACAATAATCTCACACAACTATAATAACAATTACTAAAGTGAATAAATTTTTAACAGCAGCATTTTTTATAATGGTTTACTATTCGGTTTCCGCACAGGAAAAACGAGTGCTAAGCCTGGAAGAAGCTGTAAAATTAGGAATCGAAAACAGCAAGAATCTTAAGATAGATCAAGCTAAAATAGAAGAATCAACGGCCAATCTTTTGGAAGCCAAAAACAGGCAATTACCTGAGTTGACGGTTTCCGGTAGTTATTTGTATCTGCCGCTTGAACCGAATGTCAATCTGAAAATCCCTGGAATGGGAGGTGGCGGACCAAAAGTGAGCAATGTCCTTTATGGTTCAGCAAATCTATCTGTCCCAATCTACTCTGGCGGAAGAATCAAGTACGGAATCAAATCGGCAGAATATCTTGTAGAAGCTTCCAAACTAACTTCGGAAAATGACAGGAATGCAATTGCATACAACATTTCTCAGGCATATAACAATCTTTTCAAAGCCAATGAAGTGGTGAAATTGCTGAAAGAAAATCTGGCATCATCACAGAAAAGAGATCAGTCTTTTATCAAATTGGAAAATAATGGCGTGATCGCAAGGAATGACAGATTGAAAGCGCAGCTTCAGACTTCAAATATCGAATTGCAGTTGATGGAAGCAGAGAACAATTACAGTATTGCCAACATCAATATGGATCTGCTGCTGGGACTTCCTGACAACACAGAAATAGAAGTAGATCCCAGCTATATAGGTGATGACGACCTCGGAAAACCTGATGAGTATTACCTGAATCTGGCCAAGGAAAGCAGAAAAGATCTGCGGGCTATGGATTATCAGAGAAAAGCAGCAGCGCTGGGAACTAAATCTGCAAAGGCAGAAAATCTTCCTTCACTAGCTTTCAACGGTGGTTATGTTGCTGCAGATATTCCAAAACTTTTAACGATTACCAATGCAGTGAATGTAGGTGTCGGGATCTCTTACAACCTGTCGAATATCTGGAAAAAAAATTCCAGCCTGATGCAATCCAAAGCCAAAGAGCAGGAACTTGCAGCAAGTAATGAGCTATTGAATGACAATATTACACTAGAAGTGAAACGTGATTATCAGAATGATCTGTACGCCCATAAAAAAATTGAAGTGTATCAGAGAGCTTTGGAACAGGCAGAAGAAAATTACAGAATCACACTTAATAAATATAATAACGGTTTGGAAACAATCACCAATCTGCTGGATGCAGATACAGCTAAGATCACGGCAAATGTAAATGTCGTTACCTCCAAAGCGGATGCGGCTCTGGCTCACAAAAAATTATTGCAGACAACAGGAATCATCAACAACTAACAATTAATATTTAAATTAAAATAATGGCAAAAGACAATATAAAATTCGAACAGGGAGAAGTTCCTGTGAAAAAGAAAAAAAGCCCTGTATTCTACGGAGTAGTTACAGTTGTAGTTTTAGCGGCGGCATTCTTCGGAGTGAGAGAATATCAGTACAGCCAGGCTCATGAGGAAACTGACGATGCACAGATCGCAGCTGATGTAAGTCCCGTGATTTCTAAAATAGCAGGTTATGTCGCAGTGGTTAAAGTGAAAGATAATCAGTTTGTCAAAAAAGGAGATACGCTGATCGTCCTTGATAACAGAGATCAGAAAATGGCTTTAGCTCAGGCAGAAGCAGCTTTGGCAACAGCTCAGAGCAACGTTTCATCAGCTCAGGCAGGTTCTGTTGCGGCAGCTTCCGGAATCAATAATTCCAAAGCGGCAGTCCAGACTGCAAATGCCCAGATAGAAGCGGCAAAAGTCAATGTCTGGAGAACGGAGCAGGATATGAAAAGATATTCGGAACTGGTAAAGGATCACACGATCACACAGCAACAGTATGAGCAGGCTTCTGCAGCTTATCAAACTGCTCAGAAACAACTTCAGGTTTTGATTGACCAGAAAAACCAGGCCAATGTCCAGACTGTTGTTGTAACCTCACAGTCTAATGCAACTTATCAGAATGTCGGCATCGCCAATTCTCAGCTAAAACAAAGACAAGTGGATGTAGAAAATGCAAAACTGAATCTTTCTTACACAGTTATAACAGCTAAGGAAAGTGGCTATGTTTCCAAAATTCCTGTTCAGGTAGGACAGTTTATTCAGGCTGGTTCACAGCTTTTCAGTTTGGTGATGAGCAACCAGAAATGGGTGGTAGCCAATTATAAAGAAACTCAGGTTGAGAAAATGGTGGAAGGCCAGAAAGTTGAAATAGAAATTGATGCTTATCCTGACCAGAAATTCCGGGGAACAATTGCTTCATTTTCTCCGGCTACAGGTTCTGCTTTTGCCTTACTTCCTCCGGATAATGCGAGTGGGAACTTCGTAAAAGTGGTGCAGAGACTTCCGGTAAAAATCACTTTTGACAACCTTAATCCGGATATTATGAAAAAACTTCGTGTCGGGATGAATGTTCAAACCGTCGTTTCATTAAAATAAAAATAAGGAAGCTGGAAGAGGAAAATAAGAGTAATTAACTTCTGACATCCGACCTCTGACTTCTAACTAACAAATTATGCAAGACGATTCATTAGTAGAATATGGCTTTCGTAGGGTAATTATTACCATTACTGCTATCGTTTGTGCACTTTTGGAAATTGTGGACTCCACGATTGTGAATGTGGCACTAAACGAGATGAAAGGAAACTTAGGTGCCACGCTGTCCGAGGTGGGCTGGGTGATTACAGCTTATGCGATCGGGAATGTGATTATCGTTCCGATGACCAGCTGGCTCTCCCAGCAGTTCGGGCGTAGAAATTACTTTGCGGCATCCGTCATTATATTCACCATTTTCTCATTTCTGTGCGGGAATGCGACCAACATCTGGGAACTGGTGTTTTTCAGACTATGCCAGGGGATTGGTGGTGGAGCGCTTCTGGTAACTTCGCAGACGATTATTACAGAATCTTATCCTGTCGAGAAGAGAAGTATGGCACAGGCTATATACGGTCTGGGGGTAATTATCGGCCCGACACTGGGGCCACCTCTGGGAGGTTATATTGTAGATAATTACAGCTGGCCTTATATCTTTTATATCAATATCCCTTTGGGAATTATCGCCACTTTATTAACCCTTCAGTTTGTAAAAAGTCCCAGGTATTCGGAAAAGCGTTCGGCTTCAGATGTCGATTGGCTGGGGATCGCATTGTTGGCAGCATTCGTTGGTTCATTGCAATATATTTTGGAAAGGGGACACGAAGATGACTGGTTCGAGAGTAAAGCAATTATCTTTCTCACCATTACGGCAGCTGTTGGCTTTATCCTGTTTATCTGGCGCGAACTGACTTTCAAATATCCGATTGTTGAACTCAGGGTTCTCAAAAACGGAAACCTGAGGATCGGAACGGTGATGTCCTTTGTTTTAGGATTCGGGTTGTATGGATCCACGTTTATCGTTCCGCTTTATACCCAGAGTATTCTTGGCTGGACAGCGCTGCAATCCGGAGCACTGATGATTCCGGCTGCACTTACTACGGCGTTTATGATGCCGATCATCGGAAAGTTACTGACCAAAGGGGCGAAACAGCAGATCCTGGTAGCTTTGGGATTATTGATATTCTTCATCTACAGTTTCTGGGGATACAAAATTCTGACACCGGATACCGGGAAAGATGCTTTCTTCTGGATGCTCATCGTCAGAGGAATGGGACTCGGACTGTTATTCATCCCGATCACATCTCTGTCATTAAGTACACTGAAAGGACCGGAGATCGGTCAGGGTGCAGCCTTTACCGGGATGATGCGTCAGCTGGGCGGTTCGTTTGGAATTGCAGCAATTACAACATTCATTGCCAACAGGACACAGCTTTACAGGAGTAATCTGGTATCGCATCTGGATGTTAATGATTTAGATGTACAACAGCGTGTTACCGCACTGAAAGGTAGTTTTATGGCAAAAGGAATGTCGCCGGATGTGGCATTGCAGTCGGCGTACAAAATGCTGGATTTTTCAGTAACCAAACAAGCCACAGTACTTTCTTATATGGATGTTTTCCTTTATCTGGGGATTATCTTCCTCGTTTGTATACCGTTCGTATTGTTTGTAAGGGAAAGAAAAGGCAAAGGCGAGAAGATCGACCTGAGTGCGGTTCATTAATATTTATTTTTTAGTTGTTTGTTAAAAACTCAGAATCTTTATTAGTTCTGAGTTTTTTTTTGGCACTGATTTTAATGGTAGTTGAATTATTAATCCATTCAAAATATCAAAGTTATGATGCCATTATTATCCCAGATAATTCATTTATTTCTCATTGCCGTTCCGGTGGCGTGTATTGCCTGGACGGTCACACACGAAGAAATATTTCGTGAGCCGAGAGAATATTGTCAGAAAATATGTGGAAATACGCAATCTGTCGCAAAAAGAAAATTCTTTTACCTTTTTACTTGCGAATATTGCTTCAGTCATTATATCAGCATCATCTTTTTGATTATAACAAATTTCCAGCTTTTATATGATGGATGGCGTGGATATTTGCTTACCTTTTTTTCATTGGTGTGGATTGCCAACTCGTATATGAGCCTGTTCGGCTACCTGAGACAAAGCCTGAAAGTAGAGAAAATCGAGGCTAAGATGAAGGACGAGAATCTCAAAGAAATGACTGGCAATCAATAACTATTCTGATAATGTGCCTTTTTACAACCGAATAATAATAGCTTTTCTAAAAATATCTCAACCTTCAGACTCTCAAACGAGCAAATCCTACTACTCATTCAAATCCAATTCAGTTTCGAAGCCAGAGTACAGGCTTCCGTAGTATTAGAAACCCGCATCTTTTCCAGAATATTTTGTCGGTGCCTGTTCACAGTATTGATGCTGATGAAAAGTATATCTGCAATCTCCTTACTTCGTTTTCCTTGCTGAATCATTTTCAGAATCTCTTTTTCCCGTACCGATAAGAAATCAGAATTCTCAACCTCGGACTTGTGAATAACTGTTCCATTAGCAGTATTAATAATCATTCCGGTATAATCCGTTGATGGGAAAAAATCAAATTGATAAAGACATAACGCCAGTTCTATATTTTGATATTTGGTCTCTGAAAAATAAAACATTCTGTGGAGCAGACATTTTTCACTTTCTTGAATACGAAGTTTACTTAAAATAGAATAATCTTTTCTTTTTTCCGAATCTATAGTTTTAATAAACTGAAAGAACTGAAGTTCCAGAATATGTTTTTTTAAAACATCATCTGGATTCAGAATTTCAAAAAGTTCTTCTTCCCAAATACTTTCGATTTCCAGAGCATTCTGATTTTTAAAAATATGGAGTTGCTGAGCGATGTTGCCGGAGTAGATGTAGCTTTTATTATTTTTAAAATCACTAAGGATTGCGATTCCGTTTTCCAACATTGCGAAATTGATAGCCATTTTTTTGCATTGGTCAAGCTGGAGTTGTTCGCTTTCAGTTTCTGAAAGGAAATCCTGTTTTAGTAAAGTATTGCCAAGATCATATTGGATATCTTTCATTCAAAATGGTTATTAATCAGTATTGATAATGCATGGCAAAGCCATTATTTTTGTTTTGTCATAATGTAAAAGTACAATGAATAATCTGAACGAAAAAGAGAAAATGCTCTCCGGCGAATTGTATGATGCGAATAATGCAGCGCTGGTAGAGGAAAGACAGCGAAGTAAGGATATGTGCTTTCGGTACAATCAGATTCAGCCAACCAGAATGAAAGAACGAAAAGGTGTTATCAAAACGCTTTTTGGCAAAACAGGGAAGATGTTTCTGATAGAGCAGCCTTTCTACTGTGATTATGGTTACAACATAGAAATTGGTGAAAACTTCTACACCAATGTTAATGTCGTGATTCTCGATTGTGCCAAAGTAACTTTTGGAGACAATGTTTTCATTGCTCCAAACTGCGGATTCTACACAGCCGGACATCCACTGGATGCGGAAACAAGAAACAAAGGTCTTGAATATGCAAAGCCAATAACCGTTGGTAATAACGTTTGGATCGGCGCCGGCTGCACGATTCTGCCAGGAGTATCCATTGGAGATAATGCAGTCATTGGCGCAGGAAGCGTTGTTGTAAAAGATATTCCTGCCAATGTTCTGGCTGTTGGAAATCCTTGTAAGGTTATTAAAGAAATTTAGTTTTGTTCTCGCAGATTGTACTGATTTTGCAGATTGGAAAAAATCAGCACAATCTGATAAATCAACGAGAGTTTATTTTTTAATATTTAAATCAACAAAATGAAAAATATAATATTTACGTCTTTTATAATTTTGTCGGCTTTTAAAGGAATAAAAGCACAATCTTTAGAAAAAATGACCTGGTTTAATGAACCTTCACAATGGGAAATCAAAGACAAAAAACTCACAATGACTGTCACACCGCAGAGCGATTACTGGAGAATATCACATTACGGTTTCACAGTAGATGATGCACCATTTTATTACAATACTTACGGCGGAGAGTTCGAAGCCAAAGTCAAAATCACAGGTGATTACAAAGCACGGTTTGACCAGACTGGAATAATGCTGAGAATCGATGAGCAGAATTACATTAAAGCCGGCGTTGAATTTGTGGATGGTAAGTTTAATCTCAGCACTGTAGTTACGCACAAAACCAGTGATTGGAGCGTCATCGTTCTGGAGAAAACGCCACCATTTGTCTGGATCAAGGCTGTAAGAAGATTGGACGCAGTAGAGATTTTCTATTCATTCGATGATAAAGATTATGTTTTGATGCGCAATGCTAATTTTCAGGATAACACGCCTGTTCAGGTCGGTTTTATGGGCGCAAGTCCGGATGGAAATGGTTTCAAAGCGACGTTTGAAAACTTCTCTGTCAAGCATCTTCCGGACCAGCGGAGATTAGATTGGTTGAAGAAGAATTAATTGTGATAACCACAAAAGTCACAAAAGACTTAATTATCCTTTTGTGACTTTTGTGGTTTAATAGCTTGCAGTTTTATCCAATCAAATCTAAAAACTGCTGCTCATCCAGAATTGTAATCGTTCCGATGTCCTGCGCTTTTTTCAGTTTGCTTCCCGCTTTTTCACCAACAACTAAATAGTTGAGGTTTTTTGAAACTGCAGAAATATTTTTTCCGTTATGCTTTTCCACCATTTCTTCTGCCTGTTCTCTTGTAAAAAGAGAGAGTTTCCCTGTAAACAGGAACGTTTTACCTTCCAAAACATTAGACAGAACTTCATTTGTATTTTCGCCTTTTTCCAGCTGAACGCCGTAAGATTTCAAACGCTCAATCATCAGGATATTTTCAGAATTCTGAAAAAAGTCTGCGATACTGACTGCTATTTTCATTCCGATATCTTCAACCTGACAAAGTTCTTCCAGAGTCGCATTTTTCAGTTCATCAATCGTAGGGAAATTCTTGACCAGTTTCTTAGCAACCGTTTCACCAACGTGTTTGATTCCGATTCCGAATAGTACTTTTTCAAACGGAACTTCTTTAGATTTTTCAATGCCATCCAGAATATTCTGAGCTGATTTTTCCGCCATTCTCTCAAGTGGAAGAAGTTGTTCTTTTGTCAGGGTGTAAAAATCAGCAGGGTTTTCAATCAATTTTTCTCTATAAAGTTGTTCAATCGTTTCTCCGCCAAGATTTTCAATATTCAAAGCTTTTCTGGAAACATAATGGATCATTCTGCCTACAACCTGTGGTGGACAATGCAAATCGTTCGGACAAAAATGAATCGCCTGGTCTTCAATTTTTACCAGTTCGGTGCCACATTCCGGGCAATTTCTGATGTATTCTATTGGCGTTTGCAGAAGCGTTCTTTTCTCCGTGTTTACGCCAACAATTTTCGGGATGATCTCGCCGCCTTTTTCTACATACACAAAATCATGGTCGTGCAAATCCAGTTTTTTGATGATGTCTTCATTGTGAAGTGATGCCCGTTTTACCGTAGTTCCGGCTAACAGAACTGGTTTCAGATTTGCAACAGGTGTTATGGCACCAGTTCTACCAACTTGGTAAGAGACACTTAGAAGTTCAGTTTCCACCTTTTCAGCCTTGAATTTATAAGCCATTGCCCAACGTGGCGATTTGGCGGTAAAACCTAACTGTCTTTGTTGTTTCAACGAATTAACTTTCAAAACAATGCCGTCAATTTCAAAAGGTAGTTTATGTCTTTCCGAATCCCAGAATGTGATGAATTCTTTCACTTCATCCAAAGATTTGCACAATTTCGCCTGGTCTTCCGAAACCCGGAAACCCCAGTTTTTGGCTTTTGCCAAGATGTCCCAATGTGTGTCTGCTGGAAATTCATCCGAAATATATTGATACAAAACTGCTGAAAGTCCACGTTTTCTCACTTCTCCGGAATCCTGCATTTTCAAACTTCCGCTGGCGGTGTTTCTCGGATTCATAAACAAATCCAAACCTTCTTCTTCACGGGACTTATTTATTTTATCGAAGTTTTTCCTGGTTAGGTAAATTTCGCCCCGGATAAAAAAACGGTCAGGGAAATCACCTTTTAAAGTCAAAGGGATATCGGAAATTGTTCTGACATTATTAGTGATTTCATCACCTTGGAAACCATCTCCACGCGTTACAGCCTGCGATAATTTTCCGTTTTCATAAAGAATGGAAATCGAAGCTCCGTCATATTTCAGTTCAGCCACAAATTCTACAGATTCATCAATGGTTTTGATGATTCGTTTTTCCCAGTCCTCAAGATCATCAAAATCATAAGAATTATCAAGAGAATACATTCTAAACTGATGCTGAACGGTTGGAAAGTTTTTTGTAATGCCGCCGCCAACACGCAAAGTAGGAGAGTTGGCATCAAAAAATTCAGGATGAGCTGTTTCCAGCTCCTGAAGTTCTTTCAGTTTTTCATCGAACTCAAAATCAGAAATCGTATTGCTGTCAAGCACATAATAATTGTAATTATGCTGATGAAGTTCTTCTCTCAGGGATTCTATCTTTTGCTGAATGGTTTCGGACATTTGAAAGTTATTTAAAGCAAAAATAACCAAAACAAGGAGAACGGCTAAAAATAAAATGAGTAATTTGGTTCTTCATAAAAATAAAACCACTTAGTCACATAGTATGAACTTCTTTCAGCTTTGCTAAGTTTTACGCCTTTGTGAACTTTAAAAGAGTTTAAATAATATAAAAAATCTTTGCGGACTTTGTGTTCAAATTTATTCAATATTAAAAAATGAAAAAAGTATTTTGCATTTTATCCCTCACCACGATTATGTTAATTAACGCTCAAACCCAAATCATAGCTCACCGCGGCTTTTGGAATACACAGCCAAAAACGTCTGAAAACTCTATCAAAGCTTTAGAAAATGCGCAGAAACTGAAAGTTTACGGTTCCGAATTTGATGTTCATATGACAAAGGATGGAAAGTTGGTTATCAATCACGATGAACATCATGGAACAATGGAAATCTCTGAATCCAATTTTTCTGATCTGAAAAAACTGAAATTATCCAACGGTGAAGAATTACCAACCTTGAGAGATTATCTGAAACAGGGCAAAAAAGACAAAGAAGTCCGCCTCATTATAGAAATCAAACCGACTAAATCCAAGGAACGCGAAAACCAAATCGTTACCAAAGTTCTGAAAACGGTCAAGGAACTTGGTCTCGACAATCAAAGCGATTATATATCGTTCAGTCTTAATATTTGCAAAGAAATCAAGAAACAAAATCCTGCTGCAAAAGTCCAATATTTGGAAGGCAATCTTTCGCCTCAACAAATCAAAGCCGAAGGCCTGAACGGCTTGGATTATCACTACAGTGTTTTCGAAAAAAATCCTACCTGGATTTCGGAAGCTAATTCTTTAGGATTAATAACCAATACTTGGACTGTGAATGATGCCAAAGTATATGAAGATCTCAAAAATCAAGGCATTAAATTTATTACGACAAACATTCCTGACCAATTGAAATAATATCAATAGGAATGGAATAAAGCCAGACGCAATTAAATCTAATCGAATTTCTCAATGATAAACTTGTGTTAAATCATAATATATTATTCTATTGTTAAACAATCGTTTGGTAAATTTGCACTTCGAAATTTAATGAAACAGATTATGAATTTAAAAGGTAAAAATGCTATTATCACAGGAGGAGGTAGAGGTCTTGGAAAGGCTGTAGCATTGGCTTTAGCAAACGAAGGCGTTAATATTGGAATCACAGGAAGAAACGAAAATTATCTTAAAATAACTGCAAATGAACTGAGACAAACCGGTGTCAAAGTAGCTTACGCAGTCTTCAGCGTCGATAACGAATTGGAAGTAAAAGCCGGAATCGAATCTTTGGCGAATGAATTAGGCGGAATCGACATTCTGGTTAATAATGCCGGAATTGGTGACTTCGGAAGTATCGAAGAAATGGCTTCTGACGTTTGGGAACAAGTCATCAAGACCAATCTTTTCGGCGTTTACT
Source organism: Epilithonimonas mollis (assembly GCF_900142325.1). GTDB lineage: Bacteria > Bacteroidota > Bacteroidia > Flavobacteriales > Weeksellaceae > Epilithonimonas > Epilithonimonas mollis. Next base: position 991,287 of record NZ_FRAM01000002.1, read on the forward strand.
ACACCGCCAAAGCCGTTTATCCGTTTTTGAAAGAAAAAGGTCAGGGCGATGTTATTAATGTCGCTTCCACAGCGGGACTGAAAGGCGGTCCCAATATGTCGGCTTATGCAGCTTCCAAAGCAGCGGTAATTTCCCTTTCGCAATCAATGATGGCAGAATGGAGAAAACAGAATATTCGGGTGATAACATTAACGCCAAGTACCATTGCTTCTGATATGAGCATCAACGGCGGTTTGACGGACGGTAACCCGGACAAAGTTCTCCAGCCGGAAGATTTCGCAGAATGGGTGAGAGATATTCTGAAAATGAACCGCAGGGCAATGATTGCCAACGCCTCTATTTTCTCGACCAATCCTTAGAATAATAATTTGGGCAGCTTAATCCGCCTTCCGCTCTCAATCTTTTTTGCAGGACGATTTCAGTTTCAATAGAACTTGAAGTACACGCAAAAAAGGATTTCCGCTCAAGTCGGGCTGCAGCTTCGCCATAAAAGAAGATTAGTCTTCAAATATAATATTTGTCATTCCATAGGAATCTAAACATCGTTTGGTTTTTTATAGAATGACATTTTTATTTCATATTAAATCCGGAAAATCAGCCACATCAGCGAGATTTTTAACAGGTCGCTCCTCCGGAGCTTTAATTTTTATAACAATTCTTAGCTATTAACAGTTCTGCTCCTCTGGAGCTTTTATAAAACTATTATCTTCTATTAACAAATCACTTCGAATCGAACTGTAATTAATCCCATCGGGATTTACTGTTAATAGAAAAAATATGAAGCTCAAATAACAAGCTCCGTAGGAGCGACCTGCCGTTTTATCCAATAAACATTGAAATCGTTAATCTGTTTTATACGTTTTTATTGGGCAACAATGATTCATAATCTTTATCTTTATCGGAATCAAATAAAAGATATGAAGAGAAACTCATTTTTAACAATGTCTGCAGTTTTCTTTGCTGCTCAAATTACTTTAGTCAATGCACAATCCAAACCTGAAGAAAAGCTCAATCCCATCGTTCAGAATTTTGTGAATGAAGCCAACAATAATTCTCAACTGGAAGATATGGCTTTCGAACTGTTGGACGGCATCGGACCGAGATTGGTCGGGACACCTGAAATGTTTGCTGCCAACAATTACACCGCCGACAAACTGAAATCCTGGGGAATTGATGCGAATCTTCAGCAATTCGGAACGTGGAAAGGATGGCAGCGTGGAACAACGCACATAGACATGGTTTATCCAAGAACCAAAACCCTATCCGCAACACAACTGGCTTGGAGTCCGGCTACCAAAAAAGCGGTAGAAGCAGAAGTGGTCATTCTCCCAAAAGTGTCTTCCAAAGCCGAATTTGATAAATGGTTACCATCCGTAAAAGGCAAAATTGTTTTAATGGCGCAATATCAGAAAATCGGACGTTCTGATGAGCAAATCAAAGAATTTGCAACACCGGAATTATATGAAAAGCTGAAAGCTGAAAAAGAACAGGCGAGAAAAGATTTCGCAGATTATATCAAGAATATTGGCTACGATAATACCACCTTACCCGAGGCTTTAGAAAAATCTGGAGCTGCAGGCATTGCCATTTCCAACTGGACAGGAATCCATAGTACCAATCGAATTTTCGGCGCCAAAACAAAATCGATTCCGATGTTCGATATCGATTTGGAAGATTACGGAATGTTGTACCGAATGGCGGAAAAAGGTTTGAAACCGAGAATCAAAGTAGATGCACAATCCAAATTCCTTCCGGAAGCCAAATCCTTCAACACCATCGGGATGATAAAAGGTTCAGAAAAACCTGACGAATATGTGATTCTCTCCGCACACCTCGATTCGTGGGACGGCGCACAAGGTGCGACTGATAATGGAACGGGAACGCTGACCATGCTGGAAACAATGAGAATCCTGAAAAAATATTATCTTAACCCAAAAAGAACCATCATAATAGGACTTTGGGGAAGCGAGGAGCAAGGCCTTAACGGTTCCAGAAGCTTCGTTGCAGACAATCCGGAAATCATTAAAGGCGTCCAGGCAGTTTTCAATCAGGACAACGGAACGGGCAGAGTGGTGGATATCAGCGGACAGGGTTTCAAAGATTCGTATGCCTACATCGGAAGATGGCTGGATGCAGCACCTAAAAAAGTGAAAGACCAGATCAAATCCACTTTCCCGGGAATACCTGGCGGTGGCGGTTCTGACCATGCTTCTTTCGTAGCAGCTGGCGTTCCGGGGTTCTCTTTGAGCTCGCTGAACTGGGGTTATTTCGGTTACACCTGGCACACGACAAAAGATACATACGACAAGATTGTTTTTGATGAACTGAAAAATAATGTGATTCTGACCGCCACTTTGGTATATATGGCGTCTGAAGATCCGGAATTTGTAAGCAGAGAAAAACGCCTGATGCCGAATGATGACAAAGGCAACGCTGTCAAATGGCCTGAAGTGAAAGATCCGAAAAGAAGCAGTAAGGATTATTAAGTGGTACGAAATAAGAAGTAAGAAATGCGAGCTTCTGATTCTTAGTTTATCGATAAAAAAAGCGACAGTTATGTCGCTTTTTTATTTACAGTATCATACTCAGCTGTATTCTTTTCCTCGCCTCATCTACTTCCGTCACTTTCACCTGGACATGCTGATGTAGCTTCACCACCTCATTCACATCAGAGACAAAGCCGTCTTTCAGCTGCGAGATATGCACCAGACCACTTTCTTTGATGCCTAGATCTACGAAACATCCGAAAGCTGTGATGTTGTTCACAATACCGGGAAGGATCATTCCCGACCTTACATCCTTGATGGATTTTACATTCGGGTCAAATTCAAAGACTTTGGCTGCTTTTCTTGGGTCTAATCCCGGTTTTTCCAACTCTTTCAGGATGTCTCTGATACCAAGGATTCCGATATCGTCAGTAATGTATTTTTCCGGATTGATTGATGCGATTTTTTCTTTGTTCGAGATTAATGCTTCCGTTTTCAAACCTAAATCTTTCGCCATTTTCTCTACGGTCTTATAAGCTTCCGGATGCACCGCCGAATTATCCAGCGGATTCTTGGCATTTTTGATTCTTACAAAAGCCGCCGCCTGCTGATAGACTTTCTCACCCAGTCTTGGGACTTTTTTGAGTTCTTTTCTTTCGGTGAAAGCACCATTTTCTGCACGATAGTTCACAATGTTTTCCGCCATCTTTTCACCGATACCGGAAACATAGCTTAGCAAAGATTTACTTGCCGTATTCAGATTGATGCCAACAGAGTTCACGGAACGGATGACTGTATTGTCCAGTTCTTCCTTCAGCCTGGTCTGGTCCACATCATGCTGGTATTGCCCGACACCAATAGATTTGGGATCTATTTTTACCAGTTCCGCCAATGGATCGGACAGGCGTCTCCCTATAGAAACCGCGCCACGTACGGTCACATCATAACTCGGGAACTCGTCTCTTGCGATTTTACTGGCAGAGTAAACAGAAGCGCCCGCTTCCGAAACTATAAAAACCTGAATCGGTTTGTCAAATGCTATCTTCTTGATGAAGAATTCGGTTTCACGGCTTGCAGTTCCGTTGCCGATGGAGATGGCTTCTATGTTGTAGGCGTTCACCATCGAGCGGATTTTTTTCATTGCCATTCCTGTTTCATTCTGTGGAGCGTGTGGATAGATGTTTTCGTTGTAGAGCAGGTCGCCTTTCTCATCCAAGCAGACCACCTTGCAGCCCGATCTGTAGCCGGGATCAATGGCAAGGATCCTCTTTTCTCCCAAAGGCGAGGCAAGAAGCAGCTGCTGGAGGTTTTCAGCAAAAACTTCTATGGCTTTGAGGTCCGCTTTCTCTTTCGCTTCCTGCAGTGCTTCATTGGACAATGCAGGTTCCAGTAGCCGTTTATAGGAGTCCGCTATAGCAAGTTCAATCTGTTGGGTAGCTGAATTGTTGCTCTTGATAACCGCATTTGCGATCAGGTCGAATGCTTCATTTTTATCAACATCCACAGATGTTTTCACAAAGCCTTCGTTCTCTGCGCGGAGCATGGCCAACAGCCGGTGAGAGGGCGTGCGGCTGAGTGTTTCTTCCCATTCAAAATACTGGGAGAATTTTTGTGCCGCCTCGTCTTCCTTCTTCGCTTTCACAACTTTGGAAGAGATCATGGCTTTTCTCTGGAACAGGCGTCTCAGGCTCTTGCGGACGTACATGTTTTCGTTGATCCATTCTGCGATGATGTCCCTTGCACCCTTCAGGGCTTCCTCCTCATCGGCAACATCCTGGCTGATATATTTTGAAGCCAGGAGCTCAATATCATCGGAACGCTGGCTCATAATGATCTTTGCCAGGGGTTCCAAACCCTTTTCTCTAGCTGCATCGGCCTTGGTTTTCTTTCGTTTTTTGTAAGGCAGGTAAAGGTCTTCCAGCTCCTGAAGATCATAGCTTTGCTCTATTTTTTGTTTCAGCTCGGGCGTCAGGGCATGTTGCTCCTCGATGGATTTCAGGATGCTCTCTTTCCGCTTTGTGATGTCTTCGAACTGCTTGCCCAGTTTTGCTACCTGTTCGATCTGGATTTCGTCCAGATTGCCGGTCGCATCTTTCCGGTAACGGGCGATGAAGGGCACGGTGCAGTCCTCGGAGAGGAGGCGTAATGTAGCGCTGATGCTCTTTTCTGATATACTGAGGTGGTCTTTTATAAAGCTTACAGGGTTCATCTTTCTTTTTTGAATTCGCTAAAATACTGGTTTTATATTTTTATAAAAGAAAAATAGTTTCATTCTTTTAATTTAAAGCTGTCCACTTCCGGGGTAACAGACAGGTGAGAGATATAATCTTTCTATCATACCATTTAAAATTAGGAATCGCAGAATCTGTCATTTCTGATAAAGGATGGGTAGCTTTGTTCCTGTTAAAATCAGGACAATGATCACAGGACTATACGAGACCCACATCCAGGTCAGTAATTTGGAAAATGCTGTCGAATTTTACACGCAGGTTTTAGGCTTGGAACTGGCACACCGGGACGAAACCCGCCCGATTGTTTTTCTGTGGATTGGCAAAGACAAAGGGGCGATGCTTGGCCTGTGGGAGCAGAAAGAAAACCTGCAGACCCGCCATTTCGCTTTCACGGCGGACAAAGAAGATATTCTGAACCGTGCTGCCGATTTCCTGAAAAACAAGAATCTGAAGCCTTACAACTTTCTCAAAAACGGTCTGGACAAACCAATGGTTTTTGCCTGGATGCCTGCTCTCGCCATTTACTTCAATGATCCCGATGGTAACCAGCTGGAGTTCATCGCCGTGCTGCATGGCGAAGGCAGACCTGAGCTGAGCGTCTTGTCCTATGAGGAATGGCTGGAGAAAACCGGGCTGTGAGTTTTCAGCGATTAAATGATTTATTCATCAATAATAAAACCGCTTTTTTGGAAGCGGTTTTGTATCCTGTTTTAATTTTTCCAATCCAAAATTGCATTGACTTCATTTTCAATGTCATTCTTGTCTAATATGTTTTCATCAAAAAGAGTTTCAATTTGTGTTTTTTTCCAGAAAGGATAAAATATTAAACTTGAAGTTCCAATATTTACAGATTTAGAATTTTCATATTCTATTTCAACCGTAGTCTTAAATATTGTATTTCCTTTAATAAAATTGGTTGTTTTAATTCTATTAGTTAACAAATCAAAGGCTTGAAATATCCCGCTGTCCAGATTATTATAATCCTCACTGAAATGCGTATGATTAAAACCATAACCGACGACAAATTCTCCAGAAGTATTTGAAATCCAAAAGTTTGAATCTTTAATGTTTAAAAATTCCGTTCCATCGCCATCTTTTGAATATTCTAATCTATCTCCTAATTTCCCGATTAGAAAGTTTTTAATTTCTTCAAATTTCTTTTGGTTGCGGTTCATTTTGTAAACTTTTTGGGCTTTGTGTTCGAGCAGATTTCGGAGCAATAAACCGTCAACACACCACAAAGTCAATGAGAGTTAGAATGTTCAATTAAATAATTTACTCGCCATTGTGCCAAATGTCTGTTGTGGGCTATGGCTATTCCATTCGTGTACTATCTAATTTTACTAAAGTCAGTTTTTCATTGATAAGTAAGCTATTAGCAATCCTATAATTCCTATAACAGTCGTTATGATTGTGTCTCGCTTTTGCCAACGAAATGATTTTTTTGCAATTTCATCATTGCTATTTACTTCCGTTTTATTGTCTTTGCCTAAGGTAATTTGTCCTTTATTATTAGAAATATTACCCACTTCAATTTTATCTCCCATATTAAAAACATTAAAATGATTTTTTGCCTCTATTCTTTCTGTTGTCCGCGTTGCTTGTTTTTTACCCAAAATTTTTTCGGTAGGAATTGAATACTTTACATTTTTTCCAATGTTGTCTGTTAAGTTTTTTACAATTTCACCAAAATCTCCAACTTCAATTGTCTTAGTTTCAAAACTTTCAAATTCATTTTCCGGCGTATCTTTGAAGAAATCAAAAAGAACTTTATATATTTCATCTAAGTTAGAAAATACAAATGACAGGCAAAGAAAATCGTTATTCGTTTCAGTTCTAAAGCGCAGATATTTTTGTTTGTAATGGAATACTTCTTCTAAGTCTTCTGGGGTAAAATTTCTTTTGAAATCTTCAATTTCTGAAACATTGTTATTCCAAATACTTGTATAAACATTGTCCCCAGACCAAATTCCTAATTCTCGTAATTTATACGTAATTGGGATGTATATATTTTCATTGATAGGTTCAAATTTTTCCTTTATCTCCTTGTCAATGCACTCATATTTTTGTTTGTCTTTGTAGTTTTCATTTGGTTTTAGTTTGCATCTTTCTTTGTCAAGTTGGCTAACTTCATTGCAGAGCGGAATATATTTTTCAATGTATTCCTTTTTGTTTACATCTAAAAAATCTAAAAAATCAAATAATGCTTGCATTTTTGGTGGTATCATCCTTTAGGGTTTTTATCGATTACAGTCTCATCCTGCCATTGGCAATAAAGTTTTTGGCTTGCCGAAGACGGATATTCTTAACAAAAAAGTTCAATAGGATTATTTTATTGAACTTTGCTCCAAACTTAAATGGAAGCCGCTTAGCAAGGCTTTTGGGAATACCATGTTAGAAACATTTATTTTCTTTTTTGAGCAATCCACATAGTATGTTCTCTGGACATAGCATTCTCAGAATCCAACACAAATTTTGAAAATTCTAATTCATTATTCGTATTATTTAATTCCTGTTTAATCATATTAAGTTCCGATGTTGCCGTTGTATAAGCCTCTTTATTTTCTTGATATTTTTTTAATTGTAACCAACTAAAACAACTTGCAGAAAATGTAGTAAATAAACCAACAAGATTAAAATTAGACATTGGATATTTTATTAAAAATACAATAGAAATGATAGCTAAAATTTGAGAAATTATTACTGCCCAAAACCACTTTTCGTATAAGTTTTTGTTGCTTTCTGCTTTATTAGAATACCAAGTTATCTGATTATTAATTCGATTTTCTAAATAGAAGTCTTTTCTTTCTTGTAAAGATAGATTTCTTATTCTATTCATCTCGTCTGTTATAATCGGTAAAGCTAAATGCTTTGCATTTAAAATACTTGATAAATCGTTGAATTCTGAATTTATTTCTTTTATTCTATCAATAAATTTTCGTTCAACTTCTTGTTTTGCTAATGTATTTTCAAAATATTCAGAACATGTAATATATCTCCAAGTTAATGTTTTACATGATTCTGCTAAAGCTCTTCCTCTGTACCATACATCTTCATATTTCTTATTTTTTATTACTAAGGATAAAATTGTTGCTGTTAATAATATTAAACCAGATATAGCATATATATATAATTTGGAGGCTTCAGTTTCATAATTATAAATTGATAATGCAGAAGCAAAAACCATTAAAATCAAGTCCCATCTTACAAAATTGATGTAAGTAGATTGTGCACGAAGCGAAGCTCTATCGCCAGCAATAAAATAATTTGGAAAGTTTTTTTCTAACATATTTATGGTCTTACTTTAGTTTTCAAAGATATAGCACTTGTTCTTTTATCAAATGCTAAGTCTATATGAAGGTTCGGATTTTTACAAAAATCTTCCCAAGTTGTTAAAACACAATATCTATCATTAAAACTCCATGCACATTTGTCATTTGGTATATAATAATTATATGAAAATTCTTTTATCACTGTGTCATCATTAATTTTTACAATATTATGTGAGCCTCCACAATGGTTACATGTTCGTGATCCTTGATAAATTTGAGAAGTCATAGAAGGCAACACAACACCTAAAATTCCGTTTTTAGTGTTCCAAACTCCGTTATAAAGTGATGCTTGAAGTTCTCTTTTTATAAAATTTTGATTTTCAAACCAAGAATTTTCTGCAGACTTAGAACCTATTAAAAATATTGTAACAGTTGAATCTGATAGATAGTTTTCTCTTATTTTTCGCATAATATAATCTTCATCATCTGAATCAATTGGTTCATGTAAAGATTTATCAATCATATCAACTTTAAGTTCGTCGTGTATATATTTTTTGTATTCATGATCTTGAGTCTTAAAAGAAATAAAACATTTGTGTGTCATAGTTAATAGTTTAATTTGTTAATAATTTTTGCTAACTCTAAAATATGCGAAAGTTAGCACTTGTGATATTTTTATATTAATCGTTTAATATTTTGTAGATCACTATTTTATGTGTTTAATAGTCTATGTTTCGAAGCGCGCATTTTGAATATATTCCAATTTTTAAGAATTATTTCCAATAACAAATGATGCTACAAAAACATCATAACATTTTTTAAGTCAAAAAAATAGGAGGTAGGTAGTAGAATGTTTTTCATCTTAGTTTTCAATAAGTTATTAGTTTTCCAAACTTACAAAATAGTTTTGATACTGTAATATAAAAATAAACCAATTTAACATAATATTAAAAATATACATCAAATCAATTTAACATAATATATTTTTATAAAATAAATTAATATAAAATCGTTTTTGTATTAAAAATTTATATAATTTAGAAACTCGAAATTATTATTAATCCCCTAAAAAAAAACAAAATGGCGGAAAGTAAAAACAACATCATCACGCACGGCCTTAGCGGCAAAGTAGGAGACCTGATCGTCTTCAGCCAGAGAAATGGCAAAACCATTGTGTCAAGAGCACCAAAAGACAAAACAGGAGAAGACTCCCAAAAACAGAAAGATCACAAGCGTAAGTTTCAAAGAGCAATCCTCTATGCAAAAGTGGTAATGAACGATCCCGATACCAAAGAACTTTACGAAGCAAAAGCAGACCGTTCAAAGGGCATCACTGGTCACAATGTAGCGGTAGCAGATTTGCTGAACGCGCCTGATATAGATTCTATAGATATGTCAGCTTACAACGGAAGAATTGGAGATGTTATCAAAATCGTAGCACTTGATGATTTCGAAGTGAAAGCAGTAACCGTAACCATTGAAAACGCAGACGGAAGCCTTGTAGAAGAAGGCTCTGCAGTAGACAACGGTGCAGAATGGATCTATACAGCTACAGCAGATAACGCAGATTTGTCGGGAGATAAAATTACAGTTACAGCAACTGATAACCCTGACAATATGACAGAGAAGTCCCAAACCTTATAACAATAAAAAATACCCGGAGCTCACGGGAACCTCACGGCGACCTCACGGAAATGCCCCATAAAAATAACAAGACAAAATGACAAAAGCCATCCAAAACAGGATGGCTTTTTCTATCTGTTTTATTTGATAATCATACTCTGTATCACAGGAGCTGGCTGACATTCCACCAGACTATTTGTAGTCATTATTACAGAACACGCCCAAAAATCCTTCCGCTACAAATTCCGGGATGGCGTATGCCATTTCTGACAGGTATTGATTATGTGATAAGCTGGCCAGGATGCTGTCTTCTTTGGTGTAGAGCTTCCACTGTACCAGGCCTGCTTTTCTGTTTTCACAGTCAAATCGCCACAGGGTCAGTATATAGCCGTCAATAATCTTCAGACCGGTAGACGTTTTCGGGTAGTATTCCGTTTTGCCGGATATCATTTTTATCCACGCCGTATTTTCTGTATCGGGCTTGTAGTAAAAGATATCGGTGTTGCTTTCAAAAATATATTTCCAATCCTGAGAATAGCTGAAAGAAAATATGAAAAGAGATAAAGCGGGTAAAAGTCTGTTCATTTCTTTGTTTTCAATTGGTTAGTAGATTTAGTTTATTCAAATGTACAAAATTGTCTGATAATCAGCTGATTATTTACTTAATTTAACATAATATCACGAAAAGAGGATAGGAAATACGCAGGTACGGCATTTGGTGCAGGCTGTACCAAATGACAAAAGCCACCCGTAATAGGATGGCCTTTGCTATAAAAAATTAAGGTCTAAAGTCTTATCTGGAATCTGACATCTGCTTTAAACTCTTCCGTCTTTGATCTCATCGACGATTTCGGGATTCAGCAAAGTAGAGGTATCACCAAAATTACTGAAGTCACCCTCCGCAATCTTTCTCAGGATCCTCCGCATGATCTTCCCGGAGCGCGTCTTCGGCAACCCGGATACAAACTGGATCTTATCCAGCTTGGCAATCGGCCCGATCTGCTCAGAGATCAGCTGGTTGATTTCCTTTGCAAGGTTATCTTTCTGTCTGCTTTCCCCGGATTCCTTCAGGATCACGAAACCGTACAGAGCGCTTCCCTTGATATCGTGAGGATATCCGACAATCGCAGATTCTGCCACCGCAGGATGCTCGTTGATGCTGTCTTCGATGGGTGCAGTTCCCAGATTATGCCCGGAAACAATGATCACATCATCCACACGCCCGGTGATCCTGTAATAGCCCACCTCGTCTCTCAAAGCCCCGTCGCCTGTGAAATATTTCCCCGGGAACGCCGAGAAGTAGGTCTCCTTATACCGCTGGTGGTCACCCCAGATCGTTCTTGCAATCCCGGGCCATGGGAAACGGATGCAGAGATTTCCTGTCACCTGATTGCCGGAGATTTCGTTCCGCTTGTCATCCATCAGCACTGGCTGTATTCCGGGTAAAGGAAGCGTGGCGTAAGTTGGTTTGGTGGGTGTCACAAATGGGATAGGGGAGATCAGGATCCCGCCCGTCTCGGTTTGCCACCAGGTATCGACGACAGGACATTTCTTATGACCCACATTATCATTGTACCAATGCCAGGCCTCGTCATTAATAGGTTCTCCAACCGAACCAATGACTTTCAGAGATTCCAGATTATATTTCTGAACCCATTCGATATTTTCTTTGGCTAATGAACGAATTGCCGTTGGAGCGGTGTAAAACTGTGTCACTTTATGTTTCTCGATCACTTCCCAGAACCTTCCTGCGTCCGGATAAGTCGGCACCCCTTCGAAGATAACAGTGGTAGCCCCATTCAGTAACGGGCCATACAAAATATACGAATGCCCGGTGATCCACCCGATATCTGCCGTGCACCAATAGATGTCATTCTCTTTATAATTAAACACATTCTTGAACGTGTAAGCCGTGTAAACCATATAGCCGGCGCAAGTGTGGAGCATTCCTTTCGGCTTGCCGGTAGATCCGGACGTGTAAAGAATGAACAGCGGATCTTCCGCATCCATAATCACCGTCACAAAATCGGGAGATGCTTTGTCATAAAATTCGGACAGCCAAAAATCTCTGCCTTCTTTCATCTTCACCTCGTTGTGGGTTCTTTTTACGACCAGGACTTTCTCCACAGTTGGTGTTTTTTCCAAGGCTTCATCGATGATACTTTTCAAATCCAAAACCTTGTTGCCCCGGTAACTTCCGTCCGATGTGATCACGACTTTCGCCCCACAGTCATTAACCCGGGAAGAAACCGCCGAAGCCGAAAATCCTGCAAATATCACCGAATGTACAGCGCCCAGCTTAGCGCAAGCCAGCATCGTCACCGCCAATTCCGGAATCATAGGAAGGTAGATGCAGACACGGTCACCTTTCTCAACGCCTAAGTCTCTCAGGACGTTAGCTGTTTTATTCACTCTTTCATACAGCTCATTGAAGCTGATGTGTTGCGCTTCTTCGTTCGGGTCATTAGGTTCCCAGATGATGGCGGTTTTGTCGCCACGCACGGAAAGATGTCTGTCTAGACAGTTTTTGGTAATGTTAAGCTTGGCATTTTTGAACCACTTGATGTTGGCTTCGCTCATGTCATAATCCACTACTTTGGACCACCGCTGGTACCAAACAAAATTCTCATCCGCAATCTTATCCCAAAATTTCTTCGGATTCTTAATCGATTTCTTATACTCTTTAAAATAATCCTGTAAATTCTGAATGTGATAGTTTTTCATTGTATATATTTTTAATTCTTATAAATCTTGTTTCTTTAATGTTTTCTCTTGTTCTGCTCAAGCATTTCCTCAATCTGCTGGATCAGTTTCTTAATAGAATAAGGCTTCGTCACATAAGCGTCAGCTCCCAATTCCAGACCTTTTTCGATATCTTTCGGATTGGTTTTCGCACTCAGGAAAATGACCTTGGTCCGGTTGAGATGTTCCATGGTTTTGATCTCGTTCAGTGTGCTGTAGCCATCGAGATTCGGCATCATGACATCTAGTAGAATAACATCAGGCGTTATGGTTTTCAGTAGTTCCAAAACTTCGGTTCCGTCTCTCGCAATGAAGACTTCGTAGTCCTGCTTCCGGAAGCTGTATTCCAGGGACATCAGGATTTTGTGTTCGTCGTCTGCTATTAATATTTTTTTCATTTTTTCTTCTAATTTGGCGAACCCGAAGGGTTCAATGTGAGTAGCCGTAGGTGCAACCTATGGAATAAATAATCAATTTGAACAACCCGTGGAACGGGTTGAATTATCAAAACAAATATTTTTCATCAAATTCAATTCCGTGTTCAATTAATAATTTCTTATATTCATCTTCGAAGGTTTCATTCTTGTGATGTTCTTTTTGATTCTTAATATGATTAATAATCATATCCTTTTCTCTGATAGAATACGTAAACGCACCATAGCCTTCCTGCCAACCTACAAACTCAGGAAATGATCCCGATTGTTTCATCCATAAATTGGTAGCAATTTTAATGTCTTTTACCAAACTGCTGAGGCTCAAACTTGGATGCAGGTCGCAGAAAATATGAATGTGGTCTGGCATTCCATTAATTCTATATAATTTACATTGTTTGTTTTCTATAATTCCCCAGATGTATTTGTAAAGCTGAGATTCATTCTTTTCATTAATTGTCTCTTCTCTATGTTTGGTGCCAAAAATAATCTGATAGAATATTTGTCTGTATGTTCCCATTGTGTTTTGTTGAACCCTATCGGGTTCCGTGTCTTTTTGATTCGTTTACCATAGGTTTCACCTACGGCTACTATTATTGAACCCTATCGGGTTCTCCATTGTTTTATTTTATTTATGTTTCTATATTTCGTTTTAGTATCATTTGAAATTCAACACCGATTACCATATTTTTTGCTGAGATACTTCCTTTATGAGTTTCCATTATTTTCCTGCAGATCGCCAATCCTAAGCCACTTCCCAAAGGTTTTCTGATATTCTGATTTCTGGACTGATAAAATTTATCAAATATCAAATTCAAATCATCTTCCGGGATCTGTTTTCCTGTATTGAAAATCGAAATCACCAACTGCTCATCTTTTTCCTGAAATTTGGCCTGAATTGTTCCTTCCTCATCTGTAAATTTTAAAGCATTGCCCAAAATATTCTGAAAAACCTGGATCAGTCGGGCTTCATCATAGTCAAAATTGGTATTTGTCAGAAGATTAACTTCACTCAGGTGAATGTTCTTTTGACGCAATAGATGACCTATAGGATTCAAGGCTTTTTGATAAGTTTCTAGGATGTTATTTTTGCTGATATTCAAAGCGATTTCGCCATGTTCCAGTTTGTCGAGGTAGAGGATGTCATTGATAATTTCATTCAACCGGTCAGATTCTGTGATGATGTTATTGAGGAATTCTCTTTTGATGTCCAATGGAATATCATCATCGTCAGCTAAGATTTCTCCGGCAGAACGGATCGCTGTAATCGGCGTTCTCAATTCATGTGCGACGGAATCCAGGAAATCATCTTTCTGTTTGTCTTTGAAAATGAGGTTTTCGTTGGCGGAACTTAATTCATCAGATAATTGTCTTAGTTCCCGGCTTTGTTCGGTCAGTTTTTTATTGAGGCTGATATTTTCCTTTGATTCCTCAAGGATGGTTAGGACTTCTTTGAGGGAAATTTTGTCTTCATGTGTTACGCCTTCAATCAGGATTTTGGCAGAAGCGGTTCCGATTCTTCCGGATAAAAGATTCTCGGAGAACTTGATGAATCTGGCATCGGCAGTTTCGGTTCTTGTGTCTATGTTATATTTTAAGTTGAAGATTCTCAGTGCTTGTTCAGTTTTCTTTTCTCCAAGGAATTTGACTAAAATATTTCTGATATCGGAAACATATGCTTTTCCTCGCCAGATGAAGGCGTTTTCGTGATTCTGAATATATTTGTCAACATCAATATAAATTTCAGCAAAATTTCGTTCCCGGTAATCTCCTTTTTGACTCACTGAAATGATGGTGAATAAACTGATATTAACCAAAATAGACCAAAAGAAAATCTGAGAAATGCTGTCCAGATAAGGAATGTTGAAAAAGCTGAACCAATTGTACATCTCTCTTAAAAATCCTTTGAATTCCTGGTTGAAAGAAAAATAATACTGCGGAATAATCAAACCGAAATAGCAGACAATCAATCCGCCAATCAATCCGATAACTGCACCTTTGTAGCTTCCTCTTCTCCAGAAAATCGCTCCAAAAAATGATGGTCCCAATTGGGAAATTACAACAAAAGAAATTAATCCGACAGAATATAAACTGTTTTGTAAAATGAAGAATTTATAAAAAACAAAAGCTGTTACAATTAAGATAAAAATGCTGATTTTTCTAATGTTAGTGATGCTTTTAGTGTTATTAATATCATTATCGGATTTGAATTTATCCAGCCAGCCATAAGGAATAATCAGATTATTGGAAAGCATAATCGACAAAGTAATACTCGAAATAATAACCATAGAAATGGACGAACTTAATCCACCAAGAAAAACCAAAACCGTAATCAATTGGTTATTGAAATGTTGAGGAATCAATATCGAATAAAACTCAGGATTGACGGAATGCCCATCGAAAATAATTCGCCCGCCCCAGGCAATCGGAAATACGAAAATATTGAAAATCAATAGGTAAAGAGGGAAAAACCAAATGGCTGTTTTCAGATGTTTTTCCTGTCTGTTCTCAACAATAGTTGTGTGAAATTGTCTAGGCAAAAGGAAAATTGCTGAGGCAGAAATTAAACTTAAAATAATCCAATTGATGCTTCCTTCCAAACCGGAGAATGTATTTTTAGCTTTGAAATCAGAGAACTGACTTGCTTTTTGATAGATGTCCGAAAACCCATCAAACACAAAAAATGTAACGAAGATTCCAAGAACTATTAGGAAAATTAATTTCAAGAAACTTTCCAGTGCGACGGCAGAGATGATTCCTAATCTTTTTTCAGATGCATCAACGTAACGCGTTCCGTAATAGGATGAAAATAAGGCTAATAGAACCACAACATAAGTGGCGTTATCTGTAAAAATATTCTTAGAAATTGGCGTGTTTGTTACCAAATGAAACGTCTCAGAAATTGCTTTGATCTGAAGTCCGATGTAGGGAATAATCCCGAAAATACAGACCAAAGTGATAATAGCCCCAAACGAACGACTGTTCCCGTAACGCAGAGAAATAAAATCCGCAATACTGCTGACTTTGTTGATTCTGGCGATTCTGATAATTTTTCGGTTGATATAGATCCATGCCGGAATAATGATAATCGGACCAATGTAAATCGGAAGATAATCGAGTCCGTCATTCACTGCGACACCAATACTTCCATAGTACGTCCATGCCGTGCAATAAACAGCCAACGATAACGCATAGATGTAAGGATTGTTCACCCAGATCTTGCTCTTCTTTTTTTCTGCGCGATGTGCAACCAAGAAAAGAAGGGCGAGATAGAGAATGACAACTGCAAATAAGGCGTAGCTATTCATCGTACTTTTTGAAAATGACAAACGAAACAATGATTGAGAAAATCCACACTCCGAAGATGTAGATATAAATCATCGGAAAACCGAACAATTCTTTCGCACTGTTGAACAAAAGAATCAACGGTGCACTGAAAAGAATTACCAATCCAAAGCTCAGAAGAATCAGTTTTTGTTCGTGTCGTTTTTTCATTGTTAATTTTAAAACCACACAAAACAAAATTGGAATTGTGTGGTTTTTGTAATTATAATTTAGTGATTTGTTTTATAATTTTTCTTCGGAATAATCACCGCTCAGTGCATAATATCCGAATACTCCCAATCCTCCGGAAACAATTGGCAAAAGGATAAATACAATGATAATCCCAAATACCAGATCTTCCTGTTTTCCTGAGGTTAGTTTAGGAATTCCCATCACTGTCAGCCCGAAGTAGAGTACTGCCAATGCCAGTAATAGCCAAACTATGCCTAATATTTTTTTTAATCTGTCCATTTTTTCTTTGTTTTAAAATTAATAAATAATCTAGTATTACTCGTGGATATTTTGATTTTTGTTTTTGATGTAAACCAGACCAATCACGAGACAGACTGCCGCAACACCGATCGGATACCAGAGTCCTTCCAGATACCAGCCTTCGTGTCCGGCATCTTTTCCTGTCGTTACAAGGTAAGTGGCGACCGCCGGCAATAATCCACCAAATACACCATTTCCAATGTGATAAGGCAGTGACATCGATGTGTAACGTATTCTCACAGGGAACATCTCAACCAAAAATGCCGCAATCGGTCCATAGACCATCGTCACAAAAATCACCTGAATGAATACAAGGAATACCAGATACCATTTCGTATCATCATTGATTTTAATTGATTTTGTGACTTTAGGTTCTTCTGCTTTTCCGTCTTTTATTACCGGTCCGGCAGCCGACCAATGGACAACACTGTCTTTTTTGATTAAAGTTCCATCGGTGTAAGCAATTTCTTTATGGAAAGTAATCAGGCTGTCTGTCACTACTTTATCGTGAACTTTCACGGTTCTTTTTTCTGTCATTCCACCTGCTGCAACTTCTTTTTTGGCAATATCTACAGACTTAAACATTGCGCTGTAAATAGGTCTGTAAGCCAAAATAGCAATCAGCATTCCTGTCATCATTACTGCTTTTCTCCCGACTTTATCTGATAACCAGCCGAAGAAAACAAAGAATGGTGTTCCCAGGAATAATCCGATAGCCATCAAGGAATCTACCTGTGTCGTGTCTATGTTCATTACTTTTTGCATAAAACTCATTGCGTAGAATTGTCCTGTGTACCAGATCACACCTTGTCCCATCGCAGCTCCGAAAAGTGCGAGCAAAACGAATTTAAAATTAAACCTGTTTCCGAAACTTTCTTTCAAAGGATTTGTAGAGGTTTTCCCTTCGCTTTTAGCTTTGGCAAACAATGGAGATTCCTTCATGTTTTTTCTGATGAAATAAGAAACCACAACCATCAAAATCGAGATCCAGAAAGGTACTCTCCATCCCCAACTGTCAAATTCTTCTGTAGAAAGTGATGTTTTCGTAATCAGAATAACAATCAATGAAATGAATAATCCTGCCGTTGCCGTTGTCTGAATCCAGGATGTCCAATAACCACGTCTTCCTGGTTGTGCGTATTCTGCGACATAAGTTGCTGCACCGCCGTATTCACCGCCGAGTGCTAAACCTTGTAAAAGTCTAAGGATTAAAACTAAAACAGGTGCCATAAAACCAATGGTTTCATAACTTGGGATACATCCGATAAGAAATGTTGAGAATCCCATAATGAGAAGCGTAACGAGGAAAGTGTATTTTCTTCCGATTAAATCTCCCAGTCTTCCGAAGAATAATGCGCCAAAAGGCCTTACAACGAAACCTGCTGCAAATGTTGCCAAGGTGGACAAGAAAGCTGCTGTTGGATTATCTGCAGGGAAGAATTTTGTGGCTAAAACAACTGCCAGACTTCCGAAAATATAGAAGTCATACCATTCGATAAGGGTTCCGAGGGATGACGCCATAATCACGCTCCAAATGGTGCGGTTTTTCTGCTTGTCGCTCAGGTTTTCGTACTGTTCGTGATGTGAATCGCTCATTTTATATTATGATTTGAGGTTGAAATTTTTTATAAATAAATCTGGAATTGAAGGATGAATTCTCCTTTAGATTTTGGTTCAGCACTTGCGCTTGTGTAAGTCGGTCTTGTTGAATATTGTGTCGTCAGTTTTGCGTGATGACCATCAATGAACCAATTTGCTCCAATATCAAATTGTGAAGAAGAATTTTCCAAAGCCTTGAAATTCTTATTTGTATAAGCCGCGAAAGGCTGAATTCTGATTTTCGGTTTTTCAGCATTACTTGGTAGTAATAATCCAGCTTGCAAATAGTAGATATTTCCCGTTCCAATCATAGGTTGAAGATTTCCTACGCCTGCAATGGCTTTATCACCAACGAATGAAGGATCAGAAGTTCCAATATTCATAATGCCGAGATTTCTGAGATAGTTCGGACCGAAATTATAATTGTAAAATCCTGCGTAAGCGGAAAGGGCCATCTTGTTTTTCGCATTTCCTAATGGCAAATCTGCAAAAGCATCAACAGCGTAAAGCGCAATGTCGTGTTTCTCGATTTGAGAATTAACAGAAGTTCTCGTTCCGTCTTTCTGATGGTAGAAACCGGCTCCCAGATTGAAAACTTTCTTAGTTCCCAGATAAGACCCCACTTTGAAAGGCAAAAGATTAGACTCCGAATCCAAGAATTGATATTCAACGTAACCGGCTTTTGAAAATTCAGGATTTCCATTGTTGTCAACGGCTACTCTTGTTGCCGGATTTGTCACATCAACGGGCGTAAGATTGGTTGCAAAAGGTTTGTTTAAACTGAATCGGTATTCGAATTTTCCATATTTTCCTTTGGCAAACATTCCCATTTGTCTGGCGAATTGGTCGGAGTTATCAATCAAAGGCCAGGTGAAAATAGGAGAATCAACAGTCAGGAAATTAAGTGTCGAAGCCATTGTCATTCGGGAAAGTCCCATGTAGTAATGAAGACCTGCTCCCAGACTCAAACTGAATTTTCCAGCTTCTCCAGGTAAAACTACGGCGTATTCATTCCACGCATCGTGAAAAAACATTTGCGGTTTTTTGCCATTTCCATTTCCGCCAGTTCCAGTTGTTCCAGGCGCGCCACCGTTGATGAAAGTCTGATTGTTAATCCCAAAATGCATCAAAATCATATATCTTTTGGTAATTTGTGCGTAAGCAAGTGCTCTCAGTCGTCGGTTTCCGATGTTCCAGGAATTTTTTGTGGCTTCGTCAGAAACCATCGTTCCGGGATTCATTTCGGTATTTCTCAACCAGATTTGGTTCCAAAGAATAAATCTTACATACTTGTCGCCTTCCGGATTGAGATTTAATTTTAATCCACTTCCATAATCAGGCGAACCCTGTGAATATAGAGAAGAGCCGATTAGGACTAATCCTACAAATGTGAGTATTTTTTTCATTTATTAATAATAATTTGGTGTTTATTTTGTGATTGCCAAATTGTTATTAATATTTTGTTTACGAAAATTTAATATATATTAATGCTAATAATATAGTTTATTATTTATTTATGTTTTTATCTTGAATCTTTTTTAAAACGTTCCCATTTGATTAACATATATTTATCAGCAAATTGAGTGATAATTAATCCGGAATTTTCAAGATTGCTTTCCTGCGAAATGTATTCAATTAATTCATTCTGTTTCAATACTTTGTAGACAGGATGAAATTCTGAATGTGGCGGTCTGGTAATATTGTATTTCTTAATCCACGAACTGATGCTGACGTGAGAAACTCCAATAATTCTCTCGATTTCCCGGAAGCTTAATCCTTCGAGATAGAGTTGTAAAGCTTTGGTAACATAATAATCATCAATTTGTTTTCCTAATTTTTTGACTGTAAAGTTATAGTTGCAATTTTTACAAAAAAATCTCTGTTTTCCTTTGATGACTCCGCTTTTTGAAACGTTTTGATTATTGCATTTAGGACATTGGTTTTCCATAACTATACTTTTTTAGCAAATGTATAATAATTTAGCAATATTTTATTTTAGATTAAAGATATTATTATTGTTAATATATATTTAACAGATAATATTATCTTTTTTATTGTTTTATGTAGATGTTTATTTCTATTTTTGCGCTTTAATTTAGATAATATTAATGGAATTAGAAGTTTCTTCAGAGAAACATTTGGTTTATGTAGAAGAAATCAGAAACGAAATGGAGGATTCTGCGAAAAAACGCGGAACAGGCATCGCAAAACGTTCATCGGAATATCTTGTTAAAAAAATCTTGGAAGGAAATTCAATTATCGCTATTGACGAAAATGGAATCTGGGCGGGCTTCTGTTACATAGAAACCTGGACGAACGGAGAATATGTCGCCAATTCCGGACTCATCGTTTCGCCACAGTTTAGGAATGTTGGTTTGGCTACTCAAATTAAAGAAAGAATCTTCGATTTGTCCCGGGAAAAATATCCTAATGCCAAGATTTTCGGTTTGACGACTGGGTTAGCGGTGATGAAAATCAATAGCAATCTCGGTTATAAGCCAGTCATATATTCGGAACTGACGCAAGACGAACAGTTCTGGAACGGTTGCAAAAACTGTGTCAATTATGAAATTCTGATGATGAAAGAACGTAAAAACTGCCTTTGCACAGCGATGCTTTTTGTTCCTGAAAATCTGAACCAAGAGAAAAAGAAAAATTTAGAATCTATAAATAACAACAATGGGTAAGAAAGTAGTTTTGGCATTCAGCGGAGGTTTGGATACTTCTTATTGCGCCAAATATCTGAGTGAAACGTTGGGTTACGAAGTTCACGCAGTCACTATTAATACAGGCGGTTTTAATAAAAATGATGAGGTTTTGCTAAAAGAAAAAGCGGAAAAATTAGGCGTGGCTTCTTACAGGTTTGTTGATGCTTCGGAGAAATATTATAATGATTGTGTCAAGTTTTTGATTTTTGGTAACGTTTTGAAAAACAATACTTATCCGTTGTCTGTAAGTGCGGAAAGGACGATTCAGGCGCAAATGATTGCCGAAGTTGCCTTGAAAATTGATGCAGATGCGATTGCACACGGAAGTACAGGCGCAGGAAATGACCAGGTTCGTTTTGATTTGATCTTCAATGTGATGTGTCCGAATATTGAAATTATCACACCTATTCGTGATTTGAGTTTATCACGTGAAGACGAAATTCAATTCCTGAAAAATCACAATTACGAAATGGATTTTGAAAAAGCCAAATATTCCATCAACAAAGGACTTTGGGGAACTTCCGTCGGTGGAAAAGAAACTTTAACTTCAAAATATAATCTTCCGGAAGAAGCTTTCCCTTCTCAAATCGAGAAAACAGAACCTTCAAACGTGGAAATCGAATTTAAAAATGGAGAGCTGATTTCCGTGAATGGCGAAAAATTTTCTCATTCTGTTTTGGCGATTCAAAAGATTGAAGAATTGGCTTCACCTTACGCAATTGGTCGCGATATCCACGTTGGTGACACCATTGTTGGCATCAAAGGTCGTGTCGGTTTCGAAGCTGCGGCAGCGTTAATCATCATCAAAGCGCATCATTTGCTGGAGAAGCACACGTTGTCAAAATACCAGCAAACGATAAAATCGCAATTGTCAGACTGGTACGGAAACTGGCTTCACGAAGCGCTTTCTCTCGATCCGGTGATGAGGAATATCGAAATGTTTTTGCAGAATTCCCAGAAAACTGTGAATGGAAAAGTGTTTATCACACTTCACCCTTATCGCTTTATTTTGAATGGAATCGAATCTGAAAATGATTTAATGTCATCAAAATTCGGAAGTTACGGCGAAGAGAATCTAGCCTGGAGTGGCGACGATGTCAAAGGTTTTACAAAAATCATCAGCAACTCGCTCAATATTTATCATCAGGTTAATAAACTGAATTAGAATAATTTGACTTGGTCGAACCACGTTGTTAGGTTTGGGCAGCTTAATCCGTCTTCCGCTCCCAATCTTTTTTGCAGACGATTTCAGTTTAAACAGAACTTAAGTACAAGCAAAAAAGGATTTCCGCTCAAGCCGGGCTGCGTGCAATTCAATGTTGATAATAGCATTTAGTATCAGAGATGTCATCCTGAGCGGAGTCGAAGGATTTTGAGACCTTAAAATATCATATCAAAAAAAGTTTGCGAGTACTGAGCAGAGTCGAAGTATGCGTTAAAAATATTAAAAAATAAAAATGAAAAAATCAGTCGGAATCATCGGAGCCAATGGCTACACAGGAAGCGAACTCGTTCGTTTGCTCGCGTTCCATCCGAATGTTGAATTAAAGTTTTTGTTCAGCCGTTCCAATTCCGGAGTCAAAATTTCGGATTTATATCCGGATTTGGAGTCAGTTTGTGATTTGGTTTTGACGAATGAAATTTCACAAACCGACATTCTTTTTCTTTGTCTTCCGCACAAGGCAAGTCAGAATTGGCTGAATGAAAACCTGATTTCCGACGACACTTTAATCATTGATTTGGGCAACGATTTCCGATTGGAGGGAGAATTTAAAAACCGAAATTTCATCTACGGTTTACCGGAAATTTATTTTGATGAACTCAGGAATGCGAAAAGCATTGCCAATCCGGGATGTTTTGCAACGGCAATTCAGTTGGCAATGTTGCCTTTAGCAAAAGAAAATCTGTTGAAAGATATTTATACAACAGGAATTACAGGTTCAACCGGAGCGGGACAATCGTTACAACCGACTACGCATTTCACTTGGCGAAATGACAATGTTTCAGCCTACAAAACGCTAAATCATCAGCACGTTGATGAGATTTTAAAACAAATTAATTCGCTGAATAACCAAGAACTAGAACTAAATTTTGTTCCTTGGCGAGGCAATTTTGCAAGAGGAATTTTCACGACTTCTATTATAAGTTGCGATTTAGAATTGGAAAAAATTTACGCTTTATATAAAGACTTCTACAAAGATTCATCTTTCGTGAAAATTTCTGAGAAACAGATTGATATGAAACAGATTGTCAATACCAATTTTTGCGTCATCCAAATCGAAAAACAAGACAATAAAATAGCAGTTCATTCCGCGATTGACAACCTTCTGAAAGGCGCATCCGGACAAGCGGTTCAGAATATGAATATCGCCAATGGCTGGGAGCAAAATTTAGGGTTAAATCTAAAACCATTAGCGTTTTAAATTAATAGTCTTCGAGAACCTCAGACTGACAACGGATAATATTAGAATTGTCAAGCTGAGCGGAGTCGAAGCGTTTGTTAATAAAGATAATCAATTGATGTTTTGAGCTTATCTAAGCGAAGCGGCTTTGTGAAATTAAAAACATTTAGTAGAATGAAAAACTTTGTGAGCTTCGTGTTCAAAATAAAAATTAATCAATAATCATTTATCGATTATCAATTATAAAAATTATGAATTTATTCAACGTATATCCACTCTTCAACATCAATCCTGTCAAAGCAGAAGGTTCTTTCCTTTGGGATGAAAACGGACAGCAGTATCTTGATTTTTATGGCGGTCACGCTGTGATTTCTATTGGTCACAATCATCCACATTATGTTGAAAAACTGAAAAATCAATTGGAGAAAATCAGTTTTTATTCCAATTCTGTGGAGAACAAAATTCAAGAAGAATTAGCTAAGAAATTGGGAGAATTATCGGGTTACGAAGATTACTCGTTATTCTTATGTAATTCTGGAGCAGAAGCGAATGAAAACGCTTTGAAGCTGGCTTCATTTCACAATAATAAAAAGAAAGTCATTTATTTCTCAGAAGCTTTTCACGGAAGAACTTCTGCTTCTGTTGCCGTGACAGACAATCTAAAAATCATTGCGCCAGTCAATGTGTCTGAAAATTTCATCAAATGTGAATTCAATAATTCGGAAGAATTAGTTAAGATTTTTGCTGAAAATCAGAACGAGATTTCTGCGGTGATTGTTGAAGGAATTCAAGGCATTGGCGGAATCAATTTGTTGACGAAAGATTTCATTTTGACGATTGAAAAATTATGCAGGGAAAACGATGTAGTTTTAATTTTAGATGAAGTTCAGTCAGGTTACGGACGTTCCGGGAAATTCTTTGCGCATCAGGAATTCGGCACCAAACCGGATTTAATCACGGTCGCAAAAGGAATGGGAAATGGCTTCCCAATTGGCGGTGTTTTGATTAGTCCAAAGTTCGAAGCGAGTTACGGATTGCTTGGGACGACTTTTGGCGGCAATCATCTCGCTTGTGTTGCCGGATTAGCGGTTTTAGAAGTCATCGAAAAAGAAAATTTAATTGAGAATTCGGAAAAAATCGGCGCTTACATTGAAGAAAAAATTAAACATTTTCCTCACATCAAAAACATCAAAAGGCGTGGACTGATGATTGGAATCGAGCTTGATCAGGCTTGTGAAGATGTTAGGAAGGAATTGCTTTTTGAGCATTTTATTTTCACCGGAAATGCCAATCACAAGAATGTTCTTCGGATTTTACCAGCACTCAATATTTCCGAAAAAGAGTCCAATTTGTTCATCAATGCTTTAGAAAAAACTTTGAAAGCAATTGATGTAGAAATAGTAGAATTAAAATAACGCAAAGGCACAAAAAGTCAATAATTATAATGTTGTAAAGTCACAAAAACTGTATGTTGAAATTTGCGACTTATAAAAGTTGAATTACACAAAATAATTAGCGCCTTTGCGATAAAATTAAATAAAATGAAAAATTTCACTTCGGTTTACGATATAGATAATTTGCAAAAAATCATTGCAAAGGCTTTAAAAATAAAAGAAAATCCACTAGGAAATACAACCAAAGGCAAAGGAAAAACGATTGGTTTGGTTTTCCTTAATTCCAGTCTCAGAACAAGATTAAGTTCCCAAACTGCTGCTCAGAATTTAGGATTAAACGTCTTAGTTCTCAACGCCGCGCAAGAAGCCTGGAATATGGAATTCGCTGACGGAACGGTGATGAAAGGCGATACAGTTGAACACATCAAAGATGCGATAGAAGTCCTGAATCAATATTGCGACATCATTGCTGTTAGATGTTTTGCTGGGATGAAAAATAAGGAAGATGACGTGAATGAAAGTATTCTCAGCCAGTTCCTAAAACACGCCAAAGTTCCCGTGATTTCTCTGGAATCGGCGACGCGTCATCCATTGCAAAGTTTGGCGGATTGCATCACGATTACAGAAAACTGGACAGAAAATCGCAAACCAAAAGTGGTTTTGACTTGGGCGCCACACATCAAACCGATTGCGCAGGCGGTTGGAAACTCTTTCACAGAGTGGATGCAACAGATGGACGTTGATTTTGTAATCACAAATCCTAAAGGTTATGATTTGGACAAAAATTTCACAAAAGATACGCCTGTGATTCATAATCAGGATGAAGCTTTGAAAAATGCGGATTTTGTCTATGTGAAAAATTGGTCGTCGTTTGATGATTATGCAAAAGTACTGGAAGTTGAAGATGATTGGATGTTAACGAATGAAAAATTGGCTTTAACCAATCAGGCAAAAGTAATGCATTGCTTGCCAGTTCGTAGAAATCTTGAGTTAAGCGATGAAGTGATGGACGGCGATAATTCAATCATCTATCAGCAGGCGAAAAATAGAATTTTCTCAGCTCAAGTGGTTTTCTCTGAAATTTTGGATGAATTAGATAAACCACAAAAGTCACAAAAGAAATAATTGGATTAGAACTACAAAAATATTTTGTGCCTTTTATGGTTCAAAACTTAGCTGAGCGCAAGCGCTTTTGCGAACTTAAAATATTTTCAATAATTAATAAAAACCTTTGCGCTCTTTGCGTTAAATAATGCAAAAACTATATATCATAAAAATCGGAGGAAATTTAATCGATGACAAAAAATCATTGAAAGCTTTCCTTGAGCAATTTTCAAAAATAAAAGGTGCAAAAATCCTCATTCACGGCGGAGGAAAATTAGCCGAAACGCTGGCTGAAAAACTGAAAATCACACAAACAATGATTGACGGACGAAGAATCACCAATAAGAAAACTTTAAAGTTGGTGACGATGGTTTATGCCGGAAGAATCAATAAAAATCTGGTAGCCAAGCTGCAAAGTTTCAACTGCAATGCGATTGGATTTTCCGGAGCCGATGGCAATATGATTCAAGCTGAAAAACGACATCATCCGGAAATTGATTTTGGATTTGTTGGCGACATCAATGAAAATAGTATCAATCACGAATTGATCATGAATATGATAAATCTGGGTTTGGTTCCGGTGTTTTCTGCAATCACTCACGATAAAAAAGGAAATCTGTTCAACACCAATGCAGACACGATTGCCGGAACTGTCGCTCAGGCTTTATCAAAACATTTCGATACAGAATTGCTGTTCTGCTTCGATAAAAATGGGGTTTTGGAAAATATTGAAGACGAGAATTCAAATCTGAAAACAATCAACAAACAAGAATTTTCTGAATTAAAATCCGCTGGAAAACTCCACAAAGGAATTTTACCAAAACTCGAAAATGCTTTCCGAGCCAAGGAAAATGGCGTTCAGAAAGTGTTTCTTATCAATGAAAAAAAACTCTCATACCAAATAAAATTAGGAAATGAAGGAACTGAAATCTGTCTTTAGCAGAGAAGAATTATCCGAAAATGCCGTCAAATTGCTGAAAAAACTCATAGCAACACCGTCTATAAGCCGTGACGAATATAACGTTTCGCTCATTATAGGAGGATTTTTCAATGAGCATCAAATCAAAGTCAACCGCTTTAAAAATAATATCTGGGCAACCAACAAACATTTTGATGCCGGCAAACCATCGATTCTTCTGAATACGCATCACGACACGGTAAAACCGAACAAAGCTTATACTTTGGACCCGTTTATTCCGGTGGAGAAAGACGGGAAATTATTCGGTTTGGGAAGCAACGATGCAGGCGCATCTTTGGTGGCGATGGCGCAGACATTTCTTT
Source organism: Epilithonimonas mollis (assembly GCF_900142325.1). Classification (GTDB taxonomy): domain Bacteria; phylum Bacteroidota; class Bacteroidia; order Flavobacteriales; family Weeksellaceae; genus Epilithonimonas; species Epilithonimonas mollis. Next base: position 1,018,376 of record NZ_FRAM01000002.1, read on the forward strand.
ATTTTTATGAAGCCGAAGATTTGTCGCACAATTTGGTGATTGCTTTAACGGCTGAAGAAGAAATCTCTGGTCTGGACGGCATCGAAGCTTTGTTTCCGCAACTTCCGAATGTCGAATTGGCCATCGTGGGCGAACCGACGAAAATGAATCTTGCGATTGCAGAAAAAGGTTTGCTGGTGATTGACGGCGAAATGACCGGAACACCTTCTCACGCTGCGCATCCGAACGATGACAATGCGATTGTGAAATGTATGAAGGATTTGCAGAACATTCTGGGTTTCAAATTTCCAAAGGTTTCCGATTATCTAGGCGAAGTGAAAGTGACCTTGTCAGTTCTCAACGCAGGAACGCAACACAACGTGGTTCCCGAAAAATGCAATTTCACATTGGATGTCCGCGTGACAGACGAATACACGAATCGGGAAGTTTTCGAAATCATCCAGTCGCAGATGCAATCGAAATTGACGCCGAGGTCATTCCGTCTCAATTCCTCAAAAATCGATGTCAGTCATCCGTTCGTTCAGGCGGGATTGGCTTTGGGCAGGACAACTTACGGTTCGCCGACCTCTTCTGACCAGGCAATTATTCCGTGTACGTCGGTCAAGTTGGGCGTTGGCGACAGTCTCCGTTCGCACACCGCAGACGAGTTTGTTTACATCGATGAAATCCGGGAAGGCATCGATATTTACATTAAGATATTAGAAAAAATATTATAAATAATTTTAAGGATTTGGGCAGCTTTATCCGCCTTCCGCTCCCAATCTTTTTTGCACGACGATTTCAGTTTAAATATAACTTGAAGTTTGGCAAAAAAGGATTTCCGCTCAAGTCGGGCTGCAGATTCAGCATAAAAGAAAAGAAGGTTATAATCACAAAGTTTGTCATTCCATAGGAAACCTAACGAACATAGAAATTAAACCTTTGATGAGCGTAAGCGCCTTTGCGAACCTTAAAATATTTTCAATAAAATTAAAAAAAATCTTTTCGCGTACTGAGCGTAGGCGAAGTATGCGTTAAAAATGTAAAAAAATGAAAAAAATCTGGCAAAAAGACAATATAAAAACCAATGATTTGGTTAGCAAATTCACAGTCGGGAAAGATTTGGACTTTGACGACAGATTAGCAAAATATGATGTGTTGGGTTCTGTTGCTCACGCCAAAATGCTGGCAGAAGTTGGACTGATTCGTCTCGATGAAGAGCAGGCGATTGTTTCCGTTTTGGAAGAAGTTCTTTCGGAAATCGAAAAAGGAAACTTCGAAATCGATAAATCCGCAGAAGACATCCATTCACAAATCGAATCGATTCTCATCGAAAAACTCGGCGAAACCGGAAAGAAAATCCACACCGCAAGGTCAAGAAACGATCAGATTTTGACGGATATCAAATTGTACTTAATTGACGAAATCCGAGAAATTACAGAACTCACAGATTCGTTTTTTCAAATCCTGAAAGATAAAGCCAATCTTCATAAAAACGTTTTATTGCCTGGTTACACGCATTTGCAGGTGGCAATGCCGTCATCTTTCGGATTATGGTTTGGAGCCTATGCAGAATCTCTGGTGGATGATTTGGAATTGCTGTTTGCGACCAAGAATATCATCAATAAAAATCCACTCGGCTCCGCCGCTGGTTATGGTTCATCTTTTCCAATTGACCGGGAAAGCACGACTTATAAACTCGGTTTCAGAACTTTGAATCATAATGTGGTTTACTCGCAAATGACTCGAGGAAAGTCGGAAAAGTTACTGGCCAATTCATTGTCGGTTTTGGCTGGAACTTTAAGCAAATTTTCTTACGATGTTTGTCTTTATCTCACTCAGAATTTCGATTTTATAAGCTTTCCGAAAGAATTTACAACGGGAAGCAGCATAATGCCACACAAGAAAAATCCCGATATTTTCGAGTTGGTGAGAGCAAGATGCAACAGAATTCAGGCATTGCCAAATGAGTTGATTTTGCTGACGAATAATCTGCCGTCCGGATATCACAGAGATTTGCAATTAACCAAAGAAATCCTTTTCCCAGCAATTGATTCTTTGAAAGAATGTTTAGAAATATTGATTTACACGCTTCCAGATATCGAAGTGAAAGACCATATTCTGGACGATGAAAAATACAAATACATCTTCAGCGTAGAAAAAATCAACGAAGAAGTGAAAAAAGGAAAATCATTCCGAGATGCTTATATCCAAATTGGACAAGAGATTGAAAATAAGGTTTTTGATTACGATTACAAAGAACTGAATCACACGCATCAAGGCAGTCTGGGAAATCTTTGCCTCGATGAAATTGAATATCAGTTCAATAAAATCCGGGACAAATTGTTGGGTTAGATTTATCGCAAGGGCACAAAGCAATTGAAAATTAAACTGCTTTTAAGGCACAAAGCTTTAACTTCGCTAAGAAGATTGCGACTTTTGACAGCATCAAAAAAACGATTTTGCGCCTTTGCGATTAAACGATTAATCCAACTTAAACTTAGTAGTCTTTTTAACTTCGTGGAGGACGATGGAACTGTGGTACTGACCAATATGAGGACTATTGGAAATGATATTTACAGTAAAATCATTATAAGAATTGATATCATTAGCAAGGATTTTCAGCATATAATCATATTCGCCGGAAAGACTGATGATTTCCTGAACTTCATCGTATTTGGAAATATAATCTTCGAATTCTTTCAAAGTTTTCTGAGATTGCTCTTTCAGACGGATATTACAATAAACCACGATGTTGATGCCAAGTTTTTCACGATTCAGAATTGCAACATATTTTTCTACAACGCCTTGTTTTTCAAGGTTTTTGATGCGTTCGTAAGTGGGCGTAAAAGTCAGTCCGATTTTTTCGGAAATTTCTTTTACAGATAACGTAGAATCCTCTTGTAGAAGCGAAAGTATTAATTTGTCTTTATTATCCAAACTCATAATGGTGAATCATTATTTCAAAAGTAAAGAAAAAATTTGACAAGAATAGATGTTCATTGATTTAACATAAAATATTTTGGAAGAGATTTCATAATATTAAAAATATTGGTATCTTTGCACCCGATGAATCTGATAAAGAATTTAACGAGAAAAAAAATTGGCAAATTTGCCGACAACAACAATATTTTTTATATTTAACGAAGTCTTTTTAGGCTTCGTTTTTTTTATTTAAAAATTTGAGATATGATTAAGCTTGCCCGCACCTCCACCGAGAGTATTGAGAAAATTTTAGAAGAAGCACAACAGTTTGCAGATGGGAAAATCAGCAAAGTTGAAGGTGATGTTTTCGCTGCGAATCTTTTTTTTGAGAACAGCACAAGAACCAAAACGAGTTTTGAAGTTGCTCAGAAGAAACTTGGACTTCAGGTTATCGATTTTGAAGTTGATAAAAGTTCCATTGCTAAAGGCGAAACCATGTTGGATACAATCAAAACTTTGGAAGCCATCGGTGTGGAAGTGGCGGTTATCAGACATCCGGAGAAGCGGTATTATGATGCATTGCAGGATGCAAAACTGAGTATAGTGAATGCTGGAGACGGCGTGGGAAGTCATCCTTCACAGGCAATTCTGGACGCTTTGACCATTATTCAGGAATTTGGAAAGATTGAAGGTCTGAAAATAGGAATCGTTGGTGATGTGAAACACAGCCGTGTGGCAAATTCGGGTTCAGGGTTGTTCAGAAGACTGGGTGCAAAAGTCTATTTTTCGGGGCCAGAATTCTGGTTTGACGAAGGGATGCTGGTGAACGGAACTTATATGCAGTTCGATGATCTGGTAAAGGAAGTGGACGTCTTGATGTTATTAAGAATCCAACACGAGCGACACGAAAGGAGTTTCAATTTCAAATCTGAGGATTATCTGAAGAAATTCGGGCTTACTAAGGAAAGGGAAGCGAAGATGAAACCAAATGCTATTATTATGCATCCGGCGCCAATCAACAGAGGTGTGGAAATTGATTCGGAACTTGTGGAATGTGAAAGGTCCAGAATCTTCAAGCAAATGCAAAACGGTGTTTTTGCGAGAATGGCCATCCTTAAATATGATTTAGAAAACAGAGGATTCAAATTCACCGACTCCAAAAATTAAAATATTGATTCACGCTTTCGGGCGTGTTTTTTTTGAGTAAAAATTGAAATAAAGAAAAAAGAAAAAAGAAACAAGAATCAAGAATCAAGAATCAAGAATCAAGAATCAAGACTTCTTCATTCTTAAATCTATAAAAAGTAAATGAAAAAGAAATTAATATTAGAATCCGGCGAAGTTTTTCACGGCGAAAGCTTCGGGGCGGAGCAGGGAACAGCGGGTGAGGTAGTTTTCAACACAGGAATGACAGGTTATCAGGAACTGATTTCGGACCCGAGTTATTGCGGACAGATCGTTTGTATGACCTATCCTTTGATTGGAAATTATGGCATCAACAGGGATGATTACGAAAGCATTGAACCTGCTATCAAAGGTTTAATCGTCAAAGAATTGTGTGATTTTCCTTCCAATTTCCGAACCCAAATCACGCTGGATGAGCTGTTCAAAAAGAAAAACTTATCAGGGATTTCAGGAATTGATACCAGAAGACTGACCAGAATCCTTAGAAGCAAAGGGGTTACGAAAGGAAAAATAGTGAACGCTGATGCGGATGAAAATGCAGTGGTTGAAGAATTAAAATCGACGAATTTCCCTACAAATCAGGTGGAGCAGGTTTCTACAAAAACGCCTTACGCCAGTCCTGGAAGAGGATTGAAAGTAGTGTTGGTGGATTTCGGTTCCAAGCTGGGTATCATCCGCGAATTATCCCAGAGAAACTGCGACATTATTGTGATGTCTCATGACACAAAGGCTGAGGAAATTCTTCTGATGAATCCCGACGGCATAATGCTTTCCAACGGTCCCGGGGACCCAGAGGATAACGCAGAAGCTTTGGTGATGATTCAAAAACTGATGGGGAAAGTTCCGATTTTCGGAATATGTTTGGGGCATCAGTTGATTGGTCTGGCTTGTGGTGCTAAGACTTATAAACTGAAATTCGGACACAGAGGCGGAAATCATCCTGTTTTGGATTTGGAGAATAATAAAGTGGCCATCACTTCTCAAAATCACGGTTATGCGATTGACCAAGAATCTCTAAAGTACACAGATTTGATCGAGACGCATATTGCTCTGAACGACAGGACGAATGAAGGTGTTAAGCATAAAATCCATCCTTGTTTCTCAGTTCAGTACCATCCGGAAGCCAGTCCGGGACCGGAAGATGCGAATTATTTGTTTGATGACTTTATTACCTTGATGGAAGATTTTAAAAATAAGAATTAGTAAAAACCTTATAACTACGGACTAAAACATCTTAAGTAGACTGTCAGGGGTCTTAGGTAGACAATCAGACGAGTTAGGTAAACAAAAGGACGAGTTTGGTAGACAAACAGACTAGTTAAGTAGACGAAAGGACTGATGAAGTAAGCAAACGGACGAGTGAAGTAGATAAACGGAATATTAAAACAAGTCAATATAAATAAAATGCTTATCCAGAATATAATATGAATTTTATCAAACCATTTTTTCTTACAGTTGGCACAGGCATTTTATTGAGCTGTAACCCGACCAGGGTAGTAGAGCCAACATCATTGGCTCTCAGGATCGACAGTTTAATCGAGTCTAAAAACCCCAGAGCATTCAGCGGCGTGGTGGTGATCTCAAAAGATGGGAAAAGTATCTATGAAAAAGCTTACGGATTTTCAGATGTTGATAATAAAGAAAAGCTTCAGCCGGATGATGCATTTTCCTCGATGTCTATTGCCAAACAAATCACTGCGACACTGGTGATGCTGGAAGTTGAAAAAGGAACGATCAATCCAGACCAACCCATCAATACATATCTCAAAGATCTGAAATACGACTGGGCCGGTCAAGTGACTGTTCATCATCTTTTGAACAATTCATCAGGGATTGATGCCTGGGAATTAAAAGATGAACTGCTTTTTGAGCCGGGAGCTCAATTCAAATATTCGAATATTGGTTATGGAACACTCGGAAGAATCTTAGAAAGTGCAACCGGAAAATCTTATGAGCAATTGGTTACTGAGCTTTTCGCTAAGTGTGGACTGAAAGATTGTTTTTACCCTAACTCGGAAAATCAAAAAAAACTGGTTAACAGCTTTGCGATTACAAAAAACGGGACGAACCTGGTGAAGGAATTTCCTTATTCATCTGAGCTTTATCCGGGAAGTCATCTGATTGTCACAGCGAGAGATTTGGCAAAATGGAATGATCTTCTTCATAACGGAAAAATTCTGAAAAACGAAAGTTATCAGAAAATGATTAATTATTCTATTACCAATATTCATACGCTTTTCAGCGAGAAAGCAATTGGTTATGGCTATGGATTAAGAATCAATGATAAAGCTGATGTTTTTGAAATCGGGCATACTGGATTTTCTCCACCAGCGGGATTTACAGCGGTTAATTTATATTATCCTGATAAAAAAATTTCGGTCACAGTATTGGAAAATCAAGCAACAGATGATTTTGATATCGCTTATTATTTTGAGCAGGAAATCAAAAATATGGTTGTCAAAAGTGACCTTGTGAAATAAAATTTATAATAAAAAATAAAAGTCCGGAATTTTAATTTCTGACTTTAACATCTAACAAAGAAAATGAAAAGAACAGATATACAAACCATTTTAGTAATCGGCTCAGGTCCCATCATCATTGGCCAGGCTGCGGAATTTGATTATTCGGGGACACAGGCTTGCCTTTCTCTTAAGGAAGAAGGCTACAAAGTGATTTTGATTAATTCCAATCCTGCGACGATCATGACGGATGTGGAGATTGCCGACAAAGTTTATATTGAACCGATTTCTCTGGAATTCGTTTCCAGAATCATTCGCAAAGAACGTCCAGATGCGCTTCTTCCAACTTTGGGAGGACAAACCGGACTGAATATGGCGGTAGAATTACAGAAATCAGGAATTCTTGAAGAATGTAAAGTGGAAGTTTTGGGAACGAAACTTTCAGCGATTAATCAAGCGGAAGACAGAGATTTGTTCCGTGAATTGATGAGAGAATTGAACGAACCAGTCCCTGAATCTGACATTGTAAATACCGTTCAAGGAGCAGTGGATTTTGCAGACGGATTGGGTTATCCCGTGATTGTCCGTCCCGCTTTTACGATGGGTGGAACAGGCGGCGGAATTGCTTCCAACGAAGCAGAACTTCGTGAGATTGCAGAACTCGGACTGAAATATTCTCCGGTGACACAATGTCTGATTGAAAGATCTATAGCCGGTTTTAAGGAAATTGAATATGAAGTAATGCGAGATTCCAATGACAATGCGATTGTGGTCTGTAATATGGAAAACATTGATGCCGTGGGTGTTCATACAGGAGATTCGATTGTGGTGGCACCTTCGCAGACGCTTTCTGACAGAGAATATCAGTTGCTGAGAAATGCTTCATTAAAAATAATCAGAGCTTTAGGAATCGAAGGTGGTTGTAATGTTCAGTTGGCATTAGACCCTCACTCCTTCAACTATTATATCATTGAGGTAAATCCGAGAGTTTCGCGTTCATCGGCTTTGGCGAGTAAAGCGACGGGTTATCCGATTGCAAAAATCGCTGCGAAAATCGCAGTTGGATTGACACTTGACGAAATTATCAATCCGGTTACAGGAACATCGTACGCTTGTTTCGAGCCTGCTTTGGATTACGTGGTAACCAAGTTTCCAAGATTCCCTTTCGATAAATTTGAGACAGCAGACAGAAGATTATCAACCCAAATGAAAGCAACGGGCGAAGTGATGGCAATCGGAAGAAACTTCGAGGAATCTTTGCAGAAAGCGATTCGTTCTTTGGAAACAGGATTGAGACATCTTGGTCTTAAGAAAAAACAGGCGGATGCGCTGACAGACGAGGAAATCGAAAGAAGAATCCGCATTTGTGATGACGAGAGATTATTCATCATCGGTGATGCTTTGCGGAGAGGTTACGATTGGGAAAAGATTGTAGAATGGAGCAAAATCGATAAGTTTTTCATCTGGAAAATCAAGAAACTGATTGACTTTGAGAAGACGATTGCGGATCATAAATTTGATAAAGAAACTTTACTGAAAGCTAAGAAATTAGGTTTCGCCGATTTGAATATTGCTCATCTTTGGGAAACCACTCAAAAAGAAGTTTTCCAGTTCAGAAAAGACAACGGAATAATGCCGGTTTACAAAATGGTGGACACATGCGCGGCGGAATTTGAGTCTGAAACGCCTTATTTCTACGGTACTTATGAAGATGAGAATGAAAGTGTAGTTTCTGATAAAGAAAAAATCATTGTTTTAGGTTCCGGACCTATCAGAATCGGACAAGGTGTAGAGTTTGATTACGCAACGGTCCATTCCGTTTGGGCGATTCAGCAAATGGGTTATGAGGCGATTATCATCAACTCCAATCCGGAAACGGTTTCCACAGACTTCTCTATTTCGGATAAATTATACTTCGAACCTTTGGCAGAAGAGGATGTGATGAACATCATTGAACTCGAAAAACCAAAAGGGGTAGTGGTTCAGTTTGGAGGGCAGACAGCAATTAATCTAGCTGATAAATTAGCTGCTCACGGTGTTCAGATTTTGGGAACTTCGCTGGAAGATCTGGACAGAGCAGAGAACAGAGATAAATTTGAAAAAGCACTTCAGGACTTAGAAATTCCACAGCCACTCGGAAAAACTTCGACATCGAAAGAAGAAGCGATTGTGATTGCCAATGAAATCGGTTATCCGGTTTTGGTTCGTCCAAGTTATGTTTTGGGAGGACGTGCGATGGAAATTGTTTACTCCGAAAAAGAACTCGCTTACTATATGGAAAATGCGGTGGAAGCCAGTCCAGACCAGCCGGTTTTGATTGACCGTTATCTCACGGGTAAAGAAGTGGAAGTTGATGCCATCTGTGATGGCGAAACGACGGTGATCCCGGGAATTATGGAGCATATCGAAAGAGCCGGTGTGCATTCCGGAGATTCGATTGCAGTCTATCCGCCTCAGACGCTGACTGAAACGCAGATCAAAACGCTTGAAGATTATACCCAGAGATTAGCAAAAGGTCTGAATGTGATCGGATTAATGAATATACAATATGTGATTTCCAACGGTGAAGTTTTTGTGATAGAAGTGAATCCACGCTCTTCCAGAACCGTTCCTTTTTTATCGAAAATCACGGATGTTCCTATGGCAAACCTGGCGACCAAAGCGATTCTCGGAACGAAGCTGAAAGACCTTGGCTACAAAACCGGTCTCGTTCCGAATAAAGAGGGCATCTTTGTAAAAGTTCCGGTTTTCTCATTCAGTAAATTAACGAAAGTTGATATCTCACTCGGACCGGAAATGAAATCAACCGGTGAAGTGATGGGGAAAGATTCGACCTTTGAAAAAGCATTGTACAAAGGCTTAATAGGCGCTGGAAGAAAAGTTCCGACGTATGGTTCCATCCTGTTCACAGTTGCTGACCAGGACAAAGAAGAAGCTTCGGAAATCGCAAGGAGATTCCATACGATCGGGTTCAGAATCTGGGCGACGGAAGGTACTGCGAAGTATTTTGAAGAAAAAGGAATCCAGACGAAAATCGGATATAAAATCGGAGAAGAAGACGTGAATCTGATTGATTTGATCCAGAAAGGAAAAGTTCAGTACGTTGTAAATACGACTACGAAAGGAAAACAATCTGAAAGAGACGGTTTCCAAATCAGAAGAATGAGTGTGGAAAATGGTGTTCCTTGCCTGACCTCAATGGACACTGTGGAAGCGATTCTGAAAGTGATAGAGAGTATGACGTTTAAGATGGAGGCGATGTAGGTTTGAACGTAAAAAACAGAAGAGCGAAAGATTATTCTTTCGCTTTTTTGATGGATATTTTGCGTGGTTTTGTGAAGTATGGAATACTCTATAGATGCTGATGATTTCGTTTTCTTTGTCTATTTTATAAAGTGATATAAGGAAATATTTTGAATGGAAGGCGATGGAAATCTTTGTGGATTTTTCGGAAATGAGCTACTTTTTTAATTTACTTATCGCGTTTTTAAAATCTCTAAAGAAATTCTGCAATTTTCCTTCCTGCAATCTTTTGATAATATTCAAAGGAGTTTGAAATGTCTCTGTTGGCGTTTGCATTGGGTATGATTTTATAAGTCATATTTGCTTTCATTTCGGCCAAAACATCTTCAATAGACATAAAGTCTTTATTCATCAAATTTTTCATTGCATCAAGTTCGCATTTTTGTTGTTCCGTAAGTTGGTAATTCATATTATGTTCTTGCCAAGTGTTTTCTGTTTTGTTTTCCAGAATTCCTCAGATTGATTTTTCAGTTTCTTGTTAATGATATTTAGAGTATTAGAGGACATTATAATTGTTCTTATCAATATTAATAAAAACTGGTAATATTATTGTAAAGGCTTTAGCTACGAAAAATTTAAAATCGTATTTTTGAAATAAATAAAAATCTATGAAAGTATCACACATTTTATCTTTAATGATTTTCGCAACATTATTGTTTTCCTGCGCCAGCGTTAACGATAGTAAACAAACCGGAACAATTGTAAGAGACTGTACAGGAACTTACCTCAGAGTTGGAGATAATCAGGATTATTTGGTTTGTAACTCTGATATTTTGACTGATAAAAAAGACGGTGAAAAAGTATCACTCGTTTTTGTTTACACCAAAGAATGTGCTGAAAGAGACGGTAAAATTATGTGTATGATGTATCACGAAAACAAAGGTATGATAAGGGTGAAAAGTGTAAAATAATTACTTTATCCGATTATAACTTATCATGTTTTAAATTTCACCTATGAAACTACTTCAGCTGTTTGCGTTTTTATCAATTGGGCTTTCATGTTCCCAGACGCAGGATAATTTTAAAATCATCGCCAAACTTCCGGATGAGATCAAAGAAGCATCCGCCTGCGAAATTTCCAGCAAATCCCCTTTGATATGGACTATCGAAGACAGTCATAATGAAAATTTGCTTTTCGGCTTCAACGAAAAAAGCGAACTGATCAGGAAAATCAGGATTACCAATGTAGAAAATAGAGACTGGGAAGATCTTAGCTCTGACGACGAAGGCAATATCTATATCGGCGACTTTGGCAATAATGATAATGACAGGCAGGATCTTGCCATTTACAAGATAAAAGCATCGGATCTTGATAAAGATGAGGCCAAGGCAGAATCGATCATTCGGTTTTATTATCCGGAACAAACCGAATTTCCGCCAAAGAAGAAAGACCGGATATTCGATGTGGAATCTTTTTTTATTTATAATAACAAGTTTTATCTTTTCACTAAAAACAGGAGCTCAAAATTTGACGGAACCACCGTTCTTTATGAAGTAGATAATACTCCAAATCAGAAATTGGTGGCTAAAAAAATCGGAAGTTTTGTGACCTGTGATCAGTTCAATCACTGTGCTGTAACGAGTGCAGATATAAGCCCCAATAAGGATAAAGTTGCGATACTGAGCTCAGATAAAGTCTGGATTTTTACCCGGTGGAAAGGTGATAATTTTTTCTCCGGAAAGGTGGAAAAAACAGAACTGAATCATCATACACAAAAAGAAGGACTATGCTTCAGGGATGAAAATACGATTCTCATTACCGATGAAGGCGGAAAAAAGCAAACCGGAAACCTGTACGAATTGAAATTGAATCAGAAACAGGAGAATTTTTGATGAAAATCGCAACGAAAAATTTAACGATACAGGACGAAATATTTGTACTTACCAACCAGAGAGCCATGTTTTGGAAAAGGGAAAATGCACTTATTTTGTCTGATCTTCATGTTGGAAAAACAGCACATTTCCGGAAAAACGGTATTGCATTATCTGATCATATTTTTGAAAGTGATCTGCAGCGGTTGTCTATTCTGATGGAATATTTTGAACCCCAAAAATTTATTGTAGTCGGAGATCTGCTTCATGCCGGAGATAACTCGGATGTTGATCGGTTCTGCGAATGGAAAAATAATTTTCCGGGAGTAGAATTTTATTTGATAGAAGGCAATCACGACAGAATTTCGAAAGCCCTGGAAGCCAAGTTGTGTCTTGATTTTAAATCCGACCGCCTGGAAATCGATGACTTTGCTTTTTTCCATGATTTTCAGAAAACTAATAAAAGATTCCAGATCACAGGACATATCCATCCCGGTTTTGTAATTGATTCTTCTGTCAAAAAAATTAAATTGCCTTGTTTTTCGGTGTCGGAAAACCAGCTTCTGCTTCCGGCTTTCAGCGAGTTTACCGGTCTCGATACAAAAAATCTGCCTAAAAAAGGAAGGTTTTATGTATTTACAGATGCTGATATCTATGAGATTTAGGCTTTGTTTTTAAAAATAAAGCAGCAGATCAATAATGTGATATTCACCAATACAGCGAAAGCATTAGAGAGAATAATCGGGAGTTCATCCTTTATAAAGCCGTACCACACCCATAATGAAAGTCCTGAAATAAGAATCAGAAGCATTACGAGGGAAATGTCCTCTGCATTTTTCTCTTTCAAAACTTTTATCAGTTGAGGCATCATTGCCACGGATGTCAGTGCTCCTGCGATCAGACCTAGTAATTCTTCATTCATAATTTATTGTTTTTTCTGATTTTATAAGAAGTTTTGTAAGCATCATTCCTCAATTTCTGAATTCTTCCAACCGGTTGTAATTCCTGAATATTCTCAAATGGATTAAATGACATTTGCTCGACAGATTTGTCGTTTTTATCAATAGTTCCGTTGATTTTAATAGTTCCGATGGAAATGAATTCTGATTTTTTCCAGGTCTTATCCAGTTGATTGACAGGTTGCTTTTTTAAGTTGTAGCAATATTGAACAAACAGATCCAGTTCATAGTCATTATTCTCAATATATTTCTCTATCGAGTTGTCGATGCTCTCTTGATTACTTTTTGTCGTAACTTTTTTCGGGACCAGTTTCAGCTTTACAAGATGATTTCCCAATCTGTAAACACCAATCGAATGGTAATCGAAAGATAGGATGAAATTTCTGCTTTTTTTCAGAAATTTCAAAACTTCATATATAAAAGAAGGGCGGAAAAATGAAGGTGAAATCAAGATAAAGCTTTTAAAAATCTGTGCCAGGTTCCGGCATTTTTGTAGAAAATTCCCTGAGAAAAAACGATTGATCGCAATGAATAGTTTTAAAAAACGGGAAACATTATTGACCGGAAATAATGGAAAATTAACCAAAGGAAAATTGGCAAAAGTTGTTTTGTCATCAAAAATCTTGACCGAGAATCCATAAGCTGGTATGCTCCTCTTTTGCGAAACAATTTTCATATGTGCATTCGAGATTCTGATAATGCAGTCCAGTTCTTTAGTCGTAAAAATATCTGTTTCCTCAAAGTTATTGTTAACGGATAAAGTTCCCTTAAGTGTAGAGTAGGAGGTCGCATGTGCATCTCTTGTTCTGTAACTTATATGATTGATTTTTTTTGAATCTGAAACAAAATTTTTAATGGAATCGCAGAGTTTTTGCAACAGATTTAACTCTTTGTCGCTTAAAAAATCGAAGCTTGGATTGTATTTTATTTTGGAGGCCATAAAATTTATCCAACTAAAATGAAGCCAAAAAAATAAGCCCCGGACGGAGCTTATATATTTTTAACTGAAGTTAAATAATTACTTGATCAATGTGATATTGACAGCAGAAAAACCTTTCGGAGACCTTTCTTTTTCGAAAGAAACCTTGTTCCCTTTCTTCAGCAGCTGATCACAGTTATTGCTGTGGAAAAAGACATTTTCCTTATTATTGTCCTCCGTGATGAAACCATAACCTTTATCACTCACGAAAGTTACAATTCCTTTTTTAACTGTTTCCTCTGCCTCGATTGGTGCAGCACCCAGCTGGATATTTTCCAAGTCTACTTCCACCTTTTCATCCGGCGGTGTAGACGTTAGCCTCCCGAAAGCATCGACGTACATGAATTCTATTTCCTTTCCTTTTTCGTTGTTGGTTTTACGATCTTCACGACGTAGTGCTTTTTCTTTTTGTTTCTGAAGTTTTTTCTTGAAGTTTTCTTTTTTTGAGAAAGAATCTGCCATAAATTATTTGTTGTTGTTTTAAATTATTGTATTGAAAATATGTCAATCGAAGTTCAGGATCCTTTTTATTAAAGGCAATCAGGAAATCGATTATAAGATTAAAAAGTTGTTCTGTGCCTGCTGCCGGAAATTTAGATTACCAATAAAACATAAGCCGGAAGTGGCTTGAGGATACAAAGTAGAGAAAATTGTATCAGCAGATACAGAGAACTGTTTATAAATTATAGTGCAAATATACGTAAAATTTATGAAAAATATAAATGCCTCTGAAATTAGAGGCATTGGGATTATCTATTGGGCAGAATATTTAGAAAAAATTCATCCAGTTGCTTTCATTTTCATTGATTTCACAGATCGCACTGATGTTTTTGTGATGGTTCATCGACGCCAGTAGTGTTACGATTTCCTGTCTCACAATCTCTATGGAGTTATCTGTGAGCTCCTGATTAAAACCTGCATTATTCAATTCAATAAGGTCATTAACCGTAACGATTCTGGATATTATTTTTCCTAGATCAATCATTTTCCGCTGAGACATTGGGCTGCTGATTGTGATATTCAGTTCATCAAAATATACTTTCGCTGCATCTTTGGTAATTTCATTGATCAAAAGATATTCTCCAAGATTTTCTGTCTTTTTCTTTTTCATGTCTTTTAAAATCCCTTCAGAAATCTGTGTGTAAAGCATTTCATTAGAACCTTCAAATATCTGGAATGGACGGCTGTCCATGATCGCCCTTCCGCCGATATGGCTGATTCTGTAACCTTTCGCACCCGACAGTTGGACCAATATCTGAGCAGCTTCCTGCATCATGTCGGTCACAAAAGCCTTCATGCTGTTGGCATGGACACCGCTTCCGGAAACATCTTTTTCGATGCCGCTAACAATTGTACTTTTAGCACACATTGCAGAAGAAAGCGTAAAAAATGACTGCAGCTTTGCAAGCTGATATTGTACCTGATCCAGAGAAAACAAATTAGAGGCACCCACGATTCTTTCTTTGCAATGTGTGATTGCTTCGTCCATCATTCTTTTCAGAAATCCCATTCCCATTCCAGGAAACTGGAATCTGCTTCTGTGAAGGATGTCAAGCATCATTTTCAGACCGGTCGTTTCGGGAATCAGTTTGTTATATTCCGGAACGGTAATGTCAATTTTATTGAGACCGTACGGAATCATGTAAAGACCGGCATTGTCATAGTATTCCTGAACTTCGATATTCTGTTCAGGGTTATGTGTGTCTGCCACGAAAAAATCCAGATCCCGAGAGAGATTTCCGTCAGAATTGATATTTCTGGAAGTGATCAGCCAATAATTTGCAAGACCTGTAAGACCTTGCCAGTGTTTGGTTCCTTTGATATGGTATTCGTTATTTTTCCGCTCATTCTGGGTTTTCATGTTGAGAGCATCACTTCCGAAATCAGGTTCGGTGATCATCAAACCTCCCATGGCTCCGAAATCCAGAAAATGTTTAAAAATATCACCTTTTATGATGTTATTTCCATATTTGGCAAGCGGTTCCAGAAATAATGCGATGTTGATTCCAAATGTCAATGAAAGAGGGAGCGATTCATAAGCCGCAGCAGATAAAATCCCGAGACATTCTTTAACTTTTGCACCTCTGCCCGCAAATTCTTTGGGGATCGCTACGGATAAAGGTTTTAGATTCATGATTTCTTTCCATACATTCGGAGGCAAACCTCTGGAAAGACTTAGCTGATCAATATTTTCTTTTTGAAAAAGTGACGAAAGTGATTCTTTAAAACGGCTAAGAAATTCTGGATATGTAACTTCTGAAGCGTCTAATGCTAATGCATTCATAGAGTATAAAATAAATATTGCAAGCCATTTTTTGCAAGAGAAAAATAAGTGAAGCGAATGGCAACAATATATTTGAAATTGTACAGCTCCACACTGATATATTCTGTCAAATATAACATTATTAATCCATAGATATTTTAGAAATGGATGTTTATTTATATTTTAGCTAAATGAAAAATCTGATTTATATTTTTCTTGGTGGCGGTGTTGGAAGTATATTGCGGTTTTTAATTTCAAATTACACTCAAAAATTTTGGAATATCAATGCTTTTCCGTTGGGTACATTTTTGGTAAACATTACCGGGTGTTTTCTGATAGGATGCCTGTCCGGTTATTTTATGAAAGTTGATAACTCTCTGAAATATCTTTTAATTACAGGTTTGTGTGGCGGTTACACAACATTTTCCACCTTCTCAGCTGAGAACTTTTCTTTGCTTCAGAATTCCAATTACGGGATTTTAATTTTGTATTCTTTATTGAGTCTGATTATCGGAATTATGATGGTTTTTTTAGGCTTTCAAATTATTAAAAACTAAATTTTTATTTTGATAATTAGGAGTTTAAATTTTTTTCGTTAAAATAATTTGGTCATAATGCAAAAGCTTTCTATATTTGCACCACTGAAAACGAGAAATCGTACAGGTAAGGAGAGTTGGCAGAGTGGTCGATTGCGGCAGTCTTGAAAACTGTTGACTGTAACAGGTCCGGGGGTTCGAATCCCTCACTCTCCGCCAGGTTAGAAACAAAAATAAGCTAAAACGCTGTAAACATCAATGTTTACAGCGTTTTTTGTTTTAGCGCAGGTGTCAAGAAAAAACAAAAAAGGCCATATTAAAAGTGACCTATTCAGTGACCTATCGTAAAAATATCAAAAATAGGTCACTGGAATCTTCGGAAAACCCGACCAATAGGCAGTCTAACGATTGAACATCTTGCAAAAAGTGGTAACAAAAAGTAAATTATTAAACAATTAAAGTTATCACACAATGAACAAAACATTTAACTTGTTATTCTACATCAAAAAGAATAAAATTAGAACAAACGGAACCGCTCCTATCTATTTACGGATCACGATAGACGGCAAAGCAGCAGAGATTGCGGCTAAAAGGTATATAGACCCAAAGAAATGGGATAATAAAGCACAGAAAGCTGTAGGTAGTAGCCAAGAAGCTAAGGCACTTAACTCTTATCTTAAAACTTTAGAACAAAAAGTATATGATTTCCACTTCTTGATGCTGAAAGAGGAAGTTGTTGTTACTGCAGAGAGTTTAAAATCTAAACTGCTTGGAACGGATACTGAGAAAAGAATGCTTATTCCGATATTCCAGGAGCATAATGACAAAGTGGAAGCTTTGGTCGGTCAGGATTTTGCCCCAGGAACATTGGAGCGTTATAAAACATCTCTAAAGCATACTCGGGAATTCATTAATTGGAAATACAAAATCTCTGATATTGATATCACGCAAATCGATCACGGTTTTGTCAGCGATTATGACTTCTGGCTGCGCAGTGTAAGAAAATGCGGAAACAATACGGCTGTGAAATACCTCAAAAATTTCAAAAAGATCATTCGTCTGTGTATGGCGCACGGCTGGATCACAAAAGACCCTTTTCTAGGCTATAAAGCAAAAATAAAGGCTGTGGAACGTCCATATCTTACCAAAGAGGAAATTCAGACGATCTACGAAAAGGAATTTGCATCAGACCGATTAAACCAAGTTCGGGATATTTTTCTATTCAGCTGCTACACAGGCCTGGCCTACGTGGATGTTAAACAACTGTCAAAATCTAACATCAATATCGGCGTTGATGGCGATCAATGGATTTTTACCCATCGTCAAAAGACCGATACATCCACCAGGGTTCCGTTATTGCCTGTGGCTCAGGAACTGGTTTTAAAATATGAGAATCATCCGCAATGTGTTAATTCAGATGTTTTATTCCCTGTTCTGAGTAATCAAAAAATGAATTCATATCTGAAAGAAATTGCGAGTGTCTGTGGAATCAATAAAGATTTGACATTCCATATAGCAAGGCATACGTTTGCTACTACGGTTACATTGTCTAATGGTGTACCTATTGAGAGTGTGAGTAAAATGCTTGGCCATACTAATATTAAGACTACTCAGCATTATGCGAAGATTTTGGATAAGAAAGTAAGTGATGACATGGCGGTTTTAAGATGTAAACTTGAGAGCAGTGATTTTAATTAGGCATTATAGTAAGAGATATTAAATTTTACCCCGCATTGTGACCATAACGAGCGTTTCTTCAAATATTTTTATGATGATTTGCTTCGGTTAAGTCAAAATAAAAATCTGTTACATACTCCGATTTTATCAAATTTTTTTTTATAGATTATGTTCAACGCAATTTAACTTTCTAAAATTACAAGGCAATCAGTATTGAAATAGTAAGTCATTAATTGGCTGTTCCGCTCTCATACCCATAACCGAAGAAATATCGAAACATTTGATGAAAGATTAGAAAGTTTCTCACAATTATCTGAACTGAAATATTTATACCCTGAAGTATTACATAAAAAGTTAGTGAGGATATGAGGATTTTAAAAACAAAATTTTCAGCTACACCGATGAAGATAAAAAGATAGTTTAATCATCCTCGGTTTGGCTACCAAATCCCTCATATTGACTTCATAATACAAATCTCATTTGGTGACATTTGCGGTATAAAATTTAAATAAATGAAAAATTCATTAACACACAAAACAGCATTTTTATCTTGGCTGGTAATTTATCCGGTAATTAACATTGTATCCTATTTTTTTGATGATTTATTGATTCAAATTCCATTATTAGTTCGTACACTATTGTTATTAGCAATTTTGGTTCCTCTTATGACTTATATTATAATGCCAATTTATACTAAGCTATTTGAAAAGTGGTTGAAGAAAGAATAGCCTGACTGTGAATATTACTAATTAATTATATTTAAATTTAAGCAATGAAAAAGGAAGAACCAACATATAGAAAATTTGACTCTCTGAATGACTTCCATCGGGCTCTTGGACTGCCAAAGCCATTACACCCGATGATAAGCATGATAAACCTTGATGATGTCAATGTAATTGTGGATGAACTACCAGAAATGATGGTTCTTAATTACTACAAAATTGCCTATAAAACTAATATCGCTTCCCAAGTTAAATACGGTCAGAATCAATATGATTTTAGCGAAGGTGGTTTAATTTTTACTGCACCAAACCAACTGTTTGAAAGCCCGGATGAAGTCAAAAAATCCGGCTACGTACTGTTGATCCATCCCGATTTCCTTTTATCATACCCTTTGGCAAAAAAGATAAAAGACTATGGCTATTTTTCGTATTCTGCTAATGAGGCCCTGCATTTGTCTGATAAGGAAAAGACTGTTATACTATCCATTTTCGATATTATTCTTGATGAGCTTAACAGCCGTATTGACGATTTTAGTCAGGATGTAATTATTTCACAAGTTGAATTATTACTAAATTATTGCAACCGTTTCTACAAACGCCAATTTATTACAAGAAAAGCTGTAAACAATAGTTTGCTCGATAAGCTGGAAGGTATACTAGATGATTATTTTAATAATGAAAAGACTTCCACTCACGGCATTCCTACTGTTCAATATCTTGCAGAACTTGTCAACTTATCACCAAGCTACCTAAGCGATATGCTACGCTCACTTACCGGGCAGAATGCGCAACAACACATACACCATAAATTGATTGAAAAGGCCAAGGAACTATTATCTACAACTGATTTATCAATCTCAGAAATTGCATATCAATTGGGTTTTGAGCATCCGCAATCATTTAGCAAATTGTTTAAAACAAAAACTAAACTTTCGCCGGTAGATTTCAGACATTCATTTAATTAGTCTTAAATGTAATCTTTAAGACTAATTGTTAAAAGAGAACCAAATTTCCTGTTGGAAGTTTGCTTCTCTTTTGTTTTTGTAATAGTCTGAAAATCAATCAAAATTATTTAAAAATCCAGACTCATTTAGACTACGCCAAACCTCAATTAGGCTAAATGCGACTGCCGAAATATATCAACCTTTGTGTATTGTTAAACTTAAATATTTTAAACGATGAAAAACCAAGATCAAATTTCAGTTATCGGATTTAGCACAAATCCTGTTATCACTTACAGCCCTTTAGTAATGTCAGTTTCTGACAGAGCAGTTGACATGCATTTAAAGGTTTCAGCACCTGTTAACGGAACTAAACTTCCTATTGTGATTCTTTCGCACGGGCATGGCGCCTCCACTTATCTTTCTTCATTAAGAGGATTGGCACCATTAACCGAATTCTTTTCTTCAAAAGGCTTTATTGTCATTCAGCCAACGCACCTTGATTCCAAACTCTTGGGTCTTGACACTACAGGTCCTGAAGGAAGCTTATTTTTGAAATCGAGAGCCAAGGACGTCCATTTTATCCTTGACAACATCGATCAAATCTTAGCCACAATTCCAGGTTTGGAAAACCGTGCCGACAAATCACAAGTTTCCGCTATCGGGCATTCGCTGGGTGCGCTTACAACCGGGATGCTTGCAGGTGCGGAAGTCACCGACAATTTAACCGGAGAAACAATAAGTTTGACCGAGCCAAGGTTGAAAGCCATAGTAATGATTGGAGCACCCGGTAGCCCTGAAGGTCTTAACGGCGATTTCGCCACTACCAATTATCCTATCTTAAAAGGCATCAATTACAAAACGATGTCACTACCCACACTTGTAATCAATGGTGACAAAGACATTAACCTCAATTTTTCTAATGTTGAAAACTGGCGTGCCGATGCGTATTATGACAGTTCTGCACCTTCAAGTCTGCTGACTGTATTTGGTGCTGAACATATCTACGGTGGTGTTTCTGGATGGGATGTTGCTGAAACTTCAGATGAAAGCCCGGAACTTGTTGCATTCGTATGTGAATCTATTTTAGCGTATATCTGTTCTGCAATGGATCCAAATGACGACAGCTGGAAACAATTACAAAAAGATTTTGAAAACAATCCTAATACAAAAGCACGGATAGACATTAAATCATAAGGCTTTACGCTTAAATCATTTAATAACTGCTGGTATGGTACAGACTTCTTTAAACTCTGTAGCATACCCTTTTTTAGTTTTAAAAACCGAATACTAAAATAATAATAATATAGATTTGAACACAGAAATAACATGCACCCTGTCTGAAATCCGTGAGCAATTGAACTTTATAGATTTAGAATTTGACAATCCAGATTAAAATGCGAAAAAGCCATCGATATCAATACCGTATGCTCCGGAAAATTTTGCAACAAACAAAAGTTTATCGGAATATAACAGTAAAATTGCCGATTTAAAACAACAAGTAAATCTTTAAAATGCAAAATATGATTCTGGACAAGCCGGAGGATTTTAAGGCAAATGCGAGGTCATATTCGGTTTTCCATATCAGTCCGTAAGACTTGCCCATGAATGGATATCGCGGGAAGCTTTTAGCAACGGAGCATTGTTGCTGCGGAAAACATAAAATGCAAAAAAGAGGGGTTCTATAATTTGAAGATATCGTCCTTATTTTTTGGAGATGGAGGATGATTGTCCTAAAGTCTACGTTTAAAGATAATTTCTCGATCATTCTGTTCTACTCAAACTGTACTCAACTGGGTTTTTCTTAACTCATTTTTTAGCATATATAGAAATAACTTGAAGAAACTAGGTAAATTAATTAGGCTAGGGACAAAACTATCTAAATAGTTATTGTTCCCTAAAGAGAAATTGTCCAGACTGTTTGAAAGGTATTACGGGACAGATTATCAGGGTCAAAAATTTTTTAGGCCTTGGCCTTTATATCTGTGCCGATATCATCAAAAATCATGGAGTTTTTTATCGGTGTTGACAGTGAGTTTGGAGATGGCTCAATGTTTGGTTCACTTTGCCATTATAGTTTTTCCCATTACAGTAATTTATATTACACTATTCACAAATTTAAAATTCAAACTGTCAATTCCAATTTTTACAAAAACCTGAAAAATATAAAATGTGCAGGTTATGTTGCCGATTTTTTTAATATAGATTTAACATAAATGTTTTTAATAATGGAATCAGTCAGAAAATGTTGACTAAATGTCTCCGCAAACTCGAAAGAGATGGTCTTGTCGCAAGAACTGTTTATCCTGGATTATAATCTGACTGCCTTGGGAAAAAGTCTACTGATACAGGTAACGCTACTATGGTTATGGATTACCAATAATATAGAAGTTTTTAAAGATCACAGAAGCAGCTAAATTAAATAAACTCTGGTTTGTATCTGATCGAATACTGATAGGAGTCAGCAATGGTCTCAATGAGGTTCAATTGTCGAAAACTGCGTAGTAGACCTTTAAGTAAAGATTTTCCGGATTCTTTTAAATATAATGCTCAACAGCTTATCAGGGCTGTAAATTAGATGTCATTCCAGTCATCTGTTCTCCTATCTTCCGTAGCATGTTTCCTTTGGTTAAGTCTTTTGCATGTTTTGGAATAGATGCAGGTACGAATCCATTAAGATCGAAATTTTAATGCTTATAACAATCCATTTGTAAAAGTTTTCATAAAGTTTTCTTTATAGATTTCGCCGATCGGAACCGCCTTGTCATCAAAACTTATAGAATAGCTGTCGAATGAAATAATATGATCCGAATTAATTACATACGACTTGCTGACTCTGATAAAGTTTGATAAAGGAATTTTCTGATGAATGGTCTTAAGGTTCATCGAGGCTATGATCTTCTGTGATTTGGTATGGATGATGACATAATCTTTTAGACCTTCAATATATTTGATGTCTGCAAAATTCACTTTGTAGAATTTCTTCTCAGACCTTACGATCAGGAATTCCAAGGTGCTTTTTTCAACCCTGTTTTCTTTATTGGCTGATAAAAGATCGCTGTAATGTTGGGCTTTTTCAACTGCTTTTTGCAGCCTTTCATTATTAAAGGGTTTCAGAAGATAATCGATAGCATCCAGTTCATAGCTTTCGAGCGCATATTGAGGATATGCCGTTGTAAAAATAACCAGGCTACTTTTAGATATCTTTTCAATAAACTGCAGACCTGTCATTTTAGGCATTTGTATATCAAGGAATACAATGTCTACTTCATGTTCAGAAAGAAATTGTTCTGCAGGCAATGCATTTGAAAAGCTTCCGATGACAGTAGGACCCGAAATCTCTGCAAGCATCGAATGCAATTCCTCTCTTGCCAAAGGTTCATCGTCTATAATAATACAGTTCATATGGGGATTTTTAAGCTAACGGAATACCATTTTGCTGTTGTTGAAGTATCCAGTTTATATTCATCTTCATTATATAAAAGCTGTAATCTTCGGGTAATATTTTTCAGTCCGAGGCCTCCATAAAGATTTTGAATCTCTTCTTTTTCTAAAGGTACGGAATTGATGCACGAAAAAGATATTTCTTTTTCAGTAATGAAAAATCTGATACTGATTCTGCTCTCATTTTCTGTGGTTTCTTCACTGTGCTTGATTGCATTTTCTACGAATGGCATAAAGAGGTTAGGAGGTATTACGACTGTTGTCAATTCCGGCAATTCGCGGTTCGTTACTATCTGAAAATCAAATTGGTCCCTTCTTATTTTTTCAAGACTCAGAAAATTAGTTATAAAGTTGATTTCTGAAGTCAGCCTGACTTTATTATTGCCGCTCTCATACAGCTGGTACCTTAGCAGGTCTGATAGTCGTACAATGATATCCGTTGCTTTCAAAGGATTATTTCTGATCAGTGCTTTTATGTTATTGAGCATATTGAACAGGAAATGAGGGGTGATCTGGTTTTTCAGCTCATTCAGTTCCAGTTTCATAGTCAGGGTTTTTAATTCTGACATTCTTGTACTGTCCACAATCCATCTTTGCAGCAATTTTATAGTTGTCGTTAATAATATAAAAAGAATAACGAAATTGATGCTCCCAAAATATTCATTGATCCCGAACGGTTGGTAATTATTATTAATATGATAATCAGCGAATAGATTTCCAATAATAAAAATAAGAAAAACGAGACCAAGGATACAAAGCATAAGCACAGCCAAAAAATAGGCAAAGTACTTTCCTTTGAAAAAAAACAAAGGCACAATTATATACATATTGAGGTAAATCATTGTTACGAACGTCAGAAAAACCGCTGTGAACAGAAAATATCTTGAATTGGATGTGAAATCAGAAGTAAAGTTTACGTTGGCCAATAAAGAAAACAGCCATAGTAAAAGCAGACTATGCCTGAGAAAACGGTATCGGGCATTGACTAAAAAGTTAATAATGCCACTGTTCTTATTATCACTGTACGTTTCCATTTTAAATGTCTTCATTACAAAAATAGATCATTATAAAAGATTTTTCTAAAATTTATACGAAACAACTGTTTTTGACGACTAAAAAGTTAACCGGGATTTTGGTAGAGTTTCAATGGTGTTTGGTATAAAAAAATAAAGATCACAATTCAAAATCCCTTCTTTTGCTTCTTAAATCATGATCTATGAAGGTTGAAAGTTTTCTAAAAATTGTAGAAGAGATTGAGAATTCCTGTCTCTCAGCTGAATGCCGGGAAGAGTTGATCACAAAGATCTCAGATCTAAGCCGTTTTATACAATCCTATGATCCATCCATTGAAGTCATTAACTGGATGCTGCATCATATCAGTATCATTAGACACTCCGGTGTAAATAAAGGAGTTATATTTTGTGATCATACAAAGCGATCTTCAGCAAATTCAAACGATTCCAATGCTAATCTGATTAACATTAAAAACCAAGAAGGTCTACACGAGTTGTGGCTTGTCGAGATCAGCAGCTGTACTTCCGGGGAATTGAGATCATTCATCAATAGGATTGAAGATAAATCGCTGGATAAAATCTATGATAAAATATTCAGCCTCGACTTTTTACGATCCCAGGTCAAAATCATAAAATAACAATTACACTTTGAATACAAAATTCTTTTTTTTAGCGACAGCAATAAGCGGGCAATTTTATTTTTCGCAGATAAAGGACAGCACCTCCGTCAAAACGATGGCCTACATTGCAGAAAAATTTCCAATTACACGTGTACTGAATATAGAATATAATCAGGTTTTACCTTATATTTTTTCTTCCAAATTAAGAGGTAAGGAATTACCGGAAGGAAAAGTTAAAAATTTCCACCGTGCAAAAATGAGTGCCAACATCAATTTAATTACCAAACAAAAATGGGTCGTAAGCACTAACCTTAATTATCGGTATATTTCGGCAGAGACGGAAATGAATAATCCTGCAGGTGCATTGTTCGACAGCAAAGAAGATTATCATTATCATTCTGAGAGTTTGACTTTTACTTATTTTTCAAAATTATTTAGGAAAATGGTGATCTACTCGGCCAGCGCTTCCCTGGACGGGAGCGAACAGCACTTTGAAAGACTTCGAGGAATAGCGACCGCCACGATGGTTCTGAAGGCAAATGCAAAAACCAAAATGTCCGTTGGGCTTTTTGTTGCTATAGATCCAAGCGTCAAGACTCCTGTTATTCCAACATTTACTTATGAGCATAAATTCAAAAATGGTTTTATAGCGAACGTTATTTTACCAAGAAGTGTTTACCTGAGAAAAAGTATTGCTGAAAACGGAAGGATATCCATCGGGAGTGAACTGGATGTGACATCATTCTATCTTTATAATATCGAAAATAAGAATAACAAATATGAATTCCGGCAGTTAGACATCAATTCAGGATTGATCTATGAACAATATCTCGGGAGTTCTTTTGTTGCAACAGTAAAGAGCGGAGCAAAAAGTATGATGAGGAGCAGGGTATTCGAGAAATCTGAATCCTACGATTCCTACATTTTCCGGGCAAAACCACAAACAGCATTGTATGTAGGTGTCGGTCTGTCTTTCAATCCATTTGTCAGAGAAGCAGCAGCACGATAAATGTGGACTAACTAACTAATGATAAACTCTAAAATAAATGGTCCCATCTGCACCAAAACAGATGATTTATGAAAAGAAATTTGCATCAGATCGATTGAACCAAGTTCGGGATGTTTTTCTCTTCAGTTACTATACCGGAGGCCTATAAGGATGCCAAACAATTGTCAAATTTAACATCAATATCGGAATTGAGGGCGATCAATGGATTTTTATCCATCGTCAAAAGATCAATACTTCAGCCAGAGTGCCGTTATTGCCCTGGGCGCAGGAGGTGGTTTTAAAAAATGAAAACCATCCGCAGTTCGTTAATTCAGATGTCTTCTTTCCTTTTCTCAGCAATCAGAAATGAATTCTTATCTCAAAGAAATTGCGAGCGTCTAAAGTATAATATAGATTTAAGGTTTCATATCGCAAGAGATCCGTTTGGCACTACTGTTACTTTTTTTAAAGGATTAAGCCAAGTGAAAGTGTAAGTAAAATGATTGGTCACATGCATATAGAAACAACTCAACATTATGCTAAGATTCTGGATAAGAAAGTGAGGACATGTTGATTCTAGGTAGTAAACTATAAGATACGAGTACAATTGAATAAATGTAGCCATAAACTTATTCTGTTTTAGAAAAAAGATGAGCAAATCTTACAACATCATATTGATGATTAATTTATCTGACCCCAATTAAAGAGCAATTGACTGTTCAAATATCGCATTCAGATTATAGTCATAAAGTTTAAGTCTTAATTATTGGAATTTATTCAGAAATTCATATAAGTCATCTTCTGATTCTAATTTAAGTTTTTTTCTTAATCTGGAACGACTCACATTGATGCTGGAGGGCAAAACTTGAAGAATATCTGCAATTTCTTTTGAGCTTAATCCAATTTTAAGAAAAACGCACAGGCGTAATTCATAGATTGAAAGATTTGGAAATTTTTTCTTAATGGCTTTGAAAAAATCCTGATGTAGTTCATCCATTTGGATCTCAAAAGTATGATCCTCAATTACAAGGTAATGCTTTAGCATTTGCCGAATTTCTGTAAGTCTTGCCTTAGAGATGTTTGGATTATTTTCAGCTTCGGATATTTTTTCGCGAATCATTTGCAGTATTCTGCTTTTATCTTCGCCTTCCTTAGCTTTTACTGCGAGTTCTATTGTTTTGATTCGCATCTCTTCCCTTAGTTTTTCTTTCTCGTATTCCAACTGCTTTTGTCTTTCAAGCATCATTTCCTGCCGATGCTGCTCCGCCTGTTTTTCTAATGATTCTTTTTGCTTTTTATAAAGTTCGGACTTTTCCTTTTTCAATTTTTTGTTAAGATGATTTTTTACTAAATAAATAAGTAGTCCTACACTAAATATATATGACAGATAACCCCATAAGGTCCTATACCAAGGTGGAGAAATTTTAAAGTTAAATTTTTTCGTTGCTATGTGCTGGCTGTTTTTTTGTGCTCTGACGATAAATGTATAATCACCCTCTTTTAAATCAAGAAACTCAGCAGAAGTCTTGCTGCTGACATTACTCCATTTTTTTGAGAAGCCATCCAGGAAATATTGATATTTTATGTCATCCTCATTAGGAAAAATAAAATTTAATCTAATATTGTTAAATTTATAAATAAGCTCTTGGTCCTCAAAAAAATCCAAAGAATTATCGTTATTGAAAGCTGTCATTTTTCGAAAAATAAGCTTAGAATAGAGCTGCTTATTTTGTCTGCTTCTGTCAAATTTTTCTAAAGCAAAGCCATTATTTATAGAATAAAATCCGTATTCATCATTCAAGACAATGGGTAGAAAAAATCCGGAGTAAATATTTTGTATAAAATGTTGAGGATGATAGCTTTTCCTTGTGAAAATCTCATATTCAGGACTAAAAGAATACGTAAACGAATCAGTTATCAAACCTAGTCTATCCTTATTTTTGTAAAGCGATAAGAAGCGACCGTTGAAGTCGTTCTGGTTATAAAAACTTCTGTTTTTTGGATCTAAATCTGAATTGATGGTAAATCTAATAAAGCCATAATTAGGAATATTGACCCAATAAAATACATCATTCTCTTTTACAATTTGGCTTACAGCGCCTTGAATTGTTTTCATTTTTTTCACAAACTCCCATGAACCTGATTTTTCTCCGAATATCGAAATTCCATTGTAACTGCCTGCCAAAAGTAAATTTTCTGTATATTTAAGCATACAGGTGATTCCAGGTTCCGAATGGATTTTGGAGATTTTTTCTCCTTCTACTTCATACAGGCCTTTGTCGTGTCCACATATGATTTTATCGTTAATATTTTGCAATGTCCAAACTTGACCCTCAGATCCGCTAACCATACGAAAAAGATTATTATCTCCACTGTTACCTAGATCATCCCACTTTGCGATATAAAGACCTTGATTGGTTCCTAAGTAAAAAAGATCATCTTTTATAATTGCAGCATACCCGGTACCGAAGTTGTTACCTGTTCCTTGAAAATAAGTAATGTTGCTTTTGATATCTATCATTGCAAGACCATAATCCAAACCTAACCAAAGTTTACCGTTTTTCTGATAAAACATGCTAAGAACTGTATTGTTTGAAAATCCTTTATTTTTATTAAAGTGTTGAATGAGGTTCCCTTTCAGATCGGTGATGTACACTCCATTGAGAATTGTCCCGAAAGCCATGTACTTGTTTTCAATATTGGTAAAACAGAATACTTTGTTTTTAATAATTTCAGATGATATTTCGGACTGTAAAAAAGTGAGTTTGCCTGATGAAAAATCATAGATGCCCTGATTTTTTGTTATGATATAAAATAAATTCTTATTCAAAAAAACTCCGGAAATATCGAATGATGTATTATTTGGATAGGAAAATAAAAAATTTAGACTGTTTCCATTATATTCATAAAAGCCATTTTTCTCGTCTGTTACAAAAATTCTACCGTTTGCCTCAAAGCTTTCTACAAACCTGAATGGAGCAGAGATTTTTGAAATCCTATTTTTGTAAAAAGTATAAATATTTTGATGAGATATAAAAATGATCTTATTCCGGATCTCATATGTTCCCCAAAATTCTTCATTAGTATCCCCAATTTTTGTGTGAAAAGGATAAAGAGACTTGTAACAAAACTTCCGTGATTTATTTTTTTTCCATACTCCGAAATCCATATCTGCACCGATGTAAATAGTGGAATCATTTGAGATATGAAGAGAACGTGTGTGTCCTTTATAATCTCGTAATCTATTCCACTTTTGCCCATCAAATTCCAGAAGTCCGCCATCTGAGGCCATATAAACAAGCCCACTCTCTGCAGAGTGAATTTCCCATATTTTGCCCTGATTCCCATAATCATTGGGAAAATAGGTTTTTAGGAAAGGCATTCCTTTATTCTGAATGTCTTGAGCTATATATAATGCATTGAAAAACAGCATTATGAGAATAAGGTGTGATTTCATCAATAATAAACTATAAACTAAAAAGTAATATACTAATTGTTGATTTTAATTCTAACTATATTTTAGATATCATCAATGAGCAATTTACAAAATAAAACAGTCCTTACAAAAGTAGTCATGGTCGGAAGAAATTCCGACTATTTTTTTATGTTTTGAAAACCTTGGCAGGATCACCTCCTGCAAAAATGATTAAAATTGCAGTAATCATATCTCGAAGCTCCATTGTAATACGTCTTTTTGCGGTTTTGTAGCCTACATTATTTGCTTTTTTGTAAATCAAGAGCAGCATAGAAGCAATCATTGTCATGTAGATCATTACTTGAATTCCGTTTTTATTCAGCGATACCAGATGGCTTAAATTCAGCTCTTGTTTCATAAACCTGAAGAACACTTCAATATCCCATCTTTTACGGTAATAGTCCGATATTTCTTTGGCAGAGAGTTCAAACTCGTTGGTTATAAACCAAAATTCCTTACAGGTTTTCTCGTTTTTAATGACCACCAATCGAAAGTCTGTCTGCACTTTTTCTTCCCGATGATGGGTATTTCCACGTTTGTTTTGGATGGGTTTTCCGGTGTACAGCTTCACTTTACTGTCTTTAATGACTTCCCAATCATCCCATTTCAGAGGGTTTTCTGTTTCAAGAAAAGACTCAGTCTCTTCAAATTTTCTGTTTTCTTTGGAACGAATAATAAATTTCAAATTCTTTTCTTCAAAATCTTTCATCGTTCTTGTAGACTGCAGCCCTCTGTCTATGACGTAAATATTATCGTGGTGCTCTTCTTTTTTTACCTGGCTGAGAACAGCCGCAGCGAGCGCATTGTCTTCTGCCGAGTATTTTTGTCCTGTAAAAATCTCTACTGCCGATGGTAAAATTCCATCAAAAGAAAAACTGAATTTCACCAGTTTTTTTCCACTTTTCTGGTCGATTCCTTCTTTGAGCTTACAGCAGGTATCGGCAACGATTGTGCTGTCCACTCTGATGAGATTATATTTTTCGATTTCAGATTTGTCATAAAGACTTGAAAATCGTTCATACATCTGCTCATAAATTTCTTTAAAATAATTAGAATCAATTCTTGAAAGACGCTCTGAAATTGAACTTCTGCGTACTTTTTCCTCTTCTCCCAATCCAAACAATGCTTTGAATCCGCTGCTGTTAAAAGTATCTTCCAAGGTTCTCTGGCTTAATTTTTCGTTATCAAAGATGCAAAACAAAAGCAGGTAAAACATTTTTTTGCCGTGCAGAACCTTGCTGTAATGATCTACTTTGGTGCTGGCCGAGAGATGAGTTAAAAGCGCTTCGGGAATAAATTCTAAAACATCTTTAAGAGATATTTTGTGATCTTTAAAAACTGACATAAATAATTGATTATCAGCTATAAAGATAAGAAAATAAATTCTAAAATACAATTTAAACAACTGATAATCAAATAATTAAATTACTTTTTCATAGAATAAAAAAATAAAAAAGTCGGAAGAAAAATCTTCCGACCATGACTACTTACAAAAGGACTGTTTTGTTTTGAATTAAAAAGTGATTAACTATTTGACTAGCAGTTTTTTCGTAACTATTTGATTGCCTGAGTAAATTTTAAGTAAATACATTCCGGTTGGTAGATTTTTAACAGAAATTTCTTTCTGAGTCTCCAAAATTATTTTGCCGGATAAAGAATATACTTGTATTTTATTTATAGGCAATTTACTGGATATTTTGATTATATCGGATGCCGGATTTGGGTAAACTACAAGTGAATTATTTATAGTACTATCATCTATTGCTAGAGGAGGGCAGTTAGTTCCAACCACATAAGAAAAATATTTGGTAACGGACATTCCGCCAGCATATGCAAATTTCACCGCACAATTAATAGTAGAACCGACTGACTGTCCGGTAAGGGTTTTCGAGAAGGTTAATCCAGACACATTAGTCATTGATGACTCTGAGAAAGGGGACTGTTTCCAAAGGAATGCGACCACACCTTGTTTATCGGAATCTAATAACTCACAGGTAATTGTGACATTCGTTCCCACTGTTTCAAATTTAAATTTATAGCCTGTGGAAAAACTTCCTTGATCTGCCGCGTTGGATGTTTCTGAGCAGGAGAGTACATCGGAAACTGATATAGTTATCGGTTCGGAAGTTGTTTTACTATTTAGATTATCAGTAGCAACGGCTGTGAGGGTAAAACTACCTGCGTTTTGAGGAGTCCAGTGCAATATATAAGGCGAAGTTATTGCTTCTCCAATTTTGTTGGATCCTTCAAAAAACTCTACCGAACTAATGGAGCCGTCTAAATCATTTGCAGACGCTGTAATAATAACTACCTGCCCTTTTGTATAAGCAGCGCCTTCTGCCGGATTGGTAATAGAAACATATGGGTCTATATTGCCAGTATATGAAACTATTACAAGGACTTCATCTGTTGCGGTGTAAGTACCGTCATTAACAGTTAATTTGAATTTATAAATTCCCTCTTTCAGGTTTGATATATTTGGAGAAATTGATCCATAATTATCAATTACCGCAGTAGATGGTCCCAAAATTTGTTTCCATACAAAGGTTAATGGTATATTATCCGGATGATTACTCAATGAACCATCTAATACAGCTGTTGTAGCTGGTAGCAAAACAGAGATATTCTCTCCGGCATTAGCTATTGGCGGTACATAGTTGAGAGGATCTTTATAGCTGAAGGTAATTCTTCCTAAATTGAATTCGCCATTAGTGATAGCTAATCGTAAGGTATGTTTTCCTTTTGTTAAAGGAATACCCGCTACTACTTTGTCTGCCCAGGTTGTCCAATTTCCAGTATAAGGCATACTTACATCAGTGCTAATCGTTATGCCGTCTATTTCAAAATGTAAAGGACCTCCTCCTGCTGTATTTCCAGACGCATATCTTAGAACAGCATCATACAAACCGTTGTTTTGGACATCAATGCTGTACTCCAACCATTCTCCTGCTGTTATCCATTGTACTGTAGAACCTTCCTGAACGTCGGTTAAAGCATCAACATCTTCATCTTTCCTGTAATCGCCTTGATTATTTTGTGAAGAATCATAATAAGAGATATTTTGACCTTTACCACCTTCAAATTTGTCATAATTGCCCGCTTCTATAGTACCAGGAATTTTAAACGGAGTTCCCGAATAAGGTAACTGCTCGCCAACTTGTATTGAAATAATATTCGTAACATTAAATTGATCTGCTATGAATACTTTTGCGTACATATTATGAATTCCCAATGCTAAATTACCTGCTGATATTTCATAAGGAGCAACAGTATCTTCTCCAATTGATGCATTGCCATCAAAGAACTGCACCTTGGTAACTTGATTTCCTGTAACTATTGCTGTCAGATCGACACTGCCTTTAGGAAAAGCCTCATAAAAATTAGCCGATAAGACTCCACTGGCATTTACATCCCTGCTGGTTGCCAATTTATGAGCCGGTACAGCAAGATTATATCCATCAGAAAACTTGACTGTAATGGGATTATTGCCATAATTATGCGCTACATAGGTGGTAATGCCGTTGGTCGTAAATGAAGCTGCAATGGGATAGTTAGCAGTAATATTTGTATTAACACGACCCAAGACATTCATAGAGTGCAGCCAATGATAAGTCTGAGCATCGGAAATTCCGAATTTCAAATTTCTTTGAGGATAAGAATTGTATAAATTGATAGCGGCAGACGGATCTATAAATGACAAATATTGCCAGTATACATCGTGCCATAGGTTATCGTTGGCTTGATTACTTAAAATTCCGGTTTTACTTGTGATCTCGTTCCACAATGACTCAACATATTCCGGATGATGCCCTAAATATAAGGATCCGCCATGGATTGGATACATTTCTATTCCATAAGCTGCAGCAATATCAGACGTCCAAAATGTCTGATTATCATATCCGTTTCCCCATATTCTTGACGCCAGGCTAAATCCATATCCGGGTTTAAAAGTTCGCTTATTTATATCAAACCAATATTCTTCTATTGCGGTTTGTTCTGTAGTATATATATATATTCCAAGATTTTTTATCGCGGTATTATTAGTAATCGTTCCCCAGTGGATAAGAGAAGAAGCAAATTGCATACTCTCAGACGTAGACTCCTGATCATTCCCAAAAGGAAAAGTGGCGAAACCGTTTGCCCAGCTGTGCCCTGCATAGGGACTAAAGTTTCTGAGA
Source organism: Epilithonimonas mollis (assembly GCF_900142325.1). Taxonomy (GTDB): domain Bacteria; phylum Bacteroidota; class Bacteroidia; order Flavobacteriales; family Weeksellaceae; genus Epilithonimonas; species Epilithonimonas mollis. The sequence goes on from NZ_FRAM01000002.1 coordinate 1,051,834, forward strand.
TAGGGAAACATTGCATCATTTCTATCCGTTGACGCGGCGTCTCGAATTAATAAATTGATCATATCTCCAAACTTATTTGCCCAGCCTGGCTCAAATTGCTCCATAAAAGCAGCAGCGTGGATAAAATATCCCCAATGGAAATGATGATCGTTTATATTACTATCTTGCCCATGTCCTGCAGGATATCCAAGCAGAGTAGACCAAGTATCGTTGTAATAAAACAAAAATGCAACTTCGCCTGATTCTGCTTTTAACCAATCTTCGAGGCGTTCTTTAATAGTTTTAACAATTTTATTTGTTGCTTCTGCATCACCCATCTCATGTGCAATTCTTGCTGTCTGAATTAGCCTGTTCATCACTTGTCCTTCATTATAAGAATCTGTCCAATCGCTCAGCGCGTCGTTTTCGATTTGGGCAATTTTGTTTTTTAGAAGAGCAGGGTCAAATCCGGAGCTGTAGTTATCTAAATAGGGAAGGGTTGGTAAAACGCCTTTGAATGTGTTTTCGACGACAAAGATGTTACTGTCAAGTGTTTTGATTTCACCTCGTATAGAACTGTATTTATAACCATTTGGTTGAGGTGAACTTGTTGCTAAATGTGACCACTGATGCGGAAGTAATCCTAATAGAACATTTGTCCCCGCACCTTCTTTGATATCTGGTGTTACAGTAAATGTTGTTGTTAGTTTAGAACTGTTTTCATCATAGTTCCAGGAGCTTTCCGTATTGGTGGGAAAAACGTAAGCATATTTTTTATATTCATTTGCGGTCGTCTCAACGTTGGTAGCTGATGGAGCGATATAACCGATAGACCAGTAATTTTTCCCATTAAGAGTAGAGGTATACGTTTTGTCATTTTTGATCCAAGTACTGCCAACAGGCGCATAGACAGCGAAGTCGGAGCCTTGGTGGGCATCTTTGATAATGAGCATTTCATTGCTTACAGTTACAGTGCCTTCGGTTACTTTTATTTCTGCAACATCATTGGTGTTTTTTGTAAAATAGATAAAAGGCATTGCTATTCCAGCAGTTGCTTCGAATTTATTCGATCCATTGGTCCAATTCATGGTAACTATCCAGTCAGAATAATCAGATACAGTTGCTTTCGCAGCATCTAAGCCAGACACACCTACAGTAATTGGTAGAAAAGGATCCATTGGTTCACTACTTCCGTTTGCGGTTGATACTGGAACAATATAGCTAATTACAAGACCTTGATTAACGGTCCTCAGAGCTAATGGATAATTATATAAATTATTAACATGATTCTGAATCAGCTTATTAGACCACCAGTCATTTGTTGGGACGGCTTTTCCGCTCGCATTCCCACTTACCAGTGGAGACCCAGCAGGGAAAGAGTTTCGTCCTGCAGAATCATTCCCAGGGAAAACATACGTATAGCTGCCACTGCCTACAGGTGTGAACTGAGCAGAGGTTTGTATTGCAAAGACCATTGAAAACAAAGTACAGAAATACTTTATTTTTCTTTTAGAATTATTAATCATAATATTTAGAATTGTTGTTTTTCAGATTTGGTTTAAACTTCTTGTTGATAAGGTTCAGATTGGCAAATCAAAATGATATAGGCAATTGCCACATAATTTTATAAGTCAACAATGTTATTTCTGAAAAGTATAAGTGAGATTTACATGCAATTACATTATCATCTCTTAATAATAAAACATCTTTAAGATAATTGAAGGCTGTCCCGTAAGACAACCTTCAATTAAAATTCAGATTATTTAACAATCAGTTTAGAAGATGTTGTTTTTCCGTTTTCGGAGATTGCTTTAAGAATATAGAGTCCTTTTGCAAGCCCTGTTGAGCTGATGTTTTGTGTAGTAGAAGACTTTACTTTCTGTCCGGTTAAATTGTAAATATCCAAACTTTGAACTTTAGCACTTACATAAATATTTTCACCTGAAGTAACAGGGTTTGGATAAAACCGCAGTGTAGCTTTATTTGTAACTGATACAGACAGCTTATTATTATGGAAATAAATATTGTCTATATAAGTTGGTCCAAAAGCAGATGGACCAGCGCCAACAACCTGAAACTGCTTGATGTTATTTCTATTGCCTGCTGTGAAATCTGTAAAAAGAATGTCTGCAGAATACCAGTTTCCTGTACCAGCGGTCGCGAGGTCTATATTATAAATAAGGTTATTGGAGAAAGATCCGTCTTCATTAAAGTTTTGTACGATCAGTTGTATCACTTGTCCCGGCTCTGTTGGTCCAGCAACCCATACATCAATATGCATATTACTAAAGTCAGAAAGGTCTTTTGATTCCGTAATATATTGATAGCCAGATCCAGGGTTAGTAAATGTTAATCTTGTAGTATTGTTTCCTGCAATAGTGAGATCTGTAATTTTTGCGTCACCAAAAGGATTTTTCGTGGACGAAATATTGGCATATGTGTCGCTAAATATAGAAATTACATCAGACGGAGCTCTTCCGGGAGGCGTAGGAGCGGCTGTTAATGGAGCAGCAATCTCTACAAACTGAACTTTATAGGTTTTGGTAGTTGTTCCGTCCTCGGCGGTAACCAAAACACTTGCTTCTCCCGGAATAGAGGATGCTTGCGTAACCGACACATTAGAAGATGACTGTGTTGCTGTTGCTGTAACAGTAGGGATAGAAGTTGTCCCTGGTTGTACATCATAAGTATAAGATAATGTTCCCGATGAAAATCCAGAAATTGTTGTTCCGCTTACCCTCAAATCGCTTAAAGTAGCATCTTGTGTAGAAAGGGGTTTCCAAAAATAAATATTATCTAAATAAACATCCCAACCACTGGTGTTAGCACTTCCGTCTGCATTGAACTGTCCGTCAAATTTCATTTGGAAAACGCTGTTCCAGGTCATTCCTGTAAAACTTGATTTTGGTAGATCCACACTGTTCCAGCTTCCTGGTGTAAGAGGTACAACTACCAGGAATTCTCCGGCCCCACTTCCGTTATTAATCGGAGAGATTTTAAGCAATCTTGAAGTCCCGGCAGGAACCCATACGTCTACGTGAAGATATTCCATTAAAGAGACATCTTGCTTGTTAAGTTCTGTTCCCTGATAATTGAAATTGGTGTAGGCCAGAACATCATTGCCAGAGCCGGGAACTGCTTCAAAAGTTGGATTAACAGTTCCTGATTGACCCCAATTCGGATTATAGTTTGTGGCAACATTGTTATACGTATCGCTAAAAACTGAAATAACATTCGATGGAGCGAGGGTTGGCGTTGGTGCATTGGTAGATGGTTGTGTATAACCAAATACGAATGCAAAAAGCATCATAAAAATAGATAGGTTTTTCATTTTTTTGAATTTAGTATAAATTAATATTGTTAGAATTTAGAGTAGTTTAATCGTATTAATGAAATGGTTTGGTTGATTGCTTAAACTAATATTTAAATTATTTTGCCTTATAAACCCGAATGTAATCTATATACATCTGCTGGGGAAATAATGTAGAGTCTGTCGGGAATCCCACGAAGTTCCCTCCAACGGCAATATTCATAATCAGGAAGAAAGAATGGTTAAAAACCCAATCTTTCGATGTATCAGTCGATTTTTCACGGTGATATAAATATCCGTCTACAAAAAAATCAATTTGATTTTCTTTCCATTCCATTCCGAAAATGTGATAACCCTGATCGAATCTAGAATTCTGAAGTCCATAAGATTTCGTAAGAGCACTACCGGCGGAGTATCCCGGACCATGTAGTGTGCTGTGTACCACATTAGGGGTATGACCTTTTAGTTCCATAATGTCAACCTCTCCGCAAGCAGGCCAGGGGGTTGTGTTTATATTGTCTCCTAGCATCCAGAAAGCCGGCCAAATACCAGGCCCGGAAGGTGTTTTTATCCGGGATTCTATTTTTCCATATTTCTGAGCGAATAGACCTTGTGTCTTGATTCTCCCAGACGTATACGAAGATCCGGAGTAATTCTCTTTTTTTGCAGTAATAACAAGGTTTCCTTTTCCATCCAGCATTACATTTTCGGGGCGATCTGTGTAGTACTGAAGTTCTTGATTTCCCCATCCATCTGTTCCTTTTCCAATATCATAATTCCATTTTGAAGCATCAGGACTTGCTCCTTTTGCACCATTAAAATCATCACTCCATATCAGTTCCCAATTTCTTTCGGGTAACCTCTGTTCCGCATCTTCATCACAACCTGACAATGGAAAAATCAATACAATTAAGCATCCTATACGAATAATTCTCTTAATATTTCTTTTATTTAAAAATTGCATAATCTTTAATTTGTATTATTATTATTATTATTATTATTATTATTATTATTGATGGAAGTAGATATTGTCGGCATAAAAATTTGGAATGTTGGTTCCTTCAAAAATAAGTTGCCCTATATGTGATTTGGTGGTCAATCCTGACAATGAAGAAAGTGGAATATCGATACTAATCCAGTTCTGACCTTGCAGTGTTGGAGTTGTATAAGTAATTTCTCCTGTTTTGTCATCTGTTCCACCATAAACGCCATCAGCGCCGAAGTCCACAACCTGAATCTTGAATTTGGCTCCGTTTTGTATAGGTTTCGGTAAATAAATATTCATATAAAGATGTGTCATAGAGGAAACATTTACCGTTGGAGCACTTGTCTGTATTCCCACAAAATTGAAATTGGTATAATTCAAAACATGGTCATCCTCTACAACAAAATCATCGGATTGCGTTGTCTGATAAGGTTGCCAATATCCATTGTAATAATCGACAGGTACATTAGTGTACAGGTCACTGTACAATGAAACTACTTTAGCAGGGTCGTGCTTAGGTTTGGGAGCATGCAGATAGTTTCCTGTAGAATTGATACTTAAACTTCCCAACGCTGTCTCGTTACCTAAAGTTGCAGTAATTACGGCAGCACCAGCACCGGTTGTTTTCACATTTCCTAAACCATCAACTGTTGCAACAGATGGATTAGAAGAAGAAAACGTGTAATAATACGGCGTAAGATTAACAGACTGACCGCTTCCATTCGGAAGACTGAACTTGGCAGAAATTCTATCTATTTTATGGTTGACCCCTACAAAAGAAGTTACAGTTTCGTCCAGCCCGTTCAAGATTAAAGCAGACTGAAACTGTATTGTTCCAAGTTTTTCAAATTTCACCTCGTCTATCCAGAAAGTATAACCCTTATTGTTTTCGGGACCTTCAGAATAGAAGAACATTCCTCTTTCTGTTTTTAGTCTTGAGGGATCTGCAATTGGGATAATTACTTTTTTCCAGTTTGTATTAACAGCAAGACCGGAAATAGAAGTTTCATATTTGTTTTCTCCTAAATCGTTACCAAAGCCCAAAACATCTATATTGGCTGGCTGAGTTGCTTTGATCCAGAATGTAAGGGCATTATAATCAGTTAAATTCCTTCCGACAGTAGTGTAGAATGCGCCACCTGCATATGCTCCTTCAGGGCTTCCGTAATCCGGGACTTCAAATTTCATAGAAGTGCTTCCTGAGTATTTGGTTTGCGTGTCTACATCAAATGCTTTTGAATTGGCACCGCCGAATGACGAATAATTAAGCCCAGTACTGAAACCATCTATGAAAACCGCAGGGTTATTAGAATATTGTGCCTGCTCCAAATCGTTAATCTCTCTTTCGCATCCTAATACCAATAACATTGATAGCATTATCGCACATTTAATAAATTTAGGTCTGTAATTGTTTTCCATCTTAATAATTATTTACCAATGTTAATGTGAATGTATGTTCTGATTTCCCATTCGTTCCCGTGAGGGAAGCCAATAGCTGTTGGATCTGCAACCCAATTACCTGCAGCATCAATATTATAAATAGGCGCATATCTTGGTGAGTATTGGTCGAGTGTTCTGTATGTACCTCTTATACCGATTCTGGTTCCCGGAAGAATCCACCATTCCGGCTTTCCTATTTCAAAAGATAAATCACCAATAATCTGCATTGGGAATGTTAAATTGTAATCCCTGTGGTAATCATATGGTCCCCAATCATTTAATTTAAAAGCAGAGACGAATTTTACTTTTTTATAAATGGCTCTTAAGTCTATCCCAAATCTTTCTATAGTTCTTGCGTCACTTCCGTTTGCCTGTGCCGTTCCACCATATAGATTAGCAATGATTCCTAAATCGTTATTTATTTTTGAAACTATTCTTGTATTTGCTTCCCACAAATCTTTAGCGGGAGCGGCTCCCGGAAAAGCGAAAGTCGTTCGGCCATCTGGTAAAATACCAATTGCTGCATCCTGAGTTGTCGGGAGGTGTCTGTATACAAATCCGGCACTGACAGCGAATGGAGCATCCTCTGTTTTGTCGCTATCCCAACTGTGCATCCAAGTGGCAGGAGTAGGATCATAAGTCAGTAAGATCTCACCGCTGGTTTGTTCCCGGTTAGCCCTTACAGCAAAAGGATCTTCTAAAATATTTCTTGGTCTGCCGGGATTTGGAACATTCATTGGAATCGGTCCTTCAATAGGTTTTTGCCAAAGGAAATTTGGTGCGATTTGCAGATTGCCAATATTATAAGTGAACCCCGACAGTATATTGTATTGATTTCCACTACCACTGTCTTTTAGTCTCCATCCCGTAAAGGTCTGAGTGTAGTCGGCACCACCATTGGCTACTAATCCCATTAAAGCACCTTGTAAATACCAGTTGAATTTCCCGCCAGCATAGGAAAACTTCACTTTTCCACCCCAGTTATCCTTGGAGTTGATTTGATCTTGATATACATTTCCATCTCTGTACAATTGAAAATTTCTTCCGTTCAAAGGTTGCCCAGCCCAGATTCCTCCTAAATCAAAACTGATTTCCCCAATTTTTCTTTGAATTGCCAGTGTGACTCTCCTTGTTTGTGGTTGAGGAATTGCAAATGAACTCTCTGTCGTTCCTCTTTGATCTATGTCTTCGTGGTAAATTCCTGTCAGATCGAATTTTCCAACTTTTTTAGAGTATTTTACCAAAACAGCGGGATTGGCACCCCACCATAATTCTGGACCAAAAGCGATCTTTAAGCCATGAATATCTTTTTTTCCAGTAAATTCGAATCCGAAGGGAGCTTCTCCATTGTAAATGTCCATGTTTGCACCATAATTGGCTTCTGGATATAATCCGAAAATATCCCCTTCATATCCCCAGTGGTAGTGTCCGGTTCTGTAAAATCCGTCCAGATCGAACCACTTTTCATTCCATTGATAGCTTGCGCTGTATATCTGTATTCTATTCAGATCCTGCATGGTTGTAGTTGCACCATCAGCATTAATTACTTCTACAGTTCTTCCTCTGTTTTCATAAAATATTTGATCTATTGGATTTTCTGCTACGTGTCCAAGAATATTAACATTCACTTTAGCTCTCATATTTGAAGTAGGATTTCCTTCCACACCTATGTAATATGATTGCAAATGATCGAAGCCTTTTTGGTTTGGAAAAGTTGTATAACTATCTGATTTGTCTTTCGGGGTTGTTATTAGACTCCCTCCGGTATTAAAAGTTGTGAATTCTGCCCGCAAATTACTAAGACGAATTTTATCATTACTTTCCGATTTTAAAGCAGCTTCGTCACCCCTTGCTCTTAGTTTGGCGTCTGTAATATTAATGGTATCAAAAAAGTTTTTAACAGTTGCTGCTTTGTTATGCTCATAAGGATTGAATTTGTGAACTTCTTTCAAAGCATAATAGGCTGACCGCGGATAGTTTTGATAAATACCATTAATATCGGGGTTACCTTTGGCGCAGATTCCGAACCATTCTTCATTCATATTGTTAGATCCTTTTTTGTAATCCTTGATATAAGCAGCGTTGCTCCAAGAAGCATTGGTGTCATGTATGTCAAGATTTTCGTTTTGTTTGTATTTCCACCAACCATCGTTGAATTGAAATGTAAAACCGCCAATCGCATTTCCTGTTTTATTCATCCCAGCAGCATTTTCATAAATTTCCTGCCAGTTTCCGAGTAGATAATAGGCTTGCGCTCCCTGATCTTCCTGTTGTGTGAGTTCATTGAAAGCGTCTGCACCGAATTCTGTAAAAAGAACGGGTTTTCCGTATTCATTTTTTACTCTTTGAAAAATATCTCCGAAAGAAACACCTCTATACACGTTAGTTCCGAAGATATCTACATCTGTACATTCTTTGGCAATAATATCTAAGAATAATAGATCACCGTTGCACAAAGCAACAGGATGATTTGGATCTAATGATTTCATTTCCAGAGCTGCATCATTGAAAAGTTTGTACATAGCTTTTGCTCTTGATGTTGATTTTCGATCTTCTACGGGTATATTTTCTGTTTCTGCTCCATCCCAAAATAATCCGTAATTATTTTCATTACCGATAAGATAAAGAAGAAGCCCGGGCGTATTTTTATATTGATCAACCATATCTTTAACTTCTTTTATAAGAAATTTTTGCGTTGCAGGATCAGAATAATTAGTATTGGGAACCCAATGGCCATCAATTGTACATCCATATCGGCCAAATGAATGATTCAGCATCGTATAAATGCTGTAATTCTCATATATATAGGTTATCCACTTTTTCGGAATCAATGTTGTAACTCTTATTGTATTGACTCCCATGTTTTTCAGTAAAGACATATCGCTGTCTAGGGCAGCTTTTATAGTTTCATCTTTCTGGTTCCAGATGGAATAATTGTAATTGGTTCCGATTGGAAAATAGTCCCAATTAATACCATTAATCATCAAAGGCTTGCCATCTATCAAAAGTGTTTGCTGATCATTTTCATTGGAAATTTTTACCTGAAATGATTGTGCATGGATCGAATAGGTTAAAATAAAAAATAGCAGTAGTACAATTCTCTTTTCCATATATTAAGTTTTTATCTGCTTAGGGCTGTGGTAAATGTAAATTATCAGTTAGAAAAATCGATAAAAAGCTATATATACAATTGATATACAGTTGGCATTTAGATAACTCTCATTTAAAATATGTTAATGATTTTAAGCTTAACTTGTTTAAGGTCAATATTTTATATACTGTATTTTGAAAGTGTTGAAACTATAATAATGTTTTCTTTCATACCAATATAATCATAGAAATACCGGGGGTGAAATATTTTGGCTCGATCAAGGAATAGAAATGATAAATTTTAAGATCTGATAATTAACCTAAAATTGATGGTAAGCTCAATTTTTTATCTAGGCAGTAATATACTTTAGTTTAGCAAAAAGAATTTTTAATGTAAATGGAATTATTAAGATCAGTTAATTAAGTACTTTTCATTAATTACAGTTACATTTTATTATAACCAAGTCTCTCTACAATGAAGTATTTCATTGCCATTTTGTAATGTAAACGGCTTATGAGATTGATTAAGCAAATGTTTTAGTGAATTTGTTTATAACAAGCCATTTTGTAAATGTTCTCATAAATTTTTTTAATAGATTTCACCGAAACGTCTCTTGTTATTGAAATTCATTGAATAGCTGTCAAAAGAAATACTGTGATCCTAATTTATAGTTTTGAGATGTCAGATGAGTGATTACAAGCTTTATATTTTCTATATGATACTCTGTAGAGTTAATCAACTCGACATCCCTATCGATGACAGGGATTCAACGTCGAGAAAAGATGTGTTGCTATGGAAATTAATCAAACCAGATTTTAGTGACTTGGGAAGTGGTAATTGATGCTGTAAAGACACAATCTTCCTCACTTACATTCACTCCTAAGAAGTAAATACCTCTAATTATGCCTGTTTTCAGAGATTTTCAGAATCGATAAAGCCCCATCTGTATTGAAAATTATAGATTCTACGCGGTTCATATCTATATCCATTTTTTTAAATTATAAGCTGCATCCCAGAATTTATATTCCATTCTTGAGGAGGTTACATAGGCTTGTTCCATTTTTTGTCTGATTGCAGG
>NZ_FRAM01000005.1 GCF_900142325.1 Epilithonimonas mollis
GATATCGCTTTCAGATAATCTCTGACCTGCTGCTTATTGCTATTTTCAGTAATGAATGACGGAAAATTCTTCATCAGCGTCAATTCTCCCTTTCCCTTATCAATCTTCTTGTCGTTGTAATCTACTCCGGGAAAGTTAGCTCCGGCCGGCTTCATAAGCTTAACGATCATTTTGAAAGCAGTGCGTAGATGTTTTCAAATATTCTGTTCTGCCGGGCTTTTAACGTTACTATTTCTAAAAGTTGTGTGGAAAACAATTCCAATTGACTTTCCGAAATGAACTTTTGTCCGTTGACCACCTTTGCGATTTGATTGACATTGGTTTCGATCTTTGCAAAGATATTGTCCTGCTTTTCAATGAATTTAAGAACCTTTCTTCTTTCATCATCCATAATCCTGTTCTCCACAGAATCGATGATCAGTCTGGTCAAAGAGATATTTCTTTCCTGGCATGTTTTCTTCCAGTTCTCTTTTCTTTCCTGTTGGATCCGGAAAAAGATCACTTCAGAATTCGTACTCCCTTCTTTTTTCACGGTGAGCTCCAACTTGGAATACCATTCACACTTTTGAGAACATACGTTCCAACAGCTGGTGGTGTGGGAATTACCTCGGTGGCGAAACCAAATGTGCCATCAGCCTTTGCAACTACTTTTTTAGTATAGGAGGAATCACCGTCTGCATTGGGCATCTGTGAAGGGGTGACACTTAATTTACCGTTGATGTTGAGCCATCTCTCAGAAAAATCTCCCGAGATCAGCGCAAACTTATAGTCGGTGTAATTATTCGTGATACCATCCCAAAAAGCATTCGCGTTTGTGTTGACCGGAGTCGAATGAATGGCCAGCTTGTTACTGACACTTCTGTCTCCGACGGCAGGGCTTCCTGCACCCACGCCAATAAAAATATTGTTGGAACCTATCCGGTTTCCTGTTCCTGAAAGATATCCGATTGATATGTTGTCATTGCCTGACGTGATATATGACATGGCGCCTGGGCCAATACCGATGTTCCTGTTACCGGATATGGTCCCGTTAGCAATACCGTTTAATGCCGAAACACCCATTCCGTAATTTAACTTACCGGTCACCTTTCCCTGTGACATTGCGTAGGCAAATGCTGAATTTCCTTTACCGGAAGTGATGTTGGAATCTGTCGCCACGATGGTATTGTATTCACCAGTGATCGGACTTCTGGATTTTCCCAGGATATAATTTTCTTTCTGGTCAAAATCAAGTTTTAGATTGTTCTTGATAACAAGCTCGACCGTAGAGGTATTTCCTCTAAGCGCAACCGCTTCCAGGGGATCATCTTTAGAGATCTCAACCCACTGCTGTCCATCAAAGTAATACAGTCCCGATCTTGTCAGGTGAACTGCCTGTCCGATTAGATTGGTTGCAGGAACGGTCACGAATACAAAAGCGCCTTTTTGTGCCGCTGAATATGTCTTTGCTGCTAATTCATCACCGGTGATCCGTGGCGGGATGATCCCGTCAAAATGATTCGCATCATTTGGTTTTCCGACCACTTCAAAAGTAGCTTTAGGCGACTGGGTATTAATACCGACCTGCGAGAACAGGTTAACGAATGCCAAGGCAAAAAGTAAGGTTAGAAAGTTGTTTTTCATTGTTTGTTTTTGTTTAAGGTTTATCGTGTTTTTAGAATCGGTCATTGATTTTGATATGCTGCTGATTGTAGATATATTTTTGTTTTGTTATTTCAAATGTGGTTTTGTCCAGCTTGAATATCCTTTGGCTTCACCTTTTGTATTTGTACTGATTGAATTTAAAGTTACCGCGGGGATATGAATCGAATTGTTTTGAAGAAAAACAGTCATCGGGACTGTTGAATTTTCAGGATGCAGCCAGGCGACATCAGTCGGGAAGTATCCTATTTCATTACAGATATCAGAAATATCCATTACGACATCGTCTGACACAGGCTCGGAATCTGCTTTTCGAGATACAAGGAATTTAATATTGATGATCCCCTCAATTTTTGTAAACGACACGGCTCCCTCTAAAGCTCCAAATTTTTTTGCACCCAAACTGTAAAATTTTGTACAGGTCAAGTAAGTATCTTTATGATCCCAAAGGTTAACCGGCTCGCTCCATTTGGAAGATGCTGTAAGTGGGCTATCCGTATTGCGGTCAAAAATAAGAATCGTTTGATATTCTATCTTGCGCTCTTGCTTTGGTATAGGTTGCCACAGGCTTCCGTCAAAATAATATAAACCAGGTTCTGCGACATTAATCACTTGCCCTGACAATATGTAGGGCGGAATAGTCACGAATAGTAATGTACCCTTTTTTGAAGCAGAATAAATCTTTTTTGATAATTGGTCACCGGTCATGCTTGGTGGAATGATACCATCGTAATGATTAGGGTCGTCAGGTCTACCTACTACATGCAGAGTAGCTTCGGGGTTTGGCGTATTGATGCCGACCTGTCCCGAGACCAATATCGTTAAGAAGCTAAATAAAAAATAAAAAAGTGTTTTCATCTTTTTTGATTAAGATTTCTGTTGCAAAGTTGAAACATCAAATCTCTCAAAACAATAGCTTTGAAGGGACTTGGGCTATTTAAAGACAGTCCAAATTAATCTGAAATCTGTAAAGATTAAAAAAGAATAATTTGGAATATTATACCAGATTTTAGAACAACAAAAGACGAGTTCCGAAGTCTTTTCCCCTTTTGCAAAAAGGCAAGATCGTCTTGGATATAAAACTTGAAAAGTTTGTATATACAAAGACACATCTTGCTAAATTGTACTGTTGATTTTTTGAGAGTTCTGAAAAACACTGCATTTAACTGATTAGTAAATAGTTGTAGTAATTGCGTTGAAAAGAAAAGAAAGCGGAAAGAGATGAATTTAAGATTGCTCAATTTTTGAGCATCATTGAAAATACGCTGCTCGATTTTTACGCAGGTTGCGAAAGAAGCTGCTTACTTTTTGAACCAAGTCGGCGTGTTATGGTAACAATTTTGAGCAGGTTTTCAAAAAAGTGGCGTAATTTTTAAGCAGGACTATGAGGCTGCTTTACTTTCTTGGATACAATTCAGAAATATGGTTGCACAAATTTCGAGCACGCATTTAAAATATTCGGCTCAATTTTTACGCAGAATTAGTGTTGAGCCGCTTAATTTTTGAGCCGGTTTTAAGCTGACCTGTGCACATTTTGCACAGGTTTCCAGTTAACCTGTACTTAAATTACGCAGGTTTATGATAGATGATCCATCAATCTCTTTTTCGAAGATTGATTATATTTGAATCACTATGAAGTTTTTAGGTAGAATAATTTTTGTAAAGAAGCCAAATGAATTACCAGACATTTGAACCAAATCAGGACTTGACAGCATTTATCAAATGTTATTGGACACTGGAAAGCCCTAAAGAAGAAACACCTGAAAAGCAAACCATTGTTCCTGACGGATGTATGGAGATGATCTTTCATTATGGAGATCTATACAAACAATACCTGGATAAGGGGAACAGCATTATCCAGCCCAAATGTTTTGTTATCGGACAACTGACACGGCCGCTGGAAATCGAGCCGACCGGCGAGACCGGAATTTTTTCCGTTCGTTTTCATCCGGAAGGATTTATGCCTTTTACGACTAATCCCATAAAAGAGATGGAAAACACCGCCGTTTCATTGGAAAAGCTGTTTGGAAAGGATGGACAGGAAATTGAGCAACAGGTCTTAAATGCCAATTCAACTTCGGATAAAATAAAGCTTATTGATAGATTTTTACTGGATCGGCTGACGAATTTCGAAACCATTGACCGTATTGTAAGATCAACGGTTGAAACCATTATAACAGCCAACGGACAACTGTCAGTTGACGAAATGTCCAGACAAACCAATCTTAATCGAAGACAATTATTGCGAAAATTTTCTTCGGACATCGGTCTCAGTCCTAAACAGCTATCCAGGACGATTCGATTGCAGGCTGCACTCAAAATGTTGCTGAATGATCAGTTCTCCAACCTCTCACACCTGGCTTATGAAAATGAGTATTATGACCAGGCACACTTTATCAAAGAGTTTAAAGAATTTACCGGATCTACGCCCAAAGAATTTTATGGCACTCACCTTAAGATGTCCTCGCTTTTTTACGGCTAGGATTAGACTTGTCCCATTTTTACAATTTTAGGTTTAAAAAATATTGCAACTTTGTTATCTAAACATTCAACAAAGAAATGATCCCGTGTTTGAAAATCGAATAAAATGACAATTACTTAATCAGCTAAAATTATGAAAACAGGAGCAAAATTTTTTATTACGGTTGTTAGTCTGGCGATTCTTTATGCCTGGACAATAAAAAGGACAAACGACATTCAAAAAGCAGAATGGCTGATCGGTACCTGGGAAAACAAAACCCAAAGAGGCAGTATCTACGAAACCTGGACCAAGGCTGGCAATAATGAATTTTCGGGGAAAAGCTATAGTGTAAAAGACACAGACACGATCGTTTTTGAAAATATCCGGCTCGTGCAGGAAAATAAAAAGTTGTTTTATATTCCAACTGTTAACAATCAAAATGATGGTCTGCCTGTTCGTTTTGCTGCCAAAACTATTTCTAAAAATCAATTGGTCTTTGAAAATTCACAACACGACTTTCCGCAGATCATCACTTACACAAAAATTACTTCCGATTCATTGATAGCAGAAATTTCAGGAACAAAAAACGGACAGAAACGCAAACAGACCTTTCCTATGAAAAGAGTAAAAAACTAAAAATAGAGATAAGCTTTGGTTAATTCGATAAATTAAAATATATAACTGCAAAAATTCTACAGATTGTCCCTTCCTTCACTGTCAGGGATATCAAGATCTTCCAAAGAACTTTTACCACCCGGAGTATCCGATTTTTTGATGACACTGATCTCTCCATTGAGCTCGATGACAACTGCCAAAACATCATCCAACCTTTCAATTCCCTCCTGACGCACTACAGCGCTGATCTCATCAACCGTTATGGCCTCGGTGTTCATATTGTCTTTGAGGTATTTGCCTTTGTAGAACAGTAACCGTGGAGAGGAATTGATCAGATGTTCCATCTTATCAGAGGTACTGGCCAATTTCGCGAACAGGTATTGTAATGCTATTATCAGAAATAACACCATTACACCTTCTGCCAATGGAACCATCGCAAGCATCATATAGGCCAATGTGGAACCCAGAGCGACCGTGACCACAAAATCGAAAGCGTTGAACTTAGCCAAGGTTCTTTTTCCTGAAATCCTTATGAAAAGGAATAGAATAACAAAAGAGGCAATGGTCATCAATGCGACCTGTCCAAGCTTTTCCCAATTTTCAAATAACAAATCCATTTCCTATTTTTATCATTAGTGTTGATAAAATAATGCCAGAAATGTCGTGGAATGATAACGATCTTCATGCAAATGTTTATGGTATAATTTCTTCCACCAAAGTTGTTTTTAATTCATTGCTTCTCCAAAAGTTATCAAATTATTATCGGGGTCGAGAATTGAAAATTCTTTTTGTCCCCAAGGTTTTTCCGCTAAATGTCCATTGGGATGTATCGGAACTTTATTTTCGATGAAAGTATTGTACAGGTTTTCGATGGATGTTGTACGGATATAGATCTGTCCATAATTTTCGTCCGGAACAAGATCTTTAAATTCAAAAAAATGCAATTGCAGATCATCTTTTTGTAACATTAAGTAATGATCAAATTCATTTCCGAAAACTTTAAAACCTAATTTTTTATAAAAATCTGAAGTCGATTCTTTTTGCCTCATTGGCAATTTTGCAATAATATCAGTAATCATTTTTTTCTCTCAAATTTCTATAATTAATCTCGAAGCAACACTTGATTGAAATCAAAAAATCACATTGGCTCTTACTCGACTCAATGTTTCCTGACGCATTTTCAAATAAGAAGCAATCATATTCAAAGGAAAAATTTTAATAATCTGAGGTTTATTGCTAAGAAGGTAATTATACTTTTCAGTCGGGTTCAGATTGCTGTCATAGATATGGATTTTAGCAGACAACGAATTGAAGATCTTGTTGAGTTGCAAAAAGTTTTGCGAAATTGAAATCAGTTTGTGTAAACTTTCCAACTTTAGCTCTATAACTTCAGCTTTAACAAATGCCTTTATATTGGTATTGGAAGGAATTTGATTTGTCAAACTATCAAAATTGAAAGCCCAATCGTTCTGAATATTTAAATCAATAATTTTTTCTTCATCATCTATTGTCTGGATTTGAAAAATAGCACCGGCTTTGATAAAGAAAATAGATTTTGAAATTTCACCTTCAGAAAGTAGAACTTCATTTTTTTCAACGATTTTAGTTTCAATATTCTGATTAAATAATTGAACTTCAAAATCTGAAAAAACACCTAAGCTTCTTAGCATATTCTATAATTGACGATTAGCTATCAAATTTACATAATAATCGCTACGCTTCAATTTCATTCAATCTTTTCTTTATACATTCTATGGCTTTCACTCTTGTTCAGCTATATGGTTTTTATAACTAGCGGATTAACCGGAAGGTAAGATTTATCCTTTGTCCCATTAGCAATCTGGATTTAGCAATCCTATGCTCCCAATGTTCCTGAAGATCTCCCTTCATAATAAGCAACGAACCGTGAGGAAGCGGCAGACTGTATTTACTTTGATGATGATCTTTTTTTCTGAAATCAAAATTTCTCGTTTGTCCGAGACTGATCGATGCGATGACAGGACGTTTGCCATATCGACTCTCCTTATCCCTATGCCACGCTACTGAATCATTATTGTCACGATAAAGATTTAAAAGTACACCGTTGAATTGATAGCCGAATTCTTTCTCTATCCTTTCTTTTAGTAACAACAATTCTGAAGTCCAGGAATTGGTAATTGACGTATTATTATCTGCGGAATCATATGATTTCCTGTCATCACCATACCAAGCTGTTAATCGCGGTGTTATTACTGTTTTGTCATACATTTTCTGAGTACGCTGTTCCCACGGTGCAGAATGAAGCAGTTTATCTTTTAAAAGATCAGCTTCTTCCCTATTTAAAAAATGTTCCCTGAACACCAAAAGGTCTTTCGGAAATTCATATAATTCTTCGGGATTGAATAAGGTTAACTGCTCCATAATCTATAATTTTTTTTATGTTTTACCTTCCACTTTGAATAGCTCAATTCTTATCTCCGATTTTTTCTTTGATCTGTTTTATATCAGTTTTGATCTCTGCAATGAAGCTTTGAATATTACGTTCCGAAAACTCATCAGGCGCATATTCTTTTGTACTGATACTGCAGGCAAATTCCCATATCTCTCTGATCTCAGCAAGAGGAATCTTATAAGGCTCATAAAAACTATTGTCAGCCTTCACCCAAATACCATCTGCTTCATGGAACTGGAATCTTTTATAGCTGATCCCATCATTGATCGTGATGAAAACGTAGGTCCTGTCCGTTTTCAGATCGGAAAGATCTTCGACATATTTTCCTACGATGTAGGTTCCGTTCTTATACGGAGGCATTGAATCTCCATCAGCCGGAAATGCCCTGAACTTTCCTCCCTTTAAGAATGGTAATGATATAGTATCCAGACCTTCTATATACTCCGGATCACTATAGCCGTTCAGATATCCCATGGAAGCTTTTTGGGGGATGATCTCGATCTGATCGTTGCCTTCATGATCTACTTTAATTGGTAAAACAATTCTGTTATCAGGAAGTTCCACAAGTTCATCAATGGAATATTTACTGATATTGATTCTCAGTAGTAAGTCGATGCTGACATTGTAATATTTTGATATTTTAAGCAGGATCTCAAGGGGTGGCTCCGTCGCACCATCCTCATATTTCGCATACCTTCCTCGGGTGATAGAAAGATGGTCTGCAACCTTCTGTTGTGAGAGATTCAGCTTTCCTCTCAAATACCGCATGTTTTCTGATAAAATTGACATTGCTATAATTTATAGCAACAAATATAAACATTTTTGATACAAAACGTAATAATTTTGTCGATATGAATCGAGCAATTGCCCATATGGATCTTGACACATTCTTTGTTTCCTGTGAGAGACTGAAGAACTCCGACCTCGTTGGAAAGCCGCTTATCATTGGTGGCGGAGACAGAGGCGTGGTAGCATCCTGCTCTTATGAGACACGATATTTTGGGGTGCGAAGTGCAATGCCGATCAAGATGGCGCTTCGGCTTTGCCCGGAAGCGAAGGTAATCCGGGGCGATATGGAAATGTACTCCAATATGTCGCATACGGTCACCGAAATTATACAGGAAAAAGTTCCCCTTCTTGAAAAGGCTAGTATTGATGAATTCTATCTGGATCTTTCCGGGATGGATAAATTTTTCGGTTGCTATCAATGGACCACCGAAATTGCAGAGGCAGTCAGAAAAAATACCGGTCTGCCAATCAGTTTTGCCTTGTCCACGAATAAGACCGTTTCCAAGATCGGGACCGGGGAATCTAAGCCCATCGGAAAACTTGAAATTCCTGAGCAGAGCATCAAGCCCTTTCTAAATCCGCTTTCCATAAAGAAGATTCCAATGGTTGGGAATGTCACTTTTCAACTCTTATCCAGATTAGGAGTCAGAACCATTGAAACCTTATCGGAAACACCGATTGAAGTTTTGCACCAGCTGATCGGAAAAAACGGGCAGGAACTCTGGAAGAAAGCCAATGGCATTGATGAAACGCCTGTTGTCCCTTATTCCGATAGAAAGTCCATCTCAAAAGAAAATACATTTTCACAGGATACCATCGATATCACCGCTATAAAGAGCATACTGTCGGGAATGGTGGAACAGTTATGCTTCCAGCTCCGACAGGAGAAGTGGCTGACTTCTACCGTTGTTGTAAAAATTCGGTACTCCAACTTTGATACGGAGACCAAGCAATACAGGATTCCTTATACTTCGTCCGACCATACGCTGCTCAGGTATGCATTAGAATTATTTGAAAAGGTCTATAACCGCAGAATGCGAATCAGGCTGATAGGGATAAAATTTACGGGATTAGTTCACGGATGTCACCAGATGAACCTGTTTGAAGATACGGAAGAGCTTATCAGTCTTTATCAAACGTTGGACAAAATTAAAACGAGGTTCGGTTCGGACAGCGTTGGCCGGGCATCCGGATTTTTAAACCAATAATTTACCATGTTATGTTCATCAATTGTCATTCTTTCCACAGCTTACGTTACGGTACCATTTCCATAAAAGAATTGGTTCAGCAATGTGTCGACCTGGAAATTGGTGTGGCCGCTTTGACCGATATCAATTGTATCTCCGGCATTTATGACTTTCACAGATTATGTGAGAAGAATAATATCAGACCGGTCGTAGGTGTGGATGTAAGAACTGACAATAAACAGCATTACATCTGCCTGGCAAAAAATCAATCAGGTATAGGGGAAATTAACAGGCTTTTGACAAGACACAATTGCGAAGGAATTGATCTCCCACTTCATCACCCTGACCTGTCAAATGTGTTTGTTATATATCCTCTGAGCAATTACCCCGAGAAACTGAGCAGAAACGAATACATTGGCATACGTCCCGAAGAAATCAATCTTTTGATCAATTCTAACCTGAGAAAGTATCTGCCAAGAATGATCATTTTACAGCCGGTAACTTTTACAACAAAGAGAGAATATAAACTGCATAAGATCCTTCGGGCCATCGACCGGAATACGCTCGTCACAAAACTTGAAGACAATGATATATGCGGGCAAAACGAGAAGCTGATCTCAAAGGATGAGCTTTTAAAAAATTACAAACATTATCCACAGATCATTGAAAACACCCAACAATTACTGGAACAATGCCATTTCCATTTTGACTATAAGACCCCTAAAAACAAAAAGAACTTTAAAGAAAGTAAAGACAGCGATATAAAGCTTTTGAAGAAACTTGCCTATAAAGGGTTTAAAAAGAGATATCCTGATGATGACGGAAAAGCTAAAGCACGGATGGATAAGGAACTTGATGTGATTGACCAACTGAACTTCTGTGCCTACTTTTTGATCACCTGGGACATCATCCAGTACAGCAACCGGATGGGGTTTATGCACGTCGGTCGCGG
This sequence comes from Epilithonimonas mollis, assembly GCF_900142325.1. Lineage (GTDB taxonomy): Bacteria > Bacteroidota > Bacteroidia > Flavobacteriales > Weeksellaceae > Epilithonimonas > Epilithonimonas mollis. Next base: position 10,077 of record NZ_FRAM01000005.1, read on the forward strand.
AAGCGGTGCCAATAGTATCGTTGCCTACTGTCTTGGCATTACGGACATCTGCCCGCTGGAGCTTGATCTGTACTTCGAGCGCTTCCTGAATCTGAACCGGAAAACACCGCCGGATTTCGATATAGACTGGAGCTGGCAGAACAGAGATACGATTTTACAATACATCTTTGATAAATACGGAAAAGATCACGTGGCATTTTGTGGAACAAACGTTGAGTTTAAATATAAATCGATTTTCCGTGAGGTAGGAAAAGCATTCGGCTTGCCAAAAGAGGAACTGGATGAACTGGCTTCCAAATCCATTGAACAGCACGATATTAATTCGGTGTCAGCAATGGTTCACAAATATGGAAAGCTTTTAGAGAAATTTCCAAATCAGCGAAGTATGCACTCTTGTGGAATTTTAATCTCGGAAGAACCCATCACCAATTATTCAGCACTGGAAATGCCTCCCAAAGGATTTCCGATCGTCCAATTCGATATGCACGTGGCCGAGGAAATCGGTCTGGAAAAATTCGACATCCTTTCTCAGCGGGGATTGGGAACCATTAAGGATACCGTAAAACTCGTCGAAGAAAAACGGGGTGTTAAAGTCGATATCCGGGATGTGAGTTTGTCAAAAGATGAACAGAGATGCAATGAATTTCTGAGCAGGGGAAAAACGATCGGTTGCTTCTATATTGAAAGTCCGGCCATGCGGGGACTGCTCCGAAGACTGAAATGCAACAATTATAAAGTATTGGTAGCGGCATCATCCATCATACGTCCGGGCGTTGCACAAAGCGGAATGATGAAGGAATATATTTTCCGCCATAATAATCCTGATCAATTTGAATATTTCCACCCTGTTTTCGAAAAAGAACTTGGAGAGACTTATGGCATTATGGTTTACCAAGAGGATGTTATCAAAATCGCTCTTCATTTCGGAGGACTGTCCCCTGCTGACGGCGATGTATTACGCCGGGCGATGAGCGGCAAGGGACGTTCGCTCTCCGCTCTCCAGAAAGTCAAAGACCACTTCTTTGAATCCTGCAAGGCCTTGGGCCATCCTGAGCAGCTCTCCAAAGAGGTCTATCGCCAAATAGAATCCTTTGCAGGCTATTCGTTCTGCAAGGCCCATTCCGCATCCTATGCCGTAGAAAGCTACCAAAGCCTTTATCTGAAGGTGTACTACCCTATCGAGTTTATGGTTTCGGCGATCAATAATGGCGGTGGTTTCTACAGAACGGAGGTATATGTCCACGAAGCTAAAATGTCCGGTGCAACCATTTTAAATCCCTGTGTCAATCTAAGTGAATACCAGACTACGGTTTACGAAAAAGATGTTTATTTAGGACTGATGCACATTGAAAAGCTTGAAAACAAAATTGCAGTTTCAATTCCTGAAGAACGAAAAAACAATGGCGATTATACTTCCCTGGAAAACTTTGTCAAAAGAATCCCTATTGGTATTGAGGCCTTACAAACTTTAATATTCATAGGAGCATTCCGGTTTACCGGAAAGCAAAAGCACGAACTGTTAATTGAAGCCCGGTTTCTTTTAGCAGGAAACAGACCAATTTTCAAACACCTGACATTACTGGAGGAACCACAAAAAGAATATACCCTCCCAAAGGTGCAAAGACATCCTTTGGAAGATGCTTTTGACGAAATTGAGATCTTGGGATTCCCGGTTTCAGTAAGCCCGTTTGACTTATTGCAAACCAAATACAGAGGCAGTGTAATGGCAAAAGACCTGACGAAATACCATAAGAAGCAGATCAAAATGCTGGCCTACCTGATATCACGCAAGCATGTTCCCACCAAACGAGGGACGATGTATTTCGGAACCTGGATAGACGCGGAAGGAGAATATTTTGATACAGCGCATTTCCCTGACAATCTTTCACAATATCCTTTTCAGGGTGGCGGATGCTACCTGTTATTAGGAACTGTAGAAGTTGATTTTCATTTTCCTACGATAACGATTTTAAAAATGGCAAAGATGCCGTTCATTCCGGATCCCCGATATACTTTGGATAAAGACAAAGCTTACGAAGCTTATAACAATATCCGGGAAGATGTGAGTATGACATTCAGAAAGCCTTATCCACAGGAGCACGAAATTGGATTACCTAGAAGAAAAATGAGTTAAATTACTTGAAATCTTATTCTTTCATTTACAGTTTATCAGAGCTTATATAAAATATATTCAAAGAAATTATTGAGAATCATCTATATACTTTTTCATATATGATTAGTTTCTTTTACCCTTTAAGCTTAGTTTTATCTATTATAGTAGACAGTTTAAATATTTTTTACTTTTATCATGAATTGAAATTGCATCGTTTTTTGAGATTAGTTAATATTTCTAATTTATTGATAACCCCTTTTAATACATATTTTATTAAACATTAATTTTATTCTGTTTTATACTTGGTTATATATTTTCCAGAAAGTAACAGTATAAATATTCCCCAACTTTCCGTACAAACTTTTAATCGTTCTACCCACCCGGAAACTATTTCCATATTAATTGCTAATTGATAATCTTCTTCATCGCCTTTAGGTTCAGGGAAGATATAATCCCTGATACTGAACATCGCTTTAAAATACTCTTGCTCTTCTTCACTAACTATGTAAGTATCTTCATCAAATGGGAACATATTTGTCCAATCGAATAAAGAATCTAATACCGTTTGAAAAGATTGCTGTAGCTCTAAACCAACCTTATTCAAATGTTGTTGCAAAGTATTTTTATCAGATTCTGAAAGTTCAATTTCATCAAATAACCTCAAGTCATAGAAATGGTCAACCAAGAAAAGTAATTTTCCATATGCTTCGCCTGCTTTATTAATTTTATTAAATTCAGGATATAATTGCGCCCAACTATCTACATTTAGTTTTGTACGAACATCTTCTTCGATAGGTTTTGTAATTGCATTAATAACAGATAATTCTTCAAATGTATTATCTTTTAGCATATAAAGCCTTACCTCATTCCAATGATTGTTTAGGGTTTTATTCTGAACAGTTTGAATGAAATAAAAGTTTGAAAAACCTATTTGTAACATCAAATACTTTAGGCTTGTGTATTCCGGATTATCAATGGCTTTATGAAGAATATTATAAGCTTCTTTAAATCCCATTAATGACCAAAACGGACTTTGACCATCAATTATTACGATTGGCTTATCGGCTGTAGTTTTATTATTGACATATTTTATTGTAAAGTAATTAGCTTTAGAGGCTTGTTTAAATTCCTTTATTATTCTATTTTCAAAATCAGACTTTAATTTTAGTACTCGATTAAATGAACGTTCTCCTTTATTATTGTCGTTCAAAAAATCTTTCCAAATGACAGCTGTAGTAAGTAATGAATTTACTTCCACTTTAGAATTATGTTTAGTATCTATGTTTCCTAAAACATTTTTATATTGAGTATTATATTCTGCAAGTTTATTTATTGCATCATAAAGATTGATTTGAGATAAGCGCTCGATATTTTCATCGTGAATATGCCCCTCTTCAGTTTTTAATTGAATTTTTGAATAAAGTGTTTTTGCAGATTGTTGAATAAAAATTTCAATACTTCCTTTGAAATCTGAAAGACTCTTATAAAAATCATTGTATTTAGAACTCAATTGAGAATTTACAGATAACAGCCCATTCATATTTTTCTTATTATCTTGCTTATTTCCAAAGACACCCAATGAATCTGTAATAGACTTTGGCTCTTTAATCTTTTCAGACATTTTCAGAAAGACATTGTTCATAACAGGAACTACAGGTGTATATGTTTTACTGCCATCAAATAGTTTTGCAAATGAGCTATTAAACTCGTTTACCTTTTCCTTAATTAAATGTTCCCACTGATTGAGTTGAACTAAATATTCTTTCCAATCGGTTGGTCTATCCTTATAATCATAAAGTTTAGTCATACAACCATTTATACTTATCCATTCTTCTAATGGCATATTTTCAATTGGCATTGATTTATGTGTATCGTCAAAATCAACAGATAGAGTTTGCAAACGATGACCATATCCCTGCGAATTGAATTTCTGCTTATCTGGTAAAGCCGTTCTAATGATGTCCAAGATATTAACAACAAAATCATTGCTCGACCTCGCTTCATTATTTTTTAGGACGTCAATAATGAAATGAATGGTTATTTCTTCTCCATTAAAATCGAAATATACAATATCGAATTCCTCTTTAATCTTATTTACAAAATGCGCTACATACTTTTTTCTTATAACATCCAATTCAGTGGAATAAGAATACATACCTAACATTAACTTAGATAAGCTTTTACTATCCATTACTTGAAAGGCATTTTCAAACCTTTCTTCCTCGAAAATTTCTACAGCTTCCTTATCATTAGATATATTTTTCAACCAAAATAAAGACTCTCCAAAAGATTTCCATTCAAATATTGTAGAAGGGAGTTTACTCGGAAAGGTAAGTTTATTTAGTACTGTAGTTGCTAAGTAAAAAATGGTTTCTTTTGCAGAAATCCTTCTATTAATATCATCAATTTTTTCTCTACGTTCATCATCAACTTTTAGTAGGTCAAGCATCCCATTTCTATCATAATTACTCGAAAACATATAATCAATAAAGAACATCCAGGCTCCTCCACAAATATCTCGACATTCATCAATTATTTCACGATTAGTTTCTACATATTGTTTTGTACCAAGCCATATAAAGGCTTTTATAAATGATGCATATGTAGCCCAGTTCTCTACAGAAATATCCTCATTTAATTTCTGAATGAATTTGTCTGAGTTTAGGATTTCAAGGTTGAACAATTGTAGTAAAAACAAATACAAATCCTCTTCGGCTAATAATGCTATTGCTTTGTAAGCATAGTCTTCTTTATGATTAATAAATTCATCAAATAAGATTTCCGCCAACTTTTGCGAGCGCACTATATGCAACCCTTGAATGTATTTTCGGTCAAAAGATTTTTTAATCAAATATTCATTTTCTAATTTTTCAATTATAAATTGATAATCGATATTGGAATTTAATTTTGAAACATCAATCTTCGCACCCACTGAATCAGCAAGACTTACAATTCTTAAAAACTGAATTTGTTGGTTAGCATTTTGATTATTTTCCTGCTGTATTTGTAAAATTTGTTGCTTTAATTTATTGAATAATGAATCTCCTTGTGTAATAGAATAAACAAATTCTAATAACGGAGCATCATTGCCTAACTGAATCCAAGCTTGCTCAAAATCAGTAAAATGGCTGATTCTGTTTCTTTCATTTAGTTTTAAGTAAATAGCTTCAGCTTCTTCTTTAGTAAGCAATAAGTCTATTTCCTTATACTCAAACTCAATACCTACCCCAAAAGCCCTGTACCAATCTTCATTTCTGATTGCCACAAGAAATTTGATATGCTTTAGATGCGAAGATTCTTTAATTATTTTAACCCATTCAGTAGTATTGGGTGTTACATTTATTATAAAAACAGTTGGGATATCTAACTTCTTGCTTATGGAAGCAATAGCTTGAATAGACTGTTGAGTAATTACTGGGTCTTGTTGAATATTGAGTTCAAAAGATTGCCAGTGATTAATGTATTTATGAACATAACTATACAATAATGCTGTTTTTCCTTGCCCAGATGCACCTTTGACCATTACAACATTATTCTCCCGTAACTCTTCATTAATTTTATCTAAATGCTTTTCTCTATTAACGTCAAGTCCTAATAAAATATGTTCATATTTTGTTAGTGTCGCATTGTAAAATTCTTTTTCTAATTGCTGATGATTTAAATCTTCTGGTGAAATTTTATGTAATGGTTTTAAAACTATGCCATATTGGTTGTGAATTGAAATCCTTTCGCTTAGATATTTAGCAAAGTCTTGAACTTTTTTATAGAAATCTTTTTTCGTAATAGGTTGTTGCTTTTCCGCAATAAATTGTAGCCAATACAACAAGTACCCAATGGTTGGTATTGGGTCAATCTCCGTAAAGTTGCCTTTCATTAATTGTTCAACTTCACTTGCAATCAACTCTTCCTTTATTTCTGAAAATTTAGTTTTGTTCTTAACTGTTTTCCAATCTTCTGAAGTTATTTTATACTTCTTTAAATTAGATTTTTCTTTTTGACTAATACTATTCTTATGTCCAATCCAATTTTTAAGATCTTCACTTATTTTCCCATAAGACACAAGTATAGGAGTTGCCTCACGGTAATTGTTCAAGAATCTCTTAATAAATGAAGTTTTGCTGTCTGAAAGAATGTCAGACAACGTTATTGGCTTTCCTAAGTTTTTTAGCTGTATAGCATACATAAGTTTACCATTGTTGTCTAACACATCCAAATCCTCTTCTCCTTCTAATCTGTATATAAAATCATCTGACAAGGTGGATAAGATATAATGCAATGAATATAGGAATTGGGTCCTATAACCCTTGAGAGCTGAAATTGCGGACATAAGCGTTTTAATCTAAAAAAATAACAAATTACTTTTAAGGCTAATTTTTCAAATATAATAACTGTCTAATAAACTACATTATGGATTACCGTAAATTAAATCATTAAATTAATTAAAAAATAAATTTTTTAATTACCATTTTTCTTTGTTTATTAATCCATATGATTATCAAGAATTTTAGTATACCTGTAAAATGTTGTTCTTGTTAATCCAAATGTTTTATTTCTTCCGGACGTTTACTGACATCTTTATAAATAGTCCGGAGAAGTAACAGTTTAGAAATTGTTTCTCGAGTATACACCATTGGTCTCAATCTACCTCTAGCTCTCGCGGCTTGCAAACCCGCGATATGAGATTTTGAGAAAATAAATCAAAAAATAAAGTGATGATATCGAATCACTTTTAAAATCTCATAAAACTATCGAATTACTGAAGCAAAATAAACCTAGGAATTAATCTGCTATATCTTGTGCAAACCAGTCATTCATATCTTTAAAATCATGGTACAGTATAGAACAATCCCCTACATCATCATATTCTTTTTTAATTTTTGATGCGACAAACTTTCCGTTGTCATCATTGTCCAGAAAGAGCAAGATTTTATGGTATTCTTTTAATACCTTTTCCACTTTGAAAAACATTGCTGTAGAATTTAAAACCAAACAGTCGCAGGTCAAATTAAACTGACTTTCAACATTGCGAAAGCTAAGATAGTCAAAGAAGCCTTCGAAAACAGCCACCTCATTATTCATATTATTTGAATTGTTGATCCAAGTAACATCTTTAGAACCCAAGCAGAGTTTGGTATACTTATTCCTTATTTCAAAACCACCGGAATCGTTTTTAAATCCGATCCCGAAATATTTCCTTCCATTAAGTTCATAATGCACCTCCCTAATCCATTTTTTTTGCTCAGAAACTTTTCTTGAATCCAGGTACTGAATCAATGCGGGGTGCCTGACATCATTGACTTTTAATATTCTGTAAGAAGTTTCAGGTTGTATTTGTTCAGCAAAAGTCTGAATACTAACCCGAAAATTAAACGATGAAAGGTATTTCAATGCTTCCGCAACGGAGCATTTCTTAATTTGCTGCACAACAGAAATTACATCGTAACTCTTCCCCGTTCCGAAATCAAAAGCGATATTCTCAATAAAATCCACGCAAAGACTGGGAACCTTTTCTTCCCTGTCCAGCGCAAAGTAGAAAGCGGTTCTGCAGTTTTCTCTTACAGGAAAAAGACTGAATGATTCCAACACCGACCGGATGCTGAAATGTTGTTTGATTTTTTTGCAATTCATTTTTTTTTTCTTTTTTAAAGCACATTTCTCTTACCAATTTCTTTTAAACAAAAAATAACTTTTTAATCTTTTCACTCTACTTTTAGGAATTTTGTATACTGCAATCTTAGAAACCGTTTGGATGATTTTCGGAATGAGTCCAAGTCCGATACAGAGATCAGTTCATTTCCGAAATGACAATAAGTGCAAATCCGAAAAAGCAGCTTTTTTGAAATGAGTGCAAATCCGTTTGCAATTACAATCAATTTTTCAGATGAGTACGTTATCTACAATATTGAGGTGTAATAACAATCGGCAAGCTTATCAGACTTTCAGGAATGACTCCAATTCCGAGATCATATCCATAAATACATATCCCTTTAACATCTCATTAACTTCAGCGAGCGCCATTCCGAATTTCAAATCAGTACAATTCCGAAATACGGATGAGTACCAATCCGAATTCACAGGATCACCGGATAGCCATTCGGAAGCAGTTTTCCAATCTTGCTTTCACGGTAGAGTTTAATCATATTCTCCTGGATTTCTATCAAAAATCCCCTGCCTCGGAATTCGGTAGAACTTTTTCCTTTTAATCTGGACGTTCGGATCAATTCCCTGAATGCCTTTTCAATCAGCTCGCGTGTCTGTAGAATATTTCTATACTGGTAGGAAAACTGGAGCATTTCATCCTCCCGTAAGCCATATCTTTTCCTGAAATACCTTAGCCGTCTCGTAATGTCAATTGGCGACTTATCGGGTTCCATCCTTTTTTCAGGAACAGCATCCGTTGCATATGGTATGATCGAGATCATATCCCCTTTATACTTAAAGTGAAATGATAAACTATTATACCGGTCAAGGTTCGATCTGGCGGGCTTCAGAAATTTAAAGCACAGGTCGTTAGCCGTTTTGTAGTTGAGTCCGAACTTTCTGTTCAATGTGGAGAGCTTCAGAGCTGTCCCGGTCGGTGGAATTTTTGACAGCCAGATGGCAAAGATGATGTGCTTGTTATTCCTGATGTTGTACACCAGATTATACAGCACATAATTATATTCTGGAATGACCATCAGCTTTTTTAGCCAGTAGCTGCTGATCAAAAAACTGGTATAGCCGCGGTGCTCATAGCTTGGTGTTGAGATAAGACCACCAAATGTTCGAATCTCCTTTCCCCGGGAATTGACCGATCGGTACCAGCCCATCCTGAACCTGGCCAGAAATTCGTAGGCATCGATAACCTGCCTAGTGGAACCGCTGGGTGAGATTTTATGGTTTTTGATTTTCATAACGGCAAAAACGTTATTATCGGTCTCAAATTCTTCGTCGAACAAGGACAGCTGCTGCGGACGGTCTTCAGGCCGGAACTGCTCACTGCTGATGGTCGCAATGATATTGAATATGACACGCAATGCATTGATCGGAATATCAGCTGCTTCCTGATCCTCGAATATAAAATCATCTACAAAACCATTGCCCAGCCTGATTCTTTCCGGCTCCTTCCCTGTCCTCGCTATAAATTCTTTTCTAACAAGTCTTCGGTCCTTCTGAGGGAATGTCATATACTTCTTATATTTTAATCATTCTGACAACACTTACAATCCAGGGTTTTCTTTCGGATGCCGGATATCGGGTATCTTGTCAATCGACAGCTGAGAATCTTTCACTCCCGTTTTAAGAAACGGCAATACATTTTTGAGCGATGTATGCCAATTGGTAATGACCCTTCCCGAGTCGCTTTTCCAGTCATTGACCAACCAGCCTGAGTACTTAGCGATGATTAACTCATCGAGTTCCGGGCTGTAGGCATCCAGTGACCGGGCGTACTCTAAAAATTTCTGGAGATCCGGTACCATTCGTTTTTCCCTGAATGGCTCAAGGGATCCGGGCGCTGCGTCCTGGTTATTATTGGTATCACCAGCCTCTGACTTATTTTGCACTTCATTTTGAAAACGAATTTCGTCCTCGTTATTAAAAACAATAGGATGTCTGAAATCATTTGTTGTCTCATCACACTTAACTTCTTCGATTGGGTAATTAAGAATCAGCCTGTAGCTTGCGGGCAAACCATTAAAGGTCTCATAATGGACCACTCCCAAATTCCTAAGCTTTTTCCTGGCTGTTTTTATGGTTGCCCTGCTAAGGCCCAACCTTTTCCCTACTTCAACATCAGATATCCTGAACTGATAAGAATCGTTTTCTTTTGCGATATTAAGCAGATACAGATATAGGGAAATAGCAGCGGTTCCGGGTTTAACCCTTTCACTGAATATCCAGAACCGATTAATGAGCTCAACATAATACATCCTTTATTTCTTTCCGAACAGCTGCAAGGCTTTCTCCTTATCGATAATGATAATATTGCCGTTCTGAATGATGGCCTTATCCAGTATGCCTGAAGACTTTACCTCCGAGGCTTTCGAAACAGAGCATCCGAGAATCTTTGCAAGGCCTTTAAGCCCGTACTCATACTTCTTCTCTGTATTAAGATTTTTGGACACTTCAAGAAATTCAGCAACGGTCAGCTGCCAGATCGGGGTCTTAGGATCAATACTTTTCTTTTCCATAATTGTGAGATTAACTGTTGTGTATTAATAAAATTGCAGGACAAAGTTTCAAAATCTGATAACGTATCTTTCGGTAGTTTTTCGGTACTACCGAAAGATTATAGTGTTTATCCTGCAAACAAATGCTTTATCAGTTACGCTCTTAAAAACAGAAACACAAAACGTAATCAATTCAGACAAAATCACATCACAAAAGCTAAGAAAAGAGCCATTCAGAACAAAAAAATCCAACAAAACAGGTCAAAAACAATGAATTACGCGTCCAGATCATCAAGATATTGATTAAAGTTCTGTTGCAGCAATGAAAGAAACTTACTTCGGTCGGTTTTGCGCAACCGCAATTCGGCCAGCGTCTTGTGATAGTTCCCCAGATTGATATTCATCGAGCTTTCTGCCCATCTGAAAATCTCCGCCAGGTCAGCATGTCCTCCGTTGAAACATTTTGTGAGATGAAGGGCATACAGCATTTCAGTCAATGCCACTTTGGGTGCTGTCCATTCAATACTTTTAATTGCATCAGAAGAATGTCCATGGTATTCGCCTGAATTTATCTTAGCTGCAAGGAATTGTTCCAGCAGATCATTGGCAAGGATCTGGGATACCAGATGGTCATGGGATGTTGAAAATTCCTCATCGTAGCTGTAGAGCTCAGGGCTGAGCTTCAGCTTGAAATCAAACTTAAACCGTACAAAGTATTTTTTATCAAGATAGGTGGACTTCCGGCGATAGTACGTCATAAAATCCTTATGCTCATTATAAAAGTGCAGCAGATTGGCTCTTTCACTCCGATAATATGATTTCAGCACCTCGGGGTCCGAATAAGGCCTCGAAGATTCTATCGACAAAACCTTCGCATAATAAATATAAAGTGAGATAAACTTAGGTTTGATGGTTTTGAAGAAGTAGATCTCTTCACTCCAGTCTGCGAACTGATAACTGCGCAGCAATTCCTTCAGTTGCCTTATTGCCGAATCGGTTTCCATCAATATTTCTTCGGCACAGCTTACAATGCCGTTATTGCTCCTGTTGATCTGATCGACACTGTTATTCAGATCTATCCAAAGTTGGTCGATCTTTTTTCGAAAATTCTTTCCGTTCATACGTTTACCTTTAATGTTCACGTAAAAATCGGCTTAAAAAGAGATAAAATCAACTATCCCTGAGCTCCTGCTGTCTTTTTCTGATAAAATCGATCGGCCTCATTCCATTGATTTCCAGGAAATGTGATGAAAATTTTTGCCGGTTGGTCATCCCGCACTCTACCGCCAGGGCATCAATACTATAGTTCAGATATTTGCTGTCCTCCAAAAGAAGCTTCGTGATATACCGAATCCGTAATTCTTTAATATAGCTGGGGAACGAAATCCCCATATGAACATTGAGCACATAAGACAGATGCGTCCGGTTGCTTCCGAGCATTTTTGCTACCGTGGGGATGGTAAGATTCTGGTTGAGAAACAGTTTTTGATCCTCAAATCCCTTCAATTTGCTTCGTATATCTTCAATGATATCGTGACTGTAAAGACTTTTCTCCTCGCTGTTCACTGTAAGACCGCCAACAGACTGCTGGTTTTCCGACTCTTTCAATTTAATAAGTAATTCACTATACTTCTGCGTAAGTCTTCTTTCCCTTTTTCGTGACCGCCAGATCATATAAGATGAAAATAACATTCCGCTCCCAACAGAGATGTAGATCAATGCCAGGTCTTTATCATGTTTTTTTTCAAGCCTGTTTTTCTCCTCGATCAAGGTATCCGTATCATATTCACGATAGAGCCTGGAAGAAAGCATTGCAAAATCAGCATTGATGATTGAATCCGCTTTCAGTAATTGTCCGGTGTAATACAGCTGTCTGTCTTTATCTCTATTGCTTTTTGCATCATTGATCAGGTATTCGTAATTGGACCTGATCTCAGGCGTGATGAAGCAGAATTTATTCACGAGAGAGTCCACTTTCTTAAAATAGTTTACGGCATCAATTCTGTCCCGCTTATACCAGTATAATTTCCCTATATAAAAGTAGACCGTTGTCAACGAAGCCTGATCACGTGCGCTGCTTAAAATATCCCTTGATGCGATTAATTGTTCCTGAGCTTCATCCGTTCTGCCCTGCCTCAGCAGTTGAATGCCTTTTCCTTTTCTGAACAGTCCCAGCTCAGGCAAAAATTCTTTCCTTTTTTGAAGCTGCTCCAGTCCTATATTGATGAGCGAATCCTCCTGTTTGTAAAGACGTAAATGCTTGTAGCACGTACTGAGCCTATAGATACTGTTAAAATAACCTCGCTCGTTATTGATTCTCAACGTTATGTTTTCGTCCTCTTTTGCTTTTTTCCCGAAGTACTTGGCAGTCTCTTTAAAATGAGCTGCAGCTTCACTGTAATATCCCAGATAGCTCTTTACCATTCCGAGATGGTAGGTGATCTTATTTTTCAGATATAAATCCTCTGAACTTTTCGAGTACCTGAATGCAATCAGATATTCTTCCAGCGCAGGCTTGTACTGCCTGCGGTTATAATAGTAGATAATACCTTTGCCCAGATAAGCCCTTGCAATATGATCAACATCACGGGACCTTAAGGCAGAGATGATGGCACTGTCTGCGTATAACAGTTTTCTCTCAGATTGTGCACTGTAGTAGATCGCCTCTTCATAACCTCTGATCAGTTTTTTAAGATCGTTCTCATCCTTTGCTTTAGTTATGTACAGGTTCACAAAGATCAAGGCCCTTTCGTCATTTTCATGATAGGCATTGAACAGTGCTGCGATTTCCTTATAGGATCGTTCCGGGAATTGATGACCATCAATAAAACACCAAAACAGATTAAAGATCAGTAGTAAAATGCTATTATGATAGTTCATAACAATGAGATATATTCAAATTTACTGAAAAATCAACAATTAAACACCTGTTTCACTTTACCAGAACTTTAAATCCTATTAACATTTGATTATCAGTCATATAGCCATAAAAACACAGGGAACAATGTACCAATCATTCCCTGTTAAAAGATCCATCGTTACCACCTTCACTTTTTTCAAGGCATCAGTACCGCTAATTTCGATGTCAGAATTCTAAACGACCCCGGCCGGGATAAACTTTTTTAAAACATCAAAAATTACAAACCACTATGAAAAAGTATATCTCAATTTTAATGCTGGCACCGGTACTTGGTATGTTATCGTGCGACAGAGCCACCGCTAATAATGAAATGTCTGAGGACAACTTGCACAGCATCCAGTACAAGAGCAATCAACACAACACCGAATCCGCAAGAAGCCCGGAAGTGCAGGTGGATTCCGCGTCGAAGAAGGATACTGGCGATGATGAACCGCAAGATGACAAGCAACATTGGAAAGTCCCGATCGATTCAGTGTGGTAGTTTAACTAAACACTGAAAATAAGCCTCGGTATGGAAGATCAGAAGATCACACTGGCAACAGGACGAAAATGCACCGTCAGCGGCGAATGGGAAACACTGGGAAGGCTCAGCACGATCATTTACGTATCAAAGGGCGACATCATGCCGGCCTACTGCGGTAAGAATGTCAAATGGATATTGATCAGAAAAGGATAAAACAGAATAAAATCAGACCAATGAAAACCTTCAAATCAAGATTTGTAGAATGTACCGGTTATTTTTTCATACTGCTATTTTGCTATGCCAGCATCAGTAAAATATTAGATTTTGAGAATTTTCAAATACAGATCGGGCAATCACCACTATTAAGTACCTATGCGGGAATTGTATCATATTTCACCATCATTATTGAAATAGCGATTGCTTTCTTACTAGCCATTCCTACAACCAGAAGGATTGGACTGTACTTCTCAATAGGACTGATGGCAGCATTTACAGCCTACATTTATATTATTTTGAACTATAGTGAATTTATACCTTGTTCATGCGGAGGTATATTGGAAAAAATGGATTGGAATACACATCTGATTTTCAACATATGCTGTATTTTATTAGCCATTATCTCCTTTTTTCTGGAAGAAACGGACAGAAATAAAAATTATAAAAGAACTATCTCGGTAGTTCTTTTTATGTTGGTATTTAGTAGTGGTATGGTGGTATTATTGTATTATACCTCTGAATACATGATAAAAAAAGAAAACAATTTTATCAGGCGTTTTCCTCATCATGGCGTGGTCGAAATAGATAGTTATGACTTGAAATTCAATTCATTTTATTTTGCCGGACATGATAATGATAAGATCTATCTTGGAAATTATACCTCACCATTTCTTCTAATTGCACTCTCAAAAGACTTGAAATCTTATGAACAGTATGTACTGAAACCTGAAAATTACAAGACATTCAAGTGGTCAAGTACGAAGATCAAAGTTGCTCCTCCGTATATATTTTTATACGATGGGAAAATTCCTATAATTTACAAAGCTTTAATAGGGCAAACAGAAATGAAGATCGTTAGTGTAAACGACGCTTATTTCAGTGATCTGGAAAATGTAGACAATGATCATATTGCTTTACGTTACAAAAGCAGTAACACCGGTTCCAATAGATTAGGATTATTAAATCTTTCAGAAGATAACCGAATAAAATTGGACGATTCATCATTGGATGGAAATGGTCTTTTTGAGACAGACGGACAATTATTGTACAGTCCGTTTAGTGAGTCATTGATCTATGTCTATTACTACAAAAACCGTTTTGATGTTTTTGATAAGACCATAAGTCAAAAAGCCATACATCATACCATTGATACAATTTCAAGGCCTAAAATCAAAGTGGTTGAAATGAAAAATGGTATAAAGAAAATGGCAGCACCACCACAGATCGTCAATGCATATGCAACTGTTCAGCAAGACATTTTATTTAATAGATCGAATTTGATCGGAAGATTTGAACTTAGAAAACACTGGAAAAACAATAGTGTTGTAGATATGTACAACATCAGTAAAAGAGAATATCTGGGAAGTTTTTATGTCGAAAACCGCGGTGACAATAAGATGACCCAAATGTTGGCGACCGATCAGTTCTTTTATACACTGATCGGAAGCGAAATTGTGAGATACCGCTATGCGCAAGTGATATCAAAACAATTGACTAGGGAAAGCCCAAAACCTATAAAAGAGTAGGCAAAAACTAAAATTACTTTATTATGAAAAAATTCATTTTACCTGTATGTATAGGATTACTAGCTACAGGTGCAGCATTGACAACTCAGAGTTTCAAAGCGCATAACAGCGCTATTGTAGACGGACATATGCTGGATGTTTCAGATCCCGCTAATCCAAAATGTGTCAATACATTTATTGAATGTTCAACCATTCCTACAGCTTTTGCCTGTCAGGATGGTAACGGCAACGTTTTGCGTGAACTTCAGGGAACAAGCTGCCCTGAGTCACTTTACAGACCATAACAAATAATAAAAAGAGCTGCCGGAAGGCAGCTCTTAATTGTATACCAGTTTCTATTTAAGGTAATGATCGAACCATTTCAAGAAATATTCTGTTGCTCTCCTTTGATTTTCAGGTCTCATCAGCGTATGCCCATCTTGTGGAAACAACATGAGTTCAACAGGTTTATTCAGACTTCTTAATCCGATAAACATAGCAATACTCTGCTCAAAATCAACGTGACGATCTTCTTTTCCCGCCCACAGCAAAAGCGGGGTATTTATCTTATCGGCACTAAAGACCGGATTATTATTATAATAGACGTTTTTATGATCATAAAAATTACCGGAAAATCTAAAACTTTGATCTGTATATCTCCAGATGTTCGGTCTAAAGTTGGTCTTACTCACCGAAAAATAAGAAGCTGTAATATCTGATAAGGAAGCACCGCTTACTGCCGCTTTAAACAGATCAGAATGCGCAATGATGTAGTTGGTCTCAAAACCCCCAAAGGACTCCCCTATAATTCCTAATCTGTTAAGATCTACACCATACGATTCAGATACTGTCTCGATTGCCTCTTTGACCGATCTAAGAGCGGATTCACCAGGTTCATCAATAACATATTTTATTCTGGGCAAAATAATGATATAACCTTCTGCTGCAGTCAAAGAACGGTTAAATCCGGGCTGGTTGAACAGGCTGGGAAAATAAAACGTCTTGTAGGACGCGGCTTCGTTTTCGTAGACACATACTATCGCAGGATACTTTTTCTTCGTATCGTAGTCAGGAGGTAAAATCACGCTTACATATGTCTTATCTCCATCACGGTCATTAAAATCATGTAATGCTGCTTTTGGAAATCTTTCTTTCTGAAACATGAGCTTATTGGACTCATAAACAACTTTCAAAGTCTTTTCTATAACACTGTAGTTTTCCAAGATGTAAGGCGTGTTAGCATTTTCTTTAGTAAAACTGATATGATGTTTAGAACAAACGAATTGATCAAGCTTATAGAAATCCAAGCCCGAAATAATTTCAAGTTTCTTACCGTCATACACAGACAGTCCCTCTCGAATATCATCTGCATGACTTACCTTGATTAAAATATAATTTTCTTTGATCTTCCGATATCTCGTCCATCCGAGAGGCGCACTTGTCACTACCGATCTATTTAATATCTTGAATGATATGTCCGGATCAGAAGATCGGGTTAGATTTTTATAAATTTTAGAATTCAGATCATATTCCCACAAATTATGGACTGACGTCAGATAGATCTTCCTCATATCATTTGAAAAAAACAGATCTCCGGCAGGATTGATGTTATTTTCATTTTGTCTGTTAGATCGATAAAATTTTTCTTTGATCCTATTCGTCAGATTTTCTTTTTTCTTAGAATACAGATTATACATCCACCAATCCCGATTCTCAAAATAGATCAATGACCCATCCGCCACCGGATAAAACTGTTTAGCTTTCTGAACTTCAAATTCAACTTGATTATCATTAATGTTTCTGATTCTAATGGAAGGAATTAAAAATTCAGTTTCCGAATCACCGTTGGCAAAATCCAGCACCTCTAAAATATACCGGTCATTAAAGATCAGATAACGATTACTTACCTTTGCATCACTTTCATTAGATATCTGTGCCCCGGTTGACAGATCAAGCAATAATGCTTCAAAATCACTATTTGCTCTCGCATCGAAATTGGGTTTTAAAGCAAGGTCATTACCAAACCAGTTTTCGATACTGTCTTTATAGGAAATGGGTTTGTTTTTCCTTGATGCAACAAGCATGCAATGGTCACCAAATCCGAAGCCGGTAAAATCATTAAACTTGTTGTCAATATATCGATCTAATATTTTCTCCCCATTCCAATTGTAGTACAAGACCTTCAGTCTTCCATCATCTTTGATCATGAACTTTGATAATTGACGTGAAGCATCAGGCGTGTGATTGATGAGCTCTTGCGATCTTATACCGTCAAATCTCGTTATGATCTTACCTGTTCTATAACTAACCATAAAAGAAAAATCACTGCCCAGAATCAATGACATATCACGATCAAGCGTCTGAATTTTTGACACCCTTTCTGCAATATTAAATAACCTCAGAGACTTTCCTATACCGAAAAGCCGGTTAGAATGTGTTATGATAAAACCATATTGAAGATCATCTTTAAAACTAAAATCAGACACATCCCTGATCACTTTTTTTTCTTTGGTCCTTAAGTCGATCATCAACAGGCTATTATCTGACCGAAGAACGACAAAGAAATGATCATTGAGAAAACTTTTAGCTACATTTTCAAAGCAGATCGTATCTTTGGTTATTGCATTCAACAGAACCGTTGATTTTTCTGAGTTGTCAAAGATCTTTGTAAAGGTATTCCAATGACCATTATTGCTGATCTCTGAATTCACTATTCTATACCACCCAGCGAATTTTTGATCGTCCATTACCTTTTGCCCGTAAATCTTTCCGGACCAAAAGCATAATAAAGTGAATAAAAATCCGTAAAGTCTAATACCCATTATTCTGTGGTTTAAGGGAGGGGTTTGCGATCAGTTCATTTTCAGGTAATGGTAGTAAGGACATGTAATCTTTCCAAGAGGATTTAACTGTTGCCATATAGGTATTAAGCAATCCTTTTCTTTTAAGATCAAAGAATCGATGTCCGAACTCAGTGAACAGTTCATGCCGGCGTTCATCCATCACGGCCGTTCTTACCTGCTGCTGACTTAAACCGCCAAGACCTGCAAGCCCCGCTCTTTGTCTTAACTGATTTAACCGGTTTATGGCAGTTTGAGTATTTCCCAGTTCATTTTCAGCTTCAGCAGATATGAGATACGCCTCCTCCACTCGTAACACAATTGAAAACTCTAGGGATGATGAGGTTTTATTATTCTGGGTATATTTATACGGATAGGCATAACTCATTGCTGCATTGGACAGCGTTTTCGTCCATTTTTGCTTCCTCTGATCACCAGGTTCAAATGAATCCAGTAAATTTTGAGATAAAACGACATTTTGCGGGGGCAAGGTCACAAAAATATAATACTGTCCTTCCAAGGTATTGACCCCCGCTTCCAATGGCATAAATTGCCAGATCGCACTTTTACTGTCTTTTAAAAACGTCTTTGAAATATCCTGCTCCATGGTATACAATGGATTTTGGATAACCAGATCCGCCATTAAGCTAGCTTTTGCCCATTCCTGTTTGTATAGGTAGAGTCTTGCTAATGCCAACCTGACTCCTGACCTGTTAATTCTCGTACGGTTGGCAGTAGGATATTGGTCTGTCAGGTACTGATCCGCTTTCTGATAATCTTCTTCAATATGAACATACACATTATCCACACTCTGCCTTGAGACAGATTGATTTTGAAGATAATCGGTAGTCGTGATGTACGGAACATCACCATAGAGATTGACCAGGTAAAAATGTAAGAACCCGCGTATAAAATAAGCTTCACCCAAAATCTGGTCAATGGTCTGCTGATCAAGATAGGCTGTACTTTTCCCAACTCCTTCAATGATATTATTAACGGCATAGATCTGCTTGTAGGCATTGACCCAGATCGTATTGACAACTGTGGTATTCTGCTGGACACTAAGATCAAAAAAGCTTTTAAAATCCAGAGACTGATTACTTACAGAATTGAGTTCATCCGTATAACAGCCCATTAATGTCCCTACCCCGTACAGAGAACCATTTAAAAGCGTATTGGCTCTCAGATTGGTATAAACATCCGATAAAGCTGCGTATGCAAGACCTTTATCTTTAAAAACCATAGACTGGGATATCTGATTGTTGGGATCATCCACTTCAAGAAACTTCTCACAACTGATCAGATAAAAACTACAAAATAAGATGATGGACGTTAAAAAAAACTTTTTACTGTGATATGAATGTTTCATTGTTTAAAATTTAATATTAGCTGAAAAGGCGAAAGTCTTAGCCAAGGGCAGAAATAACCCTTGTACTTCGGGATCTATGCCCTTGTATTTTGTGAAAGTCACGAGATTCTGTGCATGCACCTGCAGGGTCAAATCATTGATCCAGGTTCCCGACAGAGGAACTTTGTAGCCAATCTGTAGATTATTCAGTCTTATAAATGACGCATCTACAATAACCGCATCACTGGCCTGATACTGCGCAAAAGCCCTGGATGCATTGGTATTCGCTCCGGTACTTGGTCTTTGAAAACGTGCATCAGGGTTTTCAGGAGTCCAATAGTCCAGCATATAGGTTGGAACGTTGGACATAGAGCCCAATAAGGGCAGACTGTAGTCCAGGTTAAACTGTCTCTGTTTAACGAATTGAAACAGAAAATCCAATGACCAGTTTTTATATGAGACCTGGCTTCCTATTCCCCCGAAATATTTAATACCAATATCCACCACTTTCGTTCTATCATTGGAATCTATCTTACCGTCCCCATTTAGATCGGAAAACTCAAATAATCCTGTAGTCGGATTTACCCCTTTGAGCTCATAAACCTTTTTGATATTTAATGATTTCCCCACTTCATAGGTAGAAGAGTATGATGATGACTGCAAATTATCATATTCGAGAAGCTTGCTCTTTGGAAGTGTCCAGTTTCCGGTCATTCTCCATTTCACATGTTGTCCCCTGACAATTGAAATACTCAGATCCGTCTCAGTTCCTGAGTTCTGAACTTTAGCAGAAAAATTACTCTGTATCGTTGCAAAACCCGTAGTGGCAGGTAAGGGAATCCCTACCAACTGATTGGACGATCTGTTTCTGAACCAACCTACAGAGAGGTTGATCCGATCTTTCAGAAATCCAAGTTCCAAGGCATATTCAAGCTTCGTCGTCTTCTCCCAACTGAAATCAGGATTAAATAATCGTGAAGGATAGATCCCTATCGTTCCGTCATAAGCTTGCGATGTGGTTGTATACGTATTCAAATACTGATAATCCCCGATCAGGTCACTTCCGGAAGTTCCCAAACTTGCCCTCAGCTTTCCAAAGCTCAGCCATTTTAAGTTTTGCTTAAATAAGCGTTCTTCAGAAAATAACCAGGCTGCACCAACAGCACCAAAGTTGGCAAATCTTTTATCCGGACCAAACCTGCTTGAACCATCTCTTCTGCCAGTAAGATTAAAAATATATTTCCCTGAATAATTGTAATTAAAACGTCCAAAGAAGGCAGTGTAACGGTAGTCGATATTGGTATCTTCAACGATCTTCTGAACCTTGGCATTGGACAAATTATCGATAAACTCATTTGAAGTAAAATCAGACGCTTGCAATCTTACAATATCATTTTTTCTATCCTCAAATGTAGAACCCAGGAATGCGCTGAAAGAATGGTTATTCCATTTCGTATTCCAGTGAAGCTGAGGTTCTATGATCCAACTTGTCTTGGAAACCAATCCTTCGTAACGCGCAGAAATACTGCTTGTATAGCCTAAACTTGGATTATAAGCCGAAGACGGATTGATCCTTGACTCATTTTGCTGCGTTTGCGTATATCCTGCATTCAATTTTAAAGCCCAATGATCTGAGATCTCATACGATGCATTAACGTTGGTTACCAATGATCTGATAGCGTTCAGATACTTATTTTCAAGTTTTGCCAGAGGATTGGTAAACGTATTTCCTTCCCAGTTCAGACTGCCATCAGGCTGATATAGCATGGGGGCATCAGGAGCCAGCAAGATCTGCCGGGTAAGGTCTGCATCTGTCTGATCGTTGTTTTCCTTCGTATAAAAGATGGTCGGACTTATTTTAAACTTCTTGTCGGGACTGGTAATTACCGTGCTAAAATTAAATCCCGAACGTTTGTATTTTAAACCGTGACCAAAAGCACTACCCTGCTCCAAATTGGACAACCCCAGATAGTACTGGACATTTTCCGACCCTCCCGAATAAGCGAGCTGTTGCTGCTGGCTCATAAAAGTCTTGCCAATGAATTCCCTGTACCAGTCCGTATTTCTGCTATGGTCCCATTTCCCGTTGATATCGTATGCTGTTACAGGATAGGTTGTTATTCCATCATTGGCATAGGCATCTCTTCTCAATTGAAGATACTGCTCAGTATTGGCCATTCCTACCAACTTATTAGTTCTTGATACAGAAGTAATGGCACTGAACTCCACTAGAGATTTTCCCTTTTTCCCCTTTTTAGTGGTTACGATCACAACGCCATTTGCCCCTCTGGAACCGTAAATTGCCGTTGCATCCGCATCCTTAAGAACTTCCATACTTTCAATATCATTGGGATTAATAGAATTAAGAGGACTGGATTCTCCCTTGGAAAGAATATTGTTCGATAAAGTACTTAAAGAGTTGGATTGCGCATTGAGGGGTACGCCGTCAACAATGATCAAAGGATAATTACCATCGAACCTCAGGCTGTTTTTACCTCTGATCTGAATATCAAACCCACCACCGGCAGTACCGGAATTCTGAGTGATCGCAACGCCTGACATCCTACCCTGCGCAGAAGCCAGTACATTCGTCACAGGCTGGTTCTCGATCTCTTTTGCGGAAACCCGGGCAATACTCCCCGTACGTTCTTTATCCCGCACTTTATAATATCCCGCATTGACAACCACTTCCTCAATGCTCTGTTCCTTTCGATCCAGCTTGAGATTGACAATTGTCCTTCCGTCAAAGGCGATTTTCTTTTCCTCATATTCAGGGTGCCGAAAGATGATTGAAGGATTTTCTCCTGTTATTTCTAATTGATATATGCCTTTAGAATTGGTCAAGGTAACCTGGTCACTGCCTTCCTGAGAGACCACAACTCCCGAAAGCGGTGATTGATTCCCTCCGACAGTAACAGTTCCCGTCACTGTTTTGGTCTGCGCTTTAATGTTGCCGCATATTGCCGTAAACATAAACACAAGACCGATGCTTCCTATGTTAGAATAGGATTTTTTCATAGTTTTGTATGGGTTTTAATTTTATTAAAATCCTCGAATAAACTCTAGCTCTTTCCCGGGTCTGCAAACTTATGGGAGGAGCTTTTTTCATGCTGAGGATGATTCTATCTCATTTCTTCTTATTTATTACTACTGGATTCAGGTATTTGAAAACAAAACT
Organism: Epilithonimonas mollis; assembly: GCF_900142325.1. GTDB lineage: Bacteria > Bacteroidota > Bacteroidia > Flavobacteriales > Weeksellaceae > Epilithonimonas > Epilithonimonas mollis. The sequence continues at coordinate 32,810 of NZ_FRAM01000005.1, forward strand.
TTCGCAGTGCCCTTTGGTAAAGGATTTCGCCTAAGATAACCGCAAGGCACCTGAAAGCCATTTAATATGAATGAAATTGTGTCCCGTGAAAGCTATAAAGCCGCAATAGGTTGTACACCCTATTGTATCCAACAGATACTCTATGTTGTAAGCGTCTTAGAATTTAACAAAACAATGTAGAATGCAGAACTGCATTAAAAAGAAAACGGCATGGGACTCTACATTATCCGCCCTGAGGTACTGGTATACCCTACATACAGATAAGAGAGCCCACGCCTAGGTCGTGAGCTTAATACTTATCCTCTCGTATGTTAAAAATTACCAGTTTTCGGGCGAGATTCTAAGCAATAGCTTCTATTGTTCTTTGAAGTATCGCAAAGTTACGTTTCAATAACTTATTTTACAAATATAATAAAAATATTCAAATCATTCGCTTTAACGAACAGTATTTTTCATTTTAATTTTTTCTTTTGATAAAGATTACAATATATGCCAGATAAAGAAGTTTTAAATAAAAAAAATGCTCTCGTAAATAAACACTTGTGCAATTTTATTGAAGCTAAATTTCTACGCGAGTATCGTAATCAAAAAGGTGAACTTATTTCTCAAAATGAATATGCTAAACTTTGTGGAATAACTTCCTCCACAATTTCAAAATTGAAATTACTTGAAGGTTATAATGTTCCTATGTCAACAATTTATAATATACTAAGGCACGAACAATACTCCTTAGAAAAATTCTTTAATGAATTTGAAAATGCTAAGGGAATAAATATCCCTGATTAAAAGCGCGACTAAACTTGAGATTTTTATCTACCAATTACTTTATAGTAACAATCTGAACATTGCTCTAGAACTTCTTCTGTTTCTCGAAATTCTTTTTTTAACGAGTAAATCTAAATTGAAAATCCGATGATGGTGAAGGTTGCTACGATACTGTAGATTTTTAATGCTTTCATATTTGTGTTTTTATAAAGACAATAAAAGTTTTGGAATAATTTGACCCTTGTTTATCAACGAGATAAAAAATAGGCAAACATAAAAAACACCTCCATTTTAAGGTTTCCGTCTTTTTTTTTTGACTTATTTCTTACAATTTTCTATGCTAATTAAAAATAAATATTACGACAAAAAGAAAATGATCTTGCAACTTCTAAATTCTGATTCCTATTAAATTCCTTGTGGAAGTTTTTGATATTGGAATCAAAATAAAGTATTCGATATATATATAACACTCTGATTTAAATATTTTTAACTTTCCATAAATATGTTAATTTTTAATTTGACTTTTAGCAAAATTGGAAATAAAAAAGCTTCCAAAATTGGAAGCTTTTTTGTTGAATTAAGGTATTTATTTTTCCATCGCAAAGATCTTGTAAATATAATCTTCCATTGTAGGCGCGAAAAAGTTATACATTTCCTTTTTATCTTCTGGAATCTGATCTTCTGATATGGTAAGAAAGTGAATAATCGCAACAGGAATATCAAGTTCTTTTGCTATTTTCTCCAAGGTGTCCGGAGTAGGTTGATATACACCTTTTACGATTTGCGAAACTGCAGTGGTACTTTTACCGATTCTTCCTGCTAATTCTTTTTGTGAAATATTCTTTCTTCTTAATAAATCTTTAATTACTTCACCGATTGTCATTGTGACTCAATTTTTTTATTACTTTAAAATAATCTGAGCAACATTTGTCAAAATTGAGATTATGCTTAATGCAATCTCATATTTTTCTTTCTTGCTCAAACTACTGTCTAATTTATCTCTTGCTTCTGAAAGCGCAGATTTTACTGTATCGCTAATACTGGGGTCTGCAAGAGCTGTTTCAAGTTTTTCTTTAAGTTCTCTGTCCATTGGATTAAATTTTTAGAATTAAATTGTCGATTGTTCTTATTGATATTTAATTCTAAATTATCTTCATCATCAAAGTGGCGGAAATTATGCTTTGAATTTCTTATTAATTTTCTTCTATCAAAGTTCAAAAATGGTATGTTTTCTTTTGATATCGAAATGATTATCTTTTCAAGATTTTTAAGTTTTTCGGTAAGTTCTGCTATATAAGCATACAATTTTTGTAGAACTTCGTAAAGATAATCTGTGTCAATGGTTGGTTTTTCAACAACCAACCTAAGTTCACAGATATTACGAAGTAAATCAATATTATGATAAACATTCTTAAAATCTTCTAAACACAGTGTTGATTCTGCTCGGTCAATATCGAAACCCTCAATAATTATACTTTTGGTATAATTCCATTCATGGGTTAACTCAAAATACTTCGTTAGAGCAAGTCTATGCTCATTGAGAGTATAACTTTTTGTTTTTTTCTTTTTCATTTCTTCTTATTTATTATTGCAAATTTAAGTAAAACTTAAATTAAAAAACAAATTATTTTACAAAATTTAGTTATTTATTTTATTGGATAAAAATAGAAAATAGAAATATTGTTGAATTTGTAAGGTATAAAGAGTTATTTCTCTGTACAATAAATAGTCAACTTACAACTGAAAATAATATCGACAAGAAGACTGTAAGAAGAATTAAAGAAGACGAAAGTTACCAAATTAGTTTAATTACCATAGTGAGAATTTGTGAGTTTAAAATATTAGCTTATCCAAAATTCTTTGAAATGGTTTGCCTTTAAAATAAATAAATAATAAAAAATCCTGACGAAAATTAAGTTTTTTTGTTTTTACGGAAAACCGTAATCAACTGATTATAAGGTTTTGTATATTTGAAAGTAAAACTAATACAATTTTCCAATACTTAAATGAAACAAAGTTTACAAAATCTGATTACTGATAGCATTCTTCTAGAGTACAATTTACCTAATCACACTTTAAACTATCAAAAATCTTGCATAACGCACAATGACTTAAATGACAATTGTTATAAAATTGATGATTTAGTAAAATTATCAAGAATTGTTTATGAAAGTGTTTTGTATTACTCATATGACCAATATCAACTTGAAGGAGGTCATCATCAAGGAATGTTTGAAAATGCTTTTAAGCGAAAATTCAAATTCAATGAAGCAGCCGATGAAACTGCTAAATTAAAATTAGGCTTCTATGGTGAAGCATTATTATACTCATTATTGAAGATTTTCTACAATAATGAAACATTAGTTTGCCGAGGATATTTTTATGATATTCAGAAAAAATCTGAAGTTACGGGTTATGATTGTTTTCACTTAATTCAAAATGAAGATGATTTACAACTTTGGTTTGGGGAAACAAAATTTTATCAAAATGGGACTTCCGCTGTAGATAGCGTTTTTAGCAACATTACTAAGGCCATATCAAACGATTATCTAATCGAAACAAACTTTACAACAATCTTACAAAGCAAAGGAAATATTCAAGATAAAGACAGTACAATTTATAAGATTTTAGACAAATGGGAAAAGTCTCTAATTCCAAATTTAGTCAATGAATTAAACAGTAATAACATTAAATTAGTCTATCCAATTTTAATAACCTATGACCAACATAAAGACGGCTACAATGATTCAATCAACGAAATAATTACGCACATTAATACAAAATATAACACTACAAGTTTTCCAAATATAGGAATTGATTATTCCATATTTTTCATTTTACTACCAATATCTGATGTTAAACAATGTAAAAAACAAATTATAGAATGGATAGACAGCAAAGAACCCTTGATGTCGTAATTGCATTAAATCAATTTCAAAATCAAGAATTACCCAGATATAAATTCTTAGAAAATGTTTGTGAATATTTTGATTTCATTAAAAGTGAAGAATTAGACGATGCAGATTATCGCTTTTTAATTCATCTCTCGTCAAAGGTTGGAGTACCTCATTATTATGACATATTACACAAGTTTAATGAAGACAAACTACAATTAAAGAATGAAGAAAATGTAAAATTAGATGTAATCTCAGCTCTAATTTTTGAATCTACTTTATATACAAACGAAACTTCTAAACTTCATCTTTATCAAAAGGAAGTTTTAGACCTTTTTAAACTTGGAAAATTAAATCGTTACTTTCTATCTGCTTCTACTTCATTTGGGAAAACCCACTTGGTTTATGAAATAATTAATAAAATGAATTACAAAAATGTAATTCTAATATTTCCGAGCATTGCATTATTATCGGAAAATTTATCAAGGATAAAGGAGGGAAAAATAAAATTGTCAAATGATTTCAAAATACATACTTTGAGTGATTCGGAAATTAATCCAGAAGAAAGTAATATATTAATTTTCACACCAGAAAGGTATTTATCATATCTAGACAAAAACAAAGAACTTGAGGTAGATTTTATTTTTGTTGATGAAGTTTATAAAATTGATAACAGCTATATTATTGACGATGAAAGCAAAGAAAACGAAAGAGATATTGCTTATAGGATGTCGTTATTCTTTGGCTTGACCACAAATGTAAACGTTGATTTATTTATTGCGGGTCCATACATTGATGTATTTGAAAAAACCGAAAAAAACTACAATCCATCATTTGATTTATTTTTAGAAGACTTCAAGATTGAAAAAGTGCTTCTAAATGAATATGAGATTGTAAAAGTAAATAAATATTCTGCAGATATTAAAATACAAACCAATTTTGATTCTCTTGATGTTAATTTAAAAGGAAAAGGAACAAAAAAAGCCAAGATCCAAGAATTATTTGACCGAATTTTATTGCAAAATGAGAACGCAATAATCTATTGTAATACCAAATCAAATGCAGAAAAAGTAGCTAGGGAATACGAAAGAACAGAAATTTCAACTGAAAACTTTTCTGATTTCTTGCATCACTTAACAACTACTTTTGATGAAAGATGGATTGTAATAAAATCATTAAAAAAAGGAATTGGTGTTCATCACGGTGTTGTTCCCAAATACATACAAAAAGAAATCATTGATTTATTTAATCAAGCTGAAAACAATTTGAATATTTTATCCGCTACAACTACAATAACAGAAGGCGTAAATACAACTGCAAAAAATATGATTGTTTATAAAAGCAGAAAAGGTGGTGGTCAACATATCAAACCGTTACTAAAATTTGATGCAAAAAATATTGCAGGAAGAGCCGGTAGATTTATGGAGCATTATGTTGGTAGAGTTATTACTCTTGACAATGAATTTTTAGAAGTAATTGAACAAGAAGGAAAACCAATAGAACATAAAAATTATGATATTGAAACTTCGAAAAACGAAGTAGAATTTGAAATGACTAAAGCCGAGTATTTAGACGATAGAACAAAACAGCAAATTGAAGAGTTAAAAAAACTTCAAGAACAATTTGAAATTCCAGATCACATAATCAATCAATTCAAAGTTATAAGTAAAAGACAAAAAATAGATATTTATAAAGACATTTCCCAATTAACTTCTACACAAATATCACTTATAAAAAAACTGATAAGTAGTTTGAACTCAACAACTATGAGCTTAGATAAAGATGGTTTTCAAATTGTTTTAAATATTATTTTACCTCAAGTTGAGAGTGAAGCGTTAAAGCATTATATAACTAACTCATTTACGGATAAGTTTAATCAAAAAACATATTCAATTCTATATATCGCCTTAAATAAATACATTTCAAATGGATTTAAAGGTAATTATGAGTATTTTTTAGAGAGAACTATATCTAAAAAGAAAATCGAGTTAGAAAGTAAACTAAAAAAAGAATCTGATAAGACAGGAAAAAAAATGAAAGGAATCAATATTAACCTTAATAATGATGAAATTTCAATTTGTGTAGATTCTGCAATGAGAGAAACAGCGGAGTTAATTTATAACACATTTAAATATCAACTTGTTAAATATTTAGGTGTGTTCAACTTAATGTATAAATACTATATTTCAAAAACTGAAAGCAAACCACTAGAGGAAACTTCTGGCATTGACATTCTTTTAATTAAGCTTGAATACAACGCATTTTCAGAGGAAGCAAAAATTGCCAGTGATTATGGAGTTCCCAACAAAATAGTGGCTTATTATGATGCAAAAGATCCTGAGCAAGCAAAAAGCATAAGAAATAGCTTTGATAATTATGAAAAGAAAATTTTTGAAAAAGTAAGAAATATTATAGCGCAGTAAAAACTCACCACATATCTTCTTGAAAAATAAAAAATTGAATTAAACAACTCGACATCTGCAAGAATCAAACTATTAAACTTAATCTTAATAAGATGTTTTGTAAACTTTGTAAATGTAATGAATAATAGTCTGCTTAGAAATTCAATTCTGAAAAATGCACCAAACCGAACTTTTTACATGGGTAACAATCCTTCCTAAATTTTACGAAACAATATGAACAAAAATTTATTAAACCTTTTTACTGAATCATTTGAACAATTCTTAGAGTATGACCTAAATAACATTCTAAATAATGTAGCAGAAAGAAATCTGTGTTCAAGACTCGGATTTAATATTGAATTAAATTTAAAAAAATATGGAATTGAAGGATATTATGCTGATACCGAATATAACAGAAAGCAAGAGGGGCAAGTAAAAACTATTCTTGACGACGAAATGGAAATTGTTCCAGTTCAGTGCGATTTAATTATTCATAGTCGAGGAGAAATCATTTCTAAAGATAATTTAATTGCAATCGAAATGAAAAAATCTACAAGGCCAAATTCTGAAAAAATAAGTGATAGAAAAAGATTGAGAGCATTAACTAAAGAAAGCTATGATGACATTTGGTCAAATGACGGAATCGCTCTACCTGAACATGTTTGCGGCTACGATATAGGTATTTATTTGATATTAAATATTCAAAAGAGGAATTTCGAAATTGAATATTATAGTAAAGGAACCCTTAGAAAACAAGAAATAAGACAATTTTAAAAGGGCTTTTGCAATAGAAAAAATTTAAAATTATAAATAATCCTAATTTATACAAGAACGTACAGCCATGAGATTTGACATTAGCAAACTTGATTTAAAGTTACTATTGAGAGCATTAATATTAAACTCCGAACCCAACGGAATTGGAATTGCTGAGTATCTAATTAAAAAAGATAGGAATTTACTTGTCGACAGTATAACCGATAAAGAATTCGAATTCTATACTTATGACCTGAGAAATGCCAAAGAAGGTAATTTTAGAATATTAGACTATTATTATGGTAAACCCATAAAATTTGACATTAGAAAAAAAGCGAACGGTCAGATTTTAGTCGACTCAAGCGCATTTGATTCCAGAATTGGAAAATATAAGTTCTTAGAAATACTCATAAGTTATTTCCAAACAAAAGATTTCACAATAATCAAAAAAGGATATACCTACAATAATTTCCCTGAGACAGATTTGAATAGAAAGGAGGATATAAAAGAACTAAAAAAAATAACTAATAATTTATTAGTAAAAAGAAATGTAAACGGAAGACATTGGATTGTTGATGACTCCAAAATCCAGTTTGAATCAGAGTATAATCAAATTATCAAATAAATAAAGATGTTAATCAAGTAAACAAATAAAAAGCGCAAATTATCATTTTTCTTAACTATAAAAACATCTTCAACAATATTATTTTTGATTAAGACAAAAGTTTATTCGATCAATAAAAAACTTGAATCAAAAAACATTAAATTTTGTAACTTACCACAAAATATAACAATAATCATTAATGGCAAACAAATACGTTGACTTCATCACGGATGAACATTTATTGGCGTGCATCGACAACTTGCACAATTCCTACTTAAAGGCAAAGAACAATATTTCCAAGGAGACATTCTACAAGAACAAGGTCGACACTATCAAATTGACTTTCGACTCCAAGTTCAACGGCATCGATGAGGAAGACCTGATACAATCCGAGATCCTGAGACAAATAGACAAGTCAATTAACAATTCCATAGGCACTTTCCACGAGCAAGTATTGGGAGGTATCGAAGGTTACGAAGTAGGCAAATTAAGCGGCTTCGATATAAAAGCTAATGATGACACTTTGTTTGCCGACATCAAGAACAAGCACAACACAATGAATAGCAGTTCCGCTGAAGCATTGTTCCAAAAATTAGCTCGCTATGCCGACACATATAAAAAGGCAAATTGCTATTGGGTTCAAATATTAGCCAAGAACAGCTTCAATGAGCATTGGAAAGGCGAGATCAATGGAAAGGAGTATAGTCACTCCAGAGTATTTAGAATCTCAGGGGATAAGTTCTACGCATTATTATCTGGCCAAGAAGATGCCCTTTTCAAATTGTTCAAGGCACTACCTAAGGCTATAATCGACTATATGTCTTCGTCCCGACCAGATAAGGGTGTCCAAGAAAATTCTGCCTTGGAAGAAATCACCAGTCAAACGGATAAATCAAAAAGGTCGATTCTTGACCAAATAACATTTGATAACTATAGCTACTATTTGGGGTTTGATAAACTATAATACTTGTTCAGGAACTTGATAATTGAATAACCAACTTCGGTACCGAGGTTAACTGGTACTGCATTACCTATCTGCTTGTACTGCTGTGCAAGCGAGCCCGCAAATTCCCAATCATCAGGGAATGTCTGGATCCTTGCATATTCCCTTACTGTAAAAGGCCTGGTTTCATCAGGATGGCAACGCTCGGTCTGCTTCTGTGCGGGGCTACAAGTCAAAGTCAGGCTGGGCTCGTCCCACCCGATCCTGCGGGCAATGCCTGTCTTGCCTCCGCCTAAAAAAAAGCTCCCACCCATATATTCCTTTTGCAGATCCAATGGCAAGTCACGCCAATAACCTTTTGGAGGAACCAGGTCAAGGATTTCTGCCTTTCTTTTCGGGTATTTAGCGCCACCTGACACCGGGACATCGGAATCATAAAGTTCCCCCTTTTTCAATGCGTCCTTAAGGTTGTATATTTTATTATAGGGGGCTGGGTAATGATAATCCAAATTAATGTCTTTCCGTATGCCAACAAGTATCAACCTCTCCCTTTTTTGCGGAACCTTAAAATTTATCGCTTTCAGTACCTCTACAGGCACAACCCTATATCCGATTTCGTCCAATATTGAAATCATCCCTTCTAATGTCTTGCCGTTATCATGGCTCAGCAGGCCACGAACATTTTCCCCTATGCAGATAGGCGGGTTGACCTCTTTAACTACCCTCGCAAATTCATAGAACAGCGTACCCCGTGCATCAGCAAGGCCTAGCTTTTTGCCAGCATAGCTGAATGCCTGGCACGGGAACCCCCCAGTAACAACATCAACTTTACCGTTATATTCAATGAAGTCGAAATCCTTGATATCGCCTTCCATGACCCTCCAGTTAGGGCGGTTGTTCCGCAGTGTCTGGCAGGCAAACTTATCGATCTCATTTAGTGCTACGCACTTGAGACCCGCCTTTTCCAATCCAACAGCCAGCCCCCCAGCCCCAGCAAAGAGCTCCAACACCTTGTAGTCATTGTCAGCTTCAACATAATTACTTTCACTAGTGGATCCCTCCTGCATGAAGCCTTTGAATATTTTTTCAACGTCCGCCCGCCTATACACCCTGTAATTACTCATAGGCTCCCTTACAGCAACCAGCTTCCCTTCACGATCCCATCGCCTAAGAGTTTCTTTGTTCTTCCCCAACATCTCGGCAGTTTCTGCCAACGACAAATATTCTTTTGTAACCATAATATGCAACCTTACACATTGGTTACAAATATATGCGATTTTAATGATAACAACAAAGGAAATAAACCCTTATATTTGAAAAAACTTCTAATTATGTATGAACTATTTGATAATGAGGGAAAAAAAATAGAGCACCATGACCTTCAAGACAAATCGCATTGGTGTAAGGATGGGGAAAAAATCGAGGAAGCTTTTGTAAGGCTATATGGCGAACAACTTAATTTGGCGATAAACCCAGCCAAGGGGTATGACCCTTTTGCACCGGATCTAATCAATACTTTAACTGGCAGGTTGGGCGACCTTAAGCATCAAGCCACACCTTTTTTCAAGGCTCGGAAATTATTCGGCATAGACCCAACCTACGCTGTTGTATTTAACGAGAAAGATAAACTGAGGTACGAAGAAAAATACCCTGAAATTACCATCTACTATTGGGTAAATTGGTTAGCAGTAAAATACAGGACAGAATGGAGCGAAATTACCGTCCGACCCTTGCAAGGTGTTTGGAAAAGCGAATTCCGGGATTTCAACAAATACCTTTCAACCCGCCTGCTGCATTACTACCAACAGAGAACCGATGACACAAAAGGCAACGCTAAAGGCAGTTTTGTATGCGATATTAGGAACGAAGCCTTTGAAAAACTAATATAACACTTAACGACAATTATCCATGAACGACCTGATTTGTGAAATACACCCTTGCAGGTCGTTCCTTATCTGATTGTCCCAAAACCTTAGGACTGTATACCCCATTTCTTGTAGGGCGATAGTATTTTCTATATCGCGTTGCATATTACGCTCGATTTTTTTAATCCAGTAATCAGCATTGGACTTGATTCGTAATTTTTTTTCTTCCCAATTGTAGCCATGCCAAAAGCCGCCATCAACAAATATAGCCAGCTTATGTTTCCTCATGACAATATCGGGCTTACCAGGAAGCTTTGAAACGTTGATACGGTAGCGCATACCGCTCAACCACAGAGCCTTCCTTAAAAGGATCTCTGGCTGTGTATCTTTACCCTTTATCTTTGACATGAGCTTCGAACGCTCTTCAGTTGTATTGAAAATGTAGGCTCCCATTTTTTATAGTTTTTCTTATGTTTAAAACAAAGGATTTGCCATAACCTCAATTTCTTGCGTATCCGTTGATATTCTAAGAAAAACCCTTAGGCTCCAAATCATCGATCATACCATTCTAACGCGACCCTTCTTCCAACTATATGGGAAACAGTAGTCCACAAATGGATGATTTCGTATATTTGGTTCCTGACTAATTTGAAACAAATCTTAATACAAGAAAATCCTGTCAGTAACTAATAAACCAATTCAACTAAATGATACCTGAGAACATAACTAAAGCACATATTTTACAAGGCATCAAAGATATTGACAGCGAAGGGATCAAATCCCTTCATACAATGTCAAAAATATATGATTTGATTTACGAGGACAAAGTGTACCCGCCTAAGCTAGTTATTTCATTAGCAAATAAATACGCAAATGGAGAAGTCCTTCATTATTCGAAGTTCAATACCAATGAAGCTCAAAAACGGCTGCGAGAGACCAGTGCAGAATTCATTATAAAGACAAAGGACAACGATCCTATTGCTAATATCATAAGTAGATACAAGGATTATATAAAGGCAAACAGCTTGCAAGAGGAAATTTATAAGTGGGAGCTTTTAAAAAAGTACAAGAACCGGCCAGACACCAAAGCAGCTGATTTTTACACAGAAGTAAAACAAGTTAATTTTTCGAACCTTATTTATCCTGTTGGCCTTTTAGTAGTCTACCATATTGCTAGAGATATGACTGAGCCATATAGGGAGTGCTTTAAAAGGCTTTTTAATGAGAAGGCTCCTTTGGCTGAGAGGGTAAAGTACTTTAATGAGGAAACATTAGCGATATACCGAAAGCTAGTACCTGACGAACGTTTTTCCCATCATCAAGACGAACGTACTATTGCTACTTTCCTTACTTACCACAATCCTAGTGAGTATACTTTATATAAACATTCCTTCTACCAAAAGTATTGCAAGCTTATCAATGTAAAGCCAAAAAGCAAGGGGCAAAAATATGTCCATTATTTGGAGCTGGTCAATGAATTTGTTTTGGAGTACATAAAAGATGACGGAGAGCTGATTGGGTTAATAAAAGCTAACCTTAACGAAAACTGCTTTGAGGATGAAAATTTCAAAATCTTGGCACAAGATATTTTATACCAAACATTAGATAAACAGATCGGTATGGGAAGGAGCTATTGGCGAATCGGAACGTCGGATGGCACGAATAGCTATTGGGAGCTTATGGAGCAGAACAATAGGATTTGTATTGGCTGGAACGAATTAGGAGACCTCAACGACTATGAAATTAAGAGCAAGAAGGATATTGACAATTACTTAAAGGCTGAAGGTTTTTATCTTGATGACAATAGGCTAAGAAGCCGAAAGGCAGGTGAAATATTTAACTTTTATAATGAGATAAAAATTGGGGATGTAATTCTCGCTCAAGATGGTGCAGCCGTTTTAGGCATTGGAATCATTAATGATGAATATCAATTTAACGCATCCGACGGCTTTGCCCATCAAAAAGGTGTTGAGTGGAAGCTTCTAGGCTCCCCATTAAATAATTCGGAAGGGCTTAGGACAACTGTATATAAGTTGTCAGATATCAATCTAATCAATAAAGTTAATACCTTAATAGATAATGCTGGATTAAAAATAACTGTAGAAAATTCCCAAATTATGGCCCCCCCCTTAAATCAAATTCTTTTTGGCCCTCCGGGAACAGGTAAAACGTATAATACGGTCAACAAAGCAATTGCTATAACAAACCCAGAGTTCAATTTAAATCAGCCACGAGAAAATATCAAGCAGGAGTTTGATAGGTTAATGAAAAATGGGCAGATAATATTCACCACTTTTCATCAAAGCATGAGTTACGAGGATTTTATAGAGGGAATTAAACCCGTAGAGCCGAAGAAGGAGGAGCATGCCGTTACTTACAAAGTAATTGATGGTATATTTAAGAAAGCCTGCAATCCAAATTCCAATATTTTTTATCTAGGGCAAAAAGTTGGCAGTTACGAAGTTGTAAATATTTCACCAGAATTAATTACAATGAGGAAACCAAACGGAAGCTTGATTTCTTTCCAATTTTCAATGCTTCTAAAACTATTGGAATATTTAAAATCAAAAAATATACACTTAGATAATTTTAGTGGGAAAATAGATTCTGAAGACATAGATAAAAAAGCATTCCCCGAGCTAGAATCATATATCGTAAACGGGTACTCCAATATTATTCCAGGCTTATTAAAGATTATTTCCCATAATAAATCCGAATTGGATGGCAATAACATTGTATTGATCATTGACGAAATCAACCGGGGCAATGTTTCGCAGATATTCGGCGAATTGATTACTCTGGTAGAGGAAGACAAACGATTGGGGAAAGACGAAGCACTAGAAGTAATATTGCCTTATAGCAAACAGAAATTTGGCGTGCCCCCGAACCTTTACATTATTGGGACGATGAATACGGCCGATAGAAGTGTTGAAGCCTTAGACACTGCATTAAGAAGACGGTTTTATTTTACGGAAATGGCTCCCAATGCAAGCTTAATCGCAAAAGAAGGCCGTTTAAGGCATCAAAATGGACTACTGGAAGGAGTTTCCCTCCCCGAATTATTGGAAACTATTAATAAACGTATTGAAAAGCTCTTGGATAAAGACCATTTAATCGGGCACAGCTATTTTATGACCGTTGCTTCCTTGGATGATTTAAAGTCTGCTTTTCAAAGTAAGATAATCCCACTTCTACAGGAATATTTCTTTGGAGATTACGGAAAAATAGGATTGGTAATAGGGAAAGGATTTTTTGAAGATACAAAAGATGCTAACTCAGAAAATGTATTTGCCGACTTCGACGATTACGAAGCTTCAGATTTTTCTGAAAGAAGTATATACAAACTGATAAACGCAAATAATTTAAGCGACGAAGATTTTCTGGTCGCCATTAATCAACTTTTAAAAAAATAAATTGAATTTAAATCGAAAACATTTTACGGTATTTGAACACCAAACCTTGAAGCTCAACCAGGAAATTGAGGGAGTGAAGTTTGGTTCAAATCATCTAAAAGCACTGCAAGGCTTCTTTGGGGAAAAAGGCGTCCCATATTATGCCCTTATTCATAATGGCGTCCGTTTCAATGAACATGTAGGAGTTATCCAGATTGGAGAAACAGTTATTGAAGTCCTGCCCAAAGCTGACAATCTTTCTGATAGCCCTGATCAGAAAGCAAAATGGCGAGATATCTTGATAGATATGCTTTTTACTATTGATGCCTTTAACATTCATTCCCCAAGCAGCAGTTCATTAAAATTAAAGCCCAATTCTATACTAGATTTATATTTTGAAATGTTTATCCAGGAAGTTGAATACTTGCTCCATACGGGTTTGATTAAACGTTATAGGAAGAAGGAAGGTAATGTTTTGTCCTTAAAAGGGAATTTATTGTTCAATAGACATCTTCAACGGAACCTTGTGCATCAAGAGCGCTTTTATACACACCATTCGACATATGATATGCAGCATAAACTACATTGTATCCTATATAAAACAATCTGCTTCATAAAACAAATTAATACTAATGTCGGCTTACATAGCCGTTTAGGCTCATTATCATTGAATTTCCCTGAAATGCCCGACATTAAGATAACAGAATCTGTTTTTCAGAAAATAGCATATTCGCGAAAAAACCATCAATACCAAAAATCTATAGAAATTGCAAGGCTGATACTTTTAAAGTTCCACCCAGATATAAAGCTAGGAAGAAATAATGTGCTTGCAATTATGTTCGACATGAATAAATTGTGGGAGCAATTTGTATATACCAGCTTGCGTAAGTTTATTAAGCACCCTTCTGCAATAACTGCTCAAACTACTAAATCATTTTGGAAACCTAAAGACGGCTATCACTCAAAAATAAGGCCTGATATTATTGTAAACCACTATAGTGGAAATTGCGTAGTATTGGACACAAAATGGAAGAATTTGAATGGTTACAATCCTTCGCCAGATGACTTAAGGCAGATGTATATATATCATAGCTATTACAATGCAGATAAAGTTGCTTTGATATACCCTGGAACAAATAATTTTATAACTAAAGGTAAGTATATTGACCCGATTACTGGCAAAGATAGTGATAACGAGTGTAGTATTGTGTTATTAGGTATTGAAAGTGATATTAAAACTTGGCAAAAAAATATTTATATAGAATTGAATAAATGGCTAGAAATTTGAAAAATATACATTATAAAGGCATCTGATGGTTTTAATCCGGATAAAAATAGCCTTAAAATATCAATGGATACTCCTATTAAAAGCGAACTAAAAAACTTTAACGGCAAAACCAAAAGTAAAGGCGAAATTCAGTAAAACGCATTAATCTACGCAAATTTGACCTTCATTATATGTTAATTATTGATTGTTGAGATGTTCATCGATGTTAATAAAAATGCTTTAAATAAACACTTTTTCTACACCAAGCGTCCATAAAAAACAACTTTATGGATAACTTTTATCTCACTTTTCCAAATTGGGAAATCTCTGTAATTAGGAGATATGCAAAGTAATTTTTCGGGGTCTTCCGGATGGTCCTGGAGCCTTTTTATCATTCTTTGATCATGAGTGATTATAAAATAAATACAATCCGGATCTAACCGCTCCCATTTATCAATAAAGTCGATTCCAATTATATCTCCAGGTTTAATAATATCTGAAAAAGAGCAACCTATAACTGGAAAGTAAGCCTTGCAACTTACCCCAGGCATTGATATAAAGCCAGTAGCCTCATATTTTTCTTTATGTAACTCAGAAACCGTTCCAGCACTAACTGGTAACGGATAAAAAGGTGCGCCTTGTTCAGATAGATTCACATTATCCGCAAATTTTAACTTGCGAATTATCGCATCATACTCCGAGCGAGTTTCCGCAATAGATGATAACTTTTCTTTTACATTTGGTTTAGTATCATTAAAGTTATCATTTTTGTTATCATTTGATTTGATAACCTTTTTATCACTTTTGGAATTCTCAACCAGCTCGGAAATTGTGACATCTAACACACTTGCGATTTTCCGCAATTTACTAAGCTGAATATCTGCTTCACCATTCTCATAAGATACATACGAACGCTTTGGAATGCCAGTTTTCTCAACCATATCATCTTGAGTCAAGTTTTTGTCTTCTCTTATGTCTTTGATATACAGCATTTTACTAATTAAATACGGAAAACCGTAATTTTTATTGCGAATTTTTGCATTATTACTTGCGAGATTTCGCAATATTGTTTTATATTTGCTTCACTTTAATAACGCAAAGATATAAAAATGGAGACACTAGCCAAACAAATAAAAAAAACAGATGTGGCAAAAACGCCATATCAAGTAATTGCGGATGAGTGCGATACTACTGTGCTATATGTCGGACAGATAGCTAGAGGAGAAAGAAATCCCATTCGTGGAAAAGGATTGGAAGTATTAAAAAAACTTAAGGAATTAACATCAAAATAATATCACAATGAGAAAACTTAAAATTAAAATCAAAAAACTGCTTCTCAAAGCATTACCTAAAGAAACTATTCCATTTGATGACTGTGGACTTCGGACAGAATTACGCTTTTATAAATTTTTTGGAAAGGTCGTCAAAGTATCACAATTCGTAATTCCAGAGCAATGCGATGATGAACAAGCATTGTATCTCGGAATCATAAAATAAAAACGGAACAATTAGCATATCCCTTGAGCCTCAACCTGAAGGCTGGGTAAAACACAGCATAGTTACCGATCAATTGTTCCGGAATGGAGAGTTTTAGATCTAAACTAAGCACGGGCGCGGTTACTGCGAGAATGTAACAATCAGAGTAGTGGCGGAATGGTAGACGCGCCAGGCATGGACTGGCGGATGTAGAGAGTTCGAAACTCTTAATCGACTGGATAGACTACACATTGCAGGTTCGAATCCTGCCTACTCTACGAAGATGTTTCACTTGTCAATGAAACCGGTTAGCATTTCGGGAGTCAAGAAATGCAATTTTTTAAAACAAAAATGAACTTACAACCTACAGACATTATCATTAGACAAGCGAACGGATCAGAGAGCCTTTGGGTTTCTCAGCGTTTAGTTACATCTACTTGTGATATTGATGAGAATTATCTGAAAGTTGCGAGAATTCGCTACAAAGACACCGTAAGGAAATGTGACCTTGCTAAAGCTAAAGATTTCATGCCGGATTCCGGAAAGTCTTGGAGGTTTGCAAAACAATATGGGCAGTTTTACTATTGTATTTCCAATGTTCCTAACAAAGCGCCTAAAAACTACCGTAATTATTTCGGAGATCAGGAGGTTCTTTTGGACCAATATAAAAAAGTTTGCAAATCGAAAGAAGCTGGGAGTCTTGAATTAAGATTTAAAGCTCATTTAAAGCGAGTTTCAAAACAATACTGGGAATTTTACACTGATGTTAATGAGATTCAAAGGCTTTCACTTTCTAAAGCCTGTGCAGTTCTTGATTTCATTCTGGACGAAAAAGAAAATTATCCAGGAACAGCGAATAAAATTTACAAAGATCTGAGCCCTATTCTGTCAGATTTGGATTTACAGTATATTCCACACAATTACTTAAAGTTAAAAGAGAAAATTACAATTCTCGAAACTACAGATAAAAGCATTGTTGATATTATTCACCTTCCTAGAGTTGGGAATAATTATGCAGAAATTTACAATGATGCAGAGGTGTTCAGTTGGGTTATGCAGTTGCGTTCAATGCCTCAGAATTATTCTAACGAGCATATCATTAGAAAAGTTTCTGAAATGTGCGAAATGACCACGAAAAGACAACCGTCTCGCAGATGGTATGGTCAGAATATTTTTGAACTTCCAAAAACCAAATTTTTAACCGGTGAAAAGCGTTTCGGGTCCAGCAGTAGCAAATCGCACATCCATAAATCCTACATACCAACGCAAAATGCACTTTTCGCAGGAGATTGTTGGGAAATGGATGCAACGCGTGTCAATTTCATTGCACACGAAGCTGATGACAACAAAGAAAGATTTCTTTTTGTGGTTGCCGTCCGTGATGTTCATTCCGGTGATGTTTTAGGTTATTCTTTTGACTATTCTGAAAATCACGTGGTGTATTTGGAAGCGATGAAAATGGCGGTTCAAAATGCAGGTTATCTGCCTTATGAATGGATAACAGATAGGTTCCCTGGTCATAACACACCTAATATGCTGGATTTCTTTGAAAGAATGGAAAATCAAGGTGTTCAAGTTACTTTTTCATCTAATGCTAATGAAAAGGCAGGAATTGAAAGATGGTTTAGAACGCTTCAGTCGGTTTTCTTTATGGATTCTAAGTATTTCTATGGTGAGGGAATTAAATCACGTGCTGACTATGCGCACCGCGCACCGGAATATCTGAAAAGAATCAAAAAAGAAGCTAAAAAAACTGGCTGGGATATGCAACAGAATATTGATGAAGCTTCTGTACATATTGAAAAATATAGAAATACAAGATTCTCACATTATTCCAGAAAACACTCCAACGTGCATTTGTCTCCAAGTCAGATTCACGAAATCAGCGAAAAACCGCACGTCAATTATGTATCGCTTTCGACTATTTCTATGCTTTTCGGACAAAGAAAAGCAATCACCATCAAACACGATGGACAGATATCTACAGAAATTGTAAAAGTTCAGTTTGACTATATGATCAGCCCGGCGAACTACGACATCATTTCCAACTATTTCGGAAAACAAGTCGTAATGACTTATGATCTGAATGATTTGTCTCACGTATTCCTTTGGGAGAAGCAAGGTAAACTGTTGAAATCGCTATGTGATGCTGATCTGTTTGAGCGTCCGCAATTGAAAGGTCCAAATAAGGAATTCGGAAAGCTAGCCATAGCAAAAGAGCGAGCGAAAGCCATTGCAGAAATGAAAGAAACTGAATTGGCAGAAATGATTGGTGAGGAAGCCGGAATGATGGGAATTTACACCGAAAAATCAAAAGCAACCGCTTTCGAAGATCAATACAACGATGAGTATAAAATGCCACTCAAAAAAGCATCCGGCGACGGGATTTCGTCCGACGATGTTTCAGATGCTTTTTTCAATAATATTTCTAACCAATACTAATGAACTGATATGACAAACTTACAAAAAACAACCATTGTACAGCTGATACATACGGAAAAAAATAGGCTTGGTAGCTACGGACAAGTAGCTACAAAGGCCGAAGTTTCTACAGCTACAATTTCCCACATGCAACAAGGTAAATGGGATTTGATAAAAGATGAAATGTGGCTGAAAGTTGCACGTGCTACAGGCTACGATGATAGTGAATGGCAAATTGCTGAGACTATCAACTATAAAAGTGTTACAAAGATTTGTAACGATGCAAAAAAGTACAACTTGTTTATGATCATCAGCGACAAAGCTGGGATTGGCAAAACTGCACCACTAAAATCCTACTCTCAAATCAATGGTGAAAATGGTGTTTTCTATATCCGTTGTCGTGAATGGGCTAAAAGAGAATTTTTAACAGAATTATGCACCACTCTAGGGATTGACATAGGCAAATCTTACCTGCATATTGACAAATTAGGGATGAAAGTAGTTGAATTTTTCAACAAAAGAAGTTCTGCAAAACCTCAATTGATAGTTGATGAAGCTGATAAATTGAAAGATTCCGCTTTGCGTTGGTTTATCCATTTGTTTAATGAGTGTGAAGATCAAATGAGTTTGATACTTGCCGGAACTCCACACCTGGAACAAAGAATCAAACGAGGTGTGAAACTTAAAAAATTAGGTTTTGACGAATTAGACAGTCGTTTCGGACGTGCTTTTATCACTTTAATAGGTGCAACATTGGATTGCACAAAGAAAATCTGCATTGCAAACGGAATCACGGATAACCAACTTATCAAAACAATTTTTAAGGACTTAAAACCAACCTTTAAAGAAATCGAGATTTCAAAAAATGAAGTGACTAATGTAAAAGTGGTTGATGATCTCAGAAGGCTTAAAAGAGTTGTTATACGTGAAAAAATCAAATTATCATAATATGAAAAACCTAGTTATTACAGCAGAATTAGAGAAAAAAGGTAAGCACGGTACTCCTTCCGATAAAGCTTTATTCTGGTTTTGGAAAGATGAAATCGGAAATATCGGATTTCTCCGTGCAATCACAGAAATGGAGGCTTTAGATAGACTGAGGGATTGTTTTCCGGAAGCTGGTCGAATTACTTGGATTACATCATCAAATTATCTTGAATCAATATTTATAGAAGCTTAATGACCAAACAAGATATCTACACAGAAATCGAAGTCATCAATTGGCAATTGAGTTTTGCAAAAATCCAACAATTATCAAGTTGAGACAGGACAGATTAAAAGAATTAGAACGAAAATTAATACAACTCAATGAAAAAACAACCTAAAAATGTAGGTATCAATCCAATTGGAACCGATGCAAAAAACAAAGCTCGTCAAGACGCTTTCGATGTTCTTGCAATCGCTAAAAAGCAAAACAGACCAGTGATATTTTTAAGAAAAAACCAATAAATAATTATAGTATGACGACAATTGACATTAATGCACTTAGTCCGGAACAAATTCAAAATCTTTTGAAACAGGCATCTCCGGAAGTTCTTAAAGCAAGTCTTTCTGAAAAAGAAAATGAAACTGCAGAAAACAGAAAAGCTTACAAGCAATCAGTTAATGAAGCCGTTCCGGTTGTAATTAACACTTTAAAAACTATCTCTTTGGCTTTGCAGAATGGTAAAGTAGATGTTTTCCAAACCCTGAAAATATTACTTGATTTGAAAGCAGATGCTTATGATGTAAAACAGGGGCAACAATCTCATACATTCTCTGATGAAAATGGCAATTCCGTTGTTTTCGGTTTCAGAGTTAATGACGGATGGGATGATACTGTAAATGCTGGTGTTGACAAAATCAAAGAAGTTATCTCCAGCCTTTCGCACGACGAGAACTCAGCGAAATTGGTTTCTGCCATTGATAAACTTTTGAAAAAAGATGCCAAAGGTAATCTGAAAGCTTCACGAGTTCTGGAACTGAGACAGCTTGCAAAAGATTTTAATGATACCAAATTTACAGATGCTGTAGAGATCATTTCGGCCGCTTACAAGCCAGTCCGTTCCGCTTTCTTTATCGAAGGTTACACAACGGATCCACAGGGCAAAAAACAAAGCATTCCGCTCTCCATAACTTCTGTTGATTTCCCTGCAGGGACTGATATTTCAGAACTTTTCCCGATTGAGCCTGTAGAAGTTGTTGAATCTGAAAAATCTGAAGCGTAATGATTTACCTATTTGTAGCAGCGGTAGGAATTGCAGGATTTTTCATCGGAGTCATTGTAGGAGCATTATTAACGGATACAGTTGGAAACACTGATTTATCAGGACCACGAGACGATTACGATTAATCAAATTTTTCAACCATTCCCAAACGGTTCTTGAGCGGTTCGATTCCGCTCCTGGGAGCAATAGCGGTAGCCGAAAAGCTTTTAGAGTAGGCGCAATAAATAATAGTAATAATTATGTCAGTATTAGAAGTAATTCAAGAAAAGCTGAACGCTTTAGAAGAACAAAGAAAAGCAGTTCTTGCGGAAATTCAATCTGAATTCCCAGCGATGTTGAAAGAATTGTTTAACAAATCCGAAAAAATAACAAGCATCGGATGGAATCAGTATACACCATATTTTAATGATGGTGACGAGTGTATTTTCAGTGCAAATTTTGATTATCTAATTATAAACAAAACATCTGAAGAAGATATTGATCCTGAAGAGAATTTCTATGACGAAGAAATTTGGACTTCCGGCTACACTGCTAATCCCAATTATATCAAATCAGAGGGTGACTTAATTATAGAGTTCAAGCAACTTTTAAATTCTATTCCAGAAGAATTTTTCAAAGAATTATTTGGAGATCACGTCACTGTTATAGTTGAAAGTGATGGAAATATAACAACAGAAGACTATTCACACTACTAGATGGCAGCACCTCACATTCACGCCATTTCATCAGCGAAAAAATATGGTGGAAAGATGGATGACTATTTAGCGATACACGCTAAAATGGATTGTAGTAAGGCTTATTTTCCAGACAATAGACATAGGGTTTTAACACACAATATGTTCTGGGTTAAAGAAGTAATGATTCCAATTTTTGGAGAAACTTTAGAAAACTCAGATGGAAAATTAATAAGTGTGAAAGATGTTTGCGAACAACATATTTTGGAAGATTTCAGACAAAAATTCATACCAACACCACAAGACTATATTGAAAATATGGAGTTTAAAGAATGGATGCAAAACGGACGATCAATACCTAATTCTGCTAAACTTTTATATAAAAGTAAAATCCCTTACAAGGATTCTATAGAAAATTAATCCCAAACGGTTCTTGAGCGGTTCGATTCCGCTCCTGGGAACAAATAAAAATTCTAATGAAAAAATTTAGAAAAAGAGTGAGAATTCAAAATGCTACTGCTTTTAAGTTGGAGTATTTCGAAGGAAAAGCAGATTTGAAAGAAAAGGAATTTAAAACTTACAAATCTATGGAGCAGTTTCACAGCAGGCAGACAAAATTTATGTATTTGGCACTGCATCGATACGCTTTTGTAGATGGTAAATGGCACAGATTCATAAAAGTTACTGATCCTTTTATTTTTCAAGCAGAATTGGATTCGATCAGCAAACAATTAAATGAAAACTTTGAAGTTGAAAATCTTCAAAGTTTTAAAAGTGAGGAAAATCAACTTCAAATAATAATAGAAAATGACAATTGACGACAAAATCAGGGACCGAATTGCCAAAGTTCAAGCGTTGGTTACTCGTGGTGTAGATGGCGAACAAATCGCCGCCAAAACTCAGCTTGATAGACTGCTAAAAAAGTACAATATCAATCCTGCAGAAGTGAACGAAATCACTAAGAAACAATACTTTTTTAAGTATGCAACGGAATTAGACAAGCAATTGTTTCTCCAGCTGATGCATTATTTCTTTAAAGATCATCAGATTCAGTTCTATCTGCACACCGGTGGCAAAAAAGAGATATCTGCAAGATTGGAATATTTGGATTACATCACAATCTCTTGTTCTTACGAATACTTCAAAAGGCACATGTCACAGGAATGGAAAAAATTTTCTGCAGACAGTTTGAAAAAGAAGCGAAAAGCCAAAACAAAAAACGCTTTAAGAGCCGATTTGCAAGGCATATTTTATTCAAAATATATAGAAGCCAGCAGAATCTATCATCCCGAACAAATGAAGAAAAAAACAGTGTCTGAAATGACCAAAACAGAACTCGAGAACTACCATAGATTGCAAGAAGTTCAAGGCGGTCAGTATCATTCACAAGTGGAGAAAGAAACGTTAAAAATTGGATAAAATGAAAAAATCAGAAGTGAAAGCAATTATTTCAAGTGCTGCAAAAGCTCACGCAGAAGATATTCTCGGAGAAGAGCAATTTAAAAAAAACAAATCTGCTCGGGAATCCATTATGAAAGATTTTGAAAGTGGTGCTAGTTGGATGTATCATTTTAATTTGGATAAAACCAGAAGATAAAATACAACAAAATCCCAAACGGTTCTTGAGCGGTTCGATTCCGCTCTTGGGAGCAATTAAAATTTAAAATGTTAGAAATATTAAAAATGTTCGCACTTGTAGTGCTACAAAATGCAAGCTTCACACTGGTAAGCCGTGCAAGAAATAGTAATTCATTGCCTTTTCACGCCATCGCAAGTGTTATGTCTAACGGGATTTGGCTTCTGGTCATTAAAAACGTGGTTCAAAATTTTGATAAACCTCTGATGATGGGAGTCTATCTCGTAGGTTCTGTGATTGGAAGTCTTGCAATGCATCATATTTCTATGAAATATTTTGAGAAAAAATAATGACTGATGAAGAATTCTTACTAATCCTTAAAAAAGCGTTTAAACGTCATTTAAACGCTGATAAAAGTTGTTCGCCATCACTGCAGCAACTATTGGAATTAGTAGAAATTTTTCGCCAGGAAGTAATTGAGGATTACAAATTAAAAAAACAAATTAACGATGACATCAGATCAACAGAAACAGCAACTCTTGACGAAATTTAGTCCTTTGGCACTAGAAGAAATCTGCTGGAGTAAAAGCAAAGCAAGAACCGGCAAACTGGATGAACTGTATCCGGAAGAAATGGCAGCGGTTTACCTTATGTTTTTTCCTGCTCCAAAATCTGCTACTCAGCTATATCAAGAACAACAAATTTTGCAATTTCTGAAAAGTCAGAGATCAATTATCTTAAAAGATGCTCAATATATTGGGTTGTATGATCCTCAGAACTGGACACCTTTCAACAAATTTATGTTGGAACTGTCGCCACTGAAAAAGCCACTAAATAATTATCAATTTGATGAATTTGATGCACTGAAAAGACAATTCAAGTCACTAAGAAGCAAATATGATCAGCGTGCGCAAGTGCCAGGAACTAAAGAATGGCACCACAAACACAAATTACCGATGCCGTCAAAAAATTAAAAGGCTCATAGCCATATAGACCACGAGCGCTTTGTTTTTCACAATTACAAATATACTCAATTTTCTGTATGGCTTTTACAAAAACTAATTACTACAAAAGAATTATTAAAATTCAGGAGATCACACAGATGCAAAGACATCAGTTTGGTCTAACATATAAGGAGATCTTTCACTTATTTATTGAAGAGCAATTCAATATATCGAAACGTACTTACACGACTTATCTAGGTGTTCCGGCTGTTAGAGAGCTTAAAAAGTTACAGAAAATTGAGAATGAAAATAATCAATTAACCTTTAATTTTTAAAATATGGACAAAGTAACAGCGCTGAGAATCTCACTACTACACCCTAGTGTTAGAGCGGAAATGGCAAAAATTATTAACGAGTGCAACAAACGTCTTACAGGACGTTCACAAGTAAGAATCTCGCAAGGCTTGAGAACCGATGCTGAGCAAACTGCACTTTACAGCATTGGTAGAACTACTGCAGGAAGAAAAGTGACAAATGCAAAAGCCGGACAAAGTATTCATAACTATGGTTTTGCCGTGGATATCGTTTTGATTATCGACGGAAAAACAGCAAGTTGGGACACAAAAGCCGATTGGGATGCCGACGGAATTGCAGACTGGACAGAGTGTGTGCAGGTTTTCAAACAAAATGGCTGGACCTGGGGCGGTGATTGGACAACGTTTAAGGATATGCCACACTTTGAGAAGAAAGGCCTAACCTGGCGTTTGCTCTCAACCAAAAAACGTGATAAAGAAAATTACGTGATTTTATAGAATAACCTAATAGCCATCAATATTGATGGCTATTTTTAAATATTATCAAATGAAAATAACAATTAAAATTGATCCGGAATCTCTGTTCTTGGTACAATCTATTTTAGTTCTAAAACGAAGCATTTTCGCACGTACCTTGGAAGAGAAAGTCAATCAATCTATGACTTTAGAACTCTTTGAAATGGTAACTAAGAAGTGTTTTGCTTATTCTTTATCGAGAAATGGGAAGAACATTTCATTTCAATTAAAATTCCATTTAGCTAAGTTGCTTTTTGATTTGATAACTAATCAAAACAAAACAGCTTTTGGACATTATGAGCAAAACAAATTAGAGATTCTTAAGAATGATTTACACCAAAAATTAGTTTAATGAAAGTACACCGATTGAAATTACAACAGCCCTATTTTGAGGATGTTTTCTACAACAGAAAAGAATTCGAAGTAAGAAAAAACGATAGAGATTATCAAGTTGGAGATCGTTTAGTTTTATTTGAAGATCCAACCGAAAACACATTGCATAAATATGTAATGAAAGATATAAAATATATCCTGGAAGGTGGACAGTTTGGTATTGAGCCAGGTTATGTTGTATTAGGATTAAAAGAAATTCCAAACGCTGGAAATCTCATAGATGCAATTAATGAGATGAGATTACAGGAAAACATCAATATTACGGAAAACCGCAAAATAATAACGAAAAACAATAATAATTTTACACTATGAAAGATTTTAAACTCAATGCTCAGGATCATATCATTGACGATATTCTATCACATTTGAAAAACGGCACAATTGGACAAGGAATTGCCCGAAAATACAACTATGAAAGAAAGGGCAACAATCTTTACTTTACATTGAAGCCAGGAGAAGAAATTGACCCGTCTGATATTTTTTGGTTTGGGTATCTTACAAATTCTTAAATTAGCAATATGATACGTTTCATAAATATTGGTGATCAGATCGATGACAAGAATAGATTTGCATTCTATGATACTATCGTAGATAAGTTTTGTGAGTTTAGCGGTTCTCAGTCCTGGGACAATATTACCGATTTTGAAAAAGATTATATAGGTGATGATATTGATAGATATAGGCGTTTAATTCATCATAATTGGAGGATTGTTGTCTCTGATTATGAATCCAAATTTAGAAACTCTGATGCTCATCTCGCACACGATACTTTCTTAAATACTCTAAAATAGCATCATTGTATAACCATAATCAAAGAATTCAGTTCATCAATAAAATATTTTGAAGATTCTGAAAGAAAGAGATTTTTATTATTTCAATATGATTATTACTATCCAGCTGGTGGTTTATCGGATTGTTTAGATTTTGATAAATTAGATGATGTTGTAAAAGAAATTAATAAAAAGTATGGTTTAAATTATGACAAAGTCAGCGTTTTTGATTGTGTTGAAAAAAAAGAAGTAGATATGACAGAATACGGTGTAGAATATTAGAAAATGGACTACAAAGCATTAGTAGAAGAATTGCAGGCTGAAAAATTAGAACAAACAGATGATGCTAAAGTATTTAAGGTTGTTTTAAGATATAAGAAGTTACTAATGGATTTTGGAGACCCATTCGACTGGAGAAAGTTTGAATTTCGAAATCCAAATCATCAAAACGATATCATAGAACTAACAATAAAGTTGATTGACTTTTTAAACGATCACTTCGAATTTTTAAAACCATTAAAATGAAAACAACATTACTTTTTATATTAATATCAGCCCTTTCTTTTGGGCAAATTTCGCCTTATTATGGTGAACAGGAAGTTTATGCTTCACAATATCAATATAGGCAAATGACTTATTATGATCTTGCTGCAGTAGAATCAAATCTGCACTTCATATTGCATAATAATCTCAAGCTTAACCAAGTTGATAGTAAAGAAAATTTGAAAGATGATGTTTCGTCCGGAACAATTACAACAACATACTCAACCAGCGTTGGCAGGGATGTTTACAGAATGCAAATAAAATATGATGTTGCATTGTTCGAAGATCAGCACATTGTAAAATCAATGACCGTTTCCGGATCTCCTTATCTTGTGACAAAATTTTATTTGATGGCTTGGAGAACTAAGATTCAGGAAGGCGACCTGAAGAAAAATGAACTGGTTAAAAATTATTATTTGCAGGATGATATTTCTTATCAGTTCCATAACGGAAAGCCTGTTATTACTATTAAAAATAGACAGTTTCAGGGGTTGGGAGATTTCGCAGCGTTCCGAGAAGGTTCTAAGGCTTCTTACATCTCCAAATATGGAACTGCAGAACCTTTGCAAATTTCATCTGCAGATGAGCAAAAACAAAAAGAAGCCTCTTTCGAAGCTTCTAAAAAATTAAAGAAAAAGGAAGAATTAGACGCGTTTAAACAACGTTTAAATCAAAATTAAAGCATTGCTTTAAATCTATTTGCAGTTATTTCTAAATCCTCAATAGTGCCGGTTCGAATTTCGACCGGTTTTTTTGTGTAGCTGGCAGAATATACCAGGATAAATTCATCGGTCACTGTTTCTTCAGTTTGCTGATCTGTTGTCGCTGGCGTAAGCTTGCCAAATCTGCTTGTTTCCACGGTCTGCATAATTTCGTCTGTCAATTCTATAAAGTCAAGGAATTTCAAAGCTTCTGCAGTTGTAACATTTAGACTGCTCGTATCTCTCAATTGTTCATAACAACAGCGAATTGTTATGGTCGCCAAAGTTGGTTTTTGACGGTGGTCAAATGAGAAATTAACAAACAATGCTGGATATATCTGCAGTTCAAAATATTCCGAATTTACATCTTGTCCGGAATAGAGATCGATATATTGAACCGGCGAAAGTCCGGCGGTTCTATATTTGTCTTTGATATCTTCATTTTTAACGAAAACATCAATCAATTTTAAATATAATTCTCTCATGGGTTTTGATTTAGTATTTGATCAACTCTTAATCTTAGATGGCTTCTTGTACGGTTTTCAAGTTCTTTTGATTCTCCCATAAATTGACGTTTTGGGATTGTAAGATTCATTTTTCTTGTGTGAGCTTTTACCCTGGAGATATCTCCAGTATCAACTCTTCTTTTCAGTTTCTTTCCGGTTTTAGAGCTTACAGTCCTTACAGTTCTTTTTCTGTCATGGGCTTTTACTGTTGCGGTTTTTGAAATAGTTCCGCCCTCATTATGGATTTTTGCATAAGGAACATCAGAGCCAATGATAACGTATCCATCCCCGGAAGAAATCTTCCGGATTGATCTTTTTAATCTCGCAGTTTTAACCAGGAGCGAACCCCGTGCTTTTCTTTTCCTGGGTGTCCAAGCTTCAGCGGTTTCATTGATCCAATTTTTCTTTACAAATCGTTCTTTCGAGAAATTAACAGCAATGGTTCCAAATTCAGAAACAATTTTATTTGTGAATGTAGGACCAAGCGCACGACGCATCCTGACAAAAACCTCATCTCTGATAACAAAGGTTTCCATTATGATAATTCGGCATTTCTCATTATACGCATCATTGCATCATTGAACCAGTCTTCAACTTCTTGTAATGTCATTCCGGCAGCAGAATTTTTGTTCATGTTGATTCCGCCTTTGTTAAGCGAATCAATTTTGATAGTGATGTTTTTTACTTGCTTAGCATCGCCAGTAACCTTGTTTACATCATCTTTCAACTTCTTTTTACCCTCGCCTGGATTATCATTAAATTTCCCACCTGTAGTTCCATATAAACTTTCTGGGTCAATTGCTTTAATGGCGTTTTTTTCAGCGTCTCTTGCTTCAAGTCTTGCTTTAGTTGCAGGAAGTACAGCATTACCATTGTACATTACCAATTTTCCGGCTTCTACAGCTCTGTTGATTTTCTCATCATCTGTTATTAGGCCTTGTTTATCACGCCATCCACGCAACTGCCCTTGCATTTCCTTAGCGGTGTCACCTAAAGAGCCCGGTAAATGTGATAATAGCCCTAGTAATTGCTCAATAGGTTGAAGAATTACATCTAGTAAAACCATCCCTAATCTTTTTAAACCGCCAATAATACCTTCTGTTTGAAAAGCTTTTTTGATTGAATCCCAATGTTTATAGATTAAAACAAAAGCAGAAATAACACGCCCGATTGGTCCAAGAAATAGAAGTAGCGTAGCGCCCCATTTATCATACTTTACTATAGCTGCTGTTACCAATGCTATCAATGCCGAAATTGCTACTATTGTTAACCCAACAGGATTGGCTGCCAGTGCTAAATTCCAAAGCCAGGTAGCGGCAGTTAATGTTCCAAGAATTCCCACGAATGAACCGGCCACAGGAATGATAGTATCTATATTTTGAAATAACCATTGAAAAACTGGCGTCAATTTTTCTAAAGCTGTTGTGACATATGGCAGAACTCGTTCGCCCAACTTTATCATCGATGCTTTGATATTGTTCTGAATCAATCCCCATTGTTCGGTAGGTGTTAACGAGTCCATGTAAGCTTTGTTCAATGCGTTTTGAGCACCTGTGGTTTGAGCGGTCGCACTTTTGAGACCTTCGATATCTTGCATCAATGTTCCGAATCCTAAAGCTGTTGATTGATCAAATCCAAGTTTACTTAATTTTGATACTTTTTGCTCATTGGTCAATCCATCCATTTGCTTATTAAGATCTGTAACGATATCAATAAGAGGTCTTATCTTTCCTGCAGAATCAAAAATGTTGATTCCAATTGCTCGGAAGCCACTTGCATACTTTCCTGTTTTAGAATCAATCTTACCCATAGCTACATCAGCATTTGACAAGGTTCTGTAAATACCTTCTAAAGCTGTAGTAGATTGTTCGGCACTTAATTTTGTGGTCAATGATGCGTAGGCTCCAGCAGTAGATTCTAATTCATATCCGATACTTCTGGCCAAAGGCACAACTTTCGGTAAATATCTTGCGATGTCTTTAAATTCGGCATTACCAGCTTTTACAGTTTGAAATAATACATCATAAACACGATTGATATCTTTTCCGGAAGACATCATTACCGCAATACCTGCAGAAGCAACTGTTTCAATATCTGTAAATCCAGCTTTTGCTGCTCTTAATGTAGGTTCCAAAGCCTCCATGGATTGATTTACTGATAATCCGGCAGATATAATTCGGCTAAATGCTTTTGGTATTTCTTCCAACGGTGCAACGTTCCTGGTTCCGACCTGAAGTAATTTATCCGATAAGCCTTGGAGTTCTTGTTTTCCCAGTTCTGCAGTTACGTTGATTTCGGCCATTTGTTTATGCCAATCGTTAGCCATGTTTGTGGCTTGGAATAGTCCACCCGCAACAGCGGTAATTCCAGCGAGAAATAAAGTACCCGGATTTTTTATTGCATCAATAGCGTTGTTTAATCCTGGCACTTTGTCAATTAAGCCTTGATATTTAGCCTTCATCTTATCGACTCCTTTAGCCCATTTGTTTTGTAGCTGCTCAAATTTATTATTGAACATTTTAGCGCTTAAATCAATAAGCATCAATAATTTGGATGTCATTGCCATTATGAAAATAATTTATA
Organism: Epilithonimonas mollis; assembly: GCF_900142325.1. Classification (GTDB taxonomy): domain Bacteria; phylum Bacteroidota; class Bacteroidia; order Flavobacteriales; family Weeksellaceae; genus Epilithonimonas; species Epilithonimonas mollis. The sequence goes on from NZ_FRAM01000005.1 coordinate 63,319, forward strand.
TATTTGTAAAAGAAAATTGATGGTCATTAATATCTGCTCACTGACTCAAAGCAGAGAATACCGGGTTGCACCGCACCAATTTTTAAAAAGGTTTAGTTTTGGCTAAGCCTTTTTTATTTTATTTTGATTCCAAGACGTTCTTTAGCATCATCTCTTTTTAAGTTGTACCAGGTTTGAATTTCCAGACCTTCCATTTGATTATTCAAATGAACATTGACAATAACGGCACGGTCGCCATAGAATTTGATATAATGAGAATTGAATTTGCCTTTGTTCCGCTCATTTAACCAGACTTCATCCGGATTATTTAAGATATCTTCGATATGTGGAAAAAGTTGGTGCCTTTGTTCCTCTTTAGTAAGGTAATGACCTTTTGTATGAGTGTCAAATGTCTTTTCCGGAAGAATCATTTTTCTACCTAAATAGTCCGAAAATCCCATATAGGTCTTATCTTTTACAGCTTTGAAAAGCTCTTTAACATTATCTCCAGTAATTGATTTGTCAATCTTTATAGGTTTGAGTCCTTTTTTCAAATCATCAAATTTTTCAAGACCATATTTATCATAGGTCATTTTGTTGATTTTTTCGTCCAGCCCTTTATTTGTGCTATAAAATTGCTTATCAGTGAAAACTTGTTTCAAATCACCTCGATTGATCTCGAATTGCGAACTTTTATATTTTGGGTCTCGTGAATGGATAAGTTCCTGACCTCGTAGTCCGGTTGTTACTTTTCCTTTTGTGCTTCCTAAATATTGCAACATTTCACAACGGCATCCATAACCATTCGGTGGCCAAAGCTTCATAGCTTCCTTATCATCTAGTGAAAATATTTTCCCGTCCAGGATCTGATGTGATTCTCTTACCTTATCATCTCCTACAGTTTGATATTCTACAAAGGATGTTACAGAATCCTTTTCTGCCATAAATTGAACATACTGAGCCGACGTCTGACCAACTGCTACAGATAAGTTATATTCAGCTTGTAGCCATTGTGTATTAAAATCCTTTGTGATTTTTTCAGCTTCACTTTTAAAGCTTGCAAAATCTCGAAGTTCTTTTTTATCATAATCAATCAAAAGTTCTTTCATCGCAGCCAATCGGCTTTCGGTTTTACTTGCTGAGAATTCGAATAGATTATATTCCATCATCTGCAGTGCAAGATGATCAGGACCAACATAGGGATTGAATGTTTTGAAATTACCTCTAAGAGCTCCCAGTAATGTGTTGGCTTCCTCAGATATTAAATCGCCCTCAATTCCTAAAGTGTCCTCGCCGTCAAAAATATATTTAGCCAGGTCTTCAGAAAATTGATTTATTTTATCTTGTGAAGGTTTCCCAACCGCTTGAACATGATTTCCACAAGTACAGGTAAATTCGTATCGAGGTCTATTTTCTGGTAAATATGAAGCTGCTACGTTAATGGCTGGTTGCTCAATTTTTTTTTTGCCTTCAATTGGAATATTGAAGGTTTTAGAAATCCAATCTTGTTCAACTTCGAATCCGGAAGTTAGAAGCCCCTCTGTGATATCCCAAAGCTGTGTTAAATTTATCTCTTGTTCAGCCGTTTTAAATTCGAAAAAATCATCATCTCCAATATTATAGCCCTGTAATTTCAAAAGCGGAAATAGTTGATCGTTGATTACGAATTGAATCAATCGTTTATCAGCTTGAGAAATTCTATTATCCAATGATCTTTCGTGAACTTCTGTTTGTGCTCGATTGCTACCTTGATCGCTGAGCATTGTAGAGCCAACTAACATTTTGCTTATTTCATCATCGTTGGACTTCCGGAATTGCATGTAAACATTATAGGCATCGGTTCTGTTAGCTTCTTGAAATTTGATATCGGTACCTGGAGGAAATGTTCCAACTGATGCCTCGCCGAGACTTAATAACATTTCGTGGACGTTATCAATTACAGAAGCATCAGCGGAATTAGTAGTAGCAGTAATTAGTGGCATTCCGAACTTCTCGCAGAATTCCGCCCACGCCTGCATAACGTTTCGTTTCCAGATTAGATTTGGAATGATATTATTAATAATTCCTAGATCTGCATTTTCTCCCATCTGAATTAACCAGGGCGCAAATGCTTCATCCCAATAATTGATAAAGTCCGGCTTAGTAACGTCGGGAAAAATCTTACCACGAGTCGGAACCACGTTTCGGCGTGGAATTGGATTGATTTCAATCTTCTCATTATTGAATCCAAGAAATTCAATTACTGCTGGGCCGCGCAATATGACATCAAGGGCATTGTCTAATAATTTATAGAACCATTGTTGCTGAAAAATAAAATTTAAATCCTCGTTTTCAACACCGGTCTTACGATTGATAACTCTGTAATCGGTGTTTAATGTAGAAAGCTTTCTCATCTGTACCTGTGATTGCAGATGTCCGTCAGTCATCAGATCATCGATCAAATCGTGATAAGCGTTGAATTTCGGTTCTTCAATGTTTTTTGTCATCTGAAGAGCGCTTCTCCATTTATCAATATCCTTTCGGGAACTGTCTTTGAAAGTCTCGACAATTTTTATAATTGCAGGATTTTTTTTGCCTTGAGATTTTGAAGATTCTACTTTTGCAGAAACGCCTTGTTTTTTAACTGAAAAATTAAATCCTAGTATTTGCATTAATATTTATTTTGATTGTCTGAAAATTGAGTTTAAACGCCGTTTAAACGTTAATTAATTACCAGCGTTGATTGCTGGCAGGATATTTCGAGCTGATTTTGATGCCTTGCAACTTATTACCGTTACCGTCCGTTTTTATTGGTAGGTCTGCTGTCGCTTCTCCAGTGGCTACGAGTTTTAGCCAATCGATAGCATCTTGATAGCGCTGTGATCTGATATCAGGCATTCTTTTCGGTACTGTCGATGTGTACAAGTGATATAGAGCGCAATCCAGCACAATCATTATAATATGGCTATTTCTCTCATCGTCTTGCGCCGAAAATATTGCAGCAACATCATACTTTCCAGATAGGTAATTTTTAACTTGAGAGGTTGCCATCTGTTCTGCAGATTTCAATTTTGTATCAGAATAGTTCTCTAGGAGAATATCTTTTATTTCAGTGCGCACAAGAACGCTGTAGTCTTCATCTTTTAGAAAAGCCATTAGAATCGGTTTTTTTTATTTTTATTAATTTCCTTCCTGCTCGTGGTTTTGAGCGGCGTTTTATTGGTAAGTGCTGCTAAATTCAATTTGCTGATTGCGCTTTGCAGTGCATCCGGTGCATCGTCGTGCGCGCCCGAACCTTTGGCGAAAGCTAGTAGCTGATTGATTAATTCGTGCATATCGGTCGAGCCTTTTTCGGCTTCATTGAACCATACGTTTCCCCGTTCAAAATAACCGGACATACTTTCGATACGGTCAAATTTTCCTTCTTTACTTTTTTTGTCGGCGACTACTGGAATGTACCAGCCAAGTTCATCGCCGACCGTGTCGAAATCGTTGACGAATTCATCTTGGGCGAAAAGTCCTTCAATTAAATATTGAATGTTGTGACCTAACAGGCTTTCATCTTTTACAAATTCATAGAGCCATTTGGCAACGTTGTATTTTGAAGTTTGCCTTACGTAACATTTTAGGACGTGGAATTCTCGACCAATTTTCCCGGCAAAAATCATTGCCTTAAAATCGCCGGCATTTTTGTAGGACAAATCGCCATAGAACATCAAAGCGTCATACAATCGGAACTGTAATCTTGCTTTATACTGGATTTGTTCATTTTTGAAAATCGTACCTTCGATAATATGCACGTGCATATATTCTCGCATAAACGATCTATAAGGTGTAGAAAGATATTTTTGTTGCCAATATAAAGCGGTTGTTTTTTCTGGCCAGTTTGGCTCGAACGTCGTCAAATCTTTAACCGCTGCCACCGTCAAAACGAAAAAAGTGGACTTAATTCCTGCTTCTTTCAATCTTGCTGTTATCAGTTTGAATTCTTCCTTCAGCTGATTAATCAGTGTATTTTTATGGAAGTTATTATTGGCAACTACAAACCGTCTATATTTAGAACCTTCATCAAAAGTACCTTTAGCATCCTCCCATGCAAAATCAAAAAGTTTTTTGGAAAGATCATCGTTGTTTACCCTTTGTCTTGTATCAACATCATCAAAAACGATATAGTCCGGACGCGCATTTCCTTCACGTAAACCTCTTGGAGATTGCCCTGGTGTAGAGGTCATAAATTTAGCACCGTCAGTTGTTGTGAAATCGCCTTCTGACCAGTCTCCAAACTTGAACTTCTTTCCGTAGTAGTGGATAAACTTCTGATTGTTGGAAAGTTCAGCCTGGATATCGGAAATTAATTTCTTTGCTTTTTTGTCTGTCTGACCAAAAAGCAACATAAACTTGAGTTGTCCAGTTACATAGAGAAATAATGGAATTCCTAAATCAATATGAACTGACTTTGCACCAGAACGATATATTTCTGCAAGAACATCACAGACAGGATTTTTAATAATTAAGTCCGCCAGCTTTTTATGATACCACGCGCATTTTACTTTTGCGTAATGTGGAAACATTTCTTCAAACCAGGTGATGTAACCTTTCTCCCAAATAAGTCGCTGAGTTCGTCTTTCTGCAGGAGTTTCGTTTGGATTGAGTCCTGAACCGGTAGTATTATGAATGCCTTTACAGTGCTCATCATATTCGAGGAGCATTTTTTCATAAGCTTTGGTCAGTTTAAAATCGCTCATTATTGTTCTTGCTGAGCTTTATATAAAAGAAACATCTTGTGCCATTCGAGCATTTTGATTGCCTGATCAGGGTCTTGACTAGCCATCCAGGAGTCAAACTCTTTGAACACTGCCATTACAATGTGAGCCGATACTTTGTCAGATAAAAGTTCAATAGCCTTGGTAACGGCGCTGATCGCCTTTACGTCAATTGAAGCTTGTTTTCCATCTGCTAGACCGCTCAATTCGGTCATTAAAACCTTTTTTATATTGTTTGGTCCAGATAAGAATTGACTTCTTTTATCATCCCAGGAGATATCGCCTTGAATTCCTTTGCGCCATCTGCCTATTGTTTGTTCTGTAACGTCGGTAGCGACCGCAATAGATTTTGCGGTCATTCCTTCCTCGACAAACATTCTTTCTGCTAATGCTCTTATCGGTTCATTGTTGACTCTTTGTCCCTTTGCCATTGCTACACTTTTTGGGCAAACTTCCAAAGGTTTTGAATCATTATCTAAAAAAGAGGCAACCCTTGCAGGTAATCTATTAAGGCGTAAATCAGCGAATTATGTTTGTGCTTTCAAATGTGAATTAATAAGCATAAGCCTATGGTTTTCGGAATTAATGAAAATGTTTTAACCGCTTACGGAACTATCTGGGATGGAGATGGACGTGATTTTATCTACTATTTCTCCAAATTAGAAAAAGAACATTCTGATATTACTATCAGATTGCACACGTATGGTGGAAGTGTTTTCGATGGGAATCTGATGTGCAATGCTGTAGAAAGATCAACATCAAACGTTACTATTATTATTGATGGGATTGCTGCCTCGATGGGTGCTGTTTTCATTTTATCTAGCAAAAATGTAAAAATCGTAGATAATGGATATTTAATGATCCACGCACCTTCGAGCGGATCCTATGGTAATGCAAAAGATCACGAATCTAGCGCACAGCTTTTAAGATTTATTGAAGATAACTTCACAGAACGTCTTATTACAAGAACTGGAAAGTCTAGAGCATACGTTGAAAAGTGGCTCGAAGCTGATACCTGGTTTGATGCTAAAACAGCATTACAGGAAGGTTTAATTTCAGAAATTATTCCGGCAACTGTAGAAACTGTTTATCCAGCTTTTGAGCCGGATCTAGTTGGCGAATTGGAATCATACAATATGTACGCTTGTGCATTGCTTTCTACAGTAACGCCACCGCCAGCAAGTTTTCACAAATCAAAACCGAAATCAAATTTTATCGACAACAATATGAAACAACAGTTGATTACTACATTGGCGCTGAGCGCTGTAAATGCACAAAGTTCAGACACAGCAGTACTGGAAGCTGTGCAAGGAAAAATTAACGATCTACAAGCCTCTTTTGATAAAGAAAAGGAAGCGAGAACGAAAGCTGAGAACGATCTGAAAGCCTTTAAAAAGGAGCAGATCAAAGCAATGATTGATGCTGCATCGGCGTCGGCTTCAAAACCATTTACCGATGACGAACGTACAGTGTACGATAATATCGGAGAAAATTCAGGAGTGGAAGCTTTAGCGCACGTTCTGAAAACAACCAATAAACCAGGTTCTCCAAATATTTCTGCACATATCCAAAATGGCACACAAGGAAGTGGTCCAGTTGGTAGAGAAAATTGGGATCTTGACCAATGGCAAAAAGAAGATCCGAAAGGACTGGAAGCTTTGGCAACTTCAGAACCTGAGAAATTCAACACTTTATTTAACGCAAAATATAAAAAATAATGGCAGAACAAGACGGATTATGGTTGGTACCATACATTGAGCCACAACTACTTGAGGAAGCAGTTAATTACAATGACGATTTCATTGCTGCTCTAGGTAAACCCGATGCTAAAGCGATTGGAAAGGATGGTATTTACTTCAATAAACTAAATAACAATGTTGGTTTTAAAGTAAATGCGAGCACTGATTTTACACCCGCACAAATGACAGGTAAGAAAAACATGGTGCCTTGGGACAAACTAGATACAACGCCTACAAATATTACTGATAAGGAAATGAGGGCTCTTGCTTTCGATAAAGAATCAGAGGTAAGGAAAAAGCAGATGGCGGCTTGGAAATTGGGTGTTAGAGGATATACGGTTTCTAAAATTGCTCCCAAACAACACGCCTCTGGGAAAATGCCTGTAATTAGAACCACTGGTGAAGTAATAAATGGTAGAAAAAGATTGAAATCTCAAGACCTTTATAATTTTTATGAAGAGATTGAGGCTTTGAAGCTTGCCGATCCAAATGGATTTCATTTCGTATTAAATTCAACTCACAGAGCAGATTTGATGTATGAAAAATCAAAAACTAGTAACCATTGGGATATTGAATTTGATCCAATTACTGGAAAGGTCAAAAGGTTCTATAAATTCAATTTATGGGAAAATCTTGACACAGCAAATTACACAGCTGAAGGAGTATTAAAATCTCTCGGTTCATTGCCAACTGAAGGTGATCAAAGTGCTTCAGTATTCTTTTATGCACCTAATACTGTTTATCACATAGAAGATCTGTTAGTTCTATATAAGGAGATGAAAACTGATACTCGTAGTGTTGATCCTCAATCCGAAATCAGATTGCATACCTATGGATTATGTGACAAGAAGCAAGAACATGGATTCGGAGCTTTAGTTTCCGATAACGCTTAATCAAAATTATTATGGCTACAAAAAAACAAAAAGAATATGCAGCAAATTTCCTCAAGGAAAATCTTGACGTGAAAGCAATATTTCTGAATCCAAAAAAAAGTGAGTTTTTCACGGATGAGGATTTTGCCAACAATAGTATTGACAAAGACAGGGAAGGGAAACCGAACTGTAAAATCGAAACTTTTAAGCAGAATGAAAAAATAGATACTGCAGGTGACGATGAAATTACCAACCAATAAATTCTAAAAAATGTCAAACTTAAACGGAGTTAATATCAAACGCGGGAAAGTTGGAGCCAACAGACTTGGGAGTGATGATGCTATATCTGGCATCATCATTACAAGTCCGGAAGTTGCAAACTTAGAATTTGACGTTCCGGTTACAGTTTATAATATCTCCGATGTCGAAGATTTGGGAATTACCAAAGATTTTGATAAAAACCAAAATGTGAATGTCTATGAGCATTTGTCGGAGTTTTATAGATTGGCAGGTAACGGTACAGAACTGCACGCATTAGTTGCTGAGCAAGACCAAAAAATGGTTGATCTGCTAGATGCCCCGGCCAAAAAATTACTAATTGCTGCAGGCGGAAAAATCAAGCAACTTGGAATTGCTGTCAATCTTGAATCTACAGCGACCATTACATTGCTTAACGGTTTCCCAGATGATGTGTACAATGCAATTGCAGCGGCGAAAGCTTTGGAAGAATGGTCAGAAGAAAATTTTATGCCAGTGACGGTTTTCATCGAAGGACATCACTATGCTGGTAATGCTGCAAGTTCTGCAGACTTAAGAGATCTTCTTAATCTTTCAGCTGAAGGAGTTGCAGGTCTCGTAATTGGTCAGGATTATGACGTTGCAGCACAAAGAACCGGACACGCTCAGAAATATGGAAATGTTGGAACTGTCCTCGGTGTTACAGCTTCTTGTACAGTGGAGAAAAACATTGGAGAAAACGAGACTAAGAATCTCACCAGCGAAAGCAAAAAGCTTTTGATAAATCCGGCACTTTCCAATCACGTTTTAAATTCTGCTCAATATGCATCCCTTCAAACCTTGGAGGACAAAGGCTACATTTTCGGAGTTACATACACCGGAATGGCGGGCGTTAGATTGAACAATGACCACGTTTGCGCACCAAAAATTCTTGATGATGACAATAACATCAACGAACATACGATTGCTTATGGACGTGTTGGTAAAAAAGCCAGACGAGGTCTAAGAACCGCTTATTTACCAAAAGTAAAAACGACTTGGTTGGTTAATGAAACCACCGGAAAACTTTCTCCAGGAACAGTTGCTTCATTAGAAGAAATTGGAGATAAAGTTTTTGCTGATATGAAAAAACGGGGTGAGATTACTTACGGAAAAACAACTGTTGATCCTGCAAGTGATTTAATTGTTGAAAAAGTTTTGAAAGTCTCTTATGTCATCGTTCCAAAAGGGTCTATCGGAGAAATCACAGGATTTATTAATATAAAAACTCAAATCTAATGAGCGATATCATAGTTAATTCGAAAGCTTATGACAGTGTTGATGTCAAAGTTTTTATTGAGGGTGTGCAACTGAATGTTAAAAGTTTCACATACGGGAACGAGCAGGATACTCAGTTGAATCATACACTTGGAGCCGATGCAACATCCTGGAGCGAAGGCAAAATAACACCATCAGCATCGATGACGGTTCCAATGGTTGATATTATGCCTTTAGAGGTTGCAGCAAAAGGGCAATTGATGAAGTTGAAACCTCTAACTGCAATTATAGAATATGTCAACGAATACAATATTGTAGTCATTGACAGAGTGATTTTCAAATTCAAAGATGAAGGTCGTGATGTTACTGGTGATATGGGTCTCGAAAAACAGTATGACCTATTCGCTTTAAAAGTCGATTTGAACATCGGCGCAAGATCATTATAATCAATCAAAAAATAATAGTATGTCTGTAAAGTACGTATCAGAAGAAGTAAAAGAAGCCTTGAAAAAAGAACATGGCGAAAAATTAAAATCAGTTATTATTCCACTGGATGATGACAGTACAGAAGAAATTGAAATCTTAGTTGTAGTTCCCTCCAGAGCGGTTGCCGGTCAAGCTTTAAGATTCATTAGTTCTGATCCCAAAAAGTATATGGAAATTCTTGTCAAAAACTGTGTAGTCACGGATAAGGAGTTGATAATGGGAGATGATGCACTGTTTTTTTCCACTGCTCCAATGATTGCAGAATTGTTGCCAATTCGCCAGGGAAAGTTTGGGAAAGTTTAGAAAGCTGGAGCGGACTAAACTACAAGGCTGATGGCGACCTATATCTGAAAGCTGATGCCCTAATATCATTTTTTCTACATATTCCTTTTCCAGAGAATCTTGATGATGAAACCTGGTCCATCAAGTGGGCGCAAATTATCTGGTTGGGAGATCAAGGATTGCTGGGATTTAAAGTCAAAGATCAAGTTTAATGGAAACTTCATACATAATCAATTTAGCAGCGAGATATGCAGCAGCATTTGGTGCTATAGCCGTAAGCAATGCTTTAAATAAAGTTGTTGTATTCCAGGATGACAACAAGTATAATATTGAGGTTTATGATGAGGTAGACACAACTTTCGAAGCTGTAGAATTTCAGTTTGACGGCAAAAAAATTCTTTTCAATGGAATGTTGATGGGTGATGATTCCTCAATATTTGCACCGCCACTAATGATGGATTTCGCACGAGAAAAAAATCTTATTGTGACAGATGTAAGTGGCGGTGATGCTGAGGTAATTGAACGCTGGGGAACTCGACCATGGAATATTGATATTAAAGGAATTTTAATTGATACTTCCGGACGGCAATATCCAACCGAAAAAATTGAGGAGTTGTCCAGGTTCTTTGACTACAACAATGTCGTTGAAGTTGTAGGACAGCAGTTCTACGAAAAAAATATTGACAGCATTTATATCAAGTCAATCAATATTACACCATTGGAAGGCTTCACAGATACAGTTCAATTTAGCCTAACTGCTAGTAGCATCAAAGAAGTAACCTGGACACTTTTAAAGCCTAATGATTAATGCCTTACCACTATTATAATATTAATGTTAGAATTACAATAGCTGACAGAATTCAGTTCAATGTTGTTAAATCTATCACGATTGAAAGTAGTATTGAGAAATTATCAGACACGGCAAAACTGGAACTTCCTAGAGAATTCAAAAATGCAAAATTTGATAACAATGGGTTGTCTCTCGAGCGTAAAAATCTCTTGGAATATATGAAGGTTGGTGATTCTATTTTAATCGAAGCTGGTTATGATGGAAATCTCTACACAGAATTTGAAGGCTACTTAACGGATATCGGAGCGGAAATTCCAACAGAACTGGAATGTGAGGACGAAATGTATAAGCTAAGACGTGCCGGAATGCTCAATAAAACCTTTAAAAGTGTTGATCTTAAAACGCTTTTAAAATTCATCGCACCAGGTTACGAAATCGAGGCTTTAGATATGGCACTTGGAAAGATGCAAATAGAACGTGCAACACCGTATAAAGTTATCGAAAAACTTAAATCTGATTATGGTATCAGATGTTTTTTTAAAGGAAAAAAACTCTATGCTGGAATGCTAGTGGACTTTAAACCACAAACTGTTCATCAGTTCAATTTCAAAAGAAATATCAGATCAAGTTCTGATCTGAAGTATAAAACAAAGGAAGGTCGCCAACTTTTTATTAAAGCGGTATCAATGCAAAAAGGCGGTGCTAATAAAAAAGTGACCTATGATTTTGGAACGGCTGGAGAATCTGAAGTATCACTTCACGCTCCAGTAAATCTGAATCAATCTGAATTAAAAGACTGGGTTGAGAAATATTGGAATTCTAAAATTTACGATGGTCTGGAAGGTAGCGTGGATGGCTGGGCAATTCCAAGAACTGAAGTTGGTGACAGCGCACATATTACGGATCCAAATTATCCAACCGGTTACAGAGATGGACAATATTTCATCGAAGGTGTAACAACAACAATTGATGAATCCAGCGGATTCAAAAGACAAAACAAATTATCATTTAAAATCAAATCAAAAAATGAAACGGTTATTCATCCTAACTACGGTCACATTACTGTCACTCCACGCTTGCAAAAGCGCAAAAAATCAACTGCCTCAACAGATGATCCAAGAATCAAGCAATGAGACAAAAACCATCGAAAAAACAATTATCGAGCGTGATACTGTTTTCAATACGAAAACTGACAGCACATTCTATAACGCTTTGATTGAATGTCAGAACGGAATTCCAATTTTAAAAAATCCAACGGTTACCAAATCTGCAGATGCGAAAGTTGATGTTGATGTGATGCTCGACGGCAATCAATTAAAAGTTAAAGCAACAAAAGAAGCTGAACAAATGTTTCTCAAGTGGAAAGAAGAATATACAAAGGAAAATTCCACAAAAGAAACAAAAATTCCCTACCCGGTTTACATCGATAAGCCTGTTCCGTTAGAATTAACCTGGTGGCAGGATCTATGGATTAAAATTGGAAAATTATCGGTTGTCTCTTTCACTTTGTACGCTTTAATAAAGATTCCATGGCTAAGTTTGACGAAACGCTTCTTTCCTTAATAAAAAAAATTATCAGAGATAATCTGATTCTTAACACGGGTGTAGGAACAATCAAAAGTGTTGGTGAAAACACTTGTGTTATTGAAAGGGAAGATCTTCCAGATTTGGAAGACGTTCGGCTAAATTCAATTGAAGGCAACTTTGAAAATAGCTTTTTGATTTTTCCTTCAGTCGGCTCTGAAGTTCTTTTTTTGATGGTTGAAAATGCACCAGAAGAAAATTGCATAGTCAAATATTCAGAGATTGATAAAGTCAAAATAACAGTAGCCGGTGCAAGCTTCGAAATGTCTGCAGGGAAATTTGAGTTTAAAAATGATAATTCGGATTTAAAACAAATATTATCAAAAACCTTTGACCGTTTGAATTCTGCAATTATTACCACACCTAACGGACCAGGGAAGTTTTCACAACCTGACAAACAATTTTTTCTTGATCAAAAAACTAACACAGAAAAACTTTTCAAATAATGGCATTAGACAAACCCACCTTAATACAGGATATCAAAGATATTCAAGATGAACTTAAGGATGAAACTAATTACGAAACTGCAAAACAAAAATTTGCTGAAAAATTAGCTGATGCCATCGAAAAATATCACAAATCCGGAACTGTAGCAATAACCGGAACATCTAACCAGGGACCATTTACCGGAAGCGGAACAATTTCATAAATGAGACAAGATATTCAAATTGACGAAGCTGGAGAACTAATCATTAAAAATGGTGATTTTGTTATTGACAAATCTGACAGGCAGCATGTAGAACACATCACAATTGCCAATCCAGGAGAATTTAAAGAATACCCAAATTTAGGTTTTGGCGCAATCAATAGACTGAAATCTAACGGCGATCAAATGAGGTTTAAACGTGATTTAAAAATACAACTTGGATTTGACGGTTATGAAAATCCAAAAATTGACTTATCAGGAGGCTATGAAAATCTCCAAATTGACATCTAATTATGGAACTACAAAATTATAAACATCACGCTTTTGCGTTTTTAACAGCAGTTAAAAAACCAGCCGTTGCAGTTCCAACTGTTGGAATGATTTCTCTAAGTGATTGCCAATTAGGTATTTTTCTTTTAATCATTCTGATGCTTTTGGATTTCATTACAGGAGTTTTTGCAAGTTGGGTTATTTGGGAGAATTCAAAGGTTGAAAGTAAATTTTGGAAGTACGGATTTACTAGTACACGACTCAGATTGTCATTAGTTAAATGTGTGACTTATTTTCTTTTCATTCTTTGCGCTTTTGGAATTGAATACATTTTTAAGATTAAATCTTGGAAGGCTGAAAATTATACTGAGCATCAAATCACATTAACGCTGATAACAATTGCCATTGCTTGTGCGATTGAATTTTATTCGATTTTCTTTGAGAACTTGCCAAAAGCCGGATTCGATATTGAAACAAAAGTGAAGTTGATTTTTAGCAAATTTAAAAAGGCGGTAACATCGGTAAAAGACTTAACTAATGGCGATAGTTCTACATAATCAATCAATCTTAGATTTCGCAATACAACATACCGGAAGCGTTGCTAATGCTTTTGAAATTGCAAAAGCAAACGGTTTGGCGATATCAGATAATCTAGTTCCGGGAATGGAATTGATTATTCCTGGTACTTCTGAGAATGATACTGATATTTTGAATTATTATACATCAAAAGTAATACAGCCAGCAACCGCAATAACAAATTTAATAGGTGATGGAAGCCCAGAACCACAACTTGAAGGAATTGGCTATTGGATCATCGGTGACGACAATATAGTATCATAAAATGGCAAGAACAATTAATCAGATATCGGATACAATCATTAGTAGAATTAAAGCTGAACCGCTTTTAGCCGATTTGAATTCTACCAGCAAAACATCAGTTTGGCGTTTGATTGTTTACTGCGTTTCTTTCGGCATTTGGGTTTTAGAAAACCTTTTTGACACTCACAAATCAGAGATTGATGATAAAATAGCCAACCAAAAGAAAGGCTCAAAACTTTGGTACAGGAATATGGCGCTGGCGTTTCAGTATGGTTTTGATTTGATAGTAGATACTGATCAGTTTGACAACACCAATTATACACAAGAGCAAATTGATGAATCAAAAATTATCAAATACGCAGCGGTTATTGAATCAGAATCTGAAAGTAGATTAATTGTCAAGGTAGCCACGGAAAACGGTGATGGCGTTTTGTCGCCAATCAACGAAATCCAGAAAACAGCATTTGATTATTATTTTGACGAAATCAATTATGCTGGTGTAAAATATACCATCATCAATTACGCTCCAGATAGATTAAAATTAAATCTAACCATAAAAGTAGATCCAAAAGTCATTGATCTTTCAGGAACTAAAATTTTGATGTCTTCTGCTGATGTGGGGAGCAAACCGATTGAAACGGCTTTGGCGGAATTTATGAAAGAATTGCCATTTGATGGCAAATTAGTCCTGAATGCTCTAGTTGATAAGTTGCAGAAAATACAAGGAGTTGTTAATCCAATTCTAAACTCTGCATCCACAAGCTGGATTGATGTTTCAGCTGGCGGTTACGGAAATATACAAGATGTCTATGATGAAGTTTTACCAGTTTCCGGATATTTCACCTGGTCGCTGGATGATGTGGAATTTCAAACGCTGATTACTTATGTGGTATAATGTAGATGTTAGAAAATTAGCAGTCCTGCTATTGCCTACATTTTTGCGAGGTGCTGTGATGCAAGCTTATTTGCGTGCGATGGTTAAGCCGATTGATGATATTCATTATCAGTTTCTACAGAAACGTAAGGAAAATCTATACATAATGGAGCACAACGGACAAAAATGCTACCTCCGTGCTGCACTGAATGACAGCTTTGATAATGAGCTTAGACGAATTGAAATAGATGACGGAAATCTGTATGATGCTGAGTATATCTACACAGATGCCGAGATAGACTCAAATCCATTTCTCGCAAAATATCTGGATTTGATTCTCTATCAGGATGCAGATTTAGGAGATACGGCGGTCGACTTCTATGTGAGAGTTCCGACCGATATTTTCTACAACGAGTATGAGATGAAATATTTAATTGACTTCTACAAGCTTGCAAGCAAGCGATATTTAATAGTTCCATTATGAACAATATACATTTTAATCAAGACGGTGGTTTTCGCCTTTCAACAAATATTCTCAACGCTGTGCAGGCATCATATAGCTTGTTCAATGCATTGGGTTGGATTGGCGGAAATTTCACAATCATATCCGGATGTGAAGTGACCGGCTCAAATGTGAGTGACGGTGTTGTTTTCATCAATGGAGAAGTGTTCAATTTCAAAGGTGGCAATCTCGGAACAAATGTTATTATCAAAGAGATTATCACAAACTATCCGTTTCAGAACGGCAATGTAAAACCAGTGATTCACGAAAGGTTTGTTGGTTTTGGAACTTCGCTTCCGGAAAACACTTATCTGTGGTCGGATTTCAAAAGATTGTTCCCTACGAAGGATATCCAAGAATTCAAAGAAAATCACAATGATAGAATCACAGCACTTGAAAATAGACCATCCGATAGAATCATTGGCGAGGTAATTCGTTTTGATCAGCCACTGGTTGTGTTACCTCCACCTGGTTGGGAGGACTTTAATCCCATAAATGAGCAAGGGCGTGTTTGGGTTGCAAGATCAACCAGCGATTCTGATTTTGCTCTAGGCTCTACGGGTGGAGCAAAAACACACACTTTAACAGGTTCTCAATTACCATCAAAAACAGTAAATATTGTCGTCAAAGATCCTTACACTGGAAATCAATCAGCAGGTGGTTTTGACGGGAGTAATGACAATATATGGAAAGATCGAACTATTTCGATTAATGTTGGTGGTTCTGATCAAGCGCATAACAACTTACAACCATATATCGGAGTAAGATTTATAAAATATATAGGACTTTAATTTTAAACTAATGGCAGAAACAATAACAGAAAAATCACAATTAAAAGCGTGGTGGGTAACTGGCTCAAAGCCAACACAGGCTCAGTATTATTTGTGGATGGATGCTTACTGGCATAAGTCAGAATCAATTCCTATTACTAAAATTGAAGGTCTGAAAACTTTGATTGAAGGCAAAGCTGATGTTGAAGATTTGGTACATTATGCAAAGGTTGATGCCTCTAACATTGGTATTAATCAAGGAGCGTGGCGTACTGCTCTTGGCATTAATGACATCACACCTCCAGATGTGGATTTGTCTAATTATTACACAATTCAGCAAGTCGATGACTTATTGGATAATGTGACCGTTGATTTGACAAATTATTATACAGCAACACAAACGGAATCTGCAATCACTTCAAAAGGTTATATTACTGGTAGTGCATTGACTGGTTATGCAACCGAAATCTGGGTAACCACACAAACCACGCCAGCCACACAAACAGAAGTTGAATCTTCTACAGGAACTGAGAGCCAACCACTATCAACAGAACCAGCCACTGAAAACAGAAAGTTTTTATCTCTTTTCAACTTTTTTAAGCTGATTAAAAAGTTAAGATACATTCATCTGTTGCCTAATAATGCAACGGCTGTTGCAAATAGGTTGAGAAGTGATGGTAATAATGTGTATTATGCTAATTCTTCAGCTGTGGAAAAAAGATTGGCATATATAGATGAGTTAGCATTGCCAGTAAAAACAATTACAGGAAATACAACGTTGGATAATACATATAATAATAGTTATGTAAGGATTACCGCTAATTGCACAATAACTATAGCTGCTGGCTTAGCGTCAGATTTGAATGTATTTTTCATCGTTGTTGGAAATTATACCGCAACATTTATAAATCCAAGCACAACAGTTTATGCGCCTTTTGGAAAAATTCTTAAGCAGGATTTAAAATGCCTACTTAAAGCAACATCAATGAATAATTTTGATTTAATAGGAGATCTTATTTTATGAACGCTTTAAAACTTTTTTTCGGCGAAAAACCTTTCAGCAAAGGGCTGAAAAGCTATTTAGGTTTTAATGGCAATTTATCGGATTCAGTGATAAAATTACCGACATGGATCAGTAGCGGAACTGTTAGTTTTAATCCGTCTGATTTTAACCAATCGATTATTTGCACCTCTTGTTCTTGCACTAATACATTTCAAAATATGCCGGACAATTATTTTGACATCTGTACAGCAATTTCAGATATACCATTTTCTATCACGGTTAGAATAAAGTTAAGCGAATTTAGGTCAAGTTCTTATCTATTTTGCAACTATGCTTATCCGAACGCTCAATTTAGATTAATCATCAATAATTCCGGACAGATACAATTTTTTAGACATTCGCAATTATCAGACAATGTATATCTGCGTATAATATCTTCGATCAATTTAGTACTCAATAATTATTATACGATTACAATTACTGGGGATGGGTCAAAAAATGGAGTGAAGATTTATATAAATGGAGACAACAGGACAGGAGCGCAAAATGAAGTAGGGACTTACGCCAGAATGTCGCCTTTAAAGGCGGCAACGCTAATCAATGACAGTGCTCTGCTTACAAATCGTCAGTTTGTTGGAGAAATGGATTTTTTTGCATTTTGGCAAAATCGTGAATTGTCCGATGCTGAGGTCAAGATTCTCTACCAAAGAAAATGCGAACTCTTATAAACACAAATGAAATCTCTAAAAACTATTAAAATTTCATAAATGCAACGCAAACAAATGTTACCACCAGAATTAGACGGTTTAGTTTCCTATATAGAGGAAAAAGAAGAAATATTAGCACAGGTATTACTGCCGGAAATAGAAGACTTACCGGATTATGAACAATATCTGCGAGTTCAAGACATCAACATAGCATTGAGCCAAAAGCATCTTAAAATAATTCCTTACAGAGTTTTAATCCATAAAGTAACTCAAAAAGAACTTAAGCTAAATCTACCAGTACCTGACTGGACAAAAAGTGCCAGTGATCTTACATCTCTTATTGATCCGGAAACGGGAGATCGTATTTTGGTTCCCACTCAATATTCAGAATATGTAACGCCAGAACCAACTCAGGAAAATCCAAATCCAGAACCTGTTTTGACTGTCATCGAAACTAAAAATGAACCATACCTGGTACCAATACTGAAGTATCTCATTACCATTGTAGAAAATAAAAAGTTTTTGGAAGCGATGGAGTTGTTTACAAAGCAATTTATTGCTGATGAGCAAGCGGTTAATCCTGATGTATTCACTAAACTCCCGGCACTGTGAAAAATTTGATTTTAGCACTTACAGCTATTTTGCTGTTTCTGATTTTGGAACCGGTATCATTTGTTTACGTGAACTTTTTCAAAGATCGTTTCAATTGGCGTAGACTGAGCGGATATTGGCGCAGTTTTGCCGTTGCTGTAGACAGGTTTGGTAATTACCAATACAGAAGTTTATTTAACCGCTTTCTACGAAATGAGCAAGGTTACGAGTTTGGAGATTTCAGAGAAACGATAAGCAGCGCATTAGGCAAGAATGAGCGAGATGGAACGCTGACTAAGACAGGAATGTTACTGGTTAAAATTCTGAACAAGATAGACCTAGACCATTGCCGGAAATCAATTAATAATTTTGAAATAAGTTAGAATTTACTTAGAAAATCCGTGCCCAGCCAAGCAATTGCTTTGGTGCTGCACGTTAAAAGAATAGGAGGAAAAAACGTCCTCCGCTTTTTAAAAATCTCTGACCACTTTTAAAAACGCACTGAAACCAGCTACGGAGGACGAAAAAGTCTTCTTTAGCTGGTTTTTTGTGCTTAGTGGTCAGAGATGCAAAGATAGAAAACAAAACCTAAAATTTATAATTATGAAGTACAATTATGTACAAGCGCCTTTGCCATTTCAAGGGCAAAAAAGAAGATTTTTAAAACCTTTTAAGACTGCTTTGGAAAGCTTTCCGGCTGATGCAACGTATGTTGATTTGTTCGGTGGTTCTGGTCTGCTAAGTCATACGGTCAAACAAATGTATCCTGATGCAAAAGTGATCTATAATGATTTTGATAGCTATTCTCATCGTATTGAGAATGTTGATAAGACAAATGCATTGTTGGCTGATATCCGTGACTTATGTGCTAAAGAACCTCGCAAAGAAAGAATCAGTGATGAACTACAAAAAGAGATAATCGGAAGGATTTCTAAAGAAAGCGGTTTTATTGATTGGGTAACAATTTCATCCAGCTTGCTTTTTTCAATGAACTATGTGACATCATTTAACCAGTTGAAGAAAGAAAAGCTATATAATAAGGTAAGATTAAGTCCGTACACTGCCGTTGGATATTTGGATGGTGTTGATAGGGTCAGAATGGATTACAGGGATTTATTTGCAGAATATCGCAATCATAAGGATGTTATTTTCTTAGTTGATCCGCCATACTTGTCAACTGATTGCAGTACATACAGCCGTCCGGACTATTGGAAATTATCTGATTATTTGAACGTATTAAAGACAATTGAAGATCAATCATATTTCTACTTTACCAGCAATAAAAGCCAAATCATAGAACTGTGTGACTGGATGGAACTGAATGAATATGCTCGCAATCCTTTTGAAGGTTCTAAAACTGTTGAGATTGCGACATCAGTGAGTCACAATGCAAGTTATACCGATATAATGATTTATAGAAATAATGAATAGATATCATAAAACGCTTCAAAAAATCCTTAAAAAAGGTAGAGTTCAAGATAATAAAAAAGGTAACATTACTTTTCTTTTAAATGAAAAGTTAGAACTCAAACCTGGTGATCTTCTTGAGATATTTGAAAGTCACGGAATAGCTAGAAATAAGCTTAAAGCAGAATTAGAATTGTTTCAGTCAGGCGAACGTCTTACAGAAAGATATCGTGAGGTTGGAATAACGTGGTGGGATTATTGTGGTCCAATATTAGTGAATTCTTATCCTACTTATTTCGAGCAATTGCCCGATTTGATTAAGAAAATCAACAAGGAAAAGAGGAACAGCAAGAATTATGTATTGTTTCTTGGAAAGAATGATACCGAAAGCAATCAACAGCCTTGTTTGTCACTTATTCAATTTCAGATACAAAATAGTAAACTTATTATATCAGCTTATCAGCGTTCATCGGATGCTAACTTAGGCCTTCCAGCTGATATATATCATCTCTATTTAATAAGCAGGCAGTTAGATATTCCACTGAAATCAATCACTTTATTTCTTGGAAATGTTCATATTTATGAAAATAATATAGAGAAAACATCCGAATTACTCAATGGTAAAGCTGTTCGTTTTTCTTTAAATACTTAATTAAAAAAGCCTGTTTAAGTTCACTTTAAACAGGCTTTAAATTTTACTACATTTTCCAATCGAAAGTTGGCGTGCATAATATCATTTTTTTATACTTTTGGTTTCGCCGATTATGAAAAAATATTATGACTCCGCAACTTTTTTCAAAAACATAGCCTAACCTTGCACAGAATGTTTTTTGAAATAGGGTTGCACCAAATTCCGCAAAAATGCGTTTCCGACCGCAGAGAGGAATTGCATTTTTGCCCCGAAATTTCCCATCCACAAACCCAAAAACCTGCAAAGCCTAAACACTCCGCAGGTTCAGAAACACCATTAAAACAGCTAAAAAACCACTATCTTATTTCAACTCACAGAATCTTATCAACCATCATTTAAATGGTTTTTTGAACGAAAACTCAATCATCCCCATTTCCTTATTAAAACGAATATACCCCTGATACTTCTTCCCTTTCTTACTAACAAGACCCCTGATATAAGCACTCTCCCCGGCCTTCAATTTCTCAATCTGCCACCTTCGAAGCGTAACACCTCTGAAAGTTGGAGGAATACAAAATTCAAAACCATCTTCTTTCAATTTCCGGTTAAAGAAAAATTCCAGCCACTGCTTCTCCGCATTAAACTGCAACGTTGCATTAAAAAGCCTGTTATTCCTCGAAACCATATTTTCAACAAACAACGGTTTTCCCGAACGAAGAACTTCCCGCTGCTCTGAACTTAAATCCACGCCACATATCATTTTCGGAATTCTCACAAATTCCATTCTCAAAGCAAACAATTCATTGGTAAGCTTATCCAGGCTCACCAGCGATGGAACCATCTCACCCGTTATAGGATTCACAAGATCCACTACCCTGCCCATATTCCCTGAATTCAAAAGATTCCTTCTATCCTCCTTTGACAACTTATGCCCCATAAACTTCTTCCTGAAATCTACCCTTTTCTTTACCCGATGAACATGCAGCACCACTTCCCCATCGTCATTCAGCCTCAACTGTAACCGTGCATCAACACAATTACCTTCTTCACCGTCACCATCCCGTACAGGAACCAGCATCGGCGTTTTAAATCCTCTTAATAACGGCTCCACCGCCCCCAGCTTTTCTAGGATTTTCATATCCAAGCCCATTTCTGACACCGCATCCCAGTTCACATCTTCAACCTGAAAGCGGTAATTTGCATTGTATTTCACAAAAGATGATTTCTTATCAGGCATATTTTCCCCGGCCATCCCATCATTTTGCAGCGTCTTATGATTTCTGAAACACTTTACCGCATCAATGGATACCTCATACGGCCTCAGATCCTCTTTCTCAACGGCTGTTGAACCATCCAAGTAGGACTGCAATCCTACAGCCGCTTCATAAGCTTCAAATTCCCGCACCTTAAAAAACGAATAGTCTTGAGGATCTCTTAGCCGATGGTAAAAATCGGCATAGAACTCCGCAAATGAACGTTCCGACGCATCAATTCGTATTAGCGCATCCGAACCCTTATTTTCAGGCCTTACATCCATTACCTCACCGTTCGCACTTACTGATTTTACCACTCCCACGGTATTATTTTGGTGACGCAGTACCAACAACGTACTGACCTCTGAAACTGCTGTTTGATTTCCGGTATTGTTCATGATTTTGATTTTTAAATATTTAATTGTTGTTATGTTCTGTATATGATTTCCGAACAGGGACAATGCCTGCAAAAATGATTACTCTTATCATCCGATATTCCGCTTTAGATTCCTGCAGCTCATTGCAGTCCGACTTCTGCTTTAAATAATAAAAGTTGAGCATGACGTCTGAATAACAACTAATCAACTTCTCACTCCCCGATCTTCGAAAAAATCCTTCCAATAAAGATCTATTTACTTCTAAAGGCGTATCAGGCGAAACAACATATTGCTTCAAAAGCTTATTGCCGTCCGGTGATTTCTTCTACTAATAATCTTGATAGGTTTAACAACTGCTTTTATGTAAACAGTTCAACGATGGCATTAAATCATTACCTTAGTCTCAAAGTGTAGCTTCAAACAGTACCCACCTGCCAATAACACCAGACAAAAGACTGATCCCATAAACTGCAACAGTCATAGCAAGATTTACATCAACCCCTCATCCGCAAACGAGAAATAAGAATCCGACGTCAGGATCACGTGATCCAGCAGGGAAATATTGAGAATCCCGGCGGCCTCCTTGATCTGGGATGTCATTTTAATATCACACGAGGAAGGCTTCAGATTTCCGGAAGGATGGTTATGGGCAACGATCATTGCCGTAGCATTGCAAAGCAGTGCCGCCTGCATCACGATTCGTACATCCACCAGTGTGGAAGAGATCCCGCATTCTGAGATCTTCTTAATGCCCAGCGCCTTATTCGCCTGATTCAGATACAGCGCAAAGAACGATTCCCTGTAATCCATTTCATCCGCATCAAAGTGCGCCCTGAAAACTTCCACCGCATCTCTTGATGACGATATCGATCTTTCACAATTTCCCTTTCTTGAATAGCTCAGTTTAATTTCGTTGACAATATTGAATTTCATCTGAATTGCTCCGTGTGCGGCGGAGACCTGTTTTTCCCGCACCTGCTGTTAAAAAAACCTGTAGATTGCAGCTTGAAGGAAATCTTGACCTTTCTTTTTTACCTGTTTGTATCATTCATTTTACGAATGGGTATTTTATATTTTACAGATGGTATCATCCATTGTAAAAATCGAATCGTCTGATCGAATTGTATAATAATATCTGATAAGAATACTTATCCTAATTTCAGATATACGGATTGATACCAAGGGTAATCATAAGGATCAAAATTTCAATGAACTGCATTTGCATCTTGTGAGGTTTCTGACTTTTCTATGCGGATACACCATTCAGGCAGTCCCAATGAAAACCGGAATCAATTCCAAAAAACAATAAGAAAGAACATTGATGGAGGCTTGAAATGTTTTTGCGGAGGCTCCGGGATCTCCGATCACGGATACCCAAAAAGATTTTTTTCCGCAGGGACAACGGAATAGATTTGCTATAGAAAATCATGTGACCGCAAAAGTAATGTAAGCTGTAAATTATGATCTGCTACCTGCATCGATCCTAATTAAGAAATCTGATATGAATTCATCATCACTTAGATCAACAAATTTTATCATGCAGGATTGGTAAAAGAACATAGATATAAAGAATCGGAATATTTTTCTGACCTAAAAAATAATCATTTGAACTAAATTTGCTTTTTAATAAAAACGATGAGCGGTTACAACTTTCAGGAAATATCAGCATTTACAGGAATCTTCATGGTTTTTTTTCTTGCTCTTTTTTTATTGACTGTCAAGACGATATACAAGTTAAGTAACCGATTGCTTGCTTTTTTCCTTTTTCTAAACGCCATTGACGGTATTAAATTTTTGATGCGGGAATTCCCCGTCAATTATATCAATCTTGAAGCATTTCGCTGGACTTTTGTCTATCTTGTTCCTGCCTCATTCTATCTGTATGTACTGTCAGTCTGCTATTCAAATTTTAGATTAAAATCAAAACACTTACTACATACGATACCTTTTGCGGCCTACAGTATTTATATGATCTTGGGAATATATATGGTTGACCGGCCGGCCAAGATATTGTTCTTAAACAAGATGAATGATATGCCTTTGATGCAGTTTTTCCAGTTTCTTTTTGAGTTATTGTTCCAGGTATATTTCATTGCTTCATTCCTGGTGATCAAAAAAGCCAGGACCGTCTATCTGGAAAATTATACGAATCCCAATATTTCTGCACTGGATGCGCTGAAGAAAATTACAATTTTATATTACGCTTTGCACTTTATAGTCCTTAGCAGATGGCTGGTTACTTTTGTCTTTGGGCTGGGCGAGATCAGATCTTGGATCGTCATGCTTGACGGTTTTGCATTTTTATTCTGTACCTGCTGGTATCTGTTTGTCGCCTTGCACAATCCGGAGTTTTTTCGCGGCGTACATTCAGACCTGAAACCCATCAGCGACACCGTTCCAGTACAAAAGAAAAATATCAAAAACAAAACATCAGAAACAAAGGTGAACTAAGTCGTATTATAAAGCGTATTATACGAGAGTTGAATGATGGGCATACCAGCCTTATCATACCAAAAAAAAATGGCGAATTCCCCCATTACAGAGCTAACAATAAAACGGCCATACTTGAAGATAAAATTTTACAATATTATGTCAAGAATCCTGTCAGATTTGGTACAAGCATCAAAGGAAGTGGACTGTTAAATTACGGAATTACCGGAAATAACGTCGGCTATATACAGATCAATAATATGATGTTCTTCTCTGACAAGTATAAAAATCCTCGCTCTTTGATAGGATATGATTATTTATTCGATTATTTGAAGACGTCCGAAAGTAACCCTAACCATTTTGAAGATGTAACGTAAACCGGGATAAAAGATTTCCCATTGTGTATAAGATTAAGAGTGATCTACACTCCCTAGTTATTATAATACAATCTAAAGTAGAAGAGGCTGTATCACAACTCGTGAAAACAGCCTTTTTTTATGTTTTTTCTCGACCTCCTGTCTGGGAATGGTTTTTGTACAGACGATTCTCAACCCACATCATTGAGTTATGAGACTTCCTCTTTTATTTTGAAAGTTATTACAGCTTAATGATAGTCAGAAATATCACATACTTGTGTGAGCTAAATTTATCATATTAGTTATTAGTAGTTAATAATCATTGCTTCATCCTTATTATCAATAATAAGAACTTTTGATTCTCTTATTGCATTTTGTTTTCTCAGGTTTTTCAACGCCTCTACATCATAAAAAATCTGATCCAGATTAGCTAAAGGATCAAACAGTTTACATCGTTCCTGTTTAGCATTCAAATCTATAGAAACCGCATCAAAACCGTGAAGTATAATTTTTATTTTTTTGAAATTGGAGCTAAACTTGCCTTCTGCTTTGGAAAAACGAATAATCTTTTTTTGCGGATCAAATTCTATACTCCTTTTATAGAAATCACCTTTCTCATAATCCAGAGTTTCGCCGTCGTCTTCATAATAAGAAAAAGAGTTTAGCTTATCACCATTATAGATATGCAGCAGCAAAGTATCATTCGGCTTTTCTTTGGTAGATTGAATCACATTCTGCAGCGGGATTATAGATGATGCTTTGGCGAATATCGGCAAATGATAGGGATCCAGTTCCATTAGCTTTTCCTGATTGCCCTCGATTTTTTCATCGGTGAAAACATTATAGAATTGACCTTCGGGAAAATAAACCTTTTTCTGTTTATCTTTTCCTGTAACCGGAGCAATCAGAAATGCATCGCCAAATAAGAACTGATGCTGATAATTGACATCGTAAATATTAGAATCAAATGGATAATCTACACACAAGGCTTTGGAAATTGGCATTCCGTTCACTGAAGTTTCGTGGAATTTTGAATACAGATAAGGCATCATCTGATAACGGAAACCAATATAGGATTGCGAAATCAGTTCATTATCTTCGCCATAACTCCATGGTTCATTGGCTGCTGCAAACTGCTCACGGTGATTTCTGAGATAAGGTGAAAAAACGCCAACTTCTACCCAACGTCTGTATAAATCCTTATTGCCATCGCCAATATAACCTCCCAAATCCGGTCCGACAAAAGGAATTCCCGACAAACTCATCTGGTTATTGAGCAAAATTCCAAGGAGAATATGCTCATCTTTGGCCTGATTATCTCCGCTCCAGACTGTAGCATAGCGCTGAACACCTGCAAAAGCAGAACGAGTCATTACAAACGGACGCTTGTTCCCACCATATTTTTTGAAAGATTCAAAAGACGAACGCGCCATTAGAAATCCGTAGAGATTATGTGATTCTGCAGTGTGGGATTTTCTTCCGTTATAATCAAAGACTACATTGTCAGGCATCATCTGTCCATCGATAGCCGGCTCATTCATATCATTCCAATAACCATTGATACCCACATCCTGATAGATTTTCATCTGGTCTGCCCACCAGGTTCTGGCTTTGGGATAAGTAAAATCCGGGAAGTAATTGGTATTAGGGTAAATGTCCGTTATGTACTTTTCTCCGTCCTGATATTTCAGAAAGATGTCTTTTTCGATACCGTCATTGTAAGCTTCATAAGTCGGGTCTATCTTGATGCCGGGATTAACAGAGGCTGTGAGTTCAATTCCTTTTTGGCGGAGTGCAGATGCCATTTTTTTCATATCCGGAAACTTTTTAGTATCAATTCGGAACGGTTCATATTCCACAAGATAATCTGCATCCAGGACAATTCCATCTAGCGGGATTTTCTTTTGCCTGAAAGTGCTGGCGATAAAATTCACCTGCTCTTCATTATAATAACTGCATCTTGACTGTTGGTAGCCAATACTCCACTTTGGCGGCAGCGGCATTCTACCAGTAATTGAGGTAAAATTTTCTATGACCTTGGCCACGGAATCGTCGTGAATAAAGAAATAATCCATATCGCCGCCATCAAAACTTACCGACATAAACCGTTTATTGGATGTACCAAAATTGAAAGTCCCCTTGAAACTATTATCATAATAAATACCGTAAACTTTATCCTTCAAAATACCGATATAGAAAGGAACGCTGATGTACATCGGAATTCTCGGGTCGTCATATTTATAGAAGTCGGTGTTCCAGGTGGTAACGATGGTTTTATTTCTGTCTAGGTTGCCCAATGACTCGCCCATTCCGACAAAACGTTCTCCAAAATGTTTTTTATAAACGGTTACTTTATCGCCCATAAATGTGGTTCCCAGAGCTTTTCCGTCCAGGTCTTCATTGATTACTTCGCCTTTTGCATTTTTATAAGTTATTTTAAAGTAAGGTTTTTTCTGGATTTCTGCTGTAATTTCTTTTGTAGAGACCGAGATTGAATTTCCGTTATTCAAAATTTTGAAATCGGAAAAATCAGGAACTTTTTCATCAACCAAAGCGAACGAGAAATCTTCGATGTTTTTGTTTTTTGAAATCTGAATTCTAATCGTATTAGGATTATAAACCGATACTTTGAAAAAGTGTTTCGCAGTATTGCCTTCTAGTCCGTGATTGGTCTTTTGATATTTCACGATTTCACCAACAGATTCCTGAGCAGAACAGAACTGACCAATGATGATAATGAGAAAAACGATTTTGAGTTTAAAAGAATTCATAAAAAATGACTATATCAGTTAAATGTGGTTTTGATTAAATCTTTCATTGCCAGATTCAGTTCCCACTGATTAGCAAGCGGAACATTACTGAACGGAAGACTTGGCAAATAAGGCTGAGGACCAAACTCTGTGAGAAGCGTAAATTCTGTCTGGTTTTCCTGCACGTTCAATATTTGCTTCCACCAATTTAAGAATTTTTGTGAGGTTGCTTCCCATTCCGGTGCCATAAAATGATTGACTTGTGGTGCTTGCGCAAAACCGATTCTTGCGTGGATATGTCTGACTCTTGGGAACACTTTGTCCAAAATAAAATCCTGTCCCGTAAGTAAACTTTCCGAAACATTGCACCAATGAGATAAATCCGCCGTCAGTTCCATCTCAGGATATTTTTTAAGATAATCCAATGTCCCAAGACTATGAAATGAAAACTTGCCGCGATGTGTCTCGTGCAGGATACGGATTCCGTGTCTATTGGCAAGATTCTGAGAGCAATCTATAAACGCACAATTCTCATCAAAACTAAAAAAATCTGCACCGCTCTGCGCATTGATGAAATCAGGTTTAAGGGAAATGACCTGCTGCAATCTTTCTCTATAACGTTTCAAATGTTGTTCAAATCCTTCATCTCTGTAATCCAGAACCACTTGACCAGCAAACGTAAAACTCCGTTCTTTTCTAATGTGTTCAAGTTCGTTCAAGAATTCAGAAATATATTGCGCGTCTTGCGGCATATTGATTTCTACGCCATCATATTCATTAGACGTTACAAAGTCTAAAAATGTTTTTGCCGACCAAGATTCGCTGCCCCATTGTGTCGCCAGAACTTTTATCTTCATTATTTTAACGCTTCATCTTTATCTTTGGAAAGAAAATCTGTATTTTCAGATAGACCTTCAACATTCAATGTCATCATCGCTTCATCCGGAACGGCTTCCAAAGGCTTGATGCAGCTCAGATTGGGCTCATTATGAGGAATATTGGAAGCACGATTGTAGCAGGAAATCAAGCTCCATCTCGGGAAATCAGAAGTATTGGCTTCCGAACGATGCAATAAGTTCGGATGAAAAAACAAAGCATCACCAGCTTTCAATTCTACATAGATATGTTCCATCGCTTGTAACGCCAGGTCCACATAATGCTGCGACGCGCCAACCTGCTCTCCGGAAAATCCGTGCTCCACCCTTCCCATTTTATGCGTTCCCTTGATAACCTGCAAACAGCCATTATCTTTATTGGCATCGGTAATCGCCACCATTACGGAAATCATCTGGTCCGGAAACAGGAATTCATTTTTGTACCAATAGCCGTAATCCTGATGCCATTCCCACGCACCGCCGACTTTTGGCTCTTTCTGCATCAGTTTGGAATGGAAGTGACAAACCGGCGCATCGCCTTCCAGCAGCACATTGACATTATTTACCATTCTCTCCGATTTGGTCAGAAGTCCGTATGCATCGTTTCCCGGTGTGTACCAAAGGCTAAGTTTTGTCTTTTTTCCAGTCTGGTCATTGAGGTCGAAGGCATTTTTTCGCATCACATCATCATTAATCGCGATGTGATGAAGTTTTTCAGTCTCTTGAGCATTTAGAAATTGATTGATGATGATGAATCCATCTCTGTGATATTGCTCTATCTGATTCTTATTCAAAGTGAAACTTCCCATATTTTTACGTTTTATTACAAAGTCGTTACTTTTTGATGACCGGGCTTTTTGAGGTAAACCCAAGACGTTTCAGTCCAGTCTGGATTTCCGGGATATTCATAAACAATTTCCAGAAAAGTCCCGTTCTGTAATTTTCTATCATCACAATGATCGGCCCTTGGTCAATGGCAATATAAGTATTGGACGACCAGTTCTTGCCCAGATGGAAACCATCGTGAAAACCATATTCTCCCCAGATTTTTCCGCCTAATTCTTCATAGAAATAACGCATCGCCTGCATACTTTCCTTCGGCGTGAATGGCATTGAGGAAATGGCTGCCGTTGGCTGTATCACGCCCAAATCAGTCGCAGGGCTGTGCGCTACATAACCTTTATAACTGTCTCCGGCTGTCAGTCCCCAGCATCTTTCACTGTACCCGACGTGTTTTTTTGGATTTTCTATACAGTAAGCTCTGTTGATCAGCGTATGATTTCTGGTCTGAACTTCATAGTCAATATTCAAACTATCTTTTAGTCCTCTCGGGTCAATGCCCTGAAACGTGTATTGTTCAAAGAAAAGCGGCCCGCCTTTATCTTCGCCATAATTCCCGAGCGGCAACTCGTAGCCATAATATTTTGTATTATTTTTGAAAGTTGTGGCACCAGCCCAGGAACCGTCATAAGCATCTTTCGGAATTGGATGCCATTTGGACGCAGCGCCCATTATGTAAGTTATTAATGCTTCGTTGTAGCCCCAAATTGGAAAATTCATATCAAATCCTTGTGTCGGCGACCAATGCCAATACAACTTCTTTTCATTATTGGTAAACCATTTCCAGTTGATGGCATCCCACATTTCGTTGACTCGTTTTTTCAGATAATTATCCTTTACGGTATTCTGATTAAAATATTCTCTTGCGCATAAAAATCCCATCATCAGATATGAGGTCTCCACCAAATCTGCGGCATCATCCAATCGGCCAAATGCAATGGTTTTTCCTGTATTTCCATCCATAAAGTGTGGAAAAGCCCCGTGAAAACGGTCTGCCTTTGTGAGGAAATCAGCAATCTGAATAATTCTGTCGAGACCAGCTTCCCTTGAAATCCACTTTCGCTCCACAGCGACAATCGTACTCATAATCCCAAAACCTGTTCCACCTACTGCAATGGCATCCGGCCCGAAAGTTCCTATACTTAGATTGGGCTCGTCCCACGCTTCATTGATGTAGTCCCAATAATAATTACACTTAACAGTATTGCTACGTTCTCTTGCCATTCCCGAAACCGGATGACCATAATGCCAGAAAAATCTGAACGTTTGTTTCTGAACGGTTTCCATCAGTTCTTCATCGGATAGTCCTTTCTTGACACCTACTACAGGAATTTTCTCAGAAACATTGGCTTCATTTGGTTTTTGTGAATAGAACAATGACGTGCTTAGAATTAATACAAGAATTTTGAGTTTTATTTTTGCCATAATACGGTTTTTGTCGTTAGATTATCAGAATTGGTTCCTATCATAATATCGAATTCGCCTTCTTCCCAATCGAAGTTTAAGTCTTCATTATAGAATTTCAGAAGTTCCGGGTTAATATCAAAGCTTACGGTCTGGCTTTCTCCTTTTTTAAGAAAAACAGTTTTAAAACCTTTCAATTCTTTGACTGGTCGCGTGATGCTTGCCACTTTGTCCCTAATGTAAAGCTGAACCGTTTCTTCACCATCATAATTCCCTGAATTGGTGATAACGATGCTTGCCTTCAGATTTTCATTGCCTTTGAGTTGTATTTTTGAAAGATTCATTGTTCCATATTCGAATTTGGTATAACTTAGTCCAAAGCCAAACGGGAATAACGGGTCGTTTCTCTCGTCAAGATAATTGGATTTATATTTTTCAAAACGATAGTCTGTGAACTCCAAAGGTCTTCCTGTATTTTTGTGATTATAATAAATTGGAACCTGACCAAGTGAGCGCGGAAAAGTCATCGTTAATTTCCCCGAAGGATTGACCGCTCCAAACAAAACATCCTTAATGGCGTTTCCAGCTTCTGTTCCCGGAAACCAGACATTAAGAATAGCGTCTGGTAAATCCACCATCTCAGAAAGATCCAAAGGTCTGCCTGTAAATAAAACAACGACAAGTGGTTTGCCTAATTTTTTGAGTTCTTTTAAAAGTAACAATTGATTTTCAGGAAACCTGATGTCCGTTCTGCTTGCAGATTCTCCCGTCATTTCAGAAGCTTCTCCCAAAACCAGAACTATTTTATCCGCTTTTGTTGCGGTATCAATTGCTTCTTTCAAAAGTTTTTCCGGAGATTGCCTTGGATTGTCTTTAGTGAACTCTACGTAAGCATTTTTTTCAAGACTGAGATTCTCTGTAAGGTTGGCGCCTCTGGCAAACCAATAATTTTTACTTTCCGGAAATTCTTTCAATGCGGACTGTACCGTAACAGATTCCTTATAATCAACAGCCACAGCCCAGGTTCCCGGCATATTGGCCTTGTCATCCAAAAGTGGTCCTATGAAAGCGATTTTATCTGACTTTTTTAAAGGTAGTGTCTGTCTCTCATTTTTCATCAGCACAAAAGTCTGTGCCGCGACTTTTCTGGCAACTTGCCGATGCTCCGATGTGAGAATTTCTGACTTCGACCTTTTTTCATCAATATAACGGTAAGGGTCTTCAAACAATCCAAGATTATACTTCATTTCCAGTATCCGTCTGCAAGCTTTGTTGATGTCTTCTTCTGATATTTTGCCTTCTTGTAATGAATTTTTCAATGTATTAAGATAATCTTCGCCTACCATATCCATATCGGTTCCGGCTTTCAATGCTCTGGCTGCGACCTGCTGATTGTTTCCAAGTCCGTGTGCAATGAGCTCTTTGATTGCTGTAAAATCTGTCACTACAAATCCTTGGAAACCCCATTGTTTTCTCAGAACATCGGTTAATAACCATTTGTTGGCAGTAGAAGGAACGCCATTGATGTCATTAAAAGAAGTCATAACTGTGGCTACACCTGCGTCAATAGCCGCTTTGTAGGGTGGAAAATAGTCATTGTACATCCGGTGATGACTCATATCAACCGTATTATAATCTCTCCCAGCTTCGGATGCGCCGTAAAGTGCAAAATGCTTGACACAGGCCAGCAATGTATTGTTGGCAGATAAATCATTTCCTTGATAGCCTTTCACAAATGCCTCGGTAATTCTTGATGCGAGGAAAGGGTCTTCACCGGCTCCCTCCGCCACGCGACCCCAGCGAGGGTCTCTTCCGATATCTGCCATCGGTGAATAGGTCCAGGTGATTCCATCTGCTGTAGCTTCCTTGGCAGAAATTGCTGCCGCTTGTTGTATCAACTCAGGTTTCCAGGAAGCTGAAAGAGCCAATGGAATGGGAAATCCTGTTTTGTAACCGTGAATAACATCTAATCCGAATATGAGAGGAATTCCTAATCTGGATTTTGTTACGGCAATCTCCTGAGTTTCCTTTATTCGGCTGAGACCTGTCATATTCAGAACAGCTCCCAGTTTGCCTTGCCTGATATAATTTTCTGCGTCGGAACTTACTGCAGCTCCAGTCTGGATATTGCCAGGAGGAGAGATAAGATTTAGCTGACCGATTTTCTCCTCAATAGTCATATTCTTCATCAGATTATTGATGAAGATATCTTTCTTGCTTTGGCCAAAAGCTACAACAAAGCTGATTGAAAATAATAAAATGCTAATACGTTTCATTAAAATTTAATATAAGAAATGATTAAAAACTACTATATAACTTAAAGGTTCTGTGTTTGCTAAAATTATAGTAATATAAATCTCAAGACTGATATGATTATGTTATAAACTAATACTTTTATATCAAAATAAACATAAATTAGCATTATACAATATGATTATATCTTAATATTGTACTTATATATCATTTGTAAATGGAAACTAATAAAACTATTTCTGCATTGCCGGCACTGGAGCATCTCACCAAGACGGAAGGTGAATCGTTTGTTTACAGAAATTTCGAATATGATTTTTTTCCAACACCCTGGCATTATCATCCGGAATTTGAAATCGTTTTGGTAACTTCCAGCACGGGAAAACGTTATATCGGTAATCACTTTGGAGATTTTGGGCCCGGAAATCTATGTTTTATTGGCTGTAATATACCGCATACTTACAAAAGTGATGAAAAATACTACCATAAAAAAAAACAGCTTAAGGCCAAATCCATTGTTATTCATTTTTCATTAGATACGTTTGGTGACTCTATCTACCTCCCCGAATTCAAACCTATTCTATCATTTCTGAAGAATTACAAAAGAGCTTTTGATATAACCGGCATAGAACAGGAAAAAATTTCTGATATAATGCGAAAAATGCAATATTATAAACCACTTAAAAGATGGTATGCTTTGGTGCAGATCCTTGAGATTCTCTCAACGTCTGATAATTTAAATAATATTGTGCAGGATGAAATAGAAGGCTTTAACCCACTTGAATCCATGCGGCTTTTAAAAGTCTTCGAATTTGTAAAGGATAATTACCATAGGTCTATAAAAATAGCTTCCATATCAGCCCTGGTTCATATGACTGAAACATCTTTTTCCCGGTTTTTTATTCAGAGGACAAGACGCTCATTCACAGATTATCTGGTAGAATACCGCTTGTCAAAAGCACAGAAATTAATCTTAGAAACAGAAGAAAATATTGAAAACATAGCGATGAGAACCGGCTTTAATAATCTTTCAAATTTCAACAGGCACTTCAAAAAAAGATTCGGAGTAACACCCAGAAATTGTAGAACGGAAAAGTGTGAAATCAATTAACGATAATGGTTTTTAGATTTTGGAAACCTTTCAAAATGTCGTAAATTTCAATCGTTAAATATTTTCATAATGAAGAATATTAAAAAATAAATATTTGTCGCATAGTATTTGCATACCACAATATGCAGCATGCCGTTTTTTATCTGGCTATATAAATACTCCGTTGCGTAAGGTCATAGATTATGAAGACAATATTTATATTAGAAGATGAGGATAGCATCCGCGATTTGCTGAATGTCCTTTTCAGTATTGAAGGTTACAAAATCCTTGAGGTTTCAACAGTAAGTGATTTTAATAGGCTGCATGGAACAGTTGACGTTGACTTATATATCTTGGATGTCCTCCTTCCGGACGGTTCCGGGATTGATGTTTGCAATAATCTCAAAAAAAATGGCTGTTCTGAAACACCAATTCTCATGATGAGCGCACATGCCAAAACAATTGAGATTGATAAAATGTGTGATCCTAACGCATTTATATCTAAACCGTTTGATATCGATGATCTATTGGCTAGCGTTCGAAATCTGATAGGACCTGCGTAGTCTTTTTCTAATATGATTAGTCATCAGATCAAAATTTTATAAATGTTCTTTAAAAATATATTCTTCCGTTCCTTATCTTAATGGAGTCATCTTTTTCCATTTTCTCTATGGTAGCAATGCAAATTTCCGTATTGAGTCCGGACATCATTGCAATTTGATCAAGGTTTAGATCAATTTCCAAAGAGAATAGTTCCTGATCAGTCTCTTCAAACTTTAGAAAATGAAGGAGCTCTATGATTTTATCGGAGGGAGATTTATTAAACTCGATGCGATTTGTTTCCATACAATTGTACAATTGCTCGGAAAGATATTTCAGGATATGCATCATCATTCCTTTTTCGGATGCGACCATAAAGAGGAAATTTTCTTTTGGCATTATCAGAACACTGCATTCCGTAAGCGCTATAGCATCAAGGAGAGGAGGAAAATCAGTTAATATCGAATAGTTGGCCTCACCTCTACCTGAAATTGTACAGATTCTGTTATGTCGATGAGCATCAGTCAGGGTAAATGTTATCAGCCCACTGACGATCTGAAAGTAATATCCTACCTCCTCAAATCCGCTGAAAAGCAGAGTCCCTGCGGTAAATCTTCTAGATACAGCGCCATGTAATCTCAGGCAGTCCTCCTCAATCATAGTACGATAAATTATTGATGAATATAGCTTTTAATGTCTAGTATACTTTATGATTTGCAGCATAAGAATATTCTTTGTCAATCGTATTGATAGAATTAGGGAACAATCGTGATAAAAAGGTAGATCATAAATATGCCGATCAGCACAAATCCCTGCATAATATTTGTTTTTCCTGTGGCCAGCGAAATCGTGATGATAAATAGCGATAGTCCCAGGAGAACGGTCGATTTGATGTCGATCCCCAATGTCATCCGAATCCCGCTGATTACCGATATGATCGCAATAGCAGGAATGCTCAGTCCGATGCTTGCCAGCGCAGAACCAAACGCCAGGTTCAGCGAAGTCTGTATGCGATCATTTCTGGCCGCCCTGACTGCCGCAAGAGCTTCCGGTAAGAGCACAATTCCTGCAATGATAACACCCACTGCGGATCTTGGTGCCCCCACGGCCACCACAAGATATTCTACATCTTTTGACAGAAGCTTGGCCATCAGAACAACCACACCCAAACTTACGATCAGCATAAAACTGCTGATATACATA
Source organism: Epilithonimonas mollis (assembly GCF_900142325.1). Classification (GTDB taxonomy): domain Bacteria; phylum Bacteroidota; class Bacteroidia; order Flavobacteriales; family Weeksellaceae; genus Epilithonimonas; species Epilithonimonas mollis. The sequence goes on from NZ_FRAM01000005.1 coordinate 98,875, forward strand.
TTCTTTCTTGAAACTTTAATTTTACCATCATCTTTCATAGTTTTTTCCTTCGCTTTGTCACTGGGCGATATAAAAAAGCTCCGATGCCTGATCGTCTGTACCATTGTGAAACCGAGATACAGTGCCAGACATAACAAAGCAATAAACAAAAGTTGAAAAGAGGTATACTCACCCCCTTTGTGACTGACCGTGTAGTTAGGTAATATCAGAACAAAAACAACCACTGCTGTCAGAGTGATAAGCGCCGTACTTACGCCTTTCAAAGTGAAGGACTGCTCCCTGTATCTTATTGATCCAATAACAATACAGATACCGATAATTCCATTAAGGATGAGCATAACTGCTGCAAAAACCGTATCTCTTGCCAGAGTAATAGTTTCCAGACCTTTGGCCCCGAGCATAATGGAAATAATCAGACCAACCTCAATGACTGTTATTGCAAATGCCAGAAGAAGGGTACCAAAAGGCTCACCGAGCCGATGTGCAAGCACTTCGGAGTGATAGACCGCTGTTAGCACGCTTCCCAGCAATAGTGCAGTTAGCAGGATCGAATAATAACCTGATGAAAAAATGAAGCTTCCAAAATAGAAAAGCCATGATAAAACCGGCACGACAATCATCCAATACCGTAAGTATTTATGTTGATTCATAAAGAAGAACCTAATTTAATTTTTTGATTGGCTAAGAGCTTACCATCTTTCGACAGCAAAATGCGTTCAATGTGCAGATAAGACTTCAACCTTGTGAGTTTTAACAAAAGAACACAGTAGCTCTATTTGAATTGATACAGAAACACAACATTGCCGGTGTAGGCAGGTTTCGACTCATCCCTTACTACGAGTCTTGCACCGACAACGACCTTAACCATTCCCCGAAGGTCATTCACCGATCTGATTGTTGCCTGTAATGATACTTCAGAATTTACCTTTACAGGCATGCCGAATCTCAGGTCTTCAATTCCGTAATTGATCTCAAGGTTTACATTCTGCACCGATGCGATTTGCTTCCATAGATAGGGAATCAGAGCAAGGGTCAGGTATCCGTGGGCGATGGTTGATCCGTAGGGACTTTCAATGGATGCCCTCTCGCTATCCACATGAATCCACTGGTGATCCAAAGTGGCGTCTGCAAATCTGTCGATCTGCTGTTGATCAATCGTGTGCCATGGAGAACTTCCGACCATGACTCCTTCCAGGGACTTATATTCTTCGTAATTGTTGATGATCTGCATGTATTTTCTGATTAAATAGTTCAATGGAACCAGTATGATTTCCGTAAAAAGATAAAAAGCCTCCTGCATATTGCGGGAGGCCGGTAATATAATTAATATAATAAATTACTATATCGATCAGATTATGCCAGTTTAACGTTGATAGCGCTTAAACCTCTATCTCCTCTCTGTACGTTGAAAACAACCTCGTCGTTCTCACGGATACCTCTTGACTCAAGTCCTGAGGTGTGTACAAAGATGTCTGCCCCACCTTCTGATGGTGCAATGAAACCGAAGCCTTTTGCTTCGTTGAAAAATTTTACGGTGCCTTTTTGCATTGTAATAAAATTAAAAATTAATATAATGGGATCTGTACACTTTACAGATTTCATTTTTGAAGTTAATGATGATGGTAGGACAAACTGAAGCATTTATCGTTATTACCTATCATTCTTTGCGCGGCTCATTGATGCTATCCATAAGACATTTAAATAGCTTGGCCTGCAATGTCGGGTCATTCTTTAAGATTAGAGGAATCAGGATTCTCAATATCATAAAAAATCGGATCTATAAACGGGGAACTGTAGAAGCAAGACCGATCGGTGTCATTGACCGGTAGAGCGAAGGCAGGAACCTTTCTTTATGAATACTTTGCAAATGTAGATCAATATTCCTCAAAATTAAAAAATATAAATAGTTGATTATCATTATTTTATTCGTACATTACGCACAAAGAAGAATTGTTTGCACAGTGCGGATGATCAAAAATGCCGTAAATATGCAGACCCATTCAGCTACACCACTGACCCTATCTCATACCATTGAAGAGCAATCCTTACCACAGGTTCGTATTGCTTATTTTATTATGGTACACCAGCGACCAGAGGCCCTTAAGACTTTGCTTGAGAAAATTTATACCCGTGATCAATTCTACCTGATACACATTGACCGGAAAGCCAGTTCCGAAATAACGGAAGCGATCCAGAATTATGTCATTCAATATCCTAATGTCTACATCCTGGAAAGTATGAACATCGTCTCAGGGGGATTCAGCATGATCCAGGCGGAGCTCAACGCCATGGAATTCTTACTGAATGCCAGCAAGCAATGGGACTACCTGATCAATCTAAGTGGCGAAGACATCCCATTGAGGTCCCAGCACATCATCAGGCAATTTCTGACGGTCAATGCGGGAAGAAATTACATCTTTTATTATGATCAGAAGTTTTACAGACCCGACACATTGCAAAGGATCCAGAATCACTTTACAGAATTGACCCACAGGATTTCCTCACTAATCTATAAAAGAGACTTTATGAGGGACGTTACACCTTACATAGGCGGCAAATGGTTTATCTTTACCCGAGATACGTGTTCATTTTTGACCAGCAATGAGAAGGTAATGGATTTTGAAGATTACTATCTGCATACCCTCCTCCCTGCTGAATCGTTCTTTCAGACCGTTCTGATTAATACCGATTTCAATGATATTATCGTGAATGATGACAAAAGAGCGTCTTTTAGTCCGCCACTGATAGGAAAAGACAATTATTACAGCAAGTTTCTGAAATTCCTGGCAGAGAGTAACAGCCTTTTCATCAATAAGGTCGGTGACCTCACGGATGAGCGAATAATCGAATGTGTGGCCGGTAGTTACAATCTTCCGCTACCTGAAGTCAATGAGATTGAAAGAGAGTTGAAAAGAGATCAACCAGGCAGTAATTAAGTATTGTTAGACATAAAAAGGTGGCAGAACTCACTGTTTCAATATAAAATTTATATATTGAACCTTCCATATTTTGTCCGGAAACACCCATCATTTGAAGCTACAAAAGAAGCTGCAAAAGTAAAGAATTAAAGTCCCCATCATGTTTTTCACGTAGAAGATGAAACTGCATGTAAAATCATAAGGATCAAAATTTCAATGAACTGCATTTGCATCTTGTGAAGTTTCTGACTTTTATATGCAGATACACCATTCAGGCAGTCCCGATGAAAACCGGATTCAATTCCAAAAAAACAATAAAAAAAGCAAATTGATGAAAGCTTGAAATATTTTTTCGGAGGGTTTTCAATCTTTGATTCCTGTTACCCAAAAAGATTTTTTTAACTGTTGATATTTCTAAACTTACGAAAAGGCTGATCCTCTGAAAAAAAATAACATATCTTAAAAACGATTAGGAATTTTTAAGGGTCCTGACGGTTCAGGAAAAACAACCCTCTTCAAGGCTATAGCGGAAAACTACAACACATTGATAATCTATATCTAATTTAATTATCATAAACAACATTTCATACGATGTCCCACTTTTTAATTAATTATTTTAATATACAATACTTTATCTGTTCCAATATTCATCCCACTTGCACAACTTATCGACGAGTGATAAGATTTGCTTTCCTTTATCAGTAGTGGTGTAGATTATCTGTAGAGGAGTCGTATTTGTTCTTTCATTCTTTTCGATCAAGTTGTTCTCGACCAAATCATTTACACGAGTTGCAAGAACTTGTTCCGAAATTTCAGGAATGCTTTTGGTTAGTGCAGAAAACTGATCATTCCCTAATGAGATTTCATATAATATTGTCATGAGCCATCGTTTACCTACTAAACTAAGTATATCATTTACTCTACACCTATCTGATAGTATCCTTCTATTTGCCTGGTTGGTAGAGCTCTCTTTAATCTTATGTCCCATTACATTACTAATAAAAAAATGAGTTATTGCATACTACTGACGATCAGTATAGCTTTGCTGCAAAGTTAAAATTAAGTTTATGAAAATTAAAATAGTATTGTTACCGGTTGTTACTGATGATTTTGCAAATACAGTAGCTTTTTATAAAAAAATTACCGGTAAAGAGGTATCTCTTTCAGCTGCCCACGACGGATATCAATTAAACTTAGTGGATCATTTTGTTATTTTGGGTGCTGTAGACGGGCCTGAAGCCCTCGAGATACCTAGTTTGGTCAATGCAATATTTGTAGTTGACGATTTGAAAGCTTTTTGGAAAATACTTGAAAACGAATCAAAAAGAATAATTATACCCGTTAACAGAGTTAGTACAGGCGTTCGATTTATAGTAGAACAAAAAGACGGAAAAGTAATTGAATATCTTCAACTCAATGATAATTAGTCAAAGGTATTTCTTGTGGCTTAACGATCTGTAATTTGTACTTTAATGAAATTATAGAAATTCATCTTTCGAGGTGTAATATTTCAAACCTCAAAGCTAAATAATAAGCCTTATTAAACCGCTCTTGAATATTTATGTAAACAAAAAATGCTGCAGGGAGAAGATAATTTTAACCGGCATAATCTCAAATAATCTTTGTCATAAACCGATAAAGCAGTTTCCAAAAAGGCTTTGCTAAATGGCTTTTCGTTTTATTTTCTCTTCTCAGGTCTGGTTTTCGGAAGCCAAATTGTAAATATCGTTCTTATCAGTACATCTTAGCTCTTCGGAGTTGGCATGCTGACCTTCGCATTCTGTTTCAATATTTTTTTTAGGCAAGAAAAATAATATATAGTGTTATTTAATAACTAAAAGTAGAAAAAAAATTTAGAACTTTACAAAACAGATTATCGTGTAAAGCAGCATTGTAATTGAACGAGCAATTGCAGCCACATTCAAATATATTTAAAAGTATTAACGTATGGAAGCACTATTTAAAACATGGGAAACAAGTCGTAGAATCTATTTAAGTTACTTTGAAAATTACTCATTAGATCAGCTTAACAAAGTTCCCAATGGTTACAACAATAATCTTATCTGGCATATTGGGCATATTATTGTAACACAACAAAAACTGATCTATAGAGGTTCTCATTTCCCAGGATATATTTCTGACGATTTGTTAGTTAAATATCAATCAGGGACCAAACCAGATGCATATATTCCTCAAAAAGAAGCTGATGAACTGAAAACACTCTTGACTTCTCTCATTGAGCCCACAATAGATGATTTTCTAAAGGGTATTTTTCTAAATTACAACGAAAGGACTACAGGAACAGGATTCCATTTATCGTCAATCACTGATGCATTTGAATGTAATAATTATCACGAAGGAATGCATTTAGGATATATGTTAAGTATTAGAAAATTTGTTTAAAACAATATTCATAGAGTTATGTTGTTTTTGAACTTTATTTCATATCTGATAAATTAAGACTTGACAAATGATTTTGATTATATGTTACAGATAATGAGAACCAACTGTAAGGTATTACTTTATAATTTTGTAAATGTACATTTATTTTCATGCTGATCAAAAATGCATTTCCCAACAAATAAATTAGAATATATCTGTATTCAACCCGATGAACCGCTAACAGACATTGTCGAAAGCATCTGGATGGTAAAAAACCACTCTGATGAAGAAAAAGAAGGCATTATAGTTCCCGATGGAAAAATAGATTTATTTCTGTTAGCTGATGAAAATGGAAAATTTGAAATTTTCATTTCCGGAATATGTTCTGCTCCCATCACTAAACCTCCATTCCCAAAATCTACAATGTTTGCCATCAGCTTTTACCCCATCGCTGCCGAATATATTTTCAAACAATCTTTTGCGGATTTAAATAACACGAAGAAAACACTTCAGACAGATTACTGGGGATTTTCAAGAGATGATCTGAACGATTTTAATCAATTTTACCATAAAGCCATCAAGGTGCTTTCTTCATTATCATCAAAAGAAATAGACGACCGAAAAAAGAAATTATTTGAACTCATTTATGCATGTAAAGGAGAAATTACGGTAAAAGAACTCGAAGAAAAAATTTATTGGAGCAGTAGACAAATGAACCGTTATTTCCATAAATGGTTAGGCGTAATGCTGAAAACCTATCTAAATATAATCCGTTTCTCCAACTCATTGAAACAACTAAAAAATGGGGATTTGTACCCCCGACTCGATTATGGGGACCAATCTCATTTTATCAGGGAAGTGAAAAAGTTTGCAGGAGTAAAACCAACTATCTTAAACAAAAACGAAAATGACCGATTTATCCAATTAAGTCTTATGCCTGAAAAGTAATTTTGTTCTGTAATTTAAAAAAGAACAAAATGAATTTAAACCACATCAATATCGTTGTACAGGACGTAAATAAAGCTGTAAATTTATTTATAAATCATTTAGGTTTTAGTTTAATTGTCAATCGAAACAGCAAAATGGCAGTTCTGGAAAAAGACCATAATTTTGCATTAGTTGTTTGGGGACAGGAATTGAACCACAAGGAAAATATGCCTGAATATCCAGAGAATTTCCACATCGGCTTTTATCAAAAAGATGAGCAAGCAGTTTGGAATATCTATGAAAAGCTAAAAACAGAAGCTGACTTACAATTTGAGAGCGAACCAAAGAAAATCAGGAATACGTTCGGTTTCTATTTCTTTTTTGAAAAGTTGATGATAGAAATAAGTTTAAACCCATTTAAGGATACTGTCACATAATACAACTTAGCTATAAGCAATTTGAGCGTAAGATTATAGTTAAAAACAACTATAATCTTACTGCTTATTTCATTTTAAATTCCGTAGGTCTCATATTGGTCAGTTGCTGAAAATTATTGCTAAATGCAGCTATGTTCGAATATCCTACTTCATAGGCTATCTCTGTCATGTTCAGATCTGTATCTTTTATCAATTCCATCGCCCTGATAATACGTAGCATCTTTAAGTAGTGAACAAAAGTGATGTGCAATTTCGTTTGGAATAGCCTGGTCAAACTACGTATGCTCATTCCCGATTGCTGAGCAATAACAGCCAAACTTAGATCTTCATTTAACCGATTTCTAAAACTGTCGATGATGACATTGAGCCGTTGATCGTCCGTAGTAGGAAGTTGAATGGAGAATTTTTTGAGTTTTTCTTTTGCTAATACGCCTTTAAGCGTGGTCAAAAATTCAAATTCCCATGAACCTTTAAAATAATCACCCTGCCATTTCCCACTAAATGAGAGCATTTCTGCCAGCAGCTTGCTAACAGGATAAATACCCAGTTCATCATAAAAACTATCCGATCTTTTGTTTGGAAAGTAAATATTGATGATGTGTAAATCCTTTGTGTTGAACATCAGGTTGTGTCGATAATTTTTTGGTATCCAGATATAATGATTGGACGGAATATAGAGATCCTTTTCGTCTGTTTGTAAGTAAGCAATCCCGCCATAAACCAATAGTAACTGAGCCTTATCGTGTTGATGAGCAGGTAAACGCTGTTCCGTCTGCTGTCGCATCACGAGGACGGAATCAGGATTTTGATCCACAATATTGATCAATTGATTAAGAATCTCCATGTGGCCAAATTTAGTAAATATCAGGCTAATTATATAAAAAGAAAGCTTGCTGTATTGGATAATTTTGATGTGTTAATAATAGTGGAATCATGATGGAACATAAAATCACAAAACCCGATAAAGATGATGAACTTGAGATAAAGGCCAAAAGATCTGAACATCAATCCCCTAATCCCGAAGAAATTGATAAAGCAAATATCTATTGGCTGGTTTGCGCCTATTTTAGTCCTTTTATGCCAATGACCGATTTAAGCTTTGCTTTCGATGGGTGGAGAAAGATGCTAGAACAATGGCTGGGAAACAGAAAGAAACCAATTATTTATAAAAATAAAACTAATGAAACGATATAAGATTGTGCCGTTATTGGGCATACTGTTGCTCTTATTCGCACCCTTTATTTACGCTCAGCATATCAAAAATGACCACCCCCTAAGTCTGGAAGAAATGTGGAAAGTTGCCGAAAAGAATAATCGTCAACTGAAACTATCTGACCTATATCTCCAGCAAAGTAAAATAGAAATATTGGAAGCCAAAGACCGTCTATTACCGGAACTTTCAATAGGTGGGGATCTAAAGCTCAATTCCAAATTCCTGATCTATGACAATGGAATATTCTCTTCTCCACAGGATGTGCCGGTAAAAGGCTACGGTTACGGATTAGGCTACAACGTAAACTTTAATCTATACAATGGTGGTAAGGACAAAAGGAATATCGAGCTGGAAAAGGAAGAAGAGACACGAAAACAATATGAACTGGACCTGCAAAAGCACAGTGTAAAATATAATGTCGCTGTTGCTTATTTTGATCTATATAAGTTCTTGCATTTCTATGATTTTCTTGATGCAGAGATTGAAGCAGAAAAAAAACAATTGAGATTGATAGAAAGTCTGCATAAGAACGGTACCGTATTAAAGAGTGATGTACTGAGAACCTCCGTAAAATTATCCCAACTGGAACTTAATCTTTCTGACGTCACTAAGAAGATTGAAATAGTCAAACAAAGGCTCAATATTCTGATGGGACGTGAAAATGATACCGAATTAGCAATACAACACGAAGATCTAATTGAATTAAACGCGATCACATACGGTGACTACAATAATTATGTAAACATTGCTTTCAACAAATCTCCTGAATACAAAATTGCTGGTAGTGACATCAAATGGAGCGAACTGAACGTAAAGCAGGTAAAAGCTACGCTATTGCCCAAAGTTTCTTTGTACTCTAACTATAACTACAACTATCCACAGATCTCCTTTTATCCGTATTCAAACAACTTGTGGGGATTTGGTCAGACAGGAATTAAAATCCAGTATTCTATTGATAATTTGTACAAAAGCAAAAATACAATCGCCCGTGCCCAGGTTGTCAGCACTCAGGCCAAAGAAAAAGCAGAAATGAAGAAGGAGGAAATTTCACTTCAGATAAAAGAAGCCTGTCTGCAAGAACAGCAGGCATTGGAAGCTGTGGAAACAGCCGTAAAAAATATCGCAAAAGCAACGGAAACGGTCCGGGTCATCAGAAGTAGCTATTTAAATCAGGAATCTCTGCTGATCGATCTTTTGGAAGCAGAAAATGCTTTGCTGGAAGCAAAATTCAATCTGACAACAGCACAGACATACGCAAAAGTAAGTCATATCAGACTATTAGCAATCGTAGGAATTCTCTAATACAACTATTATGAACAAAAATAAAACAGATAGAATTATTGTAGGTATAACCAAATGGTCTGGTGTTGCATTATTCGCAGGGATCATCATTTGGGGAGCTATCTATTTCCTTAAAGGATATGAATATGAACAGACCAACGACGCTCAAGTTGATGCTTACCTGTCGCCCATAAACGCAAAAGTAGGCGGCTATATCAGCAAAATATATTATAAGGACAATCAGCCTGTTAAAAAAGGTGATACACTTGTGGTCATTGAATTGGACGAGTATGGACTGAAAAAAGATGCTGCATCAGCAGAGCTGATGAGTTCACACGCCAAATTACCGATTTTGACGGCGAACGAAGAAACGCAACTTAAAAGTATTGAGGTTATAAAAGCACAATTGGCAGGAGCTAAAGCAAGATTGAACCAGCAGCAAAAAGAATTTGACCGTTATAAAAATCTACTGG
>NZ_FRAM01000008.1 GCF_900142325.1 Epilithonimonas mollis
TAAGCCGTATCAGGTTCAAAGGGACTCTCTCAATTCTTTTCAGAATACCCCTAAAGCGTTAAGCAAAAGTATTGAAAAATAATCAATCTTTATGACTATGCATCGTTAAATCTTGATTATTGACATTGTGTAAACTGCATATTCGTCGGTAAAGATATTACGAAAAAGATAATCTATGTATCTGCTTCGATCATTTTTAAGGAGGATTCTTCGTAACTAAATATTAAGAAAGTAAAAGAGAAACAATTTTCTTTACTTTAATTATGTGTGTAACTACTAGTTATAAGATTTATAAATAAATACCATAGTAATGATGGTTTCTGCTTAGTAAATTGATCTTTCGGTCAAAATCATAAGATCTTCAAAATATTTATAACTTAAGAATAAAAAAAAAATCGAATATCCGGTTTCGTATTCTCTCGAAAACCTTTATCAGTGTATAAACTAAAAGATACCTACCAGAAATAATTTACTATAGAGCAAACTCTATATTTAAGAAATGACTGAAAAAAAAAAACAGATAAAAATTGGCAGGTGATAGTATTTTATTGTCAAATTTCATCAAGAGTTCTTTTTCCAAAAACCTCTTTTGCCAGTGTTATAATCCCTTCTTCTAATTCTATTTTAGAGAGCGAGCCGTAACCTAGACGAATACCGTTTGCTGTTTTATCGAAACTGTAAGTATCAGGTGTAATGATCTTAATTGATATCTTCTCTAATTTCTCAGAAACTTTTGACCAATCTACCGGCTGAATAGGCTCTATCCAAAAGGCCAGACCACCTTCCGGTAAGGTATAGCTGGCTTTGTTTGAAATATGTTTGTTTAACAATGCTGCCATAAAATCTCTTTTTGATTTGTAATGGTTAGTTGCCTTTTTGATATGCCGTTTAATAGTACCGTCTTTTATGAGTTGAAATACCGCTTGCTCCATAATACCATCGCCTTGCACATCTATGATCTTTCGCAGGTTTCCGGTGTTTTCCACCAAGGTTTGGTTATTACTTACCAGATATCCGATTCGCAAGGCGGGCGCCACCACCTTACTCATAGTACCGATATAAACGTAGTTTTGTAATTCTGTATAACTGGATAAAGGTAATAGAGGACGATAGCCGTAATGAAACTCATTATCATAGTCGTCTTCAATAATTGTAAAGCCATATTGATTAGAAAGATGTATCAGATCAAGCCTTCTTTTTAAACTCAATGTTGCTGTAGTTGGGTATTGATGATGAGGTGTAACATAGATCGCCTTTATCTTTTTACCTGATTTAAGATAATTTCTAACATCGTCCGTAATCAAACCTTCCTTGTCTACATTGACGGGCAACAGTTTTGCACCCGCATTTTCAAATGCTTTCCATGCAGGTTTATATCCTGGATTTTCTACCATTACAAAATCACCTTTAGTAAGAAGGCACTGAACTGTGAGATACATCGCCATTTGACTCCCTCTTGTAATACAAATATTATGTTCGTTAACCTGCATTCCTCTTTGATGGTTGAGCATTTGGACAATCGCCTTCCTAAACTCAAGATTGCCATATTGATCGCTGTAGCCCATCATCTGCCATTTAGCCTTTTGGTTGAATAGCTGACGGTAAGCCCTTGCCAGTTCCGTAATGGGGGCTATCTTACTATCTGGATGCCCATCATCAAACTGTAAATGATAATGCTTGTTTTTTGTGCTTATTGAAGTCGTAATTATCAGTTTGTTATGATTTACCTCTTTAAAATCAGGCAATGTACCGGCAACAAAAGTGCCCTGTCTTTCCTTTGATACTAGCCAGCCTTCAATCAACAGTACATTTAACGCTTCCACTACTGTATTCCGATTGACTTTTAATAGCTGTGCCAGATTCCTGCTGCCAGGCAAGGCATCTCCGGGGTTTAGTCTTCCAGAATGAATATCTTTTATAAGCCTATCGGCAATTTGCAGATAAATAGCTTTATCTGATCTTTCATCTAACTGTATTTCAAATTTCCAATCTCGTAACATCTGGACTATTTGTTTTTATAAAAACTGTGTTATTATGACAGTCCAAAGATACGATACTTTTGTAGTGCAATAATGCAAGAATCAATAATAATTAGTTATGTCAAAATTAGAAACTGCAACGGAAGTAAAAAAATCCATTCACGCAGAGCAAAAACAATTCAGCTCAAAAGATTTTCATCAGACCTTCGCCCGTCCAACCTATGTAAAGGCCTCGCACGTTATTCATAAGAATGTTGAGAATGCAGGTGTACACAATCAATTTTCAGAGGAGAGAAAACACCCTGTATTTTTCGTGGACCTGCCTAGTAAAAATGTTAGTATGACCATTGGTGGTTTACTGCCCGGCCAGAAAACACATTTGCACCGACACACTTATGAAACAGTCCTGTATGTGCTTGAAGGTAAGGGCTGGACAAAAGTAGAAGATGAAATTGTAGAGTGGGAAACAGGTGATGCTGTCTACATTCCGTCATGGGCTTGGCATCAGCATCAGAATTTAAGCGAGACCGAACCAGCCAAATATATTGCTTGCGAAAATGCACCGCAACTTCAAAATCTTGGGGTGGCATTGCGTGAAGAAGAGGGCAGGGATTTTTAACCTTTTTAATAAAATTGTAAATGAATAATGTACCATTTAAAGGCGTGATTGCTTATCCGGTAACACCCTTTGACAGCAACGAAAATATCGACATTCCTCTATTCAAAAAACAAGTGGAACGCTTGGTTAAAACAGGTGTTCACGGTATTGCACCGCTGGGTAGTACAGGGGTCATGCCTTATTTGAATGATACTGAAAAAGAAGCCATAACCGAAGCAACAATGCAACAGGTTGCAGGCAGAGTGCCTACATTGGTAGGGGTTTCTAATCTTACGACTGAGAGAACCCTTTACCATGCAAAATTCGCAGAAAAATCGGGCGCAACAGCCGTAATGATCATCCCGATGAGTTATTGGAAACTGACCGATGACGAAATTGTAAAACATTATGACGAAGTAGCCTCTAAAATTTCAATTCCTATTATGGCATATAACAATCCGGCTACGGGAGGCGTGGATATGTCACCTGCATTGTTGAAGCGTTTACTGGAAATTCCTAATGTAACGATGATCAAGGAGAGTTCAGGTGACATACAGCGGATGCATTATTTGAGAAATGAATTAGGTGATGAAGTTGCTTTTTTCAACGGTTCAAATCCTTTGGCGTTAGCTGCATTTTCAGCCGGTGCAAGAGGGTGGTGTACGGCTGCTCCCAACCTTATACCGGAGTTGAATATTTCGCTTTACGATGCCATACAGGAAAATGATCTGGTTAAAGCAAGAGCCATATTCTATAAGCAGATTGATTTATTGAAATTCATTGTAGCAAAAGGTTTACCACGTTCCATTAAAGCAGGACTGGATCTGCTGGGCGTTGGTGGTGGAAGATTTAAAAGTCCTATTCAGCCACTCAATGGAAATGAAATAGCGGAGCTAGATGGCATCCTTTCCGCCATAGAAAACGAAGTTTATCAAAGTTAAATATCTAAAAATAAAATAAAAAATGAAAAAATCAATTTTTTATCACGCAGGTTGTCCTTTATGCGTAAGCGCAGAACAAGACATTTTAAATTTCATTCCTGAAAATGAAGTTGAAGTAATCCATTTGGGACAAGATAAAGCCAAAGTAAGGGATGCGGAAGCGGCAGGTGTACAATCTGTGCCGGCATTGGTACTAGCCAATGGAAATGTTTTACACATCAATTTTGGAGCTTCGATTGAAGACTTAAAGTAGGTTGTTTTTAAAACCCGGAAGCCTTAAGGCTTTCGGGCTTTTTACTTTTAATGATAATTTTATATGAAGTTCAATGACCAAAAAGCAAATTAATACCCTTGCAGAAGTGAGGTGTGACTAGTTCGATGCAGTGAATGTAACCGTAAAAGTAAAAGGAGCAACCCACCATATTTTATGGGATAAACAAAGACCATTGCTTGATGCCCTTCTGAATTCTGGTATGGATGTGCCTTATTCGTGTTGCTGTGGTAACTGCGGTACTTGTATGTGCCAATTGGAGGAGGGAGAAGTACGTTTAAAAAAGAACTGTGTATTGTCTGAAACACATCTGCAACAAGGACTGATATTGGCTTGTGTAGCTGCTCCGATAAGTGAAAGTATTACCCTAAACTATGATGAGTTTAAATAAATATGCGTGTACTTAAATGGACTTTTTATGGTCATTCATTGCTGTTGGTCCACTTATTTATCATCAAACTGGAAAATCAGGCTCATCATATATTCCTATGGTTTTGTGCAATAATTACAAATCATTAAAATGGGTTTAGCATAAAAAATAGCTCTGATCGAATTAACTACAACAAACTTTGGTGAATTAATAAAATCACACTAAACAATGGTGATATAAAACCAGAACTAAATCATTGCTGATATACATAAGGTAGTTAAAGTCAAAAATGCATTATATTACTGTTAATTAGTGAGTTAATTAAAATAAGAGTGTCTCAAATCTATAAATTTGCATATTGTATTAAACAATCTGAAATTGTCATTTGAATTTACACTAATTGAATAAGAACTTGGACAAAATTGAAGCATTAACTACCTTTAATCGGCTAACCTGATAGTTATCTTCCAATACTTTGATAATATCGCTTTCACGAAAGAGGATTTTCCATTCTAGTTTGATAAAAGGTATCAGTCCATCATCTCTGTAGTGTTGCAACGTTCGTTTGCTGATGTGTAGCATCTCGCAAACCTGTTCACCTGACAGGTAGATTTCTCCTTTTAAGAGTGGATGGAATTATTCCCTGATATACCGCAGTTCATTTTTTAATGCCTACCACAACTTCGAGCAGGGTAAGCATATCCTCGTTTGGATTTCCAATCTGCTTAATTTCTTTTACTTTTTTAATGTCGCTCAAATGACTTTATCAGTTATAAAAATGACATTCATTATAGGTTAAAGCTATTGAACTGCTATTTGTACTCTCGTAACTGACAATCCTCACTTCGAAAAAATTGGTATATATAGACAATTAAATCTCAAATCATTTACAACCGAGATAAAAGAGATGAGAAAACATAAGCTAATATTTTCGTTTGATAATACTAACTATGATTTTGAAAATTCAGTATTGAGTTAAAGGCATTTTAAATATATCATATAAGAAACTTCCAATAAATTCAGTTGGAACATACAAACGCAACGGGTTTTTGTCATTTTTATCTGCGAATGATGAAAATTACCACTATATTTACATTTGATGAAATTAAAATTAGGTAATGACAATGTATTCATTTCCGATTTATAATGATATGAGATTTGAAATGTTTAAATTGATCTGATTAAACTCGTCCAAAAAGTCAAAAAATGTTATTATAATGAGTACTACAATTGGCAGAGACTGTATACTTAACGGCAAAACTTCCCTTGGTATCGAACTTGGTTCTACACGAATTAAAGCTGTATTAATAGATCAAAATTTTGAAATCATCGGTTCAGGTATCTATGATTGGGAAAATAAATTGGTCGATGGTTTTTGGACCTATTGCCCAAAAGAAATAGTTAACGGGCTTCAGGAAGCTTACAGGCAACTTGCAAAAGAAATACAAGATAAATACAATGCGCCACTGCAGAATATAGGTTCTATCGGTTGCTCTGCCATGATGCAAGGCTATATTGTGCTTGACCACTCAGGCGAGTTACTTGTACCATTCCGAACCTGGCGAAATGCTACTACCGCCCAGGCATCGTCAGATCTTACTAATGCTTTTGAATTCAAAATTCCCCAACGCTGGAGTATATCCCATTTATACCAAGCTATCTTAAACAATGAACCGCACGTCAAAAACATAAGCTATGTAACAACTTTATCTGGATATATACACTGGCTTTTAACAGGAAAAAAGATTTTAGGAATCGGTGATGCTTCTGGCATGTTTCCTATCGATGAAACTAAAAAACAGTTTGATGAACTCTTAATAAATAAATTCAATACTTTAATTACTGAAAAGAAATATCCATGGACAATTACTGATGTCTTACCTAAGGTCCTCACAGCCGGTGAACCTGCAGGAAATCTTCATGAAAAAGGTGCTAGATTGTTAGACCCTTCTGGTTTGCTAAATCCAGGTGTTCCTATGTGTCCACCAGAAGGAGATGGCGGAACTGGAATTGTTGCAACAAACAGTATTGAAAAGCGTACCGGAAATATATCTGTCGGTACTTCCATTTTTGCACAATTTGTTCTAGAGAAAAAATTGTCTAAAATTTATTCCGAGATTGATATTATGACCACACCCGAAGGTAATCCCGTCGGAATTATTCTTGCTAACAACTGTTCAACCGATATCAATGCATGGATCAATATTTTTGGTGAATTCCATGAAGCGATGGGATTAAAAGCGGATAGAAATCAGTTATTCAATATACTATTTAATAAGGCAATGACAGGCGATCATGATTGCGGAGGATTACTGAGCTATGGTTATTATTCCGCTGAAAACATTACGGGAATATCAAAAGGACGTCCACTGTTTGTTCGAACTGCTGAAAGCCGTTTCAATTTAGCAAACCTTATGCGCACACATCTTTATTCTGCATTCGCTGTGCTAAGGATAGGAATGGAAATATTAACAAACGATGAGAAGTTATCTTTTGGAAAAATATCGGCCCACGGAGGGCTGTTTAAAACACCCGGAGTAGGACAGAAAATTTGTGCAGCTGCACTAAATGTACCTGTTTCACTTATGTCCACTGCATCCGAAGGCGGGGCCTGGGGAATGGCCATTCTTGCTTCATACCTCAAAAATAAGAACGAGAACGAGACGCTAGCAACTTACTTATCTAATAAGGTATTTAATGAAAAGAAAGATGAGATAGTTCATCCCGATAAAATGGATAAGGGAGGTTTCGATCAATTTTTAAAGCGTTATAAAAAAGGCTTGCATATAGCTAAGGCAGCTGAAAATTATACTTAAAGATGTAACTTATAAAGTTGTTCCGAGATATTTGAGAATGGCATCTAGCTTTAGCGTAATGGTCTGTGAGGGAATATTTAAATGGCTCTCTGTTTCCAAATACGTTAGAGAACAGGTATCAACAGAAAAGCATATATTTAATCCAAAAGGGTTAAAGTTTTTAGATTATTACATAAGAAACATATACGCTTCAGATCAATCATGCCAACAAAAAGCTCAAGTTTTTCGTCTGGCTCATAAGTATAATGCTGATTGTCATTATTCTGTAACCTATCTGCTGATCATATAATGGAAAATAATTGTACGTTATATGTATTTTACTAAACAAATCTTGTATTGCACCATAGTGGGACTTCCATTCATACGAGAGCTAATATTTAGCGTATTCTGTTTTTTTTATTTTTATCCTTAGAAAAAATGATAAAACTGATCAACAGTTAGGGAATGCAGTAGAAACCATAGGATTACAGATAATAATATAGACATTACTATTCCGGCAAAGAATTCAGATTCTAAAATTATAAGAGTTGATATAGAGAAATTGGTAAAAGTATTACCATAAAGGATGCAAAAATTTTATTTGTCATCTGCTAATTTTTTAATCATGCCTTTAAAAATGTAGCCATGAAACGGCATTACAGCATACCAGTAAAGCCTTCCCCATAATCCAAGGGGTCTAAACGTTGCTTCTTGTGTCAGCATATCGTTAGCAATTTTAAATTCCAGCCAGGCTTCTCCAGGAAGTTTCATCTCAGCAAATAAAAGAAGCTTTTTTTCTTCCCTGCTTGCGTACAGAACCCTCCAGAAATCAACAGGGTCACCAGGCCCTAAGCTAATATTGTTTTTTCTCCCTCTTTTCAAGCCTACACCGCCGAAAAGTTTGTCAATGCTTCCTCTCAGGCTCCAGAGGAGATTGGCATGATACCATCCATTTTTTCCGCCGATACCAAAAATACGATCCAGTGTTTTCTTCTCATCCTTTATCCTTTGACACTTACGGTCTTTAAAAACGCCCATCTTCGGAACTTCAAGAAAATTCCATACATCCTTCGAATAGCGGTAGCTACCAAATGAATCATACCAGGTAGAAAGTACATCATTTTGTTCTATCTTATCAAAGCTTAGATGAAGGCTCTTACGATAGGAGAGAAGCTGGATGTCTAGAAGGTTTGCCAGGTCATTATTCTCAGCAACCACCTTGACTTTCATACTGTCCACCAGATTCTTCGCAAGAACATAGGATGTTGAGGTAATGAAATAGAGCCAGTAGGAAGATATTTTAGGACTAAGAACCGGTACCGAAACAATAGTCCTTTTCAATCCTCTTTCCTCAGCATAGATCATTAGCATCTGCTTGTAAGATAGAATATCAGGACCGGCAATATCATAATGCCTGTTATACGTTGATTCATTTCCGATAACCTTTATAAGAAACTCGATTACGTTCCTGATGGCAATGGGCTGGCATAAGGTCTTTAACCATTTGGGTGCTAACATAAAAGGTAGTTTTTCCACAAGATCACGTATTATCTCAAAAGAGGCTGAGCCAGAACCAATGATGATCCCTGCGCGCAAGACTGTAAGTCCATAATGCTTTGATTTAAGTTGCTCCTCTACATCCTTTCTGGACTGAAGATGCTTAGAAAGCTCCTTCTCATTCACAATACCTGTCAGGTAAACCACTTGCTTACATTTGGTTTTTTCTATGGAATCTGCAAAATTACGGGCACTTATTTTTTCAGCTTTGCTAAAATCCGCATTAGAGGACATGGAGTGAATGAGGTAATAGGCGATGTCAATATCTCCAGGTATCGTATCCAAAGTAGCCGTATCATTAAAATCGTTTTCTATGATGCTTATCTTATCTCTGAACGCATTGTAAGCTGAGATATCAAAGCGTTTCTGGTCTCTTACCGAACAAATGACCTGATGCCCGGAAGCAAGCAGTTGAATCAGCAGACGTTTAGCAATGTAGCCCGTTGCACCTGTCAGAAATATTTTCATAGTATTAATTTTTTGATAATAAAAATTGACCCTCTATATAAACCTTTAATGAAAGTTTGCAAAACTGAGACCATAGTCAGCTGTTTTCCAATTAAAAATCAAGGCTAACGGGCCTTCTCTTAAATGGTAAGAGGAAAATTAAACTGCCCAATTATGTGACTTCAATGATATTAGCTTATCGGAAACCTTTATCGACATCAAAGCTTTGATTGTAAAAGCTAATTGCTATATTGTTAATGAGTTGGTTATGAATCGTTTAGATGACTGTTTTACAATATTGACGAAGAATTATCTCTTTAGCGCAGGACTTCAAGGAAATTGCTTATTGATGAAGTCAAAAAGGATGTGAAAAAACAATTTTTCGAACAGGTGGAAACTTTAGATAATCAGCTGGAGAAGAAAAATAAGAATTTTTATAGGCTCAGAAAATCTATAGGTAACAGATTGAAATCTCAGCCCAAAGCATTTGCGGATCAACTGAAATTACAAAATAAAGAGTTTGAAAATCTTCAAGTGAGCCTGGCAAAACAGCTAGAAGATCTTGAGAAAAGCTTCCGGGAACAGCATAAGCAGATATCCCCAGAATTGGAGGATTACGACAAGAAAATTGCCTTACTGCATAAAGAATACGCAGTAAGGCGTCAATGAAAAACAGCAGCTCTTGTAGCTAATCTTGAAGCTATAAAAACAAGATAATATACTGTTTGATTCAAGAGGCTCGGAAGGTCAAATAAACAACAGTGTAATTCTTGTTGCAATTATATTAACCTGCGGATCGGATATTTATATTGGCAAAAGTATTTTAGCTGAAGAAAAACTACCATATGAATAGGTAAAATTGGTTTCTTAATATTGATTTTTCAGTTATGCAAGAAGAGATGAATAGTTACTGAACCTCGTTATAAATCATAGCCCTGATCCGATATTTTTTATATATTATCTAGGAGAATGGGCTGTCAATTCAACTTCGAGTTTGCAATCCTGCATATATATCCTCTGACTGAGTCCAGGTGGCAGTGGGAAATCGTTATTAGTAGAATTTCTTTCAGACATCATTTAACTTTTTATCGTTTCGATGTCTGTAGTATTAACGGTTAGCACGTTATTAAAGGATGTACCTTATTTTTACAACACTTTTTTCAGATTATCATAAACGGAAGTTATGCCTTGGAAAGTTATATGATAAACGACGACACCTGAGATATAGATCACATTATCTACTTTCTACGGTCTAAGCATACCAGCACTATAACGTGGTGTTCTATAATCACAATATCAGTTTTCTATGTCTATTTTGACTTTTTTAGAAAGCGCATTGGCCGAAAGCCAGCAAAAAAGTAATCATAAAGATGTTTTCCATGTTGTAATTTGACCTCGATCCTTACATTGATGGAAAAATAAAAAAAAACAACATCAACCGTTCAGTTTGAAGCACAGCGAAATATTGTAAAATAATTGCTTGCTGATCAACAAAAATAGCATCTAAACACATGATTGCAGTATTTTGAAAGTGATTGTAATTAAACGAATTCATATTATATCCAGAGAAGACTTTTTTCGTTTTTTTTTATTTGTAGGGTTAAGATCTTTACAAAGATTATCGGAAATTTACTTATCGGATTATTAATACTGGAAATCAGGTATTGTAATTAACAGTATAAGATAGTAGATATGAAATAGTAATTCTGGTTACTTTAGCAGCGATTCTAAATATTCAGGATGGGACTTTCTTAATTGAGGTGATAGTTGCAAATATTATCCGGGTGCTTTTCCGATTCCATTTTTTGAAAAAACTTTGTTGAATAAATTGCTTATTTTTGTGAATCATTATGACGGAAAGAAATAATAAAATACGGAATTTATTCAGCGCAGATTGCATTTTATCATTTCTGTTCATACTTTTTTTTACTTTTTTTTATCCTCAGACAAAAGGTGATGTCGGAATCCTGAGGGAAGAGATTCTTGACAAAATGCAGTATGACAATCAGCAGCTTGAGCCACTTCTGAAGTATTATTCTAAAATTTCTCCTACAGATGCTCAGATTCTTCGCATCAAATCTCTTTTAATAACAGGCGATTATGAGGAGGCGTTGACCAGATTACTTTCATTAAAAAATCGGGCAACGAATAATAAAAAATCTGAACTGTTCTTTCAATATCAGTACTTATATTCAGAATTGTGTCAGTCCCTGGGTTTGACCAGCGAGTTGAAAGAGATCCGTAGAAACCTGAATAATTATGACTTTGAAAAACAAAATTTTCTAACAGATCTCGCGATTGATAAAGGAAGCTTTTCAATTTTTGTGCCGTCAGAGAGTATAAATATTTTGAGATCCGCCATCAAAGGTTATGAAAACACAGGCGACAGCAAAGCTTTGATCCAGAGTAAAATATGGCTTTCGGAGTTGCTGAGGGATAATGAAGTTCAATCTTTTTCTCAAATAAATTCAGCACACAATCTTCTGAACACAACTAAGCCAGGAGTTTATTATGATGTTTTGGTTTTCAATGGTTTGTCTAAAGTAGAATTAAAAAAAAATAACGCAAGGGCAGCATTTGATTATCTTAAAGATCTTGAGATTTCGGCTTCTTCGATTTCAAATAACGAACTGAAAGCGGATTATTACAAAAACCTCGCAAGAGCTTCTGCCGGAATTAATGATTACCTAATGCTGGGAAAGGCCAATGATGCATATTTTAGGATCATTCAAAAGGTCGATTCGAAGAAGACTGTAGCCAAAGCACTTCTTGTTAATCATATCAATAAGATAAATGAGGAGAAATTAATGCTTCAACGACAGACCTTCCGTTTTATTTATATCGCTGTTATCATAATCTTCATTATTGTAATGATATTGATCTATTCGTTTAAATACAGATCTAGCCCTGCAAAAGAAGTAATTTCCAGTACAGAAATTAAGAATTATGTTATTCCGGATAAAACGGAAAAACGCATCCTGGACAAGCTGGATGCATTTGAAAAAAGCCAAAAATTTATCCAGAAGACGGTTTCTATGAAAACTTTGGCGCAGCAGTTTGACACCAATCCGAAATATCTGTCCGAGGTTATAAACAAGCATAAAAATTCCAATTTCAACACGTATATCAATAATCTTAGGATTGATTATATTGTTCATAAAATCCGGCAGGATCCGGAATACAGGAAGTACAAGGTCAGCTATCTTGCCGATGAATGCGGATTTTCGTCACACAGTTTATTTACTACGATCTTCAAGAACAGAATGGGTCTTTCCCCAACAGAATTTCTACAAAAACTGAATGAATGAGAGCACTACTGAACATCATAATGACCCTTCTCGCCTTCATTGTATTTGGACAGCAAAAAGAGAGCGATAAACAGCTGGATGAAGCCACAAATCTGATCTTCACCAATCCGGAAAAATCTGCACGCATCTCTACCAGAATGTTACAGGAAGCTAAAGACTATCCGACCAGGATTACGGCGCTCTCCAAACTGGTGAATGCGCAGATGGTGTTGGGAGACATCGGTCAGGTTATTGTAAATTGCAGTAAGGGCATTGTGATGGCAAAAGAAAATAAGGATACTGTCAACCAGATCCGCTTTCTTTCAATGCTTGGAAACCAGTATCAGCAGATCAATATGAATGCTGATGCCAAGAAAAATCTTGACGAAGCAGAAAATCTTATTAATTCAGCTCCATTACCCAAAGATTTGCTTTTTATCCAAGGTAATGTCTATAATGTAAAAGGTATTGTCTTCAAAAGTGAGCTCAACTGCGAGTTTGCGATAAAATACTTTGATAAAGCATTGGCAGTTTATAATGCTTTGCCTGATGAAGAGGTTACACTTACCAACCGGTTGCTGATCGATATCCAGAAAGCGCATTGCCTGGAATCTATTGGAAAAATCCAGGAGGCAGAACAGCTGTATACCGAAGTTCTTGAAAGTAAGAACAACGGATTGGGTTATAACAGATACTTCGCATCTGTAGGTCTTATTAGTATTTATTTGAAAAGAGGAGAGTTGGATAAGGCCGGACAATTATTGAAAACCATTAACGTCAACGACTTCATCCAATATGATCTGGAACTTACCTCCCTATATTATCGATCAATGGCCGAATACAGTTACCTGCACAAAAACTACCAATCTTACCTTTATTATTTTGATAAATATAACCAGACATTATTGAATATTTATAAATCAAGGGATGAAATGATTGAAAGACTTGTAATTAACAATACTGCAAATTTTATCCAAAAAACTAATAATAATATAATGTGGAATCTTGTTGTAATTGTACTAATGATCATCATTTTTACGATTTCATCTTTGTTTTTCTACCGTTTTTCAATAAAAAAGACTGTTGGATGATATTAATCATCTCTAAAATGTAAGTGGTTCATTTGAAATTCTTTGTATCTAAATTTCTACTATCATATTTAAGTATTTTTCTTAAATGTGACAGTGTTTTTCTATGTTTATATCAATGACAATTATAATTTAGGAACTGTAAATGATTAGATAAAATATCTGTGAACCAATTTAATTGATAGATAATTTTTCTTAATCACCTTACTGAAATCCATTTTTTTTAAGAAATTTTTATTGATATGAGAAAAATCAACTTTTTAGCAATTTTTTTAGGCGGACTATTATCCGCTCAAACAACTTTTACTCTTGTAAAGGATATCAACCCGGGAACATCAAACGGAGCTCCGTCAAACTTTGCTGTTCTGAACGGAAAGTTATATTTTGGTGCAACATACAGTCCCACTGGATCATCTATCGGAACCGAACTTTGGGAAAGTGACGGAACTGATGAAGGTACTAAACTGGTCTTGGATATTTATCCTGGTACAAGTTCCTCTTCTCCGACAAATTTATTTACTTTCAACAACAAAATTTATTTCACAGGTGCTCTTAATATCAATGGTACCAATACTTCCGGATTGCTCCTCTCATACAGTCCAACAGACGGCTTGCAAACGGTGTCTTCCGTAGCGAAGTTTGGTTCTTACTTTACTAATGCAGGGAATAAGCTATACTTTAAAGCTAATAATACTGCAGTGACACCAAATACACAGAGAATGTTCTATCTGGACGAAACCGCTCAGCCTGTGATCGCAGATGATAATACGACGGTTATGATGATTGGGACCGTTGCAGGACAGCTGATTGCCAACGCACAATATAAAACAGCAGCCAATCCTACTTGGTATCAGTTATTTAACTATAATGGGACATCGTTTGATCTGTTGAAAAATATCAATACAGCTGCTACTGCTTATCCGCAAAATTTTTACTACAGTTCGTCGCTTGGAAAGACCTTTTTTAGTACCAATGGCGGAAGCGGCCAGGAACTATGGATGACGGACGGTACAGAGGCCGGGACGGTACAGGTTAAAGATATCAATACATTCAGTGCCTCGGCAGGTTCCACACCTAATAATTTTATGGAGTTTAACGGCAAAGTGTATTTCGCAGCATCCGATGGATCTACTACAGGTACTGAACTTTATGTGACAGATGGTACGGAGCAGGGAACCCACATTGTAAAAGATCTGTATGCGGGTTCTTCAAGTTCTTTTCCTGAGAAATTAACGGTTTTTGGCAATAAGTTTTATTTTCTTATAAATAATACTGGCGGAGCAAGAGAATTATGGGAAAGTGATGGTACAGAAAATGGAACTAAGCTTGTTACAGCAGTTGCGGTGGCATCTAATCTATTTGTTTTCAATAATGATCTTTATATTGTCGGCAGGATCAGTTCCACTGACCAATTTGGTATTGAACTCTATAAAGTCAATCTCGCAGCGGAGACACTTTCTGTTGCCTCTAGCCACACTACAAAACTTAATATCTATCCTAATCCTACAAAAGGCGACATCAATATCAAAGAATTAAAATCAGGGATATATCGACTTTACGATACATCTGGGAAGGTGATAAAGAGCGGCAACTTCGATAACAATAAGATAGTAGCACAGATCTTACCGGGAACTTACATCCTCAATATTACTTCTGAAGATAAAAAAGTAAACACTTCAGAAAAAGTGATCATTCAATAACTAAATTTAAAACAATGAAAAATATATTATTACCTCTTCTTTTGGCTAATCTTCTCAGTGCACAGAGCATCGCCCTGCTTAAAGATATAAATCCGGGTGCAAATCCTTCTACGCCTGCTGAATTTTTGAAATATGATGGCAAGCTATATTTTAGTGCCAACAACGGCTCCGTTGGCTCCGAATTGTGGGCGACAGATGGAACTTCAGAAGGGACTGATTTAGTGGCTGATCTCAATCCTGGAACTGCCAGTTCTATACCTAATTCACTTATGAATTATGATAATCAATTGTATTTTGTTACCTTATCTGGTACTAAAGGACTCTATTCGTATGATACTAATGCGGGTGTGACTTTGAAGGTTCCGGGTATGACCACAGCTTCCAACTTTATGGTTGCAGAAGGCAAGATATTTTTTAGACAGAGCGGTAAACTAGCTTACTATTACCAAGGAACGATTACAGAAATCGATACGCCTGTTGTGGTCAATGGTCAAATGGGAGCTGTTAATGGAAAGATCATTACAGGTGGGTCTGCCTCTTCGTCCACCAACAACTTGCAGCTCTATGCCTATGATGGAACTACGGTATCACTGCTAAAGGTCATCAACACCAATACTACGTCAAATCCTCAGAACTTCTTCTACAGCAGTGCGTTCAACACTTTGTTTTTTACGGCAGGCTCCACTACTTCGGGATTTGAACTTTGGAAGACGGACGGAACGGCAGATGGAACAGTTCAGGTCAAGAACATCAATGCCGGAACTGCGAGTTCGTTCCCGGGAAATTTTAAACAGGTCGGGAACAAGGTCTTTTTTGCTGCCAATAACGGGACCAATGGAAATGAATTGTGGACAACAGACGGCACAGAGGAAGGTACTATGATGCTGAAAGATATTAATCCTGGATCAGCAGCATCCAATCCTAATAATCTGACAGTGTTGAATGACAAAGTTTACTTCTTGGCAAGTGATGGATCGGGCGAAGCAAGATTATGGGAAAGTGATGGAACAGCTGCCGGAACTAAGATGACACTGGAACTTAAACCTGGATATACCAATTTTGTATTGGGCAAAATGGAAGAGTATGGCGGAAATCTTTATCTGTCGGCAAAACTTAGCGTAAGTCAGGGGCAGGAATTATACAAGATCGAGATTCCAGCGCCAAATCTCAATGTTGTAAACCCAAACAAAAAGACAATTAGTATCTATCCTAATCCTACAAGCGGAAAATTATTTTTCCGGGGTCTTGAAAAAGCGACCTATGATCTTTACGATGTGACTGGCACCGTTGTAAAAAAGCAGGAAAAAATCGAAAATAGTTCAGTGCAACTCAATGTTCCTAAAGGTAATTATATACTGGTTACAAAAGCAGCGAACGGCTCTGTTAATACAAATAAAATAATCGTAAAATAATGAAAAGATCAATATTTATATTTTTAATTTTAATCACGGGAAGCGTTTCAAAATTAAGTGCGCAATCCATCAATTTTCCCGACGAAAACTTTCTGGAGTATCTTTTACTTTACACAACTGTGGATTCTAATAAAGATGGTGAGATACAAGTCAGCGAAGCAGAGGCCTATACAGGTGGTTTGACGATCACTCAAAAAATCAGTAATGTTAGCGGTCTGGAATATTTTAAGAATATCACCTCTCTGACATTTAATAAATCTCCTGTAGCGACCCTCAATGTTACTAATAATAAGCTTATTACACAGTTGTTTATTGATGGTTCAAAAATTACAAGTCTTGATCTGAGAT
Organism: Epilithonimonas mollis; assembly: GCF_900142325.1. GTDB lineage: Bacteria > Bacteroidota > Bacteroidia > Flavobacteriales > Weeksellaceae > Epilithonimonas > Epilithonimonas mollis. Next base: position 16,794 of record NZ_FRAM01000008.1, read on the forward strand.
CCAATACCAAGTTGGCTGCAATGGATATAAGGAACAATAATTTCTTGACCCAGGTTACCTTCGGTCAACATCCGAATCTGCAGTATGCCAGCTTGATGTTAAACAGTATTGAAGCCATTGATGTTACGCAGTGTCCGATGCTGACAAACCTTTTCTTGGCTTCCAATAAATTGACCAGCATCGATTTAACCAAAAATCCTAGGTTGGCTGAATTGAATTTGGGTGCCAATCTTCTCACTACACTAGACATCAGTAAAAATACCAGGCTGACGTATCTTCATATCGGTGTCAATGCGATCCAGCAACTCAATGTCTCCAACAATACACTGCTGGATACGTTGATGATTCAAGGCAATCCGCTAACATCCATTGATCTTTCAAAACTTAAGTTTTTGAGATCATTTGTGATGGACAGCACAGGAATTACTTCAATTGATTTGACGATCCACACCATGTTGCAGTTTTTCTATGCCAGTGATTCGCAGCTTTCAGAAGTTGACGCTTCAAAGAACGTCAATCTGATTTATGTCAATGCAGTAAATAACGATAAGATGAAATACATTAATGTGAAGAACGGCAACAATAATAATTTCCTCGGTTTCTTTGCACATACAAGCCCAAATCTAAAGTGTATACAGGTGGATAATGTTGCTTACAGTTCATCACAAACACTATGGCAAAAAGATGCTACAACGGCTTATTCGACGGACTGCAGCAATATCTTGTCCAGCAATGAGATCGGTCAAAGTACGAAAGTAAACGTATATCCTAATCCGACTTCGAATTATCTTTTCCTTTCAACTATTTCAAAAGATGTAAGTATTTACAATATGGCGGGACAGTTAGTGTCAGGTTTCAGAAATACGAAGGTATTGGATTTAAGCCATCTTTCTTCAGGGAACTATATTGTTAAGGTCACTGATGAAAAGGGGAATGTCTCTTCACAAAAATTTATCAAAAATTAAGTATCTCAATGAAAATTAATATATCCAATACAATAAAAATTACAGTTGCAGCGATCGCACTCTCTGCTGGTAATTACATCCATGCTCAAAACACCGAACGGAATATTATCGAAAATTACCTAGCCGAAAACAAAAAAACAGTCGGAAAAACCTTTGAAATTATCCACAAATCTCAGAGGCGAAAAGAGGATGGGTCGGTAGTCAATATACAGCAGACGTACCGCGGTGTGCCTGTTTATGGTGCAATATCATCAGTACTTTTAAGGAACAATACCGTGAGGTATCTTTCCGATAATTTTATTTCGACTCCTGAAGGGTTAACCTCATCCCAACCAACATTCGATGTTAGAAAGAATTTTTCAAGCATATTATCAGCAAGAAAGCTGAATGGTGATACAAGTGATTACACATTCGAAGGAAGAAATACGAATACGGTAGTTTCCAAATTGGTATACTTTCCGAATGAAGAAGGTGAACTCCAGTTAGCCTATAATATTAATTTTTTTGAAAAAGGAACCAATAATTATTGGGATATAATTGTGGATGCAAACACCGGAAAAACGATTAACAAAACTAATCTTACCGTTTCCTGCCAGTTCCACGATCATTCTTTTTCTGCTGAGCATCAGCTTGATGAACTACAAACTAAGAAGGCTATTACAGATTTTAAAGCTGAAAATGTTGGTAAATCAAAGGTTGACAATGCATCGTACCGTGTTTACGCATTTCCCGTAGAATCACCAAATTTTGGTACACGAACATTGGAGGTGAACCCTTGGTATGATGACGCTTCACCATTAGGTTGGCAAAATGACGGTGATGATTCATATAATATAACGAGAGGAAATAACGCCTATGCCTACTTAGATCTCAATGGATCTAACGCATTCGGAGCAAGTGCTAATGGCGGCTCTCAGAAACTCTTTGATTTTCCTTTAGATATAGCGCAACCTGCTGGAACTTACACTGACGCAGCTATCACCAATCTTTTTTACGCATCCAATAAGATGCATGATATATTCTACAGATATGGATTTGATGAGGCAGGACGTAATTTTCAGGCCAACAATTTTGGAAAAGGGGAGCCTTATACCGATTATGATCCTGTATTGTCTGAGGCAAGGGATGGCGCATCGCTAAACAATGCTAATTTTGCTACTCCGCAGGATGGTTTTTCACCAAGGATGCAAATGTATCTATGGCGATATGGTTATCTGCTGAGTTATAATGCACCTGGCGATATGGTTGGGAGAAGACCTGCAGCAGGATACAATGTGGACTTTGGTGCTGCATTTCCGCAAAATGCACCGCTGACAGGTGATGTTGCGATAGCAACACCAGCTGATGGATGTACCAACCTTACTAATACAGATCTGACCGGAAAAATTGCCCTTATCCAGAGAGGAACCTGTAATTTCGATGTTAAATTTAAAAAAGCACAGGATAAGGGGGCGAAAGGTGTTATTATTTATAATCCTTCAGCAGGGCAAAGTATTATAAATATGAGCGGTACTGACGGCACTGTCACAATACCTGGCGTTTTGGTTGATAATACCGAAGGTGAGTTGATAAAATCAAAGATTGTTGCCGGTACATCGGTCAATGTCAATTTCAAATATAATACTTTTGATGTAGACGGCAGTCTGGATAACGGTGTGATCGCCCATGAGTACACCCACGGGATATCAACCAGAAGTACAGGTAATGGTTATAGCTGTCTCAACGCTTCGTATGCGAACGAACAAATGGGAGAGGGATGGTCCGATTTCTTTGCATTGATGGTAACCAATAAACCAGATGCAACACCTGAACAGCCAAGGTCGACCGGATCATTCGTCGCAAATCAAAACTCGGATGGACCAGGTATCAGGCCTGCAAAATATTCGCCTGATTTTACCGTCAATGATTACACTTACGGTGATACAAATGGTAAATATATCGACACAGGTGGAGGCGCATTGGCTGTTGACGTTCACGGTATAGGTTTTATTTGGGCAACAATGCTTTGGGACCTTCACTGGAATTTTGCAGCTAAATATGGTTTTTCAAATGATATTGCAAACGATCCCGATTCGGGAAGTGGAAAGGTTGTTAAGCTTGTCATGCTGGCTATGCAGATACAAGGTTGTTACCCCAATTTTGTGACTGGTAGAGATGCAATCCTGGCTGCAGATGCAGACCTGAATAATGGAGAGAATAAATGTATGATCTGGAAAACATTTGCAAAGCGTGGTCTTGGAGCCAATGCAAGTGCGGGTACCACAAGAGGGGTTTTGCCCAATGCGATTTCTGACCAGGTTGAAGATTTTTCATTGCCTGCAGAATGTTCATTGGGAATTTCTGATATTGTGGTCAATAAGAAAATATCGATCTACCCTAATCCTGCAAATAAAGAGGTTTTCATCAAAACCAATGGTGTACAGATATCCGGAAAAGTAAAGGTGTCTATCTACGATATGTCTGGTAAAAAAGTAGATGAACAATTGATCAATGCCGATGAGCCTGTGATGACTTCTGCTCTTCCTAAAGGGATATATATACTTACCGGAGACGGTATCGGTATCAATTTCAGCAGCAAATTGATTATTGATAAATAATTGATTATAGGATCCGAATTCCTCAAATTATAATTATTTTTTTTAATTAATTATTATAAAATGTAGCGCCGACTGAATACTGTTGGCGCTATTTTTTTGTGATTAATCTCGACGTTTAGCTGATAACTGCCGTCGCCTGACTCACTATTATTTTATCTGGAAACTCATTTTGTCTCTAATTTTGAAATCATCTTGAGAAGATGCTTACGATTCCTGGTCTCGTGGTAGAACTTTGGCGATTTTTCGAGGAGGGTGAAGTGGGAGTGGTCTCTTTATCCTCTCTATTCTGATGATCTATGTTTTAATGATATCTTTAAAATTCAGCGTTACAGCAAAAAAAATATTTTTGGGTGCTTTAAGCCAAAACCGAGCTTCTAAATAGAAACCAGTGAACAGCTGCAATAGTCTTGATCCTGCGGAAACAATTTCCAACGTGATTTTAAGAAGCAGGAAAAGACGGCAAAATCAATTGCGTTAATTGGTCAGGTCTGTTGCAAATGATGATTATAACAGACGTTTGGAATTAGGTGCGGAAGCAGTTCATTAAGACTTGGATAAAGCATTTTTTGATAACAATTATTTTGAACAAAAAAATATTTAAACGAAAAGCTGAAAAACCCCTTTTTTTATTATAAATATGCTATTCAAATATCAAATCATAGAATAAACGGCAGTTGCAAAAGAATAGTTCAAAAATTGATAAATCTAATAGCATTAAAATTTGACGGATTTCATTAATAATAGGTTCAAATTTCCTTCCTTTGGAAGTTAAATCATGTTCTAAGGTCGGTAGGACAGTGGCAAAGACTTTACAGAGGCAGAATGCCATTTTCTTCCATGTTCTTCAGTTCATTCGCCAGTATTCTTATCCTAATTCATGGTTTCAATCTAAAATTGATCCTCAAGAAACTTTAAGTAAATTCAATATATTAATTTCAGTATGGTATATTACCTTTTCTTAATCTTAAAACAACAAGTTGAATTTGAGGCAAGAGGAGTAAAATAACACTAATGAAAATTACACCCGTTAGCATCCAACTATAATAATCTCTTATAGCACGAGCCAATATCTGATGACTTAGCATTTGATTAAAATATCCTGAGGATAGTGCTTTTGAAGTATAGATATCGCCCCCTGCATTCATATACTTATTTTGAATATCCATTAAGGTAGCTGGTAATTGTGGGTTAGTTTCCGTAACTACTTCCCGAATCTTTTCCCGAACGCCTGATTTTGCAAATAATTGAAGTTCGTTGCTAATTGCTAAGCTGGCGGTAAAACCTGTGAACCTTGCCAATATAGCGACGAGCGATGCATTGATAGCAATTGCTGGCGGTGCTGATGAAGCAGTAAATGAAACAATAGGAACAAATAAAACTCCAGTCGCCACACCATATATAAACATTGGCAGAATGAAATCAATTGTTTCGCCCTGCATAGAAACAAATAGTATCATATAAGCATAATACATCGCCATGAGTCCAAAGCCAACAATAATCATCCTTATCAAGTTGTAACCCATCAGGACAAATCTTGCAGTAACAAACATACTCATGGTAGTTCCTAAAATTACCGCAGTCCATATAGGAATGGTACTTATTGGGTCATTTCCTAAAATTACTTCAAGATAGCCGTAAGCAAGTCCTGTACTCCCTTTAAAAATGTAAAATGTAAAAAGTAGTAAAAGCCCGATGATGAAATTCTTTGTCCTGAAAATCTGTAAGTTGATCAATGGTCGTTTAAGTTTCAATTCTCTAATGATGAAAAGTGAAAGAATAATTAGATTGATTACACTAAGAGTGGTGATTAATGAACTACCAAACCATCCCAATTGTCGGCCGTACACAAGGATGTATCCTAATATCAGGATAAAACTTACATAAAACAGATAACCTGTCAAATCCACCTGATAAAGCGGAATCTTTTTGGTAAATCGGGCCTTACTGTTCATGGTCAGCAATACGGTAATTGTTAGAATGAGGAGTATAATAATAAATCCGTAGAATAACCAGTTGAAATCACAGAAATGAAGGACCACACTGGTATAGATGGAATAGAATGGCACTGCGATCTGGATACTGCTGTAAAGGATACTATATGCAATGACCCGGGCACGCACAGAATGCAATCTTGGGAAGATCAGTTGTAAGACGATGCCTGACATCAATGCACAGGTAATCCCTTGAAAAAACTGGCAAATCACAAACAATGTCCAATCTTTGAGATGAAAGCAGACCACAGAACATATGACGTTCACAGTGAGGGCGATCAGTAAATATTTCCTGGGCGCAAAATATTTTACGATCCGAAAGTCAAGTGCAAGGAAAGCTACGGTAGAACCATAGATAACGACCATGCCATATTGTACATCGGTGGGCTGTACACCGTAAAAGCCCATCGCTGCAACCGGACTGCTGTAAAAAGCGAAACTAAACAGACAGGTCATCAGAATGGCAAATATGACGGATCTCGCTACCCAATCGGATAC
>NZ_FRAM01000009.1 GCF_900142325.1 Epilithonimonas mollis
GGATCTCACCCAAAATGTTTTCTGTATTTTTTTCAAAATAAGAGGAGATATCCCGATTACTTTTTTGAGAGGATTTTTTAAGAATAATGATATCCGTTCCAACTTGTGTTCCAGCAAAAGCCCCTTTTGGTAACCGGAAGGCTTTAAGCAGTTCAGCATCTTCAAGATCTTTCTTGCGATTGAGCCAGCCTGAAGGAAGGATCATCGCCAGGACTCCATCATCTTTCAGTACATCCAGGCTGCGTTTAACAAAGTAATCTTCGTATTTGGAAAGTTTGGGTTCCTCACCCAACCCTTTATAGAGACCGCGATGTTCTCCATAAGGAGGATTACCGATAACCAAATCGTATTGCTGAGAAAAATCCTTCTTATTTCCCTTCTCATCAATAAATTCGGTTTCAAAAGAACGAAGATTTATGTTGGCTTCAGGATGCAGTATTTTAGCGATTTTCGCAGTGGTCTCATTGATCTCAAAGGCAGAAATGTTAATATAAGAAGAGAGTCCTTTTGCTGCATACAAGAAGTTGCCCGTCCCTACGCTTGGTTCCAAAACGCGTAGTTCCTTCCTGTTTTTAAAGTGGTCTTTGATCAGGTTCCGGACAGCCTCTACGATCTTCCCATTTGTGTAATACTCGTCAAGAATGCCTCGCCCCTCTTTTGCAACACCGCCGCTTTTAAACTGATTGCAAATGTCTTTTAATTCATCGGTGATAACAATACCATCCTTCACCATAACCTCTTTGTCATCAGAAATAAAACAAGCTGCGGAAAGGACTTCTGCAACTTGCGCGTTGTTCAGCTTCTGATCTTTATATTTCGAGATGAGATGTTCTAATTCTACTACATCTGCAGAATATGCGTTTATCTTGGGAACTCGTCCGTCGGATCTTCCTGTGATGGGTGCAATTCGTCCGAATATGATTCTACCCAAGTAAGGTTTTTCTTCAGCATGCTGCGATTGTATTCCGTCAGCGGATCTTCTTCCTGATTCACCGACTGTGAGATCGCTCCGGTCTGCGCCTGAAGGTCCATTTCCAGCATTTGAGCCGCCCACATTTTGTCCTCTATCGTTATTTCCGTCTTGCTCGGATTGGCTTTCCTGCAAAGTTTTTTCAGAGTCTCGTCCAGAAAATTCGGATCCCAGGTGCTGAGTGTCGGATATTCCGTTGTGTCTAATAGTAATGGCTGCATTTTCTGATTCTTTTGATATGACTAAATTACTGTTTTTATGAAGGTCATTTAATTTGTTCTCAAGATATTGACTCAAATCCGTATTTCCACTGCCCGATATCTCATACATTTTCCGGATGTCTTTGATATTCTTTTCCTTAAAATCCATCAGGATCTTGAGCGTTACCGAATCGCCTGTCCTGTTTCCTTCAAGACACAAAAAGATCTTGCCTTCGAAATATTGGAATCTGTTGAGGAATTTATTGGTATTCGTAACCGCATTGAGCGTAACGAGGGTTCTGCTATTGGATTGCCCGTTAAGCTCTATCAGTTTTTGAAATGACATTGTATCACTGTTTTTTGCAAAAAGGACCAATTCATTTTTGTTTCCTTCAATGATGGAAATATCATCAGTAATTATTAAAGGTTCACTCATTTTTAGTGCGTGTCATAAATCGATTAAACTCCAATAATTCTTGGGCTGCCTGGTCCCATCTTTTCCTTGGAATCAATTGAAGCGTGACAAAAATGTCATTCTTCTTATTGTAAGAATCGATGCGTTCCAGCCGGCCGTGATAATCCTGTTCGACGTACTTATATAATGAATAAGGAAGGATGGTATCTGTGGGGTAAATATAGAACCGAGTGTAGTTCCACGGCGAATTGATCTCGAAGCGTTTGTATTGCTTTCCAAACAAAACGGTGTCAGATAATTTTCTTCTGTTCCTGTAATTCGGAATCCATTCTTTTGAAAATACAGCACCTTCTTTTTTCTGCCATACCAGCAATGGCTTTTGTTTTAAGACAACCTCAGAAAACAGGACGCTTTTTCTTTCGAAGTCCAATGGGTAGCAAAGCGAATCTTTAATAAGATAAAGCTGCTTATTAATTTCTGGAAAGTTTCGGTCGGGAACGATCTCTATCAATTGATCCTGAGAATAGCTCATTCTAGAAATATGGAAACTTTGCATCTGGTCCAGTCCCTTGGAAGCATTGAAATAGACATTTGAAATAATATCAATTCCTCCTTTCTCGGATTTAATTTCTTTGTGGCAGGAATTCAGAATTAACATTACTGCAAATAATAATAGTATTACTTTTATTTTCATCATGTTGTGTTTTAAAAAAGGCGGCAGATCATCAGACCCTCCGCCTTCGAAATAATGGTCAGGTATTTCTTTATCGTTTGATACTTTGCTCTTTCACGTTATTTTTTTCGTGCTTATGATCCTGATCTAGGCCTTCCAGAGGTTTGTTGGTATTCATCCGGTTCATATCGTTGTCATAGAGTTTAAGATTCCTGTTCTGAGGGTCAAGAACTGCTTTGCCTTCGATGACCGAATCATCCTTTTTGAATTTTACTTTGACGATATTTCCTTTCTCCAGAGATTTTATCGCATTGTCTTTCCATTCCTGCCTATCAAATACCAAATCCGCTTTTTCAATGATCTTAGCTGTATCCACGCCGTAATTTTCATAAAAGTTCTGAAAGTAGTAGTTACCTTTTTCAGTTTTGGGCTGAATGAAATCGAACTGAACAAATGCTGTCGCATCTTTCTGATTCTTCGGATTGAGAAACTCAATTTTTACACTTCGCCCCTCTAGAAGATTAATCGCTTCTTTAGCAGTAAAATTATTATCTCTATTAACCCAAAAGTTGTGGGATCGCTCCTCATTTTCTACTGTTAATTTGGCGTGATAAGAATTAAGAAAAATACCGCCTCTTTCTGTTTTGTTAAATTTCAGAGTGAAATCAGCTTGTTTCCCGTGCAAGACTTTATCGGAACTTGTTTTAATTTCAAACTGTTGATCGTTCGAACTAATCGCTTTTTCTAAATCTAAGTGCAGTTGTTCATCTTCGCCGAAACCCAGATATTTCATCTGGTTTTTCAGGTACAGTACCTGATCGAAATCTTTTTTTTCTTCCATAATGTTTTAATTTTAATTGTTAAATAATATTTTAAGCTAATAATCTTCCTACTATCTTCTTACTTTTCGTTTTTCCTCTCGTTGTTGCTCCTCATTTTCTCGCATCCGGTTGGTATATTTATACCGATTTGTGTCATTGACATTGAGCTGAATTTTTGAATCATCACTTTTAGCAATTTGTTTATTAGATATGCTATTCACAGAATCAATTTCTCTGGAAACAATGTTCAAATCATTTGCGATTTCTTTGGCGATCTCCGGGTATTGGTCGAGTTTGTCATAGAGGTAATTTTTCAGGTTTTGCAGTTCGCCTTTATAACGGCTCAGCTCCTGCCAGTCCTTTTGGTCGGCTATAATAGCAGTAAGCTCAGTGGCATTTTTGATAAAATCGAATTCCACTGTTTTTCCGATTTCCTTATCGAAAATGAAGGCTTTCTTTTCGATATTCCATTGGTCCGTAGATTTTGACAGGTCTATGATGTCTGTATACTGGACTTTTTCTTTGCTTTGTTCCAGAATCTCCGCAAGGCTTTTGTCCCGTTCCAGAAAGATGACCTTCAGCTGGGTATTGTTGTCGGTCAGCTGAAAAGTAGCCCGGTTCCTGTCATTATCGGCAACGATCTTATAGCCTAGGAGAAACTTCTGTACGTCGTCAGGACTTAATTTCGTGGAAAAGGTAAGGTCTTCATTGATGATGCCATAGGTTTTCAGGTCTTCGGTGGGTAAATTGTGACTTTCCATATCATGATGTTTTTATGTTAATTTTGATAAGATGCAACAAGCCAATGATCCGCTTCGATAAGGTCATTGAGAAAACGTATAGGATTGATATACTTACCGTTCTCCCTGACTGCAAAATGCAGGTGCGCACCGGTAGAGTTTCCGGAATTGCCGCTTTTGGCAATGATAAATCCCGCTTTCACCGGATCTCCTGTTCTGTAATAGATTTCTGAAAGATGCAGGTACGAAGTTTCAAACCGGTTGTAATGCTTTACTTTAATATAATTTCCGCCACCGTTTGGATCCCATCCCGTTGCGATAACCATTCCGTCCATTACTGCACACACATTCTCATAATGAGCTTTAAGATCAATACCATTATGTATTCTGGCAGTTCCAACTATGGGGTGCTGTCTCATTCCGTATGGAGATGTTAGCGAAATAGGCCGGCTTACTGGCATTGCAATCTTAGAGAACTTAAATTCTCCGGTTTCATTTTCATATTCATTCCTCGTTATAGAAGTAGTTCGTTTCTGTTCATTAATAATTACCTGGCTTTGCAGCTGTAAAATCAGCGAGTCCCGGATTTTTTGCATTCTCAATTTTTTGTCGTTTTTTTCGGAAGTCTCTTTGATCATTGTTTTCAAAGAATCCAGTTCTTTTTTCAGGTCTACTTTGGAGGTTGTGTTAAAAATAGCCTTCCAGAATTTTTTGTCGCTTTTCTGCTTCAAATCCTTAGTTCCATCCGTCTTCTCCACAATTGGAAGATTCTCTGTTTTCTTAGGCTGGATGGGTATAAGTGTATTGAATTGCCCGTACACAAAGCAATGAAAAGAAAAAAACAAGGTGATAAAGCAGTATTTTGTAAGCGATTTCATGAGGCTGATTTAATAAATTCATTGACGATGAGCTCCACCTCCTTGTTGATCTTCCGGAAATTGCTCATCAGTACTTCTTCTTTGCGGTTTATTCCCCTTTTGTCTATAAATGAATAATAGACGGGCATCGGAGCATAGTTTTGCTCTTCTGCTTTTATGGCTTTCATATCCAGGTCGATCTTTCCGTGAATCGCTGATGTCTTGTATTCGTCGGTATCATTTTCTTCCCCTTGCGCGATCATCCCAACCATTTCGCCGGTTTTAAGTGCTGCGATTTTTCCGGCCGGTATCATGTTATCCATTTTCTCATTGATGCTGGTCGTTGTTCCCTGCTGTGATATCGATTGAGAATAGGATTTCTGCTTGATCTTCCCGAACAGTTTTTCCAGCCAGTCCAGTGTATTCTTATCCCTTGCGGAACCGGAAAGTATATTTCCGGCAATGGCAGAGATGGTGTCCGCCACTTCCTTTTTGTAAAATTGTCGAAGCTGCGGAATTTCCTGAAGTCCTAGTAATACGGCAACCTTGTTGCTTCTTGCCGTAGCTACTACGTTGTCGATCTTATGGATATAAATAGTCGGAAACTCATCGGCGATGATACCTCCCGGCAGGTTGTGCTTGGAATTGATCAGTCGTAATGTTCGATTTAACACCGACGAATATAGTGCAGAATTAATATCCTGTGTTCCAGGGTCTGAAGCCAAGATCAGGATGGATGGATTTTTCCTGTCGGTAATCTTCAGTTCCACTTCATCGGCGGAAAATACCCAAAAGCTCTCTTTAGTCGCTAACCTTGAAAGAAATATCTTCAATGTTCCGATCTGTCCTTCCAATTGGTCAAAGGCCCTGTTATCATATGCTGTTTTGAAGGGAGAAAGCAGTGAGCCTATTTCTTCATTGGTAAACAGCGTATCAAAGATTTCTTGATAGCTTCGGTTCATAAAGGAAAGAATATGCGGCAGGTCTGAATATTTCCCGTTTTCCAGGGTGGCAAAGAAGTAAATGCAGGAGGACAGAAAGTTGATTGCAGATTGGGTAAAGAAAGCATCCGATCCTCCGCCGGAGCTGCTACCGCCTTTTTGCAGTGAGGACACCATCGATTCTGCCATTTCCTGTGCTTCCGCCAGAGTTTGGATATACTTTTTATGAAACGGATTAACTCGTTTTGATCTTTCAACCTCATTCAGGTTGATGACGTGAAACTGATAATTGTACTTAGATTCTTTGCTCTTTTTAAGTAAAAAGTGATAATAGGCGACCTGCGCCAGATCCGGAAACTTAAAATCATAAATACAAAGACAGAAGCCTTTGGCGATCATCTGGCGGATGGCCGGATTGATCACCCCGAAAGACTTTCCGCTTCCCGGTGTTCCGATCACCGTTGTTCCGCGAAACGGATTAATGTTGATCCAGCCTTTATTGATCTTACCATGGTACCGGAACAGGTATGGAATATTAATACTGGTATCGGTATTGACCAGCTCTTTATTCTGGTCAAAGGATTCTTCTTCAACGTTCCATCGGTCTTTCCCCATTTTCTGCTGCATCAGCTTAGAGATACTGTCTGCACCCATCTGAAGAATTACAGCCCCCAGAAAAGAGAGAACTGCGTAGACAACCTGGTATTGGTTCATCCCGGGAAATAACGTAGGAAGCTTGGTATTTCTCGCTTCGTTCTGCCAAAATAAAGCGCAAAACATCATGGCCAGTCCCAATACCATTGGTATAACGATTTCCTTTGCTACATTGAGATCTTTCTTTTTCTTAGCCTTGGTTCCAATAGCAACCAACCCGATCAAAACGAGCGTGGCAAACTTGGCATTAATGGGTGGATAAATAAAGCTCATCTTTGAGAAGTTCTTCAATAGATTGGAGATTACCGGAACTTCAGCATTCAGGTAAAAAAGAGAAGCACAATCCAATGCAACAACCGCATAAACCGCCTTTTGCAAGAATCCGTATATCTTTATCTGATGTTGCTGTTCTTGCATTGCCGTTTTAAGTTATTTATTTGATCTTTAAAGTAGTCAACCCTATTTTTTAATCTAGTATTCTTTATTTCCATATTTTGAATATTGCGTCTGTTGACACTAATGTGTTTTTTTAAGATCTCATTTATTTCGTTTGTTTGGGAAATTTTTAGATTTAAAGAACTGATCTGCTTTTCAAGATTTAAAAACTGCTCTTTAAATCTATTCACCCTAATTTGATTTTTCCTGCTAAAATATTCTGATATAAACGCGATGAGCAAAAGCCCCAACCCGGTTGCATAAAAAACATTTATGTATTTTGTTAAAATTTCTAAATTCATAAGAATGTATCGGCTTTAAGAATGTCTGAATAGTTTACTTTCATTTCGATTGTCCTTCCGGATAGCTGTTCCTCAATCATCCGGATCATCATCACCTTGGAGTTCGGATAGGTAAATTTTTTGAATACATAAATATTCCTGAGGTTCTTCCTGAAATGCTTTTGAGGATTTAGCTGAAACACCGGTGTCATCTCAATGCTTTGATTGTTGGTTGCCTTATGGATCTTTTTATCCTCGATGGAAAACTTGAGCGCTTCCAGATCATAGCCTAGGTTTGAAGTATTTTTAAATGTCATATCCAGAAAGATGTAATCACCCATCACATATACATTGTTAAGCTGCATAGTGAGATTTAGGTTGTTTTCTGTTCTGACCGGCTTTTTATCGGGTTGTTTCTGAATAATTTCTAGGGCAAACTTCCTGAGTTCACGGTTTGAGAAGGTTATTTTATCAAACTCGATGGGCTGCATCGCTTCGGGCTGAATATGGATGTTGGTAATGGTATTGAGATTATTCTGACTTTTATAGACCGCTTTATATTGTGCGATGAATGATTGACCGACAACCGTGATAATCCCAACTGTATCTCCACTGAAAAAAGGGATGGGTTGTTTTTTCTTGTCCTTATCAGAAATACCAGTATCGGTAATTTTAATCCTTGCGATATTGCTGGCGGGGAGATCCCCGGTCAGTTTGTCAGTGGACAGATCGACATATTGGATGGGTTCCGGTGAGATCATATGGAGGTTAATCCCTTCGGTGATCTCAAGCTCCGGCAGATCAGAAATGATCTGCTCAGGGGTGGCGGTTTGCGCGTTGCAAAATGGTACGGTGAACAGCAGAAGGCTGTATAGTAAGGTTTTCATCATTTTACTTGTTTTGCTGGTTTTGTGATTCTTTAAGCTGTTTTTCGTCGATTAGGAATACATAGGAGTTGTATTTCAGTTTCGCTTTATTGGTTTTTATCAGGTTAGCGATGGATTTTGAAGTGGAAGTGAACAATTTGGAACCGATGCTGGTAAAAAATCCCTGTCCTCCCATATCCATTTGTGTTCCCTGAACTGAATTGCTACCCATTTCCCGAATCATATCGCGGAAAACGCTTTGCGGTACATATAGGCCTTTCATACCGTCCACATCATAGATCGACAGGTTAACAGGAAAGAGCTCTCCCTGGGTAAACACCGATACGATCTTGAGATCAACCCTTTGCATTGAGAATCCGGAGATTTGACCATAGAGGATGGAACCTTTTCTGATTTTACGGTTGCCCACAAAAATGTCTTCCAATAGTCTGAATCTTATCCGGCTGCCGAGAAAGCCTTTGTTGTTTTCATCAATGACCGCTTTGATAAAGCTGTTTTCCTGTTCTTTATAGAAGGCATTGAACACATTGTTGATTCCTGATTTGCTGACATTAAAGGTGGAGTTAAGAAACTCGTCCATCTTTTCCTTATTGGCTTTGAGCCGTTGTTCTGCCGCCAGTTTGCTTTGGTATTCCGGGTCTCTGGCCTTTTCCAGGGAATCCATAACGAGCATCTGCTCTTTCAGGTATCTGACGGGATCTGGTTGGACACTTTGTGTCGCCTTAGGATTTGCTATTGTGTAGCTTGCCTCCGCTTTACCATACGATTTATCATTGAGCATCCGGATGATTTCTGCCGACCTTTCATAATCCTTATCCTCATTGCCTTTCTTTGAATCATAGTAGGATGAAGGATTTCCTTTAGCCTGGTGTTGATTCTGTTTTGAGGATACCGCTTTCAGGGAATCAATCTTTCTCTTTTGTGCTAATGACAACTGATCATCATAGCTTAGTAAGCTATCCTGTTCCTTATCCAATCCTCCCAACATCGTCCGGTTGTCATCTTTTTTGAAAAATGCATCGTAGGCATCATTTTTATTCATAATAGAATCCTTCGTTTCTCCCAATGAAAGGGAAAGTTCTTTGGGTTTGTCTTTAGGTTTATCATCTTTGGTTAACTCCGCACCGACATAGCCGAAAAGAAGCAGGAAAGGCAGCGCTAAAAGCGGCAGCACATATTTTTTTTGTTTTAAATTAATTTTCTTCATTGCGTTTTTGATTTTTAGATAAGTGGTCTTAGGTTCTAATGCCCATCTTTCAATTGCTGGTACTTATTAAACAGAAACTCTATCCTTAGGCTGTCTTCTTTTTGTAAAGCATTCCGGTCTCTTTTTTCTTTCAGCAATTTCAGCTCTCGGACGATCTTTTCCATTTCCTTATCCTTAAGAGAAGCCGTATTCTGACTGATCCCTTTATTGGAATAGAGAACCGGAGGTTTAATGGTAAAGGTCTTTTGGGAAGGAAAGAAGATCCCCTGTATCAGCGAGCCTATGAATGAGACCGAAAGAATGATCATCGAATACACAAAGAACTTTTTTGGATTTTTAGCCACACGGTCCAGCCATTTTTGGCCGGTTTGTTTTATAAAAGCATTCATCTTAATACGAATTTTTGGTTTGATTAGAGAGTTCCTCGTTATCAATGATGCGCCAGTTCTTAAGCAACACCCCGTGAGGATTGTTGGGGCTTCGGATAATATCCTCAAAAAATCCTTCAGTGACAAGCTTCCTGGTAATGACTGAAGATTTTCGGGTGATCATCTGCTTTCCGAAGAATTTAAATTTGTTCTGCTCCATATTCAGGGTAATCGAATCGGCGTGGATGCTGACCATTGAGCTTGAAGCTACGATCTGGTTGTAAAATCCCTTTTCCCGGAGATTGGTATATTCCTTTTTCCCGCTGTCATCAATGAGATACAGAGACTTCTGAATGTTCTCCTTAATGTAGGCATCATCGGGAGCCAATGTGAAAAAAAGGCGGTGGAACAATTCGATCTGGGCTTTGTATTCAACCGGCCGGTTCAATAGGACATCCGTTTGCTTAGCCAATACCGGAACCCCATTATCCAGAACATAAATAGATTTGCGGGAATCCTGGATCATCCGATAGGAAAAGAAAAACCCGGCAATGACAATGAATATGGCAAAGCCAATAGCTGATAATGAAACGATCTTATTGATCTTGATTCGCTGTTCTATATTTTTGATAAGCATCTTTATTTCTTTTTGTTATTCATTGCTTCCTGAACTCTTCCTGAAGCAGTACCTGCTGCGGCTGATTTCGCAGCCGATGCCGCTGCCGCAGCTCCGCCTGTTTTCACAGTCAATACCGCTGTTTTGGCACTGCTTGCCACTTTTCCGGCGGCTTGTTTCATTTTCGTCATGGCACCGGCTCCACCTGCGGTCACAATCGTATCAGCAATGGTAGGAGTCATCAACACCCCGATACCCGTCACGATATAAGCGACACAGGTGAAGAGCTGATTGTAGACCATTCCGGAATTACTGACATAGACCATTAAGGCATCCAGGTTGGTCACTGTGCCGTTGGTCAGTAAAGTGTCGTAACGCTCGATTTCCATCGTGTAGCCGGAAGCAATAAGCTGCTGGCCAATATTGATGATCGTATAGGCGACAAACGTGTAAAGGTTAATATTGATGAATTTGGATACCCAGCTGTAAAGCGAGTTTTCAAATCCCGGAACGAGGGTCATTCCGACTGCAATGGGACCTAAAATGATAAGAATGTATGCCCAGATCTTCTGAATAAAGAATATCAGGTAGACACAAATCCTGAGAATGGAAAGGCAGGCAAACTCGATCACCTCGGCGACCAGTTTCTGCATCTGGAACTGCATCCTGATCTGCCATTCCTTGATAGGCTGCAGCAGCTTATCAATTCCGTCACTGATATCAAACCACGAATCGTCTGCATCTTTTGAAGTATTATTAATAACCTCTTGTTTAGCATCTTCTTCGGCATTGAGCTTAATAACCGCATCCAACAATTGCTGTTGTTTTTTAAACCGCTGAACCCTCAGGTCATTGACCTCGGATTCGATATCGCTGAAAATAGCAATGCCGGGTTCGGCGATGGCCTCGAACGGTGCCTGTATCAGATTGACAAATCCTGTCCAATAGACTAAGGTAAACCCAATTAGGATCGGTTTAAGCATCGGGGTAATTTCCCATTCCCGGTCTCCGGCAGCCATCTGCCAGCCCATATAACCGAGATACATCAATGCACCGAGCCCTCCGATGGCTCTTCCGACCAATGCGGAACCTTGAGCGCTGTCCTGAATGCTGGTGTCCAGTTTGGTAAACACCTCCATAAACCACTTTTCAAAAGCGCCGTCACCCTTCAGGAACTGAAGCAGGTTGCTGTAATCGCCATCGGTCTGCGCAAAGCCCATTATGGGCAGTACTATTGCCAAAAGGCAAAACGTTAGGGTTCTTTTCTTATTCATTTCTAATATCTGTGTTTATAGTGCCGTATTACATTTTGAACAATTCCCCTGTCGGAAGCCGGTGTCCATTGTGTTGGCAATGCAGTTGGCAAATGGCTATTCAGGATGTTTTTATAATCCAGAAGCAGGGTTGTCCGATTATTGTGCTTTCTGAGCTCCTGCACAAATTTCCGCCACCGGATAAGGGTTTCGTGATACATAATGAAGCGTTTTCCCCTCGGCATATCCATTGACCGCGACATCGAATATTTTTCCTTGATCAGGTCCAGTTCTTCCTGTAATCTTTTTAAGGTGCCGGTAGTTTTGAGTGCTTCGTAAGTGGGTTCGTCATTCAGTCGCCATTCGATAAAGTTCTGCGGCGTGTCCGGAAATTCGGTGATCGGTTTGAGCATTCTTTTGTAATAGAGCAGCCATAGCGGGTCTGCATCGACTGTGGCCGAAGTCCAGTGTGCCAGATCCCGAACACTTCTTTTGTAGATCGTATTGGATGCAGCCTTGATCTTCTTAGCTTCCTCTTCCTGAAATTTTAGTTGTGCGAACCGTAAATTTTGTTCTCCCGTAGGTTTTAGCGGGCGGATATCGTCACCGTCCTTATAGTCCCTGTTGATCTTGGGAGCCCATATCCCCCATACCGTCGCATAGGCAAAATTGGTCTGGATACCCAGGAAATATTTAGGGTAAGGCCGCCAGTCGCCCCAGCTTTCAAAGGTCATCCGTTTGTGCTGCGACACAATCGAAGGATCGTTCAGCCTCTTGACACTCACTTGTCCAAATAATCCAAAAGCAATAAATAGTAACACTATAAAATTTCCTTTTCGTAACAATATTTGCATAATTTTTAATTGAAGATGTATTTGTATTTAGTCATGATATCTCCGACGATGGTACTGTCGACATTGATGTAATTCCTCAGAACCGGAACCTGATACAGGTATGGGATCTTTTTGGCGTTTTCAAGTCTCAGAATGATATAGAGGATATTCCCATGGATAATCCTGACGCGAGTAA
>NZ_FRAM01000003.1 GCF_900142325.1 Epilithonimonas mollis
GTATCCGATTGGGTAGCGAGATCCGTCATATTTGCCATTCTGATGACCTGTCTGTTTAGTTTCGCTTTTTACAGCAGTCCGGTTGCAGCGATGGGTTATTATGGGATCCAATCCTCTGATGTACAATTTGGAATGGTAGTCTTGTATGGCTCGACGGTCGCTTTTCTGGCGCTTGATGTCCGTATCGTAAAATATTTTGAGGCAAGGAAATATCTGCTGACAGCAATCGCACTGAACGCAATATGTTCCTTGATCTGTTTTCATTTCAAAGATTATGCCTTGTTTATGGTATGCCAGTTTGTACAAGGAATCACTTGCGCTTTGATGTCCGGTATCGTCTTGCTGTTGATTTTTCCGAGGTTACATTCGATGCATGCCCGGGTTATTGCATATAGTATCCTTTACGGAAGTATACAGATCGCTGCACCACTATATTCTATCTATACAAGTATAGTGCTTCATTTCTTTGATTTCAACTGGTTATTCTACGGGTACACCGTAATACTCATTATTCTGACATTCGCTGTATTACTAACAATGAATAGTAAAGCAAGATTTACCAAAAAGATGCCACTGTATCAATTGGATCTGATAGGATATGTTTTATACGCATCATTGATATTAGTATTCGGATATATTATGGTCTACGGAAGACAATTGGGATGGTTTGGTAGTTCATTAATCACCACTCTTAGTGTAATCAATCTAATTATTCTTTCACTTTTCATCATTAGAGAATTGAAACTTAAACGACCATTGATCAACTTACAGATTTTCAGGACAAAGAATTTCATCATCGGACTATTAATGCTTATTACGTTCTACATTTTCAAAGGCAGTAACGGACTTGCTTACGGCTATCTGGAAGTTATTCTTGGTACTGATCCACTCAGTACTGTTCCAATATGGATGGCTGTGATCATGGGAACTGTTATAAGTATGTTCGTCACCTCAAGGTTTGTATTGATGGGGTTTAATCTCGTTAAGATCATCATTTTGGGTTTTGTAGTAATGGCAGTGTACTACGTTTATATGATACAATTTGTTTCAATACATGGTGAAACCAGTGATTTTATACTACCTCTGTTTATGTATGGCGTTGCAACAGGCGTTCTGTTTGTTCCGATAGTCTCATTTACAAATTCATCAGCCCCTCCTTCAATTGCGGTTAATGCATCATTAGTAGGAATATTGGCGAGGTTCATTGGTTTTACTGCAGGTCTGGCATTCAGCAACGAACTTCAATTATTTACAAAGTCTGCCGTCAGGGAAAAAGTGAGGGAAACAATAACAGAAACCAATCCGCAGTTACCTGTTACATTACTGGATATTCAAAAGCAATATGCGACAACAGGTAACGATTTGTATACTTCAAAGACTATCTCGGCTGCTTATTTTAATAAAATGGTCGTGCAGCAGATATTGGCCCGTGCAACGCGTGATTATTATACTTTGATGCTGATTGGAGTTATTTTAGTAATTATTATCCTGATCATTTTACCACAGATCAAAAAAGTGTCCTTAAAGCTAAAGAAGAATCAGATGCCTTATTGATTATGATAATCATATACTTTGCCGCGCAAGCTGTTTATTTATTAGAAATTAAAATTAAATCAATACATTCTTTATAAAACTCTAGAGCTTGCTGATCACGAATAATTATAGCCGAGGTCTGCTATTTGCTGTAATTAATTCAAATCAAAACTTATGAGCTACAAAAAATTATTGATCACTTTAGCTATTTCAGCTGTTCTGATGTATCTGATGATGTTCTTAAATATGAATTCCATCAATGATTATTATACCAGTCTGACCAGAATATATATGGCACTGATAATGGTAAGCCCTATGGCGATTTTAATGATTGTAATGATGGGAAAAATGTATACCAACAAAAAATACAACAACATTATAATCGTAGTTTCAGCTCTGGTTTTCATAATTACTCTTACTGGTATTAGAAAACAGATCCCTATTGGCGATGAACAATATCTCAAAGCCATGATCCCTCACCATTCCTCTGCTATTATGACCAGCAGAAATGCAGACATCAAAGATCCTGAGGTCAGAAAACTGGCTGACAGCATCATCCTATCGCAACAAAGGGAAATTGATGAGATGAACAGAATAATCAAGAGATTACGCTAATTTATAATTTAAGATAACGAGCTGGCCTGGGAGAAGAAATAAGGGCGAAGTATGTCCTCAAAATTATAAAAGCCCTCTCTTTTGTCTTTTAGATTCTCCGCTACAAACAACGCTCCGCTGCCAAAGGCTTCTCTCGATATTGACTCATGGACAAGTCTTACGGTTTGGTAAGGAAATCCGAAGATGACCTCGTGTTTTCCAACAATCCCTCCTGCACGGACCGAATTGATCGATTCGGTCTCCAAGTCTAACGTTTCGGCAATTCTCACGGCAGTGCCTGACACACCAGATTTGGCTTTAAAGTGCTCTTCTATTAATTCGATATCGACATCAGGGGCAATATTTTTCAACAGTGAGGCGGCGAACAAAAGGTAATTGACACCTAAAGTGATATTGGGAGACCAGAATACCGTTGTAGTTTTAGCAAGTTGCTTTAAAAAGGCAATCTGATCGTCGTGATAATGCGAGATGGCAGAGATGATCTTGACTCCGTGACGCGCGGCTGAGCTTCCGTACTGCAAAATACTTTCAGCATCTGAAAAATCTACAAGGATATCAACTGGATACATCTCAAAAAATCGATCCATCTCCATCTCTGATCTCGAATAAATAATACTTGCGTCATCAGCTTCTATATTCAAAGCTTCTTTGGCTGTTGACAATCCCGGCTCTGCATTGTTTTTCAGCACCCACTCTAAGGAAAAGTCTTTACTGCCAAGAATTACATTAGCTACGGCTTTCCCGGCTTTTCCAAAACCTATAAGACCTATTTTCATAATCATATATAATTTAAATGGACAATTGATCTGTTTCAAAACAGCGAACCATGCCCTGTTAGTCATTTAGATGATAAGTAATTTACAAAAAATATTTTAACCAGGTTCTCCAAACTGAATCTGAGATATTTAAGTCAACATGTTTGAAGTAAGTAATTGATGACTAAAAAAAACTGTCCAAATATTATCGATTAAATATTAGAATTTAAGGGTTTATTGCAACCTGCCTCCTAAAGCTTTAAACAGCAATACATTATTCCTCGTATTTTCATGCTGGAATTTAAGCAGATCCAGCTCTGCCTGAAGCTTGCTTTTCTGAGCATTGATCAATTCAAAATAATTGGCGTAACCTGTAATGTACAAATCATTAGAAACTTCAATTCCTTTATCAAGAAATTGCACTTCCTCTTCTTTTAAATCCAGAACGCGATGAAATATTTTGGTCTGTTTCAAAATAGACTGAAGTTCGTTAAAAGCCGTCGTCACACTTTTCTGATAATTTAAAAAAGCAATTTCCTGCTCATTGTTGGCAATATTGAATTCGTATCTCAATTGTCCTTTGTTGAAAACAGGAACCATCAATCCGCCTAAAAGCTGGCCTGCCAAAGAAGCCGGCTTAAAAAATGTTTCCGCTGAAAAAGAATTTAATCCGAAGGTCGCACCCAGATCAATCCTGGGATAAAATGCGGCTCTTGCTGCTTTTGCATCAGCATGTGAAGCCTGCAATGTATAGTAATTAGAAACCACATCCGGCCTCGAATGAATGACTGCATCCACATTGATATTCTTATTCAAAATCTCAAAATTGGTTGGCAAAAGAGTCGAACCTCTTTCAATTTCACCGCCATAGACTCCTGTCAAAGTTGCAATAGCTTGTTTTACCGTTACAATTTCGACTTTTATGTGTTCGATTTCTGCCAGCCAGTTGTTGTTCTGAGCCTTAAACTGCTGAACGGCAAGCTCGGTAACTTTCCCTACTTCACGCTGAGCCTTAATGATTTCAAAAGCCCTTTTCTGCAAATTGTAATTGTCCTGATAAATTTTCAGACGTTTGTCCAAAGCAATCAGATCATAGTACAGATTAGCAATATCGGTAAACAGATCAATCTGGATCAGTTTTAAACCTTCTTCCGAAGCCAGAAATTTATTCTGAGCAGAAAGCTTTTTGTTTTTCAGCTTTCCCCAGGCATCGATTTCCCACCTGCTTCTTGCGCCCATCCAGTAATTCGGTGTAAAATCCGTATTGATCATCTGCTGTTCGGTGATGTTTGAGGAAAGATTGGTATCATAATTCCCAACTCCTTCCATCGTATATTTTCCGTAACGGTCGCCCGAAACAATCGCTCCGACATCCAGGGACGGAAGCAGCTCCGTCCTTGAACGTTTAAGAAAACTGTTGGCCATATCAACACGTTGTTGCGCAATTTTAAAATCCGGATTCGCCTCTTTTACCTGTTCAAAAAGTTTCAGAAGATTCTGGTCTGTGAAATAGGTCTTCAGATCAATTCCGGTAAAATCTCCCCTGGTTGCGATGGTTTCCGAGTTTTGTAATTCAGGCGTTTCTTTTACTTCTTTTATGGCGGTTACTTTTGGAACAGCGCAAGACGTTACTGCCAGTGCGGCTGTACTCCAGACTGCAAATTTTAATTTATTTGGTTTCATTCTTCTTTCTGTTTTCAAGGGTTGCGAAAAAAATATATAATCCCGGAATAATAATCAGTCCGAAAACGGTTCCGATTAACATTCCGCCTGCGGCCGCGGTTCCGATCGAACGGTTTCCGATAGCTCCTGCTCCGGAAGCGACACACAGCGGAATCAAACCTGCAATAAATGCAAAGGATGTCATTAGGATCGGACGGAGACGTTGTTTTGCGCCTTCAATTGCTGCGGGAATAATGTCATTTCCATCTTTATGACTGGCAACAGCAAATTCTACAATCAGGATGGCATTTTTAGCAAGCAATCCTATCAGCATGACCAAGGCGACCTGTGCGTAAATATTGTTATCTAATCCGCAAACCAGCAACGCAATATAAGAACCGAAAATCCCGGTGGGTAAACTCAGTAAAACCGGCAGTGGTAAAAGAAAACTTTCGTATTGAGCAGACAATAAAAGATAGACGAAAACCAGACAGACAATAAAGATATAAATGGTCTGATTACCCGATAAAATCTCTTCTCGTGTCATTCCCGACCATTCGATCTCAAAACCTTTTGGAAGGCTTTGTTCAGCGACTTTTTCAACCGCTGCAATGGCATTCCCGGAACTGTATCCTTCGGAGGGTTCACCATTAATCATTGCAGACATATACATATTATAACGGGTTAAAACTTCCGGTCCATAAACTCTTTCAATGGTAATGAACGTTGAGAAGGGAACCATTTCGCCTTTGTCATTTTTTAAGTATAAGTTCAGAATACTTTCCGGCGTTTCACGGTATTCCGGGCTTGCCTGAACCATTACTTTGTACATCTGCCTGAATCGGATAAAATTGGTGGCATAATAAGAACCGAGCATCGTCTGCAAAGTTGACATCGCATTATCCACCGAGATTCCTTTCTTGGCGGCCATATCATAATCGATATTGATCATGTATTGCGGGAAAGTGGCATCAAAACTTGTGAAGCTGTTTTTCAGTTCGGGTGCTTCATTCAGTTTTTTGACAAAATCTTTAGTGATCTTATCCATATTTTCGATACTTCCGCCTGTCCTGTCGAGAAGCCGGAGTTCAAAACCACTTGTATTACCAAATCCCGGAACGGTAGGTGGTGCAAAGACTTCAATTTCGGCATCGGAGATTCCTTTTGTTTTTTCAGTAAGTTCTTTAATAAAATCATCAACAGACTTATTTCTTTCTTTCCAGTCTCTAAGATTGATCATTGCCATACCGTAGGACGAACCGGCAATTTCTGTCACCACACTGTACCCAGCCAAAGTCGTCACGTTTTCTACGCCTTCAATTTTTTTGGCAATCGACGTAATTTCATCCAAGACTTTTTCCGTTCGCTCAACCGTCGCACCTTGCGGAGTTGTGACGCTCACATAGGCCATTCCCTGGTCTTCCATCGGGATAAAGCCTGAGGGCAAAAATTTCGAAGTCAATCCGATCAGGAAAACAAATAAGAACAGGAGTCCGAAAGTGACGATTGTTCTTGTAGCAAATTTTGATAAGATGTTCACATATCCGTTGGTTACTTTTTCCAGTAAAATATTGAATTTATTGAAGAATTTATCAATAAAACTTTTCTTTTTATCGTGATTATGAGGTTTTAAAATCAAAGCACATAAAGCTGGAGTCAATGTTAATGCATTGATACCGGAAATCACAATGCTTATCGCCAGCGTTAATGAAAACTGTCGGTAAAAAACTCCGACCGGACCATCCAGGAATGCCACCGGAATAAATACCGCCGACATCACCAACGTAATTGCCACCACAGCTCCTGCAATCTCTTTTGTCGCAATGACCGTAGCCTGGTAAGGCGGAAAACCTTCTTCCATTTTAACGTGGACTGCCTCGACAACGACAATCGCATTATCAACGACAATTCCGATGGCTAAAACCAAGGCAAAAAGCGTTAATAAATTCACGGAAAAATCAAGCATATCCATAAATGCAAACGTTCCGACCAATGCCACAGGAACTGCCAGAACAGGAATCAATGTAGAACGCCAATCCTGAAGGAAAAGAAATACGACAATAGCTACCAGAATAAAGGCTTCCAATAGAGTATGTAATACCGCACTGATAGAAGCGTCGAGGAATCTCGAAACATCATACGCCATATTGTAATCCATTCCCGGAGGAAAAGAATTCATTTTCAGCTCGGCCATCTTATCCTTTACATTCTGGATGACTTCCGAAGCATTTGATCCAGGTCTCTGCTTCAACATGATCGATGCGGAAGGCCTTCCGTCGGTCTTTGAAACCATTCCATACGTCATTGCCCCAAATTCTACTTTGGCAATATCTTTCAGCTTTAAGATCGTTCCTTCTTCATCGGCCCTGACCGGAATTTCTTCGTACTGTTTAGGCTCAAAAAATTTACCTTTGTATTTTACAACATATTGAAGTTGACCGGCCTTTTTACCGGATGATTCCCCAACTTTTCCGGGAGCTGCGGAAATATTCTGCTTCTGAAGAGAATTTACTACTTCATCCGCCGAAATATTATACGCTGCCATTTTCTGAGGGTCAAGCCAGACCCGCATCGAATATTCTTTCTGCCCCATGATTTCAGCACGGCCTACTCCATCCAGACGTTTCAGTTCCTGAAGAACATTGATGTCTGTAAAGTTGTAAATAAACTGTTCATCCTGGCTCGGGTCTGTACTGGTGATGTTGAGATACATCAACATACTGTTCACTTCTTTTTCGGTGGTAACCCCGGCTCTGATCACCTCTTCCGGCAATTCATCCAGAATGGTGGTTACCCTGTTCTGAACATTGACTGCCGCCAGATCTGGATCCGTTCCTACCTCGAAGAACACCTGGATCAACGTCAAACCGTCATTGGAAGTCACTGTGGACATATAGGTCATTCCCGGAACGCCATTGATGGCACGTTCTAAAGGCAGTGCCACTGCATCTGCAGACACCTCGGCATTCGCTCCGGTATATTTGGCCGTCACCGTTACCGAAGGCGGAACGATATCTGGAAATTGGGTGATCGGCATCTTCATTAAGGCCATAATTCCTACCAAAACAAAGACAATGGAAATCACGAGCGAAAGAACCTTTCGCTTTATAAACATTTCTACCATGATTGATTATTTAAGAATTAAAGTCTGTTTTTGATTGTGATCTGATCTCCGTCTTTCAGCGATTGCGTGCCTTCGTAAATAATCAAATCTCCTTTTTTGAGGCCGCTTTCCACGACGTATGAATCTTTCAGAGCCGTTTTGACCTCTATGTTGGTCATCTTCACTTTGTTGTTCTTATCCACTTTGAAAATGTAGGTTTTATCCTGAATGGAAAATGTTGCTTTCTGAGGGATCATCATGGCATTATTCTGAACTTCCGAAATAGAAAGTTTTCCGGACGCACCGTGTTTGATCAAATGATTAGGATTGGGAAACAGAACTTTATAGCGAATGGAACCCGTTGCCCGGTCGATCTCACTTTCAGCCGACTTCAAAGTGCCGCTAAATTGATAAGCTGCACCATTAGGTAATGTCAATTCGATTTTCTGATGCTTTCCCAATTTGTCATGAGCCAACAGTTCAAAATACTGATTTTCCGGAATCGAAAAATAAGCATAGACTTCATCGAGCTGCGATAAGGTAGTAAGCAATGTTCCGTTGGTCACAAGACTGCCGTCTTTATGCGGGATAATATCAAGAACACCGTCAAAAGGAGCTTTGATGGTTGAAAAATCGATCTTTTGCAACACTGCTTTTCTTTCGGCATCTGCAAACGCATATTTTGCCCTTGCAGAAGAAAGTTTGGCTTTGGCAAGCTCCAATTCATTATCGGCAACAAATTTTTTGCTGTGCAGACTTTGGACCTGCTTCTGTTCTACTTCTGCAATACGAACATCGGCCGTAGCTTGTTTCAGGCTTGCAGTTGCCTTCAGCAATTCAACCTGAAGCTCGGCATCATTGATCTTAAATAATGGCTGTCCTTTTCTTACGAATTGACCTTCGTTGACGTATATCTTCTGAATGATGCCACTCAGCCGGGAACGTATTTCAACATTTCTTTTAGCCTGAATATCGGTTACAAACTGATTGGTTACCAAAGTATCTTTCTGCTTTACGACATAAACAGGAACTTCTTTAGTGCTTTTATTTTTATTCTGATGGTTTTTACCACATGACCATGTGCATATCAATGCAAGACTGCACCATATGAGACTTTTTGTTTTCATTGAAAATTTTTGATTACTAAACTTGATTAAACATTAACATTTAGTAATTCTCAGAAAAGTTGCAGTAAATGGAGATAAGAAGTAAAAAAACTATAAATTGGTTTAGTAGAAGCAGGAGGAAAAACCTCACAGATTTCAAAATGCTCGTTTGTGGAACTTTCATAATCTCCATCAATATCCGCTGAGCTTAAAAACTTAGAGAAATTTTTACCGCAAACGGGCAGCGCTTTTACATTTTTATAAGATTTAGAACAATTATTAAAACCTTTCTGTGTACAATGTTGGGTCGTCAAAATATTCGCAATAGACATTTTGGTCCATTTCGAATTAACAAGAGTAAAGATTGTAAGAATGTATATAAATACGGATGACCTAAATACCATTATCTACAGAAATTTTTGAAAATTCCACACTATCATATGTGGCACATACAAAGATAGCCCCTTTGGTTTTTAATCTTTTTTTAAGCAGTGTTAAATATTTACTAAAAATTACAAATTTTTGTTAAAGCGTACACATAATTTATTAATAAAAAGTTCCACTGGTGTTATAATACCAATCGTACACCTCCCAGTTCATCCACTCTATAACTGAACCGGTCGCCAGGGCTGCTGATAAACATGAAGTTCTTAGGAATGTTCCATTTGTTGCTGAGATCTTCTACCAGTTCCGGCGTGAATTTACCAACCAAGGTAATATATTCCATGTCAACATCCGGGTAAGCCCGGTCCAAAACTTCAAAATCTGCAAGGAACTTCGGGTCAGGGATCTGCTCCTTTTCAAGGACTGTTACAATCTTCATTTTATTGGTTACTTCATTCTCATGAAGATACATCATCACCTTATTTAAGGTTGCGATATCGTCACCTTTTGAGAAGAATACGAAATTCTGCTCATAGAGTTTTTTAAGTTTTCGGTTCAGGAAGCGCTGTCTTGTGACGGTGTATTTTTTATATCCGCGGGATACGGATTCCAGCATATTAACTACAAAATGCATGATATCTTTCCTCATCAGCATCGCGAGAATAATAAGTACAGAGGGAATAAAATATTGGAGAAAAGTGACGAGATACTGAGGCTTGGTTTTAATATTACCGTACAAAGCAATTATAATTGCAAATAAGGCGATGACCACAGCGCCCGGCCTCGCACTTTCGGGCCGTGGAAGACGGGAGCGTCTCAGCTTTAAGAGAATATTACCCAAAGCAAAAGAAGCCATTACGGTAAGAAACGACAAAGCATAGACCGCTGCCAAAGGCCCAAGCTGACCACGAGTCACCAAAAGGACTGAACAGCAAAGAAGAAAAAACAAAATCAGGATCCTGTAGGTGCTCCCTCTTTTATTTTCCTTCAGGAAATAATTGGGAAGTATTCTGTCCAGGGTCATCCTTTTAATGAGTCCGTTTACACCAACAAAAGAAGTAAGAACGGCACCGCTTAAAACAGATACCGCATTGATCGAAATAATGGTTGCCAGCCACTTGCCTCCGGTAAGTGTTCCTACATAGCTCAGAAAAGAATTCTGATGGGATTGAACGTCAGAGATTGGAATAATGCAAATGGCAAGGAATGCGATAAGTGGATTCAGGATGGATACGGCGATCCACATATTTCTCAGTGTTTTTGCAAATACGCCCCTTTTCTGTTCCTCTACGAAATTGGATGAGCTTTCAAAACCTGATATACCTAACATCGCTGCGGAAAAGCCAAAAAAGATAGCCGTCATTATACTGCCATTTCGAACGGGAAGGTGAAAATTCTCGATCAATATAGAAAGGCCATTCTCAAAAACAAAATAGAAGCACGAACCAATGAGCAGAGCCATTGTCGTGAGATGAAAGATGAAAATAACCAGCGCAACGACCGCACTCTCAGAGATTCCCAGAATCGTCAGTCCTAAAAATATTAGCAGAAGAACAAACGTAGCAATATTGACGTTGAAGTAGGGCAAAATGTGATGAAGATAATGCATCGCTTCACTGGAAGAGATCACTGCGGTAGCCATATATGACAGAATCGTAAGACAAGCTGCGACGGATGCATTGCTTTTTGATGTCGTGTTTAGCAATACATTATAAGCACCACCATTAAGAGGAAGAGCACCGACCACCTCACCGTAGATCTTTCTGAAAAGATAAAGTACTGCTGCAACGAGCAGAAGAGCGATCCAGGCATACTGCCCTGCTGCAACAATAGCCAGTGCAGAAACATACAAACAGGAAGAAGTGATATCGTTTCCACAGATGGCAGTGGCATACCATTCACCAAGTTTTTTTGTCGACATTTTTGTTGATTTCTTGTTTTAGAGGTGTAATATTATAAATTAATTTACAGTCAAAGCTATTTTTTATTTTAAAATTTATGCTTAAATTTTATCAGACAATGTTCTAAAAATCAACATCTCCTCCAACGCTGTATTACTGTGAAACTATCCTGATAACTTTACTGGAAACGTTTTTAGTTGGGGAAAAGTTATGAAAGCCGTAAATTTAGGCGCATTTAAAAATTCAATAATGAGTAACGGTTATAACCAGAAACCGATCGATAAGATCGTGCACCCTATGCAACGGTTTATTCAACAGGAAAAATCAGGAGGTCTTCTGTTGGGAATCAGTGTGATCATTGCTTTGATCCTGGCTAATACACCACTCTCTCATGCCTATCATGAGATTCTCGGACAGTCTTTCGGTTTTAGATGGAACGATCAGACCTACTTCGACTATAATATCCACCATTGGATCAATGACGGACTGATGTCGATATTTTTCTTCGTCGTCGGGCTGGAACTGAAAAGAGAAATTATTGGAGGGGAGCTTTCCAATGTAAGAAAGGCTCTTTTGCCCATTGTAGCTGCTGTTGGCGGTATGGTTATGCCTGCACTTATCTATCTGCTTTTTAATCCTTCTGGCGAACCCCATAGAGGTTGGGGAATACCTATGGCAACCGATATCGCCTTTGCATTGGGCGTCCTTTACCTGTTAGGGAAAAAGATTCCTCTTGCGCTCAAAGTTTTTCTCACAGCTCTGGCTATTGTCGACGACCTGGGTGCGGTGCTAGTCATTGCATTTTTCTATACCGCGGAAATCAATATGATGTTTTTATTGGCAGGACTTATCATCCTTGCTTTAATGTATTTAGGGAACAAGCTTGGTGTAAGATCCATTATTTTTTATGCTGTGCTCGGAATTGGCGGAGTCTGGACCTGCTTTCTCGTTTCGGGAGTGCATGCAACGATAGCTGCTGTACTGGCTGCCTTCACGATTCCTGCGGATGTTAAGATCAGAGAAAATCTTTTTATTGCGAAAATCAATTCCTATCTGGAACGATTTAAAAATATTGATCCGACCGAAAATACACCGACGCTTACCAATGAACAACTTCATGTCCTTGAAAAAATGAACGAAGCGACCCTGGCTGCTACTCCTCCATTACAAAGATTGGAACATGCCATGCACCCTGCCGTGTCATTTCTCATTATTCCCATCTTTGCCATAGCCAATGCCGGAATTTCTTTAAGCATTGATATGGAAAGTCTTTTTGACAATAATATCGCATTAGGTACCGCTTTAGGTCTTCTCATTGGTAAAGTACTGGGAATTTTAGGATTCAGTATTCTTTTTATCAAACTGAAGATCGCAAAAGTACCTGATGGCATTACAATTAAGAATCTTCTGGGACTCGGGTTTTTAGCTTCCATTGGATTTACCATGTCATTATTTGTGACCTCACTCGCCTTTAGCCATGAAGAATACCAGACCCAGGCAAAAATCGGTATATTTGCTGCATCACTCATCGGTGGAGCTATAGGATATATTATTCTCAACCGATCTGCAAAATAGATACAGATGATTAGAAATATCTTCAATTTTATCAA
Organism: Epilithonimonas mollis; assembly: GCF_900142325.1. Lineage (GTDB taxonomy): Bacteria > Bacteroidota > Bacteroidia > Flavobacteriales > Weeksellaceae > Epilithonimonas > Epilithonimonas mollis. The sequence goes on from NZ_FRAM01000003.1 coordinate 12,670, forward strand.
CCTTCACAATGGTGAAGAAAAAAAGGACAAGGTTCTTGAAAATGTTGTTTCCAACATTTCTTTCCGGGGTTCAAATCTGTGGATCCTGGCATGTGCGATTATTATTGCTTCAATTGGTCTAAACGTTAATTCTACGGCGGTAATTATCGGTGCGATGCTTATTTCTCCGTTAATGGGACCGATCGTCGGAGCCGGGTTTGCTCTTGGAACCTACAATTTTTCATTGCTGAAGAAGTCATTTAAAAATCTTCTGATCGCCACTTTTGTAAGTCTTACAGTATCTGCGATCTACTTTTATGTCAGTCCGTTTAAAGATGTACAGTCAGAACTTCTGGCAAGAACAGCGCCCAATATCTATGATGTTCTCATCGCATTTTTTGGTGGATTAGTGGGCGTGATTGCTATCACAAGGGTTGAAAAGGGAAATCCGATTCCCGGCGTTGCCATTGCCACCGCTTTAATGCCGCCGCTATGTACCGCAGGTTTTGGTCTGGCAACTTTCAATTTTTCATTTTTTTTCGGGGCTTTTTACCTTTATACCATCAATTGCTTCTTTATTTGTATTGCTACATTTTTCGTGGTAAAGTTTCTGCAATACCCATCTTCTATTATTGATAACAAATATGAGAAAAGAATCAGGTACGGGATCTCTATCCTGATCATCGTTATGATTGTACCAAGCTTTTATCTGGCTTATAACCTATATAAAGAAAAGAAGTTTACGAAGACGGCTGAGCAGTTTGTCCAGAAGGAATTTGAAAATAACGGTTATACGGTTATTTACAAGAAGATCAATTATAACTCAAGCCCTAAAACGATTGACCTTGCTTTTCTCAACAAAAAGTTTACAGATAATGAAATAATCTCTTTTAATAAAATGCTTGCAGATAATGGTCTTGCAGATACAAAGCTTAGCATACGTCAGAATGATACCGATATTAAGTCTGAAATCTTAAATGAGATCAATAAGTTTGATAATAACATTTCGGAAAAAGACATTGCTATTTCTAAGCTCAGACAGGAACTGGACAGCTATAAAGTGACAGATTCAACACTTATTCAAGAAATAAAGATCCTTTATCCTGCCATTGGTGATATTTCTTACGGAAAAATCGAGCAATATCCGAGGACAGACAGCGCAAGACTGCAGTTTACTTTATTTTATTCCGGTAAGGATGTTGACCGGGATCAGCTCATGCAATGGCTGCAAAAAAGGATTCACGAGAAAAATATAAGAATTATTAGTTCCAATGCTGAATAATATGAAGATAACAAATGTCACAAAAAAAATTAGATGTAAGGAGCATCAAATTCAATATTCCTTCCCTACTTTCAAAAAAATATTTGTCATAGTACCTGATTTTCTAATAACTTCCTTTAAAGATCTTTCCACCTGTTAATAATGAGAAACTGATGTTTTAATCCGTCAATTCATCGGAAACAAACCGGCAATGATCTTTTATTTAAATCTGTGATTGGCATCACTGCTGATAAACATCGTATTCTTTTCTTCAGAGACAATCTCGATGAAACGTTCATAATGTTTCAATACATCTGAGATCAATTCGTTCTTAGTAAAAAGTTTAATGTCATACCCTTCCCTGCTATCACCGAAGTACGATTTCGGATAATAGACAACCCCTTCTTCGGAATTCGGCAGGTTCTCTTCATCTAAAAGATATTCCGAAATCATTTTTGATTCTTTTTTCACCCCGTATTTAAAGTTATTGATAACATCATATTTTATCTCAACTTCAATACTTTCCGGAATGTTGTGCAAATTGATTTTGGCATCGATGCCGTTTTTTGAAAATTCTTCCCCTAACTCCTGGAAGGCCTGCTGGACCGTAGTTTTGATATACAGCTCCGTAGATTCTGCATCATTGAATGATACAATTTGTCGCAGCCGTTCTCTCCAGTGCTCTCCGGACCATGGAATCGTAGTGGATGAAAAGTCTTTTTCATAATAGCCTTTGTCAATAACAAGTGCTTTGGTAAGACTTACAATAAATAATATCATTATAATTGAAAAAGGCAGAGCCGTTATCAGGGTCATACTTTGAAGGGCCTCCAGGCCTCCTGCATTAAGAAGCATCAGGGCCAGGACTGCCAATAGCACGCCCCACCCTGCAGTCTGCCATTTAGGTGAGATCCTTGCATTTTTTGTCGCAATGCTGTTCATGACAAAGATTCCACTGTCCGCAGACGTTACGAAGAAAATAATGATGATACCGATCACAAGGAAACTGATCAACTTGGTCAGAGGGAGATATTCAAGAAACTGAAACATAAGTCCGTCAGGATCATTAGCCATTTTACTTAAATAACCGTTGGCTGTATTCATATCAAACCATATAGCGCTGTTTCCGAATACCGACATCCATATAAAATTGAAAAGCGTAGGTAAAATCAGTACGGCAGCGACAAACTCTCTGATGGTCCTTCCTTTAGAGATCCTTGCAATGAACAGCCCGACATACGGAGACCACGAAATCCACCATGCCCAGTATAATATCGTCCAGTCATGAAACCAGCTCTGGGTATTTTCCTCATAGACATGCGTATTGAAAGTAAGGCTGAAAAAACTGTTGATATACGTTCCTATCCCTTCAGTAAAACTGCCGATCAGGTAAACCGTTGGTCCAAGCATAAGTACAAATAACAGCAGGGCAACTACCGCAATAATATTAATATTACTGAGAATCCTGACCCCTTTATCCAATCCGGATACCGCAGAAAAGATAGCCAGCAAAACCAAAACAGCCACAATAAGAACCTGGTATGGAAAACTGTTTTCCGGTAAGACGTTTAATGTTACAAGTCCTGAGTTGATTTGAACGACGCCAAATCCCAGTGTTGTCGTAATCCCGAAAAATGTGCTGCACAACGCAAAGATATCAATAATATTTCCCCACTTCCCTTTGATCTTATCTTTAAGCAGTGGGTAAAAACAACTGCGCAGGGATAAAGGCAGTCGATACCGGTATGAGAAATATGCCAGTGCCAGCCCCACAACGCCATAAATCGCCCACGCATGAATGCCCCAGTGAAAAAAAGTGTATAACTGTGCATTTTGAGCCCTCTGAACGGTCGACATAGAAGAAAATATGGGATTGGAATAATGCTGCATAGGCTCGGCAACGCTGAAATACATCAGACCAATACCCATTCCTGCCGCAAAAAGCATCGACATCCAGGAGAAGAAGTTGTAGTTGGGTTGACTGTCGTTGCTGCCAAGCCTGATATTACCGTATTTGCTGGCCATAATATATATCAGGAATATGACAAACAAGGTGACAGACCAGACATATACCCAATTGAGATTGATGAAGATAAAATTTTTGACAGTACTCAATAAATCCTCAGTGGCACTTGGATATATTGCCGATATGAGGCAGACACCAATGATAAAGATCAAACTTGGAGTGGTAATTCCCTGTTTTAGGGTGCTTCTTATTTTGTTCATCTTAATACCGTAATTTTAGAATACAAAAAGGTAAAATATTTTTCGGTACGATGCAAATTGCAGCCCATTTGAATAGAATAACAATTTTTATCTTGTATTTCAAATAATCTTCAGGTAAACGACTGAATAGCTGGATTCATAAGATAAAAAAAATACTTTGCATATTATCTATATCTGCTAGCAAATGTTTAAATAAAGTATTTCAAATTTATTAACAGGATTATTTAATGTCTAATATTCTTCTAAGATCTTTTTTAAATGTCTCCATATTTATTCTATTGCTGGTAATAGACCGATACAGGCAATTAATGACCTACTATTCCAATGCTGATTGCATTAAACAAAATCATCGATGAAAATGTTCGAAGATACGCTCTTTAAGGTAACAAAAAGCCAAACGGGTAACTTTCTCAGTGGCCTTGTTTTAATCTAAATATAAGAGTCGAACATTTTTAAGGTCAGTGTCAGTTTGATTAATGATTAAATTAATCTTAATTAGAAATGTTGCATGGTTATCATAAAAAAATTGAGTTTTAAGCTACAGTGATTTGTTACTACAAAAAATGCAGCATTGGAACAATTCTATTAAAATGCTACGTCATGTTTAATTATTGTTTGTCAGGTGCACCGAAGTAGCTTGGATAAATATCATTAGGATTTATGATGATACGTTCTAATACAACCTCCGGATCAATCATGTAAATTTTCAGGGTATGTAGACCATGTGTTTTGACATCTAATGTAGCATCCAGCCAACGTTGGTTATCAAACACTTCGGTACGGCGGGGTTTTCCGCGGGAAATCAGGGCATAGTCCGGTCCGGGATCCGGCAGCGGTTTTAATATCTTTGAACGGCCAAGGTTTTCCGGCGTGTATTCTTTAAATTCATCATGATAGCCTTTTCTGGCATCGATGATAATAGGTTCAGCGTTGTCAATAGAAACCGCAATTCTTAATCCGCGACCCGGGTTAACATCCTGGGTTGGCAGAATTCCGAGCAATACTTTTGCAGGGCCTGCCTCTGGAAGAAAAATCTTATACTCCAGTCGTGGAGCATTTTCAGGAGTTGAATTTGGTGCTGTAGTAGGATAAATACCCATACACGCTTCAGCTCTTCCCAAACCAGGTAAAGCTATCCATTTGGCCTGCTTACCTGATATATTTGCGCTGAATTTATTTGCAGGGATAGAAAACTCGCCGGAAAATCCGCCATAAAAATCTTCTTTGCTGGCAGGTGCTGCTTTCTTCAACGTATTTATAACTACCGGTACCTTAATACTATTTTGATTAACTTCAATCAAGCCGCTTCCTTTACCTTCAGGAGCTTTTTTCCAGTCAATATCTACATATATGCGTTGTTCTGTTTCTGTGGTTCCTTTAGTAGCACTTACTCTAATCCACGGTTTATCTGCTTTGACCGTAAATTTCAGTAGCCCTTTTCCACGGTTAAAAATGTCGATATAATAACGCTGCTTGTCAAGAATGTCAAATTGGGGAAGCTCTGCTTTTCCTTGTGTTCCTGGCCAGGCATCTGTACTTCCTTCCACCGCAATACCTAACGATGGTTCTGGCAAAGGTGTAACTTCATTAAGCGGAGGCAAGCTGTTCTCCTTCGGCATCGACCAGTGTTGGTAACCCAAATGTACGTCGCTCATCATATTTTTCCATTTACCGCCAGCAATAGAATCATTGTAACGGGTGCTTAGTTTTTTATCCAGCTCAAAAAGTTCGCGGGCACGATTGGCATATTCATTAGCACTTACTCTACCTTGTTTAGCATAAAGATTATTACGTCCTGCTACCAGATAAATCTCTGCCACACCAGCTGAAGCTTTAACCGGATACAGTACTAGCTGATAATAAGCGTCCAATGCCTCTTTCGGCATTTTCTTTTCCAAAGCTTCTGCTTTTGCGGTAAGATCCTGCCACCTCTTTTGTACCTTTTCGGCTTCATGGTAATTGACAAAACTGAAAATATTCGGATCCTGTACTTCCGGCTTTCGCATCAGGTTATATTTTGAATATTTTGATACGAGATCTGCAATTTCTGTAGCATGTTCTTTTCCGAAAATTCCAGTCGCCCAATCGGTCATGTAATCAGAAGTTTGATTAGCAGAGATCGCATTGGGATTCCAGGCATAACGCATAATAAAATCGATCGGCATTTCTTTCGGCTTTAGGTCACCCACGTTAACGATCCAGATACGGTCGATGCCGCTTTTATACGCCAGACTGAATTGCTCTCGCAGTTTCGGAACTGTTGTTGTGTTGATCCAGCGGTCGTTCCAAGGTCCGCCGTTCATATCAATATGATAATATAATCCCATACCGCCTTTACGTTTTAGTTCATTGGCTGGTGCGGTACGGCGAATGTATCCCCAGTTATTGTCGCAGAAAAGCAATGTCACGTCGTCAGGAACATTCATTCCGGCATCATAGTAGCGCTGCACTTCTGTGAATATAGCCCAGAGCTGAGGGACTTCTGTAGGACTTTTGCCATACACATTTCCGATAATCTCACGTTGGTCGGCAATCACTTGTTTCAGTGTTTTGATATTTTCGGTATCGTCTCCTTTTCCCATAGCCACGTCGCCGTCACCGCGCATACTCATTGTAATCAGGTTATCATAATTTTTATTCCGCTCCAGACCTTCGGTCCAGAATTTCTTTAGATTTTCAGCGTTTGTTACATAATCCCAAGCCCCGATTTGATCTTTGCGTTTGGTATATTCTTTCTGCGAACGCATCATCGGCTCGTGATGCGAGGTTCCCATTACAATACCGTACTCATCGGCAAGAACAGGGCTCATCGGATCATCTTCATTAAAAGCATTTCCCCACATTGCAGGCCACAAGTAATTAGCTTTTAAACGAAGTAACAGTTCAAAAATATGCGTATATACTTTGGAATTTATTCCGCCAAAATGTTTATTGGACCAGCCGGAAAAAGAAGGACTTTCATCGTTGATAAAGATTCCACGGTATTTCACTTTCGGCGATTCCTGTAAATAACGACCTGCTTTAACATAAAGATCTGTACTTTTCTTTACAGGAGCATCAGCCCAATAATACCAGGGAGATACCCCAATTTTCTCAGAAACATCATAAATTCCATATATCGTTCCGCGCTTATCGCTGCCGGCAATAACAAGATTATCTCCGACAGTCTGGATTACAAAAGATTCCCATTTATTTTTTACAGCGTCTACGTTCAGCTTACCGCCATTTATTAGCTGATCTATAAGTCTGCTTTTGCCGATAGTTCCAACGATAATTGCTCCTGGTACAAGTTTTACATCTGCAATTATCGGCGATGCTACATCGGTCACTTTACGCACGTCATCACCCAGATCATTGGCAGCACGTAAAATGCCTTTCCAATCATCAGGATCTACAACTATTTTTGCCGTAATTCCATTTGCTGCAATCCGAAAAGCACCTTTTTCAGCTGTATGCTGTACATAATCCGGGAGTAAACTTAGCGTATGATGAGCAGTTTGTGCATTTATTATTAAACCAGTAAATAGTAACGCAAAAAAAGTTAATTGTTTAAGCATAATTGATAATTTTGGAATTTATGCTACCGTTTCAGACGCGGCATATTCGGATTAAATGATAAATATATAAAATTAAATGTAATTTTTACAATTAATGAAGAATTAGGATAACAGAAAGAATCGTTAAAAATTAAAATTTGGAAATAAAGCATCATTGTCAAATCATACATATGACGAATTATAAAATGTACAAAGCCGTTTCCAACAAAAACATTCAACCGCCACATATCATAAATTACCGTACAAAAAAGCCGGAAATCCCTTATTCAGATAATGGCTTTAATTTTTTTTCCAAGAAAAAAAACCTTAGTTTTAAAATTCCATACTTGGGAAAATAATTAGAAATTAACATGATTTTTTGATTTTTCTCTCCGGAAACAACAAGAACAAAAACCAGAATAATCGATTCTCAGAATACAATAAATTCCTGGTGTTTAATAATATTTAATATGAAAAATTATTTTACCATACTGCTGTTACTACTCTCTATCAATTTGTTTGCATTAGATCATAAGAATATCGTTTCTAATGATCTTAAACCGGGTAACTTTCCATTGATAGAAAATGGCATTCCCGGGAAAATACTCATCGATGAAAATGACGACTCTGCCGTAAAAATTGCAGTAAGCAATCTTCAAAAAGATTTTGAAAGAGTTTCAGGACGACAAGCCGAAATGATGTTCTATCCTCAGTCTAAAAGATTGATCATCATCGGCAGCATTGGCAGTAAATATATCAAAGCATTGATCAAAAACGGGAAAATCGACGAAAAAGAGCTGAAAGGCAAAAACGAAAAATATATAATGACTGTTGTTGATAATCCTCTGCCCGGCGTAGATGAAGCATTGGTAATAGTCGGAAGTGACAGACGTGGAACGGTGTATGGAACTTATGAACTCTCTGAACAGATCGGGGTTTCTCCTTGGTATGACTGGGCAGATGTTCCCGTTAAAAAACAACAAAATTTATCCATCAAACCGGGAAAATATACAGCCGGAGAACCTGCGGTAAAATACAGAGGTATTTTTCTGAACGATGAAGCGCCTTGCTTAACGACTTGGGTACATAATACCTACGGCACAGATTACGGTGACCACCGATTTTATGCAAGAGTCTTTGAATTGCTGCTCCGTTTACGCGCCAACTATCTGTGGCCCGCCATGTGGAGCTGGAGTTTCTATACTGATGACCTCAAAAATAGTGAGACAGCCAACAAAATGGGAATTATTATGGGGACTTCTCATCATGAGCCAATGGCGAGAAACCATCAGGAATGGGTGAGGAAAAGAAAGGAATATGGAGAATGGGATTACAGAAGCAATCAGAAAAATATTGATCAGTTTTTTAAGGAAGGCATTCAAAGAGCTGCCAAAACAGAAGATCTGATCACCATCGGTATGCGCGGTGACGGCGACACGCCAATGGGCGGAAAAGAAGGAGAAGATCATAAAACAGTTCCAAATGATGAAGAAAACATCAAACTACTGGAAAAGATTATACACAATCAAAGGAGCATTATAAAAGACATCACAGAAAAATCCGCAGATAAAACCCCTCAGATGTGGGCATTGTACAAGGAGGTTCAAAGATATTACGACAATGGACTGAAACCGCCTGATGACGTTATTGTACTGCTTAGCGACGACAATTGGGGCAATCTGCGCCGTCTACCGAGAGGAAAGGAGAAGGATCATCCGGGTGGATACGGAATTTATTATCACGTAGATTATGTGGGTGCACCACGTAATTCAAAGTCCATCAATGTGAGTCCGATTCAAAATATCTGGGAACAGACACAACTGGCTTATGACTATGGTGTGGATAAAATATGGATCGTGAATGTAGGTGATCTGAAACCGATGGAATATCCTATTTCGCTGTTTTTAAATATGGCGTGGAATCCTAAAAATTATAACAATGACAATCTACTGCAACATACCAGAGACTTCTGTGCACAGCAATTTGGAGACGATCAGGCAGATGAAGCCGCACGCATTTTAAACTTATACAGCAAATATAACGGGCGGGTAACTCCGGAAATGCTGGACGCCGAAACTTATAATCTTGAAAGCGGCGAATGGAAGCAGGTTTCGGATGAATATCTCAAGCTTGAGGCAGAAGCCTTACGCCAATATGTGAGCCTAAATTCCGAATACAAAGATTCTTACAAACAATTGATTCTTTACCCGGTGCAAATGATGGCCAACCTTTATGAGATGTATTATGCACAGGCAATGAATCACAAACTGTACAAAGAAAATAATCCTGAAGCTAATTTCTGGGCAGACAAGGTGGAGACTACCTTTAAGAGAGATGCCGATCTGAGCTACGATTATAATCATGTAATGTCAGGCGGAAAATGGAACGGCATGATGATTCAGAAAAAGATTGGCTATACTTCCTGGAACGATAATTTTCCTAAAGATACCTTGCCAAAAATTTACCGTATCAATTCAGATAAAACTTCAGGAGGTTACATTTTTACTGCCAAAAATAATGTGGTTGTGATGGAAGCAGAACATTATTTTGAATCTAAAAATTCTCCATCCACAAGCTGGACAACGATTCCTTACATGGGAAGAACATTGAGCGGTGTTGCTTTGATGCCTTATAATAAAGAAGTGACCAATGCTTCGCTTTCTTATAAGATGAGCATTCCAAAGGGTATTAATAAAGTGAAAGTTCACGTTATTGTTAAATCCACATTGGCATTTCACGACCCGAAAGGCCATCAGTACAGTGTAGGCTTTCTCGGAAAAGAAGAAAAAATCATCAACTTCAATCATAATCTTAACGAAGATCCTGCCAATATCTACTCGGTGTTCTATCCTACCGTTGCAAGACGTATAGTTCACAATGAGACCGAATTGCAACTGCCGGAAACCGAGGATGGACAACAAACCTTAATCATCAAGCCATTGGATCCGGGAATCGTATTCGAAAAAATAGTTGTTGATTTCGGAGGTTATGAAAAAACTTATCTTTTTATGAATGAATCGCCTTTTGTAAGGGCTAATAATATATCTGTATTACAGAAGAAATAATAGCATCATAACTTTTGTAAGTGATTTTATATTTTTATAATTCCGCAATACATTCATTAAAAAGATCCAACACACCTGGCAAGAGTTTACTAAATTTGACAGTTATAGTCGATAGAAATGTTATTTTTACATATCAGGCAATACTTCAAACGTTGTCTGATACGTTCAAACCACTATCAATATTAATTAGTAAATGATATTGATAAAGCCATGTCAAGTTCCAAAGGCAAGAATATTTTACATTTGTACGGATGTCTTATATACATTTCAACTTAAATTTTACCAACCTTCTGATACAATTTGATTCTTATATCCCCATTTTAATCTTTTCTGATACATCTAATATTTTAAAGTAATAGCTTTTACTATTATTCGTTGCATCTTGATTTAAAGCTATTGATTTACAAATTTTTATGCTGCAATTTTGCAAGAAAATTGTAAATAAATTAATTACAGCTACGCCATGATAGTAAACATAATCACGAAAGAAGATCTTCAGGAATTTAAAAATGAGTTATTAAAAGACATTAAAAATTTGTTCAATATTAAAACTTCCGAACAAAAACTGTGGTTACGGTCTTCCGAAGTTAAAGAACTTCTAAATATTTCGTCCGGAACATTGCAAAATTTGCGTAATGAGGGAACTATAACGTATACTCGTATAGGAGGAACATTGTATTACAATTATAAAGACATTGAAAAAATGCTGAGAGGCAATAAATAATGTACTAATCCTATATATCGAGAAATGAACTACATAAAACATCTCACAGGTTTCTATGAAAAAGCCACACAAGACAATACGCTTAAACCCACACATATCAGTATCTACCTGGGGCTATTCCAATTCTGGAATTTCAATCGATTCCGAAATCCCATCAGCATTTCTAGGGACAAAGTAATGCGGATTAGTAAAATCCATTCAAAGGCAACTTATCATAAATGCCTTAAGAATCTGCACGCTTCTGGCTATATCATTTATCTACCCTCATACAATCCATTTGTAGGAAGCCAGGTTATAATGGTGGACTTATCACTTGAACTAAGGACATTTGAAAAACAGGATTTTAGCGATTAATTAGTCTTATATAACATTTTTCCTAGCATGAAATCGCATAAAATATTGTTTCATACAAAACATTTATTTTTTATCTCCGATATTTTAACTTGAAATTTTAAGGTGCAAAGAGAAGGATTATATTTCTTGCTTTGAACTCTAAATAACCTGTTCAATTTTTAGCCTTTTTACTTGCAGATTTGAGCAGAAATTTTTAGCTTTACTACGTAAAATTTAAATTAGGATTTTACCACTTTTTTGCCAATGTCCTATTTGAGGCCATTCACAGAGATGCAACAGCGAAAATCTTATCCATAAAGCGATGAGAAATGGGCACAAATCCCTCACTCTCCTAGCTTTACCAAACAATAAAAAAGTAAAGGACAAAGCTGTTTTTATTTTTTGCCTAAAGAAAATTCTATTGCTTCTTGTTGGATCTCGTCATTTGATTTATGACTGTTTTTCAGCAACCATTCGTCAATTTTTTTTCGTTCAAAGAATAGAATTTTTCCGGAAGGTTTTGAAAATGGGATAGAGTTGGTATGAACCAATTTGTAGATATAGGATTTCTTGAACCCTGTGTAATCCGAAAGCTCTTCTACATTAAGAATTGCTTTGAGCCCGAAAATATGCTTTTCAATTCGGTTGAGCTTGTGAATAATGATTTCGTTATTTTCCATCTGTTTCTTTTAATTGACTTAACGAAACAAAAGTCAACAATAATAACCATAAATAAAAGACTATCTGTAGCTTGTGGGCTAAATAAGAATACTCTGGATTGATTTTATCTGTCAAAAGATTAAAAAAGATTAATCTGGATTAAATAGCGATTTTCATTGAGTTTAAAAATAGAAAACGGATTTTCATAACTCGATATTTAATTCCGGAATAATCTCAGCAGCTTCCTTCATTTTGCTATCCACAATTTTTGCGTAAATCTGTGTTGTTCTTAATTCCCGATGTCCCAGTCTTTTGGAAACCGTGTAAATATCTGCACCATTTTCTAACAACAGAACGGCGTTCGTATGTCTCGCTGAGTGAAAAGTAATATGCTTAGGAACTGCAGCTCGATTGCACCAGCGAATAATTTCAGTATTGTAGGTCATTCCATATTTCAAACCTTTGAAAACTCTTTCTTTCGGATCTTGTCTTTCGCCCAACAATTCCCTGGCTTGTTTTGAGATATAGAGGTATTCTACACCATCCGTTTTTTCCTGTCGGAAGTTGACTCTAGAAACATCACCTTCGTCACGAACTTCTTTCCAGGTCAAAGTATTAATATCCGACCAACGTAGTCCTGATAAACACGAAAAAAGAAAAGCTTTTTTCAAAACCGGATATTTACATTCCGCTTTGGCTAAACGTTGTAATTCATCAAAAATCAGGTATTCTCTTTGGCTTTCAGCCTGTTCAAAGGATTTGACTTTTGATGCGTAATTTATAGTCAAATATCCATTATCGAAAGCACTCCTTAGAGCAGCTTTAAACTTGTTGAAATATGAATATTTTGAATTTTGAGAAAGTGGTAGCTCACTTTTTGTAAGAGCGTCTTTTTCGAAATATCGGTGAACTTTCTTGACGAAACTTTCATCAATTTCTTCGAAAGTCATATTTTTTGGAACAATCTTTTTGAGATGTTGTAGTGTAGAAAACCAGTTACCGTAATTATTAGAAGTATCTTGCTTTTGCTTTTCTTCTGTCAGTTCAGCAAAAAAATTTAGAAATACCCTTTTTGATTTTGCAGTATTTTTTAATTCAAATCTCCCTTGCGCGTATTCAGCTTTTCTAATTGCAAGTACGTTTTCTGCAAATTCTAAAGCTTCTTTATTTTCTTTTTTTTCTTTTGCAGTTTTTGGATCTGAAATTAAATAAGAATCTAGATTCTCAAAGCTTCTCAGATGTTTTCTTTTTCCGTCTTCAGTAATTTCGGAACCGCGATAAAACTCAATCGACAGACTGATTCTTCCATCTTTCAATTTTCTTTGACTAAGTGATATTTTCATAATTTTGGATTTGTACTACTTTGTACTACTTTTCACTATTTTGATAGCCCGAAGTGGTACAGAAGTAGTACAAATATATAAATAAACTCCAAAAAGAGAAAGTAAAATTTTTATAAATAATTGATAATCAAATAAAAGAAAGAAAAAGAAACCAAAGAAAAGCTAAATTATTTCCCGATACAAAACTTACTGAAAATATTTCCAAGCACTTCATCATTCGTAAATTCACCGGAAATCTCACCAAGATATTCCAACGCGTTACGAAGTTCATAAGCCAGAAGTTCTGTTGTAATCTGTGATCTTACAGCATCTTCTACTCTTTTGACCGAATTCAGCGATTTCTGCAAAGCCTCATAATGACGTTGGTTGGTGATCACAACATTGCCTTCTTCGGATTTCAGATGTTCTACATAAGAAGACAATTCGTTTTTAAGATCCTGAATATTCTTATTTTCAACCGCCGAAATTTTAATAAAATCAAAATCAGTTGAGATACCATTTCTGAAAATCTGCTCTAACTTTTCATATTGAGTCGGAATTACCTCGTCAATTTTTGTGGCGCATATAATCAGTTTTAAATCGTCTCTTAGTAAAGATTTTATCATCTCGATATCTTCTGAGAAATCTTCTGTTCCTGCGTCAGCCAGATAAACCAGAATCTCAGCATTTTCAACTTTTTCCCTAGCTTTTTTTACACCAATCGCTTCAATTTCGTCCGCCGTTTCTCTAAGACCTGCAGTGTCAATTAACCGAAATGCGTGTCCCTTGATGTGAAGCACTTCTTCAATCGTATCTCTTGTAGTTCCGGCAATATTGCTGACAATTGCTCTTTCTTCTTTCAATAAGGCATTCAGCAATGTAGATTTTCCCGCATTTGGTTTTCCAATAATTGCGACTGCTGTTCCGTTTTTGATAGCATTTCCGTACTGGAAACTATCAATCAGTGAAATTAATTTATCTTCAATTTTTTTTAATAATGATGTCAATGCCGTTCGGTCTGCAAACTCCACATCCTCTTCTGCAAAATCAAGTTCCAACTCAATTAAAGATGTGAAATTCAACAAATCATTTCTTAAGAATGAAATCTCATTCGAAATCCCACCTTTTAATTGATTCAAAGCTACTTTTCGGGAAGCTTCATTTTCAGATGCAATTAGGTCCGCTATGGACTCAGCTTGTGATAGATCGATTCTGCCATTCATAAACGCGCGCATCGTAAACTCTCCGGCTTTCGCCATTCTCGCACCATTATTAATCAGGGCTTCAAGAATTTTTTTCCCGATATAAGGCGAACCGTGGAAAGAGATCTCAACAGAATTTTCCGTCGTAAAAGTCTTCGGAGCATGAAAAACTGAAATCATCACTTCATCAATCGTCTCATTTTCATCTTTGATAAAACCATAATGAACAGTGTGAGATTCCACCTTTTCCAGATTTTTCCCTTCAAAAATTCTATTGACAATTTTGAAAGATCCATTTCCGGAAACTCTAATGATTCCAATTGCTCCGATTCCGTTGGCTGTTGCCAGTGCGCAGATAGTGTCGTGATTCATTTTACAAAATTACGATTTTGATTTAGTATAACTAACAATATGAATCTAAGCCAAACTTATTCTTATCTTTGCACGAAATTTATTAAGACAATGAATGCATTTATCGAAGAGCTAAAATGGCGCGGACTTTTTTCTGATATGACACCGGGAACGGAGGAACAACTGGATAAAGAAATGACAAAAGCTTACATCGGGTTTGACCCAACAGCGGATTCTTTGCATATCGGAAGCCTTATCCAGATCAAGATCCTGGCGCATTTTCAACAGCACGGCCATCAGCCGATTGCTTTGGTCGGAGGTGCAACGGGAATGATTGGTGATCCTTCCGGAAAATCTGCGGAACGTAATCTTTTGAGTGAAGAAACTCTACTCTATTATGTTGATTGTCTTAAAAATCAATTGTCAAGATTCCTAAGATTCGATGGTGATGGTGAAAACAAAGCTGTCCTGGTTAATAACTATGACTGGATGAAGGACTTTACGTTTCTCGATTTTGCAAAAAATATCGGCAAGCACATTACCGTGAACTATATGATGGCAAAAGATTCGGTAAAAAAACGTTTCTCAGGAGATTCCGGTGTAGATGGAATGAGCTTTACAGAGTTCACTTACCAACTTTTACAAGGCTACGACTATCTTCATCTGTACCAGAACGAAGGCGTGAAACTCCAGATGGGCGGATCTGATCAATGGGGAAATATCACCACAGGAACAGAATTGATCCGTAGAAAAGTACAGGGTGAAGCTTATGCTTTGACAGTTCCCCTGATCACAAAAGCTGACGGATCCAAATTCGGAAAGTCAGAAAGCGGCGAAAATTATTGGCTCGATGCAAAGAAAACCTCTCCATACAAATTCTACCAGTTTTGGCTGAATGCAACGGATGATGATGCGGAAAGATTTATAAAATTCTATACGTTCCTGAAAAAAGAAGAGATCGAAGCTTTGGTTCAGGATCATAAAACTGCAGCTCACGAAAGAAAGCTTCAGAAAAAACTGGCAGAAGAAGTGACAATCTGGGTACACGGAAAAGAAGAATATGAAAAAGCACTGAAAGCTTCCCAGATTCTTTTCGGCCAATCCACAGCAGAAGATCTTGTAAGCCTGGATGAAGAATTGTTCCTGCAGGTTTTTGATGGTGTTCCTCAGAAGGAATTATCCAAAGAAGAAGTCATCGGAAGCAATATCGTAGATCTGATCTCAGAAAAATCAGGCTTTCTGAAATCTAAAGGAGAAGCCAAAAGAGAGCTGACAGGAAATGCAATATCCGTAAATAAAACAAAGGTAGGAGAAGACTTTTCAGTTTCCGAAAATGACTTGATTGACGGTAAATTTCTTCTGCTTCAGAAGGGTAAAAAGAATTACTTTATTGTAAAAACAGTTTAAAAACGATATTGTGATTAGAATAAAAAACTCCGGCTAAACGTCGGAGTTTTTATTTAAAATAAAAAAGACACATCTTTTTCAAGATATGCCTTTAAATAAGAAAATAATAATAAGAATGTTCTATGAAAATTTATAGTTTTAAAAATCAATATTTGCGATTTCGATACCGAACTGGATTCCGTTCTTACTCGGTAAGTCAGCTTTATCATTAAAGATGGAAGTGAAATCTTTTTTGATAAATAAGTTCACACCGCCATAACCCAGACTGAATTTTCCACCAAACAAAAATGTATTCACCCCGTCATCCAAAGTATAGTCATACTTTCTGAATTTGTCATTTTCATTATAATATTTCACCTTAACAATGCTTCTGGTATTGATTCCGGCATAAGCTCCTACGCCTACTTTCCACATCTTTTTCTTTACATCCAGATATTGTTTGCCATCATATTCCGTATATTTAGGATTGAGATAAAGCTGAAATTCAATTGGCAAAGTCAAATAAACATTTCGAAGTTTAGAACGTTTTAGTCGCCCTTCCGCAAAATCTTGCAGATATAAGTGCGAATTATCCTGAATAAAAACCTGCGGACGTTTCGGCATATAAGTGTCGGTTCTGTAAGCCAATCCGTATCTGATGAACCATGGACTGGTGAATCCGCCTAATTGACGATCCGTTCTGAACTGCACTTCAACACTGTGCGAGTTCCCGATTCTCATCTCAGAATCGTTTTCAAAAGGATTAAAGCTGCCTTTATCTCTGGTAAGATTTGTGAATGCATATCCAACGCTCAGCGTACTGCTTTTCAGATATTGCTCAGGAGTGGATTTACCACTTTTTCTAATGGATAAACCTTTAGTACTGAAAACGAAAACATCTTTATTTCTCAAGGTATCTTGCTTTGTATTGTAAACCGAGTTGGTCACCGCGGTTTTTGTAATATCATCTAAATGTTGACGTTCACTCTCAATTTTGTCATTGATGATTGTCTCGTATTTTTTAGCGACCGTTTCTTTCTGCGCAATCTGTTCTGCTTTCGTTATATTTCCGGAGCTGAAAGCATCATCGATTTTATCGGTTTCGGATTTCATATTTGCTTTTTCTGTAGAGACGATCTCATTCACTTTCTCCGTGTAAGATTTCATCTGATTATCAAGCGTAGTTTGTGCAGTAGCAAAGCCGGAAAGCAATGCCAGGAGTAAAATTTTAATATTCATAGTTTAAATTATTTAGTATTTACAGAATCTTTTTCGTAGAGCGTGATTCCGAAGAGTTTAACACGTTTCGGGCTGGGAAAATCGGACTCGTTTTTAATTTTCGGCACATTGATTCCCATTGATGACTTTGGCGTCTCAGCTTTCGCTTTATCTATTTCTACTCCGAAAAGTAAATCCGATGATGAGATATATTTTACTTTTTGTTTTGGAATAATGATATCATTTTGAGCTAATTTCTCTTCAGGTTTAGGAGTGATTTGCAGCGCTTCTTTTTTTATAATGGATTCTTTTTCGGCAATTTGATTTGAAACTGAACTTTCTTTTTTTACTGAATTTGTCATTCTGAACGGCGTCGAAGAATTTTCATTTTTAAATTCCTTTTTTTGAGTTTTGATTTTAGAACTGTTTGTCAAAAGAGATTTTTCTACCTCATCTTCGTAAGCCGCTTTTTCTTTTGCTGTGAAGATTTGGTTCTCAGTTCTAAATTTGAATTCTCGACTATTTTTAACCTGGTTTTCAATATTGTTTAACCAAGAAACACCGCTGAAATTTAAAATCAAAATTGCAACAGCAACGTACCGTAACCAAATCATTTTTGGCTGTCTCTTTTTCGCAGGAACCTGGTCAAGTTTTTCTTCCAATCTTTCCCAAAGACCGTCGGAAACTTTCATTTCCTCTTGTTCGTATTTAGATTTCAGATTCTGCATTTTGTTTGATGTTTTGTTGTTGATTAAAAAAATCATGAAGCCATTTTTTAGCTTTGCTTAGCTGGCTTTTACTGGTTCCTTCGGAGACATTCAGAATCTCTGCAATCTCCAGATGTTTCTTTTCCTCAAAAACCGATAGATTGAAAACCAGTTTGTAACCAATCGGCATTTCCTTGAAAATCACATCCAAATCAATGTCTTTAGAAAGTTCATCAACATCATCAATCTGTTCTGCCATCGAATCCGTAAATTCAGTTTCGGCATACAAAATATGTTTGTTTGTCCGGATAAAACTAATAGCATCATTCACTACAATCTTTCTTAGCCAAAACGGAAATGACTCATAATTCTTACAATCCTCCAGCTTCGTAAATGCTTTATAGAAAGCGTTCATCAGAACATCTTCCGCATCATCCCGATTACTGATGTAAGAATTGGCAACCGACAACATTTTCCCCGAAAACATCTCGAACAGACTCTTCTGAGCCAGCCGGTCATTTTTCTTTGCTTTGGAAAAGATATGTTGTAAATCTGATTTCATTTTCTCTTTCTGACTATAAGACGGCAAAATTCCGAAATGGTTGCCTCAATTTTCATAACAATTTAAAATTAATTTACAAACAACTGATTATCAACCAATAAATTTCAAATACTTTTTACATTTTACTTTATACATTTTACTTTAGTATGGAAAGGATTTCCACTACTATCCCTATTGCGGGTCTCGTCATAAAAATAAAGTTTTCAATCCATAACACGTAGCTTCAAAATATGATATAAAAAATAATTCCTCGCTGAGCGAAGCGCCTTTGTGAACCTAAAAATATTTCAATTAGATAAAAAAATCTTTGGGGCTTTGCCTTTAATTCTCATTCCAATCATTAATCGACAGTATTCACAATTTTCTCCTTACTTTTGCAAAAATCAAAACAAACGTGGTAAACACAGACCAAATAAAAGATATACAATCCAGAATAGAAGACCTTCACAAATTCCTGGGCATCGAAAAAAAGAAAATCGAAATAGCTAACGATGATGAGAAAACCGCAGCTCCGGAATTCTGGGAAAAACCAAAAGAAGCCGAAGTGTTCCTGAAACAACTCCGTTCCAAGAAAAAATGGGTGGAAAGTTATGAGGAAATCAATTCTCAATTCGAAGATTTACAGGTTCTTTTAGAATTTGCAAAAGAAGACCCGGATTCTGAAAAAGAACTGGATGAAACTTTCCCGGAATTAGTTGAAAAAGTCGAAAATCTGGAATTCAAAAATATGCTTTCCAACGAAGGTGATGAGTTGTCTGCCGTTCTTCAGATCACAGCTGGCGCCGGCGGGACAGAATCTTGCGACTGGGCAAGTATGCTGATGCGGATGTACACAATGTGGGCAGACAAACAAGGCTACAAAATCCGTGAACTGAATTTCCAGGAAGGTGATGTTGCTGGCGTAAAAACTGTAACCTTAGAAATCGAAGGTGAATTTGCTTTCGGTTACCTGAAAGGTGAAAATGGCGTTCACAGATTGGTGAGGATTTCGCCGTTTGACAGTAATGCCAAACGTCACACAAGTTTCGTTTCGGTTTATGTTTATCCTTTGGTTGATGACACGATTGAAATCAATATCAATCCTGCCGACATCAGTTTTGAAACGATGCGAAGTTCCGGAGCTGGTGGACAAAACGTCAATAAAGTTGAAACGGCTGTTCGTCTTCGTCACGCACCAACAGGAATTATCATTGAAAACTCGGAATCACGTTCTCAGCTTCAAAATAAAGAAAAGGCAATGCAACTTTTGCGTTCCCGACTTTATGAAATTGAACTCGAAGAACGTATGAAAGCCAGAAACGAAATCGAAGCCGGCAAAATGAAAATCGAATGGGGTTCTCAAATCCGAAATTATGTGATGCATCCTTATAAATTGGTAAAAGATGTGCGCTCAGGATATGAAACCTCTGATGTCGATGGAGTAATGAACGGCAATCTAACTCCTTTCCTGAAAGCTTATCTGATGAATGAAGGACAAGGTTCTGCGGATGAGCTGGATGATTTGTAGAAAAGCTCAAACAAATTTGAATTTTTATTTTTAAATTTGATAAAAGATTTACAATGGACACGGATTTACAAATACAAAATAAAAAATTAGAGTTAATTCAATGGTTATCAACTATTGAGGATTTGAATTTTCTGGAAAAAATTTCTGAGTTCATTTCTCGTGAAAACAAAAAAGACTGGGCAGATCTAATTTCGGATGCTGAAAGAAAATCTATTGAAAAGGGAATCGAACAAGCAGACGCTGGAAGGCTAAATCCACATTCTAAAGCGAGAGAAATTTATGGAAAAAGGATTTGAAATTCTTTGGACTGATTTAGCTTTGGAAGAGCTTTCTGAAACCGTTGGATATCTTGAAAGAGAGTTTTCTCAAAAGGAAATTGACATTTTGGGCGATGAAATTGAAAGGATTACATCAATCATATCACAAAATCCAAATATTTTTCCTAATTCTGATAAATTACAAACTAGAAAAGCCGTAATCTTAAAATTTAACACTTTATATTATAGAGTTATGAATAATAAAATTGAAATTTTATCATTCTTCTCAAACAGACAATCCCCAGATAAAAAGAAATTATAATTTTAAAATAAAAAAGCCTCAGAAAATTCTGAGGCTTTGCTTTTATATTTCCGTATTCAGATCCCAATTTTCAAGATAATCATTGACGTGTTTCAGAAACATTCCGCCTAAACTTCCGTCTACTACTCTATGGTCGTAAGAATGTGACATAAACATCTTTTGACGAATGGCAATCACATCTCCAAATTCCGTTTCGATAACTGCAGGTTTTTTCACAATGGCTCCAACCGCCAAAATCGCCACCTGAGGCTGAGGAATAATCGGTGTTCCCATCAGGTTTCCAAAAGTTCCGACATTGGAAATCGTGTAAGTTGCACCTTGCGTATCAGCCGGCGTCAGTTTTTTATTTCTTGCTCTGTAAGCCAAATCATTGATTGCTTTTGCCAATCCTGATAAGCTCAACTGGTCTGCATTTTTAATCACAGGAACAATCAGATTCCCATCCGGAAGAGCTGTTGCCATTCCGATATTAATATTTTTCTTCTTGATGATTTTATCGCCATCCACAGACACATTGATCATTGGAAAATCCTGAATTGCTTTTACAACCGCTCTGATGAAAATCGGCATAAAAGTCAACTTCTCGCCATCTCTTTTCTGGTAAGAATTTTTGTTGGCATTTCTCCAGGTCACAACATTTGTAACATCAGTTTCTATAAATGACGTTACGTGTGGCGAAGTATGTTTGCTGTTAACCATCGCATCCGCAATGATTTTACGAACTCTGTCCATTTGGATAATTTCGTCACTATCATTAATGCTGATTGGCTGAGCTGGAGCTGGCTGAGTTTTGACTTCAGAAACCGGTTGAGAAATAGTCTGCTGAACTGGAGCGGATTGAACTACACCTCTGTTTTTCACAAATCCAAGAATATCTTCTTTGGTAATTCTGCCTTCTAATCCGCTTCCTTTTATGGTTTTAAGTTCAGATTCAGAGATATTTTCCTGCTGAACAACAGATTTTACCAAAGGAGAAAGATACAAATCAGAACTTTGATTGCTCAATGAATTATCAGAATAATTTCTCAATGGTTGTTCCAAAGTATTTATAACTTCCGGCTCAGGCTTGTGAATCTGGTCTTCAACTTCTTCGTAAGATTTTGGTTCTGGTACTTCTGAATCCTGAGTACCGCCTTCTGTTTCCAAAATCGCAATGACTTCACCTATTTTTGCAACCTCATCTTTATTTTTAAGAATTTTAATGATTTTTCCGGAGACCGGTGTCGGAACATCGGAATCTACCTTGTCTGTTGCAATTTCTACCACAGATTCGTCCTCCTTTATAAAATCACCTTCATTAAACAGCCAGCTGATAATTGTTGCTTCCATAACTCCCTCGCCCATACTCGGGAGCAATAGTTGATATTCTGCCATTTTTTTGCTTTTTTGAATTTTTCCAAAAATACATTTTTTTTTATTAATTATATAATTCTATTTTTTAAAACTTGCAACATCCATTTTTTCATACATTTGAGAATCAAAATTTTTAGAATCTTACAATGAATATTTATCTCAGTGCAATTATCCATATCAAAGAAAATGCAATAATGGATGCTATAGAAATATTAAAGAAACTGGTTATAGAAACCCGAAAGGAATCAGGCTGCATACAATATGACCTTCATGAAGATAGCAGAAATAAAGGTGTATTTTTCATCCATGAAACTTGGGACTCCAATGACAACCTGCAGCAGCATCAGGTTTCTGATCACATGATTAATTTCCGGGAGAATATCAGTTCTTTTTTGGAAAAGCCTAACATTGTCTATATCGGCAACAGATTATTCTAATTCAATAATTGTCAATATAATAGTTAAATTTTTATTGAAAACCCAAAAATTAGAAATTTGTTTGGATTTAATTCATTAAAAAGGAAAAAAATTAATATTTTTGCTAATGATATTTTAATTTACTAATAAAGTTATATATGAAACTAAATCAACTCACTAGATGTGCAGGTGTAGGCGTTTTCTTTTTGTTTGCCAGCCTGAACGCACAATCAAATGAAATAATTATCAGAGACCATATTAAGAATGATGTTGCTTTCCGCAGCAATTCTAATGTGGATTTCAGAATCCAAAATGAAGATAAGTCCAAGAGTCTTAAATCGGATATTGTAAACATTCAACAATATTATAACAATACACCAATTTACCGGTCTTTGGCAAAAGCTGTTGTAAGAGAAGGAAAAGTTATTTCTTTCAATAACAACTTCATTCAGGTCAATGGTAATAATATTATTTCAGACAAAGTTGACAAGTCAGAAGCTTTATCATCCGCATTGAGACACCTTAATATTGCCGGTCAAGGCTTTGAGGTAATGGATGAAAACAGTGGAGATCTTATCAATCTTCCTGATAATAAAGTTGCCAGCCTTCGTTTTTATTTTGAGAAAAATAATACTTTAATTCCAGCACAGTTGTTTTTCATTAACCAAAGCAAAGAAAATAAGTATTTTTCTACATTGGTTAGTTTGACAACAGGTGAAGTTCTGGAAAACAACAGTATGATCAACGAATGCTCTTTCCATCCGGATCATGCATCAGATCACCCATCTCTTGCAGAAAACAATGAACATCTGCTGAATCATTTTAATTCTTCGCCTTCAAATAGCGAAAACCAAGTTAAAGCCGCTACAGATGCGACTTACAATGTATTCCCGTTCCCATTGGAAGCAGCAACATTTGGCCCAAGAAGTCTGGTAACCAATCCGTGGGATCTTACAGTATCCCCGGAAGGTTGGCATTCTAACGGAACAACCAACTATACAGATACAAGAGGAAACAACGTTTTTGCTTATGTTGATAACAATGCCAGCAATAACATTAATGGGTTTTCACCGGAAAGTACAACTACAGGATCTCTTACTTTTGATTTTCCATTTGTAGAATCACCAAGCCTTAGTGCTTATGATAACAGAAGTTCTGCGGTTACCAATCTGTTCTATGCCAATAATATGGTACATGATATAATGTATAAATTCGGTTTCACAGAAAGCAGCAGAAACTTCCAGTCCAATAACTTTGGAAAAGGCGGAGGTCAGGGTGATGCTGTGCGGGCAGAAGCTTTTGATGGCAGCGGTTATAATAATGCAAATTTCGCATCCGGTCAGGAAATTCTGAACGGTGTAGGAAACTGGATCGTACAGGCTCCAAGAATGCAGATGTATCTTTGGAACTACAGCGTTCCTTTGAAGAAAAGATTATTTTATACAGATCCTGTTTTGGCTACAAGACCCGGCGTTAATACCGGAGTTTCTAATTTCGGAAGACCGCTTATGGAAACCGGTGTAACGGGAGATGTGGTAATCCCTTCTGTAGCAACTGGTTGCACAGCACTGGCATCTGGTAGCCTTACTGGCAAAATAGCTTTAGTGAATACAACTAGCTGCGCTTATAATATCAAAGCAAAAACTGTTCAGGATGCCGGTGCAATAGGAATGATCGTGCATAGAACCAACTCCAATACCGTTAGCGATATAAACATTAACAATGTAACTAATGTAACTATCCCGACCATAATGCTTCCTAAAGATGAGGGAGATTTCATTACTGCAGAACTAACCGCAGGGAGAACTGTGAATGTTAACCTGAAAGATCTTGCTGTTGGTTACAAAAACTCCAGTTTTGACAATGGCGTTATGATCCACGAATATGGACACGGGATTTCCAACAGACTGACAGGACAGGGTTACAGCTGTCTTACAAGCATCGAACAGATGGGCGAAGGATGGTCAGATTTCTTTGCTTTAATGCTGACTAACGCTCCAGGAGCTACAGCAACTACAGCAAGAGGAATCGGAACCTACTCTACCAATTCACCAACCACAGCCAATGGTATCAGACAATATAAATATACTACTGATATGACTGTGAATCCTCACACATATGCAGATACAAATCTTACAGGAGGGCAACAGCATGCTATTGGAGAGATCTGGGCAACAATGCTTTGGGATCTTCATTGGAAAATGGCAGAAAAATATGGCTATAATTCTGATGTAACCGCTGATCCTAACTCAGGAAGTGCAAAAACATTACAACTGGTAATGGATGGTTTAAAATTACAGCCTTGTAATCCGAACTTCATTTCCGGAAGAGATGCTATACTACAAGCAGACCAATTGAAAGGTGGTGCTGACAATTGCCTGATCTGGAATGTATTTGCAAAGAGAGGATTGGGAGTCAATGCTTCTGCAGGAAGCAATTCCAGCATCACGGACCAAGTGAATGGATTCGATGTTCCTGACGGGTGTGTTCTTGCTACAGAAGATATAGCTGCAAATAAAAAATTCGGGATATATCCAAATCCTGCAAAAGGAGAATTTTTCATAAAGACAGCTCCGACAGTTGGCAATGCTACCATTAAGATTGAAATACTGGATATGAACGGAAAACTTATCAAATCTTTTGAAAGAAAGAAAAACAGCTCCGAGCCTATCTCTACAAAAGGATTGATAAAAGGAACTTATCTGGTTGTAATGAGCGAAAACGGAAAATCTAATGCTGAGAAATTAATTGTAGAATAAGCCATAATAATTACTATATATTCAAACCTTTTCCTTAGTGAAAAGGTTTTTTTGTTGTGTCAAAACTTAACAAAATTTTATTATTTCAGAATATTGGCATCAATATTGAAAAACTAACTTTGTTTCAAATTTAATTAATAAGTAAATGAAAAATTTTTTAAAGACAGTTTTGGCTTTAACTTTTATGGGCAGCAGTTTTTTTGCGCATGCTCAAACCATCGATAACAAATCGAAGACCATACTGGATGATATAACCAGAAATTATAAGAGCAAAAAAAATTCTTATTTCAAATTTTCATATACAACAGGTAATGGAAAGTCATCACAGACACAAACGGGGATCTTCTATTCTGACAATACCAGATATAAACTTAAAATAATGGGTATAGAACAGATCTTTGATGGTAACAAAGTCTATAATATCAATGATGAAGATAAAGAAGTGACAGTTTCAAAACCTAATGATAATCAGATGCACTTTTCCCCATTAAGTTATCTGGATTCTTATAAAAAAGATTACAATGTATCGTATTCAGGAAAAAAGACCATTAGCGGAATTCCTGTTGATATTATCAAAATGACTCCTGTTAAAAATAATGGATTGAAAAATGTCATCTTGTATATCAATACGCCACAGAAAAAACTGATCAAACTCGAACAAGTTTCCAGCAACAATGATTTGGCAGTGATCAATATAAGTAACTATAAAGAAAATCAGCCATTATCACCCTCAGTTTTTAGCTTTGACAAATCCAAATATCAAAATTATCTGATAACTGAATTATAAAATAAAAAAAGCATTACAAATTAGATTGTAATGCTTTTTTATTTCTCTACTTTATAATCATTGGCACCCGGATAAGGCTGGAGATAACCCAGATTCCAGTTAGACTGCAACAGCGATTCTATAAAAAGATCATCCCTGAATCTATGCGGATCATAAGGTGTCTTCAGACTTACATCTGCTATATTCCCCTTTACATTCCACCAAAAGGCACTCCATCCGCCTCTTAGTTCTTTAATGATTTCGTAAACTGTTTTTCCGGTAGCTCTGTTCATTAACTTGGCGAAAATCTGACCTTCGGTTGTCGTTAGTTCACGCAATTGATTTTCATAGCTGGCAGCCAGTTCAGTTTGTCTTTGCTTGATATATCGGTTGCGGTCGGAGCTTTTCAGATTCGCACTTTCTTTTTGTATATTTCTGTATTGTTCCAAAGCATCCAGAAAAAGTGGATAAACTCGGTTAAGTTTTTTATTCAGGAAAAAATAAAAATTCCTGTCCAGTTGATTGTTGAAGTGTGGATTTGCTCTCAGCGTCAATTCGTCCAAAACGATGACCTGTTCGCCATTTATTTTATAGATTTTTGCCTTTTGGACTTCGTCGTAATAATATTCATTTCCATACTCATCTTTTTTCAGTCTGCTCTTTGGAATATCGTCAAAAGAATTCACCTTTAAAGTATCCTGCTGCGAGAAACAAAATATGCCAATAAACATACAAAGAAACGGAAACAATTTGCCAAAATTCATTACTTTTACCTCCATAAATACTAACGATATTTAATATCAAAAATCATTCCCTTTCGTCATGAAATTCGAAAAGAAATCAATTAAATTCCTGGCAGAATATCTCAATACTGCTTCACCTACAGGTTATGAACACAACGGACAAAAAGTCTGGATGGATTATATCAAACCTTATGTCGATAAAATTGAAGTTGACAACTACGGAACAGCTTACGGAATCATCAATCCGGACGCAGACTTCAAAGTAGTTATAGAAGCTCATGCGGACGAGATTAGCTGGTATGTCAACTATATCACGGATGATGGTCTGATCTATGTTATCAGAAACGGTGGCTCGGATCAAACTATAGCTCCTTCAAAAGTCGTGAATATCCACGGCGAAAAAGGGATTGTAAAAGGCGTTTTCGGGTGGCCGGCCATTCACACCAGAAGTACCAATCAAAATGAACCGACTCCAAAAATTGATAACATCTTCATCGACTGTGGTGCCAATTCAAAAAAAGAGGTCGAAGAATTGGGAATTTTTGTTGGTTGTATGATTACTTATCCTGATGAGTTTTTCGAACTGAATAGCAGATATTTCGTTTGCCGGGCTTTGGACAACAGAATTGGCGGATTTATGATTGCAGAGGTTGCAAGACTCTTGAAAGAAAACAAGAAAGAATTGCCTTTTGGATTGTACATTACCAATTCCGTTCAGGAAGAAGTCGGACTTTATGGCGCTGACATGATTGCTGACACCATAAAGCCTAACATTGCCATTGTGACAGATGTGACACACGACACTACAACACCAATGATTGAAAAGAAAAAAGAAGGCGACCAAAAATGCGGCGATGGACCGGTTGTGTTTTTTGCACCAAGTGTTCATCACACCATTCGCGAATTGATAATTGATACCGCAAAAGAAAAAGAAATCCCTTTCCAAAGGGCTGCAGCAAGCAGGGCAACCGGAACCGATACAGATGCATTTGCACATTCTAACGGCGGCGTTCCGAGCGCATTGATTTCGCTACCTTTGCGTTATATGCATACCACAGTAGAAATTGTTTCAAAAGAAGACGTCTCAAACGTTATCAGATTGATCTACGAAAGTCTTTTGAAAATTCAGCCTGCAATGAAATTGAAATATCATTAAATCTCTGGAATTCAGGCTCAGTTAACAGCATCTAAATCCTAATCTAATAAAATGAAAAACAAACTCATAGCACCTTCACTACTTTCCGCAGATTTTGGAAATCTGCAGAGAGATATAGAGATGCTCAACAATTCCCAGGCAGACTGGATCCATGTCGATGTGATGGATGGACGCTTTGTGCCTAATATCTCTTTCGGATTTCCCGTGATGAAAACCGTTCAGGAGCACGCCAAAAAATTTGTCGATGTTCACCTGATGATTCTGGAACCGGAAAAATATGTTGAAGAATTCATTGAGTTTGGAGCCGATTTGATTTCTGTCCATTTCGAAACCTGCACCCACCTTCACAGAACCATTCATCTGATCCAGAGCAAAGGTGCAAAAGCAGGAGTAGTCCTTAATCCTTCAACTCCTGTTCTGATGCTGGAAGATATCATTGCAGACGTAGATTTGGTTCTGTTGATGAGTGTCAACCCGGGATTCGGAGGTCAGAAATTTATTGAAAACACTTATAAAAAAATCAAAGAAACCAAAGATTTGATCTTGAGTAACAACTCCACGGCATTAATAGAAATTGATGGTGGCGTAAATCTGGACAACGCATCAAAACTATTCGAAGCTGGAGCAGATATTTTAGTAGCCGGAAATGCAGTTTTCTCTTCCGTCAGCCCTGAAAGGACGATTGAACTTCTGAAGATTTAAATTTTTCCAAGGAGCTTATCCCGCTATCCGCTGTATCTTTTTTGCCAGGCATTGTCCATCGCAAAAAAAGGATGCCGCTGCTATCGGGGCTATTCATAAATAAAAAAAACAGGCTATCAAAAAATGATAGCCTGTTTTATATTTTCAGGAGAAATTAGAAAATCTCTCTGCCAGAAAAATGGAATTGGGCTTCGATAAGCGCATTCTCATCAGAGTCAGAACCATGGACTGCATTTTCACCGATGCTTCTTGCAAATAGCTTTCTGATAGTTCCTTCAGCAGCTTCAGCCGGATTCGTAGAACCGATAACAGTTCTGAAATCATCCACAGCATTATCCTTTTCAAGAACAGCAGCCACTATTGGTCCGGAAGACATGAATTCTACCAACTCGCCGTAGAAAGGTCTTTCTGAGTGCACTTCGTAGAATTTTTTTGCATCAGCTTCGGTCAGCTGAGTTAATTTTAACGCTTTAATTTTAAAACCAGCTTCGCTGATTTTTCCAAGAATCGCACCAATATGTCCATCTGCAACGGCATCTGGCTTGATCATGGTAAATGTGATTTTTCCTGACATGTTCTTATTTTATTTTTTTTTAAAGAGTTGCAAATTTACAATAATTTTTCCTTATGTTTGCAACAGAAAATTCTTTTTCAAAGATTCGAATTTTATTGGCACAGTATTTGTATCATTATTTTCGATTCTCATGTTTAATTTGAGTTTTCATGGTTATTAGTTTTTACCCCAACTTCGGTTGGGGTTTTTTTATTTATGAAAATCACTTTAATAAATAACCGCCAAAACAAAATGTATCAGCGGTTTTATATAAATGATTCTTATCAGTTTGATTTTTGTCACACAATTCAATCAGCGAATTGCAGCAGCCAGGCCTGAGTGGAGCTCATCCGCCAGCGGCGGATAGTGGGAACGGAGGACTGAAAAACTGCCCGAATTCTAATCACCCTGATCTACAAAAGCCAATTCGTCCGGATTATTGACAGGATATTTCTCTGTGAAACATCCAAAGCAATGATTGGGTGAACCTAAAATCTCTATTAGATTTTCCACACTCAAAAACTCCAGACTATCGACAGCAAGGTAATCCTTCAACTCATCTTTTGTCATATTTGCTGAGATCAAATCGTCTTTGGTAGGTGTATCAATCCCCAAAAAGCAAGGGGCAACAATCGGTGGTGACACACTTCTAAAATGAATCTCCTTAACACCTGCATTTTTTAAAATCTTCACCAGACGTTTTGACGTTGTTCCTCTCACGATAGAATCGTCGATAATAACCACTCTTTTATCTTTCATTTCGGATATAATCGGATTGAGCTTCAGGTTCACAAAATGTTCCCTCATCTCCTGAGACGGAATAATGAATGATCTGCCGATATACCTGTTCTTGATCAAAACCGGTCTGAAAGGTATGCCCGAAGCTTTGGAAAACCCAATCGCAGCAGGAACGCCGGAATCAGGAACGCCTATCACAATATCGGCATCTACAGGTGCCTGTTCCCAAATCTTCATTCCCGACTTCTCTCTTACTTCGTGAACATTAATACCTTCAAGAGTAGAATCCGGTCTTGCAAAATAAATATACTCGAATGCACAGATTTTATTGACACAATCTTCTCTAACCAGGTAGGATTGCAAACCTTCTTCATTGTCACTTGTGTAAACAATCTCACCAGGAAGAATATCACGGACATATTGTGCTCCTACTCCATCCAAAGCACATGTTTCCGAAGCTACAACGAATGTATTTTCGTCAATAGCACCTAAAACCAAAGGCCGGATTCCATTAAAATCGCGGAACGCAAAGAACTTATTTCTCGTAATCCCGACAACCGAATAGGCACCTTCTATTTTTTCCATGGTTGCTTTGATCGCTCCACGCAGTCCCAAGTCCAGATTTTTCTGAATCAGCCTTAAGATAACTTCGGTATCAGATGTCGCACGGAACACCACTCCTTCATCTTCCAGTTCCTTTCTAAGCTGTTTTGCGTTGGTGAGATTTCCGTTATGTGCAATTGAAAGGATGATCTGATCATATTCATTCTTTGCAAAAAAAGGCTGAAAATTATATTTTTTCTTGTCACCTGCAGTTGTATATCTTGTGTGCCCGATAACGGTACTTCCCATAAACTGCTCGGGCTCTTCTATTGTTTTGAAAACGTCCAGAACCAAGCCTTCATCTTTTACAGAAAATATTCGCCCTTTGTTCCCGACAGCTATTCCGCAAGCTTCCTGACCACGATGTTGTAGTGCAAAAAGGCCGAACTGCGACAAAGAAAAAGTATCCAAATTTTCAGGAGAATGCAGTCCGAAAATCCCGCACTCCTCTTCCATTTTGTCAAAAGGATAAGTTCCTAATTTCTCTTTGGAAAGATGTTTGGTTGCTTCAAATTCCTGATAGCGGTTCTGGAAAGCATATTTTGATAATGTGCTGTATTGTTGAAATTCTAAATCCATTCTAAATTGTTCTTGGATTCTATTTTTCTAATGCTGTTTGTAATCTGTCAAAAATCTCAACATAAGCTTCTGTGATTTCTCCCAAATCTCTTCGGAACCTGTCTTTATCAAGCTTTTTCATTGTATCCCTGTCCCAAAGTCTGCAAGTGTCGGGAGAAATCTCGTCTGCTAAAACAATTTGTCCATCAGAAGTTTTCCCTAATTCGATCTTAAAATCTACAAGAATGACATTCATTTTATCAAACAAAGCAATCAGAAGCTCGTTGATTTCGCCCGTCAATGCATACATCTCTTTCAGCTCATCGAACGTTGCAGCACCTAAAAATACAGCATGGTAATCATTAATCAAAGGATCACCCAACTCATCTTTTTTGTAACAGATATCGAAAATAGTAACAGGAGATTTGGTGCCTTCTTCAACTCCTAATCTCTGAGCCATACTTCCTGCAGCGTAATTACGAACAACCATTTCCAGCGGAATGATTTCCACTTTTTTAACAAGCTGTTCTCTGTCATTGAGTTTTTCGATAAAATGTGTCGGAATTCCGTTTTCTGTAAGATAACCAAATATAAGTGTAGAAATCGCGTTGTTCAGTTCGCCTTTTCTATCAAACTGACCTCGTTTCTGGGCGTTGAACGCTGTTGCATCATCTTTATAACGAACAACGACTTCGTCAGGTTTTTCGGTAGCGAAAACCTGTTTAGCTTTACCTTCGTAAAGCATTTCTTTCTTTTCCATTTAAACTTTTTACTGTTAGATTTATGTACAAATTTACGAAAAATTTACATTAAATGTAATTTGGAAAATATTATCCTATTGAGCATGCTTTTAGTACGATGAATTGCATGCAGCCCGACCTGAGTGGAGCTCTTTTTCTGATGGGGCAATTCTTATGACGTGATGGGATGTCATCCCGTTTTGTAATGGCAGAAAAAAGCGGGAACGGAGGGCGGATAAAGCTGCCCAAAAATTAAATATTGAAATCTTTTTTCGGGTTGAAAAGATAAATCAAAAGGAAAAAGAACATCGATGCGCACAAGAAATACTGGTAATAATGCACAGCGGACTGGGAGCTGATGATCGTGGAACTTGAACCTGTATTTTTGTGAAGTTCGCCGACAAGATTGTTAATGGTATTATCGAGATTGTTGCCATCCAGATAACTGCCGCCCGTGGAAGAGGCGATATTGCGAAGTGCCTTTGTCTGAAGTTTGGAAACGACAGTTTCACCATACATATCGGATTTATAACCCATTAGTTGTCCGAAATAATATTCCGGAATAGGAGCACCTTCTTCTGTTCCGACACCGATTGCTGTAATTCTGACGCCTTCTTTTCTGGCAAGATTGATAGCTTCATCCTCATGACCTTCGTTATCTTCTCCATCACTGATCAATACAATATTCCGCGAGCCTTTTGTGATATTTTTAAATTTTTGTGCTGCAATCTGAATCGGTTTCAGAAAATCGGTTCCCTGATTCTGAACAACACTGGTCTCGATTCCCAAAAGATAATTTTCTGCTGCAGAATAGTCACTGGATAAAGGCATGACTGAATATGCATCTCCAGCAAAAACGATGATCCCAACCCGGTCATTGGTCATTTTCTGAAGCGAATTGATGATGATATTTTTTGCTTCTTCCAGGCGGCTTGGCTGGATATCCTGCGCATTCATAGAATTGGATACATCGAGAACGAACATCGTACTGCTAACATTCTGCTTCACATTGATTTGTTCTTTTCCGCCCAAAAGATCAATGATGGAAAATATCAGAAATAAAAATCCAAGTAAATATAAAACCGGAAACAGCTTGGCAAAGGATGATGTTTTCTCAAATAAAGCGTCCTGAAAACGACTTTCCGCAAAAAGATTTCTTTTTTTGTTTTTCCAACGGATATAATGGATGATAAAGTAGCCTATGACAGGCAACAAAATAAGTAATAACAGATACCAGTAATTTCCTAAATACCAATTCATCGGCTTAATTCAAAATTTTAAAAATCACCCACCTCAATAATGCGTCCAGCAATAAAACCCCTAAGGCTATCCAAAGAAAAATTCTGAAATACTCCTCATAATTATATAATTTAGACGATTTAACATCTGACTTTTCCAGCTGATTGATCTCGTCATAAACATTCTGTAAACTGCTGTTGGATGTTGCCCGGAAATATTTTCCGCCCGTTAGCTGTGCAATATCTATCAGCGTATTTTCATCTATTTCGGTTTTCTGTTCTGTAAAAACAATGTCTCCAAAAATATTTGTTCCTGTCGGGAAAGCCGCAAAACCATTACTTCCAATCCCGACAGTATAGACTTTTATCCCGTTATTTTTTGCCAGTTCTGCGGCGATCTGCGGCGGCATTGCATTGATAACTGTATTCACGCCGTCAGTCATCAGAATAATGATTTTACTTTTGGCCTTACTTTTTTTAAGGTGATTTACTGCAACAGATAAACCTTCTCCTATTGCTGTTCCCGGCTGCAGCTCTAAAGGATTAAGCTGATTCAGCTCATCGACAACAACCTGATGATCAGTTGTTAAAGGTACTTTGGTGTAAGCTTCTCCAGAATAGGCAACCAAGCCTATTCTGTCATTTTCTCTTTTATTCACGAAATCAATCGCAATTTTTTTTAGGGCTTCCAACCTGTCCGGATCCAGATCTTTTGCCAGCATACTGAGCGAAACGTCTACGGAAAGCATGATATCAATTCCTTTGGACTCGTCCCTGTCCTGCGAAATCGTATAAGTCCTTGGTCTTGCAAGTGCAATAATCAATGCTGTAAGGATAAAATATTTCGAAACCTTCAGAAAAGTCATTACAAATGAAATATTCCCGCTTGGTTTCATATTGCTGACAGACGACACAGCAATACCTTTGCTTTTTTTCTTGCCATAATCCATTATTAATAAAGGAATGAAAATAACAAAAAGCAATAAAAACCACGGACTGTAAAATTCGAAATTCACGTTAATTATTAATGATTTTTAAATCACCAGAGGCTTTACCTAAGGTTACAATATTGGACGTTCAGAGTTCATTATTTTTTTCAAATCCATTCCCTCAAACATTTGTATTCCGAAGATTTTCAGCTTCAATATCTTTTGTGGAACGCTTCACAAAATCTCTTATTTCTATAAAATCTTTTGACATCAATTCTTTTGTAGGGATTGTTTTTGCAAATTTCACAAGGTCACCACGCAAAAATATGTCTTCCACGATCTTTTCATTTTCCTGAGAAATCGCATTGGTATTTTTCATATATTCTATCAGATCATCAGTCAGCAAAACATCTGCAGGAATATGATACTGTTTGGTAATAAAATTTCTGGTAATCTCAATCAGTTCAACATAAAAAGATCTGAAATTTTCATTTTCGATATAATTCTTCTTTCTAAGTTTCTCCAAATCTTTTAAAGTTTGATTTGTAGTTACAGCAGGACTGTCTTTGCGTTTTCTTCCCCATTTTACAATTCCGATGATCAGAACAATGATTGCAATAACAATCAGGAAAAGAAGAACGTAGAATTTGTATAAATCCCAGTAATCCTGGACATTCAGTTCCACTTCTTTATTCTTCATTATATCATTAATCTGATCGCCTTTTTTAGCTGTATTAATGACTTCAACTTCATAAGGAATGGTTTTCAGTATTTTATTCCCGACCTTAACCTGGATTTCCGGAATCGTAAATTTCCCTTCCTGAAAAATCGCAAATTTCACAGAGCGAAGATATATGTCTTTTTGCTTCGCAATGCTGTCATTCACCATTTCAAAATGAAAAGGCAGCAACTCATTCCTTGGCGCAAGCTGCACATCTTTCCCGTCAAGATCGAGAATCTGAATTTTAAAAACAGCTACTTCGCCTAACGCCAAAGTCGTCTTATCAAGACTTGATGTTAAAGTCTGACCTAATCCAAAAGTCGAAATAAAGAGAAAAAGTGAAAGAAAATATTTAAACATTATCGGTTGCAGGTTGATCTTTTTGATTATTTCAGTTTTTATTCCTGATTTTATTTTCTAAAATATTGATACAAAGATTTGCTGTAATCATCAGAAGTATTGATGTCTAAAAAATGAGCCGACGAATTTTCGAACTCATCTTTTGTCTGACGCATTTTTTGTTTTTGCTGTTCTGCAAAATCGTAGCGCCATCTTGCGCTGGAAGTATTTGCCCAGACTTGTTTCCCGGTTTCTGCATCGCGAAAAAGCGCATAACCAATATCCGGGATCTCCATATCTTTTTCATCATAAATCCTAAGTCCCAAAACCTGATGTTTCCTGGCAGTCACATTAAGAATTTTCTGGTCAAATTCATCCTCAAAATCTGAAAACAGAAACACTAGGGATTTTCTTTTGAAAACACTCATCATATAATTGAAAGCTGTATCCAGATTTGATTTGGCAGGAACATAATCTGCAGACAGAATATTACTGATAATCGACAAAACGTGCTTTCTGCCTTTCTGTGGCGGAACGACTTTGAGAACTTTATCCGCGTATAAAATCAAGCCTACTTTATCATTATTTCCTGCGGCCGAAAATCCCAGAGATGCACAGATCTCAGCAACATATTCTCTTTTCAGCTGCGTTTTGGTTCCGTAATCCATTGATGCAGAAACATCAACCACAAGCATCATCGTAAGCTCGCGCTCCTCCTCCATTACTTTCACAAATGGTTCGCGGAAACGCGCAGTTTTGTTCCAGTCGATTCGTCTTGTATCATCTCCGAATTGATATTGTCGCACTTCTGAAAACGTCATTCCCTGACCTTTGAAAGCGCTGTGATATTGTCCCATTAGCGATGCTTCCGTTTTCTTTCGGGTCCGGATTTCTATCTGCTTTACTTTTTTGACAATATCTTTTATCTCCATTTTAACGCTGGTGCTTTTTGGCGGTCATCGGTTGATAGTTTTCAGGCATCTTAGTTTTTTCAAAAACAATACGACGAGTGACCACTATCAACTGATTAACCATTTTTAAGGGGCTTGTATTTTCCCTAAAATTTTATTCACTATATCATCCTGAGAAATCTCCTCTGCTTCGGCTTCAAAGCTCAATCCGATTCTGTGTCTCAAAACATCTTTTGCAATTTCTTTCACATCTTCAGGAATTACAAATGCTCTTCCTTTGATGAAAGCATAAGCTCTGGAAGCAATTGCCAAGTTGATACTTGCTCTCGGCGACGCTCCAAAACTGATATAATTTTTGATGTCAGACAATCCATATTTTTCAGGATAACGGGTCGCGAAAACCATATCCAGAATATATTTCTCGATCTTTTCATCCAGATAAATCTGATTGATAAGTTTTTTAGCTTCAACAATCTGATTCAGATCCACCACTTTTCTGATCTGAGGAATATCCTGCGTAGAAATCATTCGCATTACTTTTCTTTCGTCCTCAAATTCAGGATAATCTATTTTACATTTCAGCATAAAACGGTCAGTCTGCGCTTCTGGCAAAAGATAAGTTCCTTCCTGGTCAATTGGATTTTGAGTCGCTAAAACTAAGAATGGTTTTGGCAAAGACATCGTCTCATCGCCGATTGTCACTTGCTTTTCCTGCATCACTTCCAGCAAAGCAGACTGAACTTTCGCGGGCGCACGGTTAATCTCATCTGCCAAAACGAAATTGGCGAAAACCGGGCCTTTTTTTATAGAAAAATCGTTATCTCTTACATTATAAATCATTGTTCCCACCACATCCGCAGGCAACAAATCCGGCGTAAACTGAATCCTGGAAAACTCGCCATCAACAGCTTCGGACAAAGTTTTGATTGCTAAAGTTTTGGCCAACCCGGGAACACCTTCTAAAAGAACGTGGCCGTTGCCGAGAAGTCCTATCAAAAGACGGTCAATCATATATTCCTGACCGATAATAGCGCGGTTGATTTCTTGTTTTAAAATAGAAAAAAAGTAATTCTGTTCTTTTACTTTTTCTGTAAGCTGTCTGATATCTTCTGCTTGATTCAATTCTGACATGGTAAATATTAAAAATATAATTGGTAAATTTCATACAAAAACAGGCAACGGCAAACACAACAACTGCTAATCTTGCGTTAAATATTTGTTAAAATAAAACCTGGTTTGTTACAGGATTTTTTCTTTGATTCTTAATAAAATCAGATTATTTGTCGTTTATTTATAATTAATATAACTTTGAACCCACAAAATCTTTATTTGAAAATGAATTATCATTTTGCCAATCACAGACAAGTCAGAAAAAATCTGCTTTATATTTTACAAAACACTTCCGAAAAGGATCTTCTTACAATCCCGGACGGGTTCAACAATAACATCTACTGGAACATCGCACATTGTATTGCAACACAGCAACTGCTCTGTTATTACCTGAGCGGAAACCAGTTCCGGATTGATAAATACTGGGTGGAAACTTACAAAAAAGGAACTTTTGCCAATGTTGATGTGAAGCAGTCTGAAATGGAAGATTTAGCCTATCTTTTAATTGAAACTTCAAAAATCCTGATGAAAGATTTTGACAATGATTTCTTTCCGGATTACACGCCATATTCCACGAGTTTCGGGATTGATTTGAAGAATATTCAGGATGCAATTATTTTTAATAATATGCATGAAAGTATTCATTATGGTTATATCCTGGCGCAGAAACGGGCTTTGATCGGTGAAGGATTGAGCTTATAAATTATTTGCAAATTTAAATTCGCATTATGTATAAAAAACTATTATCCATTACCTTTTTAGCATTTACAATTATTTTATTTGCTCAAAATCTTGAATTCAAGGTTCCGAACTACAATGAAATAAAAAAGCATATTGAAGATAAAAAGTCAGAATTTTATTATCCAGATTTGCTGTCCAAGCTAAAAAAGAATGATACACTTTTAACCAAAGATCAATACAAACATTTATATTTCGGATATATTTTTCAAAAAGAATATAATCCTTACCATAGAGGTAAAAGTGATGAAAAGCTTTCAAAATATTACAGAGGCGAATTTGAAAAAAATGAATTTCCTGAAGTTATAAATACGCTTAAAGAATCATTGGAAGAATTCCCATTAGACCTACGAAGCTTGAATTTTCTTTCTTATCTCTATCATCTCAATGGTAGTGAAGATATGGCAAAAACAACATCCTTAATTTTCCAAGGATTATTTGAAGCTATACTTTCATCCGGAGATGGCAATAAATGTGAAACCGCTTTTCATGTGATTTCAGTAAGCCACGAATATGTTTTGCTGAATATGTTTGACCTGAAATCTATATCTCAAAGCTTCAATGGAAAGTGTGATTTTTTACAATTCGAAAAAGATAAGTACAGAGTTCCCGGGATTTATTTCAATGTTGAAAAACTTCAGGAAAAAAATATTAATCTTCTGCGGTAGATCTGAAATTGAATCTGATTAATCTCAAATATATTTTCATTTTTTTAAGTTTTTAAATTTTTCAAAACTTTTAAATCACGCTTTATCTTTGTTCTGTCAGGACATTGAGGGTATTTCGTTTGAATTTTCTGAACTTAAAAAATTACAATTTTGTTAAGATATAACTAATCCCAAAAACCTTACTTTTGCAAAACAAATTTTCATCAATGAACGAACAGAAAAAAGATGACTTCATCTTCGGACTAAGACCTGTAATGGAAGCTCTGGAAGCCGGAAAAACAATAGATAAAATATTCATTCAGAATGCTTTACAAGGCGAAATCTATATAGAGCTGAAACAACTTCTTGCCAAACATAATCTGCGTCCAAACTACGTTCCTGTAGAAAAACTCAATCGTTTTACGAGAAAAAACCATCAAGGTGTCGTTGCTTTTATTTCTGATGTTCCGTTTTATAAAATTGAAGATGTTTTGCCTCAACTTTTCGAAGAGGGGAAAACACCTTTTATCCTGATACTGGACAGACTGACCGATGTAAGAAACTTTGGTGCTATTTGCAGAACTGCAGAATGCGTAGGAATCGATGCCATTCTGATCCCGGAAAAAGGTGGTGCACCCATCAACTCAGATGCTATTAAAACTTCTGCCGGAGCGATTTATAACATCAAAATTTGTAAAGAAAAAAATCTTGCACATTCGGTGGATTTTCTACAGCAAAGTGGTATCAAGGTTTTTGCAGCAACTGAAAAGGCGCAGAAATTGATATACGATGCAGACTTCACGGAACCTTGTGCAATCGTTATGGGAAATGAGGAAACAGGGATTTCAAAAGAAGTACTTCATCACTCGGATGAGAAAATAAAACTTCCTATAGAAGGTAAAACCCAGTCTCTGAACGTCTCTGTAGCTTGTGGTGCCATTCTTTACGAAGCTGTGAGACAAAAAATAGTTGTTGGTTGATAGTTGATAATCACTCCATCATTACTCAAAATCATTATATTATTATTCAAATATCATTTATGAAAAAAATAACAGCGCTTGCGCTAATCGCAATAACACTAGTTGCTTGTAAAAAAGAAACTAAAACCATCACCAGAGTTGACCCAAAAACAGGAAAAACTGAAACTGTGACTGTAGAAGTTTCGGCGGAAGAAGCAGCAAAGCCAAAAGCAATTGCTGACAGCAGCGGCGTTTACAAGCAAAAATTTATTCTTGAAAAAGGTGTTACCTATCCGTTGGTATCTTATCAGAGAGAAATCCAGTCTCTGACGACGCCTGACGGCAAAACCATTTCCGGAACCAACGAAACAACGGACGAAATGTCCGTAACGGTGAATGATTTCAAGGATAATATCTATGATATGACTCTGAATATGGTTGGAAAAAGAATGTCCAGTTCAGCAAACGGAAAGACAGTTGTAATTGACACAAAACAATCTGCTCCAAAAGAGGAAAGTCTGAAAATGGATTACATGGTAAGTAAAGGTTTAGCCGGAAACAAGCTAAGCGTAAAAATGGACATCTATGGAAATATCAAATCCATTACAGGCTTCGAATCCGTGCATAACAATCTGAGAAAAGCGATTGCCGGAACGATCAGAGAAAAGAAACAGCAGGATGCGATTATCGAAAACTTCAAAGCTGGGTTCAATGAAGAAATGATGAAAGAACAGCTAAGCAAAAACCTAAAACTGATTCCGTCGAAAGGCACAAAAATCGGGGAAAAATGGACGACTTCTGAAGATATCGACCCAAACGGAAAGCTGAAGCAAACCTTGACTTTCACTTTGGTAAAAGTTGAAGACGGAAAAGCGGAAATCAGCGTGACTGGTGTAATCCCATCCAAATCTGACAAGCAGTCTAAAGACGGCATGACGCACACAATGAGCATGGGCGGCTCCGAAAGCGGAAAAATCATCATCGATGAAAATACAGGCTGGCTGTTGAATCAGAATCTGTCGGTAAAAACAAATCAGAAAGAAAGCCTATCCGACGGAAAACAGACGCAAAGTATGTCGAAAAACGCCACAACATCTATTATCATTAATCCTTCTTATAAATAAAATCTGGAAATGAAATACATTTTCGAATTCATATTGGCAACCATCATTATATTCTTTGTCTGGAATATTCTGAAAAGATTGTTTTTCAATGCGTTTTATAAGAACTTCCCAACATTGAATCCTAAAAATCACCAGCAAAACGAACAAACAAATACTAAAAAAATGCCTAAGCAAAAGGTCAACTGGGACGCAGAAACTGTGGATTATGAGGAAGTGAGGGATGATAAAAAAGATTAGTTAAAATCTTAATTAAAATAAATACAAAACCTTTCAGATTATGAAGTCTGAAAGGTTTTTTAATATTAAATTTGGAATTTAATTTTTAAAACAATTTTAAATTGGGATTAATCCTAAAAATTTAATATCTGAAGTCTAATATCTAACATCTATTTATGTTCAAAAACAAGAAAAATCTAATATTCATCGTAGCAAGTCTTGTTATTTTCGTTTTACTGGCGGTAGTTTATGCCAATCCTGTGATCTCGGGAAAACGATTGATGCAGCACGATATCGTTTTTTACAAAGGTGGCGCAGAAGAACTTTTGCAATACCGCGCCAATAATGATAAAGAAACCTACTGGAGCGATGCAATGTTTGGCGGAATGCCCACTTATCAGACAGGAGTGCAATTCCGCGGCGATGTGATCAAAAAAATAGATGATGTTTTCATGTTTCTTCCAAAACCTGCAAATTATTTGTTTTTACTATTTGCCGGATTTTTCTTTTTGGGAATGGTTGCTGTCAGAAATTGGAAATATGCCCTTCTAGGCGCAACATTTTTTGGATTGTCCACTTATTTCTACATTATCATTGCAGCCGGACATAACGGAAAAGTTCATACGATTGCCTATTTCGCACCGCTTTTAGCCGGAATCCTACTCGTTTATTTTAGAAAAAAATATATTCTTGGCTTTATCGTCACTGCACTTTTTGCAGGCCTGCAGATTTGTGCGAATCACCCGCAGATGACTTATTATCTGTTCTTAGGATTGGGATTTCTGTTTTTGTCAGAATTGATAAGAGCCTTTAAAGGAAAAATCGAATGGAGACATTTCCTGGTCTCTTCCGGAATTGTTGCATTCGCAGTAGTAATCGGTGTTGGAATGAATTCCCAAAGAATAATGGCGAATGCAGAATATGTGAAAGAAACCGTTCGTGGAAAGCAAATTTTGAATACAGGTTCTCACACCGCCGGAAAATCCGGAATGGATAAAGAAAGCATCACCATGTGGAGCTACGGAAAACTGGAAACACTTAACTTATTTATTCCTAGATTAATGGGCGGAGGAAGTCAGGAACCGGGTTCTGACAAGATGATGGAAAAAGTGCAGGAACTGGCTCAGGAAAATATCAGATCCCAACAGGAATATGATATGATGACAAGAGGTTTCGGAAGCCTGACTTATTGGGGAGACCAGCCGAGCACATCTGGTCCAGCTTACCAAGGTGCGGTGGTTTGTTTCCTTGCAATTTTAGGCTTTTTCTTTGCCGGAAAAAAATACAGATATTGGATTTTAGGCGCTTCGATTTTGACCATATTCCTAGCTTGGGGAAGCAACTTTGCTGTGCTTACAGATTTCTTTATCGATTATGTTCCGATGTACAATAAATTCCGTGCGCCATCTTCTATCTTGGTCGTCGTCGAGTTTTTATTCCCATTGATTGCAATTCTTGGATTGTACAAATTCTTTACGGATGAAAAACTGACGGAAGAATATAAAAAGAAAATTTTGCTTTACGTTTCAGGAACAGTTCTCGGAATCACATTGATTCTGTTGTTTTTCGGAAAAGGAATTTTAGGTTTCTCCACAGCCAATGAGAAAACTTATCTTCCGCCATTTTTACTGGATTATTTGGTTGGTGAAAGAGCATCGATGTTCCAAGCTGATGCAATCAAAGCTGTTTTTTATGTTTTGATTACAGCAGGTGCATTATTTTTAGGACTAAAGAAAAAACTGAATGTCAACATTGTTTTATTGATTATTGGATTCGTAAGTTTGTTTGATCTCTGGACCGTTAACATGCGTTATTTGAATGATGATAATTTTGTAGATAAAACTTTTGCAGATTCTCCTTTCCAGACAGAAAATTCGGAATATCTGATGAGCAAAGCTGGAAACGATTCCTTTGTTCAAAGTCTTTTGCAACAGACTGAAGTGAACAAAGCTTTACAAACGATTGCTGAAAAAGATAAAGACCATTACAGGATTTTCAATAATATTCTCTCAACATTCAGTGAGACAAATACATCTTTTTTCAAATCATCGATAGGTGGTTACCATGCTGTAAAACTGAGACGTTATGATGATTTAATCAACAAATATTTTTCATCAACTGACCAGGTGAAAACGATCAGAATCCTGAATATGCTTAACACCAAATACTTCTTAGTCGGTGATCAACAAAAACCGGAAATCACACCTAATCCTGAAGCAAATGGCAATGCGTGGTTTGTTTCTGACATCAAATTCGTGGACAATCCTAATGAAGAGCTGAACGAAACTGGAAATGTAGACACCAAGAAAATTGCTGTGATTTCCAAAGATGATAAAGCTTATTTCAACGGAAAAAATCTGGCAAAAGATTCAACTGCTTATTTGGATTTGAAAACTTATCAGCCAAACGAATTATCTTTCGAGTCTTCTTCTAAAACACCACAATTGGCCATATTTTCAGAGATTTATTATCCGCACGGCTGGAATGTTTATCTGGATGGAA
Source organism: Epilithonimonas mollis (assembly GCF_900142325.1). Classification (GTDB taxonomy): domain Bacteria; phylum Bacteroidota; class Bacteroidia; order Flavobacteriales; family Weeksellaceae; genus Epilithonimonas; species Epilithonimonas mollis. The sequence goes on from NZ_FRAM01000003.1 coordinate 55,809, forward strand.
ACAAGGTAGATTACATCAAAGCTAATTATCTTTTGAGAGCACTTTACGTTCCAGCAGGCAAGCATAAAATCGAAATGAAATTTGAACCGGCTGTTATCGAAACTGGGAAATTATTCTCTTTAATCAGTTTTGGACTGTTTGTTTTATTGAGTTTAATTGGAGTTTATTTTTTGATTATGAATTCTCGGAAATCTGAGGTTGCGGAAGTTTATTAATTAGTTTATTAAATCAAGTGAAAAATAAAAAATTTATTTCCCGAAGATTTCTAGCTGGTTTTATAGATTATTCCATAATAATCGCTATAAATGCTTATTATATTTATTCTTTTGGAAGTTTGAATGATGAAGGCGGATATTCTGTAACTGGATTCAAAACATTTCCAATAATAATTTTTTGGTTTGTCTATTTATGTGTAATCGAAACAACTTTTAGCTCAACGTTAGGAAATTTCATTGTGCAATTAAAACCAGTTGATTTGCAAACCGAAAATAAAATTACTTTGAAGCAATCTTGTTTACGACATATTGCGGATGTTTTAGATATGTTCTTCTTTGGATTAGTAGCAATTATTATTATAAAAAACTCAAACGAGAGTCAAAGATTAGGAGATTTACTTGCGAAATCGAAAGTTATAGAAAACAAATAAAAGCAAAGACAATTTTAAAATCAAAGCAACTCAGATTGAGTTGCTTTTTTATACAAACAGTTAAAACCTCATCACATCCTTCACAACGCCGCCTTTCTGAGTCAGTGGTATAAGTTCTGTTTTGATAAAGTCTTTAATTCTGTCATTGTCAATATCATTAGGGAAAAGGAGATGAACATTAGCTCCTGCATCCAGCGTAAAAAATAACGGCAAACCTGTAATTCTCCGGAAATCCCAGATTTTATTGATAACTTCAAGTGTTCCTGTTTTCATGAGAATAAAAGCCGGGTCACTCATCATCATCATTGCATGAAGAGTCAGCGCCTCGTGTTCTACAAGCTTTATAAAACCTTCCATATCGCCTGTTAAAAGAATGGTTTTCAGCTTCGCAAAATTTTCGTGTGCCTCCTGAAAACGTCTTTCTGCATAAGGATTTGTGTTCATGAGACCATGACCAACTGTGGAAGAAACCGACTTCTGACCTTCGTGAATCAGCAAAACCCAATCATTAAAATTTTTAAATATTGGATGAATATCAACATTAGGATATTGAATGGCATACAAATCGGAACTTTCTGCAACTTCATCTGTTTTGCCCCAAACAACCAGACCTTCGTAAAGACTTCTGCAAGCACTTCCACTTCCTAATCTTGCCAGGAAGCTTTCTTTTTTTGTTTTAAAATCTTCATCGGTAACTCCTGTAAAAAAGTTATCCAGATTCATCAGGCATTTTGCAATGGCTCCAAAACCTGAAGCCGAACTTGCAATTCCGGAGCTGTGAGGAAAAGTATTTTCCGTTTTGATAATATATTTACCTTTTAGTATCCATGGCAGATATTGCTCGATATTTTTGAAATACTTTTCAATTTTTTCAGCAAATTTTTGCTCATCATTTCCTGCTAAAAAAGTCTGAACAGAGAAATCTTCTCCTGCAAAAAACTCAATCACCGTGTTGGTTCTGCAATGGCTCAAAGTATAGCTGATACTAGGATTAGCCGGAATTTGATTGTCATATTTCCCCCAATATTTGATCAGTGCGATATTGGAAGGACAGCTTGCTGAAACTACTTGACTGGATATCTGAAATTGGGGACTTCCCAAGAATTCTTGCTTCATAAGTTTGGCTTTTTGCAAGGCAAATTTAATGTATTTCGCAATGACTAAAAATATTTTTAAATTTGCAAAGGCATCTTCTATATTATCAATGGTATTAATTATAGATTAAAAAAGCAATTATGCGTTTTAAGAATTTAGGAATCAAAGCTTTATCGGTATTGATTATTTTTTTCAGTTTGACAATGTCTGGTCAAAATTCTTATATCAATCAATATAAATCTGTTGCGGCCGAATTGTCTCAGGAATTCGGGATTCCGGCGGCGATTATTCTTTCGGTAGCTTACGTGGAAACTGGCGGCGGGAATAGTAAACATTGTCAGACGCTTAACAATCATTTCGGAATCGTCGGAAAGAACACCGTCAATAATTCCAGATTCAAAAGTTTTGAAAGCTCTAAAGAATCATTCAGGTCTTTCTGCGAAATGATTTCAAGAAAAAAATATTACCAAAAACTAAAAGGCAATCTTAATAATTCCGAATGGCTCAATGCAATTGCTTCTGCCGGTTATGCTTCCAAACCAACGGAATGGAAACATAAAATCAAACTGGTTATCCAGAAATTCGGATTATGATTTATAAAAAACCGCCTCAATTAATCGAGGCGTTTAAATTTTATACCAATTTTGCTAGATAAATCTCAGCAGGTTTTTCTAATAAACTGGGTGCTTTTTCTACAAATTCTTTGATGTAAGATTGCTGATTATGCGCATCCAAACCTTCCTTACTTTTCCAAATCTCGTGAAAGATAAAAACCGATTCGTCATCCAGACTTTGCTGTAATTCATACTTTTCGCAAGCTTTTTCTTTTCTGGTATTTAAAACCATATTATCAAGAATTGATTTCAAATCCTGAACTGATTCCTTTTTTGCCTTTAAAATTGCGGTCAAATAGATTGATATCATTAATTTAAAATTTCAGATTCAACATCCACGAAAACACTTTTCAGATAATTTTTATATTCGAATTCATAATTATCGATTCGTTCCTTAGTTGCCTGTTTTTCCATATCGTGAAAATGGAAGCTTCCCAGATTTTTCATTCCTGTGAAAGCATTCATTTTATGAAAACCGAACAAAATACCTTGATCCACAGAATGCTGATTGAAAAATTCGCCCTCCAAAGTGAAAGCCGTTTCTGGCGCATTCCAGCTTGTGGTCACGAAATATTTTTTACCGTGCATCAAACCGCCAGTTCCGTAATTGATAGCAGGATTCACTCTGGAACGTCCGTCGCTTTTGTATATTCCGTTGTTATGGCCAGCAGTGAAAACTTCATCAATGTAGAATTTAAGACGATTCGGAACCTGAAACCACCAAACCGGAAAATGATAAACCACTACATCTGCCCATTTGAAATTTTCCGCTTCCTCCATTGCATCAAAATCATCATTGATATTGGTCATTCTAACTTCAAATCCCAGTTCTTTAAGCGTTTCTTTTGTCCAATTCGCAATTGTATTATTAAAACTTCCTCCGGAATGAGCGAACTTTTGTCCACCATTGATTATGAATATATTTTTCATTTTTAATATTTTTTAATTATTGATAGTGCAAATTTCCGACAGAAAAATCAATTATAAAAATAATATAAATTATATATTTGCATTATAATTATGATGCAATATGATAAATCTGGAATGGCTTAGAACTTTTAAAAGTGTGTATGAAACACAATCTTTTACGAAGGCAGCGCGTGAACTTTATATTTCCCAGCCGGGCGTTAGCCTTCATATAAGTTCATTGGAAGCTTATGTAGGTTACGCTTTATTTGAAAGAATTTCGAAAAAACTGATCCCGACAGAGAAAGCGAAAATTCTTTATAATTTCACTCTAGAACCGCTTCTGAAGCTTGAAACAGCCGAACAAACCTTTCATAAAACCACAAAAACCGAACGCCCGACTGTGAGCATCGGGATGTGTTTTGAAACGTTTCAATTCACGCTGGAAAAGCATATTCCGACATTTGATTTCAATGTGATTATTCGGTTTGGATTGTACGAGCAGATGTTTTCGGATTTGGATAATGGTTTACTGGATTTAATCATCACGCCAAGAAAAGCCAATTTGAAAAATCTGAATTTTGATTCATTTTCCAAAGAAAAAATTGTTTTGATCAATGGAACCGGAACCGACACCACCGAGTTTCAAAACTTGATTAAAAAAAATAAAATTGAGGAAGCCGAAGCCTGGCTGAAACAGCAAATCTGGTACAGCACAGCGGCGGATATGGAACATCTGAATAATTTCTGGAAAGCGAACTTTAACCGACATCCTGATTTCAAACCGAATTACATTGTCCCGAATATTTGTTCCATTGTCCGATGTTTAAGCGGTAATTCAGGGTTTTCCGTAGTTCCGGATTTTCTCTGCAAAAAGGAAATTGCAAACGACGGAATCGAGGTAACTTGGGAAGGGAACAACAAAATTGAAAACACACTTTATTTCGGCGAACGTATAAAAAATAATGTTCAAAATGAGATTGACAGAATCAAGGAAATTTTTAGGAATGAGAATTTTTAATTATTAAACCACAAAAGAAACAAAAGCTATATTTAGATTTATAAAAGGCTTCGACTCCGCTCAGCCTGACAATGGTAATCGAATATTATTAGGAATGTCATCCTGAGCGGAGTCGAAGGATTTTTACTAAATATTATCAAAGAACTTTCAGTTCCAAATCTATCGATTTTCCGAAGAATTTTTTAGAGATTTTCTCGAAATTTTTGGTAATGTCTGACAAGAAAAACTGATAAGTGGATTGGTGATTTTCCTCGTTCAGAAGATGATGTTTATCCAGAATCATTTTCAATTGATTAGCAACAATATTCGGAGAATCGATAACACGGACACGGTTTCCGTAATATTGTTTGATTTCATCAATCAACAGAGGATAATGTGTGCAACCTAAAATCAAAGTTTCGATATTTTTTAATTTACTATTACTCAGATAATTATAAATAATAGAATGCGTAATCGGATGATTTTTGAAACCTTCTTCAATGGCTGGCACCAAAAGAGGCGTTGCCAATTCATCAACTTTGATAAACTTATTATGCTTGCGAATCGATTTTTTATAAAGCCCTGAATTAACCGTTGCTTTTGTCGCAATCACGCCCACATTATTGTGAATTTCATACGACACTTTTTCCGCAACCGGATTGATGACATCAATGACCGGAACTCTTTCAGCAACCAATTCATGAACTTCGTGGAGTGCATTGGCCGTTGCCGAATTGCAGGCAATGACAATGGCTTTACAATTTTTATCTAATAAAAACTGAGTAATTTTCGTAGAATAACCGACAATGGCTTCACGGGATTTTTCACCATAAGGAAGATGTTTGGTATCGCCAAAATAAATCAAATCTTCATTGGGCAACAATCTTTTGATTTCTTTCGCAACAGTTAATCCACCAACGCCGGAATCAAAAATCCCGATTGGCTGATTGGCTGAAAGATGCGTGTAGTCGGCTTTTTTCTTTTTCAAAATTTGGAAAAATTAAAGAACAAAAATACGGAATTTGAAACAAAATTAATTAAGATTTGATATCGAATAATCCTTTGGATATCTCACTTTGTAACTCACTCTTATTTTTTTGGTTTCTGATGCCGGAATTTTCATATTCCAGGTTAGATACCCTTTTTCCTTGTCATATTCTGCATTATCACTTTGTAGCAATTCAATTTTCACAGCATCGTCTGTACTCAGAGGAATTTGATCTTTGACTTCTACATCTATCGTATCTTTTTTATTATTTCTAATAATTATATCATATGTAAAAGTTTTTTCCTGATAAGACGAAAACATTTTCGAACTGGATTTATCATCTACAGTTTGTTTTACTACACTTATTTTTTTATCGTTTCCAAGTGTAATGTCAAGCTCGTCAGTTATTTGATTTGGATTGATATTGGTTTCGCCAACATACATATTCTCAAAAATGACATTTGCAGTCCCGGGAATCAAATTATATTGGTTAAAATCTTTGACTTTAGCAATGAGAAAAGCATCCTTACTCTGTTTCGGCACAATCACATATTTGTAGATTGCGGGAATTTTGGTTTGTTTAAGATTAATAAAATGATCTTCATTATTAGACAAAATATTATACGGAATATCAACATCAAAACTAGTATTAAGTTGGTTTTCATTAATTCTAAATCCAGCACCAACAAGCACAACCTCCTCAATTTCCATTGTTTTTGCCGTATCACTTTTGTAAGATCTTTTCTGGGAACTAGAATAGTTTTTTTCCTTTTCATAAGAATTCAAAAACCACGGGTTCAGAACGGGAATATTGTTATTTCTCGTCGCATATCCATTGATCAACGACAACCTTACATCTTTCCAATCTAAACCTGTATCTTGTCTCACCTTCGCTTTGAAAAGTACGTTCAGCGGTTCAGAAATTTTATTGCCTTTGATTTCATAAAACGGTTGCCAAGAAACATTCTGTGCAAGATAACTAATATCCATTTTTACGTTTGTAGCAGAATTACTCAAGATTTTAATAACCAAAACGCCATCAGAGATATTTTCTTCTTTATTTGCATTTTCGTTCAAGCTGTTTCTGAGACGACTTTGTTTTAATGAGAATTTGCTTATTGATTTTTGAAGTTCAGCCCGGCTGAGACTGATTTCGGTTCTCTTGGTTTTATAATAATCTGTCAATTGTATCAATTGTGCGACAGAAGATGAATTGCTTCCCACCAAAAGTGTTTGATTTTTGTCTAAAAGTTCCAGCGTTTTAGTTTGCGATTCGAAATCTACATTGGCTTTTGCAATCAGATTATCGAGAATCGTGAGACTGTCGGAAATCGATTTTACTTTTGGATTTGTTTTATCTAAAAGATTATTGGTTTTATAATCATCAGAGAACTGAACCGAGAGGATGGCAACATTTGGATTGTTGGAATTAATTTGAATTGATTTTTCCTCGATTTCTTCAGAAATATTGGTAATAACTACTTCTGAAGGCCCTGCAGGAATATTGAAAGTAGCTGAACTTTGTAATTCTGCAGATGTACGATAGATACTGACACCTGAAACTTTTGACTTTACAAAAATTGGTTTTTGAGCAAAACTAAAAAAACCAATTAAGAACAGTATAAAAAATAAATTTCTTTTCATATTTTGATATTATACTCAAATATACTTTTTTTAGAGATTGAAAAGTCATCAGACTAAAAATAAATCGCTGGCAATTCCGTCTGCCAAAAACCAATTTTTTTCTGGGATTTTTAGATGGTTATTTTCAATAGTCAGGATTCCGTTTTCTTGTTTTGTCTTGATTTCCTGATTAAGATAATCGATTATTTGTGAAGAAAATGTTTGATTGATTTTATCTAAATCTACGCCCCAAATTGTTCTGAGTCCAATCATAATCATTTCATTAAACCTGTCTTTTTCGGAAAGAATTTCGGTTTCTTTTGGAAGAATGTTCCCGTTTAATTTTTTGATGTAAATCGGATTATTAGCAATATTCCAACTCCTTTCCAAATGACCGTCGTAAGAATGCGCAGACGGGCCAATTCCCAAATACGGTTCTGATTTCCAATAAGCAGAATTATGTTTTGAATGAAAACCCGGTTTTCCAAAATTTGAAATCTCATAATGGTCGAATCCATTATCTTTCAGAAAATCTTTCATATAATAAAATTCCTGATTTTGCTCTGATTCTTCGGGCGAATTCACTTTTCCCTTTTCAATCCATTTTTCTAAAGCGGTTTTTGGCTCAACGGTCAAAGCATAGGAAGAAACGTGAGGAACTTGAAGTTCTATTGTTTTGTAGAGATTGTCTTTCCAGATTTGGAAGTTGGAAGTCGGTGAACCATAAATCAGATCGATGCTGATATTTTCCAAACCAAAATCCTGCGCTCTTTTGATAGAGCTTTCTGCTTCGGACGCATTGTGCGCTCGGTTCATCAGTTTCAAATCGTTGTCAAAAAAACTCTGAGTTCCAATAGATAAACGATTGAATTCGGTTTGTGATAATTCTTTGAGAAAATTTTTGTTCAAATCATCCGGATTGGATTCCAAAGTGATTTCGATATTTTCATCAAAACTGAAATATTTCTGAATTTCATCAATTAAAGATTTGATTTCATCAACAGTCAAAACAGAAGGTGTTCCTCCACCAAAATAAAGTGATTTCAGCTTTTTATTATCAAGTTCATTTTTCCTTAGGCCAATCTCTTTTTTGATAGCAAGAAGCATCTCGTCTTTCAAATTAAAAGAAGTTGAAAAATGAAAGTTGCAATAGCTGCACTTCTGCTTGCAAAAAGGAATATGTAGGTAGATCATTAAAAAAGCCCCGAAAATTCAGAGCTCAAAGTTATTTAAATTAATATTAATGTTATCTGTATCGGAAACCTCTTGGATTGATAAAGTTATCGATATTAAAACCAACTGACAGCATAAAACTGTTTCCAAAATTCTCGGTTAATTCAGACACTCCAAAATTATAAACAGCACCAAAAGTAAAATTAGAAATCCTTCCTTTAATCACCGGCGACATTCCAAGATTCTGACTTCCAATAGCACTTTTCGCGCTACGGAAACTGATACCCGCTGACAGATTATTCTTTTCGCCAAAAACTGTTGCCATCAGATTATAATCGAAAATTCTGGAAGAATTGGTATTAAGATTCATCATCAGAGATGGTGTTACAAACATCCCGTCTATAAAATGCCAGTCATAACCTGCATTAACATAGAACTTAGTTGGCGACGGTTCTATACCATTATCAATTGGCAGTGTATTGCTGATCGGGATGTCCACTACAGAAACACCTGCAAAAAAGTGCTTGTATTTCACAGCCGTCCCAAGATTGACATAAGCTAGAAAAATATCGTTGGTATTTTCACCTAGTACCTGATCGCCCTGTTGCTCTGCATTCAATTGGGTATAATCGATATTCATATTATAAAGATTGGTTCCAATCCCGAAAGAAAACTGATCCTGTCGGTCTTCTTCATCAGTTATAGGGATAAAATACGAAGCTCCGAGCGTCAATCCGTTAGAAGATATCGGTCCGTTCTGATCTCGAAAAAATGAGATCCCAGCTCCGACTCTGTCGAATATATTGGCGTGTAAACCGACAGATTGAACATTAGGGGATTCATTAAGCTGCGAAAACTGTTTCTGATAATTAAGATTCAGGACAACATCATCTGTCTTCCCCAACAATGCAGGGTTAAACAAAAAATCTCCATCCAACAGATATTGCTGATAGAATGGTAACGTCTCCTGGGCCTTTGTTTCAATTAAAAAAACTGTTGTGCACAGTAAATATATTTTATAGAATAGGTATTTTTTCTTCACAATACAAATATATAAAACTCTAGTTATTATCTAAATATTTTCTCCAACGTTCTGAAGCTTCTTGCATATCTTTTGGCATCGGACTCTCAAAATACATCTCTTTTTTTGTAACAGGATGAATAAATCCCAGCGTATGGGCATGTAAAGCATGTCTTGGTAAAATTTCAAACACATTCTGTACAAATTGTTTGTATTTGGGAAGGTTGATACCTCTAAGTATCACATGACCTTCATATCTTTCATCATTAAACAAAGTATGCCCGATATGCTTCATGTGGGCACGGATCTGATGGGTTCTCCCTGTTTCCAGTTTACACTCAACCCATGTCATATATCGGAATCTTTCCAACACTTTGTAATGTGTAACGGCATGTTTTCCATGGCTGCCATCCACATAGGTGTACATCTGCATTCTGTTTTTCGGATGTCTTCCAATGTGTCCTACGATTGTTCCTTCATCATCCTGTACATTACCCCAGACAAAAGCCCAGTAAAGCCTTTTTGTTTTCCTGTCAAAAAACTGTTTGGCCAGATGACTGAGCGCATATTCATTTTTTGCAATGACCAATAATCCGGATGTGTCTTTATCAATTCGGTGAACCAATCCTACCCTGTCCAGATCAGAATTATAATTGGGATCCTTTGCAAAGTGGAATGCCAATGCGTTCACCAGCGTTCCGTCCCAGTTCCCGAATCCCGGATGAACCACCATTCCGGCATCTTTATCAACTACTACAAGATCCTCATCTTCATAAACGATATTAACAGGAATATCTTGTGGTATAATAACATTTTCTCTTGGCGGATGCGCAAGAAGCACACTGATTTCATCACCAGGTTTTACCTTATAATTTTGCTTTACCGGATTTCCGTTTACAACAACATTACCAGCTCTGCAGGTTTGTGATATTTTATTTCTGGATGAATTCTGACGGTGGATCAGTAAAAATTTATCGATTCTCAGCGGTTCCTGATTTTTATCGACCTTAATTTTAAGATGCTCATATAACCCGCTGTTTTCATCGTCAGCAGAAATTTCATTACCTGTCAATTCGTCTTCTAAAAATTCTTCGTTTTCGTCAAGCATAACTTAATTTTAAAAAGGCTTCAACTAATTGTTGAAGCCTTCTGTTTTATTCTATCACTACTTTTTTTGGCTTAGGCTTTTCCACGGGTTTTGTTGTTTGAGGGGATGTTGTGTTTGGTTTTCCCGCCGGCTGGGAAGTAGCTGTTTGAGATGCAGACGCTGCTGTAGTGGCTGCCTTAGGTTTGGGAACCGTTGTTGTTTGTGTAGTCGTTGCAGGCTGATTGGCAGAAGTCACAGGCTTTTGCTCCACTGTCGGCATTTCCCTGTATTCTATTGGTGCCAGTGTTGTATCAATTTTCGGACGGTACATTTCATCCAGTTGTCTGATCTTATTTTGTAATTCTGCAGGTGTCTTTTTACTTGCCCATAAATCTATCTGCATACCCTGATCACGCAAAGCCCCGAATTCCGGATCTTGATAATAAACTATATCGGAATCATCTTTCCCGCCATCTTCATGCTCTATAATTCCCACTTCAAACAAAGCCTGTGCAATTATTTTCTTCGCTTCCTGAACTGTCCTTCCTACAACATTCGGAATGGTAACGTTTCTGAGAGGTCCGGATCCGATGACCAAATCCACAGCAGAAAACCTTGGAATTTGTGTTCCAGGCTTCACACTAGTGCCGTTATATATAATTCTAAGAACCGCATCCCGTTGGATACTTGGTTCATATAACGTATCGCCGACTTTAAGTCCTACAAGATTCAGCTGGTTAAAAGCCAGACCTTTGTATCTGTCGATAATATCAGGGATTGCTACTTTTGCCCACGTTCTCGGATTAACCTTCAGGGTTATAACTCTTCCGTTTTTTACGTTGGATCCAGGATTAGGGTTAACCGCCAACACCTGGAACGGGCGAAATTTAGGATCATATTTGAAACTATCCACTTCGTATTCCAGACCGGAATCGTCCAGGATCTTGATAGCTTCGTGAACAGTCATATTCATCACATTCGGCACAGGAACTTCCTCGCCATGATTGGTATGGAACTCCAGCCAGCGGAATGTGAGCCAGACCAAACCGGCAAAAAGAGCCATTGCTAAAACTATATTAAGTAATACTTTCCAGTGGAAAAGCGATTTGAACATAATTATTCTTTTTCAGAAACAGTAACGCAAATATAGATAATTAAATTGTATTACCGATTTTCTATCATCTTAAAAAGATATCGGTCAATTGGCATAAAAACCTTATTTTTGTGCTTTGAAATACTTATGGAGTCTATACAAATTCACGACAAAAACTTTGTTCCCTATCTGAAACATGATGAAATTCAGGAAATTATAAAAAAATTAGCCTTTAGAGTTTATGAAGATTACAAAGATGAAACACCAATTTTTGTTGGGGTTCTGAATGGTGTAATCATGTTTTTTGCTGACTTTCTAAAATATTATCCTGGCAAATGCGAAATTGCATTTTTACAGGTGAGTTCATATTCCGGAACACAATCGACCGGAATTGTCTATAAGAAGATGGATCTGACAAAAGATGTTGTGGACCGCCATATCATTCTTATGGAAGACATTGTGGATACAGGGAATACTTTGGAAAATCTTTTTGAGTATTTCAAAAATACACAACGTCCAAAATCACTGAAAGTAGCTTCTCTTCTATTGAAGCCGGATGTTTTCCAGAAAGATTTCACGATAGATTATGTTGCCAAGGAAATCCCGAATAAATTCGTTCTGGGATACGGACTGGATTATGATGAACTGGGGAGAAACCTTCCTGATCTCTATCAATTGGAAGAAGGCAGAATCAATCATTAATTTAAGAAGAAAGAAATAATTCTCTAATATATTAAAAAAGCATTATGATCAACATCGTTCTCTTTGGTCCACCAGGAAGTGGAAAAGGAACTCAGGCTCAGCATCTTATCGAAAAATTCAATCTGAAACAAATCTCAACGGGAGATCTTTTCCGATACAACATGAAAAATGATACGGAACTGGGAAAACTGGCAAAATCATATATAGACAAAGGCGAGCTCGTTCCGGATCAGGTTACAATAGATATGCTGATTGATGAACTGAAAAAACCAACGGAAACCAACGGATTTATTTTCGACGGATTTCCTAGAACTGCTACTCAGACTGATGCTCTGGAAAATATCGTCAAAGAAGAACTGAATACAGATATCAGCATTTGTCTTTCTCTGGTTGTTGAGGACGAAGTTCTGGTACAAAGACTTCTTAAAAGAGGTGAAACCAGTGGAAGAACGGATGATTCTAATGAAGAAATCATCAGAAACCGAATCAAAGAATACTATACAAAAACTGCTGAAGTTGCAGAGCTTTACAAACAGCAAGGCAAATATGTTGAAGTTAACGGAATCGGTGAGATCTCGGAAATCTCAAATAAGCTGTTTGCTGAAGTAGAGAAAATTCAGAAATAAATAAGCTGCAAGCCAGAGAGATACCGGAAATTTTATTTTTCCCCAGATTCTGATGCTTCCAGCATTCAATATTATATTATGTCCAATTTTGTAGATTACGTAAAAATCCATTGTAAAAGTGGTCACGGTGGTGCAGGTTCTGCTCATCTCCGCAGAGAAAAATACATCCCAAAAGGTGGTCCCGATGGTGGTGATGGCGGACGTGGCGGACACGTTATTATGAAAGGTAATGCCAACGAATGGACACTTCTTCCACTTCGCTACACACGCCATGTGAAAGCAGAACGCGGACAGAATGGTGCAAAAAACCAACTGACCGGAGCATATGGTGCAGATGTTTACATCAATGTTCCATTGGGAACAATTGCAAAAAATGAAGACGGTGAAATCATCGGTGAAATCATGGAAGATGGTCAGGAAATCATCCTGATGGAAGGTGGAAAAGGTGGTCTCGGAAACGAACATTTCAAATCTTCCACGAATCAAACACCAAGATATGCACAGCCAGGAATGGATGGTCAGGAAGGTTATGTCATCTTTGAACTGAAAATTCTTGCCGATGTTGGTCTGGTTGGTTTCCCAAATGCCGGGAAATCAACATTGCTCTCATCTGTTTCTGCAGCAAAACCTAAAATTGCAGATTATGCATTTACAACCCTGACTCCGAATCTCGGAATCGTGGAATGGAGAAATTATAAATCTTTTGTCATGGCTGACATCCCCGGTATCATCGAAGGAGCAGCTGAAGGAAAAGGACTTGGACACAGATTCCTGAGACATATCGAAAGGAATTCTATTCTATTATTTCTTATCCCGGCGGATTCTGAAGATCATTTTCAGGAATTCAAAATTCTGGAGAATGAACTGAAAGAATATAACCCTGAATTGGTAGACAAGGATTTTATTTTATCAGTTTCAAAATCTGATCTTTTGGATGACGAGCTGAAAAAGGAAATCGCAGCAGAATTCCCAGAGAACAGACAGCCTTTATTTTTTTCAGGCGTAACTGGTGAAGGCCTGCAGGAACTAAAGGATGCAATCTGGAAAAAGTTGCACGGATAAAATTAAAACTTAAAAAACTATGAAAAAAATTGCTTTGCTGCTATTATTGGCAGCATCATCTTTAACACTCGCACAAACACATTTTGGAGTAAAAGCCGGTTATAGTTTATCCAGTATGAAATGGAAAAGCAGCATCGGTGACTTGAAATTTGATTCCAAATCTTATTTCTATGTTGGAGGGTTTGCAGAACATAAATTCAATGAAAAATTTGCAGTTCAGGGAGAAGTGCTTTATACAGAGCTTGGCGGTCAAATGGAAGAGGAATTGACACAATTTGTAGGAAATCAGTTAATTACAGTCGGTATGGCAGAATATAAATTTAAATATCCTCAAATACAAGTTCCCGTATCTGCAAAATATTACTTTGTCAATAATTTTAATGTCCTCGGCGGTTTTAATTTCGCATTCAATATAAATCCGGTTGTTAAATCAAATTTTCTTATGAACGGAAGCGATGAAGGCAAACTGGAAAATGCAAAAACACTGAACATTTCGCCTTTCTTAGGAGCAGAATATCTATTTGACAATCATTTTTCTGTAGATGCAAGATATAACTTCGGTTTGTTCAACGCCAACAATTCTGGTTTTGATAACAGAACAGGATTCTTGCAAATCGGGTTGGGATATCGTTTCAGGTAGATTCGGAACAATTATTGAAAGCCTAATTTTAAAATATTAAAATGAAATATATAATAAGTCTTCTGGCTTTCGTAACTGTGTTATCCTGCACCACTTCACAAACTTCAAAATACTCCAAGATAGAATACGAAGTTGGACCTTGTTTCGGATTTTGTCCTGTTTATAAACTAACTGTTAATTCTGACCGCAATGCGGTATTGGAAGCTGAACATTTTAACTTTTCCGAAGGCGAAGGAAAGGGTGATCTCGACAAACCAAGAGAAGGAACTTTTACATCAACAATTTCTAAAGAGGATTATGAAAAACTGATTATTCTTACCGACGCTGCAGATATTAAAGCATTGAAATACAGTTATATAGACAAAAGAATCATGGATGCTTCCAAATCGGAATTAAGCATTTATTTTTCTGATTCAACAAAAAAAACCATTCAGATTTCGGCTGGAGAAAAGCCTCAGAAACTTGTAGATCTTCTGGCTTTTATTGATAGTCTGAAGAAAAAACAACAATGGAAAAAAGTTAATTAAAAACTTTATTTTAAATAAGTTATCTTTGCAAAACATAAATTCCTTCTGAATTGAAGGGATTTTTTTATTTACATTAAAAATATTTTCATTTGAAATTCGAAGAATTAGGCTTGATCAAGCCGATATTAGACGCACTAAAAGCACAAGGCTACGAACAGCCAACACCAATACAGGAAAAAGCAATCCCATCCATTCTACATAAAAAAGACCTATTGGGAAGCGCTCAGACAGGAACAGGGAAAACGGCAGCTTTTGCCATCCCGATTTTACAAAATCTTTCTGAAAAAGAACAACATAGAAACCAAATAAAAGCGTTGATCCTTACACCGACAAGAGAATTGGCCATACAAATCGAGGAAAATTTTCAGGCATACGGAAAACATCTTAAACTGAAATCGCTTGTGATTTTTGGTGGCGTAAAACAACACGCACAAGAACAACAGGTCAAAAGAGGTGTTGATATTCTGATTGCAACTCCGGGAAGATTGCTGGATTTCATTTCTCAGGGTATTGTGAAACTCCATCATCTGGAAATCTTCGTTCTGGACGAAGCGGACAGAATGTTGGATATGGGTTTTGTCCATGATGTTAAAAAAATCCTTAAATTAATTCCTGCAAAAAGACAGAATCTTTTTTTCTCTGCAACGATGCCGAAAGAAATTGCAAAATTAGCTTCAGAGATTTTGGTAAATCCTGTAAAAGTGGAAGTAGCCCCGGTTTCTTCTACCGCTGATACAATTCAGCAAAGTATTTATTTTGTTGAAAATTCTAATAAGACTGATCTTTTGATACATCTTTTGAAAGACCCGAAACTGGATCAGGTACTGGTTTTTTCCAGAACCAAACATGGCGCCGATAAAATTGCCAGAAAGCTACATCAGGCAAAAATCTCCGCAGAAGCAATTCATGGCAACAAATCTCAAAATGCAAGGCAAAACGCATTATCTAATTTCAAATCCAAGAAAACAAGAGTTCTTGTTGCAACCGATATTGCTGCAAGAGGCATTGACATCGATGAATTGAAATATGTTGTCAATTATGAACTATCTGATGTATCCGAAACCTATGTTCACAGGATCGGAAGAACCGGAAGAGCAGGTTCCGAAGGTACGTCTTTTTCTTTTGTAGACGGTTTGGATATCGCCAATCTCAGAAATACTGAAAAGCTGATTGGGAAAAAAATCCCTGTCGTAAAAGATCATCCTTTCCATACCGATGATCTGGTGGAACAAAAAAGAGACAGCAACAATAAACCGATGCAGGCAAGAACATCATCTTCCAAGATTCAGCCGAAAAAAACTCAGGAAAAGAAAAAATTCTTCAGAAAAAGAAACGGATAAGATTATTATTCTGATAAGGCATTTTATTTTTGCCTTTCTTCAAGAGCAAAGCAATAGCCTATGATGCAAAATGGCAAGCCAGCTGCAAGATAGGTTGTTGCAAAATAAGCACTTTCGAAGTAATTGGTTTCCCAGACTATATATTGTTCCAGGAGATAGCATGCCATAAGTGCAAAAAGAAAATAAGATGAATAATAATACACATCATTAATTTTCTTTACAAAAACAGAAACTACCAATGTTATTGCAATCAGGAAGGCAGACACGATAGTATTGCTTTGACCCTGAAGCAGTAACGGATTATGGTCATAAATCGTTTGCAAATCCTTTGCCGGCAGCAGAACACTTGCTAAAAGTAAACCTGAGGATATTATGAAACCCATTCCTATTTTCAAAATTGACTTCGCATCGGCTTTAACAAACGAACTCATCAAAAATAAAATAATCGGAATGATAACGGCACTTCTGGTCAGACAGATTATACCTAAAAAAAGTCCGAGCAGAAATGAACGCTTAAAATAGTTGTCCCTGAATTTCTGATGCCAAAGAAGAATAAACGTGGCTGCAACAACAAATGATGAAATAAAGTCACTTTTGCAGATGACTTCATAGTTAAAAGACAAAGAAACTCCTAACATTAAAATACCTTGGAATACCAAAACATGATTCCCGAATTGTCTCATCAAGGCATAGCAAAATAATAAAAAAACAGCAATCTGAAGATAGCCTACATTTCCAAGCAAATAAAAAGGCGCGGCTAATAATAACTGCCCTGGAAGATAAGAAGATTTATTACCCAGATGATTAACCTTGTCATAAAAAAAATTCCCCTGAAGCCAGTTTTCTGTGGAATAATTCAGAGTTTCCCAACGATCGATATTCAACTTTACAGGATCATTCAGCAAATGACAGAAAACTAGGTAGATAACAGTAATTATAATTACCAGAATATAATTGCTCTTTGTATTGATTTTCTTGATTAATAAATCACTTTTACTGATACGGGACATTAAAACATTAACAATAAGAAAACCAATACATAATACAGATAATGGAATAATATTTTGCCTGGCACCATACTTGATCAGGAACACCATATTAATAATGAAATAGATAGTAAATAATACGGCAGAGTGTATTTTATTTTTCATTAATAATGTTATATTTTGAACAGTTTCAGGGCATTTTCCGTTGTGATCCTGTTGATATCCGGAAAATCTTTTTTATAAACATCTACAAGTTTTCCCGCAACTAGTTCTATATAAGCACTCTCATTCCGTTTTCCCCGGAAAGGAACCGGCGAGAGATAGGGAGCATCCGTTTCCAAAACAATCTTATCCAATGGAATTTCTTTCAGAAACTGGTCAATTTTTCCATTTTTGAACGTCACTACTCCACCGATTCCCAAAATGAACTGAAGATTAATTGCCCGATTGGCCTGCTCAAGATTACCAGAAAAACAATGAAAAATACCGCGAAGTTTCGGATGCTTTTTTCTTTCAAGCACTTCGAAGGTTTCATCGAAGCTTTCTCTTGTGTGGATCACGATTGGCAAGTCTCTTTCGATAGCCCAGTCAATCTGCTGTTCAAAAGCCTTAACCTGAATGTCCAGAGTTGATTTGTCCCAATACAGATCAATCCCTATTTCGCCAATGGCTACAAAATCTCTCTGGTCGAGATAATTCTTCACCAGTTGCAATTCTCTTTCCCAGGATTCTGGCTGAACCGAGCATGGATGCAATCCCATCATCGCATAGATTTTTCCGGGATATTCGGTTTCAAGAAGCAGCATTTTCTGATGGGTTTCAGAATCAATGGCAGGAAGAAAAAATTTTTCAACGCCTTTGTCAATAGCCCGCTGAATCATTTCGCTGCGATCTTCGTTGAACTGGTCTGAGTATAAATGAGTGTGAGTGTCGATCATATCAGTGACAAATGATAATCTATAAATGATAATTGAAGTCTAAATTAATTCATCATCTATAATTTAAAATATTTTATGTTTTACTTTTTTTTGCTGTTCTTTGATTCTCAGATTGATTTTCTCAATAAAATCCTGGTATTTCGGATTTTTTTCATCGCCGGGTTTATGGTTCAAAGCTGCTGCTATCTTGTTATTTTCGTTGATGAAAATCTTAGCATTATCAGAGAAATAAGCACTCCCGAATTTTTCCCAAATATATTGAACGGCCTGGGAATTTGGGTGAATCAAATCGTCTTTGTAAAAACGGTAATCACGCAGATCATCCATCAGTATCTCATAAACCGGCAAATAGTTACAATTATCTTTCCCGGAAATAGATTCGTGAATGGCTGTAATCAATTTTGATTTGCTTAATTGATTTTCGATCATTCCGTCTTTGATATGACGAACCGGTGAAACTGTGAACAGAATCTGAACATTATCCCTGCAGATATCGGTAAGAATCTCAATTGTTTTATGGATTGAATCCGTCAGTTCCTGATTAGATAAAAGTCTTTTCTCAAAAAATTTCTGCGGAATCTTATGACAATTCGCTACCAGCTTTTTTTTAGGAAGAAACTCATAAATAAAAGACGTTCCGAAGGTGATGATTACAAAGCCAGTATTCTGTAAAAACTGGTTGGCATCTTCTATATTCTTGTTGATTTTTTCAAGAGAGCGATGCAGATATCTGGAATCGAAAGAGGAATGATGATCCAGACTGATGTAACTTTCATTTGCCAGAATCAAATCATTTTCCTGATATTCTTTGGCATCATAGATCTGCCGAATTGCCTGACAGACAGAATATGGATTAAAAATAGTACCGAATGGATTGTTCAGAGACTGGATTTGCCCTTCGGAGAATTTCTCGTGCATTTCCGTCGCAAAACAGGAACCGATCGAGAATATACAATCGTCGATTCCTATTTTTGTTATACTTTCATTAATTTCAACTTCTGTACGGAATTTCATTTGCTGATATTTTTTAAATATTTATTCGATCCGTTCATATTTTTTATATTCAGTAAAAAGCTTTTCAAAAAGAAGTTGGTTTTTGTCACTTTTATATAAGTAAACTTCATAGGTAATAATTGCAAACAGCAAAGGTAATTCATCCTGTTGGTACGTATTGTTTTTAATGGCATCTTTCCATCCTCCTCCATAGTTTTGAATAAAACTTTTCTGAACATTATATGCCATTTCATTTCCAAGAAATTTTGGAAGAGCATTTATGTAAACCGCCTTAGATAAAAGTTCTCTTATTTGCCTGTCTCTTTTAGTATAAGGATCCAAAAGAAAATAAATCAGGGCATTGAATATTAAAGTATAAAGTACGCTGTTTTCAAAACTCTGGTCGTAATAATCCCTCGTCAAGCCTTTGACCAAAAGGTAAATCAGAGAAATGACAATGACATAGATCTTGACTGCATGTTTCCAGTGCAAATCTATTTCTATGCTCCTGTTATTTTCAAGAAAATAAAAACTCTGGACTGGAAATAACGGAATTCCAACCACGACAAATCGGGTCCCAATACCTTGTCCTTTGTATTTTCGGTATTTTTTTATGATGAAATGTCCAAAAATCATATTTCTTAGCTTTCTCTTCTCAACAGATAATTCGCCAGTTCCCGGAAGGGCAGTTTTCTTTCATCAGGAAGATTAATTTTATCAAGATAGGACTGCCCTATTTCATTATGTTTTTGAATCAATCTCAAAACTTTGTCATCCACTTTTGTTCTTCGGAATATTTTTTCCACGCTGTAAACTTTATCGACGTTATCCGTTTTTTTGGAAAACCAATAATTAAGCTCTGATAATTCTTCTTCATCAGCATGTTCAAGTGCCAGGAGGTATAGAATTGTTTTTTTATTTTCATAAATATCGCCGGCATGTTTTTTTCCAAATTGTTCCTGATTTCCAAACACATCCAGATAATCATCCATGATCTGAAAAGCGATCCCGATATGCTTTCCGAAATTGTACATCGCCTCCGCATCTTCCTCTGAAGCACCGGCAATCAAAGCACCGATCTGAAAAGAAGCTGCGCTCAGGACACCCGTTTTGCTGGTGATCATATCGATATAGTCATCATAGGTCACGTTTTTTCTTGTCTCGAAATTGACATCGTTTTGCTGACCTTCACAAAGTACAGCACCGGTTTCTGAAAATATTTTAATACATTTTTTAAACAATTCCGGTTCCAGATCTTCGAAAAACTGATAAGCTTTTATCAAAAGTGCATCCCCTGAAAGAATCCCGACATTGATGCCATGCAACGTGTGGATCGTCGGCTTGTTTCTTCTGAGCGGCGCCTCATCCATAATATCATCATGGATCAAAGTAAAATTGTGAAAAAATTCTATTGCCAATGAAGGCTTGAGGGCCTTTTCCAAATCACCCCGAAAAAGATCGCAAGCCATCAGAACCATTATCGGACGAAGTCTTTTGCCGCCATGCGAAATGATATAGTTCATCGGACTGTATAGCTCGTCAGGCTTATTTTTGAAAGTATGTTTCTCGATTGCTTCTGCTACAATTTTCTGATATTGATCCAGGAATTCCATTTATAATAATCTGTTTATGGCAAAAATACGACTTTTAAACGGTCAGTAAAACCGATTTGATAATAAACTACTAATAATGTGACAATAAATTCAAGTTAATTTACATAAATAATTAATTTTATGTAAATCTGGAAAATCGTATTATAAAAAGTAATATAAACTGCTGTAAGGAGCAAATGTTTTATTGACCTACAAAAAAAAGAAAAACCTCATAGGTAAAAATCCATGAGGCAGGTTCTGACGCAAAATATACGTTCAAATATTTTTTTAATTAAAGCAGCGTCACCAAAAGATAGGTAACTCCGGCGACAATCGCACTGATAGGAATCGTTAGTACCCATGCCCAAAGCAAACTGACAGTAACACCCCAACGGACAGCAGAAACTCTTTTTGTAAGCCCAACCCCAATGATGGAACCTGTGATTGTATGCGTGGTAGAAACAGGAATTCCCAAATGATCTGTGATGAATAATGTAACCGCCCCTGCTGTTTCCGCACTCACGCCTTCCAACGGTGTTACTTTCGTAATCCTGGTTCCCATAGTCTTGATGATCTTCCAGCCACCACTCATTGTTCCTAAACCGATTGCTAAAAAGGATACGAAAGGAACCCATAGATAATGCTGTGCAAAATATGTAAATCTGCCAGCTTCCGGAATACTGAGATATTGAGGATCCTGAATCATATTGACATGATAATAGATCATGGCAGCACCAATAATTCCCATAACTTTTTGTGCGTCATTGGTTCCGTGGCCAAGACTGAACAACGCAGAGGAAACCAGCTGCAATTTTTTGAATGCACGCTCTGCCTTGTGCGGATTTGATTTTTTACAGATGTTTACAATAATCAAAGTAATAATAATTGAAACGAACATCCCTATAAATGGCGCCATAAAAATGAAAAGAAAAATTGGAATGACGACTTTGTACTTAACCACATTCTGAGAGAATAACTGTTTGAATGCCAGATAAATATTTTCAAAAAATGAGTTGTCCGGATGGGCAAGAACAATGGAATGATAATCTGTAGTCAGTGCATGCATCAGTGCTGCACCAATAAAGCCTCCGATCAGCGTATGTGATGATGAGGACGGAATTCCGAACCACCAAGTGAACAAATTCCATATGATGGCTGCAATAAGACCGGCAAAGATAACCTCGAGATTGATGAAGTTCTCATCTACTGTTTTAGCAATTGTGTTACCGATTTTAAACTCGCCAATAACATAAGCAGCAAGGAAAAAGGCCGCAAAGTTCCATACTGCCGCCCAAAGCACGGCCTGGAAAGGTGTAAGAACCTTTGTGGAAACAATGGTAGCGATGGAATTGGCAGCATCATGAAATCCATTGATATAATCAAATATTAACGCTAATACGATAATAATAATAAGTAGAATTGGAAAATCCATTCGATATTTTGTTTGATAAAACCTGTGTTATGCGTATTTGATAACAATACTTTCCATCGTGTTGGCAACGTCTTCTGCTTTGTCTGTTACGACTTCCAGATAGTCCAAAATCGATTTTTGCTTGATGATCAATATCGCATCATTGGTCTCAAATAATTTCACAATCGCCTGACTAAGAACATCATCCGCAATATTTTCGTAAGAATTGATTTTTATACAAGATTCTCTTACTTCATCAGAATTTTTAAAATCTTTCAGATTCTCCAATGCCTTTTTGATTTCAAGGCAAGATTTGTATATCAAAAGAGAAAACTCTGTATAAGCATTGTTCTCTCCAGCTTTGTACAGATAGATATATTTTGCCGAAGCGTAGATATAATCTGCAATATCATCAAGACCTGTCGCCAGATAATTGATATCTTCCCTGTCAAAAGGTGTTATAAAATTCTCTCCTAGCTGTACGAAAATCTCGTGTGTCAGGTCATCCATCTTATGCTCATAATCGCTCATCTGGTTGAGAAGTGCTTCATCATTGATGTCGAATTCTAGCAAACCGTCGTGGAAGGTTTTGGACATTTCTACTAATGTTTCTGCCACACGAAGAAACAAATCAAAAAAGATTTTGTCTTTTGGCTGGAAAGCCCTGAAAATATTACCTATTCCCATTTTTATAAATGTTAATTTGTGCAAATATGATAAAAAACAAATTGACCTAAAAACTTTAATATTAATTTTTCATTAATATTAATAACCATAAAAACCTGTTGATTAACAGGTTTTTATGGTTTATCTTTAACATATCGGTTAGCAAAATGATACTAATTGGCAACTTCTGCTCTCATTTCTTTTCCCCGAAATTTCATGCTGGTTAATCCATCCAAAACTTCGTTTTTGAATGATTTCTCAATTTCAAAGAAACTGAACTTGTCCAATATCTCTATCTCACCGATGTCTGCTCTTTTCTTGGATTTAGAAGTCGCCTTGTTGATGATCTCCAACATATCCATTTTCTTCAATTGGTCTTTTTTACCAAGATTAAAGAAAAATCTTACCATATCTTCATTCTTGCGTCTTGGCTTTCCTCCTCTTTCATTTCTATCGTTTCGGTCTCTTCTCTCTCTCTTTTCGCCATTTCTTTCGCGCTCTCTTCCTCTTTCTCTTCGGCTACCTCCTCTATCATCTCCTCTATTGAATTCCTGCTGCTGGATATCGTTTCTATCTCTGTAAAAAATCGCAAGATCTTTCAATTGGAATTGCAGTAACTGATGTACTAACTGTTCTTTAGAAAAATTCGATAAATCTGGGATTAGACTGTCATCAAAATCGAAGAAATTCTCATGTTCTGTAAATAGTTTTTCAAAAACTCCACCAACCTGAGCTTTGATGATATCATCGCCAGTAGGGATATTTTTTTCTACCATTTCAATCTTCGTGTCAGATTTGATATGCTTCAGCTTTCTGCTTTCCTCTGGCTTGATCAAAGCCATGGAAATTCCATCCTTACCCGCACGTCCGGTTCTTCCGCTTCTGTGAACGAAAACTTCCGGATCATCCGGTAAAGAGAAGTGAATAACATGTGTCAGAGAATCCACATCCAGACCTCTTGCCGCAACATCTGTCGCTACTAGAATGTCAATATTTTTCAGTCTGAATTTTTTCATTACCGTATCTCTCTGCGCCTGTGAAAGATCACCGTGTAGTGCATCTGCAGCATAACCATTCTGCATCAGGAAATCTGCAACTTCCTGAGTTTCCATTCTTGTTCTGCAAAAAATAATTGAATATTGATTCGGATTTGCATCGATCAATCGCTTCAAAGCTTCTTTCTTTTGTCTGTAACCAACCACGTAAAATTCGTGTTTGATATTTTTCTTAACAGCATTGATAGATCCAACAGAAATTCTGTGAGGATTAGTCAAATAGTTTTTAGAAATACGTTCTACTTCTTTGTTCATCGTTGCAGAGAACAAGAAAGTTTGTTTTGTGTCCGGAGTTTCACTAAGGATTGTTTCTAAATCATCTTTGAAACCCATTGAAAGCATTTCATCAGCTTCATCCAGAACTACCCATTGTACTTCAGAAAAATCTAAGGCTTTTCTGCCGATCATATCGATCACACGACCCGGAGTACCCACAATAATCTGCGGTTTGTCTCTCAAAGATCGAATCTGATCCATAATACTACTACCACCATAAACTGCTGTAGTTTTGATGTTTTTTAGGTATTTCGTGTAATTTTTGATGTCTTTGGTAATCTGAAGGCAAAGTTCACGAGTAGGGCAAAGCACCAATAATTGGATTTTACGACTGTTGTCGTCTATCATATCCAAAATCGGAAGCGAAAATGCTGCTGTTTTGCCTGTTCCTGTTGCCGCAAGTGCGATAAGATCGCGAGTATCTGTAGAGATAAAAGGAATAGTCTGTTTTTGGATTTCTGTCGGCTCTACGAAGCCGAGGTCGCCAATAGCCTGAAGAACTTCAGGGCTTAAATTGGATTCCGTAAATAAATTCATTTAAAGATCGTCTAATTTGCTGCAAAGATACGAATTTTATTTTTGATAATTATCAGGCTTCTTTTTTAACGATTCTTTATTAACTAAATTTAATATTAACACTCCGCAACATTCACAGCTACAGCCAGTCCGCCTTCCGATGTTTCTTTATATTTTGAATTCATATCCAAAGCGGTTTCCCACATCGATTTGATAACACTGTCCAAAGACACTTTTGCTTTTGTCGGGTCGCCATCCAACGCCAGTGATGCAGCTGTAATGGCTTTCATTGCACCCATAGAATTGCGTTCAATGCAGGGAATTTGAACCAATCCACCAATCGGGTCACATGTTAACCCAAGATGATGTTCCATTGCGATTTCTGCTGCCATCAGAACTTGTCCGGGTGTTCCTCCTGAAATCTCAGTTAATCCAGCTGCTGCCATTGCCGAGGAAACGCCAACCTCTGCCTGACAACCACCCATTGCTGCAGAGATAGTTGCATTCTTTTTAAAAATAGTTCCGATTTCTCCTGCAACTAACAAGAATCTAATGATATCTTCTTCTGAATTAAATTCTGTAAAGGTCTGCGCATACATCAAAACTGCGGGAATCACACCGCTTGCGCCATTGGTTGGTGCCGTTATGATTCTGCCAAAAGAAGCATTCTCTTCATTCACAGCAAGTGCAAAACAAGACACCCATTTGGTGACAGAACTGAAGGTTTTTTCCTGGTTTTTAACCATTTCAAACCACTCGTTTTTATTTTTGTAAATCTGTGTTCCGAGGAGTTTTTCATTCATTTCTGAAGCACGTCTCGTTACATTCAGCCCGCCGGGAAGAATTCCTTTTTTGTTGATGCTTTTATAAACGCAGTCTTTGATATTATCCCAAATTTCCAAAGCTTTTTGGCTCGTTTCTTCCTGACTTCTCCATGATTCTTCATTCAAAAAAACAAGATCAGATATTTTTTTGAGATTAAGTCTTTCAGAGTATTTCAGAATATCACTGCCATGATGGCATGGATAAAGCGTCCGCACACATTTTTCATCAATAGAATTATCTTCTTTAGTCGCGACAAATCCACCGCCGACAGAATAGTAATCCTGACTGAATGCTTCACCATTTTCAAAAACAACTTTGAAGATCATTCCGTTTGGATGAAAATCCAGGGATTTTTCTTTGTTTAGGATCAAATGATGTCCGTAGATAAACGGTAACCAAACCTTTCCTCCCAAGTGTAGTTTTTGTTCGGATTTGATTTTATTGATTTTTTCATCAATTTTATTGGTATCAATTGTTCGGAAATTTTCACCGCTCAAGCCCAGCATTCCTGCGATATCAGTTCCATGACCGATTCCAGTCTTTGCCAGTGAACCAAAGAATTCTACGAAAACTTCTTTGATATCTTGTAAAGAATGATTTCGCTTCACCAGATCAAGAAACATTTGCGCAGCATTCCAAGGCCCCATTGTGTGGGAAGAAGATGGGCCGATTCCTATTTTTATGATGTCAAAAACGCTGATAGATTCCATTAAAATTGTAATAATTATCGTCTGTAAATGTAATTGATTTTTGAAACCGTCACAACTTTATATTATTGATCGGATAATTTTTGGATCTCGATTTAAGAAAATTTAAAATTAGACAAAAATAGTTTTCAAAATTTCAGAAACCTGTCTGGCTTTGGTAACCGGGAAAAGGTGTGTTGCGTTTTTTATTATAAAATCCGGTTCAGAATATTTGATGGGAAAAACGATGTCTTTATCTCCCGAAATCTGAATTACATCAGGCAGTTTTTCGAATTTCCATTGGGCAACTTTATCCATGGACCATTTGAGATAATAAGGATCTTTTACCCGGAAATACTGTAAAATATTTGCATTTTTGGAATCGAAAATTCTTTTCAGAAATGCGTATAAAAAAGTGCTGCTGTTGCCAAAAAGTCTTTGCGGAACATATCTTACAGCATTGGTTTTTGCACCCGCTTTTATAAGTCTGGACTTTTCCTGGTCACATCTGATGCTTGCCAAAATGACAATTTTTTTTGCAGGCTTAATTTTATGAATTTCCTGAACAATAATGCCTCCAAACGAATATCCGAGAAGATAAAATTCTTTGGAATTATCTATAGATGCTGACATCCTGACAACATAATGGTGAAAGTCCTCATCCAACTCTGGAATAAGCCATGGAATGTGGACAATTTCAATGTCCGGATTGAACGTTAGTTTTTCCAAAACTTTTTCGTCACCACCAAGTCCGCTAATGATATATAATTTCATTATAATTTTGTTGTGTTTTGTCCAAATTTAATACAAAAAAAGAGCAGAAAAAATTCTGCTCCTAATATTTATCTATAATTTTGATAATTATTTCACGCTGATTTTAACTTTCATATCAACATCATCTTTAACCAAAACATCTTGCATTGTAGATTTGTAAGCTACATCGAATTTTTGTCTGTCGAAAGAAAATTTGTCAGATTCTAATGTTACAACACCGTTCGCAGCAGTGATTTTTGCAGGGAAAGAAACTGGGTTGGTTTTACCTTTTACAGTAAGCTTTCCGTTAACCACAAAGTTATAATCTTTGTTAGAATTTTTCTTAACAGAAGTAATTACATAGGTTGCAGTCGGGAATTTTTCAACTTCGAAGAAATCTCCGTTTTTCAGATGCCCGTTCAATTTCCCTTGGTATTCTCCGGAAAGGTCTGTAGAGTTGATAGACGTCATATCCAATACAAACTCGCCACCAACTACTGCTCCATTCTTAAGAACCAGGTTCCCTGATTTTACATTCACAGTTCCATCGTGTGAAGATGCTTCAGTTTTTGCGATTTTATAACCCCACCAATGTACGTCTGAACTTGTTAATTTTTTAGTTTGTCCGAAAGCTAATCCGCTTGCCAATACAGCTAGTAATAATACTTTTTTCATTTTTTTAATAATTTTAATGATGCAAATTTAATTAGAATCAATCAAGATTGTTGTTGATGTATGATAACTTTTAAAAAAAAATCAATGCCCTCATTATAAAATGAAGGCATTAAGTATGTCATAGTTTGATTAAATAATTTTGATCTATAAGATTCAAAGATTGTATTATTTTCCAAGAGGAATGTTGTAGCCAAAACCTACGCCAATTGCTCCGGCATTATATTTTTGGTCAGCAATCTGTCCTTTGTCGCCTGTGAAGGTTTTGTTGTATTGTACAAAAAAGTTCCAGTCGCGATTGTGGTAACCAATTTCGGGCTTTATATAGAAACCGCCGTCTGGTCTGTCTACATCGATATTTTTAGCAACTTTATCATCGCCTACGATGAAACCGTAACCTAGATCAGCACCAAAATAAAATCCCATCTGTTTAGGATAAACCCTGAATAATGCTGCAACAGGAATTACCCCGAAGTCATTATTATCTACTTTCACACCATTGATGGTAGCGTTTTTACCAAAATAATGATTATACCCAGTTGCGATACCAAGACCAAAACCAGGTGTAATCAGATTCTGATAAGAAAGATCTACTCCAAGATTTGCAGATGTGTTACCACCTGTAGAAACTCCGCCATTCAAACCTACTTTGAACATATTGTTCATATCTGCACTTTGAGCCGAAGCCAATCCACCAGCCAAAATCCCAAGACCCAATGCCAATTGCTTTAAAGTTTTCATATTTTTAAATTTTAAATTTTACATGGTTCTTCTTTGTAAAATCCGTGCCAAAACGATATTTTGTTTTACATATCTAACACTCATCCAAAACAACCTTCTAATTTTCAATTATTTAAAATCACAATTAAATATTAAAATTAATTCATAAACTGACATTTTCATCATTTTTGATTTAACTAATTCTTATTTACATACTCCAATCAAATAAATCCGTTAGCTATGAATCAATTTCTTAAAAATAAACATTTGGTTTCCAGAGCGGGTTTCGGTATTCATCATAATGACATTGAGAAATACAGAAACCTGAATCCAAAGAAATTATATCAGGAACTTAAAAATAATTCTGATTATAAGCCTTTGAAAACTGATATGCAACCGGTAACTCCGCAACAATACCAGGAAATGTCAAAAGCAACCGACAGAAAACCTTATAATCAGT
This sequence comes from Epilithonimonas mollis, assembly GCF_900142325.1. Taxonomy (GTDB): domain Bacteria; phylum Bacteroidota; class Bacteroidia; order Flavobacteriales; family Weeksellaceae; genus Epilithonimonas; species Epilithonimonas mollis. The sequence continues at coordinate 84,501 of NZ_FRAM01000003.1, forward strand.
TCAATAGAAATTATAACAGCTCAGTCCGGAAATCATGGCATTCTCAAATGATAAATACATCTTCTCAGCTTCGGGAAAAAATGGCGCTTTTCTGGCATGGGCATTTTGCCACAAGGCTTCAGCAGTCAATATTTAATAAAGATATCATTGAGATTTTCAGGAAAAACGCTTTGGGAAATTTCAGGGATCTGGTTTTCGAAGTCTCCAAATCGCCGGCAATGCTGAATTTTCTGAATAATCAACAAAACAAAAAAGCAAAACCCAATGAGAATTTTGCCCGGGAACTGATGGAACTTTTTACTTTGGGAAGAGGAAATCTCTACACGGAAAAAGATATAAAAGAATCTGCAAGGGCTTTTACCGGCTGGAGTTATAATGCTTTTGGAGAATTCACGGATAACAAAAAACAACACGATTCTGAAGAAAAAGTGTTTCTAGGAAAAACCGGAAATTTTGACGGAAATGACATCATCAATATTATTCTTGAAAAACCGGAATGTGCCCATTTTATCACAGGAAAAATCTACAAATTCCTCGTTAATGAAAATCCTGATGAAAAAATAATAAAATTTCTGAGCGATAAATTCTATAAATCTAATTATGATATCACGACTTTGATGGATGAAATTTTTCTTTCAGATTGGTTTTTTTCTGACAAAAATATCGGAGCAAAAATCAAGTCACCTGTAGAATTGATTGTCGGAATCAGACGGATTATGCCCATGGATTTGCAGAATGGTGATACAATCTACAACTTCGAAAAACTGCTAGGGCAAGAATTACTCCAACCTCCGAATGTCGCCGGCTGGCCAAGCGGAACGCTTTGGATTGACAGTTCTACCCTGTTATTGAGAATGAGAATCCCAGCGGTAATGGCCGGTTACAAAACTCTGAACATCGAACCCAAATCTAATGATGATGTGAATATGGGAAAAGATGAGAAAAAAGTCGTTGTTAATAAGAAACAAAATACAATCACAATACATTGGGATGGTATCAGTAATATATTGAATGAAGATCTTTTCAATTTATTATTATCAAATCCGAATAACAATCTTCAGAAAATGATCACGGATTTCAATTCCGATAAAAGTAAGAAACACCTGATGATAAGTATTATGTCAACACCGGAATATCAACTTTGTTAAAATAAGCCATTATGATTATCAATAGAAAAAACTTCATAAGAACAAGCAGTCTTGCTGTAGCTTCTATGCTTTTTCCTAATTTTTTAGATGCTTTGACTTTACCCGAAGCCATAGCAATGAATGGAAAAACGCTGATTATTCTGCAATTATCCGGCGGAAATGATGGACTGAATACGATTATTCCTGTTAAAAATGATATTTATTACAAATCAAGAAATCAAATTTCAATTAAAGAAAATGATGCACTTTTGATGACGGATGAAGCTGGAATTAATCCCAATCTGAAATTCTTTAAAACGCTTTATGATAACGGAGAATTGGCAGTGATGAACAACGTGGGTTATCCGGAACCTAACAAATCGCATTTCCGAAGTATGGATATTTGGCAAACTGCGAGTGACAGTAATGAATTTAAAAATTCTGGCTGGCTCGGACGATATCTGGATGAAGCCTGTCATGAATGTCAGAATCCAACTCAGGCAATAGAAATTGATGACCTTCTGAGTCTTGCCATGAAAGGCGAAACCAAGAACGCCATCGCTTTCAAAGACCCGAAAAAATTGTTTGATAACAGTCAGGAAATACTCTACAAAAAACTGAATACCGGCAATCAAGATCATGAGCATGATCTGACTTCCTATCTTTATAACACGCTCGGCAACGCCATCAATAATTCTGAATATATATTTTCTGAAAGCAGAGCGAAACCGACAGATAAAATTTATCCGGCAACACAAATCGGAAAAGATTTTAAAACCATTGCATCGCTTATCAAATCTGATATCAACACACAGGTTTATTACCTTTCCGTAGGAAGTTTTGACACACATACCAATCAAAATCAGAAACAAAATCAACTGTTTAAAAATATCAATGAAGCTGTAGAAGTTTTCACAAATGATATGAAAGAGAATGGGAAATTCAGGGACATTATGATTATGACATTTTCTGAATTCGGAAGACGTGTTGCCCAAAACGCCAGCAACGGAACTGACCATGGAACAGCCAATCAGATGTTTTTCATAAGCGGTGGGCTCAAGAAAAAAGGATTGCTGAATCCGCTTCCTGATTTAACCAATCTCAAAGACGGCGATTTGATTTACACTGAAGATTTCCGAAAAGTCTATGCAACAGTTCTCAAAAGATGGTTGAATACGAATGACAAGAAAATTCTTGGAAAGGATAATGGTTACTATGATTTTATCTAAATTTAAATTTTAAAAAAATTTATAGTTTATATCAATGATTGGTTTTGATGTAAACTTTATTTTATATTGTACAAAATATAATTTTACGCTATATATTTGCACCATCAAATAATATAATTAAAACATCAGCAAAATGAAAACATTGTACAGTATTGGCGCAACAGCCAAAGGCGGAAGAAACGGACATGTAAAAAGTGAAAACGGAATTCTGGATTTAGAAGTTAGAATGCCAAAAGGTTTAGGCGGCGCCAATGACGAGTATGCGAATCCGGAAATGCTTTTTGCAGCAGGATATTCGGCTTGTTTTGACAGTGCTTTGAATCTGGTTATCAAGCAAAGTAAAATAGAAACAGGAGAAACAACGGTAACAGCGAAAGTTGGAATCGGACAACTCGAAAATGGAGGTTTTGGTCTGGAAGCGGAATTACACGCCAACATTCCTGGCGTTTCTTTGGAACAAGCGCAGCAACTGATTGAGAAAGCCCATCAGGTTTGTCCTTATTCTAATGCGACAAGAGGAAATATCGACGTTAAGCTGACTGTGAGCAACGATTAAGGAAATTGAATTATTATCTTTGATGAATTGTAAATTAAGACACGCAATATGGAAGATTTTTTAAAATTAGACAAACAGCTTTGTTTCTCCGTCTATGTTTTGCATCGCGAGATCATGCAGTGTTATCGTCCGATTCTGAAAAATATTGGGCTGACTTATCCGCAATACATTACCATGATGACGCTTTGGGAAAAAGATAATTTGACGGTGAATCAGGTTGGGGAAATTTTACAACTGGACAACGGGACTCTGACACCTTTACTGAAAAGACTTGAATCTAAGGGTTATCTGGAAAGAAAACGCAGCAAGGAAGACGAACGAGTTGTAAAAATCCACTTAACAGAAAAAGGTACTAAACTCAAAGAAAAGGCAACTTGCATCCCATTGGAATTGGCAAAAGCTATGCATCTGAATATCGACGAAATAATGGAACTGAAAACTTTATCTGATAAAGTTGTTCAGAAAATTAATCAATAAAAAAAAGTGCTATTTGCAAATCCAAATAGCTCTTTTTTATTTTGAATCGAATCAATACTCAAACAAAACACTTCCCCAGGTGAAGCCACTTCCGAAAGCCGACATACAAACCAAATCGCCACGTTTCATTCTGCCTTCCTGAATCGCTTCACTCAAAGCAATCGGAATTGAAGCAGCGGTTGTGTTTCCATATTTTTGAATATTAACGAATACTTTTTCGTCCGGTAATTTCAATAATTGTTGAACGTATTGTGCAATTCTGATGTTCGCCTGATGCGGAATCAGCAAATCTAAATCTTCAATTTTCTTTCCTGCTTTCTCCAAAGCTTCAAGAATTGTTTCCGGAAATCTAGTAACGGCGTGTTTGAAAACGAAATTCCCGTTCATCACCGGATAGATATCTTCTGCAGTTAATGAATCCGGATTTTTGAGAAGATTATCGCTCCAACCCAATTTAGTTCCCGGGAATTTCACCGCTAATTCTTCCGCATATTTTCCTTCGGAATGCATATTCACTGAAAGGATCCCGCTGGTATTTTCATCATCACTTGCCGATAAAACTACTGCACCTGCACCATCACCGAAAATCACGGAAACGCCACGTCCGGCATCAGAAAAATCCAATCCGAATGAATGGATCTCTGCGCCGACAACCAAAACATTTTTATACAATCCAGATTTGATAAATGCATTTGCTACACTCATAGCGTAAACAAAACCTGAACATTGGTTTCGAACATCTAAAGCGCCAATTGTCCCGCAACCTAATAATTCCTGCAAGAGAACGCCTGAACCTGGAAAATAATAATCCGGAGACAAAGTCGCAAATACAATATAATCAATATCTTCCGCAGCGAGGTTAGCATTTCTAAATGCTATTTCTGAGGCTTTGAAAGCGTAGAATGAGGTTGTTTCCTCAGAATCTATACGATTTTTGCGGTGTCTTCTTTCTTTGATGCCTGTTCTTTCTGTAATCCACTCATCGTTGGTTGTCATCAATTTAGACAGATCGTCGTTAGTTACTATATTTTCCGGAACGTAGTGTCCGACTCCTGATATTACACTTTTAAGCATTGGTGTGTTTTAGAATTTTGACAAATGTAAATATTTTATTTATTACATAAGTTCAGTTTAAATAAAGATTCCTGCAAAATATTTTATATCATTTCCAGGTACAACTAATTGATTTTTACCAGACCATTCTGACACCTTAAAAAGTCGCTCAATAAAAATTCTTTCAAAGTATACATCAGACAGAAAAAACATTAAATTTGCATCTATTGACTTTTTTTTTAAAATGAAGAACGAACAAAACACAGCTTCCAATACCAAAATCATATCAAAACCAAGAATCATCTCGGGGATTAGTTTTATTGTCCTATCCGTGGTTCTTCTGCTGTCATTCATTTCTTACCTGATGAACTGGAAAGCCGACCAGAGCCAGGCCGGAACTATGTCTGACAAAACGGTAGAATCATCCAATCTTTTTGGTAAGATCGGCGATTGGCTGGGAAATCTCTTCATCTTTGAAAGTATTGGTGTAGCAGCTTTTATAGTTGCATTTTTATTTTTCGTATTCGGGACTTTGATTTTTAAGAAGAATTATTTTAAACCCTGGAAAACCATTTCGCACAGTTTATTTTTCATTTGCTGGATTCCGATATTTTTTGGTGCAGTTACCAATGGCGAAGGTGTTTTAGGTGGCGTTTACGGTTATCAGATTATGGATTATCTGAAATCTTACATCGGACTGGTAGGACTTTGGATGGTTCTTCTGGTAAGTTTTGTTCTTTATTTTGTTCTGGAATTCAATCTGAGACCAAGTTCTATCAAAAATAAACTGAACGATATCAATGATAATACATTCGGAAGATTGAAAAACATGATGCCGAATTCCGAAGAGGAATTCGAAGCGGATGAAGACCTGGAAGAAGAAATTATCCCTGAGAATCCTGCGGTTATCGAAACCTTAACACCGAAAACCGAAAATGACTTCAGTAATATCAAAGTCACACAGGATTTTGAACCCATCAAAACACCGAATCAGACATCTTTCAAAGAAGAAACTAAAGAATCTGCTCCTGAACCAATTATATTATCTTCTGCCACGGCTCAGCCTCAAAAGCCAGTGATAGAAACCCCTGTTATCAAGTCTGAAGATGATTTTGCCTTCAATGTAGAAATCAAAAAGGACGAAGATTTTCCGGTTTCTAGTGAGCAGCAAAAATCGGATGATCTTGTTAGCAGACATGGTTTGTACGATCATAAACTGGATCTGGCAAAATTCCAGATGCCTTCCGTTGAGTTGCTGAAAGATTACGGAAACGAGGAAATCACAATCAATAAAGATGAACTCGAGGAAAATAAAAACAGAATTGTTGGCTTACTGAAAACCTTCAACGTCGGTATTTCCGAAATCAAAGCGACAATTGGACCAACGGTGACACTTTACGAAATTGTACCTGAAGCGGGAATCCGTGTGGCGGCGATCAAAAAACTCCAGGACGATATTGCACTGAATCTTTCTGCACTTGGAATCAGAATCATTGCACCAATGCCGGGAAAAGGAACCATCGGGATCGAAGTTCCGAGAAAAAATCCGACAATGGTTTCAATGCGTTCCGTTGTAGCTTCGCCAAAGTTCCAATCTGCAGATATGGATTTGCCAATAGTTTTTGGACGAACAATTTCTAATGAAGTTTTCGTCGCTGACCTTGCAAAAATGCCTCACCTACTGATGGCTGGAGCAACCGGACAAGGTAAATCTGTTGGGATTAATGCGATTTTAACTTCTCTGATTTATAAAAAGCATCCAAGCGAACTAAAATTCGTTATGGTGGATCCGAAAAAAGTGGAATTATCACTTTATTCAAAAATAGAAAGACATTATCTGGCAAAACTGCCAGACACAGAAGATGCAATCATCACAGACAATGCGAAAGTAATTAACACACTGAATTCACTTTGTATCGAGATGGATGACCGTTACGAATTGTTGAAAAATGCATTCTGTAAAAACATCAAAGAATATAATGCAAAATTTGCCCAGAGAAAGCTGAATCCAGAAAACGGGCACAGATATCTGCCATATATCGTTCTGGTTGTGGACGAATTTGCAGATCTGATTATGACTGCAGGAAAAGAAGTAGAACATCCGATCGCCAGGTTGGCACAGCTTGCAAGAGCGATTGGAATTCATTTAATTGTTGCCACTCAAAGACCTTCTGTAAATGTGATCACAGGTATGATCAAAGCGAATTTCCCTGCGAGAGTTGCTTTCCGTGTGATTTCCGGTGTGGATTCGAAGACAATTTTGGATTCACCCGGAGCGGAACAACTAGTGGGAAAAGGCGATATGCTTTATTTCAATGGAAATGATCTGACGCGTCTTCAATGCGCATTTGTTGATACGCCGGAAGTGGAGAGAATTGCGGAATTTATTGGTGAGCAAAAAGGTTATTCCGATGCTTATCTTCTTCCTGAATATTCGGGAGAAGAAGCCAGTTCTACTGTTGGTGCTTTCGACCCGAATGAAAAAGATGCTTTGTTTGAAGATGCTGCAAGAATTGTGATTTCCACCCAGCAAGGTTCCACTTCTATGCTGCAGAGACAACTGAAACTGGGTTACAACAGAGCGGGAAGAATTATGGATCAGTTGGAAGCAGCCGGTGTTGTCGGTGGTTTCAACGGAGCAAAAGCAAGAGAAGTTTTGATTTCTGACCTCAACTCTTTGGAACGGTTGTTTGATGAGCTGAAAGGAAGGTAGAATAAAATATCTGGCAAAAATCTGAGCAATACTCATCATAATAAAAATCATTTGAATAATCAAAAAGAAAAACCAAATCCAAATAAATGTCCACCCACGAACTCCTGAACAAAGCCATAAAAATCGCTACCAAAGCCCATAAAAAACAAACTGATAAATACGATGCGCCTTACCTAGGCCACGTTTTCCGGGTAATGAATGCCGGCAAAACTATCGACGAAAAAATCGTGGGCGTTTTACATGACGTAGTGGAAGATCATCCGGAATTCTCTTTCGACTACCTGAAAGAAAAAGGCTTTCCCGATTATATCCTGGAAGCGGTGGAATCTCTTACAAAACGCGAAGAGGAACATCTGGATTATGATGCCTTTATCGCAAGAATAGAAAAAAGTCCTTTGGCAATTGCTGTCAAACTGAACGACCTGAGAGACAATATGGATCTTACAAGATGCACGGAACCGTTACAGGAAAAAGACCTGAAACGTTTCAATAAATATCTGAAAGCTTATCTTTATCTGTCCGAGAAATATTAATCCAAAAACTGTTCTGTTTTCAGAGTCTGCTGCTCACCTGTGGTCAGGTTTTTTATAGTAATCGTTTGATTTTTGATCTCTTCTTCACCAAGAAAAACCAGGTTTTCAATCCCCTTCTTCTCAGCATAGGTGAATTGTTTCTTCAGTTTTGAAGCTTCGGGATAGAGTTCTGCGGAAATATTTTTTTCTCTTAATTCCGAAATCAATTTCAGAGCTTCGATGGATTCTTTTTCTCCGTAATTGGCAAAAAGATATTTGACATTATTCTCAGAATCTTCCGGGAAGATATTTAATTCTTCCATCACGAGATAGATCCTGTCCAGACCAAAAGAAATCCCGATTCCGGGCATGTCTTTCACGCCGAAAACTTCTGTTAGATTATCATAACGTCCGCCGCCGCCAATGGAACCCATTGCCACATCATTCGCTTTCACTTCGAAAATGGCGCCGGTATAATAATCCAATCCTCTGGCTAACGTAATGTCAAAGACTAAACTTTTAGAATCAACTCCGAGACTGAGAGCGTTTCTGATTACGAATTCTAATTCTTCAACACCTTTCAGTCCTGCCTCGTTTCCGTTAAATTTTTCCTTAAGATTCAACAAATTTTCAAGCACATCAGAACCCTGAGCAAAGAGAAAATCCAGCTTGGAAATGGCTTCTCCGGAGATTCCTTTTTCCAGCATTTCTTTAGTTACGCCGTCTTTACCGATTTTATCTAATTTATCCAGAGCGACTGTAAAATCAATCAATTGGTGAGCAATCCCTGCATATTCTGCGATTCCGGAAAGGATCTTCCTGTTGTTGATGTGAACTGAAACGGATAGGTTCAGATCTTTGAACGATTTAAAATACAATTGCAGCAACTCCACTTCCTGCCAAAGACTTGTGCTTCCCACAACATCTGCATCGCATTGATAAAACTCTCTGAATCTTCCTTTCTGCGGCCTGTCTGCTCTCCAGACCGGCTGAATCTGATAACGTTTGTAAGGAAAAGCCAGCTGTCCCTGATTCATCGCCACAAATCTTGCAAATGGAACGGTTAGGTCGTAACGAAGGGCTTTTTCTGAAATCTGGGAAATCAGTTTTTGAGAATTTCTGCTGGTCCAGTCTTCATCATTTGCTTTGGAAGCATAATCACCGGAATTGAGGATTTTAAAAATCAGTCTATCGCCTTCTTCGCCATATTTCCCTGTCAATGTAGAAAGGTTTTCAAAACTTGGGGTTTCCAAAGGCTGGAATCCGAACAGTTCGAAATTGTTCTGTAATATATTGATGATGTATTTTCTTCTGGAAACTTCTTTCGCAGTAAAATCTCTGGTTCCTTTTGCTAGACTCGGCTTCATTTTAATGGGTAATGATGTTTGATAATCGATTGCAAAAGTAAGAATAATAGCGCAAAGGATTCTAAATCTAATTTAACTTATAGGAAAAATTCAGACATTTTTATATTTTTAAGAATTATTTGAAATTAAAACACAAGCTATAATTGATGCATACACTCTTACCTTTTTTGCTTGCCATGGTAGCGGCGATTGTACTGCTGAATATTTTGGGAACCAAACTGAGAATCGCCTACCCTATTCTTTTGGTTGTCGCAGGGTTATTGATCAGTTTCGTTCCGGGATTGCCAATGGTCAGGATTGATCCTGATCTTATATTTTTTATCTTTCTTCCGCCATTGTTGTTTGAGGCAGCCTGGAGCATCTCTTTTAAGGAAATGAAGAAATGGTGGCGGATAATCGGGAGCTTTGCTTTTCTCGTTGTGTTTTTCACGGCATTATCGGTCGCCCTTTTTGCCAATTATTTTATTCCGGGATTCACGATTGGTTTGGGATTCCTTTTAGGCGGAATTGTGTCTCCTCCGGATGCAGTGAGTACTGGTGCCATTACAAAATTCGTGAAGATCCCGAAATCCACCTCTGCCATCCTCGAAGGAGAAAGTCTTCTGAACGATGCCTCTTCATTGATTATATTCCGGTTTGCTCTGATAGCCGTCAGTACAGGTCAGGTCATCTGGCAGGAAGCGGCTTCCAGCTTTGTGTGGATGGTCATCGGTGGCGCAGGGATAGGACTGCTCCTAGGCTGGATATTAGTTCAGATTCATAAGATTCTGGACACAGAACCTGCTTCTGACATTGCGCTGACCATGATAGAACCTTATTTTATGTACCTCATTGCAGAGCTGTTCCACAGCTCGGGCGTTTTAGCAGTGGTTGCCGGTGGATTATATATGTCTTCCAAACGACTGGTCTTTCTCAACAGTGCCAGCCGAATCCAGGCTTACAGCGTGTGGGAAAGTTTTGTATTCATCCTCAATGGTACTGTGTTTTTACTCATCGGTTTGGAGCTGCCAGAGATTGTGGAAGGAATCCGGTCCGAAGGTGTCCCTATTCAAACAGCTATTGGCTATGGGCTTTTGGTAACCGCTGTTCTGATTGCAGCAAGAATCGTCAGTGCCTATGCTGCATTGGTAGCGACAATCATCTTCCGACCGGGTGTGATCCCAAATGCTTCATCGCCACGGAGAAGATACCTAATGCCATTGCTCCTCGGTTGGACCGGTATGAGAGGAGTCGTTTCTCTGGCTGCTGCTTTGGCCATTCCTGTCACACTGAATGGTACAGCTTTTCCCCATAGAAACCTGATCCTGTTCATCACATTTACCGTCATTTTATTGACGTTGGTGATACAAGGCCTCACTTTGCCCGCTCTCATAAAACGAAGCCGCCTGTTTGATATGTATACTGAAGAAGACGAGACGGAGACAAAACGAAAGATCAAACACGGACTGCGGCAACATGTCTATGAAAAGCTGAAACACAAATATAATAACGGATTCGGCAGTCATCCCGGCTTCGAAAGAATAATGAAACACTGGGAAGAGAAAGTGAATGCCAGCGATGAAAGCTGGATGAGCCCGGCATCTAAAAAGATCTTCTACGAAGTGCTCGAATGCCAAAGGCAATACCTGACAGAACTGAACCGCGATCCGAAAATCGATGAAGGAATCATCCGGCAGCAATTATACCAGATTGATCTGGAAGAGGAACGTATAAAAAGTATTTAAAATAACATTATATTATGAAAATATTCAGATTATCCGCAGCGCTCCTGATGCTTTCAGCATTGACTGTCGGCTGCAGCAATTGTGATACAAAAGGCAATCCCGAAAACGAACAGCTTGTGAAACATTATTTCGAGTTGTTTAACAAACACCAATGGAAAGAGCTTTCTGAGCTGTATGCAGAGCATGCAGAATTCAAAGACCCGAGTTTTGGTACAGGAACCGTAAAGCAGAGCAGACCTGATTTTGTGAAAAAGTATACGGAGCTGAATCAGATGTTTCCCAACCTGAAAGATGAAGTGAAACATATCTACGTCTCTGGCGACAAGCATATCATTGTTGAATTTGTCTCTACAGGTACTGCACCGGATCAGTCCGGATTTGAACTTCCGATTTGTACAGTTTTCACCATTGAGAATGGAAAAATTACCAAAGACTTCACCTATTACGATAACTTTGACGAACCTAAATAATGAGCCTTTTTGACGATCAGCCCGACATTATTGAAAATATTCTGCCATACGACGGCATTACCTCTTACTATGGGAAAATCTTTTCCGATGAAGAAGCCGACCATTATTTTGAAGCATTAATGACGCAGACCGAATGGAAAAGTGATCAGGCCGTCATCTTTGGAAAAGTTATAGAGACTAAAAGAAAGGTGGCCTGGTATGGTGATGAGAAATATAGCTACACCTATTCCGGAAGGACAAAAACAGCTTTGCCTTGGAACCGGACACTTCTTAAAATCAAAGAAAAAATCGAGGCCGTAAGCGGCGAAACTTTCAATTCCTGTTTACTGAATCTGTATCACAACGGTTCTGAGGGCATGGCATATCACAGCGACGGCGAAAAAGACCTGAAAGATAATGGGGCGATAAGCTCTGTCAGCTTCGGGGCAGCCAGGAAGTTCCACTTCAAGCATAAAACCACCAAAGAACTGGTATCTCTCATCCTGGAACACGGCAGCCTGTTGATGATGAAAGATGTAACGCAAAAATTCTGGCTGCACAGGTTACCCACCACAACAAAGGTCATCAGACCAAGAATAAGCCTGACGTTCCGAACCATAGACAGATCTAAATAACCGGCTTATATTTCCTGATGAAACTGAGGCAAAGCAACAGTCCTATCCCGGCCAGGCCTGCTCCCACCAGGGACGGATAATTATAAGACAAGCCCAATTCTAGGGGCAAACCGCCGAAAAGCGCGCCCAGAGAATTGCCCACATTGAAAGCGGCCTGCATAAAGGCCGACGCCATCATTTCCGAATTCTTTGCAGAACGGAGCATTATAATGTTGACAGGTGTTCCCACAGCCATTGACAAAGCACCGCAGACAAATGTCAGAACAAGGGACACCGACTGATACCCAGAGAAGAAGAAAACCAGAATCAGCGCCAGTATCATGGCACCGAGAAGAATTGCTGCTGCCAATGCCGGGCGCATCCTGTCCGCCATGATGCCGCCGAGGAAATTGCCAACCACCATCCCGGCACCGGCAAGAACCATTATGTATGCGATAGAATCCGTCCGGAACAGGGAAACATGCGTCATCAGCGGTGTGATATAGCTGAACCATGCAAACAGACCGCCAAACCCGATCCCCGTGATCGCAATGATATGCCAGGCTTTGGCAGAACGGAAGAACTCCAGCTCATCTTTCAGGGTGGTGGTGCGCAGACTATCCATATAAGGCAGCAGGAATTTGAGACCTATCAGGGTCAGCACACCCAGCACAGCCACTACCCCGAAGGCATACCGCCAGCTCAGCTGATGACCCAGCCAGGTCACGAAAGGTACCATGGCTAGATTGGCCAGGGTTAATCCGGTAAACATCATGGCAATGCTCTGTGCCTGCTTGCCGGGTTTTGCAAGCCGCGTGGCAACGACAGTCCCGACACCGAAAAACGCGCCGTGCGGCAGGCCGGAAAGGAATCTCACGACCAACATCGTATAATAATCACTCACCAGTGCAGACAGCGCATTGAACAGGATGAAGGCCATCATCAGAAAAGCAAGGATCTTCTTCGGAGGAAATTTAGCGGCATAGGCTATCAGAACCGGTGCGCCCACCACTACCCCAAGGGCATAAGCTGATATCAGATGCCCGGCCTGAGGAATAGAGATATGCAGCGATGCAGCAACATCCGGCAGCAATCCCATGATCACAAATTCTGTAGTCCCGATCCCTAATGCGCCCAAAGCCAGCGGAATTATTCTTTTATCCATTTTGCAAAATTCTTGATTTTAATGATAAAAGTCAAATTTTAACCGTTCCGCAACAGAATAGTAAGATTAAATTAAGAATTGATTAATGTTACATTCACACACGCAAGCACCGGAACAGTTCCGGGGATTTTACCGGGCACTACCTGCCGGGCATCTGCACTGCCATCACACGCCCGTTTTCATGGTTTCCTCACGCCCTTCTGGACCAACTCCCCACGGATGTCTGCACTATCTCCTCCTGCGATAACCAATGCCGGGGTGTACAAAACTGCTTGGCGGGCGAAGTCTGTCTGTTTAATTTAAATTGTTATAGTTGGTTAAAATTAGTTTGTGTTATGATTTTTCTGTTATTTTTGTATCAGTAAAAATCAAAATGCTGAACAGGATTCTCACTTTTCCGTTTGTGGTATTGATAAAGTTTTATCAATTCTTTATCTCCCCATGGCTTGGGAAAAACTGCAGATACGAGCCTACCTGTTCCCATTACACCCTGGAAGCACTCCGCGTCCATGGTCTTCTGAAAGGAGGGTGGCTGGCTGTCAGAAGAATCGCAAGCTGCCATCCGTGGGGCGGCGAAGGCTATGATCCCGTTCCCCCGAAACAACCTTAAAATCAATTATCAATGAACAATATCTTTCTTCGGTTTTATCTTATACTCTTTGCAGGCATTTTCCAGCTTTTTTCTTCGCAAGCCGCTGTTACCGACCTATCTGACGGCACATTGAAAATCAACAGTAATGAAGATCTTCCTGTAAAGATCTTCGCTTCGCAAAGAACGGATTCTTTGGCAAACCAGGCTTTCAGGAACATCCCGAATGAACTGATCATCCTGAATGAGGACAATATCAAAGCGGAATCTGCCGAAGGTCTTGCCAGCATTCAAAACATTCTAGAATCTTTCAAGGCGAATAAGTTCCAGTTCCTGGACAAGGATTTGAAACCTGTAGAACCTGTATTCGAACAAAAAAACATAGAGAACTTCAAGTATCTGCTGAAGTCTGACAAAGTGCTGAAAGCTGCAGACCATGTGGAACTAGAGACAGAATTCAACATCTGGGATCCGATGAAAGGAATTCCTCTGGGCCCGGTAACGCTGCATTTTTACAGCCTGATGTTCATCTTTGCATTCGGTCTCGGCTATGTGATCATGGCAAGGATCTTCAAAATCGACCATGTGGAGGAGAAATACCTGGAGCCGCTGTTCACGTGGACGCTTATCGGGACGATCCTGGGAGCAAGATTAGGGCATGTTATTTTTTATCAGCCGGAATTGTTCAAGGAAGACTTCCTGAGTGTTTTCTTACCCATCAGCACGAGAGGCGGGCTGCATTTTACCGGATTTGCAGGCCTTGCGAGCCATGGTGCAACCATAGCTTTGATCTTCACTACCTTATATTACAGCTTCAGAATTATCAAAAAGAATCCGTTCTGGGTGTATGACAGGATTGGGATTGTGGTGGCTCTGGGCGGTGCATTTGTACGGATGGGAAATTTCTTCAACTCGGAGATCATAGGAAAACCGGTTGATCCGGCTTCGCCATTTGCGATACTTTTTCCTCAGCAAAGCTCGGAATATGGCGTGACCATTCCACGGTATCCAAGCCAGTTGTTCGAAGCGGTAGGATACTTTTGTCTGTTTGTTTTGCTATGGTTCCTTTACAGAAAAACGGATAAGAAATACCAGCAGGGATGGCTGTTCGGGTTGTTTTTTATCATCCTGTGGGCGATCCGCTTCTTTGTTGAGTTCCTGAAGGAACCGCAGGGCGGCGAGTTCATCACGGTTGGCGGGCTGAACACGGGGCAGGTTCTGAGTATCCCTTTCATGATTGCAGGATTCCTGATCATGATCTATTCCAAGAAGTTTAAGCTTCCCAAAGAACAGGCATAAAAATAAAACTCCCGAAACCGGGAGTTTTTTTATGACGTTAAGAGACCAGCCTAGAGCATTTTATCTGGTTTCGATTTCCACGATCTTTTTACCGTTGTTTCCAAAATATTGGTTCATCAATGGTTCATAGATCTTGTAGCCATCGTCTGCATTGGTGAAAATGATAAGGCCTTGCCTGGTCTTTGGCAAAAGAAAAACAATAGTGTTCACACCTTTGTCGGCACCGCTATGAGACAAGGCAATGGCATCATTGCCCAAATCGTAAATTTCGAATCCGAGACCGAAATACTTATTCGCTTTTGTCTTGACTTGTCTGGTTTTCATGGCTTCAAAAACTGAATCTGACAACAGCTCATTATTCATCACAGCGACCAAAAACTTTCCGTAATCTTCGACAGTCGTTATGAGGTCATCTGCGGCATTCGCTGTTTTATTTTTTACAATGTCATAAGGTTTCCCATAGCTGTCATAGCCAATAACCACTCTTCCCTCATCTTTCTTTCCGTTCCAGATGTAGCTTGTATCCTTCATATCCAACGGCTGAAAAACATATTCGCTGGCCAATTGTTCCAGGCTTTTACGGAATTTTTTCTCGAGAGCTTTTCGCAGGTATTCAAAACCTTCTCCGGAGTACTGATACTTTGTTCCGGGATCAAATTCGAAATTCAGCTTACCGTCTTTATTCATCCATCGCCAATTCGGGAAGCCAGTCTGATGGCTTAATACCAATCTTGCTGTTAGCTTTTTGATTCCGGGATCATTTGCAATATCAGGATCCGTCCAATAGTGATAAAGCGGTTCATCCAGATTCCATTTTCCGAGGCTTGCCAAACGTAAAACCGTCATCGCCGTAACAGGTTTTGTCAAAGATGCAACATTGAAAAGGCTGTTATATGCCGCGGAAGCTTTGCCATCCAATGTCCCGAAGACTTTTATCTGTGTTAACTTCCCGTTCTCGATCACGCCTAATCCCAGCGTCGGAATGTGATTATCTTTCAGTAATTGCTCGATATTGTCCGCACCGTTTAACTTTGGTGCGCCGTGGTCATAACTAAGAACATCGCTCATGAACCAGTTTCCATCTTTCTTAGTCCACACTGTTGTGAATTTTGCCTGACCTCCCAAAGCATCTTCTTTTCCTTTTTCCCGAATATAAAACTGATGTTCGCCGGACTGGATGGCGCCGTACAATTCGCCGTTATTATACAACGGAAAAACTTCCAGGCTGCTTTCGATGACTTTTCGGATCGGTTTTTGGTTTGGATTTCCGCAGATGTTTTGTTTTGTTCTCTCCAGGAACAATTTCCTGTCCTGGAAACCGCCGTTATCGTGATAGAATTTCAGGTTATCATCCACAGATTTTTCCAAGTAAGCCATATCACAACGGTTGAATCCACGGTCAAAAAAAATGCTGTCCTGCTTTTTGAGTTCAAGAAATAAAGCTGAATTCTTATCAATCTGAGCCTGAACAATCCCTACTGAAAAGAATAGAATAAGTAAGAAAACGCTGTATTGTTTTGTCATAATTTTATTTTTGACAAAGATTCAGAATTAAATGATTCCGATTCAAAAAAACAGCCCGACAATAACCCGACAAGTTCCTGACAGTACTATAAAACACTGAAGTTCAGCTTATAAAAAAGATTATGTTTCTTATCCAGTTCATAAGCGTTTCTGAGAACAATGTAAATATTAGCCAGGATTAATGTAATAATTGTTACCATGACAGATTCTTTTCCGAGCTTTAGAATAACAACCAGCATAAAGATAACCGGAGCAATAATGGCTAAGATAATCTGAAGCGAAATGATTTGCCTGATGATTTCATTTTTCTGTTTAGAAATCAGCATTATCAACAAAGGCGGCAGAAAGTTAGCAACCGGAAACCAACATAAGGGCAGCGAAGAAAGGTTGATTATCTTGATTAGGGTGAAGTTTTCAGTTGGATTATTTTCTTTTAACCGGGCCGGTTCTTCAAGAATATGAACTTCCATCATGGATTCTTCTATCGGATGATCTGATATCAGCAAATCGTTTTCCGTAATCTGAAGCGTTGAAGCCAGTGTTTTCAGGGTATAACCTTTCGGCTCTGTTCCGGCTTCAATGCGTTGAATGGTTCTGACGGAAAGCCCGGATTTCTCCGCTAACTCTTCCTGGGTCAGATTTTGTTTTTCCCTGATTTTCTTTAATTCCGACATCTGATTATAAATCATGAGCGATAAATGACAATTGATTTTAAAAGCAAATTTAGCAATTCGATGAATTTTGAAGAAACTATATTTCAAATCCACAAAAAAACCTTCCAAAACTGGAAGGTTTAAAATTTATCTGGTAAAATAATTTATTTCTTGGATATCGCTCTGGAAATTACAATTTTCTGAATTTCAGAAGTTCCTTCGTAAATCTGAGTGATTTTTGCATCCCTCATCATTCTTTCCACATGGTATTCTTTCACATAACCGTAACCGCCGTGGATCTGAACTGCCTCGACTGTTGTATCCATTGCAACCTGAGATGCATACAATTTTGCCATTGCGCCGCTTTCTGAGATGTCTTTTCCTTCATCTTTTTCAGCCGCCGCTTTGTAAATCAACATTCTCGCAGCCATAATGCTTGTATGCATATCCGCGAGCTTGAATGCAATTGCCTGATGATTGATAATTTCTGTTCCGAAAGATTTTCTTTCTTTGGCATATTTCAGAGACAATTCATAAGCTCCGGAAGCAATTCCTAAAGCCTGAGAAGCAATCCCGATTCTACCGCCATTCAGAACTGCCATCGCGAATGCGAAACCGAAACCGTCTTCTCCGATTCTGTTTTCTTTAGGAACCTTCACATCCGTAAACATCAAAGAATGTGTATCACTCCCGCGAATTCCCAGTTTATCTTCTTTCTTCCCAACAACGAAACCTTCCCATCCTTTTTCAACAATAAAAGCATTGATTCCTTTATGTTTTTTCTCAGGGTGAGTCTGGGCAATCACTATATAATAAGTGGCGTTTCCACCGTTTGTAATCCAGTTTTTGGTTCCATTCAGCAAATAATAATCGCCTTTGTCTTCCGCAGTTGTTGATTGAGAAGTAGCGTCAGAACCAGCTTCCGGCTCGGACAATGCGAATGCACCAATCACATCGCCACTCGCAAGCGGTTTCAGATATTTCATTTTTTGTTCCTCATTACAGAATTTTTCCAGACCTGCGCAGACCAAAGAATTATTGACCGACATCACAACAGCTGCAGACGCATCAATTTTTGCAATCTCTTCCATTGCCAAAACATACGAAATGCTATCCAGACCGGCTCCACCATATTTAGGATCTACCATCATCCCTAAAAATCCCATTCCGCCCATTTTTTTGACAGCATCGTAAGGAAATTTTTGTTCGTTATCTCTCTCTATAACACCTTCCAAAAGTTCTGCGTTTGCAAAATCTCTTGCGGCTTGTTGAATCATTTGTTGCTCTTCTGTAAGATTGAAATCCATAAGGTTCTTTTGTTATATTTTTCGTCCGTAAATATAAACTTTTTAACAAAAAATCAAAGTAAAATGCCATATTTTGTTATATTGGAAAAAAAAATTATATTTACGATAACACAAACTTAATTTTAATAATATATTAATAAAGATATTTTATGAACGTTAAAAGAATATTCGACTTCGCTGCTCTTGCGCAGGAAAAGTTTCCGAAAGAAGACTGTCTTGTTACCAAAAAAAACGGAACCTGGATAAAAACTTCTACCCTTGAGTTCATTAATCAGGGCAATAAAATTTCCAGAGGTCTCCTAAAGTTAGGAATCAAGCCTGGCGATAAAATCGGATTGATTACTTCCAATAACAGAACAGAATGGGCAATAATGGATCTGGGAATTTCTCAGATTGGCGTTGTGACAGTCCCTGTTTACCCGACTATTTCCGAGGAAGATTACATTTATATTTTTAATAATTCTGAAATCAAATATTGTTTTGTTTCAGATGCCGATCTGTATAAAAAATTAACCAATGCAAAACCGAATATTCCTTCATTAGTCGGCGTGTTTACATTTGATGAAATTGATGGAGCACCCAACTGGAACGAAATTCTTGACCTTGGTGAAAATGAATCTACACAAATCGAAGTTGATGATCTGGCAAAAGCCATTAATCCGGAAGATCTGGCAACAATTATATATACTTCGGGAACTACAGGAAAACCAAAAGGTGTTCAGCTGACTCACAACAATCTTGTGGCTAATGTAACTGCAAGTACACCAAGAATACCGAAGGATAAAAGTATTGATTATAAGGACATTAAAGCATTGAGCTTTCTTCCGATTTGCCACGTTTTTGAGCGAATGATCTTTTATCTGTATGTCAGTAACGGAATTTCTATTTATTTCGCAGAGAGTATTGAGAAAATTGGAGATAATGTGAAGGAGGTTCATCCACATTACATGACGGTAGTTCCGAGACTCGTAGAAAAAGTTTATGATTCTATCTATAACAAAGGTACTGCTGCGGGAGGTTTAAAATCCAAGATTTTCCTTTGGTCATTAGGAATTGCAGAAAAATACGAACTGGGAAAACCAAAATCCTTGATGCACACCATTGCTGATAAACTGGTTTTCAAAAAATGGAGAGAAGGTTTGGGCGGTAATCTGATTACCCTGGTTTCAGGTTCTGCTGCATTATCAAAACGGCTGAATATCATGTTTCACGCTGCCGGAATCCCGATTCTTGAAGGTTATGGCCTGACAGAGACATCACCAGTAATTTCTGTCAACGCATTTGGAAAGGTGAAAGCCGGATCAGTCGGAATTCCGCTTGAAAATGTAAAAGTAAGAATCGAATCCGACGGCGAAATCGTTGTAAAAGGTCCTTCTGTTTTCGAAGCTTATTATAAAGATGAAGAAAAAACAAAAGAAGCTTTTACGGATGACGGCTATTTCCGTACGGGTGACATAGGAATGATTGATGAAGACAATTTCCTTTTCATCACAGACAGAAAGAAGGAAATGTTCAAAACGTCCGGAGGAAAATTCGTAGCACCACAAGTCATCGAAAATCTGGCAAAAGCGTCCAAATTCATTGAACAGATCATGGTGGTTGGTGATGGTGAAAAAATGCCTTGTGCGTTGATACAGCCTGATTTTACTTTTGTAAAGAACTGGGCAGAACTTCATCATGTCAAAATTTCTGATTCGCCGAAAGCGATTGCTGACAATCCTGCTGTAAAATCCAGAATCGAAAAAGAAATAGAAAAGATCAATGCGGGACTCGGAAAATGGGAACAGATTAAAAAGATTGAACTGACTCCAAAAATATGGACCATCGATGATGGTCTTCTCACCCCTACACTGAAACTGAAAAGAAAAGCAATCAAAGCAGAATTTCAGGATTTGTATGACAGAATGTACCGAGAATAAGTATAAGCTATCCAATGGATAGCTTTTTTTATGCAAATGTTAACATCCGGGAACTTTAGATTTATTTATATTTGCGCCAAACGTAAGCTTAAAAATATAACAATCAATGGAAGTAAAAAGGATTTTCGATATTCCTTATTATTCGAAAGCGCATTTCGAAAAAGATGATTTTGTCTGTGATAAAAGAAACGGAAAATGGGAGAAAATATCCACAGAAGATTATATCAAAATTACCAACCAGCTCTCGAGAGCTTTACTGAATTACGGACTCAAAAAAGGCGATAAAATAGCATTAATTACTTCCACCAACAGAGTGGAATGGTGTTTTTTTGATCAGGCTGCTTTACAGATCGGTGTTGTCACAGTTCCGATTTATCCTTCTATCTCAAGTGAAGACTGTATTTACAATCTGGAAAATTCTGATTCTAAAATCTGTGTTGTTTCTGATGATAAGCTGTATGAGAAAATCAATTCCATAAAAAGACAATTACCGGATCTGCAGGATATTTTCACATTCGACAAAGTCGATAATGTGAAAAACTGGAAAGAATTATTAGATCTGGGAAAAGACACTGCTATCCAGCAGGAAGTTGATTTTATTAAAAATTCTGTTTCAGAAGATGATCTCGCCTCGATTATTTATACATCCGGCACAACCGGCAGACCAAAAGGCGTGATGCTGACGCATAAAAATATCGTTTCAGATGTTCTGGGCTGCGAAGACAGAGTTCCTCATAAAGATTCTAAAAACCGTGGACTGAGCTTTCTTCCGCTTTGCCATGTATATGAAAGAATGGTCTTATACCTTTTCATGACAAATGGTATTTCCATATATTTCGCCGAAAGCAATGAAAAGCTGAGCGAAAACCTGAAGGAAGTAAAACCGCAGTATATGACCGTGGTTCCGAGAATGGTGGAAAAAGTTTATGACGCCATCTACAAAAGAGGAACTGAGGCTGGCGGAATCAAATCCAGGATTTTTCTCTGGTCTCTGAAAATTGCAGAAAATTACAAACCGGGAAAATCAAAATCTTTATCGCACATTATCGCTGATAAATTAGTCTTCAGTAAATGGAGAGATGGCCTTGGTGGCGACATTATCACTCTGGTTTCCGGTTCTGCTGCGCTTTCCAAACGGTTGAACACAATGTTTCATGCTGCCGGAATCCCCATCCTGGAAGGTTATGGATTGACGGAGACCTCACCTGTGATTGCTGTCAACAGTTTTGAGCATACCAAAATCGGTTCTGTCGGAAGACCAATCAAAAACATAGATTTGAAAGTCCGTGAAGATGGAGAAATCACTGTAAAAGGACCGACTGTTACACTAGGTTATTACAAGGATGAAATGCAGACAAAAGAAGCTTTTACAGAGGATGGTTATTTCAAAACAGGTGATATAGGAATTCTGGATGAGGATAATTTTCTTTTTATCACGGACAGGAAAAAAGAAATGTTTAAAACTTCGGGGGGAAAATATGTTGCGCCTCAGGTAATTGAAAATCTGGCCAAAGCCTCCCAGTTCATCGAACAGATTATGGTAGTCGGCGATGGTGAAAAAATGCCGACGGCTTTGGTTCAGCCGGATTTTGAATTCGCAAAAAACTGGGCTTTGAAAAATAATATCAACATTGGAAATACTCCGGAAGAAATCGCAGGTTCTAAAGATTTAAAATCCGAGATAGAAAAGGAAATTGCAAAAATCAATGAACATTTAGGAAATTGGGAACAGGTCAAAAAGATCGAACTGACACCGGAGATCTGGACCGAAGATAACGGACTTCTGACCCCGACGCTGAAACTGAAAAGAAAGGCTATCAAAGCCTACTTTATCAAGTTATATGATAAAATGTATGACAGATAAAAACCATCAATGATAAAAAAATCACAATAAATGCTTATAACCCGAACAGAATTAATAAAAATCTGTGACAAATATATTGCCGAGGAACTCAGCAAGGATGAGCTCATTCATTTTGCAAGAACGGTAATGTTTGATGATGAAAACAGGTTCGAATGTGAAGATGAACTGGTAGAAGATATATTATCTCAATGGGATTATGCGAAAACCCAATCAAAAATCAATATGAAAAGTATTCAGTTTTTGCGGGATGCACTTCTGGAAATTGAATAATTTTATAATTAAAAAAATTCCCCGGATAATCTCCGGGGAATTTTTATTTCTGCGATTAAACCATATTTTTACTTGGTCAACAACAAAGAAACCCACTCCTCTCTCTGGATTTTTTTATCGAGCTTCAGATTTTGTTCGGTACAAACCTCCAGAATATCATCCACATCAAAGAAACAAAGTCCGGAAAGTAATAGTTTTCCGCCATCCTCCAAAACGGAAACATAAGTCGGGATGTCGGAAATCAGGATATTCCTGTTGATGTTAGCTAAGATAATTTCAAATTTTTCCTTGCCTAAATTATCCGCAGTTCCCAGTTCAATATCCAATTCTACATTGTTACGTTGTGCATTTTCTTTGGAATTTTCTACAGACCATTCATCAATATCAATAGCCACGGTTCTTCCCGCTCCTTTTTGTTTGGCAAAGATTGCTAAAACCGAAGTTCCACAACCCATATCCAGTACTTTTTTGTTCTCCAGCTCCATCTCCAGCATTTGCTGAATCATCAGATGTGTCGTCGGATGATGACCTGTCCCGAAAGACATTTTCGGTTGAATTACAATCTCGTTCATTTCCGGATTCGGTTCGTGGAATTCTGCCCGGATCAGGACTTTATCTTCAACATTGATAGGCGAAAAATTCTTTTCCCATTCCTCATTCCAGTTGATATTCGGCATCTCTTTGTAGGTGTAAGAAATCTCCACTTCCTTGTTTTGCAGAAGGTAAATATTTTGCAATTCTTCTTCGTTAAAAAGATCTTTTTGGACATAACCAAGAATGCCGTCATATTCTTCCGTGAAGCTGTCAAAGCCGATTTCTATAAGCTCTGCCATTAATATTTCGTTCCAGGGTTGTAGAGGTTTTATTTTGAAATTGAATTCTAAGTAAGCTGCCATTGTATAATTTTTTGCAAATTTAGGTTATTTTAAATTTTAAGAAAATGAGAGTTTATCACAAATGCGCAAGGAATATATTTATAAAAAAATTTAATTTTCTTGTGCCTTATAACAACTTATGAATAAAAAGAATATTTGCTTTTGGGTTAAACTAATTCATCTTAATCTGATACGTAAATCCAACGTGGAACCATCGTCCAGGCATTGGAACCAGATTAGTTTCCACATATTTCGCATTCGTCAGATTGTTGATTAACACGTAGAAATTGAGGTCTTTGTATCGGAAATTCAATTGTTCATCCAGCGTATTGTAACTGCCGAGATTCACACGTTCCGTATATCGGTAAATCAACTGATTGCTGAAAAAATTCAGAAACTTCAAATCGATCTGACCTACTAATTGATGCCTCAGATTCTGTAAACTATATCTCGAAAATGCTTTATCAACATCCAGATTATCGAGATAAGTATAATTGATACGATAATTCAGAAATGTAAAAAGTTGGTGTTTAAATTCTGTCTCAAAACCTTTCAAATGAATTTTCGCTACATTTTCGGCTATCCAAGGACTATTTGGTGTATCTTTTTGCCAATCGATTCCGCTTTTGGTATTTCTTATGAAACCGCTGACTTTCGCCAATATTTTCTTATTTTGGAAGCGATAACCCAGCTCTGAAGAAACAGAATTCTCAGGAATCAGATTAGGATTTCCCCGCTCAGTCGGGCTTACATAATATAAATCAGTGAAAGTGGGAATCCGGAAACCTTTAGAAATCGTTCCGAAAATTTTATGATCTGAATTAAAGACATAACCAACATCCATTCCCGGATAAAAGAAATTATCTCCCGAATAACTTGCCCAGCTTGCGCCGGGATTCACTTCCAGTTTTTGATTAAATAATTTAAACTGATGGTCAAAAAACAATTGTGTTATGTCTCTTTTTCTCTTTCCAAGATTACTGCTGGTTAAAAATTCCCTTCTGTAGTCCACACCAAAATTGGTGATTCCGAGTGAAGATTCATAAGATAAATTGATGGTTCCGCCAGCGTTATTACCGATGTGCATATTCCTGTAAAACAAAGGATTTTCACGCTTCAGCAAGTACATATCCTGACCTCTCCTCCAATAAAGACTGGAATTAACCGAAAGTTTCCGGAACTTCTGCTGATATTGTAAGCTAACCACAGAAGCCTGGGTTTCCTCGTATTGATTGGTGTAAGATGGCGATGCGTAAAAACCATTTGCCCCAAATTTCTTCTCAGAGAAACCGGCTTGCAAGCTAAAATTTCCTTCATTCAGCCTTAATTTGTTTTGATAAAAAACATTCCTGATTTGATAATCCGTATTGAAACGATAACCGTCCGATGCACCATTGCTCACCGTTAAAAGATTGGAAAATTTTTCCGAACCGAATGTTCCTGATGCCGACAAA
Source organism: Epilithonimonas mollis (assembly GCF_900142325.1). GTDB lineage: Bacteria > Bacteroidota > Bacteroidia > Flavobacteriales > Weeksellaceae > Epilithonimonas > Epilithonimonas mollis. Next base: position 109,241 of record NZ_FRAM01000003.1, read on the forward strand.
TCATAGGCCTTAAAATCGCCACCATGCGCTTTCACGGTCACTTTTTCATCCGAAGAAGATTTTGTCACAATATTGACAACACCTGCAAAAACATTCTGTCCATAGAGTTTTGCTGATGAACCTTTCATAATTTCGATCCGCTCGACCGCCGAAATATCAAACGGAATATTGAATGTATTATGACCCGTCTGCGAATCGTTCATCCTGATACCGTTAATCAAAATCAAAACCTGTTCAAACGAACTTCCCCGAATCGAAATATCACTCTGGACACCGTTGGAACCTCGTCTTCTGATATCCAATCCGGAATGGAACTGCAATAACTCATCGATGCTTGTCGCCGGACTATTTTCGATCTCTTGCTTGGTGATGACCGTCACGTTTTCATTCACATTATTATAAGGAGTTGATAAAAACCGGCCTTGTAGTTGAACCTCATCGATTCCCTTTTCCTGATTCTGCGACCATAAATTCTGCTGAACAGCCAATACAGAAATTGCAAGAATTATTTTTTTCATAAGTAGATTTATTATTTTGAAAGACCAGGCAATCATTCGATCTTATAGTAATTCCCTTCAGATAATCGGGCGCAAAGATAATTTTTCTATGCAAAACCATCGAAACAAAAATCACGAAAACGGGTAATTGCATAACATTATTTTTTGATAGAGATTTGGTTTCAGAAACTTAATGATAACCGAAAGCCGAAGCGGTAAAAAATAGGCTAACAAATAAAAAATTAGATTATGAAAGCAAAATTACAGGAACAAGACTTCAAAAATGCAGCAAAAGCACTTAACTGCGAAGTGGCTGCTATCAAAGCTGTTGCAGAAGTAGAATCCAGATCAGACGGTTTCCTGCCAACAGATGAGCCGGTCATTCTTTTCGAAAGACATATTTTTTCGAAACTTACAAAAGGAATATTTGATAAGTCCCATCCGAATATCTCCAATCCGACATCAGGTGGCTATGGAACAGTTTCTCAACAGCACAAAAGATTGCAGACAGCTGTGGCATTAGACAGGAATGCGGCTTTAATGTCCGCATCGTGGGGAAAGTTCCAGATTATGGGTTTCAATTTTACATTAGCTGGTTATAATAGCCTTCAGCAATTTGTCACAGCAATGTACAGCTCAGAAGCTGAGCATCTTAGCGCATTTGTACAATACATCAAAAACACTTTTCTGGATGATGAACTTCGCGATAAAAGATGGACTGATTTTGCAAGAAAATATAACGGACCATTGTATTATAAAAATAAATACGATACAAAACTGGCAGCCGCTTACAAAAAATATAAAAATTAAAAAGATGGAGGACAGACTTGAACTAATGAAAAAATATGCTAATTACTATAGACCAGAAAGATTTACATATCTAATTATCAGCATCTTGGTTTTTATAGTATTGCTTTTTTTCGTCGTTTATCAAATTTGGAATGATAAGACAAATCTGGGACAGACACTATCACTGATGTCCGCATTTTTCGGAACGGGCGGCATTTTGACTTATTCTATTTCTCAATTATTCAAATTTATGGATAAGGTTGATGAAAATATAGGAAGATATTATTCTGACAATGCCGGAAAACCTGAAATAAACTGATGGTATGGAAACAACTTTTGTAAAAACAAGAAGAGAACAATTATCGTTTTTTGGATTTATTTTCCTTGCTTTAGGATTTATTGGACTCCTGTTATATGGTAATTATATGAATAACGTACTGGATAAAAAAATTCAGAACCTGAAAGATGAGCAGGCAAAATTTGAATTAAAGAAAAAAGAAAATTCACAATTAACAATGCTGATTCCTAAAAAAGATTCGGCAAAACTGAATAAAATTATCGAAATTTCCAAAACCCAGATCAATGCTGTAGAAACAAAGACTATTCTGAAAACTGATGAAAATACTAAGTCCGTAGTCTATATACAAGTAGGAAGCGAAAAGACTTTGGCCTCTCTTAAACAAGAAGACTTCATCAATAAAATAAGCGGTGACGGATATAAAGTAATAGATGAATATGATCTGGAAGAAGGCAAGGCGAATAATCAGATAAGGTTCTTCAATCTTGAAGATAAAATCCTTGCAGAAAATCTGTCTGTCAGAATAAAAAGGAATTTCCCGGAAATTATTCTGACCACAAAATTTGTAAAGCTGCCTAAGACCAGGATACCAGCCGGACAATTGGAAGTATGGATCGAATAACCCATACTCACATCTAATCTATATTGCCAAAGCCTTATGTCTTTGGCAATAATTTTTAGCATTAAAATCATTTATATTTTCGTAAATTTGTAGGTCTTATTTTTACTATGGCTACAGCTTCTGAAATCGATATCAAAAAATATATTTTCGTTAAAAACGCACACCTCAACAACCTGAAACACATCGACGTTCTGATTCCGAAGAACAAGCTGATTGTGATCACAGGTGTATCGGGAAGTGGAAAATCATCACTGGCTTTCGACACCATTTATGCCGAAGGACAAAGGCGTTATGTGGAAAGTCTGAGTTCCTATGCACGTCAGTTTTTGGGTAAATTGGAAAAACCAAAAATTGATGATATCAAAGGTTTGGCTCCATCGATTGCAATTCAGCAAAAAGTAATTTCTTCCAATCCGCGTTCTACGGTCGGGACTTCTACGGAGATTTACGATTATATGAAATTACTGTTCGCCAGAGTTGGAAGAACTTATTCGCCGATATCGGGCGAGGAAGTGAAGAAAGACAGCGTGACGGATGTGATAGATTTCATCAAGGCTTCCAAAAAAGATTCCACTTTTTTATTGTTAACACCTTTGACCTTCGAGAAAGAAATATTTGCTGAATTACTTAAAACCCTTAAAGTTTCAGGTTTCACCAGATTGGAAGTGAACGGAAATCTTGCCGGAATCGAGGATTTGGAATCTTTCGGATTCACGCCCGAAAAGGATATGACGATTAATCTCGTGATCGACAGATTCAGTTATGAGGAAGATGAGAATTTCCTGCAACGTTTAGCAGATTCTATCCAAATGGCTTTTTATGAAGGTCACGGCTATTGTTCACTTAAAAATACAGAAACAGGGAAAACCCGTGAGTTTTCCAATAAATTTGAATTAGACGGCATCGTTTTCAACGAACCGAATGTTCATTATTTCAGCTTCAACAATCCTTATGGTGCTTGCCCGACTTGCGAAGGTTACGGAAAAGTGATTGGGATTGATGAAGATCTGGTGATTCCGAACAAAAACCTGTCGCTTCACGAGGATGCAGTCGCTTCATGGAAAGGCGAAAGCATGAGCGAATGGAAAAAGGATTTCATAAAAAAAGCTAAAGACTTCCCTATTCATAAGCCTTATCATCAACTGACCAAAGAGCAGAAACAATATCTTTGGAAAGGCGACAAAACCAGAAATTTCCCGAGCATTGATAATTTTTTCAAAATGCTGGAGGAAAATCTATACAAAATCCAATACAGGGTGATGCTTTCCCGTTACCGTGGAAAAACCATTTGCCACGAATGCGAAGGCCTGAGATTGCGAGAAGAAACAAGCTGGGTAAAAATAGACGGACATAATATTCAGTCTTTGATCGAATTGCCTTTGGATGAACTGCTTCCATTAATCAAAACTTTAAAACTCAACGACCACGACAGAGAAATAGCCAAACGACTGACTTACGAAATCGAAACAAGACTAGAATTTTTGACGAAAGTTGGTCTGGGTTATCTGACACTAAACAGAACATCGAACACTCTTTCCGGCGGAGAAAGCCAGAGAATTAATCTGGCAACCAGCTTAGGAAGCTCATTGGTTGGTTCCATTTATATTTTGGATGAGCCAAGTATTGGTCTGCATTCAAGGGATACAGAAAATCTGATTGGTGTTTTGAAACAATTGCGAGACCTGGGAAATACCGTGATTGTTGTTGAACATGATGAAGACGTAATGCGAGAAGCAGATTATATTATCGATATTGGTCCGGAAGCGGGTTATCTTGGTGGTGATTTGGTTTTCAGTGGCGATTATAAGGAAATGATGAAATCCGATACTTTGACAGCGAAATATCTGAATGGCGATTTGGAAATCGAAATTCCTGTAAAACGAAGAAAGACAAAAGAATTTATTGAAATAAAAGGTGCTCGTCAAAATAATCTGAAGAATGTTGATGTCAATATTCCATTGGAATGTCTCACTGTTGTCACCGGCGTTTCCGGAAGTGGAAAATCAACACTGATGAAAGAAGTGATGACAAATGCGATTCAGATTCAACTCGGAATGGGTGGAAAAAAAACGGATTATGATTCGGTAGAATTTCCAAAAAAACTGATTCAGAATATCGAATTGATTGACCAAAACCCGATTGGAAAATCATCCCGTTCCAATCCTGTGACTTATCTGAAAGCTTATGATGATATCCGTGACCTTTTTGCTAAACAAAAATCTGCGAAAGTTCAAGGTTTGAAACCGAAACATTTCTCTTTCAACGTAGATGGCGGACGATGCGACGAATGTAAAGGCGACGGTGTGATTACTGTTTCGATGCAGTTTATGGCAGACATCGAGCTGGAATGTGAAGTTTGCCACGGAACACGCTTCAAGAAAGAAATCCTCGAAATAAAATACGACGAGAAGAACATTTCCGATATTCTTCATATGACGGTTGATGAAGCGTTAGAATTTTTCAAAGAAAACCATGAAGAAAAAATCGCTACCAAACTAAAACCACTTCAGGATGTTGGTTTGGGTTATCTTCAACTCGGTCAGTCCTCTTCTACTCTTTCCGGTGGAGAAGCGCAGAGAGTAAAGTTGGCGTCTTTCCTTGTAAAAGGTGTGACGACGGAAAAAACTTTATTTGTATTTGACGAGCCTTCAACTGGTTTGCATTTCCACGATATCAAAAAATTATTGAAATCGCTTCAGGCATTGATAGAATTAGGACATTCGGTGGTGGTGATTGAACATCAGCCGGATATAATCAAGTGTGCAGACCATATTATAGATGTTGGCCCCAATGCAGGAAAATACGGTGGCGAGATAGTTTTCACAGGGACACCGGAAGATTTGATTAAAGAGAAAAAATCTTTTACTGCGAAGTATATTGCGGAGAAACTAAAATAAAAAGAGAGTCAAATGACTCTCTTTCTTTTATAAGTTATACAAAAATGGACTTTTCTTAAAATAAGTTTTATCATCAATCTGAGAAATCAAAAATTCCGACAAATCATTTGCACTAATATTTTCACCAATGCAATCATGTAAATTAGTTTGAGTTGCAAAACTTTCATCAGTCTGAATTATCAAAGGTAATCTTACCAAAGTCCAATCCAAATTACTTTCTGTCAGAAGTTCATATTCCTTTTGTTTATCCAAAGTTGTTTCAGGATAATTCTGATACATCCATTCGGTTGCCATTTTAACTTTTTCATTCTTGTTGTCGAATGGTGTGTTGACATTCAGACCTGTTATCACGATATATCTTTTGATTTCGTTAGAATTCAGAAATAGTATAACATTTTTCGTTGATTCAGAAAATATTGATTTTTCTCCCTTAGGCTGGCCAATTGTACTAATTACAGTATCGCAAGTTTTTATTAATTCATTAACTGAATCATAATCCCTTGCATCACCTTTTACAATTTCGATTAAAGGATTTTGATCTGGAAAATTCTCTGGATTTCTTAAGAGTAATTTGATTTGGTAACCTTTTTCAATAAGTTTTCTTACAAGAAAGCTTCCTGCCTTTCCTGTTCCGCCAATGATGGCAATTTTATGTAGTTTCATTATAATTCTCTTTAAATTGTATTAGAAAATAAAAATTTTAGAAATCAATAGATTTGATTCCTCATATCTCAGACTTTTATAGAAATAAGCCTGATAAGATGTGATATTTTATAAAGAGATTGTAATGGAACAAAAGTATTAAATTATTTTATATTCTCACAAAAAAGAACTTTGCTATGAGTTATCCACAAAAAAATGTGGATAAGTATGAAATTTTAACATTCAGTTTACATTTTGTATTGTTTTTCTTTTTAAATTTACAATAGAGATTTAGGAAATGAACACAAAATTTGCTTTTGATCCAATCGGAATTACTCAAATTAAATTTGATATAAAAATTTAAGGGATAGCATTGTCGGCTGTCCTTTTTTGTTGTTGTCTAACTAAAAAATGAGATGTTTTTATCTACTGAACCGGCTTCTAAAGAGTCGGTTCTTTTATTTTCAAATGCTTCGACTCCACTTAGCCTGACAATTTAAGAAATGTCACACTGAGCGGAGTCGAAGTGTTTTCAATTACAAAAAAAAAACCACTTCTTTCGAAGCAGTCTTTCTTTTCATTTTTACAATTTACTTATTTTGAAGCATTCACATTGATACCAATTTCAATATCTTTACTGATCATCCATTCAGCAGGGTCAGTTTCATCAGTCCCGAATTTGATTCCCCAATCTGCTCTGTTTACAGTAAATTTAGCTTCAACACTAGCTTTACCTTCAGCAACAGTTACTTTCGCAGGGAAAGAAACATTAAGCGTTTTTCCTAATAATGTCAAGTTTCCGCTCACCGTTTTGTTAGCGCCTGCAACCGCATCTTTCGGCAAATCTCCAGCTAAATCAGCTACAGAAGTGATTTTGAAATCTGAAGTTGGGTTTTTAGTAACGTTGAAGAAATCTTCATTCTTAAGGTGTGCTTCCAGATCAGCCGGTTTTTTGTCAGCTTCGGTTACAGATGCAGGGTCAACTTTCAAAGAAGTCATATCGATTACGAAATCTCCAGAAGTTACCGCATCATTTTCAACAGTGATTTCACCAGACTTCAGGTTAAGAGTTCCCCAACGTGGCGCAAAACCGCCTTTGTGAAAAGCTTTCCAGTTTACGTTGGATGTTGCCAAATCTACGTTGTATGCTTCACCTGTTTTTGCTGCAACTTCCTGTGCATCTTTCACTTTTTCTTTTTTGTCATTACAAGCCGTAAACATCAAAGTAGCGCCTGCCAATGCCAATACCGTTAATTTTTTCATAGATAATATTTTAAATTAATATTGATTTTTCTTGCAGCAAAAATAAGACCTTAAATCTTCACACCGCATTGATGTACATCAAGAAACTTTTTTTAAGACACAAAAGACACAATATTTTTGCAGAAGAATAAATTCATATTCAATAATAAAATCAATTATGTTCTTCGTGAAAACTTTTTGACTTTTGTGGTAAAAAATATCACTCGAATTCCTTGGAAACACCCAATCCAAACAAAGCAAAATCGTAAACCGCCGGGTCAACAGCATTATATTTCCTGAGAATGAAGTCCAGTTCTTCCACCGCTTTCCAATCGTTTTGTTTTCTGGTAAGAATTCCTAGTTTTCTTGAAATATTCGCAGTGTGAACATCCAGTGGGACAGAAAGATACTTCGGGTCAATCTTTTCCCAAATACCGAAATCAACGCCTTTTTTATCTTTCCGAACCATCCAGCGCAGAAACATAATCAATCTCTTGGAAGCAGAATTTTTGTAAGGCGAACTCACGTGTTTTTGTCCACGATGGACTTCCGAAATAAAATGATTTCTGAAACGCTCGATAGAATGAGAGAAATTGCTTTCATTTTCATTGATTAGAAACACATCTTCCAGACTTTCAAACTGTGTATAAATTCGTCTGAAATTCTTGAGAAAGAAAACAAAATCTTCGTGGTTGAAAGTTCTGTGAATCGCTTTTTGGGGAATTCTATCCAAATCAGAATCAGTAAAATTCATTACGAAATCAAACGGCGAATTTCCCATCAATTCCATCATTTTGTTCGCATCATTGATGATCGATTTTCTATTTCCCCAAGCGATACTTGCGGATAAAAATCCAGAAATCTCGATATCCTGTTTCAAAGAAAAACGATGCGGAATCTGAATCGGGTCATCGGTAATAAAATCCGGAGAATTGTAGAGTTCTGCTTTTTCATTCAGCAAATCGAATATATCTTTTTCGGTTAAATTCATAATCAACTGCAAATGTCCAAAAAAAATGTCACTCCGAAAGAATCCGTTTGCTGAGTTTCTTTCAGAATGACAATATTGAGTTTTTATGTTATTTTTAAAATTAAAGAAAGAATTCACTTCTTACTTCCTTCTTCTCATCTCCCAATCACTTCTGTAATTGGTTTTCCGATGGCACCGCTTGGAAACTCGATGTGAAGTAATGCTGAGATTGTTGGTGCAATATCTGTCATAGAATAATCGCCGTTGCTCTCGCCATGCTTGATTCCCCAACCCATAAAAATCAATGGAATGTGAGAGTCGTAGGAATTCCAAACACTGTGAGTCGTTCCTTTTTTAGCATAAGTTGGCAACATCCCATCGTGAGAAATGATTTGAATATCACCACTTCTCTGCCAGTTGTACCCATTGATAGCTCTTGATTTTATTGGCTCCGGAATAGCGGATGAACCAATCTTTTTCAAATCTACAGCGTACAAAACTCTTGGGTCTTTGTTCAGATTATCGATGATTGTTGTTTTGATAGCTTCCTCATCCAGTTTTTTTTCTTTGATCAAAGTTTGGTTCAGGTAGATCTGATAATTATCGATTCCGAGAATCAGCTTAGAATTAGCATATTTTTGCTCCAATTCAGTACCCAGATTTTTTTCCATTCCTTCATCAAAGAAACCGCCTAAGATCTTGTTGGCTTTTAAAAATCCTTCAGCATTCGCTCCACCGTGGTCAGCAGACAAGAAAACCAAATAATTATTCTTTCCTACTTTCTCATCCAACATTTTGAAAAACGCAGCCAAATCTCTGTCTAATCTGATATATGTATCCTCAACCTCGATTGAATTTGGTCCGTAAGAATGTCCAACATAATCCGTCGAAGCCAGGTTGATCGCCAGGAAATCGGTTTCAGTTCCTTTTCCTAAGGCATAATTATCCAAAGCCGCTTCTGCAAATTTCAGAGTCAAAGTATTTCCGAAAGGCGTCGTTCTGATAACGCCTTTTTGCTTTGAATAATCAGATAATAAATTTTTGTATGGAAAAACTGGCTCTTTTGCGCTCCCAACAGGTTTTTCCCATTCTACATTATCGGCCGTACTTTCTGTGTAGTCTGCAATCGGCAAAGCTGTTTCCCAACCGCTGGCCAAGAGTTTTTCAGGAACTTTCTGGTCGTTGAAATCTTTTACCCATTTCGGCAACTCATTCATATAATAAGAACTTGTGATGAAATTCCCGGCAGAATCATCAAACCAGAATGCGCCCGTTGGATTGTGACCTACAGGCAAAATAGAAGCACGGTCTTTCAAAGAAACTCCAACGACCTTCGATCTGAAATTACTTGCGATTCTCAATTGGTCCGTAACAGTTGTTGACCAAAGGTTTTTGGGAGAATGACTTCCGTTTCTTTTATTATCGGTTCCAACCGGATTTACACTATCGTCTGTTGTGCAATAAACATTTTTTCCGGTTTCTTTATCCGTCCAGTCGTTCCCGGCGATCCCATGAATGGAAGGAACCGAACCTGTGTAAATGGAAGTATGCCCAATCGCAGTAACGGTCGGAATATAAGGAATATGAACATTGTTAAGAGAATAACCTTCTCCCAAAAGTCTCTGAAAACCGCCTTTCCCGAATTTTTTCTCAAAACGGTAAAGATAATCCCAGCGCATTTGGTCAACCACCAATCCTACAACTAATTTTGGTCTTTCTCCTGAATTTAACTTTGTTTTCTGTGCGTTTACATTTCCAAATGTAGCAACTGCTAAAACGAAAATCTGAATTTTCCTGAACATTGATCTACTTTTTATTTAAGCCAAATTTACGGCTTTCAAAAGTTTTAGGATGTGAAATTATTATTAAAGTTTTCAGACCTCAACTACACAAAACAAAAAGAACGAGCCAATGCTCGTTCTCTTTAATTTATCATTGAAAATTTATTTACTTCCGCCAGAGTTTTTCTCGACATCGGTTTTTGTATTTTCTTTTACTTTTTGGTTCCCGAAACGTTTCACAAATGTGAGCGAGAATCCGTACCAATCCCATTTGTTATAATTTCGAATCATCCCTGTCGAGCTGTAAGTTGTATTGTCTACACTTGGTCTTTTGAAGATGTTCATCAACTGTAAGCTTGTTTCGATTTGAGAAACTGGGAAAATCTTGGTTACAGAGATGTTATGAAAGAAATTGTATTTATTCGCGACAGAGTTTCCGTAATTCTGATTATCAACACTGAACCAACCACTGATATTAATATTCTTATTAAACAAATTGGTGTAAGACAGATTGGTAGAACCACCGATATAACTGATATAGTTGTTTGTCTGATTCAACCCATTTTTCCTGTTGAAATCGCTGTTATCTATATAATACCAACCGATTCCTAAGTTGACATTCAGTTTATTTTTGAATAGATTCTGATTGGTGTTGGCAAAAAGATAAAACTTTTCAACTTTTCCCTTGAAATTATCCGACACAGAAATTGTTTTTCCGTCTTCCTCTACGAACTTGTTCCAGTAATCCTGGTCTGTAAACATATATCTGGCTGATAAAAAATACTTTTTGAATAAACCGAATTTCATTACGATTCTGTCGCTTGGATTAGGAAGCAAGTCCATATTTCCACGATAGTACATCCCATTATTTCCAGGCAAAACAAACGGGTTGAATTCCGAATACCAAGGTCTCCAAAGACTGTGATTGTAGGTCAGACTCAAATCATAATCTGGTGAAAAAGCATACTTCAGCAAAAGATTGGGCATAAAAGTTCCGTAAGAATCTTTTCTTTCATTAGCATTTTCCGTGATTTTGTAATCAATATGTTCATATCGCAAACCTACTCTTGTCTCAAGCTTTTCAAAAAAGGTTTTGCTGTAAGTGAAATAAAGTGAGTTGATGTTGTCTGTATATCGGAAATCACTGGTTGCATTATTAGCATTATTCAGAAAATCAAAATAATTGTTTGGAATAACATTATTATTAAAATCAACTTTGCCACCAACTTCCAGACTTCCGCCATTTTTTCCTAAAGGTGTTGTATAATCAACTTTTACGTAATAATTCCTGGTCTGAGTGTAAGAATCTATCCTATAAAAATTAGGTATCAAAGCTGTTTCATTGAAAATGGTATTTCCATTATCAGAATCATAATTGACTCCTAAGTTGATATCCAGAATTTTATTTTTCTCCTTGTCATAATATTTATAGAAGAGATTGCTACCAAGTGTTTTTGCAACCGAAGACCTCATCATATTCTGAACAAAAGTATCCTGCAAAACATCATCTACATAGGTTGTACCGCCGGAATTGGAAGTAGAGTTTCTTTTGCCCTGATAATATTCCAGGACAAGCCCTACATTATTTTTATCATTGAGCTCGAACTCCGAAGTTGATGATACCGAAGGATTTTTATTTTTGAATATACTTTCCGCATTGATATTTTTGACTTTTTTATCTTCATATGTGGTAACTATTGAAGAGTTTTTTGTTATGAAAATATTGTCACCATAACTTCCTCCAAACGTCTGAGTGAAGTTCTTTTTATGATAATTCAGATTCAGACTTCCATATTGATTATTCTTAGTATTCTGGGTATTGGTTAATGAAACACTTCCTTTCAGACCTTCATCGTCCCGCTTTTTCAGAACGATATTGATCACTGCACCTGTTGCTTCATAACGGGAAGAAGGACTTGTAATGACTTCTATTTTCATCAGGTTGTCTGCAGGAATCGTTTTCAGATATTCCTTCAGTTCTTTACCTGTAAAAACCGATTTTCTGTCGTTGATATAAACCGTTACCGATTCTCCTTCTGCTTTTACATTATCATTGTTATCAATGCTAACGAGCGGCGTCATCCGAACGATGTCCCAAGTTGTGTTTCCGGCGAGAATAGAGCTGTTTTCGACATTAAAAACCGTTCTGTCCGCTTTACTTTGGACAGTAGGTTTTTTAGCAATAACAGTTACTGCTTCTATTTCTTTGGATTTTAAAGTGTCCTGGTTTTGGGCAAAACTGAATGTAAAGGATAATAATCCTAAAAAGCATAATGCTGACTTCATTGTTATTGTTTATAATATATAAGACAATTGTAATTACATTATGTTACATCAGAATCAATAAATTTTTATCAAATCGGATTTTAGTTAAATTTGAGACAAACAATTTGAAAAGTATAATTAAATCATACAATTATGAAAAATTACAAATCTCAGCTGTCTGCGGATCAGCAAGAGACATTGATCAGTGTTCTGAAAAACCGTTTCGAATCTTATCCTAATCGGCATGAAAATATAAAATGGAATAATGTTCAGGAAAAACTGGAGTCATGTCCTGAGAAATTATGGTCGCTTAATGAAATGGAAAGAACTGAAGGCGAGCCAGATGTTGTTGGTTATGATAATAAAACAAACGAATATCTTTTTATCGATTGTTCCGCAGAAAGTCCAAAAGGCAGACGAAGTATTTGCTATGACAGAAAAGCTCTTGACTCCAGAAAAGAGCACAAACCTGTGAATAGTGCGATTGATTTGGCTACTGAAATTGGAATTGAAATTTTGAGTGAAGAACAATATCGATATTTACAAACACTTGGAAATTTTGATTTAAAAACGTCGAGCTGGGTAAAAACACCTGACGAAATCCGAAAATTAGGCGGTGCGATTTTCTGTGACAAGCGTTACAATACAGTTTTCCTTTATCACAACGGCGCAGAATCTTACTATGCAGCAAGAGGTTTTCGGGGAATTTTGAGAATCTGATTTTAAGTACACTCTTTACAAATACCCGTCAGAACACAGTTCTCACTTTCCACACAATAACCGCTTTCTAAAGAAAACTGAACAGCAACCGGCAGACATTCTATCGTTTCACATTGCGTACATCTGAAATGAAAATGATGGTCTGCCAATTTTTTTTCTTCGCATTTGATACAAACAGCAAAGTATTGTTTTCCGTCTTCCGCAACAATCCTGTGTAGAATTCCGTCCTCGCAAAAACGATTGAGAACACGGTAAACCGTAGCTCTATCTATATTTATGGCAATCTTTTTCATAATAGAATCCTGGCTCATTGCTTTTTTGGAATCTGCTAAAACACTCAAAACAGCATCTTTGGTAGGCGTACTTCTTCTTTTCATTTTAATTAATGCGATTTAGTTGCAATAATAAAAATTAATCCTAACTTTGGCAAGGAATAAGTATTTAATTTTTCATTCCGAAGATATTTATCTTAAAAATTCAAAAATATGAAACAGGAAAATACATTCGATGTCATAATCGTTGGAGGAAGTTACGCCGGACTTTCTGCAGGAATGGCTTTGGGCAGGTCACTCAGAAAAGTTTTAATCATTGACAACGAAAAACCTTGTAATATCCAAACACCACATTCTCATAATTTCCTGACCCAGGATGGGAAAACGCCTAAAGAAATTTCGACCTTAGCAAAAGAGCAAGTCAAAAAATATGACACAGTTGAATTTTATAATGGATTGGCAATAGAAGGAAAAAAGACGGAAAATGGATTCGAAATCACGACCAAACGAGGCGAAATCTTCAAGGCTAAAAAACTCATTTTTGCAACGGGAATTGTGGATGAAGTTCCGAATATCAAAGGTTTTTGGGAATGTTGGGGAATCTCTCTAATCCATTGTCCATATTGTCACGGCTATGAATTTAAAACTAAAAAAACCGGAATTATTGCAAATGGCGAACGTGGATTTCATATTGCTTCTTTGGTCAATAATTTAACAGATAACTTAACTATTCTAACCCGAGGAAAATCTGATTTTACTGAGGAGCAAACTCGAAAATTGATGCAAAACAACATCAATATCATCGAAACAGAAATTGATGAAATCCAGCATCAAAACGGAAATATTGAAAGTTTGATTTTATCGGATAATCACGAACTGAAATTTGAAGCTGTTTACGGCGCATTTCCTTTTCATCAACACTCGGATATTCCAAAATCTTTAGGTTGTGAAATGACGGAAATGGGTCACATTAAAACTGACCTTTTCCAAAAAACGAATGTTTCCGGGTTGTACGTTTGTGGCGACAATTCCAGCCCAATGCGCTCGGTTGCGAATGCTGTTTACACAGGAAATTTTGCGGGTGCAATGGTGAATGCGGAGTTGACGCAGGAAAATTTCTGATAAATAAATACAAAAAAAACCGTCTCATAATCAAGACGGTTTCATTTATCACAAGATTGAAATATTAAACCTTCAAATCACCATTCACATCTCTCACAGCCTTTGCTGCTTCAGCGAATTTTGCTTGCTCTTCTTCTGTCAAAGTGATGTTCACGATTTTCTCAACACCATTTTTCCCGATGATGGCCGGAACTCCCAAACAAATATCGCTTTGTCCGTATTCACCGTCTAACATTAGAGAACAAGGGATCATTTTCTTTTGATCGCAAAGAATCGATTGAACCATTACAGAAACAGCCGCACCTGGTGCATACCAGGCAGAAGTCCCCAATAATTTGGTCAATGTTGCTCCTCCGACTTTAGTTTCCTCGATCACGGAAGCTTTTTGCTCATCAGTCAAAAATTCAGAAACAGGAACTCCGTTTCTTGTAGCTTTGCTGAACAAAGGTAACATTCCAGTATCTGAATGTGCTGCGATTACCATTCCGTCCACATCTGAGATTGGACTTTCCAAAGCTTCCGCCAATCTGTATTTGAATCTTGCAGAATCCAGGGCACCACCCATCCCTATGATTCTTTCTTTTGGAAGACCAGATGTTTTGTGAACCAGGTAAGCCATTGTATCCATCGGGTTAGAAACCACAATAATAATGACATCCGGAGAATGCTTAACTAAGTTTTCAGTTACTTCTTTTACAATTCCGGCATTGATTCCGATCAATTCTTCTCTCGTCATTCCCGGTTTTCTAGGAATTCCGGAAGTGATAACTGCCACTTTGGAACCTGCCGTTTTTGAATAATCTCCTGTTGTTCCGGTGATTTTTGTATCAAAACCATTCAGGGAAGCGGTCTGCATCAGATCCATTGCCTTTCCTTCTGCAAATCCTTCCTTGATATCTACCAAAACAACCTCAGAAGCGAAGTCTTTCATTGCGATATATTCTGCACAGCTTGCTCCTACTGCACCAGCTCCTACTACGGTAACTTTCATAATTATTAAATGTATTTATATTAGTGTAAAATCCTGAATTCTATGACCGTAAATATAATAAAACTTCCAAAGCCCGAAAAAAAATTAATTCAAACATTTGTCATATTTTGACCAGATTCATTTCAATTAACCTATGATATAAATTATCTAACAATCCTGAAATGAAGCTTAAAATGTGGTTCAAAATTCGTAAATTTGCTTAGAAAAAAATTAAAAATATGTCAGAAAACAACATTAAATCTATTGCGGTTCTGACTTCCGGAGGTGATGCCCCGGGAATGAATGCCGCACTTAGAGCAGTTGTACGAACAGCGAATCATTTCAAAATAAACTGCTACGGAATCCGAGAAGGTTACAATGGTCTTATCGCAGGTGATGTTACCAAAATGGGGCCGCGTTCCGTGAAAAATATAATTAATCAGGGCGGAACAATTCTTAAATCTGCCCGTTCCAAAGAATTCATGACTTACGAAGGTCGAAAAAAAGCTTTTGAACAATGTCAGAAATTGGGAATTGATGCTTTGGTTTGTATTGGTGGAGACGGAAGTTTTACAGGAGCCAAGGTTTTCAACGAAGAATTTGGGATCAAGGTAATCGGTGTCCCTGGAACTATCGACAATGATATTTTTGGAACAGATAATACAATAGGATACGACACGGCACTAAATACAGCAATGGATGCGATTGACAAGATCCGTGATACTGCCACTTCGCACAACAGAGTTTTTTTTGTGGAAGTGATGGGACGTGATGCCGGATTCATCGCTCTCAACAGTGGGATTGCTACGGGTGCTCTTGACATCCTCATTCCGGAGAGAAAAGACAGCATGGAAGATCTCTTTAATACATTCAGAACGGCTGAGAAAGTCGGCAAGTCGTCAAGTGTTGTAGTTGTCGCTGAAGGTGAAGAACTTGGCAACATCTATGATCTTGCAAAAGCAACAAAAGAAGAATTTCCAAATTATGATATCAGAGTAACCATTCTTGGACATATACAAAGAGGCGGTTCTCCAAGTTGTGCAGACAGAGTTCTTGCCAGCAACCTTGGTTATGGTGCTGTTGTGGGTCTGATGGAAGGACGAAATAAAGTAATGGTAGGAATGCAGGCTAATAAAATAACATACACGGCCATAGAAGACGCCATTAAAAAACATAACGAAATCGACAAGAATTTGCTTCAGATTGCTGAGATCCTTGCGATGTAATTCAACTTAAAACAAATAAATAACAAAACCTTAATTTTTTTTAATATGTCAACAATTAAAGTAGGAATCAACGGATTCGGGAGAATCGGACGTTTAGTTTTCAGAGCTATGGCCGAAAGAAGCAACATCGAAGTTGTAGGTATCAATGACCTTATCGATGCTGAATATATGGCTTATATGCTAAAATACGATTCGGTTCACGGAGCGTTCAAAGGAGAAGTATCAGTACAAGGAAATAATCTTGTAGTTAACGGAAAAACAATCCGTGTAACAGCTGAGAAAGATCCTAACAACCTGAAATGGAATGAAGTTGGTGCAGAATATATCGTAGAATCTACAGGATTATTCCTTTCAAAAGATTCGGCTCAGGCTCACATCAACGCTGGCGCTAAGAAAGTAATTCTTTCTGCACCTTCAAAAGATGATACGCCAATGTTCGTGATGGGTGTTAACCACAAAGAACTTACAGATGATATCAAAATCTTCTCAAACGCATCTTGTACGACAAACTGTCTTGCACCATTGGCAAAAGTAATCCATGATAACTTCGGAATTGCTGAAGGTCTG
Organism: Epilithonimonas mollis; assembly: GCF_900142325.1. Lineage (GTDB taxonomy): Bacteria > Bacteroidota > Bacteroidia > Flavobacteriales > Weeksellaceae > Epilithonimonas > Epilithonimonas mollis. The sequence goes on from NZ_FRAM01000003.1 coordinate 126,121, forward strand.
ATGACAACTGTACATGCTACTACTGCAACTCAGAAAACTGTAGACGGACCATCTGCAAAAGACTGGAGAGGTGGCAGATCTGCACTTAACAATATCATCCCTTCCTCTACAGGTGCTGCAAAAGCAGTAGGAAAAGTAATACCTTCTCTGAACGGGAAATTAACAGGTATGTCTTTCAGAGTTCCAACTGCTGATGTTTCCGTAGTGGATTTAACTGTAAAATTAGACAAGCCAACTTCTTACGAAGAAATCTGTGCCGCTATCAAAGCTGCATCTGAAGGTGAACTGAAAGGAATTCTTGGTTACACAGAAGATGCTGTTGTTTCTCAGGATTTCGTGAGCGATGCAAGAACTTCTATCTTCGACAAGGAAGCAGGAATCATGCTAAATCCAACTTTCGTAAAATTGGTATCTTGGTATGATAACGAATGGGGTTATTCAAACAAATTAGCAGATATGCTGGTTCATTCAGCGTCTTTATAATCTGAATACAATTACATAAAACCCTTAAGGTTCAATGCCTCTGAAAGTAATATTTTCAGAGGCATTTTTATAAATCAAGTCAATTTAAACAAAAAAAAGAGCCTTTAATACCAGGCTCTTTCTTATAATATTTCCAATTATAGAAATGTAAATCTTAAATTTTATTTTTTCTCTGCCAATTTACTCCATGTATGGAGGATATAAACTACGATAATTCCTAAAATCCCTGATGATAAAGAGAATATGAACTTGGTGTTCTCTTCATCAAAAAACCCTGCTCTCCAATCGATAGCATAAAAATTGAATCCAATAAAGAGGACAAAAAGAATAAGGAATATCTTATAAAATGTTTTCATTTGTCAAGATTGTTAAAAGTGAATATAATTCTGAAACAGTTGTGCAAAGTTAGCAGTAAATAATTTAATAGAGATAGCCAAAAGAACAATTCCAAAAACTTTTTGCAATACCTGTAGTGATCCCTCGCCCATTTTTCTTTCGATCCATGGCGCAAGTTTGAGTACAATATATACCAGAATTGTATTGAGCACAATTCCAAATATGATATTGATATCATGATATTCTGCTCTTAAAGATAAAGTGGTTGTAAGCGTTCCGGCACCTGCTATGAGCGGAAAAGCAATCGGAACAATTGATGCTGCCTGCGGCTGATTGGTTTTATGAATTTCTATCCCGAGTATCATTTCGATTGCAATTATAAAAATTACAAATGCCCCGGCAATAGCAAAAGAATTGACATCAACACCAATAAATTTCAGGATATTATTTCCAATAAAAAGAAAAGAAATCATCAATAATCCTGCAACAATAGCGGCTTTTTCAGATTCTATTTTTCCGAATTTCTGTCGCAATGAAACAATAATCGGGACAGAACCTAAAATATCAATTACCGCAAACAAAACCATAAAAGCGGTCATTGTTTCTTTGATCGAAAATTCTCCTAAAAACTCCATAATTTAATTTTAAAGATTTCGCAAAAATAAGAAATATTTTTGAAAATTTCTTAAAGACATTTATAGACTTCTTTTATTTCATCAAAGAGTTCTATTTGTTTTTCTTTTGATGAAAAAGGCGAATACCTTTCAACAGTGATCATAGTAATTAACTGATCATATTTTTCAGTGTAAGTATTTCCAAAATCGGATTGGAGATAGTCTGCAAATGATTTGGAGTAATGATCTCTACAATAGCGATCTGCATCACTTTTAAGTTCTTCAAAAGCCTGGAAAAATTTTGCGGAATCATTCTCTTCCAGAATTTTTTGGAGATAAATAAAGTAAGATTCGGTATCGAATTTCTTTTTATTTCTAAGCAACGCCTCGGTTTCCTCGATATTGACAATCGGTGCAATCGGCAGATTTTTTTTCTCAGCCTCTTTTTTCTTTTTTTCTTTATATCTTTTAAATATAAAACCAAAAAAAACTGAACCAAAGATCACGATCAGCAGATTACCGATAATTCCGTACCAGTTCACCGTTTTATGCTCTTCAATTTTGAGCTTTTTGGTATTCATAACAGGCGAGTCGACTCTATCAAGAACATTGTTTGTATATTCATTAACTTTCTGAAGCGTGGATTTTGCGTTGGCAATATCCTGAGCATTGACGGTATTCAGTAATAGATATCTTGATGCAATCTCCATATATTTCTCTTCTTTCGGGTCAAAGTAAGAAAAATCCTCAATCGCAATTTTCAGATCACCTCTTTTCTTTGGAATAATCACATACTGCGCTTCGATATCTCCTTCCAGTCCGTCTTTAGTCGCCAACGAATTATTAATAATCTTGGGCTCAAAGGTTTCGTAATCTGCAGAAGGCAGAATTTTGGGTAAAATCGACGGTGAAAGATTTCCACTTCCGCTGACTTTCACGCTGATATTAAACGCTTTATTGATTTCGAAATTTTCTTTATTCTTATCAATCAATTCTACTTTTACATCATATTTTCCAACGGCATTATTGAAATTTGCAGGAGCGCCTTCCGGCAATTTCTTCACATTGATTTTAACTTTGTTGGAAACCAGCGTATTTTTATGATTTTTAAAAGGAATCTCAGCAGGCGGAACTTCCACATAACCTGTCACTTTTGGGATAATGACAAACATAGCTACGATCTGGGAAGAAAAATCATTGTCAGTCTCTTCGATAGATTCGTCAAAATTTGCAATGGACCGAATGACAAAATTTTTTGTTGGCTCAAACTTAGCAGGCTCCAAGTGGCGAAAACCGGAAATATTTTTGGAATATGCTTTAATAATTCCTATGACGGGTTCATTTTTGTAAACTTCTTTGTCAGAGACCTGCATATTCAGATACATGTTTTTCGATGGATTCTGGCTTGCAAGCGGTTTTTTCTCGGCTTCTTTTACCAACACGTCGATAGGCTCGGTTTTATAAACCTTTCCGTTTACACGTACCAGCGCAGATCCGACACGCAGATTACCTGGCTGTTTCGGATCCAGAGAAATCTGACAGACAATCTGGTTGATTCGTATTTTCTTAATGGGATCTATGAAAGTGCTCTGTTCTGAAGAAACAGCATAATCAAATTTTGAAAAGTCCGGAAGCTTTATAGGCGTCTCCTGAATAAGATCTTCTCCAAAAATTTCTAAAACAACAGTAAAAACAAATGGATTATTGACACGCGCCTCTTTCGTGTTAACCTCAGAATAAAGATTAACCTGAGCAAACGAATAAACCGATGCCAGCAGGAATAATATGTATAAATTTTTTCTTATCATTTACCAATCTTTTTCGTTGCTTTGGGGCATCGAATTGGCTCTTTTATTTAAAATTCTTCTTGCAGTTTCTCTCTCGCGGTTTTCTATCTCTCGCAAAATCATTTTTTCTGCTTCTTCTGGGATTTTATTTTCCTCTTTTTTTGGCTGATCCGGCTTTCCCTGACTTTCTCCTTTTTTCTGATCGCCCTGTCCGTTTTGCTGATCCTTTTTCTGATTGCCTTTCCCAGCCTCATCATGATTCTTCTGATCTTTACCCTTGCCTTTTCCTTTGTTGGGATCCTTCTTTTGCTTTTCTTTATTTTCCTTGTTTTTCAACATTGCGATTTCGTAGTTTTTACGGATAGCTTCGTTGTATGGATCTTGTTTCAGTGCCTGTTTATAATAATCTGCTGCCCGTTCGGCATTGTTGGACTGCATAGAGACATTTCCCAGATTATAAAGTGCTGCTGCTTTTTCGTATTTGCTTTTCGTCAGTTTTGTTGCTTTTTGATATTCCGCGGATGCTTCTTCATATTTTTTACTTTTATAAAGAGAATTTCCCAGGTTATAATGCGCTGTGTAACTTCCACTTTTCTCAGCTATGGCTTCCAGATATTTACCGGATGCTGCATTGTATTCTTTTGCATCGAATTTTTTATTCCCCTCGTAAACAAGTGCATTGTAACTTTTCTGTGCCATCAAAATCTGGGAAGAAAAAACAAAGTATGTCGCGAGTAAAATAAATCTAAAATCCATTGCTACAAAATTATCCGTTTTATTGTTAAAATCAATACTTTAAAAGTTAAAATTGGGTTAAATAAATCTTATATAAACGCCTTAAAACAAGGATTTTTTGTAGATATAATTCTACAAAACGCAACAAAAAACCATTGAAAATAGTCCAATGGTTTTTATTTGAATGTAGTTTAAATAAAATAAAATCTAAAAATAACTTTAAATAAATAAATTTAAATATTATAAATCAATATCTTAAAATATTGTATTTAAAGTAATTTCTACCAGTCTTTCTTTTTTAGAATCATATAACTTCCACTAATAAAAATAATTGACCAGATTATACAGGAAACAACACTTGCGATTGGGTATTCAAACTTGAATTCCATTCCGATTAGTTCTGCCATTTTAGTTCTTATGAGAGGATTGGGAATTAAATCGGACATGCTTTCTAACGGAAGATAGTCTGTAATAAAATGATGGTTCATTTCCAGCTTTTCTCTTTCGACCGGGTTTTGAGCCTTAGTTATAAATGATATTCTTTCTAAAAATTTTAATATTCCCTCGATTACCGAAAACATAAAAAATCCAAGGAATACAAAAATCGACTTTCTGAAAAGAACAGAGAGAAACATCAGAAAAGAAAAAAAAGTAAACAGCTTCAGGAAATAATTAAAGATAAAATAAATCTCTTTAAAAATCAGTGCATTTTCCTGAGTCGAGGAATAACTTTTTCCTAAAATAAAAGTAGTGATGAAAACAACCAAAGTTGAGAATCCTGTGAAAATTACTATCGTGAGTAATTTGGATGCAATGAATTCTTCTCGGCTCAGCCCGTCAATTATGTTTTGTTTAAACATTCTGTTACTGAACTCCTGGCATATAGAAAACACAATGATACAGCCAAGAAAAATCTTCAGCAGGCCAACAATATACGTTGTGAAATTCCAGATCCGTGGAAAATCATACATCCCCTGCTCTTTCAGATTGATCTTGATTCCGGCAAAATCAAAATCAATTAATCCTATCAATAACAGCAGTATAAGTATAACAAAATACAATCCTGCGAATATCCTGAATGGATTGTAATTCAGATTTTTGAGGTATTCTAATTTTAAAAGGCGTATCATAGGTTATTCTGTTTTACAAGTTCCAGGAATTGTGTTTCCAGACTTTCTTTTTTCTTCTGAAGATGAGAAAGTGAAATTCCTTTTTCAAATAATTTTTTGTTAAGTTCCGAAGCAGAAATATCTTCAGAAATCTGCGCAATAATTAGATTCCCATGATCTTTTACGGATGAAAAAACGCCAAAAGATTCTAACGCCGAAATCAGGACCTGTTTATCATCCGCTTTCAGTTCAAAAAATCCTTTTGTATTGCTCATAGCATCCACAGAACCGGAATAGATCGCTGTCCCCTGCTTGAGAACGATAACATGCGAGCATATTTTTTCGATCTCGTCCAGGAGATGGCTTGCAACGATAATTGTAGTTCCGGATTTGGCAATCTTGTTGATAATATCCCGGATCTGTATGATCCCTTCCGGATCCAGTCCGTTCGTCGGCTCGTCCAGAATCAGAACTTCAGGTTTTGCGAGTAAAGCCGAGGCAATTGCCAAACGCTGCTTCATCCCCAGGGAATATGTTTTGAATGCATCTTTTTTCCTGGCCAGAAGATTGACAACATCCAAAACCTCATCAATCCGGTTAATTGAAACGCCTTTTATCGTTGCAACAATTTCAAGGTTTTTCTCGGCACTCAGATAAGGATAAAAATTAGGCTGTTCGATGATCGCACCGATTTTTTTCAGCGAATCTGTATCTGTTCCTTCTTTTCCGAACCATTTCCAGCTGCCGGAAGTCGGATTAATTGTAGAAAGCAACATGCCGAAAGTCGTGGATTTTCCACTTCCGTTAGGGCCTAAAAGGCCATAGACATTACCTTTTTCTACATCGAAGGAAATATTGTTAACCGCAATCTGTTTGAATTTTTTGGTTAAGTTTTTTACTTCCAGAATTTTTTCCATCTGATATTTTTTTAATACTAGTATGAGGAATCGGAAAATAGTTACATGTAATCGAAAAGATAAAATAAAAAAAGCCTGAAAAATCAGGCTTTAGAATTTATAAAAACTTTGGATTTTGCTTATTAGGCTTGGAAGTATCCACATCATCAATTTTCTTAGAAACAGCCATTGCAGCAACAAGATCATTCAGCATTGTGCTGGCAGCAGTTGGCGTATTTGGAAGCAAGACGAGATTAGATCTGTTGTTTGCACCAATGGATTGCAGGGTGTCATAATGCTGAGTCACTACAATAAGAGCCGAGGCTTCGTGTGCCTCGATCTGAACGCTGTTCAGCATTTTCACTGATTCTTCAAGACCTTTGGCGATCTCTCTTCTTTGATCCGCAATCCCTTGCCCTTGCAGCTTTTTAGATTCGGCTTCAGCTTTTGCAACGGCAACTATTCTTATTCTTTGCGCTTCAGATTCATATTCAGCAGCAGTTTTTTCTCGCTCGGCAGCATTGATCCTGTTCATGGCATGTTTTACCTGCTCATCCGGATCTATGTCAGTAACCAAAGCTTTGATAATATCATAACCATAGCTGTTCATAGCTTCCTGAAGTTCGCCTTTTACAGCCACAGCGATATCATCTTTTTTTACAAAAACATCATCCAGCTTCATTTTTGGAACTTCTGCTCTTACAACGTCGAAAACAAAAGAAGTGATCTGTGCTTCCGGATTTTCGAGTCTGTAATAAGCATCCCCAACCTGTGTTCTGATAACCTGATACTGAACAGAAACTTTCATTTTAATGAAAACATTATCCAATGTTTTTGTATCGATGATGACATCAAGCTGCTGGATTCTCAGATTCATTCTTTTAGTAATCTGATCTATGAAAGGAATCTTCAGATGAAGACCTGCATGTCTCACTGTCAGGAATTTTCCCAAACGTTCAACAATCGCAGCACTTTCCTGCTTTACAGTAAAAAAAGACGCCAATAAAGTAATCAGACCAAAAAAGATAATAACCCAGATAAATATCATAATGTAAATTTTTTTAAAGATAATGCTTTCAAAATAAAATTCAAAACAGAATCATAAATAATATTATTCCATAATAAATTAAAAAATTAATATCAAAAAGAGTAATAAATTCACATTATTTTGAAACATTTTTTAAATTTGTGATAATAATAAATCTAATATGAAGAAGAAACTACTTTTTGCTATTGCAAGTCTTGCTTTAGCACCTATTTTCAAATCCCAGAACATCTCTGTTTTTAACGACGTGCCGTTTTACAGCATGTACCATTATCTGGGTGATGGAGAAACACTACCTGTTGAGGCATATGAGCAAATCCCGGCAGGGGCGATCCGCCTTCATGCTTATGAGCAGGATATTATTTCCAGAAAGTTAACCTCTTCAGAAATTGCATCGATCGGAAGCAGTGTGAAAATGAATATTTTGCTGACTGCAGCTTGTGATAACTATGACAGAATAGCAGGTGTGAATCTTGTTCTAGTTCCGAAAGGAAGCACAGCTTACACCTACAATCAGGCTGATATAAAGCGTATAGAGATGGGAAGATTCATCACACCCTTCATGAATAAAAACGTAACGCCGACTCAGGTTCCTTACAGCTATCAGATAGACAATATTTCTGACATCTTACATGATTCCTCTCTTTCCTCGGTTTATGATTTTTGGATCGAATTCCGGGCAGATGGTTATTCTGCTGCAGCCCAGACTCAGGTTAGTGGTTGTGCTAACAGAACAGATGTATTCCGCGGGAATCTTGAATTGGTATCAAGCGGTTCTTACGTTCCTGCCGATAATTTCTTCCTGCCGCTCTCTTACCGTCAGAACCTGAATAATTATAACGCAACGGATGTTCCGGGACAGACCACAAGACTTGTTAATTTTACACTGGACCAGCCTATACAGAATGTAACTTTGTACCTGATCACTTCCAATCATGGTTCCAACACCGGCGGAGAAGAATATGTACGAAGAGAGCATTTTGTTTATCTTGACAATCAGGTTGTGCACCAATATAAACCCGGAGGAAAAAGCTGCGAAGACTACAGACAATACAATACGCAAGGAAACGGGATCTATGGAACCGTAGCAAAGCCACCAAGAAACTGGATGAACTGGAATAACTGGTGTCCTGGCGATGCAGTTCCGAACAGAGAAATCAATCTGGGAAATCTGTCAGCAGGTTCGCATACCATCAAAATCAATGTTCCGGACGCAGTGTTCAAAGACGGGCAAGGTTATTTTCCTATTTCCATGTACATTCAGAATCAGAAAAGCGGGCAAATTATCTGTGCAGCTCCGACAGAACTGAAGATTGCCAGCCAGATTGGGCAAGCTATCAATATCTCCTGGAAAGAGAATGGCAATGCCAACCAATGGGAAACCATCTGGTCCAGAAAAAATGTTTACACTACTGATTATGAAGATATCCACCAGATAGAAAATACGCCTGCAGATTCCAAAAGTAACCTGACTCTCAACTGGCTCTACGAGATGTATGTTAAATCAAAATGTACAAATGAGAACATTAGCAGCCTTTGGACCGGACCCATCTACTCCACGGTTGTCAAGCTGGGCACCAACGAAACCGAAGTAAAGAAGTCTTCTGTCTATCCGAACCCTGTGAAAGATATCATCAACATCAGTTCTAATTCTAAAGTGAGTAAAGTTGGTATTTATAATATCGATGGGAAAATGGTGTCGGAAGCTAATTCGGATAAAATCGATCTCTCAAAATTCTCCTCAGGAATCTATCTGATGAAAATCGATTTTGCCGATGGCAGCTCCGAAACACAGAAAGTCATAAAACGATAAGTTTGTTTCTAAAATTCCTGCTAATTAAGCAGGAATTTTTATTTAATTCAAAAAAATATTTAAGTTTGAAAAAGCGTTCTTATTTAATGAGATATTTCTTCTTTCTTATTCTATTGTCCATTGTTTCCTGTAAAACCTACCATTCTAAAGCAGAGTTTTCAACCTATTCCAACAGAAATCAAATCAAAATAAAAAAGGTTAATAACCTCCGGTATTTAGGAGGCATTAAAAACGCTGAAGGAAAAACACTGAAGGATAGCTTGATCTACAGAAGCGGGAATCTTCATAAACTAAGGAACTCTTCTTTTGATGAAATAAAATTATTGAAGATCAGTAAAATAATCGACCTGAGAACGCATCAGGAGATAACAGATGAACCGGACCATTTGCCAGAGTTTATTTCTTATCAAAACCTTCCTGCTTTCGAAGATGAAAACGGAGCGCTAAAAGATGCAAAAAAGCAAGTTTTAAAAGGTCGATTTCATAAAGCGGATGCTGACAAAAGAATGACACAATTCTATAAAAATTATGTTTCTGAAAACCCAGAAGTGATTAAGAAAATAGTTACGGAGATTCTGGATTCTAGTCATCCTATTCTTTATCATTGCACCGCTGGAAAAGACAGAACCGGAATGATAACAGCTTTGATTTTAAAAATTTTAAAATTTGATAATACTGTAATTTTTGAAGAATATCTACAATCCAACAACCTTCGTGAGAAAATCATTCAAAAAAGATTGAAGCTTGCCAATAACTTACACTTTATCTATCCTAAATTAGACATCGGTGTTTTAGAAAAAACGGGTTGGATAGAGCGAGACTACCTACAATCCGCTTTTGATGAGATCGATCAACAATATAGATCGATCGACTATTACATTCATCAGGCTTTGGGAATTTCAGAAGAGAGAAGAGAAATCTATATTCAGAAGTTTTTACAATAGAAAAGCAGTCAAAATTGACTGCTTTATTTTTTATCAGTTGACTTATTTTCCGTTTTATTTTTTTTCCTCCCTGAATTGATTAGACTTTGATTGATAATATACTCTAGTTGTCCATTCACACTTCGGAATTCATCTGATGCCCATTTCTCCAGTAATTTATACATCTCATCATCCAATCTTAAAACAAAACTCTTCTTCATCAATACTTTATTTTTTGGATTAATTATAAAGTGTTCCGGCATTCAGGATTGGTTGGGCTGCTTTTTCACCACATAAAACAACCATTAGATTGCTTACCATTGCAGCTTTTCTTTCGTCATCCAATTCAACAATATTTTCTGCCGATAGTTTTTTCAATGCCATATCCACCATTCCAACAGCACCTTCTACAATTTTAGCTCTTGCAGCTACAATCGCCGTTGCCTGCTGTCTCTGTAACATTGCACCTGCAATTTCCGAAGCGTAAGCCAAATGACTGATTCTAGCTTCCTGAACAACAATTCCTGCAGTTGAAAGCCGGTCTGTCAATTCTTTTTCAAGAATATGATTAACATTGTCACCACCATCACGAAGCGTTATTTCCGCATTTTCGTCTTCCAGGTTATCATAAGGAAAACTTACCGCCAAATGTCTCACCGCAGCTTCACTTTGGATTCTTACATATTCCATATAACGTTCCACATCAAAAGCTGCTTTATATGTATCACCAACTTTCCAAACGATAACAGCTCCAATTTCTATCGGATTTCCCATTTTGTCATTCACTTTCAAAGTTTGTCCCTGAAGGTTTTCTGAACGAAGACTCATTCTTTGTGTTGAGTACAATGGATTAATGAAAAATAAGCCATTCGCTTTTACTGTTCCAACGTATTTACCAAAAAAGCTAAGCACTCTTGAATGATTCGGTTGAATGATCATCAATCCTTTCAGAAAAAAGATAAATGCAACAAAAGAAAGCACGCCAAAAATCAACGAAACAGGATTGTTATTGTCGGCTCCGCTTATAACAAGATAAGCACTTAACACAAAAAGAACAAGGCTAATGACTAATGCTAAGAAGCCTGATAAAGGTTTTACAATTTTTTCCATAGTATTTAATTTGATATTAATTTGATATCATAAATATACTATTTATTTTAATATAAAAAAATAAAAAAGCCGAACTTCTTAAAAGTCCGGCTAATTAATTTTATCTGATAAAACTTATGGTTCTACTTGTGTTCTTTTCTCTTGCTTTTCATTCAGTTTTTTATACTTGAACCAAGCTGCAACAGACAATGCCAGCATATAACCTAAACTGATATAAACCCAAAGCGGCAAAGGAATGGGGTCTCCTTTTGCATAGGAATGTAATCCTGACAAATAATAATTAACACCGAAATAGGTCATCACCATTGAGCAGAACGCAAACATAGTCACTACATGGAATGTATATCTGCCTCTCAGTCCCGGAACCAGTCTCATGTGAATCACAAATGCGTAGATCATAATCGAGATGAAAGCCCAGGTTTCTTTTGGATCCCAGCTCCAGTAGCGTCCCCAGGATTCGTTGGCCCAGATCCCGCCTAAGAAGTTCCCAATGGTTAAAGCCAATAATCCGATATTCAAAGACATCTCGCTTACGATGGCTAATTCTTTCAATGTTGTATCATTATGCTTTTTGAAAGTGTCTTTGTTGGCAATCACATAGAAAATCAATGAAATCATCGCTATCAACATCGATAATGAGAAGAATCCGTAACTCGAAGTGATGATGGCCACGTGAACTACCAGCCAATAAGATTTAAGAACCGGAACCAGTGGTGTGATCTGCGGATCAAGTGCGGAACCGCCGTGTGCGAATCCCATCATAATCACGGCAACCAGGAAACCGGCGGCCGGAATCAGGGCATTTGAGTTTCTGTAAAGTACGTATCCTGCGGTAATACCAACCCAAGAGATAAAGATAATCGCCTCATAACCGTTACTCCAAGGTGCGTGTCCGGAGATGTACCATCTGGCTACCAGGCCTAAGAAATGGAAAATATAACCAACTGCACCGATATAAATAATTGCTTTTATAACCTTATTAAGAATCTTACCGGATCTGAACAATTCTATAAAGCCTAAAACCAGAAGCAAACCTCCAATGATTGTATAGAAAATCAACAATTTGAAGTTAATGTCTAATGTATTCATCAGAACTTCAAGTTTAACTTTAGTTTCGGAAGGCACTACATTTTTGCCCCATTTCTGCTGATATTCCTCTACTTTTTTCAGTTCCGCATCCGCTTTTGCCCAGCTTCCGCCTTGTGTCGCCATTAGAACACTTGACAAATAAGGCCCCAGAACCGACTGTGCATTTTCGTCAGCTTCAAAAGTAGGTGTCATTACAGAATTCCAAGTGTGATTTGGATCATTTTTTACAGGAACTGTTCGGAAATATTGGTAAGACATGATGCCGTTCAGCACCTGTACTTTGTCATTCAGTTTGATAACCGCTTCATCATATCTTGTTCTTTCGGAGGCTTTTTTACGGAAAGCTTCATTAAAATCATCTTCTAAAACAAAACGGAGATTCCCATTTTTGTCAGCAGGAAACAGCTTGATTAAACTTGTATACCCTTCGTCAGTGGCTTTTGTTTTAGCTCTAAGGTCTTTTCCTACTTTACCTGCAGTTTCGATTTTGATAATGTTGACCTGAGCCCAGAACATCGGGTCAATGGTCGCTGCCAAAAACCATTGGTTGGCATCCAAATCCTTAAAATAAGCACGACCGGTTAACTTATGCAGGATATCAATCGCCTGAGTATTGGAAGGCACAATCCTCCCTTCATAATTCTGAACCAGAAGATAGGCGAATTTGTCTGCGTGCTCTTTGCTGATAGTGATATTTTTCACCATTTCGTCCGCATCCAAAACCATTGGATTCTTATTCGGTGACGCTGGCTTAGCTTCGGCAGAATGGGAGTGACCTTCGTGGCTTCCGTCTTTGCCATGCATATCAATTTCCTGCGCACGGATTCCGAAACTTAACAGAATCAAAAGAACCATTGCTGTTTTTTTCTTGCTAACATTTTTCAGCATCTGGTTAAGATTCCAGAATCTGGAACCTTTCCAGAACATGGTTACAAACATCCCGACAAACAGGAATCCATAACCGATATAGCTGATCAACGTTCCCCAGAAGTCATGGTTTACAGACAGAACCGTTCCTTTTCTGTCCGGGTCGAAACTTGCCTGGAAGAAACGGTAACCTTTATAATTAAGAACGTGATTCATATAGATATTGTAGGGTGTTTCCTTTCCTTCGTCCACGATTCTGACGTGAGATTCGTAAGCCGACGGCGAAGAACTTCCGGGATAAGTTTCCATTACAAATTTTTCCAGTTTAAGTGCAAAAGGCTGTGTGAAATAAATTTTCGGCCCGAATCCCAACATGATGTCCAGACCATCGATATGGATCTGCTTATAGTTATTAGGATTTCCTCTTTCCACCACGAGGTCAACGATTTGTTTTGTTTTCGGTCCTGCTACTTCTACTTTCAGCATATCCGGAACATCTTTATCTTTTTGCTTGTCGCCTTCATAAGCCACTAATTTTCCACGTTTTGTACCTTCCGGAATTACCAGTTTCAATTGGTCAATGGTATAAAGACTTCTCAAGACCAAAGGCTGGAACACATCTTTCTCAGTTGCACCGGTCGCTTGTGTTGCCATCGTCATATAAGCTGCATCGGTCGGCGTTTTAATATAAAGCTGCCCGTCTTTTTTCTGGAATTCGACAGCACCATCGATAGCCGTTCTGTTATAACTCACCAAAGTTCCATTGATATTCTGAACCTCGCCTTCGGCTAAATAGATATTCTGACGTCCGCCCATATCGCTGGTAGAAACCAAATGCAGGAATTCTTTCCCTGAATTATCAACAACCAGGCTGTCTTTTTTTCTCTGAATATAATCAAGGGTTTTCACAACGATTTTTTCTTTTCCTAAGAAATCATAAGTTGCCTTAAAGTCGTGATGAAGCGGCGACATCAGATAAGGCACATCATGGTAATTCTGCTGCTCTCCTTTTTCCTCGATTTTGATTTTGAAGAAATGTTTATCAGTAACGATTTCGTTGGAGGTTTCACCTTCACGGATGTGCATTGTCCCCTCGAAGCTGATGTAACGTGTAATAGCGCCACCTATAAAAATCAATATAAAAGCCAGGTGGAATACCAAAACAGGCCATTTTTCCCGTCTCCAGAGTCTGTATCTTCCGATGTTTCCAATGAAATTGAGAATCAGTAGAAACATAATTGCTTCGAACCATTTGGCTTCGTAGATCAGTGCTTTTGCGGTCGGTGTTCCGTAATCATTTTCGATAAAAGTAGCCACAGCCATGGAGATTGCGAAAACCAGCAGTAGAACAGCCATCGTTCGCGTAGAAATAAGAATATCCTGAATCTTTTTCATTATGAAAAGTTATGATCGGCAAAAATAAGGATGATAATTTGATTTGGCTAATTAAAACAGTTATTTATGATTTTTTTAGATTATATCTTGAAGGATCTGCTGAGAATATACCATTCAAACGGAATCATTGGAAATTATTTTGACCATCAAGTCTTAAAAACTAATATTGATATTGAGATTTTATTTAGTTTTGTTCTATGCCTATCGAACAGAAATACAAAACCACTCACTGGGAATGGATCGATGTAACCGCACCAACGGAAGAAGACCTTCAGTTTCTCAATGAGCGTTACCATATCAATTATCTTTTGCTGGAAGATACCATAGACCCCAATCACCTTCCGAAGTATGAAGAGGTCGGTGATGTAAAATTTTTCCTGGCCAGGGAATCCACTGACTTGGAAAGGCGGACACTCAACAATATCAGCGATATCAGCAGCAAGCTGGGCATCTTTTTGCTTCCGAAGCTGATCATCACGACACACAGGGCAAAGAGCAAAAGCATCCACGAGGTCTGTGAAGAGCTGAAAAAGGAAAACCCCGACAGTATCTCCAGAGACCACCTGGCTCTGAAGCTGGCATTAAGAATCATCAAAACCTTTGATGATGAAAGCCGTAATCTGCTGGAAATCATGGATACGATAGAGAACGAAATCTTTCTGAAAAATACCAACCACACGAACCAGATCCGCAGGCTGTATAAGCTGAAAAGAAAATCAGGACTCAATACCAGAATTCTTAACATCTCCGGGGAATGGATCTCGAAATTCAAAACACTGGCGCTGGAAGAAGTCGAAGTGATGGACCTTCTCGATAAACAAAAAGATGTCATCGCTGATTTTGACCATGTAAATGCGCAGACCGTCAACCTCATCTCCATGTTTCTTGCGCTTTCTGATCAGAAAGCCAATCAGGTAATGAAACTGCTGGCGATATACTCGGTTTACTTTTTACCTATCACCTTTATTGCAGGTGTGTACGGGATGAACTTCGATAATATGCCGGAGCTTCATCATAAAAAAGGCTATTATTATACACTGGGACTGATGGCAGTTATCGTGATCGTAACCTTCATCTATATGCGTCGCAAAAAGTGGCAGGGTTAGAAATGGCAGGCATGGAAACATTCATGTTCTATAATGTGGAAAATCTCTATCCGCCTGATCAAGAAGGATGGCCTAGTTCCAGGCTGCATAACTGGGATGATTACAAATACCGTCTGAAGATCCGTAAGATCAACAATGTTTTCCGCTTTATTCAGGAGGACTATCAACGGCTGCCATCCATCATCGGCCTTGCAGAAATTGGCGCAAAGTCCGTGCTGGAAGATCTTACTGATGGTTCCTCTCCGATCCGTCATTACGAAATCATTTATCAATCTTCCGGTGATTCCAGAGGACTAAGCGTGGCATTACTGTTTGATAAAGAGAAATATAAATTGCAGAAGTCTGAGTTTCTAAAGTTTACAACAGGTGACCCGGCGTTGGAGACACGTGATGTTTTGCATGCAGTATTTTTATATAATTTAAAAAAATTTCATGTCTTCGCTGTGCATCTTCCGTCAAAGAGAAACAGAGATGTTAAAAAAGAATTCCGGAATCATATCTGCAAAAAGCTGCAAATCCTTTTTTCAGAACTCCATGACAGGAAGGAAGCCATTATCCTGATGGGCGATCTGAATGACAATCCTGATAACGAATCCGTACAGTTGCTGAAAAAACATCATGAAGATCAGATATTGTCAAATCCGTTCGAATTACTTTTCAGTCAAGGCCGGTTTTCCTGTTTTCACAGGAAGAAGGGGGTTCTGTTTGACCAGATCCTTTTTACGGAGAAGGCTTTAGCAGATGTTTTTTCAGTTA
Source organism: Epilithonimonas mollis (assembly GCF_900142325.1). Classification (GTDB taxonomy): domain Bacteria; phylum Bacteroidota; class Bacteroidia; order Flavobacteriales; family Weeksellaceae; genus Epilithonimonas; species Epilithonimonas mollis. Next base: position 142,185 of record NZ_FRAM01000003.1, read on the forward strand.
AATATATCGGAGCTGAGATCTACAACAACACAAAACTACGTAATAAAGGCAACCAACAGCTGTACTTCCCTGCCAGAACCTATTCCGGATCTCGGTACATGGGTGGCTACAGCGACCATTTCCCGATATTGCTTCACTTACATGATTCTCATAAATAAATATTTTTTTTGCTGTGAATGAAAAAAGGCACAGTATGTGATAGTATCACATCAATCACACTAAAAAATATTAAATTATGAGAAGTCTATTATGGTTAGTCGCAGCGATCTGTATCGTAGTTTGGCTATTAGGAATGCTGGGCGTAGTCCCGGGAATGAGCACCGGTTACCTGGTACATGTTTTATTGGTAATTGCCATTGTAGTGGTATTGTTTAACATCATATCCGGCAGAAAGCCTTTGGATTGATAACGACTACTTATCAGAAAAAATAATTTAGCCTGTTTTTTGAGCAGGCTGAATGTTTTATGGATTAACCGTTGTGAATTGCTTTCATTTTTCCGTATCTTTGAGATACAACACAACACTCAATCCAAAGTCTGCAGCTTCCGAAGCGTTGTGAATTGCTTTCATTTTTCCGTATCTTTGAGATACAACACAACAATCAGTTGCTTTCATTTCTTCCCAACTTTGTTGTGAATTGCTTTCATTTTTCCGTATCTTTGAGATACAACACAACACACCGATCACGTCAAAGATCCTTCAAAACGTTGTGAATTGCTTTCATTTTTCCGTATCTTTGAGATACAACACAACTAATAGGCTTCTCATCTCATCCCTTTGCTTGTTGTGAATTGCTTTCATTTTTCCGTATCTTTGAGATACAACACAACAATTTATTGTTCTTTATCGTGGCGATAACGGTTGTGAATTGCTTTCATTTTTCCGTATCTTTGAGATACAACACAACCAGTATTTGACCGGGAATACTATACTTTCAGTTGTGAATTGCTTTCATTTTTCCGTATCTTTGAGATACAACACAACAAAAATATTCAGTGTTATGATCTATCACATGTTGTGAATTGCTTTCATTTTTCCGTATCTTTGAGATACAACACAACCAATGGATAGTTTGGGCATTATCAAATCAAGTTGTGAATTGCTTTCATTTTTCCGTATCTTTGAGATACAACACAACGCATTAATTAAAACAATAGCCCAGCCACCCGTTGTGAATTGCTTTCATTTTTCCGTATCTTTGAGATACAACACAACGTTGCATTGAATATCTGCAATAATGACTTTGTTGTGAATTGCTTTCATTTTTCCGTATCTTTGAGATACAACACAACGCCGTTGTACTATGGGATATGAAGCCAAACGTTGTGAATTGCTTTCATTTTTCCGTATCTTTGAGATACAACACAACTAAGTCTTTTTTTTGTGCATTATCGAGAGAGTTGTGAATTGCTTTCATTTTTCCGTATCTTTGAGATACAACACAACTAAAGATTAAGCTTCCGGATATTGATTATAGTTGTGAATTGCTTTCATTTTTCCGTATCTTTGAGATACAACACAACTCCAATTGTCGTTTTTATCAAGAATAGGTCGTTGTGAATTGCTTTCATTTTTCCGTATCTTTGAGATACAACACAACCTCTCTTTTGATGTAAATCCACTCCAACTAGTTGTGAATTGCTTTCATTTTTCCGTATCTTTGAGATACAACACAACTCCAATTGTCGTTTTTATCAAGAATAGGTCGTTGTGAATTGCTTTCATTTTTCCGTATCTTTGAGATACAACACAACCTCTCTTTTGATGTAAATCCACTCCAACTAGTTGTGAATTGCTTTCATTTTTCCGTATCTTTGAGATACAACACAACATATTTGACGAAGGAACTCATGCAGGAATTGTTGTGAATTGCTTTCATTTTTCCGTATCTTTGAGATACAACACAACATAGTTTTTATGTCGTTGGTTGCAGCTTTAGTTGTGAATTGCTTTCATTTTTCCGTATCTTTGAGATACAACACAACGAATTAGAAATGCAATTTGTGTAATTATCTGTTGTGAATTGCTTTCATTTTTCCGTATCTTTGAGATACAACACAACAAGTTGGAAACATGGAATTACCTTCTATTTGTTGTGAATTGCTTTCATTTTTCCGTATCTTTGAGATACAACACAACTTGTAAATTTTCAATAAAAATTCATCCTCGGTTGTGAATTGCTTTCATTTTTCCGTATCTTTGAGATACAACACAACTCTGGCTGTTGGAATTGCTCAAATTGCCGGGTTGTGAATTGCTTTCATTTTTCCGTATCTTTGAGATACAACACAACATAAAACCTACTTTTGCGTAACAATTAACCGTTGTGAATTGCTTTCATTTTTCCGTATCTTTGAGATACAACACAACTTACGTTAATGAGAGTTACGCCGATATTAAGTTGTGAATTGCTTTCATTTTTCCGTATCTTTGAGATACAACACAACTTTGCGTCCTCGCCTCGCTTCTTAGCCATAGTTGTGAATTGCTTTCATTTTTCCGTATCTTTGAGATACAACACAACGGTTTCAAATGCCAATTATAACTCATTAGTGTTGTGAATTGCTTTCATTTTTCCGTATCTTTGAGATACAACACAACTTGTACCACCTTTTAAGCAAATGACCCGCAGTTGTGAATTGCTTTCATTTTTCCGTATCTTTGAGATACAACACAACGCACCAATGGGTTCTATACTTGTTGTTGAAGTTGTGAATTGCTTTCATTTTTCCGTATCTTTGAGATACAACACAACTGTCGGATGGATCAGCTATATGATATATCTGTTGTGAATTGCTTTCATTTTTCCGTATCTTTGAGATACAACACAACTCAAAATTCGCAAATCTATGCCTCAATTGAGTTGTGAATTGCTTTCATTTTTCCGTATCTTTGAGATACAACACAACAGATTTTCACACATTAGCTCCACACGGACCGTTGTGAATTGCTTTCATTTTTCCGTATCTTTGAGATACAACACAACAAGATAGGCCACTACGTAACTACGCTAAGTGTTGTGAATTGCTTTCATTTTTCCGTATCTTTGAGATACAACACAACCCAATCTACAATGGTGAAGATACCAAATGGGTTGTGAATTGCTTTCATTTTTCCGTATCTTTGAGATACAACACAACTAGTCGATAGTGCTGGGAAAATTGCCACCAGTTGTGAATTGCTTTCATTTTTCCGTATCTTTGAGATACAACACAACGCATCCGTATCTTTCGCTATATTTGTAGTCGTTGTGAATTGCTTTCATTTTTCCGTATCTTTGAGATACAACACAACAGACAGATTTTTGTCCTCCAATTGTTTGAGGTTGTGAATTGCTTTCATTTTTCCGTATCTTTGAGATACAACACAACTAGAGGTTTAATCGTTTGTCCGCTTTCTGTGTTGTGAATTGCTTTCATTTTTCCGTATCTTTGAGATACAACACAACCCTGTTCTGATATCGGTTCTTGATTCATATGTTGTGAATTGCTTTCATTTTTCCGTATCTTTGAGATACAACACAACGTATTCTTTACAAGAAAGTTTTCAGCAGATGTTGTGAATTGCTTTCATTTTTCCGTATCTTTGAGATACAACACAACATCCGTGATGTCCTTTAATTCGTTGCATTTGTTGTGAATTGCTTTCATTTTTCCGTATCTTTGAGATACAACACAACAAACTGTAAATAAAACATCACGCTAACCCTGTTGTGAATTGCTTTCATTTTTCCGTATCTTTGAGATACAACACAACACAAAGAGTTCACTGATGTTGCTTTCGATAGTTGTGAATTGCTTTCATTTTTCCGTATCTTTGAGATACAACACAACGGCCTTTGATGCAGCTGTAAGAATCTGCGGGTTGTGAATTGCTTTCATTTTTCCGTATCTTTGAGATACAACACAACTTACTGTCTATAAGAGCCTGCGCCCAGCTTGTTGTGAATTGCTTTCATTTTTCCGTATCTTTGAGATACAACACAACGTATCTTCGTCAGGGTCAGCAATTGTAAGCGTTGTGAATTGCTTTCATTTTTCCGTATCTTTGAGATACAACACAACTAGTGATAAATCCGATGTACACCCACAGCCGTTGTGAATTGCTTTCATTTTTCCGTATCTTTGAGATACAACACAACACGTCGGGCGGTTATTATTACACACCTCCAGTTGTGAATTGCTTTCATTTTTCCGTATCTTTGAGATACAACACAACTCCGTTACAATGTTAACTTTATCAGTTTTTGTTGTGAATTGCTTTCATTTTTCCGTATCTTTGAGATACAACACAACTAATTCTTTTATTTGAACCCTTGCATTTTCGTTGTGAATTGCTTTCATTTTTCCGTATCTTTGAGATACAACACAACTCATAATTTATCAGACGTACTGGAACGAAAGTTGTGAATTGCTTTCATTTTTCCGTATCTTTGAGATACAACACAACAGTGTGAATCCTGCAACTTCGACGAATAAAGTTGTGAATTGCTTTCATTTTTCCGTATCTTTGAGATACAACACAACCAATTTTGGGCGATAATCGGGTCTTTTGGTGTTGTGAATTGCTTTCATTTTTCCGTATCTTTGAGATACAACACAACGACTGGAGTTTGACGAATCGGGCAAAGTGAGTTGTGAATTGCTTTCATTTTTCCGTATCTTTGAGATACAACACAACAGCATACGATTAAAACCACGATCGAACTTGGTTGTGAATTGCTTTCATTTTTCCGTATCTTTGAGATACAACACAACAAAAAAATAATTAATGTAAATCTAAATATAGTTGTGAATTGCTTTCATTTTTCCGTATCTTTGAGATACAACACAACTTATTTCAATATGATTATCACCTTGAAAATGTTGTGAATTGCTTTCATTTTTCCGTATCTTTGAGATACAACACAACCGCTCTTGGGATTAGTTCAATTGAATTTGAGTTGTGAATTGCTTTCATTTTTCCGTATCTTTGAGATACAACACAACAGCAACCAACCCTCCAGAGTGAAGTCTTTTGTTGTGAATTGCTTTCATTTTTCCGTATCTTTGAGATACAACACAACATCTCGATATTACTTCCTCTTTTGTTTTGTGTTGTGAATTGCTTTCATTTTTCCGTATCTTTGAGATACAACACAACTGAACGAAAATTTCTTGAATAGAGTTCAAAGTTGTGAATTGCTTTCATTTTTCCGTATCTTTGAGATACAACACAACAGTGATTTTACTTGTATTATAACCAAAGGCGTTGTGAATTGCTTTCATTTTTCCGTATCTTTGAGATACAACACAACACGTTTTTATGGGCTACTAACCCCCTTATGGTTGTGAATTGCTTTCATTTTTCCGTATCTTTGAGATACAACACAACTCAGTCATAACAGGTCGCATTTCGTCATTAGTTGTGAATTGCTTTCATTTTTCCGTATCTTTGAGATACAACACAACTATTGAGAAATCCAAATCTATGCTCCACATGTTGTGAATTGCTTTCATTTTTCCGTATCTTTGAGATACAACACAACACATTGCAATGAATGGTAAGAAAGTAGAGCGTTGTGAATTGCTTTCATTTTTCCGTATCTTTGAGATACAACACAACTGTAAAAATCTTCTTAATGAAGTCGGAGTAGTTGTGAATTGCTTTCATTTTTCCGTATCTTTGAGATACAACACAACTCGAAGTTTCTCAACAAATCAGAACCGCAGGTTGTGAATTGCTTTCATTTTTCCGTATCTTTGAGATACAACACAACATACCAAAAAAAAGAAGGCGTTAAGACAATGTTGTGAATTGCTTTCATTTTTCCGTATCTTTGAGATACAACACAACTACACAGCGACAGGAATTGGTGAAACACCTGTTGTGAATTGCTTTCATTTTTCCGTATCTTTGAGATACAACACAACTTTTCGTTTAAATCGTTATTATCAAGATTTGTTGTGAATTGCTTTCATTTTTCCGTATCTTTGAGATACAACACAACAAACCTGACTGCGAGATAATCGGAATACTAGTTGTGAATTGCTTTCATTTTTCCGTATCTTTGAGATACAACACAACCTAAATGTTTTATATTTGTATCAACAAAACGTTGTGAATTGCTTTCATTTTTCCGTATCTTTGAGATACAACACAACTTCCTACTTCAAGGATTCATCCAGAAATTTGTTGTGAATTGCTTTCATTTTTCCGTATCTTTGAGATACAACACAACCATCTTTTTTAAGCACCAATTTGATTTTGTGTTGTGAATTGCTTTCATTTTTCCGTATCTTTGAGATACAACACAACTAAAATCATTTGCTAAAACAAAAGAGCATCGTTGTGAATTGCTTTCATTTTTCCGTATCTTTGAGATACAACACAACGAGTCAAATCCAGATCCAGTTCCAACGAATGTTGTGAATTGCTTTCATTTTTCCGTATCTTTGAGATACAACACAACACATTGCAATGAATGGTAAGAAAGTAGAGCGTTGTGAATTGCTTTCATTTTTCCGTATCTTTGAGATACAACACAACAACTAAGCTTATTTTCACGATAAAGGAAGTGTTGTGAATTGCTTTCATTTTTCCGTATCTTTGAGATACAACACAACATGATCTGCCTGCTGGTACAGTTGTATTTGGTTGTGAATTGCTTTCATTTTTCCGTATCTTTGAGATACAACACAACAACCGAAAGATGTTTCTTCGCCTGACGGCGGTTGTGAATTGCTTTCATTTTTCCGTATCTTTGAGATACAACACAACAAGTCTGCTTTGCTGATAGTTTCGCCATTGGTTGTGAATTGCTTTCATTTTTCCGTATCTTTGAGATACAACACAACCGGTAGATATGCGCGTAAAGCGTAAAGTCGGTTGTGAATTGCTTTCATTTTTCCGTATCTTTGAGATACAACACAACACTTCCTTGGTTATCGTCGTAGTTTTTGGGGTTGTGAATTGCTTTCATTTTTCCGTATCTTTGAGATACAACACAACCCAAGCAATTAGCGTATAAATCGTTTTCGTGTTGTGAATTGCTTTCATTTTTCCGTATCTTTGAGATACAACACAACCTCAAAAGTTAATCCACTGAATTTCAGTGGATTTTTTGTTTATTTAGGATTTAAAAATCAAAACAATTCGAGCTGCTGGAATGTCGGAGACGGTTCTTCTTTATTCCTGGCAAAGAAAATTTCTATATCCCCGAATTGCTTATCCGTGATGCACATTATCGCAACTTTACCTGCTTTTGGAAGCATAAACTTCACTCTTTTGATATGGACCTCGGCATTCTCCCGGCTCGGGCAATGGCGAACGTACATCGAAAACTGAAACAAGGTAAACCCATCATCGATCAAGCTTTTACGAAAGCGGGTCGCATCTTTCATATTAGCTTTGGTCTCCGTCGGCAAGTCGTATAATACTAGAACCCACATAATCCGGTAAGCGTTAAACCTTTCAGCATTCATTTATTGTTGTATACTGTACAATTTAAAAAGTATAATGATTAATATAATTTCTTAACTCAATTCAGGATAAGAAATCATTCGTTTTTCCCCTGTATAACATTTGTAAAGCGAAGAAGCCGTTGTTTTTACAGCCACTAACAATGGTCTCGTTTTATCATCAATCCTCACATCTTTAGTTGCGATTTGCAGAATGTATGCTTTGAAATCTTTCGTCAATTCCTCAGTCTCAGGATTCATTTTCAGCCATTGCATTACCAATAAATCCACAAAAGGTCGGTAAGGCTCCATCAGATCATCTGCAAGACAGTAAGGATTGTATTTATTTTTATGGAAAATTCCCAACACCGGAAGCAAACCAGTTTCCACTATTGCTCTCGCGACAATACTTCTTAGGACTGCATATCCGAAGTTGAAAAACTGATTTGGCGAATCCCCAAAACGCTGTCTCAGAAAATCTAAGCTAATCAGATATTTCCAATAATGTTGCGCCGCAATGCCCTCCATATTGGTAATATCACCCGATTTCACATTCTTTTGATACTCCAGCATCGGCTCAAAGTAATTCCCTAATTTGACCAAAACTTCTTTCTGATTCTCAATTTTACATTCGATAGTTTGTTTCCAAAGTTGTTTTTTGAGCGGTTCGCTGGCTTCCAATTGATCTTTCACCCTGTCCGAATGTTCTGTATGTCCATAAAGTGGCAACATAATGCCGTGTGGCAAATGATGCGCATCACAACTCACAACCACAACATTGTTTCCCATCATTTTCTGTATCAATTGATGCGAAACCGTGATTTGAAAATGGTCCAACATCAACAGTCCCAAATCTTCCACAGGAACTTTTCCCTTCATCTCGTTGGTAGTAGGTTCCATAATGTACATTTGCTCATCTTTGAGTTTAAGGTAAGCAGGATTGCCGATGTAGATGGAGCGGGTTATCATAGTTATTTTGTTTTAATATTCTCCTATGTGAACTATTTTACCTGAATGGTTTAGTCTTACTTTCAGAAAATCTCTAATTCCATTCAATCCCTCTCTTTTCCAAGTAATACCTTTTAATGTCGAATTATCTTCAACAGTAGTTTCTAAATGATGTCTGAAAAAATAATCTCTGATTGTAAACTTCTGTACCCTAAACATATTTTTAGAAATCAGGCTCAAATTCTTTTCATCTAGCAAATCAATCTCTTTAGGATTAAAATCTTCTGACGGGAACAAAAACATTTCATTTTGCTTCATTGTGAAAAGAAACTTCCATCCTAAACTTTGGTTAAAATCTTTATCTATAACTGAAAGTCCTTGATTAATTCTTTCTACAGCTTCATACAAGCTAACTACCCTTTCTTGTAAGTTACCAGCATCATCTTCGTAAATGGCAACGTGATGATTATTCCCTGTGCTTACAAAATCTACCGCTATTTTATTTCCATCTTCATCTAAAATTTCATTTCCAAAATGGTCTTTTTTGTAATGCAAAGCTTCCGCATTACTAATTCCCGTAATTGTAACGGTCTTTACAGCAATACCTTTGGATTTATTAAGCCATATCGGATTCTTTTCTAAGTCAGAAAAAGCTTCCTTGGAATTTCCATTAAATGCTTTCAACCTTTCGGTCAAAATATCACGCAACCTTTTATCAGTAACTTTTTCAATATTCTTAAAATCTTTAAAATTATCGGGATTGACGGCTTTTCTTATGGTGTAAACCGTTTCATACCAAGCTAATGTTACACTTTCAGGTACCTGTTCAGTTTTCGCTTTATCCAAATAAACTGGATTTTTAGCTAAAACATTTTTTCCCGTAAATGCCTTTTTTGAATCTCCATCAAATTCCTCTAATCTTTCTAATAAAGCATTTCTGAATTTCTCATTCTGAACTTTATTTATAGTTTCTAAATCAAACTTTCCGGATACTTTTTCTTCCTTAGTTTTTAGGAATTTCGAACTTCCATAAATGGTTTCTTTATGAAGTTGTCCTCTTGGTGTAAGTTCCGTTTTTGCAAAAACACTACCCTTTTTCTTAATTTTATTAATATTCTTCGTAACAACTTTATTCTTAGTCTTATGAGAAATTAAGACCTCATCCAAATGCTTTTTCGCATCTATTCTGAAATTCTTAATTGGCTCAACAAATCTTCTTTGCTTAGAACCATTTTTCTTTTCAAATACTTTAGTTATTAGATTTTCGATATTTGAAATCACTTTATGTTGCTTGTGGCTCTCATCTTTTCTTGCATTCAGATGATTCAGATATTGAATATGATTATGAGTGGTAAATGCAACCGTCAAAGCATCCATTGCGTGGTGGCGATGGTCATTTCTTTTAGTCCAATCTATGATTCTCTGTTTTTCTTCTCCTTTAGAATTAATTACTGTTTCTGTCAGACCTAATTTTTTATACTTTTCCAGATTAAGTTCTTTCATCGTATTCACGAGATTCCAATCTTCACGGAGTTTATCTGTGATTCTTCCTGTTGTAGGAACTACCGAATTCGTAATTTCAAAAAGAATTTCTTTGGCTTTTTTGGCAATATACTGTGTATTACGCAAATCTCTTTCTATAAATCCATCTCCAATATCAACACCTTTTTTCTGAAGCTTTTCATATTTTGCCTTTGTAATTCCTCCTTTATCATAAAGTTCTTTGATGAGGTTGAGGAATTTTTCTAATCTTTCTTTCCCTTTGATTTCAAGGTAATCAAAAGCTGTAAAATTTCCTTTATCAAGGTTCGCACCTCTTGGAACTAAAACTTTATTAGAAAAACTATCATCGAAAAATCTCGATTGTGGAATAATATGGTCGATGTCATATTTATCTGTAAAAAGCTCATCTCTTTTGATTTGTACATCAGTATATAAATCTTTAAACAGATTTTTCTCCAATTCCAAATACAATTTGTATCGAATAAGGTCGTTTCTCGAAGGCGATTTTATTCCAAATTCTCTCTGCAAAACTTCAGCATATTTCTGATGAAGTAAAGTTGCTTTGCTGATTTCAGAAGTCATATTTGCTCGCTCTTCGGCGTTATTTTTCAATTCACGGGCAAGTTCTATTCTGATTTCATCTGGTCTCCCATATTCTTTACATATTTCATTAACGAGATTTATCATTTGATTCAAAATCTTTTCAACTACAGGATTTCTCAAAGAATTTTTTGGTAGAATCTCCAATTGCTCTTTCAAAACTCTGTTTTCAAGTTGTTCTTTTGTCAACGAATTTTTGGAATGATTATATCCAGCCAAATTACAAGCATCACTATATTTGTGTTCCTTAATATAAGTGAAAATTCTTCGCATCGCTTTCGAACTCAAGCTTCCATAGTCCTGAGAAAAACCAATTTCAGCCAAAACTTTAGAATGCTCTTTTTTGAAACCAAATTTCTTTTCTAAAAGCTCATACAATTTTTCGTTACCAGATGGAGAATCATCACCTTCATAGGAATATAACAAATGCCAAAGCTTATAAGAACTTTGTTTTTCAAAATCACTTCCATCTAATTCTGGATTGAAATCTAATATAGAAATATCAATCCCTAATTCTGATAACTTTTCTTTGACGAATTCTTTTATAACTGTAGCAGAAGAATGAATTTTAGAAACTTTAATCTCATCATCAATAGTCAGTTTAAATTCTTTTGGAAATTGTATTCCTTCATTAGCAATGATTTTCAGGAATGCAGTGTAGAGATTCTCATTGGTATTGTTACCTTCAATATCTTTAAAATTTGTTTTCCATTCTTTACCAGAATAGCCAACGATATCTAAAACATCTTTTGCAGAAAGTCTTCCTTTAATATTAACTTCATCAAAAATGGATTGTTTAAAGTCTAAGTCAATTGGGAAAATCTCTTTAGTTTCTACATTTTGAAACTGTAAATTGTTAAGAACCTGCCAAATTTTAAACTCCTGAAATAACGGAGACGACTTGGGTGCTACTTTTAAACCAACCGTTTTCTTTTTAGTTTTTCCGTTTTCTGTAATTTCTATTTCTCTGTTTTCAAACTCACAAATACTGATTAATCCCTTTTGAGATTTGAGTTTCCTTTGATAAAAAATAACAATATCACGGATTTCTTCTTTTAATTCTTTCGTTAATTCTTTGTGATATTTTGCTTGAGTTTCCCATATCTTTTCAAATTCATCCAAATAATCCTGTCTGTAGAAAACCTGATTTTTCAGCTTCGTATGAGGATTTACTTTGAGTTGTTGATATAGATATTCGCCAACAGTTTGGTTATTGAAATACAATTCTTTACTTCTATCACTGATAGCGCCAAGATAGCCACTTGAGCTATACAGATTACCATTTATCTCTTGGAGAACGATAGCTAAGCTTTCAAGATCTAATTGTTTTTTAACAGCTTCGCTTCTCCAAAAATATTTTTCTACCTTTTTCTCTTGCATCGTCCCAACTTGTTTGATACCAACAAGAGAAAAAGGCTCTTTTAAAGTTGTCCAAGTTCCTGTTTTAGGTTTACCTTGTAATGCTTTATAAAGAACATCTGTTAAGATTTCTGGATAATATTGTTTTTGAAAATCCCAAACCTTGTCGAACTCTGCTTGTAAATCTGAACGATAAAAATCCGGTAATTGCTTCTTACCTTCTTCCAAAAGTTGGTAAGAATATTCTCCAGGCGTAAGATTTTCTTCATATAATTTCTTAGCCACAGCCATTCCGTCAACAATCTGACCTTCATCTTCGTTCTTTGCTTTTCTACTGCTTTTGTAACCTCTTTTTTTATTGATAAGAATTAATACTCTTGCAAATTCGGACAATTCAATTCTTTCTTTTGCCGAGATTGCTCTTATTTCCTGAGTTTGAAATGTAGAATTTTTTCCAACCTCCGTCAATAAGTCGGTTTCTTTAAGAATATTGTTTTTCTTTAAAACATCAATCAGATTTTCTCTTCTCAATTTGAATCTTTGAAGATTTCTTCTGGCACTTCTGGCCAATGTTCTATTGGCATTAGTAGTAATAGGCTTACCTTTCTCAAAATTGATTTGCTCATCAACCGTCAAAGGATTCACACGAACACCTAACTTAATGATTTTATTATTCTCTGAATTCTTCTCATCTTCTTGAACAAAAGCCCATCCAATTGATGAAACTCCTAAGTCCAATCCAAGTATATTTCTTATCATAGCTATGTCGTTTATTTGAAACTCTTAAAATTAAGAAGAAAAAAAATCACAGAAATGCGGTTTTCCGTAATTCTATTAAAAAAATAAGTTTTAGATTTGTATTCGAAAGCAATTCACAATAAGGATTATTCCGTTGTGAAAACATTTAGCGCCTCGCCTACCTGTGGGGCATTTTTTATTTTAAATGTTTCGTGAATTCCTTTTAAAACAATATACAGTAAATAACAAAACATTCAAGCTGGGGCAACTCGCCCTTTTTTATACCCACACCCCAAAACAAAAAAATCCACTCTTTCAAGTGGATTCCTTCATTTAAATAACCGTGTGCTCGCCCAGATAAAAACTGTTGCTGACAAAGGTCTGCTTATCATTGTTGAGATAAGCATAGACCTCTACAGTCTTCCCGATACAATAATTCGGGAGCGTGACATCCAGCATCAGATCAGAGCGCATGACCATACTTTCGAAGATATCGAAGAGCTTCAGCTCTTTACAATAACACACTATACCCACTTCATCGGTAGCTTTCGCATTGCCCTGATTGCCGTTGTCTTCCCATTCCAGGCTTAGAACACAGCCAACCTGCGTAGCAAGCACGGCGTTCTGGAAACCAGTCAGTTCACCTCTGGTGATCAGCACCTTGTTGTAAACCAGTTCCGGAATACCTGCTACTACACGCATCGCTTCGTTGATAGTGTATGATGTTGCCATATTCACTCTCGATTTTACGCCACTACCCGACCCGAAATACCGGGATTGTATGGCTTTGAGCGGGAGCAAAAAAGCCACCGCCAGTTTGAACTTGGCCTGCTGGAGCAGTTGTTTTTCGGTAGGCTCTTTCTGAGATGGTTTAGGAAGACTTCGCATGATGTCTTTGCCACGCCAGTTAGCGCCTACTACAGTTCCTACTTTGCCTGAGAACCCACCGAGGATTCCTTTGTTAAATGTTGCCATATCTAATAATTTTTAAGATTAAGTAGGACGAAGTTAGGACACAAATGCACAGCCTGTACACCCCTGACGGCATTTGACAGGGGATGACTGGTAATGACGGCAATTGACCGGTAGTTTTTGGATTCCTTCGGATCATCTACCACATTCCTTCGGATCGGCTTCGGAAAAAAGATGTTTTTTCCGAAGCCGATCCGAAGAAGACCCGAAGAAGACCCGAAGAAAATCAAAGAATTTCTTACTTTCCCTTCATCAGCTTTTTTACAGAAGCTATTGTGTAGTATATCCTGCCGCGTATTTTGATAAACTTAAGTTTTCCGGATTTTCGCAACCGGTAAACAGTACTGTCGCTGGCTTTGAGTAACTGTTTGACATCTGCAGTGTCATAAAGATTTTTGGTTTTCGCTTTTTTGTTAACCAATTGTCGGAGGTATGAAATGATCTCAGCAAACATCCCTAAAAAAGTATCTCTGTCAGAAGAGTATTCGTCTTGTTTTTTCATGGTTTGTGTTTTTAATTTAAATAATTCAGAATAAAAGCAATTGCTTAAAATATCATTATATAAATATAAGAAAAATATTATTAAATAACCACCAATCAAATTCATCAAAAATGAGCATTATAAAGCTTAAACATTGTACCCGGCGCTTTCCGGGCAAAAACTGTCATTATCACAGACTGAAAATCCCCTATATGCTTTCCGTGGGCAGGATCAGCAGAACCGCTTTACTAAGCAGCTTTTTATAATCGTGATTAATTGTATATTTGGATACTTTTAATCATAACTAACTGATCTACGACTATGGAAAATAACAAAGCACCATTGTTCACTATGGCTATCGTCGCCATCATCGTGGGATTTGCACTCTATAAGCAGATCGACTTCAATACAATGACCGTTGAGAAGCCTGCGTTGTCTGTACTGTATGCCGTTACCCTTACTTTTGCGGTTTTTGTATTTATCAGGAATTATAAAAAGAAAGCTGAAAAATAGATGGCTTCTACCGTCAGAAAAAAAGCGATTAAAACAACAGCAATCCTTCTGATTGCTGCAGCTGTTGTGATCTGTGCTTTTGTTTTTTATCAGAAAAAGATGCGCTACAATATGGTAACCATCTCGGATAACAGGGTTTATAATTCCGGTGTGATTCCGCCGGACAAGCTGCCCGCCATCCTCGGAGACCACCATATCAAAACTGTTATCGACCTGCGTGACGGCGTCCTGCAAACCACGCTGAACCCGGAAACAAAACAACAGGTGAATGCTGAGGAACATGCTGTCAATCATATCCCCGGCGTCCATTATTACAATCTTCCCACAGACCAGATACCGCAGGACAGCACGGTAAAAAGGTTCCTGAAGATCATGGACGATCCGAAAAATTATCCGGTACTGATCCATTGCCACCATGGCGTGGGCCGTTCGAGGCTGTTCAGCTCGATATACAGAATAGAATATGAAAACTTCAGCAATGAGGAAGCACGTGCCAATGCGCGCTATCTCTGGGAGCTTAGCGGTAATTTCTCCAAAAGCTCTGAAAAAGGGAACTATCTGCTGACCTATAAAAAGAGAAAACAAAGCCACTGAAGACACTTTGATCCGGAACACAGTTCAGCTATTCAATAAAATGTGAATATCAGGACATCAACCAACTAATGAATAAAGCGTAATGAATAAAGAGTATAATTATCTGGAAATCAACCGCCAGTCCTGGAACAACAGGACAGATAGCCATCTGAAGTCTGACTTCTATGACATGAACGGCTTTCTGAAAGGGAACACCTCCCTGAACAGCATAGAGCTTGAACTGTTGGGTGACATCAGCGGGAAATCCGTGCTGCACCTGCAATGCCACTTCGGACAGGATACGATATCCCTGAGCCGGATGGGCGCAAAAGCTACCGGCATAGACCTCTCTGATAAAGCTATAGAAAATGCCCTGCAGATCGCCAAAGACACTGGTTCCGATACCCGGTTCATCTGCTGTGATGTGTATGACCTGCCCAATCATCTGGATGGGCAATTTGATATGGTCTATACAAGCTACGGGACCATCGGCTGGCTGCCGGATCTGGATCTGTGGGCAAAGGTGATTTCAAAATTCCTGAAGCCTGGCGGCAGACTTGTATTTGTAGAGTTCCACCCTGTTGTGTGGATGTTTGATGATAATTTTGAAACGATCTTCTACCGTTATTTTAATTCGGGGGCGATTATAGAGTCCGAGAGCGGCACATATGCGGACAAGACAGCGGACATCACACAGGATTATGTCATGTGGAACCATAGTATGAGCGAGGTGGTCAACAGCCTGATCCGCAATGGCCTCAGCCTGAACACTCTGGAGGAGTATGATTATTCACCTTACAACTGCTTCAATAAAACCATCGAATATGAGCCTAAAAAATTCCGGATCGAACATCTGGGAGACAAGATCCCAATGGTTTATGCAGTGGTTGCCACAAAAAACAACTAATATTTATCAATACAAAAAAGGCTGTCTCCATAATGAGACAGCCTTTTATTTTTCACTCTGCAGTATTATTCGTCCTGAAGCTCTTTCGCCTGGTATTCCTGGACGATCTCTATGGCATTGTTTATCACATCGCTGAGCGCCGTGATGAAGGTCCCTTCCTCGGCCAGGCTCATAGAATGCTTTAGCGCATCGATCTCTTTCGGGATGATCTCATAGCTGACGCTTTTTTCAACGCTATGGATGCCTTCTATAATCAGTCCATTGATCTCCTCCTCGGTTCGTCCGCGCAGATGTTTTTCGTTCCTGATGATGATATGGTCAAACATCCTTGCCGCAATCTTGCCACATTCCCGGATATCACTATCCCTTCTGTCACCAACGCCGGAGATGATACCGATCTTCTTGTTGGATTCCACGTTTTTAAGATAGTCCTCTATGGCTTCATAACCCGCAGGATTGTGTGCAAAGTCTATCATCACCTTGAAGTTCTTGAATTTAAAAACATTCAGCCTTCCCGGTGTCAGCTGTGCACTTGGGATGAAGGTGGTTAAGGCTAATGCGATATTCGGAATTTCAAATCCATAAACATAGGCTGCCAGAGACGCTGCCAGAACATTAGCGATCATAAACCGCGCTTTCCCTTCCATGGTGATCGGGATGTTCTTCACACGCTCTATACGGATCTTCCATTCTCCTTTTTTGATGGTTACAAAGCCTTCTTCATAGACGCAGGTGATTTTTCCTTCTTTCGCAAACTTTCTGATATGCGGATTATTTTCGTCCAGACTGAACAATGCAACTTTGGAATGCAGGTCATCTTTTATCCTCATAGAATACTCATCATCGGCATTCAGGACACACCATCCGTCTTTTTTGACACTGTCCAGAACGACACGCTTAACTCTTGTAAGATCCTTAAGATTATGAATATCACTTATCCCCAGGTGGTCTTCTTTGATATTGGTTAAAACCCCGATGTCACAAGTCCCGAATCCTAATCCTGAACGGAGAATCCCGCCTCTTGCCGTTTCCAGAACTGCAAATTCTACAGTCGGGTCTTTCAGGATGAATTCTGCAGACATAGGCCCTGTGGTATCCCCTTTTTCAAGTAATGTATTCTGAATATAAATTCCGTCTGAAGTTGTAAATCCTACACGTTTTCCATTATTTTTTACGATATGTGCCAGCAGTCTGGTGGTCGTCGTCTTTCCATTGGTTCCTGTCAAAGCTATGATCGGGATCCTGAATTCCTTTCCTGGCGGATAAAGCATATCAACTACCGGTGCTGCAACATTTCTTGGCAGGCCTTCACTTGGTGCCAGGTGCATCCGGAATCCCGGCGCAGCATTGACCTCCAGAATTGCACCACCACTCTCTTTCAAGGGTTGCGTGAGGTTTTCTGCCATGATATCAATGCCACAGACATCCAGCCCGATGATCCTGGAGATGCGTTCCGCCATCTGGACATTTTCCGGATGGATCATATCTGTGACGTCAATGGAAGTTCCGCCGGTGGAGAGATTGGCTGTAGATTTCAGGTAAACGATTTCACCTTTTTGAGGAACAGTTTCCAGAGTGTAGCCCAGCTTTTCCAGAAGTTCATTGGTATCTTTGTCCACATCAATCTCCGTTAGTACATTTTCGTGCCCATAGCCTCTTCTCGGATCCAGGTTTTCTTTATCAATAAGCTGCCTGATATTTAATTCACCGTCGCCTACTATGTGTGCCGGAACCCGTCTTGCAGCAGCCACCATTTTATGATTGATCACCAGAACCCTGAAGTCAAAACCGGTTATATATTTCTCAACAATGACCTTCCTGGAATATTGCTGTGCATGCTGCAAACCTGTCAAAGCTGTTTCATAATCCTTAACATTGATGGAAGCGCCCTTTCCGTGGTTGCCATCCAGAGGTTTAAGAACCAATGGGTAACCAATCTTTCTGACCACACCCTGAAGGCCTTCCTCATCCATTACCAGATCCCCCGAAGGAACCGGAATGGCTGCATCTTCAAGCATTTTTTTTGTCAGCTCCTTATTGCAGGCGATATCGACAGCAATGCTGCTTGTATTACCAGTGATGGTTGCCTGGAAACGCTGCTGATTGATCCCGTAGCCCAGCTGAACCAAAGAGTTTTTCCCCAATCTGATCCAGGGAATCCTACGGGAAGCTGCCTCTTCAACAATGCTTCCTGTAGATGGGCCAAGTCTTTCGCGCTCGCGGATCTCCTTGAGCTTCTGGATACAGGCATGGATGTCATACTCTGTCCCGTCAATCAGGCATTGTGCAATTTTTACGGACTCTTCGGCTGCATAAACACCCGCTTTTTCTTCTATATAATTAAAAACAACGTTATACGTTCCGGGCGTTTTCGTTTCCCTCGTCCTCCCGAATCCTACATCCATACCGGCCAGAGTCTGGATTTCCAATGCGATATGTTCGATCACATGCCCCATCCATGTGCCCATCTCTACACGCTTGAAGAAACCGCCAACTGTGCCTTCTGAACATCTGTGCGAAATGAGTGACGGCAGTAATGCCTCGATTCTATCTCGGAATCCTTCGATCTTATTGGTGGGCTGATGTTCGACTTCCTCCAGATTAAGACGCATCTGGATTAGTTTTTTCCGGGTTATGCTCCAAATATTCGGACCACGTAAAACCTGTATTTTCTCTATTTTCATATTTTAGCTAGTAGATGAGTTGATTTTCAATGCAAATTATTCAGGATATGTTCAGAATTCGTAAAGCCATTCTGTCCGGCGAAGCCAGATTATTGATGGGCTGTATAAACCTTTCCAATAACAAATACGCTACTAATAATCGTTCCATTTTATCAAAGATAATAGAAAAGCTTTAAAATCAAGAAAAATCAGAAATAAATATTTTAATATAAAATGAATATTTTATGATATGTTCAAAATAATTAACAATTCGTTAATTTAAAATCATTGATTTTCAGAAATATGCCCGCAAGTATTAAAAGTTTAAATTATAATCCAAATTTTTAGTACGCTGACATTAGGTTTATTCTGTTACGATTTATTATTTTTGTTTACTATGAAATCAAAAGGAAAACTGGTCATCATCGGCGGGGCTGTAAACAAAGGAAGTTTTACGGAAACTGATTTTGATCAAAACGTTGAGAAAAACCTCAATTTTTTTGAACGGGGTATCCTCAGAAAAATCATCGATGAATCGAAATCGAAAGAACAATCGGTCATTGAAGTGATCACCACTGCCTCCCAGATTCCCGACATTGTCGGCCCGGAATATAAAAAAGCCTTCGAATATCTCGGCGCAAAAAACTGCAACATCATGGACATCCAGAACCGTGAGCAGGCCAACAGCGATGCCATTGTGGCAAGAGCGAACGCTGCGGATGTCGTCATGTTCACCGGTGGCGACCAACTGCGGCTGACTTCGATTCTTGGCGGAACAAGATTCCATGATGCGATACTGACCAAGTATCAGACAGAAGATTTTATCTATGCAGGAACTTCCGCCGGAGCAGCGGCGGCCTCGGAAAATATGATCTATCAGGGTTCCAGCTCAGAAGCCCTTTTGAAAGGCGAAATCAAAACGACACAAGGTCTTGGTTTTATAGAAAATGTGATTATCGATACCCATTTTGTGCAGCGCGGAAGGATCGGAAGACTGTTCCAGGCCGTTGTAAACAATCCGAGAACACTGGGTATCGGCCTGGGTGAAGATACAGGTCTTTTCATCGTGGAAGATACCATGACGGCGATAGGTTCAGGACTTGTCATCCTTGTGGATGGCCTTCAGATCAAGGATACCAACCTCACTAATATCGAACTGGGACAGCCGATCTCTATTCAGAATCTGATTGTGGATGTACTCTCGATGAATGATACTTTTGATCTGAAATCCAGAGAAATGACGATTGTTAACTCCCAGTATAATCCGATCCCGCAGGTGATCCCGAATAGCTAATTAAGATTTTCATTAGTCATATTAGTCTCTCACAAATCTTAAGATCATGCAGATTAATAATAAAAACAGTCTGCAAAATTTGCTTAATCTGTGAGAGAAATACATGTCTTCTCTCTTTGATCACAAATAAAATAAAAAATGAAAATAATAATCCATGGCGGATTCTTCTCAGAAAGCAGCCAAAGCAATGAAGTGAAAGTTGCCAAGCAAAACTCCCTGAAAGATATTGCGAAAAAATCTTATGAGTTTCTTCAGAACAACACTGCTTTTGATACGGTAGCATTTGCTGTTTCGCTTTTGGAAGATGACGAATTGTACAATGCCGGAACCGGCTCGCAAATCCAAAGTGACGGTGTGATCCGAATGAGTGCAGCGATCATGGACGGCGAAACTCAGAAAATGAGCGGCGTGATCAATATCCAAAATGTGAAAAATCCGATTCTTGTTGCCAAAGAACTGATAAAAGAAGATGACCGTGTTCTCGGCGGGACCGGTGCAAAGAAATATGCTGCCGGGTATGGTTTTGAAGATTACTCTACCGAAATTCCGCAGCGAAGAAAAGAATACGAAGAAAAACTGAAAACCGGCGGAAAAGGAACTGTCGGTGCTGTTGCAATTGACAAACACGGCAAACTGGCTGTTGCGACCTCAACCGGTGGAAAAGGTTTTGAAATCCCCGGAAGAATTTCTGATTCGGCTACTGTAGCAGGAAATTTTGCCAACCAATTTTGTGCGGTAAGCTGTACCGGCGTTGGTGAAGATATTGTGAGCAATGCGACTGCAGCTAAAATAGTGACCCGAGTAACTGACGGATTAACCATCGAAAATGCTTTTGACAGAACTTTTGAGGAACTGAAAGAAATTGACGGTTTTGCCGGAGCGATTGGGATCGACTGCGAAGGCAATATTTTCCATCAGGATTCTTATCCGACGATGGTTTTTGCGAGTTTTGACGGGGTGGATTTTGAGGTTTTTAGGTAAAATAAAATCGATTTAAATGAAAAATTTATTATTTCTGTTATCTATAACAGCTTTAACAGTTGCTTATTCTCAAGTTTTAAAATTTGAAAATCAATATTTTGAAAAAGCGATTTTAAGAAAATATCCGAAGTTAGATTTTAACAAAAATGGAAAAATCGATAAAAAAGAAGCTGAAAGTTTAAGAGAATTAGGTTTGATGTCTCAAAATCTTACCAATGTAAATGATATAAGATTTTTTAAGAATCTTGAATATCTATCATTAACCAACAATAAAATTGAAAAAATAAAAATAGAAAATTTCCCTAACCTAACTAAATTTTATTGTGCGAGAAACAATCTAAAAACATTCCAAATTTCTAACATTCCAAAATTACAAGAATTAGCATGTGGTAGAAATCAAATTACTGAGGTAATGATTAAAAATTGTCCAAATATTGAATCACTCGATTTAATGGATAATCAAATTTCAAACCTTGATTTAAGAAAATTTCTGAAATTAAAGTACTTAGTTGCCGATAATAATAGACTTAAGGAACTTGATTTATCAAATAATCCAGAATTGATTCAAATCACAATTAATAATAATGATATAACCAGACTTGATCTAAGAAGGAATATCAATCTAAATATGAAAATTCTTTACATTGATGATAAAGTTCAAATTATTGGTAATAAAAATAAAATGAATAGCTACAGGAGACCACCTACCGTAATTGCTAAATAAATTAAAACCGCCATCTCCCGAAAGCGGTTTTTTTATAATTTCTCATTAATAATTCATTAATCCAGCCAACCCATTTCCTTCATCCATTCATCATTGTAGATTTTGCCTACATAACGGCTTCCGTGGTCGTGTAGCAAAACGACGATCACATCATCTTTCGTGAACTGGTCTTTCATCTGAACCAAAGCAGACATTGCACTTCCTGCAGAATAACCGCAGAAGATCCCTTCTTCTTTTGCCAGTCTTCTCGCATAGATGGCGCCGTCTTTGTCCGTTACTTTTTCGAAGTGGTCGATCACGCTCATATCATAATTCTCCGGAAGGATATCTTCGCCGATACCTTCTGTGATGTAGGTGTAGGCATGATTCAGATGGATCTCTCCAGTCTCGTGGATTTCTTTCAGAATAGAACCGTATGTATCAACGCCGATGATTTTGATGTCCGGATTTTTCTCTTTGAAGAATGTTCCGCAGCCCGTAACAGTTCCGCCTGTTCCTGCGCCTGCAACAAAGTGTGTCAGCTGTCCATCTGTCTGATCCCAGATTTCCGGTGCTGTGCTCTCATAATGAGCCTGTCTGTTGGACAGGTTATCATATTGATTGACATACCAGCCGTTTTCCGTTTCTTTGGCTAATCTTTTTGAAACAGAATAATAAGAACGTGGGTCAGTCGGTTTTACATCTGTTGGGCAAACAATGACTTCTGCGCCTACTGCACGAAGAATATCACATTTTTCTTTGGACTGTTTGGAGTTGGTCACAAAAATACATTTGTAACCTTTCTGGATAGCGACCAGAGCCAGACCCATCCCTGTGTTTCCGGAAGTACCTTCGATGATGGTTCCGCCAGGTTTCAGACGTCCGTCTTTCTCAGCATCTTCAATCATTTTAAGCGCCATTCTGTCTTTTACAGAATTTCCCGGATTGGTAGTTTCCACTTTTGCCAGAACCAAAGCCGGGAAATCTTCTCCCAGTACTCTGTTGATTTTTACCAAAGGCGTATTACCAATTGTTTCTACGATATTATTGTAATATTTCATAATTCTATTATATTTTAAATTTAAGGCTATTATCCTCTTGCTCTTTCCAGGAGTACCATCATCAGGAAACTGAGAATCACCAGAGACTCGTCTTCGTCATCGATGTCAATTAATCTTTCCAGCTGGAATCTTCTGCCAATCAGCGACGGCATTTTTTTCAGCCTGAAATATTCTTTGCCAGCATTATCTTTTACCGTGTAAGACGGATTGAGAAAATAGCCTGTAAACATACCGAGAATCGGAATCTCTCCGATGAAGCTGTCAAAAACCTTAACCCATCCATTATCTTCATTGATCTGATAAATTGGATTATCATTCTCGTCGATGATATCATACTGGGCCTTCCAGATCGAACGCATGCCTCTTCTGGCCAGCCTTCCGAACTTTTTGCCCTGTACCAGATCGGTCATCATATAAGAAGCATTGAAATCAATCCATTGATTGGCCTTGATGTTAAACAGTTCCTTCGTTCTGCTCTCATCACTGAAGACAATGACATCTTCCTTCAGCTTAAACATCTTCTGACGGACGTATGCCACATAATTCCCATTCCTGTCCGTGATGTTAAAATCACTGGCAAGCGTGGTGATCTTAAATTTAAAATCGAGCGGATAATTGAGGTTCTTAAGTACCATTGTATGTTTTTTTATATTATTTAGCTGTATTTTATAGCTTTCAGCGGTGAGATCCTGCTGATCAGATAACTTGGTAAAATCATTGCAAAACCTGAAACAATAAAAATCCCCACAGAGACGGCGATGATATAGAGTGGATTCAGATCCACGGGAACTGTGCTGATAAAATAGTTTTCCGGATCGAGTTTTATGATTCCCGTATACTTCTGAACCAGCAATAAGCCTATTCCTATTACATTCCCTGCCAGCAATCCCGGGATCATAATCATGAGCGTATAATTGATAAATATGGAACGGATCTGCGCATTGGTTGCCCCGAAAGTTTTCAGAAGACCTATGGAATTGGTTCTTTCGATAATCAGAATTAAAAGGACCATAATGATGTTGATAACCACTACAACCAGCATAATAGTAATAATCAAAGATATATTCTGATTAAAAATATTGACCCAATCCAGAATCTGCGGATACTTTTCCGTCACCTTTTCTGCATAATTTTTATATCCGATGTACTTTTCCACTTCGGGAAAGGCGGCATTTATTTCATCAGTGTCATTCAGGAAAATGTCCATTCCGCCCAATTCTCTGTCATTCATATTAAGGACTTTGCGGACGTGGTTGATGTCGCCGATCATATAAAGATCATCCACCAGCTTGATATCGGTCTTGTAGATCCCTTTGATCAGAAACTTCCTGTAAATAGGTTTCTGATCTTCCTTAGAAAAAATTGCGACAATGCTGTCATTGGTTTTGAGAGACAGATCAGATGCAATTTTTTCAGACAGGATAACCTCATTGTTGTAACCATCTTCGTTATAATCCGGAATCGATCCCGAGATCATGAAGGGCTGAAATCTTTGTTTGTCAAAATCCTTCCCGACGCCTTTCAGAATCACGCCTGCAAAGTTAGCTTCTGTTCTCACGATACCGCTGGCAGTCGCATAAGACTGCAGGCCTGCCACGCCCGGAACACCTTTTATAGCTTTCTCGTCCAGGCCTTTTGTATCCAGAACCGACGAGTTGTAGGAAGAATTGGAACGCGTCGATTTCACAGAGATATCACCGCTGAAATTAGAAATCCGGTCTTCTATGGCTTTTTTGGAACCAAGACCCGTAGAGATTGTAATCAGCGAAACAATTATACCCAAAGCGACAGACAGCCTGCCGATGTAGACGATCACCTTGGAGAGATTATTTTTGTTATCTTTGGAAAACGCTATCTTTTTCGAGAAATATAACGGAAAATTCAAATCAATGATTTTAAGCTTCAAAAATAAAACTTTAGTTTTTATCCTGCTAATTTATTTTGGTTCATTAATTTTAATTAAGTCTCAGGGCAATTGTGAGGATTGTTTCTTGACCGGAGCAGAACGCTCCGAGCTTTATCTGCCATTGCTTACAAATAAAAACATTG
This sequence comes from Epilithonimonas mollis, assembly GCF_900142325.1. Classification (GTDB taxonomy): domain Bacteria; phylum Bacteroidota; class Bacteroidia; order Flavobacteriales; family Weeksellaceae; genus Epilithonimonas; species Epilithonimonas mollis. The sequence goes on from NZ_FRAM01000003.1 coordinate 166,970, forward strand.
CTGTTGTTACCAATCAAACAGGTGTTGTCAGAGATTTCCCGGAAAGTTATTACGAAATGATGAAAGACCCAAAGGTTGATTGTGTCAAACAAGCTACTCAAAATATTAGTATTGTAGATTTTTTAGTAAGAAAAAATATTAAAATCAAAAAAATATTTGCACCAGAACATGGTTTCCGCGGCACAGCCGATGCTGGCGAACATGTAAAAAACGGGATCGATACTAAAACGGGATTACCAATAGTTTCACTTTACGGCGATAATAAAAAACCAAAATCCGAATACCTGAAAGATGTAGATATTATCTTATTTGACATCCAGGATGTCGGTGTGAGATTTTACACTTACATTTCAACCCTTTCTTATATCATGGAAGCGGCTGCAGAAAATAATATTGAAGTCATCGTTTTAGACAGGCCAAATCCTCACGACGGTTATACAGACGGCCCAATGATGAAAAACCAATGGAAAAGCTTTATAGGACTGCACAATGTTCCTGTTGTTTACGGACTGACAATAGGAGAATATGGCAAAATGGCAAACGGCGAAAAGTGGTTAAAAAATGGAATCCAGGCAAAATATACTTTGATTCCGATGCTGAATTATCACAAGAAAAAACGTTACGGCGTATCCGACAGACCTTCCCCGAATCTTCCAAATGACAAATCCATCAATCTCTATCCAAGTCTTTGTTTCTTTGAAGGCACTCAGGTGTCTGTAGGAAGAGGAACTGATTTGCCTTTTCAAATTTACGGTTCGCCCTGGACAAAAAATTTTAAATATCAGTTTACGCCAAAGCCCACCGAAGGTGCCAAAGATCCTTTTCTGAACGGAAAATTATGCTATGGAGAAAATCTCAGTCAATATCCTGAAGACCTGCGCCAGCTAAATCTGGAATGGCTTCTGACATCTTACAAAAACTATAAAAATCCAGATCAGGATTTTTTCCTGAAAAATCTGTTCTTTGATAAATTGGCCGGAAGTGATGAATTAAGAAAACAAATCATTGCCGGAAAATCAGAGAACGAAATCAAGCAGAGCTGGAAAAGTGATCTTGAGCAATTTGAAAAGATAAGGCAGAAATATATTATTTATCCTAACTAAAAAAACCTCGCGGGTTGCGAGGTTTTGTTTATTTAAATAGGAATTAGAACTTATATCCTAAACCAACTTGGAAGAAATTTAATTTTGATTTTTCTCCGTCAACCGGATCTTTAATTTGGTTTGAAAGTCCAAAACTGTAACGAGCGTCTGCAAATAATCCTTTGTAAACTTTTACTTCAGCACCGAAGAACAATCCAAACTCAGAAGATTTCAACCCTCCGTTGATATAATCTTCAAGCATTTTTTCATATTCATTGATTTCATCCTGCGTACCAGCATCAACAGAAGTACCTTTCACTTTTATTTTAACTTTATTGCTCGCTTTAAAGCTTACAAAAGGTCCACCATAAATACCAAAATTTGGAGTAACAAAATATTTTGCAGAAACCGGCAACAGGATTCTGTTCATATTTATATTTTCAGTAACCGTAATTCCTGATTCAGATTCTTCAACTTTTGCACCCAAATTAGCGTATTGCAATTCAGCCTGTAAAGCAAATTTTTCAGTTAAAGAGTGCTCAACCAATGCTCCAACATAAAATCCTGATTTAGATTTCAAAGCACCTAAGTCATTTTCATTTACATTCATTGTTGAAAGAGCATATCCTGCCTTCACACCGAATTTTGTTTGAGCGTTCACAGCTCCGAAAAGTGCAACCGCACCAACTAGTAATAGTTTTTTCACGTTTATTAAAATTTTAGGCTGCAAAAATATTAAAATTTTATAAATATCAAAATTATTAACAAAGAAATTGTCTGTTTTTTATCAAAACCGAAACTTAATTATCTTCTGCCAGCCATTCGCCGTAAGAATTTTCGGTTTCGTGAAGCTTGAGATAAGCAAGCTGGATGTGTTGTGGAAGTTTCGCCCTGATTTTTGAGGCAATATCATAAAGCATATTTTCGCAAGTCGGCTGATAGTTACAGAAAATCACTTTGTGGCCTTGGTTTTCCAGACTTTCGCCAAGAGATTTGTGAGGAGAAGAGCCATTTACCATCACGGCATGATCCCAAACATCTACAATTTCCTGCTTTACTATTTTTTTTATGTCGCCAAAATCCACTACCATTCCGTTCTTGTGACTGTCCAGATCATTGATTGGATTGCCCTTTACCGTCACATATAACTTGTAGGAATGACCGTGCATATTTTTGCATTTTCCGTCATAATTATACAGCACATGAGCCGTTTCAAAAGTAAATATTTTAGTAATCCGTATCATGCTGCAAAGATAATTAAAAAAAGGCGGAATATTTTCCGGCAAAAGATTTGTCACAGACGAAAACAAAAGTCTATTTTTGTAGAAATACACACATCATGAAAAAAATGGTCCTTCTGGCAACTTTTGTTTTATCCGTTTTTCATTATTCTCAGAATTATGCTGGTCTCAACGATCTTCTTGAAAAAATCGAGCGTAAGAATAAAAAATTAAAAGACGCTTCCGATTATAGCATCGCTAATAAAAAATTCGTTCTCATGGAAGATTTTGAAGATCATTCCGAACGACATATTCTTGAATTCGGTGCGGATAATAAAATCACTCTGATCGAACTGATTGATGACAAATCCACAGGGCAAAGCTTTTCCAATATTTTTTCCGGCGATTATATCCGTAAAAGAAATGCTATTTCCGTAAGAGCCAATTACCTGGAAGGCAAACAGATTGCTACACCGATTATCTACAGCCTGTACCTCATGAATGCTAACGACATCTGGTACTTGAAGGATATTAACAACAGCAAACGCTGGATAGAAAACAACAACCTGATCAAAAAGAATAAGTAATCTTTACCCATTTTTCAGGAACTCAACACAAATATCGATAGCTTCATCCAAATCTTTTGGAAGAATATTACTTTCCCAAGGTTCTTTTGCACCAAAAGTGTGACCGGCATTTTCAATGATTTTTAATTGAGAATCTTTTGTCCATTTATGAAGATTTTCGGAATGTATTGATTTTACAGCTTCATCAGCAGAGCCGTGGACGAACAGAGCAGGAATTGTTAATTTTTTGCAGGCATTCTCCACATCAAATTTTTCTTTATTTTGTTCAAAATCCTGATAGAACTGAAAATAATGAGGCATTTTTTGTTTCGTTCTAGCATTCTCTGCAAAGTAAACGCCTTTGTTTTTCCAGTCTTCAAAAGCCTCATTTTCAGGAAATCGGTCCAGTGCAGAAACGCTTGCAAGTGTTATCAATGCAGAAACAGCTTTATTTTCAGCAGCTTTTACAATAGAGATTCCGCCACCTCTGCTGTGTCCTAATAATATGATCTTATCAGAGTCAACTTCTTTATGATTTTTGAAATGACTGATAACAGTCTCTAAATCTTCAAGTTCTCTGGAGTAATTATTCTGTCCGAAAGCGTCCAGGTCTGAAAATTCATTTGGATTTTCAATTGTTGTACCGTTGTATGAGAAATTAAATTTTACAAAGTAAAAACCAGCATTCGCTAATTTTTCTCCCATCAGTTCCCAAGTTCCCCAATCTTTGTAACCTTTGTAACCGTGTACAAAAAAAATCATCGGAAGTTTAATATTAACCTCCGGAAAAATAGCGTCAGCCAAAAAATCTTTTTGACCTTTGATAATTATATTTTTTTGTTTTATTAAATTCATTTCTATTTAAAAATAAAAAAAGAAGTTACTAAAACTTCTTTAATTTTTATTATATCGTCATCGAGAATATCCTGGTTTCCGGTTTGTTTCTCATCATTCTGAGATCAAAAACCATTGCTACGTTTCGTGTGAAAGCCCTTCCCTTTTCTGTGATTTTAATTTGATTGTCTGAGATTTTCACCAAACCGTCAGATTCCATCTCTTTCAGTTTTTCAAGAGCATCTTCGATTTCGGGGAAAGCATTCTGTAAATCCCAGCTTGTTTCCAGCTGACACATCAGATTCAGAATATGTTTTCTTATATTCAAATCTTCGGCATCCAAAATATGACCGCGGAAAACCGGAATCTCGCCTTCTCCTACAATCTTCTGGTATTCTTCCACGGTTTTCACATTCTGTGCAAATGCATACCAGGAATCAGAAATGGCAGACATTCCCAAACCAACCATCAGCTGGGTTTTGCTGGATGTATATCCCATAAAATTACGATGCAGCTTTTTCTGAATCAATGATTGATATAGATCATCGTGCTCCAAAGCAAAATGATCCATCCCGATTTCTATGTAACCCAATTCTTCCAGCAGTTTTTTCCCATCTTCGTACAGCCTTCTCTTTTCGTCACCGCTCGGCAGATCATTTTCATCAAAACCTCTTTGACCGACACCTTTTACCCAAGGAACGTGCGCATAAGAATAAAAAGCCAACCGGTCTGGTTTGAGCTCGAGCGTTTTACGGATGGTATATTCTGTTGCTTCCCAGGTCTGATGAGGCAAGCCGAAAACCAAGTCATGGCTGATACCTTTATAGCCAATCTCTCTCGCCCACTCTGTCACATTTTTGACATTTTCGAAAGGCTGTATCCTGTTGATGGCTTTCTGAACTTTCGGGTCGTAATCCTGAACGCCAAAACTGACTCTTGTAAATCCAAGATCAAATAAAGTCTGAAGATGCTGTTTAGTCGTATTGTTCGGATGACCTTCAAAACTAAATTCTGGTTCATCTGCAATTCTGACCGTGTCGAAAATACCTGTTAACATTGTTTTCAGGTTTTCCGGAGAAAAGAAAGTCGGTGTTCCGCCACCAAGATGAAGTTCTTTCAGCTTTGGTTTCTCATTAAATAATTCAAGATATAACTTCCATTCTTTCAAAACACTCTCCAGATATGGAATTTCTACGGAATGTTGTTTTGTAATTCTTTTGTGGCAGGCACAAAATGTACAAAGTGCTTCACAAAACGGCAGGTGAATATAGATGGAAATTCCCTCTTCGGAATTGCTTTCCGAAAAGGATTTCATAACGGAATTTTTCCAGAGCTGCGGTGTAAAATCGGCTTCGTTCCAATACGGAACGGTTGGATAAGACGTATATCTTGGACCCGGAATATTATATTTGTCAACTAAAGAATTCATTGCTGCAAAGTTACGAAAACTATGTTTGGAATGATTTTGAATTAGGATGACTTTTGATTGTTAAATTCTATTATTGATGTCTTATTTTCTTTTGAAGACAAAATCCATAGCCCCGATAGTAGCGGCATCCTTTTTTTTCCGGAATAAGCTTTGGCAAAAAAAGATATAGCGGATAGCGGGATCAAACTCTCAGAAAACATTCTATTTTTTAATAATCTTTATTGATTGTCGGCCGAGATTGGATTGTACGGCCAATAGATATTCGCCAGCAGGATATTTGAATTCCATGGTATATTTTTTCACACTTTTCTGACTCACATCATCTTTTAAAATATTGCCCAAAAATTTCCCTGTCAAATCATACAACCCAACAATAATATGGTCGGAATGGATGTAATGAATATTAAGAATCAGCCTGTCTTTTACAGGATTTATCACATCAATCTTCAGGTTTTCAACTTTTTCGCTTCCCGTTTCGTCTGTTGCCAGTCCTGATGCTGTCATTTTATAAATATGATTGCCTGAAGCAAAAGCTGAGGTTCCGTTAATGAAAAAAATGCGGTTGAGAGAGCCGCCCAGATTGTTATCGATCCAGGTATTGCCACCGTCAAAAGTCTCCATGAATCCGGAGTTATGACCGCCCATCCATCCGTGGGTATCGGAGACAAAACCAACAGCCTGAACATAAGGGTCCGGAAAATTCTTAGTCTGCCAGGTCAATCCGCCGTCCAGTGTTTTCAATAGTTTTCCTTGGGTCTCCGACTCTATAGAGCAGAACATTTTTTTATTATCCGGAAAAATCTGCATTTTCCAGACATAATCGCCAGGATCACCAGCTCTGTATATTTTGGTCCAGGAATCGCCGCCATTTATAGTTTTTAAAATAACAGCACCCTGATCATCACTACCGGATACAAAACCTGTATTTTCATCAATAAACAAAACTTCCACAAGTGCAGATGCCTGTTCCGACATATCGATGAATTTCCAGGTATTGCCGGAATCTGTTGACTTGATAACATAGGCCGGAGAAAACCAAGCGCCACACCCATAGATTGTCGATGTGCCAACAGCATCCAGTCCGCAAATAGCAGGAAGTGATGGCACTATATTAACCTTGCTCCAAGTTGTTCCACCGTTTGTTGTTTTATAAAAGTTATTATTTAGTGTGCCTACAAACCCGATATTCTCGTTCAGGAATTCTATATTTCTAAAATACTGCCCGGTCTGTGTGCTTACAATCTGCTCTGTCCATGTTGTTCCGCCATTGATAGTTTTAAAAACCGTTCCGTTCCCGCCTCTTGCAGCCCAGCCGAGATTTTCATTCAGAAAAAAGACATCATCATAGCGGCCTGTCGTAGATGGCGGAGATGCTAATGCCTTCCAATTGTAAGTCTGTGCAAAAGCAAGACCCGAAATAACCAAAAATGAAGTCAGTAATCTTTTCATGGTTTAATTTTTTATAAAAATAAAAAAATCGGGAGAATTTCCCGATTTAGATTTATATATTTTAAATTAATTTATCTTAATTCTGCTCTGAACTCTTTTTCAAAAGACTTGATAAGCGAATTCATAACCTCAGAAATATCCTTATCCTCCAAAGTTTTTTCCTCATTCAGAAGTTCAAAACTCACTGCATAAGATTTTTTACCTTCCGGAAGGTTTTTGCCTTCATAGACATCAAACAGGTTGATATTTTTCAGAAACGGTGATTTATTTTTTTTCGCCAATTCGTAAAGTTCTGAATAACTGATGGTTTTATCCACCAACAATGCCAGATCTCTTCTGATTTTGTTGAACTTCGGAATATCTATGAATTTCAGATTCTCTTTTGTTCTCAAAGCCTGGCAATTTTCCAATTCGATTTCTGCGTAGAAAACTTCCTGGCTGATATCGAAGTCTTTCAGCATTTGCGGAGAAACTTTACCTAATCTTGCCAAAGTTTTATCGCCGGATTTGATTTCCAAAGCATCGGAAAAACGCCCGTCATCCAGCGCAGATTCCTGAAAATCAAGGTTCAGTTTTTCTAGAAGAACTTTCACATAAGCTTTCAAATAGTAGAAATCTGTCGCACTTTTTGGCTGAAGCCAGTTTTCCGCCACTTCTCTTCCCGAAGTCAAAATCGCTAACTGCTTTCTTTCTTCGTACTTTTCTATCTTGTGATAAATTTTCCCTAATTCGAAAAATTTGATATCCGCGGATTTCCTGTTGATGTTATAAATCGCATTTTCTAAAAGTCCTTCCAGTAAAGATTTTCTCATGAATGCCAGATCATTACTCAACGGATTCAGTAGTTTTACAGCATTCGTTTCATCTTTTATAGAACGAAGCGAATTGTTCATCACTTCATGGAAACCATTGGACTGCAAAGTTCTTGCCCAGGAATTTTCCAAAGCATCCTGGTCATCGAAACTTAATTTTACTGGTGTGAACGATATTTTTTTGGGTGCTTCTATTTTATTATAACCATAGATTCTGAGTACTTCTTCGATAACATCAATTTCTCTTGTCACATCAGCTCTATAAACAGGAACGGACAATTCGAGGCCATTTTGAATTTCGTTAAGAATCTGAATATCAAGAGATTTTAAAATCTCCTTTACTTTTTCTCTATGGATTTTAGTTCCCAAAATCTGGTCTAATTGAGAATATCTGAAAACCACATAATGGTCTTTAATTTTTTCCGGATAATGTTCCATAATCTCGCCCACCAATTTTCCTCCAGCTAATTCCTGAATCAAATTGATCGCATGAGTCAGAGCGGTTCTGGCATTATTTGGATCTACTCCTCTTTCAAAACGGAAAGATGCATCGGTATTCAGACTGTGAAGTTTAGACGCTTTTCTGATCGCTACAGGATTGAAATATGCACTTTCCAAGAAAATGATTTTTGTTTCCGATGAAACGCCACTGTCGCTTCCACCAAAGACGCCTGCAATGCAAAGCGGATTATTTTTCCCGTCCTTGATAATGATTTCGGAACCATTCAGAGTTCTTTCAACATTATCCAGGGTTTGGAATTTGGTTCCAGCTTTTACCGTTCCGACTTTCACAGTTTTTCCAGTGATTTTATCGGCATCGAAAGCGTGAAGCGGTTGCCCGAGTCCGTGAAGAATATAATTGGTAATATCTACAACATTATTAATCGGCGAAAGTCCAATTGCTCTCAATCGGTTTTTTAACCATTCCGGAGAGTCTTTTACCTCAACATTTTCGATAACTGCTCCCAGATATCTTGGTGTTAACTCAGAATCTTCAACGATTAATTTGAAATCGTGAGAGCCTTCTACATTGATCGCAAGCGATTCGATTTTGGTAAATTCTGATTTAAGATTATTAGAAGAAACAAAAGCCTGCAAATCTCTGGCAACACCGTAGTGTGACATTGCATCGGTTCTGTTTGGCGTTAATCCAATTTCGTAAACCTCATCGTTTGTCAGTTCAAAATAATCTGCGAAAGGTTTTCCTACTTCGAATTTCGTTTCATCTAAAACCATAATTCCGGCGTGGTCATCACTCAAACCTAATTCGTCTTCGGCACAAATCATCCCTTCGGAAACTTCGCCACGGATTTTAGCTTTTTTGATTTCGAACGAATTGCCGTCTTTTGTATAGATTTTTGTTCCGACCACAGCAACAGGAACTGTTTGCCCTACGGCTACATTAGGCGCACCGCAAACAATTTCCAATACTTTTCCGTTGCCGACATCCACTGTTGTTTTGCTCAGTTTATCTGCATTCGGATGTTTTTCGCAAGTCAGAACTTTACCTACAACAATCCCTTCCAGGCTTCCTTTTACGGTCTCGAATTGATCTACACCTTCCACTTCCAAACCGATATCGGTAAGATATGCACTGATTTTCTCAGAGTTAAGGTCTGTTTTGATATAATCTTTAAGCCAATTATTAGAAATTTTCATTGTTTATATTTAATTGTCGGATTTAACAAGCTGATATCCGAGGTTTTTATTAAACAAAATTTGAGACTTGAACTATCAAATCTCAAATTGTATTTTTATTTTAATTGATAATTAATTATCCTAATTGATGATGATTTACAATCCTATCACAGGCATTGACAACATCAGGATACTCTCATTCTCCTCCAGTCCGTCCACCGGTTCTACAATTCCTGGTCTGTTGGGTTGAGACATTTTCATCGTGATATCGTCAGAAGCCAAAACGGATAACATCTCTGTCAGGAATTTTGAACTGAACCCGATGTTGATATCATCACCATTATAATCGCAAGGGATCTGCATATCTGCTTTGTTAGCATATTCCGTATCTTCTGCATGAAGATGAAGAACGTTCCCAGACAACTTGAATCTTACCTGATTCGTAGATTTGTTGGACATAATAGACGCTCTTCTGATAGAACCCAAAAGTAAACTTCTGTTGATGGTCAAAACGTTGGGATTTTCTTTAGGAATTACCGCATTGTAATTCGGATATTTTCCGTCAATCAAACGGCAAATCCAGATATTATTTCCGAAAGTGAATTTCGCCATATTATCACTGAATTCAATTACAACATCTTCGTTGGAATTGTTCAGGATATTTTTGAAAATCGATAAAGGTTTCTTTGGCATAATGAACTCCAAAGTCTCCGGATGTACGATATCTGTTCTCTTGTAAACCACTAATCTGTGAGAATCTGTGGATACAAAATTGGTCTCATCTTCTTTGAACTGAAACAAAACGCCAGTCATCACAGGACGTAGAGAATCGTTACTCGTAGCAAACAAAGTGTTCGCCAAAGCTTCAGCCAAAATCCCGCCTCCAATGGTCACTTTCTGAGATGCATCAAATTCCGGTAATTCCGGATAATCGTCTGCATTGTCCAATGCTACGGCAAAGTTGTCTTTCTCATCCAAGATTTCCAAAACGCTTCCGTTTCCATCTTCAGAATCTTTAACCGCAAGCGTCAAAGGCTGTTCACCATAAGTTTTCAGGAAATCCTGAAAAATCTTACCTGGAACTGCTAATTTTCCTTTGTCGTCCGACTTCACTTCCAGAGAAGTAATCAATGTCGTTTCTCCGTCAGAAGCGGTTACTGTCAGTAAGTTCTGGTCTAACTCGAAAAGAAAATTCTCCAAAATTGGTCTGGATTGTGACCCGGAAATCACGCCACTCACCGTCTGTAAAGCTTTTTGCAAATCGCCACTGGCAACAATAAATCTCATAAACTGTATTTATTTCAATTCCACAAATATAATGATTCTGAGCAAATTTTAAAAGCATGATTTATTTAGTTATTAACAATTATGTGTTTAAAGCAATATCTAGTCTTGATTCAGGAATTTTTTTTGACATTAGTAAGTCGAAGAATTTGTTTTTAATACCTGTAAGTCGGAGACGTTATAAATCCATTTAGTTATTATGCCAATGATCCATTTAGTTGATTCTTTGATTCACTTAGTTAAACCATTGATCCATTTAGTTGGGTCATTGATTCATTTAGTTGAGCCATCCTCACGTGTTCATCGGCTTTTCCGGGAATTCTGATTAAAAATTAAAAAATCGAAATTCCTATTAAAAAAGCTTTGGTAACCATCTCAGGATTTTGAAACCTTATACAGCCGGTCGGAGATAATAAAATTTTTCTGTAACATTTGTAATATTAATGAACTAATTTTGTGAGGTTTTAAAAAGACAAAACATCAACACAGTCCCGATTCTATTGGAGCGGAAGGCGTGTTGGAATAGTCAACTGGAATATCTTGTTGCTTCTAAAAATAAAAACATTTGTATGCTGAGAGCAGAACATATCAAAAAAACATACAACGCCGGGAAGAAAATTGCGCTTCAGGACTTCTCGATTGAAGTTCCTACAGCAAGCATTTACGGGCTTTTAGGTCCGAATGGCGCAGGGAAAACATCTTTTATCAGGATCATTAATCAAATTACTCAGGCAGACGAAGGCGACATCTGGATTGATGGTCAAAAACTGAATCCGGAGCATATCCGAAATATCGGATACATGCCGGAGGAACGAGGACTTTATAAGAATATGACGGTGGGTGACCAGCTTCTTTATTTTGGAGAGCTGAAAGGAATGTCCCGACAGGAAGCACTTTCGCAGGCTAAATTCTGGTTTGAACAACTGCACATCGACCAGTGGTGGAAGAAAAAACTGAGTGAACTGTCCAAAGGGATGGCGCAGAAAATCCAGTTTGTGGTGACAGTGTTACATCGTCCTAAACTCTTGATTCTGGATGAGCCTTTTTCGGGTTTTGACCCTGTGAATGCGAATCTCATCAAGGATCAGATCATCCGTCTGAAAAATGAAGGAACGACAATTATCCTGTCGACGCACCGAATGGAAAGTGTAGAGGAAATGTGTGATTTTGTAGCCCTCATTAATAATTCTAAGAAAGTTCTGGATGGGAAAGTTTTTGATGTACGAGAGCATTTTAAACAGAATGTTTTTTCAGTGGTTCTTTCTGATGTGAACTCTGAAAATCTGGAAGAATTAAGCCGAAAATACCAAATCGAGACGATAGGAAATGCTAACGGTCTTTTCAATTTTGAGCTAAAAAATACTGAGAATCAAACAATCCTTTTGCAAGACCTGCTGAAAACCGGAACGATACGGACTTTCAATGAGAAGATCCCGAGTATGAATGAGGTTTTCATTAATGCCGTTAAGGGTTGATGGGTTATCGGTTGATAGCTGACGGATTTTAATTTTTACTTAATACTTTTTACAACAAGAATGAAAAATATATATCTCATTACCAAAAGAGAATTTCTGACGCAGGTTAAGAAAAAATCTTTTATTATCCTGACACTTCTTGCGCCTCTTTTGATTGTTGGATTTGGAGCTCTGATTGGTTTCATGTTCAAAGCCAACGAGGCAGAATACCATTTCGAAGTGGTTGACAAAAGCGGGATTTTCGCAGGTCAATTGAAATCAACGAAAGATATTACTTACACTTTCGTTCCGGCCAATACTGAAAATACTTTGGTTAAAAACCTGAAAAACCTGAAAGGTTCGGACGGTATCCTCATCATCCCAGAACTGAAAGATAAGAATTTTGATGCGCTGGAAAACGGAACAAAGTTGTTTACCAATAAAAAAATCGGTGTCGATACCAAATTAGCTGTTTCTGCAGATCTCAGCAATATCCTCAAAAAGGAAAAGATCAAAATGCTTGGGATTTCGGAAGACAGAATCGTGAATCTTGATAAAGGTTTCAAAATCATTTCTCAAAACGTCACGGAAAGTGACCGCCCAGAAAGCGACCTTGCTTTCGGCATCAAAACGGCGTTGAGCCTCGGATTGATGTATGTGGTTTTTATGTTCATCATTATTTATGGTGTTCGTGTAATGAGGAGTGTTTTGGAAGAGAAAAACAACCGTGTTGTGGAAATCATTATCTCCTCTGTGAAGCCTTTTGAGTTGATGATGGGAAAAATATTGGGTGTGACTTTGGTGGCTTTGACACAGTTCATTATTTGGATTGCGATGTCTGTGACTGCAGCTTTTTTCCTCAATACAGGATTTGCGGCGATGCAGAAAAATATGCCTGCTGAACAAAGCGAAATAATGAAAAATATGGATTTTCAGCAAATCGCGACGGAAGTTTCACATGTTCTTTTGGATATGAATTACGTAGGAATCATCAGCGTTTTTGTATTTTTCTTCTTGTTTGGATACATCTTTTACAGCTCCATGTATGCAGCCATTGGAAGTGCGGTTGATAATGAAACAGAAACACAGCAATTCACGATGTTTGCGATTGTTCCTTTGATGTTGGGACTTTACGGAAGTTTTACGATTATGAATAATCCGGACGGACCGATGGCTTTTTGGTTGTCAATTATTCCGTTTACGTCGCCGGTTGCTATGATTGCGAGGATCCCTTTTGGTGTTCCGCTTTGGGAGATTCTGTTATCGATTTTCCTTTTGATTGCTTCTACTCTATTGATGGTTTATATTGCTGCGAAAATCTATAGAGTGGGAATTTTGATGTACGGAAATAAGGCGACTTTGAAGGAGATTTGGAAGTGGATTAGAAGCTAATTTCTCTTTATTGATAAATTTGCATTTTATTTGTGGAAAAATTAATCCCGTGAAAAAACTTATTTTATTTACCTTAGCTTCCTTAGTAATTATTTCTTGTAGGAAAGATGATGATGAAAAATCTGAGTCAATGATTGTTGGAACTTGGACTCTGACTAAAAATCAAGTAATGTCAGGGAAAGACAATTCAATTTTGTTCTCCGAAGCTATAACGGATTGTCCAGATAAAAGAACTTACTTATTCTCAGAAAATAATTACACAATAAACAGTTTCAAGGATAATTTCACAGGTTCTTGCATAATAGATGATACAGAAAATGGCGAATTTAATTATGATGAAAATCAGAAGCAAATCACATTCAAATCTACTCGTACAAATAATCCTTACACACTCAAAGTTAACTCTGTCACAAATGATGAGCTACAGTTAATTAATCCTCTTTATTATTATGATGTTGACAATGATGGAATTAATGATAAATTTGTTATGGTATTAAACAAATAAAAAAACTCCTCAGAACATTCTGAGGAGTTTTTGTTTTATTTCTTTCTCTTAGCTTTAGATTTTGCTTTTTGTTGCGCTCTGTTTGCACCAAATTTTTTAGGTGCTTTTCGCTTGCTCGGACCACCAAGATTGATTTTTTTGTTCTTGTCTTTTTTCTCGTGGAAAGCAGATTCGCCTTCGTTGAGTTTTGCCGTAGTCAGGAATTTCATTTTTACCTCGTCCTGTTCAGAAGCAATTTTCACTTTAGAAATGGTAACGTCTTGAGGGAAAGTGGATTTTTGGATTTCTTTATCCATCAACAATTCGATATCAAGAAGCTGTCCTTCTTCCTTTTTCGTATAGAAAGTTACTGCGATACCATCTTTGTCTGCACGGCCAGTTCTACCAATTCTGTGAATATATTGTTCCGGAACTTCCGGAACCTCGAAGTTGAAAACGTGTGAAATATCCGGAATATCGAGACCTCTTGCCATAATGTCCGTGGTAATCACACCGCGCAGTTCCTCATTGCTGAATTCCTGCATTACTCTGAGACGGAAATTCTGAGATTTATTGGAATGGATCACACCAAATTCTTCGGGAAACTCGTGGTTTAATTTTTCATAGATCAGATCGGCGTGCTTTTTATTATTAGCGAAAATCAGAATTTTTTCAAGATTATTTTCTGTTTTCAGAAGATGAATCAGTAAATTCAGTTTTGTATTGAAATTTTCTACAGGAATTGCCGTTTGGGCAATTTTCTCCAAAGGCGTTCCTGATCTTGCGAGAGAAATCTCAATCGGACCGGCAAAATATTCGTTCAAAATCTCGTCCAGTGCCTCAGTCATCGTTGCTGAGAAAAGAATATTTTGTCTTTTCTCTTTCATCATTTCGAAGATATGAGTTAGTTGTGGACGGAAACCCAGATTCAGCATCTCATCAAACTCATCGATGATCAGTTTATTAACTTCCTTAAGAGAAATCGCATTATCAATCGACAAATCCATTACTCTTCCCGGTGTCCCAACTAAGATATCACACCCGTCATTGAACAGCAGTTTCTGTGTATTGATATTTTTACCACCATAGATTCCGATAACTCTTGCAGTGATGTTTTCCGTCAGTTTTTCAAGAACTTCGGTAACCTGAACCACAAGTTCTCTGGTTGGAACCAGAATTAACACTGTCGGGTTGCCGGTTTTATTATATTTCCATGTTTTGAGTACAGGAAGCAAGTAAGCTAAAGTTTTACCGGTTCCGGTCTGTGCAATTCCCATTACATCACGACCTGAAAGGATTGGTTTCAGGCTTTTTTCCTGGATTGGCGTTGGCTCAAAAAGATTGAGGTCAGCTAAAACATCAAGAATTTTTTCCGGTAAATCGAAATCTGCAAAAGTGGTTTTCATCCGGCAAAGATATGGATTTTGAAATCAAGGGAAATTTGTATTTTTAATTCAATTTGATTTCCTAAATCGGATATAATAAGAATGTTACAAATATCTTTTTTGTTAACTTTTTCATTGTTTCTAATTAAGCAAATAAAAGCCGATTGATAAATATTGAAAATGATAGAATGTAACTTTTTCTATTCTAAAAATTGGAAGTAAAAACTCTAAGAGTTTGTTCAATTTATTCGAGTCGAAGATACCATCATTAAAAGCAACTGAATTATATTAAAAACATCTTAGAATTCTACTATTTTTTTATAATTTTTTTTGAAATACCATTTTCTAATACTATGAAATATACTCCTATAGGCAAATTTCTAATATCTATATTACTTTTATTAGTAATTGTTCCTTTCATTACTTTGACTCCTAGATAATTATTCACTTCATAGGTAAGAGGTTTACTTATTCCGGTAATGGTTACAAAATCAGAAGAAGGGTTTGGATATAATATTATATTTTCAATAGAACTATTATTTTGGACATTTAAAGTTGAAATTGGCATTTTAATAATTTTATTTTCGCCGTAAACACAAACATATAGATCCGAGTTATTAATAAATAGCCCTGTTGGTTGGGTAATGTTTGTAATTGTATCTATAATTACTGGAGTAGGGTTATCTATATTTACCAATAATATTCTATTATTAGAAAATTCTGATACCAACAATTTATCTTCATAAACAAGAATCTCAGTAGGATTATTAAGTTCTGTCATATAATCCATACGCACTGGATTATCAGAAGAAATATCTAGTTTTGAAATTCTGTTGCCATTGAACTCAGCAACATAAAGATTATTTCCATGTATTGCAATTCCTGTAGGATCACTAAAACCTGATGCTACTATTTTCATAACAGGATTAACTTCAGAGATATCAATTTTCGCTATTGTTCCAGAAACTTCCAAACTAAAATATAAATCATTTCCTTTGATGGCAATACCGTCAGGAGTATCACTAGTTTTAAATAAAGAAACAGGAGTATATATCTGCGAGGTTAAATCTATTTTTACAATTTCACCACCATAAGGATTTGTTACATATAGATAATTGTCTTTAAAAGTAGAACGATAAGTCCCGTTAGTATACCAAACTATACTAGGGTTAGAAATCGTATTGAGAGTATTCTTCAATAAAGACCCTTGATGTTCACCATAAAAAATATCATTATTATATACAAAGAGAGCTGTTGGAAATTTCACATTTTCAACTACTGTAGTTCTTTGTGAACTAAAATAATTTACATTAAAAATGAAAATTAAGATTTTAATGATGGTTAAGTTTTTTTTCATAGGTTTAATTTTTTTATTTTTATTTAATATTTGTCTTAATATAGATTAAATTGATTTTTATTAATAACGAATTTCTTGTAAAATTTATATAAAATGGTTACACTTTTTACTGTATTAAAGAATTACTATTTTGTGAAATTCTAAAAGCCTGTAAAAAAACATTATAAAAAAATAATTATTGGTCATTTACAACGATTACCATTGGTAATTCATATATAATTAATCAATTAAATTCATAATGAAAATACCCTACAAACATTTTTGACAATCAATTGTAATCATTAGTTTTTACTTCTGATCTTCCTTCAAAACGATTCTGAAAGTTGTTCCTTTCCCCACTTCGGAATGAGCAATTCTGACATCGCCTTTGTGATATTCTGAGACAACTCTTTTGGTTAATGACAATCCTAATCCCCAACCACGCTTCTTTGTAGAAAAACCGGGTTTGAAGGCGTTTCGAATCTGTTGTTTTGTCATTCCGCTTCCGGTATCAGTCACATCGATATAGATATTTCTGTTTTTTTTATAGAGTGACAGCTCCAGTTTTCCTTCGCCTTTCATTGCATCGACAGCATTTTTCACAAGATTCTCAATCACCCAGCTCATCAGTATCCTGCTGTGAGGAATGAGGACAGGCTCATAAGTTTTTCTTAGCGTGAACTCGACTCTTGTGGAGATTCGTTTTTTCAGATAATCATAATTCTGCTGCACGGTTTCATTGATATCAAGATCATTCAGTTCCGGAATAGAACCGATTTTGGAGAATCTTTCGGAAATCGTTTTCAGCCGGTTCACGTCCATCTCCAGTTCTTTTATTCCAAGTCCATTCTCATCTTCAAGCTTCATAATCTCTACCCACCCTATCATGGAAGAAAGCGGTGTCCCGATCTGATGCGCCGTTTCTTTTGCCAAGCCTGCCCAAACAAAGCCTTCATCCGTTTTTTTCAAAGTTCTCAGAAACCAGAAGGAAAATGCAAGATATGCTCCTACAAACAATGCGAGAATATATGGATAATAACGGAAATAATTTAGAAGATCCGAGTTATCATAATAGATATATTGATTTTGACCTGATGGCAATTCTACAACAAAAGGATCATAAGAATTTTCCATTTTTCGGATCAGATTCTTCAGTTTCACAGTATCCTGTTCTATCTCTTCCGGGATATTTGCCTGGAAAACCGGAGTCTTTTTTTTGTCAGTAACAACAATTGGCAAATTTGTATTATCCTGCATAACAGCAAGGTACAATTCCTGAATCTTTGGATCTGCTGAGATATCGTCATCCGTATAAGCCTTGAGCGCAGTGCCTATAAGATTGATTTTCTGAATCTCCTGCTTACGAAGCTGATCGATCATCAGAAAAGAAGAAACAGCAATTCCAAAAACAATAGCAGTCAGTATGAAATATACGACCCAGCTATTGATGCGCTTCAGAAAATTAAATCCTTTCATTATTGCTTATAAAACGGCAATTTAGGAATTTATTACATAAAATGAAAAGTTAGCTTTTAGACATTAGATATTGGATTCAAAATCGAAGATTAATGCAGATATTTGTATTCAATTAATTTTAGAAAATGACAACGATCCAAAATACAAAACTGAAGGCTACTTTCAACGAACTTGGTGCAGAATTAGTTTCCCTCATCAATCTGGAAATCGGTAAAGAAATAATCTGGGAAGGAAATGCTGATTTCTGGAGCGGGCAAAGTCCTGTTCTTTTTCCAACTGTCGGTGCTTTGAAAGATGATAAATATATTTTCAAGGGAAAAACTTATGAGTTGCCTCGCCACGGGTTTGCAAGAAAGCGGGTTTTTGCAGCGAAAAAATCCTCTGAAAGTGAAATTATTTTCGAATTGAAATCGGATGAAGAATCTATAAAAATTTATCCTTTCCAATTCAGTTTGGAAATCAAATATACTTTAGTTGAGAATAAACTGACGGTTTCTTACCAAGTGAAAAACCTTTCGGAAAAAGAAATGTATTTTTCTCTCGGCGCACATCCCGGATTTGCGATTGACACAGAAAAAGGCTTGAATTACAGTGATTACGAAATCATTTTTTCTGATGATGAAAAGCTGGAAATCCATCCTTTGGCAGATAATCTTATTAGCAATAAAATAAAAATAATAGAACTTGAAAATAAAACATTGCCTTTATCTTATGAATTGTTTTCCAAAGATGCATTGGTAATGACGACAATGAAAAGTCAGGAATTGATTTTGAGAAACAAAAAGAACAATCATAAAGTTATTTTTTCGTTTTCGAATTTTCCGTATTTCGGGATTTGGGCGGCGAAGAATGCAGATTTTGTTTGTCTGGAGCCTTGGCAAGGCATTGCAGATCTGGAAAATCACAATCAGGAATTGACGGAAAAGTTTGGGATTTTGAAGTTGGAGAAGAATGAGGATTGGAAGGCGGATTGGGCTGTGGAAATTGAATAATTTTTATTGCAAAGTCTCAAAAATTTTATTTCAAGATGCCTTAAAAGTCGCAAATTTTGCCGCTTTATATAAATAACGAAACCCTTTCAGAGTTTGAAACTCTGAAAGGGTTTTTCTTCTATTTTACATTAATGTTGATTTACGTTGAATCCGCAGCCCGACTTGAGCGGAAATCCTTTTTACGCAACGAAGTGGAGTGAAAAGATTGGGAGCGGAAGGCGGATTAAGCTGCCCAAATTATATTATTCTTTATCCAATTTGTTCCAATATTCTAAAATTTTATTTTTTATATTTTCTGGTAACGTTTTTTTTATTCGGCTAAAATAAAAAATTGCAGTTGAAAAATTTCAACTGCAATTTAAAATATTTTTAACCACCCCGTCAAAAATTTATAAAATTTTTGCCACCCCTTCGAAGAGGGGAATTTTCTAAAGTGTTTCTTTTAGCCAATCAAAGAATTCTCTCTGCCAAACCAAACCATTCTGCGGATGAAGCACCCAATGGTTTTCATTAGGGAAATAAAGAAATTTGGTTTTCAGACCTTTCAGCTTTGCAGCCTGGAACGCTTCCTGACCCTGCTCATAAGGAACACGGAAATCTATTCCGCCCTGGATAATCATAATCGGCTTATTCCATTTGTCCACAAAATTACTCGGATTAAATTCTGAATAGGCTTTCGGAGTAGGTTTTTGCCAATAGCTTCCACCTAAATCCCAATTGGCAAACCAGAGTTCCTCTGTTGTTCCGTACCAGGATTTCATATCAAACAAACCATCGTGTGCAATAAACGTTTTGAATCTGTTTTCGTGAACACCAGCCAGCATAAATACGGAATAACCGCCGTAACTTGCGCCAACAGCCGCAACTCTATTTCCATCTACATATGGTAAAGTTTTTGCAAAATCGGTTGCAGACAAATAATCTCTAATTGGTTGTCCGCCCCAGTCGCCGCTGATTTGTTCATTCCATTCAACACCCCAGCCTGGCATTCCGCGTCTGTTTGGCGCCACTACAATATAACCATTAGCTGCCATCAAAGCGAAATTCCATCTTGTGGAGAAAAACTGTGTGAGTGCAGATTGCGGTCCTCCTTGACAATAAACCAAAGTCGGATACTTTTTATTCGGGTCAAAATTCGGCGGATAGTGGAACCAAACGCCCATTTCTTTTCCGTCCGTGGTTTTTACCATTTTCAGTTCGGATTTTCCAGGAATTAATTTTGAGTAATTCTCTTTATTGATATCAGTAATCTGCTTCAAAGAACCTTTTGCATCAACTTCGAACAAATCTGCATTATGATTGATATCAGTTTTTGTGACCCAGAGCTTTCCTTTGTTTTCTAAAACAATATCGTTGATGTCAAAATCGCCTTTTGTCAATTGTTTTACTGATTTGTTCTTGACATCAACCGAAAACAATTGTTTTGTCCCTTTGAAAGCCGACGTGAAATAAATCAATTTGGAATCCGAAGCCCATTTTACATCGCCAGTTACACTTTCGTCCCAGGCTTTAGTCAAATTGGTTTTTGCTTTGGACTTCCAATCCATGATTACGATGTCATTTTTATCCGCTTCGTAACCATCTCTTTCCATAGAGTTCCAAAGCAGGAATTTCCCATCATTGCTGAATTTCGGATTCACGTCGTAACCCATCATTCCTTCTGTCAGATTAGTCGTTTTTCCGGAAGCAAGATTGTAAGCGAAAATATCTGTATTGGTACTTTGAGCGTATTCCGCACCAGATTTTGCTTTCGTTACATAAAGCAATTCCGAAGAATCCGGACTCCAGACAAAATCTTCTGCGCCACCAAATGGTTTCTGAGGTGAGTCAAAAGCTTTGCCTTCTAACAAGTCTTTAACCTTATCAGCAGATTCTGAAACATTCACCACAAAAACGTGATTGTAAGAACCTTCATTCCAGGCGTCCCAGTGACGGTGATTCAGGTCTGTGTAGATCTGAGCGGTTGTTTTTGGTAAGTCTTTGTATTTATCCTTTCCAAGGAGATTCTCTATATGAACTGCTTTGCTAAAAGCAATTTTTTTCCCATCCGGAGAAATCACGATATTATCAACTTCGCCGACATTATAGAATTCTGACCAGGTTTTTCCGGAATCTTTTGACAAGAAAATCGTATTATTTTCAAGAGCATAAATGCCGGTAGTATCCCATTGAATAATGCTTTTCTTTCCTAAATCGATTTTTGTAGATTTTCCTAAGACATCCAGCCAGAAAGCTTCGGAATTGGATTTTTCTGTTTTAAGGTCAGTTTTGCTGATTTTGTAAATCAGGGAAGATTGATCCGGAGAAACGGACTGAACACCAAGCCGGTTGAGTGTCCACATGATTTCCGGTGTCATGACCTGTTGTGCATTCATCATAAAAGGCGCTGTTGCTGCTGCAACTATGAAATGTTTGATTTTCATCTGTTTATAATTATCTTTTGAAAAAACTCGGACGAAGTTATTAAAATATTGTGTAAATTTGAAGGTAACCTATATAAAACTAATTCTTATGAAAAAACTTTTACTCTTTTCTTTGGTGATTGTGTTTCAATCATTTTTTGGACAAATCCAGTTTGAACCTTTTGTCAATCACGATTATCAGCCTTATAAAGCAACTCTGCAAGGAAACGGAACAATTTTTTACACAACTGACGGATCAGACCCAACCACTAATTCTGCCTCGGGTTATCAAAAAGTAGAAATAACGATAAATCAAAATACGCTTATAAAAGCAATATTAAAAGATTATTCTGGCCAACTTTCTGACATTTTATCAAAGAATTTTTATTTTGGTGAATTACCTTCTAAAACGGTTTATTTCAAACCACCATCATCCTGGAATCCAAATTTTGTATGTGTCTGGCCAATGAGAATTGATCCGGGGACATTAGTTGATTATACCATGGCACAACCTATGACAAAAACAAACTGCGAAGGATGGTATAAGTATACTTATGGTTTTTATAAATCTGGATTTACATTTGATAATTGTAGATTATCCGGCTTAGATCCTCTCCTCCAGAGTACTCCATATATTGCAACTGAGAATACAATTTATTACGATTTCACAGACGGACCAATCTCCAACCCGCCGGCTTGTCTTTTGGCGGTAAATGATCCATCAAAAAAAGTAGCTGTTGTAAAGATATTTCCAAATCCGGTTCAGGATTATGTTAATATAGAATCTGACAAAAGCTTTATCGCTTATGAGATCATTGACGGATCCGGAAAACTGATTCTTAGCAAGGATTTTAAATCCTCTAAAATTGATATTAGCAATTTGAAAGCAGGTGTTTACTTCATCAAACTAAAATCATTAAATGACGTAACGAATGTTGTGAAATTTATTAAGAAATAAGTTTTCATTTATTGATTTATAATCCCTATATTTGCGCTTCAAAATTTATTATTAAGACGATACTATGAGCACAATATTTACGCTGTTTATGATTCTTATTATCATTGCTAGCATTCTATTAGTTATCATCATTATGGCACAAAACCCGAAAGGCGGTGGTCTTTCCGGAACATTCGGAGGAACTTCTTCTGCAACATTTGGGGTTCAGAGAACCAACGATTTTATGGAAAAAGCAACCTGGACGTTGGGAACAACAATTGTTGTTTTGATCCTGCTTAGCATTATCCTTACAGGAAAACCTTCGCAAACAGCTCCGGGCATACCGACACCTGTGAAAACTGAAGCACCTGTAAAACAAGCACCTGCTAACAATACGCCAGCTACACAGACTCCGGCAAAATAATTTAAATTATTAAAAATAAAGAAAACGCTTCCAAATGATGGAAGCGTTTTTCTGTTGCAGCTCTAAGAAAACTTATTCTCATCAAAGCATTTTTTCATTAGTATCCGGAAGCATTCTTCCATCTCATCTGATGCCCTGCATATGGCATTCTCCAGCATATTCCTCACCTGTTTTTCTGTAACACCGGCTTCGGTCCAGCTTTTCCCGGCATTGTGAGAATTAAGAATAAAAGGCATGATCCTGTCTATAGCGCATGCAAAGATGGCATCGGGCGTTTCTTCTTCTTCAAATTCTATCCAAAGCTTATAAAACTCTGACGAAAGCGGTTCATCCAAGATTCCGAAGATGTTCTTTGCTGCAAGCTTTTCCCTTTCGAATTTGCCTTTCATTCCTTCTTCATCGAAAAGAAACGTGTCGCCGGCATCGATCTCTACTAGATCATGAATGGATAACATCCTGATGACTCTCAGCAAATTGATATCTGCATTATTCTTAGCATAAGGATAAAGGATCTGAGCGAGGATGATGATCTGCCAGCTGTGTTCCGCAGTGTTTTCTCTTCTGGAGTCGTCTGCATTATAGTTTCTTCTCCGGACGTTTTTCAGGGCATCGACTGCGATGATGAAGTCTATTTCTTTCTGTATTTTCATATTACTAATTTATAATTGTGTTCCGGGTTCTACCTCGCAGGGTTCTTTTCCTTTTTCGAAAATCCTTGTTTGTTCCGGGCCTTCTATTGTGATCTTATTACCGGTTCTTCTTATCCAATTCCCTTCTCTAAGACCTATAACTTTGATATCATTCTGTGTGAGGAATTCCCTGATCCGGGTTTCGCGGGTTTCTCCGTTGTGTCTGATTTCCGGATTGTGGTCGAGGTAATGTGGATTGATATTGAAAGGAACAAGTGCCATACAGTCGAAACTTGGCGGATAAACGATAGGCATATCGTTGGTGGTTTTCATGTTGATGCCCCCGATGTTGCTTCCTGCGCTGCAACCAAGATAGGGTTTGCCAGATTCTACGTTTTGTTTCAGAACAGTCATTAATCCAGATTCGTGGAGGGTTTTCACTAACAGGAATGTGTTGCCACCGCCGGTGAAGAATGCCTGAGCGGAATTGATGGCTTCTGTTTTATCTTCGAACTCGTGGAGACCTTTTATATTGATATTGATTGTTGAGAAGAAGTCTTTTGCTTTCCGGGTATAATCTTCGTGGGAGATGCCGCCGGGTCTGGCGAATGGGATGAAGATGATTTCTGTGATGTCTTTATATAGTAATTCTAATTCCGGTTTTAGATATTCGAGATATTTTCCGCCATAGAGCGTGGATGTGGATGCGAGGATGATGTTCATATTGATATAATTGACAGCAAATTTCGGGAAATGTTTTTTTTAATATGGAATAATCTCTGGAAGATTTAATTTAAATATTATCGTTTTATATTTTTTGAATTTGAAATCACTGAATTATTTCGGATAAGACAGCATGGTTGCCAACAGTAAAATTATATTCTCCAACGCTAATTTTGAAACTGTCATCGGTAGTTTTGTCAAAGACATTGCTAGTGTTATAACTGTGATCGCTATGGGAGAATGGTTTATTCATAAAAAAACCTGCAGAATTAATTGCAGGTTCAAATAAATTTGATTTGATATGAAGAAAAAAGAAATTTTACTTTATTAAAACCTTACGTGACTTCTCATTAGATTTGAAAATATTTTCCTGAAAGCTAAAAAAAAGAATAAGAAGGTTTATTAGTTTAAAATACTAATAATTTAAGCTAAAGGCTATAAATAATAGCCTTTAGTATGATTATTTATCTTAAAGTCCTGTCCAACCGTTAGCCCACAATGGCGTAGCAGTTCCGCTACCAGCGCCGGTAGCATTAGCGTTTTCTGTATATGTACCATCGGCAGCAGGCTGAGCAACAGAACCTGAGGCAGAAGTAATGGTTACTGCTTTTGCACCTACATTATCAAACTTTATGTTTGTAAATTTGCCTTTACCATTAAGATTTGCAATAGTTGTGTCGTGCTGAATAGTAATGGCCGTAGCCCAGCCAGAAAATACGACATTATCTAAGGTAGCTCCGGTTCCAACTCTGAATAAGTTAGTACCTGCTCCTTCGTTATCAGTTGTAGCATAACCGATGAATGTTGCGTTTTTTATTGTTGGGTTAGACATTGGAGTTGCTGTCTGTGTATTCGCATTGTTATCAGCTTCGATTCCTCTGTTTCCAACTGTTGCTGAGGTCCTTTTGCTGTAGATATTGGTTGCTGTACCATTCCAACCTTCTGTCCAGTCGAACCCGTCGTCATCATTATTGACAGAAACAATATTGCTTACGTTAACGGTACCACCGAAAAATTCGATTCCATCATCTGCACCGTCTATTACCGCTACACCATCGATCTTGGTCTGATTACCAACCCCAAAAAGTGATAAACCGTTATATTCCTTGGTATCGCTGAATCTTGCTCCAGCCCATCTGATCTGAGTGTAAGAAATAATTCCGCTATTATCATTTGCAACTGTACCGCCATAAGTTAAGCTGGCAACTTCAGAAGTTGCAGTTGCGCCTGCATTGATTGGGGCTTTACCACAAATTACAATACCGCCCCAATCTGCTTTTTTAGGTGTTGCAGAAGCCGATGAGAAAATCACGGGGTTTGCAGCTGTTCCATTTGAAAAAATCTTTCCGCCCTGTGCAACTGCAAGGTATGTAGAGGTTCCTCCCGAGCAAAGAATTTTAGTTCCTGCAGGAATGGTAAGCTCTGCTCCGTCATTAATGATAACTGCTCCTGTCATACGGTATGTAACTGAAGCATCAAGAACCAATTTATCACCGGACTTCAAGGAAACTTTGAAGTCATTAGGATTGATAGTAACGTTACTAGGATTAGGTGTTATTGTTGTATCCTCATCAGAAGAACAAGAATTAATAACCGTAATTGTTGTTAGTGATAGTGTGCAAAGAACTAATGCACTAGAAATTAATTTTTTCATTTTTAGAAACTTTTTTATTTATTTTTTTTTTGTATGTTAAAATTTATACCCAACATTAACTCCTACTACACTGCCTCTTCTGAAATTATATGGTATATCATTATTAAGGTTTTCTTGTATTCTTTTTATATAAGGATTAAGAAGATTTTTTAGAGACAGTCCAACATTAATATTATTTTTGAAATTGATCTTGGCAGTGAAGTCTAACATATTGATTGGCTTTTGTACTATATTTCCGATTTTACTGGTACTGATAGAGTATATATAATTACCTACATAGGAGTAAGAAATTACAATATCCATATCGCTGCTTTGCCCTAGTTTCTGATTAAGTCCCAGATTGGCATTGGCCACAAAATCTGCTGCTCCCTGAAGCTTATCTTCTTTTTTGTCAAAATTCACAGAAAATACATCTAAGGTTTCTTTCTGCACCTTTTCTTTATCCAACTCCGCTTTAGAATCCATATATGTTGCGTTGACAAATGCATATAATTTTGACCCATTACTAAAACTGAAAATATCTTTTCTGACTTCTGCTTCTAAGCCAAAGACATATGCCCATTTTCCGGCATTGAGATATGAGAAGTAAGGATCAGAAGAATTGATAAATGTTTTTGAGATAGGATCCTGAATATATTTTCCAAAAGCTGTTAAAGAAATAACTTCGCTTGATTTAGGAAAATATTCCCATTTCAAATCCAGATTATTGTTGTCAGATGGTTTTAAAAAAACATTTCCCTGGGTAGTCTCTGTGATGTCAATATAGATATAAGGCGCCATTTCTTTTAACTGAGGCAAAGTATAAGTTCTGGATGCCGCCAATCTTAGATTTTGCTTATCGTTGATAGAGTATTTAATATTAAATGCTGGTAAAAATTTGTTATATTTTTTTTCAAGATTATTTAGTATATCACCTTTTACCACAGTTTCAAATTGAGACTGCCATTCTATGTACTGCCTGATACGGTCATATCTCACTCCTAATTGTACCAAGAATCTATCCGATAATTTATAATCAATATTGGCAAATCCTGAATTTATATCCTGGTCGCCATTGTAGAGTATTGGCTTCATGACATCGGCTTGTCCAAAACTACTGGTTATGGAGAAGAAATTTTTGGAATAATTGTAAGCGTTGAAGACAGAGTCCAAATTGTTAGGATCAGAAACTATCGCAGGTGATGTAACTTCATTGTTCCATTTAAAATCTGCCTGTTTGGAATAAAAGGTTCTTGTCTTGAATCTTCCCTGATAACCGACTGCTATTTTGGATTGATCCGCAAAATTATAATTGAGCGTAACATTTCCCGTATATTCTTTATCATCCAGATTATCATAATAACGGTTGTTAAATCCTGATTCTCGAGCAACAGTATATGTCCCGTCTCCATTCCCGAATAAGGTATTAGTGATTCTATCCGGTCTCTGACTGTTGAGGTAATTGTAACCTGCAATCCAGTTAACAGAAAAGTTGTTTGTCAATTTGTGATCTCCTCCTATTTGGTTGACCAAGACGTTTGTCACTTTATAATCTGCCCTTCTGACATATCCATTATTGGCTTCTGCATAATCTCTTATTTCACCTTCATAGATCTTTGCTTCTTGACTGGTTGAATGGATATAATTCGTAATTAGTTTTAACTGGTGATTTGGATTTATCCTATAGAATAAATTTAATAAACCTGTTGTATTGGTGTTATAAACATACTTCTGAACCTTGTCAAAATCCTTGAAAACAGTTTGCTCGCCAAATTGACCTTCTGCACCCTCTAAATAAGAAAAATTATTATTGAAACCGGCATAGGCAAATGTATTAAGTCTTCCTTGCCCGCCAATTCTGAAGGATTTACCTGCTTGTAAATTAAGTCCCGTATTAATTGGTGTCATCATTGATGGACTGAAAGTATCCTTGAAATTCCAACTGGTCTGATAGTTATAGCCCGAAAGTGCATTTGCAGGAATTTTCTGAACCTTAGTTCCAAAAAAATCAGGCCCATCTTGTAATAAGAATTTATCTGCTTTGGTGTTCTGAAGGTTATAGCCGCTATCCGTTCCAAAAGCAATATATCCTTTACCAGAATATTCCTTTGATACGATATTGATATTGGCACCTCCAAAATCTCCCATTAACCTAGGATTAAAAACTTTTTCCAGGGAGATATAATCTATAACATCTGTTTTCAGCAATGACAAATCGATATTCTTATTTTCAGGATCATCCGATGGCATTACCAGACCATTTAGAGTTGTAGCATTGTAACGGTCAAGAAGTCCTCTTACAGAAATCGTGTTTCCTCCTTCCTGCTTTACCGTTCCTGTCGCTTTGGTCACTGCCGTTGCAACATCACCAACACCCTGCTTGGATAACTGTGCTGCACCCACCCTTTCTATCATTTCGACAGATTTTTTCTGAACCTGGATAATGTTGGCTTCGGAACTTTTTTTAGTATTGCCGATGATTTTCACTTCATCGATTTTCTTTTCACCCTTTAGTGTATCGTGGGTAGATTGTGCCAACAAAACTGTGGTTGACATACAAAGAAACAAAGCACCGATGCTTACTGTTTTTGCTTTCATTTTTACTTTCCTTTTTTCTTCGTTGCCAAAGAAATGCTTTGGAGAGCAATCGGAATGTATAAGAATTTTTAAATAATCTTTAATTAAGCGTTACGAAAAATCATATTATATTAAATCAAGTTTAACAGATTAATAGGTTTTAAAAGTGTGTTCATTATTTGTTAAATTTGCAGTAGATAATTTTTACTGAAAAAACTTTCCAAATCAATCAAATCGTGTGATATCAATGCTTTGCAGTTTTAATTAGTCCTTAACATTAGAAAACACCCAAAATCGACACTCAAAATGGATTTTACCAAGGCCATAGAAATTTTACAATCCGGCGGAACAATTCTTTACCCGACTGATACCATCTGGGGAATCGGTTGCGATGCGACAAATCCGGAAGCCATTAAAAAGATTTTCGACATCAAAAAAAGAGAGCAAAACAAGTCGCTTATTATATTAGTAGACTCTGAAAAGCGATTACAGGATCTGGTGGACGTACCGGAAATGGCCTGGCAAATCATTGACCTCAGCGAAAAGCCTGTCACTATTGTTTACGAAAATCCGAAAAATCTCCCTAAAGAGCTATTAGCAGAAGACGGAAGCGTCGGCATCAGAATCGTAAAGAATGATAGCTGCAAAAAACTGATTACAAAACTTAACAGACCTTTGGTTTCAACCTCAGCCAATCTCAGCGGGCAAAAGTCCCCAATGAAATTCAGTGACATCTCCGGTGACATCAAAAATTCTGTTGACTATATAGTAGAAGACAATCAAGATAAAGTCTCCGAGTTTTCCGGGTCGTCTGTTATCAAAGTCTGGAATGACAATCAGATCAAGATTCTGAGGGAATAAAAAAAACCGGCGGATGACCTTTTTCAAGATCATCCGCCGGAAAAATAAACTATGAAAAAAAACTACTTTTTGTATTTATCTTAATCTCAAAAAGAATACCCGCAGCTATTTCCATAGCAAAATGTCTTATTTTTTACTCTCTGAATAAAAACAAAAGACAAAAAGTCCTGATTATCAGAAAATAAGATAAAACTTTAAAAACAATTATCTTTGCATCTTATTTAGAAGCCATATTTAATGGCCCACTTTCTTAATTTTAGCAATGTTTATCAATCTCAAACAAAATAAAAACCTTAAACTTTTCAAAATCATTTCTGAAGTCGCCGACAGAAACGGACAATCCGTTTACGCTGTGGGTGGATTCGTAAGAGACTTGCTGATGCAAAGAAAAGCACCAACCGACATCGATTTTGTAACGGAATCCAGCGGCATAGAACTCGCAGAGAGCATTGCGAAAGCAATTGATCCACAAACAAAAGTGACCGTTTTCAAAACTTACGGAACAGCAATGTTCAAGTACAGAGATCTGGAACTGGAGTTTGTAGGCGCAAGAAAAGAAAGCTACAGTGAAGATTCCAGAAAACCATCTGTAGAAAACGGTACGTTGGAAGATGACCAGAAACGCAGGGATTTTACGATCAATGCGATGGCAATTTCTCTTAACAAAGATAATTTTGGGGAATTGATCGATCCATTTGGTGGAATGCAGGATCTCTCCAACAAAATCCTTAAAACGCCTTTGGAACCTCATCAGACTTATTCTGACGATCCTCTGCGAATGATGAGAGCCATCAGATTTGCGGCAACTTTGGATTTTGAAATCGAAGACAATTCTATGCAAGCTATTAAGGATGAAGCCGAGCGAATCAAGATCGTTTCGATGGAACGGATTATGGTCGAATTCAATAAAATTATGCTTTCCGAACGACCTTCCAAAGGTCTAAAATTACTGGAAGAAACTTCACTTTTGCAATATATTTTACCCGAATTAACAGCCTTAAAAGGTATTGAAGACATCGACGGACAAACGCATAAAGATAATTTTTACCACACTCTGGAGGTGGTGGATAACATCTCTGAAAATACAGATAAGCTTTGGTTACGTTGGGCTGCTTTGCTCCACGATATTGGAAAAGCGCCAACCAAAAAGTTTGTTGAAGGAACAGGCTGGACTTTCCACGGACACGAATTTCTGGGTTCAAAAATGATAAAATCTATTTTTAAACGATTAAAACTTCCGCTTGGACAGGAACAGAAATATGTCGAAAAATTAGTCAGAATGCACGCCAGACCAGTTTCATTGATTACAGATGATGCTTCTGATTCGGCTTTGCGACGTCTGCTTTTTGATTCCGGTGAAGATCTGGAAGATCTTTTCACACTTTGCAAATCGGACATCACCACAAAAAATTATTCTAAGCAAAGTCGATTCAAGAAAAACTTTGAATATGTGGCGCAGAAAATAAAGGAAGTCGAAGAAAAAGATCAGGTAAGAAATTTCCAGCCACCCATTTCCGGAGAAGAGATTATGGAACTTTTCGGTTTGAAACCGGGACGAGAAATCGGGATTTTGAAAGAGAAAGTGAAAGAAGCGATTTTGGAAGGCGAGATCAAAAATGATAAAGATGAAGCCAGGGATTTTGTGATTTCGGAAGCAGAAAAATTGGGATTAACATTAGTAAACTAAAATGAACAAAGCAGAATTGATAAATCTTGTCCGACAGAGAGCATCGGAAAAAATCCGGAATTTTGAGAAACTAATCGCAGAAACTAGAGCGTCAAGCAACGACACCAAAAGTTCGATGGGCGATAAATACGAAACAGGAAGAGAAATGCTACAGCAGGAAATCAATAATTTGCAAGTTCAGCTGAATGAAGTTTTGAAGCAACAGGATTTTTTAAAGACAGTTCTCATAAAATCATCTGACAAGGCAGAAAAGGGAGCGATTGTAAAAACGGAAAAAGGTTTGTTTTTTATTTCAGTTTCTCTGGGCGAAATCACTTTTGAAAATCAAAAAATCATTTGTATTTCTCCTGAATCTCCTTTAGCAAAAGCGATGAACCGGAAACAAAAGAATGAAGTCTTTTCGATAAACAACATCAATCAAAAAATTGAAAATATCTGGTAAAAATTACCTTATTTTTGTAACTCACAAATCAACCTAATGCAAAACTACCTCGATTTACTTCAGCATATTTTAGATAACGGAACCGACAAAACCGACAGAACAGGAACGGGAACACGCAGTGTTTTTGGATATCAGCTGCGCTATGATTTGTCGAAAGGATTTCCTTTGGTGACAACAAAAAAGGTTCATTTGAAGTCTATTATTTATGAATTGCTTTGGTTCATCAAAGGTGATACGAATATCAAATATCTGACTGATAATGGCGTTTCAATCTGGAACGAATGGGCCGATGAAAACGGAGATCTAGGACCTGTTTACGGAGCACAATGGAGAAGCTGGAGCGGAGCCGACGGAAAAGTGGTTGACCAGTTTTCGGAAGTGATTGAGCAAATCAAGAAAAATCCGGATTCCAGAAGATTAATTGTTTCTGCCTGGAATGCTGCGGAAATCCCAAATATGGCTTTGGCACCCTGTCACGCTTTGTTTCAGTTTTATGTAGCAGATGGGAAATTGTCGCTTCAGTTGTATCAGAGAAGTGCCGATGTTTTTTTGGGAGTTCCTTTTAATATCGCAAGTTATGCGCTTCTTTTGATGATGGTTGCGCAGGTCACAGGGCTTGAAGTTGGCGATTATGTCCACACTTTTGGTGATGTTCATATTTATAACAATCATTTTGAGCAGGTTCTGAAACAGCTCTCAAGACAACCGAAACCTTTACCAATAATGAAACTAAATCCCGAAATCAAGGATATTTTTGACTTTGATTTTGAAGATTTTACGTTAGAAAATTATGATCCGCATCCTGGGATCAAAGCGCCCGTGGCGATATAAAACCAAGTGGGACTTTCCCACTTTTTTTGTAACAATTTCACAAAACAAACTACTTATCAAACTTTAAAATAAACAACGATACAAAAATTCGTAAGAATGAAAAAAATACTGATTGCTGCACTTTTCTTGAGTGCAATTTTTAATTCAAATATGACTTATGCGCAGACAGAAATTTCTGGCAGAACGATTCCTTACAGAGCAACTCACACTAAAACGACAGAACTGAAACACACCAAACTGAAAGTCAATTTCGATTATCAGAAAGAACAGATGAATGGCGAAGAATGGTTAACGGCAAGTCCGTTTTTCTATGCAACCAACGAATTGGTTCTTGACGCCAAAGGAATGTTGATTCACGAAGTAGCTCTGGACAAAAACGGCTCTAAGTCGCCTTTGAAGTATGATTATAAGAACGATGTTCTGAAGATTACACTGGATAAAACCTATCAGAAGAATCAGGATTACACGGTTTATATTAAATATACAGCGCGCCCTAATGAAGTAAAACAGGAAGGAAGCGCGGCAATCAGTGATGCGAAGGGTCTTTACTTCATTAATGCACAGGGCAAAGATCCGGACAAGCCTACTCAGATATGGACGCAGGGTGAGACCGAATCTTCTTCTGCCTGGTTCCCAACCATCGATAAATCCAACCAGAAGACAACGCAGGAAATATATATGACAGTTCCTGATAAGTACGTCACGCTTTCCAACGGAATCCTGAAAGATTCTCAAAAGGAATCAGGAAACCTTAGAACCGACCATTGGGTGATGGATAAAAGACACTCGACTTACTTATTCTTTATGGGTGTTGGAGATTATGCGATTGTAAAGGACAAATGGAGAAATATCCCTGTTGACTATTACATCGAGAAAGAATATGAGCCTTACGCCAAACAAATCTATGGCAACACGCCGGAGATGATTGAGTTCTTCTCAAAAAGATTAGGCTACGATTATCCTTGGGCAAAATACGCACAGATTTCCGGTAGAGATTATGTTTCCGGCGCCATGGAAAATACAACGGCAACACTTCACGGAAGTGACATTCTTCAAAAGCCAGGACAACTGATTGACGAAAATAAATGGGAAGATACCATTGCGCACGAGTTGTTCCACCATTGGTTTGGAGATCTAGTAACGGCAGAAAGCTGGAGTAACCTGACTGTGAATGAATCTTTTGCCAATTATTCAGAATATCTCTGGAACGAATATAAGTACGGGAAAGATCAGGCGGATTACCACCAAATGGAAGATGTGGATCATTACATTCATAATCCTGGAGATTTTAAAAAGGATTTGGTACGGTTTAATTACGCTTCCCGTGAAGATGTTTTTGATTTGGTAACCTATCAGAAAGGTGGCGGGATTCTTCATATGCTGAGAAATTATTTGGGTGATGATGCTTTCTTTGCCGGAATGAATGACTATCTGAAAACTTACGAATACGGTAATGCAGAAGCTCATCAATTAAGATTAGCATTCGAAAAGGTGTCCGGGAAGGATTTGAACTGGTTCTTTAATCAATGGTATTTCGGAAGCGGACATCCGAAACTGAATTACACTTACACATTCGAGCCTGTTAAGAAACAAGTGACTGTGGCTATCAATCAGTCTCAGGATCAGCCTTTCGAATTTCCTTTGGCGATCGATATCTATGACAACGGCAAGCCTGTGAGACAGAAGGTTTGGGTAGATGCCAAGGCGAAAAATACGTTTACTTTCGACGCTTCCAAGAATCCTGATCTGATCAATATCAATGCAGACGGAATCTTAGTAGCAGATGTTACAGAGACTAAAACACCTGAACAAAGTTTGCTACAGTTCACCGGTTCTAAAGAATACAAAAGCAAAGCTATCGCTCTAAGCAATATCAAAGAGGACGCCGGGAAAAACCCTGCAGCCATCAAATTGTTGGGTGCAGCAATAAAGGATCCTTTCTTCAGGATCAGAGAACAGGCTTTGGAATTGATAGATTTAACAAATCCGGATCAGATGAAAGCTTTGGGCACCGAGGTAGAAAAGTTAGCTGCCAACGATCCTAAAACACTGGTTCAGGCTGCGGCAATTTCCGCATTAGCGAAAACCAAAAATGCCAAATATTCGCCGGTTTTCGAGAAAGGTTTGAATGCCGTTTCCAATGCTGTGAAGGCTTCTTCCCTGGCAGGCATGGCAGAAATGGATCCGGCGAAAGCCGCCACTTCTATCGAGAAAATAGATTTGGATGGCGCATCGGATGATCTGATTTCAAAACTGCTGCCGATCATTGTAAAGAACAAAATCGAGAAACAGATGCCGGCCATCGGGCAAACGGTTGCCTTCTACCCTTTCATCAAATTCCAGGATCCTGTTTTAGGAAAATCTGCCGAGGAGGGTTACAACTGGATCATGAGTTCTGATAATCTGAAAGCAACGGAGAAAATCACCAAAGTTTTGGTTCAGGCCAAATCTCAGATGCCGGACAATCCGCAGATCAAAATGAT
This sequence comes from Epilithonimonas mollis, assembly GCF_900142325.1. Classification (GTDB taxonomy): domain Bacteria; phylum Bacteroidota; class Bacteroidia; order Flavobacteriales; family Weeksellaceae; genus Epilithonimonas; species Epilithonimonas mollis. The sequence goes on from NZ_FRAM01000003.1 coordinate 201,432, forward strand.
GATAGGCCAAATGCTGAAAGACGGTCTTGCCAAAAAAATGGAAGTTCTGAAAAACAACCCGAACAGTCCAACCATCCACCAGCAGATTGACGCCATCAACAAGTCTATTGAAGCTTTTAAATAGAAAACCGGATATATTAGAAATCAAGGTACCGGTTCCGCATCAGATATAGATATCGAAAAAGCCATCTCAGCTGAGATGGCTTTTTTAATTAACCCCTGATTTAAAAATCCCGCAGACCAAATAATAAAAACACAAATGATTATGAAAGTAATCCTACCAATCAGTAGTATAAGATCTACGGGAAATTATTAACCAAAAAAACACCTAGCCCTTCTTCTGGAAAGTTGCCAGCTTCAGGGCATTCTTTATCATTATTCCGGGACGGAAAATAGCTTTCACGCTTTTGATACTTGCAGCCGTAACATTCTTTTCTTCAGCCTCACCTGTACTGGAGCCACTGGCCTGTAGCGTAAAATACTCACCTACATAGACGATCTTGCCATCGGCAATGTCCTGTGCAATTTTGTAAAATGTGGTTTCTAATACGGCCAGGATATCCGCCTTGGAAACAGTAGACATTTCAGCTGCATACTTTGCAAGATCTGCGAGTGTGGTTTTACCATCGCCAACGATGTTGGCATAATACTTTGCCTGCGCATTCAAATCTCTTGGATTTTTACGTGGCACAACATTGAATTTAATAGACATTGATTTATGTTTTTTGTTGTTTATCGTGGTAAAAATAAAAACTTAAATCATATAAACAAGCTAAATAAATTGATTTTTTTAACTTGTAGATAAAAATCTACAAATTGATTTAAAAACATCAAGTTGTTTTCATTAAAACGCCTTGATCTCTTCATTAAAACAACTTGATGCTTTTTATAAAACGTCTTGATCTTTTTTGTAAAACATCAAGACGTTTTAGCCTACCTCTGCGACCGCCCTATCCATCGGCTTTGCAGAGGGGCATTTTTTGAGCCGATTTTATTGATGCCGATGTGCAAAAATCACGTCACAAAAAAAAGTCATTAATAAAAAAACCATCAGATCTGATGGTTCTTGTAAGTTATAATTCCTGCAAAGGATCCCAGTAAAGTTTCTTAAAATCCCGGATCATCCCGCTGTCCTGTATGGTCACATTTTCCTTTTCCAGCCTTTCCCTGAAAGAAGAAACCGATAGCCTGCCGCCGGCGCCCACTACCCTGTGTGCGGGGACATCCTTCGGACACCCGCCCATGGCTTTCCCTACATGGCGGGAATGGTTGGGATAGCCGATGGCTTTTGCAATGGAACCATAGGTCGTGACTCTCCCCTTGGGGATGAGCCTGGTGATCTCATAGACCTGTTGTATAAATAAATTGTTCATCTTATCAGAATCCAAGAACCTTAAGCTTCAGCTGAATGGCAAAGTTATCTGCAAACTTATTGGTAGAATAATAGCCTACCCTGTAGAACAGCCCTAGATTGAACTTAGAACTCAGGAAATTGTTATTCTCCAGGCCGATCTCCTGATAAAGATGATCCAGCGGGCTGAACTCGAATTTGTGATACTCCGGGTTTTTCATATTCCCGATGATACCTTTATAAACAACATCGAAGCTGGAGGTATTCTTTCCTATACTTTTAAAATACCATGGTATGCGGTGGGTAAAGTAATAGCCGGCAAACTGGTCATTAAAGTATTTGCCGGAGGTCATCGTTGCAAAGCCAAGATAAGTCGTCAGGTTAAAGTTTGAGAATATGCTGTTTTCTCTGCTGGAGTCCAGGCCACCCATCTCGAACTGATGCCAAACGGGTGCATTCCCGGTGAAATAACCGCCATAGGCTCTTGTCCCTGTAACCCCGAGAACCGTGCGGAACTGATGGGTGTACAGAACATCGAAGCGGCTGTAATTGAGCTCGCCACCGAGACTTTTATAACCCTGCTCATAGTTAAGATAGACTTCCGGAAAATTCTGATCGAAGGTATATTTTCCGGATGGCGTCATGATATTTTTACTGTTTGGCGAGAACTTGATGGTTGCCAGTGAGCTGAAGTTATCAAAGCGGCCGGCACGGTTCATGAATTCATAATCAAAAACGGCTTCTTCCTTCTGCTTTTTTGCAGAAACATTGAGTGTGAGCGAATTGCTGAGGTCGATCTCATAGCCTGCCCGGAGTCCTTCATATTTATAATATTTATCATTCTGGATGGACATCCCGGAGTTCATTATAGTCATCCTTGCATTCCAAAGAAACTGACTGAACCGCCCTGAAGCTGCCACATCATTAAAATACTCAACCCGGAAGAACGAGTTGCGCTCCAGCGTGGTGCGCACATCCACACCGGCTCCGTATTTCCAGCCTCTGTCCTTGAAGCCATAAGCCACGTAAACATCCGGAGAGATGTACTTGTTGAATCTCTCATTCAGCTTAAAACCAGCGCCCAACCGGAATCCCTCGTACCGGTTATATTTGGTCTGCATAGGATCGATATCTACCATTCCTACCCTGATCTTGCCTCTCAGCAAGCCTGTAATAACCTTGGCTTTCTGATCGAGCTTGTACTTCTTCCCGATGCTGTCGATCTTTGTATAGGTCATTTTTTCACGCAGCGTGAGGCTGTCTGTCCTGTACTGATCCAGAAGTGAACCGTCGGCATTCTTTACACTCATCGTATAACCGCTGAATTGACTGGCCTGCAGCTCTACCGGTGTCTGGAAATCAAAATAGTCAGCCTTCATGTAAGCATAGTTCCCGAATTTTTTAATCTTATCCAGACGTGCCTTTTTCTCTTCTGCCGTTTCGTTTTCTTTCTTCTCCACTGTATCGAACGTAGAGGTTCCCATTTTTATCTTGAGGTTTTCGGATTTCAGGAACCATTTGTTATCGATCGGGATCCAGATGGAAGTGATGCTTCCGTCTGATTTTACTTTGCTGTTGCTCTCGATCTTTTTGATGGCATAGGTCTCTTTGTCAATATAGAGATATCCGTTATATTTTCTTCTGTTCACTGGTATTTTATAATCCACCTGCCTGAATCTGATGACATAGTTATCCCTTCCGTCTATATTGATCGAGTCGGTGAGAAAATATCTGTAAAGGCTTCTGTTCTCCGGTAAAACTTCTCTTGGAACTTTGTTCCTGTTCGATCTCAGAGTTATCATTTCATAGATCGGTTCCTTCAGTCCGGATATTCTGTTGTCCAATACATTGATCTTCTCACCATATTTTTTAGAATAAAGAAACTGTGTGGCACGCTCCCATAGAAACATTTTGCTTTCTGCAAAAACGCTCATGGATTTCTCACCTTCTACGGAATCTTTTTTTTCCTTTTCTTTTACAGGAAGCGTGCGGTTCGGAAGCTTTGCCAGGGAATCCTTTCTTGCCGTCATGAATCTCTTATAGTCATTTATACTATCCTGATCCAGATCAAATGACATCTTTTCATAAGACTTGTAGGAGTAAGAATCCAAAGCGTTGGGAGAATTCTGCCTGAAGTTTCTGAAAACTTTATCCAGGATTGCCAAAGCTTTCGGATCGCTTTCGTTGGTAAGTGTTACAGCCTCTATCTCTCTCGTCTTTGAATTTTCCTTGTCCAGGCTAATTTCCATGTTTTTGTCAACCACCACCTCATCACCGATAAAATGGCTGGCTTCCACATCTACTTTGCTACATCGGGTGGTAAAACTGGCCACACCGTTCTCATCGGTATGGGCGAGAAGTTTATCATTGCAATATATTTTTGCACCTTTGACAGGTCTATTGTCGTCTGATCTGTAAACCCGGATTGTGCTTTGTGAAAAGAACAGGGACGTATAAAAAAGAAATAAGGTAAAGTAGATTCTCATCATGATATGGATTAGTTTTGTATAGCAATAAGCATATATAATGACGCTTATTGTTATTGTTTTACAAACTTAAAACTTATATCAATAAAAAACATTCCAAAATGACCTGGAATGTTTAAAAAATAAAATAATGTTAAATTTGATAATTATTTCAATTCAAAGAAATTGATATTTGTATTACCATTTTCGAAATAAAGTCTGAGTTTGTTCTGACCTTTTGAGAGGTTGATGCCGTCTGCTGAAACAGTCTTCCAGTATTTCCCTGTTGGCGGCAATGCGATTGCAGACAATGTTTCTCCTGACTCTGATTTCAATTTTATCTGAGCGTTTTCATTAGAGTCATTATTATATCTGATTTCAATTTTATATTTTTTGCTCTGATTAACATTTAGCGTGTATTGCAGCCATTCCCCTTTTTCCGTTTTTCCTACAAAATAGCCGTTGCTGATTTTATCATCACAAGCAAAGATATCAACACCGTCGTTTCTCATTTTATTTCCCGAGTTCCATTCTGTATGTTTTCCGGAGCTTACCCACAGATTTTGATAGTCATTATCCAGATAAGCTTTTCCCATTCTTCCTAGGTCATATTCCGTTGCAAAAATCCGTCCGGGAGCCTTGTGATTTTTGTAAGGTTTCGTGGTATCGTCATTCACCTGCCGGAACATAGCGTCTATTACATCTTTCTTGACTTCTACATTTTCTATTTTGTAATTGTCAGCGATCTTCAGCAAAGCTTTTTTAGCCAGATCTTTACCCGGCTTTTCACCGCCATTTTTCCAGTAATCGAGAAGTTTCTGATATTCCGGGGTGATTTTCACACTTGTGACGCCTGCAATGTTGTCAATCTTCTTCATCGGCCAATAAGCATAACCTATGTTATTTTTCAATAACAACTGATTAAGTTCCGTAAACCACACATTGGAATTTTCTCCCGTTTCGCCCAACCAAACCGGAACATTAAGCTTGTGACGGATATCCAGAATATTCTGAATCGCTTCTGTTGAATTGTTTGTCCAATACTTATGAAAACTCAGAACCATACTATCATCCCAAAGCGGGATCAAACCATTATAGTTATTCCCCCATCCGTTTCCTTCTATAATGATAATGTGATTCTTGTCGACCTGCCTGATGGCTTCTGTGATATCTTTTTGCAGCTTCCAAAGCGGTGCATTGGACATCTCATCTGTTCCGTTCGGATTTTTCCCTGTGAATGGATAGTTGGGCTCATTGATCAGATCATAGCCGCCGATCCATTCTTTATCTTTATACCTTTCTGCGAGCTTTTTCCAGAGAGCAACTGTCTTTTTCTGATTGTCTTCATTTTCCCAAAGCGATGGCTTTGACTTGTCGTTATCAGAAATATTTTCGTCATTCCCTTGCCCGCCAGGCGCAGCATGAAGATCCAGGATGAGATAAATTTTGTTGTCCTCGCACCATTTCAGGAGATTGTCCGTCATCACAAAACCTTCCTCCAGCCAGGTATTTTGTCCTTTTACAGGTTCTTTTTCTATCGGCAAAGTGTAGAGATCATAATGCATCGGAAGTCTGATAGAATTGAAACCCCATTTTGCAAGGGAATCAATATCTTTTTTTGTGACACCGTTTTTCAGATATGCTTTGTAAAACTCATTTTTACCCTCTTCACCAGCCACTTCTGAGATTTTTTCCTTGATCTTGTATTGCGGTCCGGCAAAGTCAGCTGTTTTCAGCATATAACCTTCCTGTAGCATCCATCCTCCCAGACCAAGTCCCTTCAGATAGACATTGTCTCCTTTCTGATTTACAATTTTCTGTCCCTGAGACTTTAAAAAACCCTGAGCTGTCCCAAATTGAGACAATAAAAAAGCGCAAAATACGGCAGTTCTTATCATAATTTCATTTTGAACTAAGATAAGACTATTTTCTAAGCAGGCAAGTGATTTATAAAATAATATTGCAGATAAGAATTATAATAAGGAATTTTGCTGAACCGAATCAAACGAACTTCATGTTCTGAATCCGGACAGCATTCAGTATTGCGAGCAAAGCCACACCTACATCTGCAAAAACAGCTTCCCACATATTAGCCAGTCCGCCGGCTCCCAATATCAAAACAATTACTTTGACACCGAAAGCCAAACCTATATTCTGATAAACGATTTTTTTAGTTTCCTTTCCTATATTGATGGCGGTTGAGATTTTGGAAGGCTGATCGGTCTGGATTATGACATCCGCTGTTTCGATTGCCGCATCAGAACCGAGACCGCCCATCGCAATTCCAACATCGCTTAACGCAAGAACAGGCGCATCATTGATACCGTCTCCTACAAAAGCGACGATCTCTTTCGGGTTTTTTTTCAGACTTTCAAGCTTTTCAACTTTCCCTTCCGGAAGCAATCCGCCAAAAGCTACATCAACAGCTAACTTTTTAGCAATATTTTGAGTCAATGCATCTTTATCGCCGCTCAGCATCATTGTTTTGATTTGCTTTACTTTCAGGTTGCTGATTGCAACTTCTGCATCATGTTTTACTTCATCAGAAATTGTAAGGAAACCTTTGTATTCCTTATCAATTGCAAGAACAACAGTCGTTTCCACAATTTTATCCAATTCTTCGGGATATGGGATATCAAAACTTTTCAATAAACTTGTGTTTCCTGCAAGCACCTGCCTGCCATCAATTCTAGCTTTGATTCCTTTTCCGGAAATCTCTTCAACAGATTCAGGTGATTTGCTGGAAGGATAATACTGGGAAATTGCCTTTGCAATAGGATGTGTAGAATGACTCTCGAGTGATGATAAGACCGACAGAAACTCTTCTTTCGAAATATTGTCAGGAATAATGTCCTGCACTTTGAAAACACCTTTGGTTAAAGTTCCGGTCTTGTCCATCACCACAGTTGTAACGTTGGCAATAATGTCCAAAAAGTTGGATCCTTTGAACAAAATCCCGTTCCGGGAGGCGGCTCCGATTCCGCCAAAATAACCCAAAGGAATCGAGATCACCAAAGCACAAGGACAGGAAATCACAAGAAAAACCAATCCTCTGTAGAGCCATTCTTTGAAAATATAATTTTCTACGAATAAATAGGGGATCAATGTTATCAGGACTGCGAGAAAAAAAACAACCGGTGTATAAACTTTTGCAAATCTTCTGATGAACAGCTCGGTTCTAGCTTTTCTGGAACTTGCATCCTGAACCATTTGCAGAATCCTTACAATCGAACTGTTTTCGAACAGCTTTGTTGTTTCAACTTCTATAACCTGATCCAGATTCAGCATTCCGGCAAGGACTTCTTCTGATTTCTGAATCGATGACGGTCTACTTTCGCCGGTTAAAGCAGAGGTGTTGATACTTGCTTTCTCTGACAGCAAAATTCCATCCAGCGGAATTTTTTCTCCGGCTTTAACTTGAATCTTTTCTCCGATTTTAACATCTTCCGGAGCTATTGTCTTCCAGTTTCCTTCCTGAAAAACCGTGGCTTCTCTCGGACGGACATCCAGTAAGGATTTGATATTATTTCTTGCCCTGCTCACGGCAGATTCCTGGAACATTTCTCCTATTGTATAAAACAACATAACAGCGACACCTTCGGGAAATTCGCCTAATGCGAATGCGCCTATTGTAGCAATTCCCATTAACGAAAACTCATTGAAAAAATCCAGTTTCCCGGCTAATTCAAATGCTTCCCTGAACACTGAAAAGGCAACTAATATATAAGACACAAAATACCAGCCCAACCGAAGCCAAACATTACCTGTAAACCAGTCTGCCTTGATCCAGAAATCCAAAATCAATCCTGAGAAAAAAATGACGAGACTGATTATTAAACCGATTTTCGAACTGCCATGATTATGGTTGTGCTCTTCGTTATTATGCTGATGAGAATGTTGTTGTTTTTTAGTATCCGTTTCGCAACATCCGCTGCTACAATTCGCCATATTTATAATGTTTCTAAACAAAGTTACGATTTTATTAAATGTGCTGTCCCATTTCCGGATATGATTTTTGTGCCAAAACATGATTACTGGCGCAGTTACATAAGGGATAGTAACGGAAATTTTTTTAGGGGAATGGCAAAATCGCCAGGAAAAAAAGATTGTAGTGGATAGCCCGGACCCGAGGTGTGGAAAAAGCACTGGCGAGAGATACGCCCAAAAATGAAATTAATTCTGAGATTGTATTGCAGTTATGAAAATTATTTTTATTTTTGCAACCTGTTAATCAACCTCTGACGAAAGACGTGAACGTTGTTTAGCTAGGCAAAACAAATTTTTTTTATAAAAAATGGATTTAGTTAAGTACGTACAGGACAAGTACATTACAAAAAAAGAATTCCCAGAATTCAAAGCAGGTGACACGATCACTGTTTACACAGAAATTAAAGAAGGTAACAAAACCAGAACACAGTTTTTCAAAGGAACTGTGATCCAACTAAGAGGAACTGGTGCTACAAAAACTTTCACTATCAGAAAAATGAGCGGTGATGTTGGTGTAGAAAGAGTTTTTCCAATCAACATGCCTGCGCTTCAGAAAATAGAAGTGAACAGACAAGGTAAAGTGAGAAGAGCGAGAATCTACTATTTCAGAGACCTTAGAGGGAAGAAAGCTAGAATCAAGGATAAGTCTTACGCTAAGAAATAATCCTGAGCCATCTCAGAAAAATATAAAACCAGCAATATTTGCTGGTTTTTTTGTTTTTAGAATGTTAAGGTTTAAATTAAATAACGCCCAGATCTTTTCCAACTTTCTCAAAAGCTCCAATCGCTTTATCCAGATGTTCCCTTGTATGCGCTGCGGAAAGCTGAACCCTGATCCGAGCTTTACCTTTCGGAACAACAGGATAAAAGAATCCAATAACATAAATACCTTCTGACAAAAGTTTTTCTGCCATTTCCTGTGCCAATTTTGCGTCGTATAACATGACCGGAACGATCGCAGCATCACCATCCGGAATATCAAAACCTTTTGCTTTCATTTCCTTTCGGAAATAGTCTGCATTTTGCATTACTTTATCTCTCAGGGACGTATCTTCTGAAATCATATCCAAAACTTTGGAAGCCGCACCCACAATTCCCGGAGCAAGTGAATTGGAGAAAAGATATGGACGGGAACGTTGTCTAAGCATATCAATGATTTCCCTTTTGCCGGAAGTGAATCCACCTAATGCGCCACCTAAAGCTTTTCCTAAAGTTGATGTGATAATGTCTACTCTACCGATAACGCCATTGGCTTCGTGTGTTCCTCGTCCTGTTTTACCGATAAATCCCGTTGCATGCGAATCATCAACCATGACCAAAGCATCATATTTATCCGCTAGATCACAAACACCTTTCAAATCTGCAACGATGCCGTCCATAGAAAAAACGCCGTCGGTAACGATGATTCTGAACCTGTGCTTTTTTTCGGAAGCGGCAATTAGCTGAGTTTCCAAATCCTTCATATTGTTGTTTTTATAGCGGTAACGGGCAGCTTTGCAAAGACGTACACCATCGATAATGGAAGCATGGTTCAGCTCATCAGAAATGATCGCGTCTTCTTCTGAAAACAAAGGTTCGAAAACACCGCCATTTGCATCAAAACAAGCTGCATACAGAATAGTGTCTTCCATTCCGAGGAATTTGGAAATTTTTTCTTCCAGATTTTTATGAATATCCTGGGTTCCACAAATAAAACGAACCGACGACATCCCATAACCATGAGAAGCTATTGCATCCTGTGAGGCTTTAATAACTGCAGAATGATTGGACAATCCCAGATAGTTATTCGCACAAAAATTTAGAAGCTTTTTCCCTGAGACTTCTATCTCTGCACTTTGCTGCGATATGATAATTCTTTCTTTTTTATAAAGACCTTCGTTTTCTATGTTGGTGAGTTCATTCTGAATGTTCTCAAGAAATTTTTGTGATATCATTTTATTGAATTTCGATTTTAACAAAAATAAAAAAAGCACATCAATTGAGTGCTTTTTTTAACTTTTTTATGTTTTGGTTATATTGAATTTATTCTTTAATGATTTTAAAAGACTGGTCATTAAATTTCAAAATATAATTTCCTTTAGCAAAATTTGAAATACTGATTTCAGAATCTTTATTTGCAGTTCCTTTCTTGATTAATTTACCATCAACAGAAAATATTTCGTAGTCTGTAGCTTTTTCCAAACCTGTAATTTTGATGAATGATTTTGCCGGATTTGGATAAACATTCAGCTTTTCTTTGCTGATATCAGTCACGGCTAATGTATTATCTTTTGTAACGGTAGAACCTTTTGTAATGATTTGATTTTCATAATTGAATGTTACATTGGTCACGGTAAACCCAACGTCTTGCGTAAAATACTGATTGTTGGACGTATGATTTAATACAAAATAAGCGGTCTGACCACCTGAACCTGAAACCCTGATCGGAAGCGGCATTTCAAAAAAACTAACAGTAGAGCTACTTCTTGTCTGCCCAACCCGGAAAGTCAATTTTTTAGAAGCCGAATTCTGGGTCCATCTGATCTGGTAACTGGGATAACCTTCTCCATAGATCCAGTCTTTGAAAAACTCTGTAAAATCTTTTCCGGTATAGGCGCTTAGAAAATCTCTAAAATCATTAGTTTTGACATAATTGTAGGCAAAGGCCGGATTGTCTTGGTATGCTTTAATAGCCGAATAGAATTGGTCTTCACCAAGAATCCATTTGATCATTCGTAAAACAAATCCACCTTTAGCATAAGTTAATCTACCATCAAAAACTCTCCCTATATTACTCAACCCAGAATCAGGTACATAAACACTTCCACCTGGGTCACTGGTAATATCACTAATTTCGCCTGCGAGATAATTTTGAAACTGAGCAGGACTCATCAATAATTTTTCATAAGTCAAATGTTCTCCGAATGTCGCAAAACCTTCGTTGAGCCAGATATCGTTCCACGCTCCACACGTCAGCTTGTCACCGAACCATTGATGCGCCAACTCATGGCATATAAGCCCTTCGCCAAAATTGACCATCGAGGTCATTGTAGCATGCTCCATACCTCCACCCCAATTGAATTGCATGTGCCCGTACTTCTCATTCCTGTACGGATAAAGCCCGAATTTATCTTCAAAATTCTGCATGCAGCTTGTCGTCCAGTCCAGGCTTGCCTGTGTATTTGCAGTTGCATATTCGGGGTATACATAATTCAGGAAAGGAAAAGAACTGCCTGTAGTGGTAATGGTAGAATTCATCTTTGTATAATTCGCAATTCCTAAAGCAAAAAGATAGGCCGGAATTGGGTAATTGGTTTGCCAATAGGTAAGTTTTTTACCATTAGATAAAATAGTTTCAGACATCAGCTTTCCATTTGACCCTACAGTATACTCAGAAGGCGTGGTCACCTTGACGTCCATCTTTTCTATTTTGTCATTCATGCTTTGTTTTGTTGGCCACCAGCCTTTTGCACCATAAGGCTCAGATAAAGTTGCCAATACAGGATCGCCAGCAGGTGTAAATCCAGCTTCAAAACTGGCGAATGCACCACTGCTATCAGGAACGCCACTATAAGTGATAGCCAAGGAGTCTTTTACATTGGCAGCGATTGGTACAGGAAAATTAATTTTAATTTCATCTGTATTTAACTGCTGAAAAGTCAGATTCTGACCATGATATTTAACATTAGAAACCGTAAGGTTCTTTGCGAGATCAAAATAAATACTACTGGAATTTGATAACATCTTGAAATGTGAAGTCATCGTTCCAGAGACAAACTGCTCTGTGGGATCAAGATCCAATTCCATTCTTACATACTGTAAATCATAATTCAATGTGTTGGGATTAACATTATAATCAAGGATTGATCGGGAAGCTGCTTTTTTTTCAGATTCTATCAGCCCTTTTCTGTCAATATTATGATTCTGACCAAATAAGTTACCAATTGTTACAAACAAAACCAGTAAATTATAAAATTGTTTCATTATTATAAATTTGATTCAAATCTACAAAAAAAACTCATCCCGGCGAGATGAGTTTTAAATTTATAAAAGATTGACTATTACAAATCTAAAGTCGGATCCAGCAATTGCTCCATTCTGTCTTTCACCTGACTTACAGATCCCGAGAATTTGTTGATTAGTAAAGAAAAGGCAAGTGTCCTGTTATTTCTGGTTTTGATATATCCGGCAAGACATTTCACACCGTTTAGCGTCCCTGTTTTGGCAAAAATCTGTCCGTTGGAATTCAGAAGAAACATATGTTTCAAAGTTCCAGATTGTCCTGCGATTGGCAAAGATTCGAAATATTCTTTGTAATAGGGCGACTTCATCATTTTAGCCAAAAACTTAACCTGCGAAATTGGTGTCACGGTATGGGCCTTTGATAATCCGCTTCCGTCCATATAGTTAAGACCGTTCAGATCAAAACCGATGGATTGCAAATGATCTTTCACAACGGTTCTTCCTGATTCTATCGTCTGATCTCCTAACTTATGAAAACCGTTAGCTTTTAACAATGCTTCCGCATAGTTGTTATCACTTCTTTGATTGGTATAATTGATTATCTCTGTCAGAGTTGGAGATTTGTAAACCGTAAGCACTTCTCTGGGTTCCGGTTCTCTGTCGACTATTTTCGGCGCAACTTTTCCAGAAACGGTAATCTTATTTTTCACCAGACTTTCTCTTAGCTTATTGGCTAAAAAAGCAGGTGGTTCAGCTACTTTTGTCGTTACCCAGCTTCCTTCAAACTTATCGGCGTAAACCAGTTTGTTAGCATATGGCGAAACATAAAAATACTTTTTTTGCTGATTAAAAGGATTATTGGATTGGTTAATAATCAGTTTTTCATTCCTCGGGTCGATATCCTTTGTGGTTCCTACAGGAAGAAAATAATTTTTTTGCTCCAGCCAGACTATATTCTGTGGAAGTTCGGTTTTATTCTCCTTGAAGATTGCAGTCTGAATAATGATATCACCAGTAATTTTTTTAATTCCTTTCTCCCGGATTGCATCCAGATATTGGCTGACAATCTGTGTATAGCTGGCGGCACCACCTCTGTTTCCGCCCAAAGAAGGATCACCGCTTCCTACAATATAAAGATTCCCTGTAAGGATGCCGTCTGCGTCTATACTGCCCGAGTATTCCAGTTGTGTGTTCCATCTGTACTGCGTCCCTAATAGAGAAAATGCCGTTTCCGTCGTTAATAATTTAGTTGTAGAAGCCGGGATCAACGGAGCTGTTTCGTTATAAGCCGTCACAATTTTTTCAGTTTTTGGATCATAAACTACAAATCCCCAGTTGGCATTCCTCAGAACCGGGTCTGTAAACATCTTATTGATATTGAATTCAATTTGATCTTTCGGAGAAAGCAGCGCCTTTTCTGCCGTTATATCTTTTACAAGCCCCTGATTTTCTGAAACCTGAGGAAAACTTGAAACTGCGACGCTTCCTTGCGAAAAAATAACTGAGGAAATACCAATCGTGATGATTGAAAAGTAATTTCTTAATTTATTCATTCTCAAAAGAATTAGAATTTTGTTGAATTATTTTTAATAAAGGGTGTTGAATAAGCAACCTTACTCTCAAAACGTAGTAAAATTAGAGATTATTGCTATAGATTTTACGGTTAACCGTAATAAAAGATTCAAAATTCAGTTAAAAAAAAGTTAAAAATCAACAAACACATCTTTCTTTACGGATTTATAAGCTGTAATTTCATCAAATTCATCAAATGATTTCAGGAGTAATTCTTTATAGATTCTGTAGTTTCTGTTTTTTGGAAATTTTAGAAGAACCTGATACTGATAAAGGTTATTAAGCCTTGCTATAGGGGATTTTTCAGGCCCGAGAATGCATTCTTCCGGAATATATTTTCTGAAAATCGATCCGAGAAACTGCGATGCACGGTTGACTTTATCTTCTTTTCTGTGTTTCAGCTCGATCATTATCAATTTCACAAAAGGCGGATAAAGGAATTTTTTTCTTTCATCAAGAAAATACTGATAAGTCTCTTTAATATTCTGATTTTTAATCAACTCAAAAACCGAGTGCAGCGGATTATAAGTCTGAATCAGAATTTTTCCTTTCCCGGAAATGCGCCCTGCTCGTCCTGCAACTTGAGTGATCAACTGATAAGCCCTTTCCTCTGCACGGAAATCCTGAACATGAATCATAGAATCTGCCTTTGGAATCGCGACCAATTCTATATTGTCAAAATCCAGGCCTTTGGAAATCATCTGTGTTCCGACCAGGATGTCCGTTTCCCCATTTTCCAGCTTTTCATAGAGTTTTTCGTAGGCAAATTTCTTACGCATCGAGTCCACATCCATCCTGTCCACTTCCGAATCAGAAAAAATTTTCTGCACTTCTTCCTCGATTTGTTCCACACCGATTCCTCTTGTATTCAGATTATCACTGTTACAGCTTGGGCAGGAGATCGGTTTGGAAGCACGGTGTCCGCAGTAATGGCATTTGAGTTCGTTGGAAGCTTTGTGATACGTCATCACGACATCACAATTACTGCAATAAGTCACATGGCCGCAGGTTTCACATTCGACAACATTGGCATATCCACGCCGGTTGTGAAGTATAATGGTTTGTTTTCTTTCTTCTAGCTGACGGTTGATTTCGTCAATCATTGTCTGACTGAAATTTCCGACGATTTTCTTCTGGTTTTGCGCTTCCTTGATATCAATAATTTTGAATTCCGGCAAATCAACTTCCCCAAATCTTTCGTTCAGAACCACATAACGCAGCTTATCTTTCATCGCCAGATCATAGCTTTCCAAAGAAGGTGTTGCCGAACCAAGAATCAATCTGGATTGATAAAACTCCGCAAGCATCATCGCAGAATCTTTGGCATTGAAAAAGAAGCTCTGATCACGTTGTCGGTAAGCCGAATCGTGCTCCTCATCGACAATAATCAATCCCAGATTTTCATAAGGCAAAAACAAAGAATTCCTTGTCCCAATCAATATTTGAAGTTCATTATTTTTGATTTTTTTCCAGACTTCTACCCTTTCAAAATCCGTCAGTTTATTATGATAAAATCCGAGTTTCTTGCCATATTTTTTCTCGAGTCGGATGGTGATTTGTTTAGTCAACGCAATCTCCGGCAACAGCAAAAGCACATTTTCTCCCGCAATTACGCAATCTTCAATTTTCTCAAGATAGATATGCGTTTTTCCCGATGAAGTCACGCCATGAAGCAACACATTTTTATCCTCTTCAAAAGCCTGATTAATTTCTAAAATCGCAGTTTTCTGAATATCCGTCAGTTCTTCAATCTCCTCGATTTTGCCTTCGTAAGATTCGATTCTGTATTTTTCAAGATAATATTCCTGAATCAATTTTTTTTCAATCAGAAGTTTAACCTGCGATTGATTAAAATTTCCTTCGTCAAAAATATCGGATTTTCTGACGGGTTTATCAGGATTTTCGGTTTCCTTATCCAAGAGCAATAGAAACAATTCCTGCTGTTTCTTTGCCTTTTTCAGACTTGAAATCACTTCCGCTAGATGAATTTTAATATTTAATTCGTCTCGGTTGATTCGCAAATACGCAACTTCTTTCGCCTTATATTTTTCAGTTATTTTTTCATCTACTGAAATATATCGTTCATCAATAAGTGCATTGATAGTTTTGATGATTTCTTTTTTGGGGATGAAAGCTTCAATCTCCTGCAAATTCAGCATTTGTCGAACTTCCAAAGCTTGGAGAAGATAAGTTTCGTTCGCATCCAGATTTTGCCAGTCAATCGTTCTTTCGGATAATAACCGGACGTAAGTTTCGCTTTCTAATTTCAAAGAAGACGGAAACGCCAAACGGTAAATTTCGCCGAGATTACAGAGATAATAAGAGCTGAGCCAATTCCAGAATTCCAGTTGCTGTTGTGGAACAATCGGTTGATTATCCAATAAATTGATGATTTCTTTAGGAACAAAAGTTTCTTCAAAATCATTGAAAAGTTCTGCAACAATTCCTGTGTAAATTTTCTTCCCACGAAACGGAACCAAAACCCGCATTCCGACTTCAATTTTATCCAAAAAATCTGCTGGAACTTTGTACGTAAAAGTTCCTTTGAGATTGAGCGGAAGGATAATTTGAGCGAATTGCAATGTTGTGATATTTTTAAATGACTAAATGACCAGATTTTATGTAGGTCAATTCAGAACGTTTAATAAATTCTTCTAATGATGTTTTTTTATTTGCATTTTTATTAGTCAATTCAAAATAATACACTTGTGGATTTGCAAATCCAGAACGAAAATTCCAAAATCTAAATCTCTTAATTGTAGGATTTTTATTTAAAAACTTAAGTTCCTCTAGATTTGAAATATTGAATGAATCATTTTTCTGAAGATTATAGAAAAACTTTTTCTCATCTGTTAATTTATCAAATTCATCTTTGGAAAAAATTTCATTATTTTCTCCAGTTCCTATCAATAATTGTGGATAAAAAATCCCTAACGTAAAAATAGGTAGATAATCAGAAGAGCAATAAACTATTAATGTTTTATTATCGAAAAGAATTTCTGAATTACTTTTTACTAAAATTTCGGAATTAAATCTTGAATAATTTTCTTTCTTATATTTTTTTTCAAAAATTTGTTCAGCCCAATAATTTTCTTGCTCTCCTTGATTTTTAAATTCTCTTTTTTGAGAAAAACCAATGAAAAACATTAAGAGAAAAAGTAATATAAAAAATCTTTTCATCTCAATAACTAACCCGTATAACTCTGGAAAGCCTCTTCCAAGCTTCCAAACTTCCCTTTGAACTCAGAAATTGGAGAATCCTGTAATATTTTTCCTTGATGAATCAAAATCACACGCGAACAAAGTGCTTCGACTTCCTGCATAATATGCGTGGACAAAATCACAGTTTTTTCTTTTCCGATTTCTTTGATCACATTTCGGATTTCTACGATTTGATTGGGGTCGAGTCCATTTGTTGGTTCATCGAGAATCAATAAATCCGGTTCGTGAAGAATGGCTTGAGCCAAACCAACTCTTTGTTTGTAACCTTTGGAAAGTTGCAGGATTTTCTTTGACTTTTCAGGTGTAATCCCAACCAAACCGATTACTTCTTCCACTCTTTCTTTTCTGATATGATGAAGATTCGCCACAAACTGCAGGTATTCTTTCACAAACATCTCATTATAGAGCGGATTATTTTCCGGCAGGAAACCGATTTTCTTTTTGGATTCGATATCGTTTTCTGTAATGTTTTTGTCGTCCAGAAGAATTTCGCCTTCATCGATTTTCAGGACACCTGTGATGGATTTCATCAGCGTAGATTTTCCTGCACCATTGGGGCCGAGTAGTCCGATAATTTCATTATTTGAAATCGTGATATTGATACCGTCGAGCGCAATCTGCTCTCCGAATTTCTTGGTAAGTCCTGAGATTTTTAAAGACATTGATTGTGTTATAAATGATCATTAATAATTGACAATTGATTTACAAAAATATGAAAATTGATTGGTTTTATTTTAATGTAATGTGTAACAGTCTGTGTAGACCTCTTATTGTCTACTTAGCTGGGGTAACAGTTTGCTCAATTAGGGTTATTCACTATTCTTCGGATTTTTTGTAACAAATTTTATTTATTATTACTAACCCAACAGAGTTAAACAATAATGCAGTCATCTGAGAAAGAATTTTTAGCGAAAATCGAGAAACATAAAGGGATCATCTTCAAGATTTCCAAGATGTATATGGATAATCGTGATGACCAGAACGACCTTTTTCAGGAGATTGTCTATCAGGTGTGGAAGTCTTTTTCAAGCTTCGAAGGGAAAAGTGAATTCTCGACCTGGCTATATAGAATTGCGCTCAACACTGCAATTATATTCCTGAAATCTGAAAAACGACGGAACTTCATCCAGAATGATGATGTCTCGCTGTATAAAATCAAAGAAGAAGAATACAACCACGAAGACGAGCAAAAACTGAAAGTCATGTACGAATCCATCCAAAAACTGAATCCCATTGACAAAGCTCTAATCTTCTATTATCTGGAAGACTTTTCCGGAAGAGAAATGGCGGAACAGATGGGAATATCGGAGGGAAACGCCAGAGT
Source organism: Epilithonimonas mollis (assembly GCF_900142325.1). Classification (GTDB taxonomy): domain Bacteria; phylum Bacteroidota; class Bacteroidia; order Flavobacteriales; family Weeksellaceae; genus Epilithonimonas; species Epilithonimonas mollis. Next base: position 219,295 of record NZ_FRAM01000003.1, read on the forward strand.
AAAGCTGAACCGTGCAAAAGAGAAATTAAAAGAGTTAATTCAAGACAAAAGATAAAACCCCTCGACTCCACTCAGACTGACAGCCATCAACTATCAACCATCAACTATCAACTATCAACTATCAACTATCAACTATCAACTATCAACTATCAACTATCAACTATCAAAGATATGGACTTAGATAATCTCAAATCATTATGGAATAAAGAAGATGTTTCCGAAACACCGGAGATCTCGCCGGAAAAACAGGGACAAATCCACCATCCTCTGGAAAGAATCCGTAAAAATATGCGTTATGAATTTTGGTCGACAATTGTGTTGCTTCCCATAATTTTGGTTGTCATTTGGTTTTTTCCAATTCCGTTCCGTTTCAGGCTCTATATAGATGTTCTGGTGGCATCTATGGCATTAGTGACTGCTTTTTTCTTCAGCAAGTTTTTTAAATTGTATAAGGAAATCAGCAACCCGACCTTAGGAACTTTGGACTCTCTGAAAGATCTGTTACATCAATTTGAATTGAATAAACAATATTATTTGTCTTTCTATCTAAGTTTTGTGCCGTTTTTTGTCTGCGAAATCATCATCATTACAGAATCAATCCCATACAGCCACGACTATACAGATGGACTTTTAGCTTTCAAATTCCTGCTTTCTATTCTGTTTGGTTTGTTTGCACTTTACTTCGCCGGAAACTGGTGGTTCAAACATTTCTACGGAAAATACATTGATAAAATTGAAAGTCTTGTAAAAGAAATGAAACAGAATTAATATGGAAATACCTCGCAAAAAAATGCGGGGTTTTTACTTTAAAATTCTTAAATTAGAAAAACTTCTCTATGAAAAAATTATATAATATTCTTTTTCTCTTTTTTCTCACAACAGGAATTTCTGCCCAGAATTTAGAAAAAATAGCACAAGAAATAACAGATGAGGGAATAATGCTTTACAGAAGCGAAATGGCAAGTTGGTATGGAACAGACATTTTTCTTGCTAATTATAAGAACCGAGAAAATATTGGAGGATACTTCTCGTATATAGATGATGGAATCCCAAAATGTATATTTTTCTCAAAAAGTAAACGCGTGATTGGAACCATCGCTTTCCCAACAAACTATAAGCCCGAAAATGCCAATATTGATTTGTCTGAACGAGATTTTACAAGTACCGAAAATGAATATGCAACAATTAGACATGCAGCCTTAGAAAGAGTAAAAAAAGATACAATATTCAAATATTATAATAATACAGACTTTAATTTAATTCCTATTATAAAAAAAGATGTCAGAAAGGTTTATGTTTTAACCGGACCAAAACAAAACAATATCGTTCTTTTCGGAAATGATTATCTAATTGACTTTAATAAAAAAAATGAAATTAAAAAAGTTCAACGTTTACACAAATCACTTATTACTCAAAAAATAACAGACGAAAAAGTAGGCAAAACTGTGTCTGGTATACATTCTCATATACTGGAAGATTGGCCATACATGACACCGACAGATATTTGTACTTTGATGCTATATCAGAATCTCACCAATTGGGAAAGCTATAATGTGGTTAACAAAAAATATTTAAGTATTTGGAATAATAAAACCAATCAATTAGTTATAATGTTAACCGATGTGGTAAGAAAAATCAACGATGATCAGAAGAATGGACATCCGGAAAACCAAAATCCAGACAACAATAATATAGAAAAGTAATATGATTTTTGAATATTCTGAATCCTTTTTTAAGTCTGTTTAAAGATGATAAACCTAATAAACCAGCCAAAAAAATAACTTCAAAATCAATATCCCGATTATCAATTTCCATAAGCTGAATTTTTTTGTAAATTTGCAGACTTATGGGACAAATCCTGGCCATCGACTACGGAAAAGCAAGAACGGGAATCGCTGCGACTGACGATATGCAAATTATTGCAAGCGGACTGACGACAGTAGAAACACCAAAACTTGTAGATTTTCTGAAAAAATATTTTTCCGAAAACGGCGTGGACGAGATTGTCGTCGGACTTCCCACAGATTTGAAAGGAAATATGTCCGACATCGAAACTGAAATTCAGAAATTCATTTCGGTGTTTGAAAAAGAATTTCCAAATCAGAAAATCAATCGTCTGGATGAACGTTTCACTTCCAAAATGGCTTCTTTTTTTATCAGCCAAAGCGGAAAAAACAAAAAACAGAGACAGGAAAAAGGATTGATTGATAAAGTGAGCGCAACGATATTGTTGCAGAATTTTTTAGACCAGAAAAGATGATTCTACCAATTAGAGCCTTTGGCGACAGCGTTTTGAGAAAAAAAGCTCACGAAATCGAGAAAGATTATCCCGAGCTGCAAACCCTTATCGATAATATGTTTGAAACCATGTATGGTGCGAACGGAATCGGTTTGGCTGCGCCTCAGATCGGTCTGGATATCAGGCTTTTCATTGTAGATGTTTCACCGCTTTCTGATGACGAAGATTATGAAAACATAGCGGATGAGCTGAAGGATTTCAAAAAAGTTTTCATCAATGCCAAGATCCTGGAGGAATCCGGTGAAGAATGGAAATTCAACGAAGGTTGCCTTAGTATTCCTGAAGTCCGTGAAGATGTTAAGCGTAAGTCGACCATCAAAATAGAGTATCACGATGAAAATTTCGTTAAACATACCGATACATTCTCGGACATCAGAGCAAGAGTGATTCAACATGAATATGACCATATTGAAGGTATTCTTTTCACGGATCACCTTAGTGCTTTGAAGAAAAAGATCGTGAAAGGAAAACTTCAGAAGATTGCAAACGGCGATGTGAGCGTAAGCTATAAAATGAGGTTTCCGAAATAGGCAAGAAGCTGAATGTTAGAAATTACAAGTAAAAACTAACTCTTACCCCCAACTTAAAACCTCTCACAAAAAAATATAACATTACTAAAGAAAAAATATTAAAATGCAGTTAGAAAAAATTATTTCAATCTCCGGAAAACCGGGACTTTTCAAATTGGTTTCTCAGCTTAAAAACGGTTTTATCGTTGAAGATATCACTACCAAGAAAAAAGCAAGCATCTCGAACTCAAGCCAGGTAAGTCTTCTTGACAATATCGCGATGTTCACATTTGATAAAGAAGTTCCTTTGTTTGAAGTCTTTGAAAATATTGCAAAAAAATACGACTACAAGCCGACTATCAGTCACAAATCTTCCAGCGAGGAATTGAGAGCTTTTATGTCCGAATCTCTACCAAATTATGACGTGGAAAGAGTATATGAGTCCGATATCAAAAAATTGGCTCAATGGTATAACTTGCTTCAGAAAGCAGGCTACATCACGGCGGAAAGTTTTGTGAAACCGGAAGCGCCGGCTGTGGAAGTGGCTGAAGAAACTAAGACTGAGGAAAAAGCAGAGAAGGCAGAGAAGAAACCTGCTGCGAAAAAAGCGCCAGCAAAAAAAACTGCTGAAAAAACAGAAAAAGAAACTGAGGCAAAAGCTGAAAAACCTGCAGCAAAAAAAGCGCCGACAAAAAAAACGACAAAGAAAGAAGATTAATAGTCAGTTATTAATTGTAAATCTTAAAATGCTCTCTCAGAAATGTTTATTTTTGAGAGAGTTTTTTTTATTATGAGAGTTATTTCATTGGTTCCCTCGATTACGGAAAGTCTGTTCGATCTGGATTTATCGACCGACGAAATTGTTGGTCGGACTAAGTTCTGTATCCATCCAAAAGATTGCGTTGATAAGGTTGAGGTCATCGGCGGAACAAAAAACCTGAACATCGATAAAATAAAATCTCTGAAACCTGACCTAATCATCGCTAACAAAGAAGAAAACGTCAAAGAACAGGTTGAAGAATTGATGAAGGATTTCAACATTCTGGTAACGAATGTGGAGACATTGGAAGATAATTATTATTTAATCAAACAACTCGGACACATATTTGGAAAAGAAGAAAAAGCACAGTTTTATAATCTGAAAACTTATGAAGTCTTTGACATTCCGGAATCTGAAAAACGGCTGAAAGCAGCTTATCTCATTTGGAAAAATCCTTATATGACGGTTGGTGGCGATACTTTTATTTCGAGGATTATGGAAGAATTAGGATTTGAGAATTTGTTTAAAAACGAGAAACGTTATCCGGAAATTCAGCTGGAAGATTTGAAAGAAAGCGATTTGATCTTGCTTTCATCAGAACCTTTTCCTTTTAAAGAAAAACATATTGTTGAGATCCAGGAAGTTTGTCTGAATCAGAAAATTAAAATTGTTGACGGCGAAGCATTTTCCTGGTATGGAACGCACCTAGCGAAATGTGGAGCGTATTACCGTGAATTGCTGGATGAAATCAAATTTCACTTCTGATTCTGCTTAGTGTTTCCTGCGAAATTCCCAGATATGAAGCAACCATTCCGAGAGGTGCGCGCAGAATTATATCTGGATTTTCTTCTAAAAAATGTCTGTATTTTTCCTTGGCAGTCATATGCTGTAGCGATACAATTCTCCCCAGCATCTGCGTCATCAGATTCCCAAGAATATATCTGCTGAAGTTAGCTGCTGGGAGTGAGACTGAACATAATTTTTCTAATTTATCATAATTACAGGTGATAATGACTGATTTTTCTATCGCCTCAATATTGTTCTTGGAAGGTTCATTTTTAAAAATTGTGTCAATATTGGCGGTAATTTTTCCTTCGGGATAAAAATTAGTTGTTATATCTTTTCCGTTTTCGTAGTAAAACATCCGCAATAAACCTTGGTCTACAAAGAAAATAGTTTTGTTATAATAATTTTGATGGCTCAGAAGACTGCCTTTTTCGAAAGTGTGGCTTTCGCATTCTTCATAAAAAAACGTTTCTATCTCGTCATCTATCTTTAGATATTTTTTTAGTTCCAGAAGGATTTTCATCGGTTATTTTTCTGTAAAAATACGAAAAATGGGCATTCCAAAATAATTTGAAACGCCCACTAACAAACATTAAAATAAAATGAAAACTTATGAAGAGCCTGTTTTCTGGTCTTCATAATTCTCTGCGATATGATAAGCCTTGAACAAGAAATGAATCTTGATCTTCAAAGCAATCCATCCTAAAATAAAATAGACCCAACCCAGAATAAATAAATGCCAAAAATATCTATACGTCAGATAATCAGAACCTTTCTCCACCACCATTATTTTCAACGCCTCCAAATATGGCGTTAGCGGAATAATATTGGTGAATTTGGAGATAAATTCGGGCATTGCATAAGTTGGCCAGGTAAATCCACTGATGATGAATGCAGGTGAAGCAATCACCATAAGAATCTGCGTAGCTTTCAGTGCGTCCGGAATAATGATGCTTACGAGAACACCCAAATTGGTTGCAGCAACTACGAATATTGCGGTCACTAAAAAGAAATTAATCACATTTTCCGGTGCAGGGATTTTGAAATAAATGCTGCACAGGTAGAAAATCAAAATATTGAAATTAGAAAAAATCCAGACAGGAAGACATTTGATTGCCATTACCAAAACCGCATGCTTATGCTTGCCGGCAAAATCCTTTATGAAAGACTCCCTTTTAAACTCCTCGGAAAATGTAACTGCCATTGCCAGCAGAATCACTTGTTGCAAAACGACCGCCATCAGAGCCGGCCACATAAAAATAAGATAATTACTGGTAGTATTGAATAGCGTAATGTAATTGGCTTTGAAAGGCTCAATATTCATTTTTGCCTGCTCTGCATTCATTCCTTTCTTTTGCAAAGCCTTCATCTCTGCACCGGCAGAAAAAGTACCCAGAGTCAACTGAATGGCTTTTGATGCAAAATTAGCGGTCAGGACATTGGATGTATTGATATAGACATTAATTTCCGGATACTTTTTCTGAAGAATGCTGGCTTCAAATCTTTCCGGGATGATAACCACAGCACCTGCTTCTGTTTTTATGACTTCATCTTTTACGATAGCTGGTTCTTCTACATAATTCAAAACTTTGATCGACTTGTTATCTCTCAGCATATCAATTACCTGGTAAGATAATGGCGTTTTATCATGATTGACTACAATGACCGGGATATCCGTTACCTTCCCGTTTTTGTATGTGAATCCCATCAGAAGCGCATAAAAAACAGGTGCTATAAAAAAAACAGACAGCATCGTTTTGTTAGTTAAAAACAACCGAAACTCTCTTTTTAAAAGGTATCTTAACTGTTTCATTTTTTATTTTTTAAAAGTTAAGATTACTTCAAAGTAACACTGGAATTCACCAAAAGCTTATTGACCTTGGCTCTGTCTATGGGAATAACTTTGATTTCATAAACGGCATCTTCAGGCTGATAATCCGGGAAAGCTGTCGTAATATCAGCATACTTGGTCAGTTGTTTTACAGAAACTATTTTTCCTTCAAACTCCTGATTACCATAAGTTGACTTCATACTGACCGGTGATCCTTTCTGAAATCTGGAGATTTCACTTTCCGGGATCGTAAAACGAAAGTAAGTTGTATTCGGTATATAACCGTTGAATAATGCATAGCCGGCAGTTGCCAGTTCTCCGACATTCAGAGAAATCGTTTCAATTTCCATATCATTGGTTGCGATGATATATCTTTCAGAATAGGCGACATTAGCTTCCTGCAAAGCTCCTTTAGCCTGATTTTCCTGCCCTGTTGCCATTTCGATTTTTTCGATTCTGGTTCCCAGCTCCACATCATGTAACTCTGCATTTGCAGCATCCAGTTGTGCTTTTGCACCCTGGTATTTAGCAAAAATTTCATCGTAATTTTGGGGTGACATTAGGCTGTCTCTGAACATATTTGTGGCTCTTTTGTAAGATTTCTGAGCGAATTCATATTGTTCCGCAAGTCCTTTCTGCTTGGCTCTCAACTGTCGGAGCTGGTCTGCAGTTGCACCATTTTTCGCCATTTGTGCCTGAGCTGCTGCGGCTGTAGTTGCACCTTTGGCCTGAGCAATTTTTGCAGAAACCTCCGGAACGTCAAGCATCGCAAGAGTATCTCCTGTTTTTACCGTCTCTCCTTCTTCTACATAGATTTTCAAAATTCTACCGGTGACTTTTGGCGCAAAGGATACAATTTCTTTTTTTGTCTTTCCTTCGATGAGTTTATCTTGTTTTTCATTTTTACAGGCTATTAAAGAGAATAGCACTAGAATAGCCGATGATTTTAAAATATAGGTTTTCATTTTATGTTGAATGTTTGTTGTTAAAGTTTATCGACAGACAGATTTTGTGTAGATTTCATAAGTTCTACAGCAGCTCTTCTTTGGTTAAAAATGGCAGTTTGATAGTCTAATTCTGCAGTTTCCAAGTCATTTTCCGCTTCTATCAGTTGGGAAGATTTTATCAAACCATACCTGAATTCTTTCTCAGCCTGGATTAATGCATTTTTAGCAATTTGTCTTGCTTTAGCTTTCATTTCTATCTGAGAATCAGCGATATTGTAGTTAGTCTGATTGTTGGCGAGATTCAGTTGAAGTTTTCTTTCGGTATCAGATTTTTTGCTTTCCAGAATTTCTTTTTCGATTTTGGCTTTTTCGATTTCATGTTTCCCTTCATTCCCATCAAAAATATCCCATTTGAAACCAATTCCCGCCTGGAAGATTGGAAACAGGTTTAAATTGGTTAAATCATAATCCAGTTTAGTTCCTGAACCCGGTATCAACGCTTTGGATGAGGAAAGATTGGTATTATAAAATCCCAGGTATGATAATGATGTAGAAGCCTGCACTTTCGGAATCCACCATGTTTTTTCTGCTTTTATTTTGGCATCAATAGCTTTCATCCCAAAGTCTAAAGCCTTTAATTCTGCCCTATTTTCTATGGTTTTATCCACAAAATATTCGATTTTTTCCAGATTCGGGTTGATGAGTTCAATTCTCTCCTTCCCAATTCCTGTCAGAACATTCAGTTGTGTAATCAACAATTCTCTTTTTCCTTCATATTCCACCATTTTAGAATCCAAAGTGGCCTGAGCCAGTTCTATTTTCTTATAATCATAAGGCGTAATTAATCCATAACCAAGCGCTTTCTCGGCAGTTTTCTTATTTGCATCCAGTCTTCTTTTACTTTCATCCAGCACTTTCTTGCTTTCTGCGACTAATGCAAACTGATCATAAGCTTTAGAAATCTGAGTGATTACTTCATCCTGATTTTTTGCCTGCAAAGCTTGACTGGCATTATTTTTCTCCACTAAAGCCTGTTTCAGATATTTGACTTTACCGCCAGAATAAATCAATACTTTGGCTTCTGCTTTCGCAGCAGCTTCAAATCCGGACAAAGTAAAATTATTATTAAAAGCACCTTCCTGAAAAACCGCTCCAGGAAAAATGGGCTTAATCGCAGGAATAGTAATTTCTGGAGAAATGAGTCTGGCTGTTGCGTTGATGTAACCGGTTTTTCCTGATATCTCCAATTTTGGAAGAAAAACATCTTTCAGTTTTTGCTGATCCAGCAGATTAGATTTAGAGTCTAAATTTTGTTGTTCAATTGCGGCATCTTTTGTCATTGCTGCATCTATAAGCTCCTGAAGTGTGGGAGCAGACTGTGCCTGCAAAATCAAAGGAAAACCAATAATTGCAAAAGAGACAATTTTCTTTAATGTTTTCATTTTTGATGTTCTGTTTGTTGACACAAATTTCCGAAAGGAAAACATTGTTTCCTTTGACATTTATCAAAAAATGAAAAGTAAAACTAATAATTGAAAATAGAATTTTTATAAGAAACGCATCTGGTCGTGGGAAATATTATCGGAAGTTGATGAATAATGTTTAAAAAACTCAAAAACCACAAAGCTTTAACTTCATCTTTTGTGACCTTGTGGTTGTATAATTTAATATTATAAAATCTTCGCAACCTCCTCGCAAAGCCAGTTCAGCATTTCCTCATCTTCTTTTGTGAACGGATCAATTGTATGAGAGTCGATATCAATCTGTCCGATATTTTCTCCATTTTTAAAAATTGGAACCACGATCTCCGCTTTTGTATCGATGGAACAGGACAAATAATTATCCTGAGCATGAACATCCGGAACGACGAAGGTTTCGCCGGACTCAGCAACCTGACCACAAATACCCTTACCGAAAGGAATAATCACATGATCCGTAACTGCGCCAACATAAGGCCCGAGAACCAGCTCATCCTTATCTCCATTTTTGAAATAGAAACCTGTCCAGTTGTAATAAGAAATTTCTTTATCCAAAAGCTGACAGATTTTCAGAAGTTTTACGTTTGTATCTTGCGGACTTTCCAGGATAACCGAAAGTCTTTTTTTTAATTCTACCATTTTTAATTATTTAATTCAAGATCTGAATATCTTTTAAAAGTCGATTTGTTTAAAAAGCTATGATTAATTCAGGCCATCAAAAGTCAATTGTTTGTAACCGAACATCTGTCGGTCTTTTATCATCTCCGAAACGCCTTGCGGAAGTTCTTCTTCCCAACCCATTTCCTGCGTAACTATTTTTTTCAGGATCTCTCTGGAATAGATTTCCAGGAACTTCGGGTTGAAATCCGTGATGTCCACAATCCGTTTGTTGAGCTTAAAATATTTATACAATTCCTTCAGATTATCATTAACTTTCAGGTTGTCAGAAGTCAGCAATTCTCCGGTATTAGGATCTTTGTATGGATATAGATAAACCCGCATATCTTTCTTGAAAAACTTCCCGAATGCTTCCAGAATTCCGCCAGGGAGATTCTTATAATACTCTTCATCAAAGACATCTAAAAGGTTATTAACACCCATCGCCACACCGATATGCTGATTTGTAAATGTCGAAAAATAATCAACCATTCTGTAATATTCGGAGAAGTTGGAGATCATTACTGTATATCCCAATTTCCCGAGAATATCAACCCTGTCGAGGAAATCCCTTTCGTTGATATCACCATCTGCGCGCAGATTTGAAATCGTGATTTCAAAAAGGATCTGCGTGTTATCGCTGTCACAGGCATTATCCTGATTAAACATTTGTAATCCGTGCTCGAACATATCGATATTCACCCTTGTTACAGGACGGAAACTTCCCCTCACAGCAAAAATATTCTTTTTGTAAAGAATGTCGGCAGGCAGCATATTATTTCCCTGAGAATTGAAAATCACAGCATCGGTCATCCCCAGTTTCACCAGCTGAAGACTCATCAGACGATTGTCTACATACTGGAATGCTGGACCGCTGAAATCTATCATATCAATTTCCAGTCTGTCTGTGGACAGATCGTCATACAGAGATTCGATGAGAATTCTTGGATTATCTGCGTAGAAGTAAGCACCATAAATCAAATTAACACCAAGACTCCCGAGTGTTTCCTGCTGAAGTGTCGCATTTGTCTCCTTGAACTTGACATGAATAACGATCTCGTTAAAATCTTCATTCTCATTATTCTGATATCGAATCCCTACCCAGCCATGGCCTTTTGAAGTTTTATCAAAATTGATCGTTGTAACGGTATTGGCATAGGAAAAGAATTTTTTTCCGGGATTTTTCTCTCTTGGAATTCTTTCTTCTATCAGCGCCATTTCATAACGCAACATCTTTCTGAGCCGGTTCTGCGTGACGTAACGGTTCTTCGCCTCCTTACCATAGATGGCATCTGAAAAGTCTTTGTCATAAGCAGACATCGCTTTTGCAATGGTCTGCGATGCACCGCCGGCACGAAAAAAATGGCGGACAGTTTCCTGGCCTGCACCGATTTCCGCAAAAGTTCCGTAGATAGAAGAATCGAGATTAATAGCTAAAGCTTTCTGTTTTGGGGTAAGTTTTGGCTTTATCACAAAGAATTAGATTTATTTTGTAAATTTACCAAAAACAGCGCAATTACGAAAATGCTTTTGAAATTTTTAGGAACCGGAACATCACAGGGGATTCCCGTTATTGGCAGCCATCATCCGGTTTGCTTGTCGGATAATCCAAAAGATAAAAGACTGCGAACCTCAGCTTTGGTAACGACAGATTCCGGAAAAAAGATCCTGATAGACTGCGGTCCCGATTTTCGCCAGCAGATGCTGATGAATAAGGAAGAACAGATCGACGCGGTTCTGATTACCCATGAACATAACGATCATATTATCGGCCTGGACGACCTGCGACCTTTGATCTTCAAGAATAAAGCATCTATGACGATCTATTGTAATTTGCGGGTGGCTAATGAAATAAGGGAACGTTTTCCATATGCTTTTATTGAGCAACGATATCCTGGTGCGCCAAGTTTTGATCTTTTCGAAATTGATGATAAATTCAGGTTGTTCGATGAAATTGATATTATTCCTATCGATATCATCCATTCTGAAATTAATATTCTCGGATTCAAATTTAAGAATCTTGCTTATATTACCGATGCAAGCAAGATTGATGAAAAAGAGAAGGAAAAGCTTAAAAACCTTGATTTTTTTATCATCAACTGCCTCAGAAAAACCGAACCTCATCATTCACATTTTATTCTTCCACAGGTTTTGGAACTCGTGGAAGAGCTGAAACCAAAGAAAACTTACCTTATCCATATCAGTCATCATTTAGGTTTTCATGATGAAGTGGAACTTGAACTTCCTGATAATGTACACCTTGCTTTCGATGGATTGGAAATTGAATTTTAATTCTAAAAAAAGTTGAAAAAAATTTCCAGAATAATGATTTTTTGAATTATATTTGCACACCAATTTAAAAGCAGCCCAGGTGGCGGAATTGGTAGACGCGCTGGTCTCAAACACCAGTTCTTAGGAGTACCGGTTCGATCCCGGTCCTGGGTACAGAAAATCCTCTGAAACTATTGTTATCAGAGGATTTTTATTTTAAAGGGTAGTGAGTTAATAATGTTTAACAGACGAATTAGAAAAACTGCCCAATCAAAACATTGCGGTTGACAGAGCAGTTTTGAATTCTTTAAAATGAAATATCAGTTTATTTTACCTTCCAAAATCGTCCTGAACTCTTACGATGTCTTCCTCATCAGAAGGATTTGAATCATCTGTATGTTGCCAGATTTCTGCAACTATTCCCCAATTGTCTAGTCCGATCAAGCGGTGTCTTTCTTCCTGTTTCAGCCTGATCTGATTTTTTGGTCTATACTCCTTCATCTCACCTTCCTCGTCTGTATTGCTGATTTTGATGCCTACTATGCCTTCCAGCACTTGCCATATCTCAGCTCTCCTGTGATGATATTGCCAGCTTAGTCTGGCATTGGGAGCAACAATAAGAATTTTCGGGCTCAGTTTTCCTCCTATTTTCAAATTTTTAACATCAATACCGTCAAAATATTGATCTGCAAATGCCTGTGCCTGGGTTTCATCAATAACAAAAAAACCGCCCCATGGTTTTTCGTCATTTTTCGCAGCAATATTAAAACCTTGTGAGGAAAGTAATGTTTCCATTCTCTCGAAAATCTCTATTTTCTCTGTGTTCATAATTTTTTATTAAATCAATTTTATTAGATTGAAATTTCACCTTTCAAAATAAACCACAATATTTATTCCCTGGACATCGAATATGGAAAATCTTTTTCATCCGAACCTCGTTCCTTATTGGGCTTATCATTCATGTTAAACTCAAGGATGCTTCCTTTGATCAGTTCCTTATGGCTTAACCAATTTTTTGAATACGGCTGCAAATTTACATTTAATGCTGTTACATAAATGTTTTTAAGGCTATTTTTCTGTGCTTTTATTTGGATCTTTTTTCCATTTTCCAAATGTATTGTTGCTTCCTTAAAAAGTGGAGTGCCTAAAACATACTGATCTGTTGCAGGTGTGACCGGATAAAATCCTAAAGCAGAGAAAACATACCATGCAGAAGTCTGTCCGTTATCCTCATCTCCACAATACCCGTCAGGTGTTGGCAAATATAACTTATCCATCACCTGTCTAACCCAGTATTGTGTTTTGTAAGGCGAACCCGCATAGTTGTAGAGATAAATCATATGCTGTATCGGCTGATTTCCGTGGGCATATTGACCCATATTCATAATCTGCATTTCTCGAATCTCATGGATCACTCCACCATAATAGCTGTCATCAAAAACAGGCGGTAGTAAAAAAACTTCATCTAATCTGGCCTCAAAATTCTTTTTGCCTCCCATCAGTTTTGCCAATCCGTCCACATCCTGAAAGACCGACCAGCTATAATGCCAACTATTACCTTCTGTGAATGCATCACCCCATTTGAACGGGTTAAAATTTTTCTGGAAACTTCCATCTTTATTTTTCCCACGCATTAAACCTGTTTCTTTATCAAAAAGATGTTTGTAATTGTATGCTCTTTTTTTATAGATATCAATCTCTGCAGCAGGCTTGCCAAGTGCTCTTCCTAACTGGTAGATGGCAAAATCATCATAGGCATATTCCAAAGTTCTAGCCGCATTTTCATTAATTTTAACATTATAGGGAACATAGCCGAGTTTGTTATAATATTCTACACCTCTTCTTCCAACTGCATCCATTGGGCCTTCGTTGTTTGCTCCATGCAGGACTGCTGTCCAAAGGGTTTCTATATCATAACCACGCAATCCTTTTATGTACGCATCTGCTACGACAGAGGCAGAATTGTTACCTATCATAATATTGGAATATCCCGGGCTGCTCCATTCCGGCAAGAAACCGCCCTCCTTGTAAGCATTCACTAAACCTTCCTGCATCTCTGAATTCATACTCGGGTAGACCAGATTAAGAAAAGGATACAATGCACGGAAGGTATCCCAAAATCCCGTGCCAGCAAATATCTTTCCATCTTCTATCTTTCCGTTGTAAGGACTCCAGTGTTTTATTTTGTTCTGTGCATCTATCTCGTATAGTTTCTGGGGAAAAAATAAGGTTCTATACATAGCGGAGTAAAAAGTTTTGACTTGTTGCTCTGTACCGCCCTTTACTTCAATTCTACTCAGATGTTTATTCCATATATCTTTGGCCTGGGTTTTTATCTCTTCAAAATTTTTATTTCCTATTTCCCTTTTAAGATTCAGTTCTGCCTGTTCAAAACTGATGAATGAAGAAGCTATCTTTGCATAAACAGATTCTTTATTTCTAAGTTTAAAACTTATAATCGCTCCCACATGGTCGCTCATAATCTCTAACTGGTCTTTTACAAAACGATCATCTTTCCAGCCTGTCGTAGCATCAAAACTTCTGTCGAACTGGATGATAAAATAATTTTTAAAATTCTCATATTTCCCTCTCGCATATTTCGTTGTGTAGCCAATAATTCTTCTTTCTTTTGGTAGAATTTTGATATAAGAGCCTTTATCCAAAGCATCAATGACAACATAAGCACTATCGGTTTTAGGAAAATCAAATTTAAAAAATGCCGCTCTCTCAGTTGGTGTAAATTCTGTGGTTACATTGAAATCAGCCAAATAAACGCTGTAATAATAAGGCTTTGCTACTTCGGCCTTATGACTGAACCAACTTGCCCGCTCATCTTCTTTGAATTTTATTTTGCCGATGCCTGGCATTATTGCAAATGCTCCATAGTCATTCATCCAGGGAGACGGCTGATGTGTCTGTTTGAATCCGTTGATTTTATCTGCATCATAAGTATAAGCCCAACCATCGCCCATCTTGCCGGTCTGTGGAGTCCAGATGTTCATTCCCCAAGGAAGTCCTATTGCGGGATATGTATTCCCGTTTGAAAGAGAGGGCTTTGACTGGGTTCCCATTAATGGATTCACATAATCTGCAGGTAAAAATTCTTGGCCAAATAATAAACTGCTGAATAAAATAAAAGCTAAAAATATGGACTTCATTATTTGATGTTAAAGGTTAGGATTAATTATATTCAAATCCTGAATTTATGATTTTTTTGAATACAATCTGTCTATTGATCTTTTACTTTTTTCAAAGCGTAACTTGCTGCTCCCAAAATAGCAGCATCTTCAAATATTTCTGAAATTTTCACTTGAAGAAAAATATTATTTTTGATTAAATTTTCATTAAATCTCTTCTCAAAATGAGGATATGCTTTTGTGATATTTCCGCCAATAACTAAAACTTCAGGGTTGTATGGTTTAACATATTTTGCTATAAACTCGGCAAAAGAATCTGCAAATTCTTCAAATATTCTGGATTGAATTTCTTTCGACTTCAACTGTAAATCTTTGCTTCCTGATATGGTTTTTCCTGTTAAATCTGCATATCGTTTAACAAACCATCTTGTAGCAAGATAATCTTCTGATATAGAGTCCTTCATAGGTTTATTCCAGAGATTTTCGTCTGTAGCAAAAGTCGAATTGAAAAATGTGGTGCCTAAACCTGTACCCAGAGTCACTCCAAATATTTTTTGAAATCCACCGACACAGCCACCGTAAACTTCGCCTTCCAGAAACGCTACGGCATCATTTAAAAAATGAATTTGCTGAGTAGAAATACACAATCGTTTTGCCAGCTCTTCTTTTATATTAACTTTATAAATATCGATGAATTTTCCTTGCAGCATCAATGAAATGCCATTTTCATAATCGAAAGATCCAGGCATTGCAATCCCAATCAAAAGATTATTAAAATTCAATTTTTTTGCTGCCTTCTCTATTGCAGAAACCCAGACAGAAAGTATTTTATCTTGTTTATCTAATGAATCTACAGTATCCCTTACATAAGTGGATGAAATAACTTTACGATTCTTGGGATCCACTTGAGCCAAAGTGATATGTGAACCACCAATATCTATTCCTATTATATTCTGCATTATTTTAATATTATATACCAATCAATCCTATTTTTTGAAAATCAATTTATAAATATTAACCAACAAATATCGTTAGTTTAAAAAATTAAATTGACCGTTTTTAATTTAAACGACTCATAAATATTTTAAGGAATACCTTGCGTAGACCTCTCCAATTCCCTTGCAGATCGAAGAAACTCATCTACACTCATTTCTCTGAAAAACAGCAGTCCATGGGTTGCCCTCAGGCGGGGACTTTGATTATCATAGAAGTATGCTTTTCCCAATATCAGCTGGATATCCTGCAACTGCTCTACCCAAGTCTTGATAGATAAGTGACTGAACTTTCCATTATACCTGTAGCTCGGGAAAGAAGCTTCTACCTGACTAAGATAAGAATTGGTAAAACTCTCGTCCATAGTGGTCATTGCATTCAGTGAAATCGGGAAAATATGGCTGGAATCTGCAACATGAAACTGATACCAAACATTTCTGTAACCCCATATCTTCAATTCTGACAGGTCTTTTTCCTTGGCCCATTCTCTCACAGCTTCAGCAATGGCCTGCAGAACTTTGTAATGTGTGTCCGGGCCACTGCCTTCCGGATCAAAAGCCAGGCTGATGACTGTAGGATTAATCTCTCTTAACTGTTTCAAAATTGGCAAAACATCCCTTTCTTTAATTGGTTTTTCTGTAAAAATTGCTCCGGTGTAGAATCCTAACCGCAGATGATGAACATGATCGCCCATCACACCAAAATGTGCCCACACCAACTCTTCTTCATATTCCCGAAGCATACCTTTGAGGGTCTGAATTTTTGGTTCGGGATTTTGCCCTGTATAACTGCCTTTTATAGCAAAAATTATTTCCAGAATTTGATTTTCTAACTCTGTTCTATGATTAACATCCCAAAGTTCTGCAATATTCCTTACGATCCTGTGAGATAAAGCTCTGTTTCTCTGATAGGTATCTCTAGAAGCAATATGTATGAGATAATGATAGACATCTTTATCTTTTTTGTTCCGGAATCCAGTTTCAAAAAAATCAGGATAAACCAACATTTGAATCTCTCCTTTTCTAATAAAAACAAGTGCGTCTTCCAAACTTTTTAATAGGAACTTGTTCGTTACAGCTGTAAAACCAGATGTAAGAACAGAATAATGAGACTGATTCGATTCATTTCTGGACTGATAGTTGATGTAAGGCAATAGTCCAAGAGAAATATCATCGTGATGAGGACCAGTATGATAAAACACTTCATTTTCTAGTTTTTCAATACCTTTAATAATTTTGCTCTCCATAGAATCCATAACACTTTTGACGGTATTTTCACCAAGGCCTGGAATTAGTTTTGTATAACAGTCATTCTGCAAATCCTGCAAGGTGAGGTGTTCTGCATATCTATTAAGCTTTTTTGTCAGTGCCATTACAGCTTTGTCTGTTTTGTCCTGATTCCATTTCCCAGAATTATAAAAATTATCAATACAATCCTTTAGCATACTTGCTGCGCCAGCAGTCAAATAAAATCTTCCGAAAGGAAGCTTCGCCAGGACAGACGCTGGATATAGATTAGAGGGAAAAAACTCCTGCGCATCCTTTATCATAGGCGCTTTTGCTTCTCCTGCAGCAAAAATAATGGCAACAGCATCTTTATTATAAGTGATCGTTTCCAAGCCGATGGTGATTACCAGACGTTCTTTGGAAACTTCTATACCACCAAGATCTCCGGCTGCAACCGCCTGTGTTTCAAAATTTGTAGCGGTGAGTCTGGTGGTGGAAAGTGCATCGGAACCCCGTGTGTTGAAAGCAATATGACCATCGGGACCTATACCGCCAAGGAAAAAACCAATGCCGCCTAAGTCACGGATTTTTTGTTCATAATCAGAACACCATTGATCGATAAGAAAAATGGATTTCTGCTGAATTTCCTCAGTTATGTTTTTTGGTGTTTCATAACGTAGATTGAGGTTTACAATATTATCAGGGAAGACCTGTTGATAAGTTTTACCTTCTGCAAGAGGGATTTCGTCACAGTTAATAAGTATAGCCTTTTCCCGGTTCAACCCCAGTCCTTCTATATAATACTGGTTGACATAATGGAAAAAACTATTACCCTGAGTAGATTTTATTGGGTAAAACTCATCGATCTGAACAAAATGAAGCCCATCCAGAGCAGGCTTTTCATCAAAGATTATCAAGTGTTTCTTTCTAATTTCTATGACATCATCTCTTTCCCAATTCTGCAAAATATGTTTGGTCCAGGAAATAAAATATTCTGGAGTTTTTCCTGTTGGCAGACTTATGACACCATTTGGATTTTCATGAGCCCATTCCAGAAAACGCAACGCAGTAAGTAAACCTAGATTAGGAAAATTATCTACAACTATGTAAGGAACGTTGGTTCTGTTTTTTCTCTCAATATTATCAAAAAAAGATTTTTCTACCGGTGTAAAGTTTTTTAACTTTTTCATTTTTCAAGAGTTATTAAATGTATCAGTTATTAGCCCGGCCAAATATTTATTTTTTAGCATGACTTTCCATATAGCCCATTTGGAAACCTATAAATAAATTCCGATAAAATGCTTATCATTTAAATTTTATGAGATTATCAAGTTTAATACAATAATTCGGGATGTTCATTGAAGGTTTTCCAAAGCAGTTCGCCAAACAATGTGTTTACCCATGCAAACCAGGATCTGGTAAATTTCTTGGGATCATCTTTATGAAAAGACTCATGCATAAAACCAGTCCCGCCATGTGTTTTCTGCAGGACTTCTATACACCATCTGATTTCTTTTTTATCCTCAGAAGTCAGTGCCTTCATAATGATACTCATTGGCCATATCATATCGAGTCCGATGTGTGGGCCGCCAATTCCTTCTGCCACTTTCCCCCTGAAGAAAAAAGGATTGGCTTCCGACCACACATATTTTCTAGTATTGATGTAAATAGGATCATCAGCCGCCAAAGCTTCCAGATAAGGAAGTCCCAAGAGGCTTGGACAATTTGCATCATCCATCAGATTATAGCTTCCAAATCCGTTGGTTTCAAAAGCATATATTTTTCCATATTCGGGGTGTTCGTAGATGCCATATTTTTTAACTGCAGCTTCTATCTCATCAGCCAAGCGATTAAGTTCATGAGCCAATGTTGTCTCATTTCTTATTTTTGAAACCATTTCTGCGACTTGACGCAGACTAACCACAGCAAATAAATTTGAAGGAATAAGGAAAGCATAAATAGTTGCATCATCACTTGGGCGAAACATAGAATTGATGAGTCCTACGGGTTCTGTCGGATAGCCATAACCTCCCATCGGGATTCCGTCGGTAGCCCATGCCGTTGTACGTTCAAATTTGTAGGGACCAAGATTTGTTTTCCGTTGTTGCTCGATAAAAGTCTGTAGAGTAAGCCTAATACCCTTAAGCCAGTCATTGTCAAAAGGTTTTGTATCTCCTGTTGTTTTCCAAAAATGATATGCGAGGCGAATTGGATAACACAAAGAATCTATTTCCCATTTTCGTTCATGTATTCCCGGTTTCATATCGGTATGATCAAACTGTTTCCATTCGCTTATTTTATTTTCATCATTATAGAATGCGTTGGCATAAGGATCTTTCAGGATGAAATCTGTTTGTTTATAAATAATTCCTGAGATAAGCCTGTGCAGTTTATGATCCTTGTTTGCAAACTGCAGGTATGGAAAAACCTGGGCAGAGCTGTCACGCAGCCACATAGCATCAATATCACCTGTAATTACATAAGTATCCGGATCTCCATCATTGTTTTTGTAGTAAACCGTTGTATCTAATGTATTTGGAAAGCAATTCTCAAAAAGCCATGCCAATTCTTTATTCCTGACCTTTTTCTTAAATGCAGAAATCGCATTTTCCACTGCTTCGCTGGTAAAATGTCTTTTATCCCTGGACACACGCACCACGGGAAATTCTTCAGCAATAAAGCTCTTCGAAAAGATATTCTGAGTAAAGAATAATCCTGCTCCGGCCAGGGTACTTGTTTTTATAAATTTTCTTCTTTCCATTACTACTATTTGTTTAGATTCTCTGTGTTTTTATTTTACAGGTTTGCTGCCCATTACAAATTTCAGTTCACCACCATTCATAATATCCTTGTGATTAAGCTCCCACCCAATTAATTTTTTGCCATTAAGGTATATTTTCTGGACGTAAATATTTTTCTCAGAGAGTTTATTGGCAATAACTGTGAATATTTTTCCGTTTTCGAGTTTTAGAGATGCTTTTGGGAATTGCGGAGCACCAATGGAATAAACAGGTTTACCTGGCGTTATGGGATAAAAGCCAAGTGATGAGAATATGTACCAGGCAGACATCTGCCCGCAGTCTTCATTGTTAACAATCCCTTCTGGTTTTGAAGAATACATATTATCCCGGATAAATTTTACCATTTTTTGAGTTTTATGAGGTGTTCCGGAAAAGTTATAAAGATATGGAACCGAATGCCCCGGCTCATCACCAAATCCTAAAGAGCCAATAAATCCGGAGATATCAGCATGTTGTTCACCTTTCATTTTTAAAGGTTCCGTAAAGGTGTTATCGATTTTTTTTTCGAAACTTTTCTTCCCGCCATACAGGTCCATTAGCTTGTCTATATCGTGTGGAACAAAAAAATCATAAGCCCATATATTTCCCGAAATCCAGTGTGGTTGAAGGTTTTTCCAATCATTAAGGATAAAATCTTCTATGAAACCCCCATCTTTTTTTCTTGGCCAGAAATGCTTATTTCCTCTATTAAATATATTTAAGAAATTCTGAGAACGTTTTTTATACACTTTAGCATCTTCCATTTTCCCTAATTTTTCTGCTAATTGTGCTATGCACCAATCGTCATACGCATACTCCAAAGTTGCAGACACCGATGCACCTTTTTCCGCAGGAGAATATCCCAATTGCATATAATCATTTAACCCGCCTCCAACATCGCTACTGCTCATTTTGTCAGTGAGAGATGCATCTTTCATGGCCGCAAAAGCTTGTTCATAATCTATACCCGGAACATCTTTTGAAATTGCATCCCAAATTACAGAAACGCTGTGATATCCGAGCATACAAAGATTGTCATATCCACAAAGCTCCCATATTGGCATATGGTCTTTTCTGTCGGTATACCTGCTAATAAGGGAATTTGCAAATTCTTTCGTATGTTTCTGGTCCATAATTGTAAAAAGTGGGTGTGTAGCCCGGAATCCATCCCAATAAGAATAGGTGGAATAATTGGTAAACCATTTTGCATTCAGATTTTCTTCTGAAGCCACGTAATTACCATTGGTATCCATATACAAGTTGGGAGCTATGTTTGCATGATAAACACTGGTATAGAAAATTTTTCGCTGGTCTTTCGTTCCACCGGATATTTCGTAACGATTGAGCAGATCCCTCCAGATAATTTGTGCATTTTTTCTGGCTTTTTCAAAATCAACATTTGCGGCTTCAAGATTAAAATTTTCCTGAGCACCTTCGAGACTTACAGGAGAAAGGGAAACTTTCACCTCTATAGCCTCACAATTATTTGTATCGAATCTAACCCAGGCTTTGGCATCTTTGCCCAGTGCAGACTTTTTATTCTGAATGGTACCATTAACATAAGTACCGGAGGATTTGAAAGGTGTGGAAAATTCTATCACAAAATAAGAAAAACGCTTTCCACCCCAGCCTTTACTGTAGCAATAACCTGTAATTTTTTTGTTGCTGTCTATATTAACATTGGTATGATAAACAGTTCCGAAAATTTTATTGGTAGGATCGACAATGATATTGGCTTCGTTCGTTTGTGGGAATGTATATTTATGGAAGCCAACTCTCTGAGAGGCTGTCAGTTCTACCTTCACACCATAGCTGTCCAGAACTACGGAATAATATCCAGGCGAAGCATATTCTTTGTCATGGCTGAACGCCGAGCGGTAAGTTCCTTCAGTATTTTTTTCGGTTCCGGGAAGCATATTTATCTTCCCAACAGTCGGCATTACCAGAATATCTCCTAGATCTGCCCATCCTGTTCCGCTCAGGTGATTGTGACTAAAACCCATGATGGTTTTACTGGAGTAATGATAGCCCGAGCACCAATCCCAGTCTCCGGATTTTGTATTTTGATCAGGACTGAGCTGGATCATACCAAAAGGCATGGCAGCACCTGGAAATGTGTGGCCGTGTCCGCCGGTTCCAATGAACGGATCTACTTCCGAAAGTATATCGTATTTATTTTTTTGTGCATTGATCACTTGCGTGAAAGCCAAACAAAATATTAAACCAATTTTTTTCATATTGACAAGCGATATAGTTTTTTTGATAATTAAACTTTCATTTTATGTAGCCCGACCTGAGTGAACATCTTTTATTTGTGGATTGGAAAGGCTGATAAAAAAGATTAGGAACGGAGACCGGATCAGTTGCCATAAAAAATCACAGAGCATTTTTTTTCATAAAATCTATAATTTCGGAAATATAACCGAAAGCTATAGCAACACAAGTATCGGCAGCGCCATAATAAACTGCTACTTTATCACCTTCATAAAGAGCTGCGCAAGGGAAAATAACATTGGGGACATCACCTGTTGTTTCATACAATTCTGCAGGTGCTATCAAGTAAGATTTGTTTCTGTAAAGTACTTTTCCGGGATTTTCCAGATCCAGCAGAGCCGCTCCCATTGAATATCTGAATCCGTTGCAGGTGCTGATTACCCCGTGGTAAAACATTAGCCA
Organism: Epilithonimonas mollis; assembly: GCF_900142325.1. GTDB lineage: Bacteria > Bacteroidota > Bacteroidia > Flavobacteriales > Weeksellaceae > Epilithonimonas > Epilithonimonas mollis. Next base: position 241,645 of record NZ_FRAM01000003.1, read on the forward strand.
TCCTTCTTCTGTTTTTATAGGAACAGAGCCGGCACCTATCTTTGTGCATTGCCAGGCACTTTCTGCGAATGGGGCTATCTTCATCACACATCGATGTTCACCCCAGTATTTCATATCCGGACTATAGCTGATATAGATATCACCAAAAGGCGTATGTCCATTATCGCTGGGTCTGCTCAGCATTAGGTACTTTCCGTTGATTCTTTCCGGGAACAAGACACCATTTCTGTTGAATGGCAGAAAGGCATTTTCACATTGAAAAAACTCCTTGAAATCAAATGTATAATCAATTCCAATTGTTGGTCCATTATAACCATTGCACCATGTAATCCAATATCTATCATCTATGAATGTAACTCTCGGATCATATTTATAATCAGAATCTATCATTTCTGTATTTCCTGTCTTGAAATCAATGGGACTATGTTCTATGTTCCAATGGAGTCCATCTTTACTAAAACCTACAAAAATATTCATCTGAACAGACTTGCTGTCGCAACGGAAAACACCTGCAAAACCTTCTCCAAAAGCGACAACTGCGCTATTAAATATGCTATTGGAGCCAGGAATATCGTAGCGGTGTATAATCGGATTTGCAGAATACCTCCACATTATATCTTTGAAATGTTCCGGACGGTCCTGCCAAGGGATTGATTTTTTATCAATTATCATTATTGCTTATAGTTTTTATTTTTAATCTCATTACTATTTTTAAACACATTTAAGAATGTCTGAAGTTGAACAATCAATGTCAATGCGACATTAATGACTGAGATAAATATTAATTATTTTTGACTATCAGGGTAGCTGAAAGGAACGAATATACTGACAAGAAAAGCCGGTATAGTGGCAACCAAAACCCATATAAAGAACATTCTGTATCCTAACCAATCGCTTAACAAACCACTTAGCATGCCAGGGATCATTACTCCAAGATTCATGATTCCTGTTGCAAATGCATAATGTGCAGTGGCATTTTTGCCGGGTGCTACCTGCTGCATCATATATAAAATGAGTGCGACAAAGCCAAATCCATAACCAAAATATTCAAAAATCACGGCACTGCTGATTGTAGCTATATCTGTGGGCTGGAATATCGCAAGGACAGCATAAACCGCAAAAGGAATATTAAAAATAGCGCATAGCCAAAGTAGTGATTTTTTCAGGCCTTTTTTTGAAATGAAATATCCGGCGAGAACAGAACCAAAAATAAATGCGGCAGAACCATAAGTTCCATAAATAAGTCCAATCTGTGATGTTGAAAGCCCCAGACCCCCGTCTTCTCGGGCTGCCTTGAAGAACAAAGGGGCGATTTTCATAGCAAATCCTTCTGCAAACCGGTACAATATAATGAATGTAATTGACCATACAATATTTCGTTTTGTAAAGAATGATGAAATCACTTCCCATAGCTCACGGAAAATTTGTTCTGAAGATACAGCTCTTTGTAATTCTGGTTGATCTTTTGGCAATATAAGATGATGATATACGGATAAGATAATCATCACTATACTATACATGAACATGATGCAGATCCAGCATTTAGTAACCCCATACTGTTTCTCAAGGATACCAGCGATATAGACTAAAAAACCAATACTGAAAATTTTTGCGAGGTTGTAGAAAGCACCTTGCCAACCCACATACTTAGCCTGCTGACCATTGGAAAGAGAATGAATGTAAATACCGTCCGCAGCAATATCATGTGTGGCTCCGCAAAATGCAATCAGACTTAATATCGCAATAGATTTGCTGAAAAAATCAGCTAAAGGTAATGTTACAGTCAGTAATGCAAAAAGTATCCCACATGCTAACTGGGTTGTTATTGCGAAGAACCTTTTGGTCATATATATTTCCAGAAAAGGACTCCATAATGGCTTCAAAGTCCAGGGTAATATTATAAAAGCTGTCCAGAAAGCAATTTTAGCATCTGAAACGCCCATGTTTTTGAACATAATCCCAGATGTTGCATTGATTGTTACAAAAGGTAATCCCATTGCAAAATATAAAGTTGGAATCCATAGAAGTGGTCTTGCACCACCTGCTTTTGTTTTTATTTTCATCAATAGATGATTTTTTAAAGATAGAGCACGTTACTACTGTGCTCTATCAATTGAGAAAATGATATAATTATGAATTTATTGTTTTTTATCCCACCATAGTTTTGTGCCTCCATTGTCTGCGCCGCCTAGCTGCTGTAATGCCTGTGCATAGTTGAACAATGAGTTTTTAGTACTGTTGGTATAAGGGATTCTGCGTATCATAATATTTGTATCAATGAGATTACCGCTGTCATTTTGTTTTATCTTGAATAAGATTGGATAACCTGTTCTTCTTTGTTCTGCCCAAGCTTCTGGTCCGTTCGGATACAGAGACAGCCATTTTTGTGTAATGATTCTTTCTAATTTCCTTTCATTAGAATCAGTGGTGTTCCAGGCGATTGTAATTGTACTCAATTGTGGGTCGCCGGAGGCAATGTTATTGGCTGTATTTTTTGGATCCACATAGGGTGCTTCTATTGACGTATTATCAGCCAGATAATTAGTAATATTTGTGTTTTTGCCCCATTCTCCAAAAGACTGCGTAATACCTGTTGTATAGTTTGTCTGGATATCTCCCGCACCGGAGTAACCTCTCAGAGATGCTTCTGCCTTTAAGAACCAAGTTTCTGCAGCTGTAAATAATTTGAATTTACCATCTGTTCCGGAAAAATAATCGCCGTTGGCAGATTTTGCCTGTGGCTGAGAATATCCTCCATAAGTGCTTTTCCCATTAAGAAGATCTATGCCTTGGCGAATCCCAATATATTGACCACTCACTGCGGCATCAGTTGCTGGTAAAACATAGGCAGAAAGCCGTGGATCATTATACCCTTTCAGATATGTTACTAAAGGGGCTCCAATTAAACAATCTCCCCATTCATAAATAATGAAGCTGAATTCGTGCTTGGTAACACTGATCAGTGCGTTATCTGTATTATTAGTTATCAGACCCGCAGAAGATGTAAGAGCTTGTTCAGAATACTGTTTGGATTTTACCGGGTCTGCATAGCTCATGCGCATAGCAAGTCTGAGTTTCAGAGAGTTTGCCAACTTTGCCCATTTTGCAAGATCTCCTCCATATACAAGATCAGCTCTTTTCAGTGCGGACTTATCTTCTGCATTTTGAGTTGATGAATTGATTCTTTGTAAATCTGCAATAACAGCAGTGAGATCCGAAATGAAGTAATTGTATGCATCCTGCTGAGAGTCAAAATCTGTTGTTCCGTTAGAATTCGGTTTTTCATATTTGCTGTAAACAACCGGACCGTGGGAATCGGAAACCCTGCTTGCAACAAAAATTTTTAATATTTTTTTAACTGCAAGTGTAGCTGTAAAGTCTACTCCCGGATAATAGTTTTTTGCAGCATTGTCAATAATAATAGAAGCATTAAACATAGATTGTTGTTCAGACATAATTGTTGAGTTCCATCCATCTATCATATTATAGGTAAGATTGTTTTTTCCGCCTGCAAAAGGGGTCGCTGTACTGAACATTCCACTATACATATCTGCATTCAAATTATACCTTATCTGATAGTTTGCCTGGAAGTTTCTTTGCAGAGTCTGCAAAGGATTAACAATTGCAGTATAATCTGCGAGAAAATTTTCCGGGCTACCATTATTTTGCTGGTTGATCTCTTCAAAATCATTAGTACAGTTTGAGGCAGAAAACATTAGTCCAGCACTAAGCATCCATATTTTAATATTATTTATTTTCATTTTTGTTTTGTTAAGATTAGAAATTGGCTTTTAAAGATAACCCGACAGATCTTGTAATCGGGATTCCAAATGAATCTACCCCTACACCTCCTGGTGTGTTTCCGGATACTTGCTCCGGATCAAAAGGTGCTTTTTTGTAGAAGAAAAATAAGTTGGTTCCAATAAGACTTACTGATACATTCTTCATATATCTGGAATCAAGATCAAAAGTGTAGGCAACAGATGCTTGACGCAAGCGAACAGTCGTAGCACTATATATATAAGCTTCGTCTATTCCTGAATTATTATTAAACCCTCCCACTCTTCCATAATAAGCTTTGGAATCTGACAGGCCGGTGTATGAAGCTCCAGCATTTGGTGTACCTGATGCGTAAACTGCATTTGCAATGGATACACCTCCTGCATCGCGTGAGCTTCCGGTGGTTTGGCTCACACCGTACAGATCATTGGCTTTTTCTGTAAGTGATAAAACCTGACCTCCAAATTTACCATCAACAAGAAAGGAAACATCCAATCTGCCAATCCTAAAAGTATTGGCAAAACCTAACATAAATTTAGGATTTGGATTGCCCAGATATCCAATTTCTTTGGTTGCTAAAGGAAGACCATCTGCATCTACCAAAATCCTTCCTTGATCATCCCTCTGGTACCGGAATCCATAAATATCTCCGAAAGAACCTCCCAGTTTTAATTTTGTATAGTTCCCTCCTCCTGAAAGAGAAAGAAGTAGTTTTTCGTCGATATTCAGACTATTTGGAAATAATTCTGTTATTGTATTTTTGTTTGTAGAACCATTCAAAGTAGTTGTCCAACCAAATTTTTCTGAAGTCAAAACTTTGTAAGATAATGATGATTCAAAACCTGTATTTTTTATCTTACCGGTATTTACATAATAAGAACCAGATGGCAATCCGCCTAAATTTGAAGAAATCGAAAGTGGCAAAAGCTGATTGGTAGCATTTGAATTATAATATGTAAAATCAAATGATAATTTATTTTTAAACAATCTTAATTCTGTTCCGGCTTCAAACGTTTTATTGAGTTCTGCCTTTGGAAATAACTGGCTGAAATTAGGGTCTGTCACCATTGAATGGGTAGGATACACAATATTTCCTGCATCTACAATATATGTATAGGTTCCATTAACATTTTCAACTGTATTGGTTCCATTCGGTGGCAGCCCTATTCCTACAGTTGCATAAGAACCCCTCACCTTCCAAAAGCTTATAGATTCCGGCAACTTAAAAATAGTTGTTAAATGGCATTGGCACCTAGTGATTCATAGTCGTAGCCGCCAGCCTGAGAGTTTGCCAAAGAGCTATCCCAATCATTCCTGAAAGTCATATCAACATATAACATTTCCTTGTATCCAACTGATGCACTTGTAAATACAGACTGTACCTGTTGTTTTCTGCTATAATATATATTGTGATATCCGTCTCTTGGACTTCCGCCCATCCATAAAAGATTGTTCGCAGTAAACAAATTGGGTGCAGATAAATAAGAATTGTCAATCTGGGTTACATTGTTTCTTGTGGTGCTAATACTTCCTCCCAATGTAAAATCTAAAGAAAAGTCATCACTTAATTTCGGGTTACCAATCAAAAGTGCATCACCATATGTAGAAGAAGTTTCGTATATATTCTGAAGAAGTCTACCATTGTTACCGCCAGCCAGCATATTCGGATCAGAATATGCAGAGATATGCCTTTGTGTATTTGAATTAACCCAGCTATAATTCCCTCTGATTCTAGCAGATAGCCACGGATTGATCTGATATGCCAGAGAAACTGAGGTATAAACATTTTTGTTTTTGCTTGTTACCCTGTTTCTGTTCAGTATCCAATACGGATTTTGTGTTGCAGGATTACCTTTAAATTTTCCATCTGCTCCTATTTCCCACCAGTTTTGGGCAGGCAAAAGTCTATCTTTATTAAGATATGAATAATTATCCTCTGTAAATTTGTCAAAATCTACACCCCTTGGAAGCCAGTACAGGCTTAAAAGCGGATTAAATGACGCACCTGGTGTTTGCCGGTTAACACTATTCTGCAGAGATCCGATAAAATTAGCATCCAGGGTTAATTTATCATCCAGTAGCTTACTGGAGTTTCTAAACGAAAGATTATACTGATCAAAAGCAGATGTCGGTACAATTCCTTTATTAGTCGTATTTCCCAGAGAAAAATAATTAGTTGATTTTTCATTTCCGGATTGAAAACTGAGACTATTAACCCAAGTCGTTCCGTTTTGTAAAAAACTTTTCAGATAATCATTTGAGCTGCCTTTCGCACCCCAGCTTTCTATAGTTTCTCCAGGCATCTGACCTGCAACTGAAGGATCAAATGACAGATAACTATGCTGCAGTTTTGGAAGACTGTACGCTTGATCTACAGTTAAACTTGTACTATAGGAAATAGAACTTTTACCGGCACGACCTTTTTTAGTAGTAATCAGAATTACTCCGTTTCCGCCAGCAGATCCGTACAAAGCAGATGCAGAAGCTCCCTTCAGGAAGTTGATGCTTTCTATATCATCTGGATTGATTGAGCTTAATACATCTCCGGAATCCGGCATACTGGAATACTGACTAATGTCTGGTGCTTTTCCCGCTCCGTTGATAATAGGTATACCATCTATAACGTACAATGGCTGGCTACTGGAAACCGATTTGTTTCCTCTCATTAAGACTCTTACGGAACTGCCAACGCCATTGGTTCTATTGATTTGTACGTTTGACACCTTTCCATTGATAGCGTTTAAAAAATTAGGTGTTTTTACCTCTGTCAACTCATCTCCGCCAATCTGCTGTGCGGAATACGTGAGTGACTTAGCTTGTCTTTTAATGCCTAATGCAGTAACCATAACCTCTTCTATATTAGATGTTTTGGTGGTGTCCTGTAATGTTTCCTGAGCATTAGAACAAAAAGAATAAGCCAGAAAAATTGGAATAATTGCTTTTTTCATAGAATTTATTGTTTTTTGATCAGAGATTTAAAATTTTTATTATCATTATTATTAATAATTCATTAATACTTAATTAATAATGACAAATCTAAATTTTGTTACTGATGTGATGTAATACTATTTTGTCAAAAAAACATATTATTTTTCCCTGTCACAGATCAGCTGATATAATTTTAATATAATAACCCTGAAAAAGCAGAATAAAGATCTATTGGATTTTCTTCACACCATTGAACTGTTGTTTAAAAACCGTAGGTGTAACTTTTTTTATCGACTTAAAAGTTTTATTGAAATTAGCAATATTATTAAAGCCCGCTCTGAAGGCTATTTCAGAAATCGTCAGATTATTCTCCAAAAGCCAGCGTGTCACATAGCTGACTCTGATCTCATTGATATAGTTGATAAACGTTTTTCCACAACGTTTCTTGATAAACCTGTTGAATGTAACAGTGCTCATATTCACCAATGCTGCACCGTCTTCCAAAGTGATCTTATCCCCGAAGTTTTTATGCGCATAATCATGAATTATTTTCATTTTATCGTTATCTCCAAAATTTTCATTTTCAACACTATAAGAAGATAGAGGTTTCCTATTTTCCGCTGTGGACAATTCATAAAGAATTTTCATAATCTCAATAAAAGAGTCGAAACCCCGCAGGTCGGAAAGATTAAGAAACGATTGCTTCAGCTTCTCAGCCGTACTTTCTGTAAATAAAATGCCAAGATTAGATTCTTTTAATAAACTATTGATGGACTTGAAAATATTTTTATCCATCAGGCTTTGGCTGAAAAAATCCTGGTTAAACTGTACGGTAATCTCGTGTGTTTTCTTGTGTTGGCATTCATGATTTGCCCAGCAATGAGGGAGATTCGGACCTATAAGCACCAATTCTATATCCTCAATAATACCTATGTGGTCGCCAACCAATCTTTGATATCCTTTTCCCTTTAATATAAAATTGATCTCTACCTCCGAATGAAAATGGTATGGATAATCAAAAGATTTTTTTACACGGTCGAACACAAGAAAGCTGTCTTGTGGAGAAAGCGGAGTTATTTCTCTTAGAATGTTTTCTAAATTATGCATATATCTCTTTTAATGTTAATAAATCAACTATTATAACATCTAGAATCTGTGAAAAAAAGCATAATCCTTGAACAAACGGTTTGGAAATTAAAGATTTTAAGGACAATCATATTAATATTTGTGTTTTTATTGATACTATACCATAAGAAAAATAAAATTATGAAAAAATTAATTAAGAGATTTATTTTTTTGCATCAATTAAACGATTGGATTTAAAATAAATATTTCTAATTACGTTTTTATCGATCCGGAAACACATTGCCATTTAGAAATAAGTTATAACTGTCAGATTAAATTTCTGTTAACAAATCAGTCAGAATCAAAAATGCGCATACCATCACCATTACATTTAAAATACTAATATTCAATCAATTGAATTTAAAATTAAATTATATCAGATGTGTGACTGATTAAAAAATAATAGCTTATTATTAAAAATTTTGAACTAACATTCAATTATTTTAATAATACATTCAAATATTAACAAAATAAATGTAAATTTGCACAAACCACAAACCTCATGATGATAAAAAATAACAGGATAACACCTCTGTTATCTTTTTTTCTGTTCTTTTTTTTCAATACCATTTACAGTCAGATCTACGTTTCTGAAGGTGCAAGCGTGTATGTAGAAAAAAACACCCTTGTAACTCAGAATCTTGAAAATGTAACATCACATTCTAGAAATCTTACTGAAAGTTATTCACAAACAAGCTTATCTACTGAGAAAACAGAAAAAAACGAAAAACTTCTCGCTGCAAAGAAAGCAAAATCAAGCCAGCCAAAAAAGCTGATTGCAGCTGACAAAAAAGGACAAAAACCATCTTCAGCCAAAAAAAAAGAAAAGACATATACATTTTATCACAGGTATACTAATACTGATGACTGTCATTTCACAACATCTGATTCTACTAAAAAACCTATTATATCACCCGACCAGCACCTGAAATGGGATGTATCGAAGTCGGGATTTACATTCGCCTCTGTTTGTTTTTATGAAAAAGTGCGGATATTCTATAAAACCAGTTATCTTCATAACCGAAACAACCAGGCTTTTCGGACGCGGCCTCCCCCAATCTCTTTGTCTTAAGATTAATATGAATGTATTTTATACATTTTATTAATTAAAACGAAAACTTTTTGATTATCTATCAGTTATATCCTTCTTTTCGGAATAGATACAGCTATTTTTATTATATAAACGAATAATGAAAAAAAATACTACTTACTCTGCATTTGAAAAAAGTGCAGCACAAAAGCTACGGCTTTTAATTTTCACACTAGTGATGATATTCAGCTATTTGCCACTTTCGGCACAACAGCCTAATTCCTTTGTTCTTACCGTTCCCGGACAGAATCTTAATTTTCTGAATGCTAACCGTACTCTTGTTACAAATGCGGGAAACAATGGTTTATCGGCAGGTTCTGTTTGGCGTTATGATAACCTTATTACGACGAATGGTATTACTATTTATGGATTGTTAACCATCAAAGAAATCAATGGCACCGGAACAGTCTTAACCGTGTTGGATGATGAAACAGCAGGCACCGGTCTTCCTGGCAGATTTCAACCTAGGATTACAACCACAGGAACAGGAGGTAATATTTTATTTGAGCTTGAGTTTTATGAAGTCAAGACCAACAACAGAGCCTACATCTCGGAATACTACTTTACAGCAGCTGATATTGACGGAAGCGAGTTTGTAGAAATCGGTGGGTATTCTACTTACCAGATAGATGCTACCAGCGGACTTACAATTACCCAACAATCTTCCGGACGTACCAGATTCGCAGGTATCAGTACGGAGCTTGACGGAATCAATTTTGAAAATACAGCAGCTTTTATTGCGCAGTATAAGTTTCCTTACACAAGAGTTACATTTGCATTAGGTAAAAACAATGCCGGAACCAGCCGTCAGTTTTCCCTGCAATTCGGAACCGCCGGAGGTACATTTACCAACCCTACAACGGTAAGAAACCCTGTAAAACTGATTTATATTACCAAAAAAGCGGACACTGACCATTTTGTTGCAGGAACTACCAGGAAGTATACGGTAGAACTGGATAATATTGGATCTACTGCAGAAAATGTAACACTTTCGGATCCTCTGCCCGCTGGAATCACCTACGCTCCAAATACCACCACCATTGCTGTACCCGCAATAAGTCTGACAGAAAATGTTGCGGATAACTTCAATTCCGTGTCTTATGCACGTAACAACGGGATGTCCTGGTGGAAAAACGAATGGGTAGAAATAGGAGAAACTACAGATCCTGCTGCAGGGCAAATCACAGTTACAAACAATACTCTGCGTTTTCTTACTTTATCGAACGGAAGAGGTATCGAAAGAAGTGTTGATCTTTCCAAAGCATCTAATGCAACGTTGTCCTTCAATTATACCCAGACTAATGCCACCGGAAGTTTAAGTGTTCAGGCATCCAAAGATGGATCAACTTACTTCACGATTGGGACAATCAGCGGAAACACCACTAACACGACATTTAGCGCAGTTATCGATCCTTCATATATGGGAGTCGATACACGTATACGTCTTGTTAACACAGGCACCACATGGAATACCAAAACAACTACCATAGATGATCTGGTAGTGGCTTATACGCTTTCGCAAGTAGCACAGAATAAAACCAATGCATCAGGAGGTACTTTATTAAATGGTGTACCATCTAATGTGATAGTAAGTGGTGATAATATAACGTTACTACCAGGTGCAAAAGCTACCATAACCTATGATGTCAATGTGAACTGTAATGCTCAGGGAACCATTGTAAATACAGCAACAGCGTCTGCACCAGGATTATATGAAAATACTATTTCGGCTTCTCATACTGCCTATGTTAATCCGGTAGATGTCACCGGATCCAGCCGCTGTGATGCAGGTACGGAAACCCTTACAGCAAATGGAGCACAAGGTAACCAGCAATATAGATGGTATGCAGCTTCCACCGGAGGATCTCCTCTGGCTACCGGCCAAACTTTTACAACGCCAAACATATCCACTACCACAACCTATTATGTTGCTTTTTACAATCCTGATACGGGTTGCGAATCCGGACGTACTCCTGTTATCGCTGCCGTATCATCTGCAGGGAGTATAACCGGTACGGGAGTGATCTCTACTACCACATCAGGCAATGGAACAACATCAAGTAATACGGGAGATGTAGCAGCGCCAAATACTGCAGCAAATAACAATGCTTCAGGAACAACAGCATGGACTAATCTTACAAATGTAGTAAGCAGCAATGATGCAAGAACATCTGCATCTAATATTGCTGCAAATGGCGGAACATCCCAATATCTGGAAATACCTTTCCCAACTATTACCATTCCTGCCGGATTGCCTGTGATGGGAATCAGCATCAGTGTAGAAAGAAACGGAACTGCGAGCAGTATAAAAGATAACGTCATTCAGCTTTTGAAGAATAATGTAGCTGTTGGTAGCAATAAGGCAAATACAGGAATATTCTGGCCTTCTACGGATGGCAATATTATTTATGGCGGCAGCACGGATCTATGGGGGACATCCTGGAGTGCTTCTGATTTTACAAATACAAAGCTACGTATTCAGGCCATTAATACTGCAGGTGCAACAGCAACTGCGGCGATAGACTATGTATCTTTTACAGTTTATTATGGCGCATTTGGTGATGATCAGAGCAGTGTAAGCTTTACTATTTCTGGTATTTCTGGCGCTACAGGATATACATGGACTGTACCAACTGGTGCTACGATAACTTCAGGCCAGGGATCAGACGCCATTCTTGTTAACTTTAATAATGCGGGACAAAGCGGAACATATAACGTTTGTGCAACACCTACAAATGATTGTGGAAGCGGAACTCAGGTTTGCCGTGCGATTGCAATTACCAATAATGTAAATAATGAGATTTCTGGTACTGTTTATAATGATCCGGACGGTTCCGCAAGCGGACTAAAAGTGGATGGGACACCGATTTCACAAATTGGAGGGAAACAACTGTATGCAATTCTGACTCAAAGTGCCACAACAGGTAGCCCTGCGACAAACCGCGCAATTTCTTCTGTCACTATTGCCCCTGATGGAACCTATAAATTCTCATACCTTGCCAATACCACGGCAAATTATTATCGTGTTTACATCAAAACAACACCATATGGTGATGGAATTACAGTTCCTGCAGCTTCTGATTTACCCGCAGGAGCAGTATTCAACGGAGCAATTGATAATGATGCTAACAACTCTCTTACTGGTGGAAGTTCTACCAATGGCTACCTGAATGTAACAGCCGGAAACAATACCAACAATACCAATGTTAACTTTGGTATAGCAGTAAGTAACCCTGTAGGAACTCCTGATGTAACCAGTACTCTGGAAGATAATGCGAAAACATTTAATATTTTAACAAATGACATTGCCACTTCGGGAAGCCTGAATGCTGCTACTGTAGATTTAGATCCAGTTACTGCGGGCAGACAAACCACCATTACAACGGTTAACGGAACCTGGACCGTGGATGACAGCGGCAATGTCACTTTCACCCCTGTACCGGATTATTTTGGTGACGATTCTATCAATTACACAGTAGAAAACTCTTTGGGATATAAATCCAACTCAACCAGCATCACAATTACTGTAGATCCTGTGAATGACGTTCCTTCTTTCACAAAAGGAGCTGATCAGGTACAGGCACAAAACAGCTCTGATACGCTTTATACTGTACCCGGATGGGCGACTAATATCAGTAAAGGTCCTTCGAATGAGTCTTTACAAAACATCGTTTTCTTGGTGACTAATAACAATAATGCATTGTTTGCAGTTCAGCCTACAATCAATGCTAATGGGCAACTGCAATATACTGTAGCCGCCAATGCTACAGGAACCGCTACAGTAAGCGTACGTATCCAGGATGATGGTGGTACAGCAAACGGAGGAGTTGACACATCTGCTATACAGACCTTTACAATAACTGTAAATGGTACATTCTGTTACAAACCTGCCGTGACAAATGGGGGAATTAACATTCCTTCCCAACATGGTATAACGGCATTATCAAGAGCCGGCGCAAACAATGGTAACTGGCCGATGGTGAGACAAAGTGCATGGACTGTTCTGGAATCTAAAGAAAAAGGATTTGTTATCAACAGAGTACCAACAACGGCATCTCTTAGTAATATCACGGATCCTGTAGTTGGAATGATGGTTTATGATATCGAGGCAAAATGTCTTAAAATATACGCTGTTAAATCTGGTGAAACAAACCCTGCATGGCATTGTTTTCAAACGCAGGCTTGCCCGGATTAATACTTTTATATCTCAGGATAACTGGTTCAAATCATCTGGTTAAGATATATGATCTATTGAAAATCCTGATGTAATGCAATATAACAATCCCCCTTCATAGTCCATAAACTCTGAAGGGGTTAAAAAGATTACTGAAAAATGAAAAATATTATAAATATCACGGCGATAGCCATCATGTTGTCTTTCTCGGCGAAAGCACAAGTAGCTATCGGAAAAAATGAACTTTCCAAAATACAGCCTGCCAATTTGGTAACCAATCCGAGTATTGCGCTGGAATTTTATGATGCGGCCGATAACAAAAGCGGAATCGTATTACCTTGGACATCTACAGTCAACAATCAGCCTGTAGCCTATAACTCAACTACAGGAGCCGGATACAGAGGCATCCAGGGTACTGTAGAAAACGGAACTCTTATTTTTGACCTGTCTGACAAAAATGTAAAATACAGAAAAGACGGCGCTTGGTTTGATCTCACTAATGTTACCTATCCTGTCACTGTAAAAAGAGCGGATAACTCTACACAGATCATCAACGCAAATAATGCTGTTGACAGTTCTTTGCAGAACAATATAAGAGAATCTGAGAGTGCAAAAATTGCTATAGGTACGAATTCCAACAGTGATACAACACCAGGAATTTTGGTCCTTACAGATACAAATCGTGCAATGGTCCTTCCAAAAGTAGCCAGCCCGCATCTGAATATTGTAAATCCGGCTCCCGGTATGATGGTGTTTGATACTGTAAAACAACAATTAGCTGTATTTAACGGAACTGTATGGAGTTTTTGGAAACCATAAACTTCTTATACACAAAGAAAGAAAGCTGTCTCAAACGAGGCAGCTTTTTTTGATTAAGTATATTGTTTATTACAATAATACAGTCGTCATTTTTGTTTCGTTCCTGATCGTTGTATTTTTTTGAGCCAGGTTTTTCGTTGATTTTCATCAGAAGTTTTAATGATACCGATATAGCTTACTTTAACGGGCTTTATTCCACAAAACTCCAAAACGGATTTTTTGAGCTGGTTGACACTCGGTCTTCCGAAAAACAATCTGTAATAAAAACCAGGCTGATCCAGAGTTGTAATAATATGTGCAGTCTTGCCCTTCAAAAGCTTATCCCACCAGACTGAATTTTCTCTATATCTGAAGGCGAGTCCTGGCAAAAACAATCTGTCGACAAATCCTTTTGTAATAGCAGGCAAACCACCCCACCAGACCGGATGAATCCATACTAGATGATCTGCCCAAAGAATTTTTTCCCATGCCTCAATAAGGTCCGGCTCCAGTTCCATCTTTTTTTGATATCCAAACTGAAGATTAGGATTGAAATTCAGCTCTGCAATAACAATTTCTTTAATCTCAGCTTCCGATTGTTCAGCGCCCTTTCTATAAGCTGCTGCAATGCCGAAGTTGAAAGAATTTTTATTGGGATGACCATTGATAATCAATATTTTTTTCATGCCTAATTGTGTTTACCATTCATACAAAATTACAAAAACATATCAGGTTATACATTCGATTATCCTATTCCATAACATGAGTTTTGCTGGTAAAACTCATGTTATTAAAATTGAGTTTCAACACCGATTATGAAATTTCTTCCAGCAGCAGGATTATAATACCGCCCGCCAAAAGCATTGATATCAAAACCGGAAACATAGCCTGTATTGTATAAATTCTGTATATGCAATGACAATCGTATCATTGTATTGTCTACAGCTATAGGCAACCTGAAATTGATATGGCTTATAATACTAGAATCTGACCAAACCGAATTAGCATCGTTCAATGGCAGTTTTGATGTATAAAAATGAGAATAATCCACGGACAACTTTTTGAAAAGGATAAAACTTAACAGCGAGTTTACAGTGGTTGCGGGAACACCTGTCAGGTCATTCCCCGAAAAATCAATACTATTCTGCTCATAGTTCTGAAATCTGAACTGATAAAAACTCCCTGAAAAACGTAATTTGAATCGGGTAAAATAGTCATTCCGAAGATAGAAACTTTTGGATTCCAGAAGAAACTCAAAGCCTTTCTGGACGGTCTCGCCGGCATTGACAAAATATTCTTGCCCAGCTTCATTTTGTCTCCGTACAATAGCATCCTTCATCCGGAAATCAAAATAACTGCCTTCTAAAAATAATACGTTTCCGAACTGCTTTCTTATGCCAATTTCTTTATTCCAGCCATATTCCGGAGAAAGAGCGGAATTGAATTCCTGTGTTGAGGAACGGATTTCTTCGTTGGTCGGTGCCGAATTTCCTCTTCCTACTTTTCCTCTTATTGAGAGATTTTTATCCATAAAATAGCTGAGTCCGAAGTTGGGAAGCCATTGGTTTTTGTTACGGACATTTCCATATTCTGCTTGCGGATAAAGCCTTTCCCAGATGTATGAAACGGAATTGAGACTGACGGAAATGTCCGTAAAGAATTTTTCATTAATGTTTAGTTTTTGAGAAAGAAAATAAAAACCTGAAGTATTTTTTAATTTGTCAAAATTTTGCGGATCAGCTTCTGTTCCTTTATTATTATCGTAGTTCTTCACAACTATGTGATTAATCCCGTCTTCGAATCCGAATCTGTAAGCTAAGAAAATCCGACGCCAGTTTCGCTCATAGTTCAGATGCGTCCGCAATGCCAGATTATTTTCATAACGGTGCTCATAATTCGTAATAAAGGGGTTTTCAAAATCAACGTAAGAACCCTGAATCAAAATAAAATGAGAAAAATTCTTACCAAAATCATACTCATTGGAAATCCCACCAAAAGTCATTCTATTTCTGATGCCTGCCCGTTGTTCTTTAGCACCTGGAGTAACTGTAGTTGAAGGTCTTGCCTGTCTGCTGTCAGACTTCCATTGTTCCACAGTCAGTCCGCCAGGCGTCTGATAATCAAGACCTGAGAACATTATCATGCTTTTCAGGGTACTTTTTTCAGAATAACGGAATTGATCTTTCAGGAAAATCTGTTTTCTCATCATTCTGGATTGTTCTCTGTAAGAATCCGTCTGATAATAATTTTGGAAGATTTCAAAGAAATGCTTATTCAATGTCTTTGAAAGGATAAAACTTTGGTTAAAAGTACCATAACTCCCGACAGACAAGCTGGCAGCAATATCTTCCGATTCTTTTGTTTTCAAAAGCAGTGTTCCGCCGGTTTCTGCTCCATAATCGCCACTTTCCGGTCCTTTATAAAGTTCGATTTGATCGATCAGTTGTGGTGAAATAATATTGAAATAGGTATTTCCGGATGCGTCAGACAAAATAAAATCATCAAGATAAACTTTGATATTTCTGACACCGAAAGGCGACCTTAACGTGCTGCCCCGCAGTGATAGTCTGTAACTTCCGGGGGAACGTTCCTCCATCCTTACACCGGCAACCTGATTGACAGCCTCCAGAAGGCGTTCCGGAGGGTTCTGAATCAGAAGATCTTTGCGCAACACAGACACCGATTTTGTAGAAGCTATCAAAGATGTCGGTTTTTTATAAGCATCAATCCGCACCTCGGAAATCAGATTTGCAGAATCTACAGCCTGAGACCATAGACCTGCAGAAGAATAAAAAAAAAGAAACAGGTAAAATTTTTTCATTAGATCTGCGAGTGCAAAAACCGTACATTTATCTGTAGATAATGTATTATTTAATATTTATGATTATCAAAGGATCAACTATTTTCAAAAATCAACTTATATTTCAGTTAAAATCTTTAGCCAGACTGACACAGGTACAGATTGTATTTCACTATCCATGATGCAACCGACGAGCATGGATAATAGACAATGAGATACACGCTGTTTTGCAAAAGATCAAATTAAGGATCTTTGTCCATATTCAGGAGTTATGAGAAATTATTGTCCCAAAATGTTTTTTAGGAAACCGTTACTCCAAAAAGATGTCCGATTAAAGCGGTGATACCCATTGCAACAGTTCCCCAAAAGCAAATTCTCAATACGGCAATTCCCATTTTTGAACCTCCGGTTTTCGCAGAAATTGCACCTAAGATCATCAGAAAAATAATCGAAAATCCATATTGAAAGTAAACCATTTGTTCTATAGGTGCCAAAAGTGAAACCGCAAAAGGCAATATCGCTCCCAGCGCAAATGAACCGAATGATGCAAATGCAGCTAGTAAAGGCTTGGCCTGAGTTATTTCGTTGATTCCCAATTCGTCGTGGGCATGAGCTGCCAAAGCATCATGATTGGTAAGTTCGGTAGCAACCTGAAGTGCAGTTTCCTTGCTTACGCCTCTTTTTTCATAGATTTTTGCCAATTCTCTCAGTTCAATTTCAGGCATTTCTTCCAGTTCCCGCTTTTCTCTTAAAAGATCTGCTTTTTCGGTATCCTCCTGTGAACTGACGGAAACATATTCTCCTGCTGCCATAGACATCGCTCCTGCAATCATTCCTGCCAATGCGGCCAGAATGATGGTATTCCTTTCCGGGTTTGCAGCAGCTACACCGATGACAATACTTGTGGTAGACAAGAGTCCGTCATTCGCACCCAAAACAGAGGCGCGAAGCCATCCTACCCTATTGACGTAATGTTTTTCTAATTGATGGTGCATAATTTTAATTTCTAAACATTTGATCCATTGCTATATAACAATATTGTACATATTTGGATTTCCTTAAGTTATTTCGGTTAGACAATTATAATGTATCATACAAAAATAATAAGATTATCAATGAAAATTTGATATAATTCTGACTTTCAGATATCTCTTCCATGATCTGATTAATAAAAGATTCTAAATAGGTACAAATACCTATAAACAAAGTGGGTTTTTCATTATTGAATTGAAAATCAAACCAAAATATCTTTGCCATATCAACAACCAATAAAAATCAATACAATGAAAAAGCTATTCTTTTATCTGTTCGCAGGACTTTTTATGAGTTCTATCTTATTCTCTTGTCACAGAGACGGTGATGATGAAAATAACAATGCAAACAATGCCGGCAGCTCAGCCACTCTGACTGCAGAAAATTATGGATTTGATGGCAGCCATGCCGGAAAATTCAGCTCAACAGCGGCGGGAATCGTTAGGACTTCCGCAGCAGGAATGACAATTGTTACAATTTCGGGAATCCGGGATGGAGGAAAAGAATCGATCAATATGGTTCTGTATGGCGATGTTGCTGCAAACAAGACTTATACTCTGGGCAACGGTTCTCAAAACGGAATCGTGATCAGAAAAGATTACCAGAACGTAACGGATCAGGCCATGTCTTACAGCACAGATAATAACGGCACCAATATGACCGGTGGTGGCGAAGTGAAGATCACATCCGTTAATGGTAACAAGGTCGAAGGAACTTTTTATGCAGTTGGATATAATAATTCCGGGAAAGAGGCTTATGCTGAGCAGGGAAAATTCAGTGGAACGATTAACTAAAATCCTTATCAATACTATGAAAACTCTTTATAAAACTACTGTTGCGATATTTTGCCTCTGTTTATTCAGCAAAGCTACAGCACAACGCCTTGATATTTTGGGTGGAATCAATATGACCGGCATCACTCACGAAACATCACAACAGAAAACCGATCAGTCCGGTAATGTTGGTTACCATGTTGGGATGGCTGTTTTTGTTGCTTTCAATCCGGAAAAATACAAAAAAGATGATGACAGAGAAGGTTATGGATTGCTTCCAACCTTGCAGTTTGTAAAAAAAGGAAGCTCAAAAAACAGTGTCATCAACAATTCTGCTGCGGATATCAAGCTGGGTTTTCTTCAGCTTAATCTTCCTCTGATCTATACTGCCAGCAATATGGATATCGGACTTGGACCTTATGTAGCATATGCATTATCCGGCAGCAAAAAATACAGAGTTGGCAACGGTGAGAAAGAAAAAATAGATTTCGGGAATGAGCTGGGCAGAATGGATTATGGTTTGGGAATCCAGTTTACTTTATTTATGTTCAAATTTCAATATGACTATGGATTGGCCAACCTAGCAAAAGGCAATGACAACAAAGCCAACACCCGCAGTTTCAGTCTGAGCGTCAATATTCCTCTCGTCCAATAATCCATGACATTACAACATATTTTCATAGGTTTTTCATTATTGGTTTGTAATTTTTCAAATGCACAGCAGAAAGATTACAAACCTTTTCTGGAAACGCTTTTCGTGCAGGCCAAAAATGATTTTAAGGACATTGCCGGCGAAGAAAATGAAACCAGCATGTTCAGAGATTCTAAATTAAAACCTGAGATTGGGGAGATAAAAATCAGCATAATGTCTTATAGTAAGAATTTGACTTGGACGATCCCTTTAGATAAATCCAAAATAGTTCAAAAAGATACTGAAGATTTTATCAAAACGAAATTTCCTGCTAATGAGAATTATGTGATTGTGGACAGTGACGACCTGGAAAACGAAAACTTCATGACAAAAAATGTCTATCTGAAACACGGCGACCGAAAACCGAAACTGATTTTCCAAACATTTTATTACAAGGATAAAGAAGATACTCAGAAAAGCAGTTTCAGCATGATAATATATGGAAAATAATAAATGAAAAAGATGAAAAAAGTATTATTAAGCCTGATGTTATTAACAATAATGTCTATCCGAGGGCAGATTTCCAAAGACTTTGGGAAAGAAATAAAAGCCCTTCTTGAAGCTGAAGCTCCAGATCTGATGATGAATGAATTCAAAAGTGAATATGCCTCAACATTTTACCGGACGAATTTGAAACTTGAGGGTTTCGAGATTAATTATATTGTCAGTGCAATTATTGGTAATGTTCTTTCTGCAAAATATATCAATAAAGGTGATGAAAATATAATGGAATCTATATCCATCCGGCTCAATACAATGTCCTATTTGATTTACGACAGTAAGTATGATCCTGAACGATTTAAATTAGATGACAACACATTAAGAAAAATACTCGTAAAAAGTAATACAACAGGAAAAACTCTTCTTGTTATTACTTTAAGTCAATCTGATGAAATCTATTTCCGATTTGTAAGAATTTAATTTCAAAACCTTTATGAAAACTTTAATTATAATTTTCCTGGTTGCATTCAGTCATATTATTGTCAATGCCCAGACTTTTTCTCAGATCATTTCCAGCCTGGAAAAATATGCCAAAGATGGTTTTAAAAACAGACTCGGAAAAAAGCTGAATGACAGCGAAGACGGTAAAACTTCTTTTTACCAGCCGAATTTCAAATTACCTTATGGCGATGCACAGATCAGCATCGAAAAAGACCGCAAACTCTGCATCATCACCTGGATGATACCAATGGATAAAGCAAAAGCCATCATCCCTGAATTTGAAAAAATAATGGAAAATAAAACCAAAAATGATCCTGACTATTTCATAGAAAATAATGGCAGCAAAACCCAGGGCTATGAGCTAAAGGATCTTTATATGGCGGATGGTTACACTGGCGAAGACTTATTGATGATGAGTGCCGTATACTCTATCGATCAGAAAGATGCTTCAAAAGGAAATTATTATATTCAGATTCTTGGCGATATTGAAGAATAAGTTTTAAAAATTTTATATCGATGCTGCCAAAGTCATTTTACCTACAATAAAAATTTATATCTGACCGCTGATATAAAAAGAGATTTATAATATATTTGTGTAAACTTAAACCTGTGAGAACCAAACACTTTATCCCTATCCTTATTCTTTTTGTAATTATAACATCAAAAGCTCAATCTATATCTGTTCTTAATAAAGAACTTGAAAAAAGTAAATCCTTAAAAGAGTCATCAAAAATTGAATCTGATCTGGGCAGGATCTATTTTGGCAAAGGTGATTTTTTAACCGCACAAAAATTTTTTTTTGCCGCTCTGGAAAAAGCCGAGAAAATTAAAAACGATCACTTGATCGCTAGTGCTTGTAATAATATTTCCGCAACATATATGGAAACTGAAAATGATTCTCAAGCTGAAAATTATGCAAAAAGATCTATTGATTTTAATAAAAAGATACGAGACCATGAGGGTCTAGCAGATGCATACAATTCCTTGGCAAATGTCTATTACTTTCAGGAAAAGGATCATCTCAGCCTGCATTATTTTTCTGAGTCTATAAAGGAAAGAAAAATAGTCAAAGATTCTGCAGGCCTTTTTGCGGGGTATAAAAATCTTGGATCAAATCTTTTTGAAATCGGCAAAACGGACGAGGCCATAAAAACCATTGAACAAAGTCTGAAATATATATCGAAAAAAACAGATTCTGCAAAGTGGATCGGTTCTTATCTTACTTTATCACAGGCCTATTTGTACAGTGGAAAATCCGACAAGGCCAAATACTATCTCGATCAGTGCTATCAGTATATTCATAATTATAAAGATAAAAGCAAAGTCGAAGATTATTATTATACTGTTTCTCAATACTATGAAAAGACAGGAAATACGACTGAAGCATTTAAAAATTTCAAATTATATGCAAAATATAGAGACAGTGTTATCAGTACTGCAAAAAACAGGCAACTATCTGAACTCAATTTAAAATATGAAACTGAAAAAAAACAAAACCTGATCAATCATCAAAATTTTGAACTTAAACAAAAGAACACTCTGCTGATTTTCATTGGTGCGTTTTTTCTGATTGCCATAATCGTGGCATATTTCATCTATAAAAATTACCGGTTCAGGCAGGACAAAAAACTACAGAAAGAGATTTTCCGTCAGAAAGAAGTGGAGACAAAAGCCCTCTTCGAAGGCGAGCAGAATGAAAGAATCCGCATCGCAAGAGACCTTCACGACAGTGTCGGCCAGATGCTTTCCCTGATAAAAATGAATCTTTCTTCACAGGAACAGAATCTGGAGAATGAGAAGGTTCAGAATCTGGTTGATAAAACAATCTCGGAAGTCAGAACGATTTCTCATAATCTTATTCCCGAAGAACTGAATTTCGGAATAATCCCTGCTCTGGAAAACCTTGCTGACAAAGTCAATTCCTCTTCTTCCACAAAAATGGAAATCGATATTCCGGATGAAATCAGAACTTTGGAATTCCAGAAGCAAAATGAACTTTCCATTTATAGAATTGTTCAGGAAGTTGTCAATAATATGATAAAACATGCAGATGCCACTTCTGTTAATCTATTAATTAAAAAAACGGAAAACATCCTGATTATTAATATCAGGGATAACGGAAAAGGTCTTGACAACAACTCGATTTCCAATTCTTCTGGCATCGGCTGGAAGAACATCAATGCGAGAGTCCACATGATGGATGGAAAAATAAAAATCGAATCGGAAAAACTAGCCGGAACTCAAATCGAAATCACTTTGCCTCAAAATGGATAATCAGGAAAAAATCAATATACTTTTGGTAGATGATCATCAGATGATGATCGATGGCATCAGGAATCTACTGTCCAATGAAACGAACTGTAACATCGTGGACGAAGCCAACAACGGACAGGTAGCTTATGAGAAAATTGCCGCAAATCCTACAAATTTTGCACTTATACTGACTGACATCAGCATGCCGCTTCTCAGCGGAACAGAACTTTGCAGAATGATCAAAAGCGAATTCCCCCACATCCAGGTTCTGATCCTCTCGATGTATAACAATTCGACTGCGGTGAAAGAAGCTGTTTTGGCAGAAGCAGACGGTTACATTCTGAAAAATGCCGGGAAAGATGAACTTTTGAAAGCCATCCACAGGATTTCCAATGGCGGAACATACTTTTCGCAGGATATTATACCGCTGATATACAATCAGTACCATAAAGAAAAATTGCAGCAGGAACAATTATCGCTCCTCACAACAAGGGAACGCGAGATTCTCAGTTTGATCATTAAAGAAATGACAAGTGAAGAGATTGCCGAGACATTATTCATCAGCAAAAAAACAGTGGACAACCACCGTCAGCACCTGCTGGAAAAAACAGGCTGCAAAAGTACAGTCGGACTTGTAAAGTTTGCGATCAAATACGACATCGGGCAGTAAAAAAATCAGACCTCTTCTCATTCACCGATTCATTTTGCCCGTTCGTCGAAAATAATGTCAAAATAATAGGATTTCATCCGACCTTTACATCAGAAAAAGAGCAATAGTGCTCAAATTAAATCCTACCATTATGAAAACAAAAATCGGAATTACAGAACAAAACACAGAAGCTGTAGCGGAACAATTGGCAAAACTTTTAGCTGATGAAACCTTGCTCTACATCAAAACAAGAAATGCACACTGGAATGTAACGGGAGATAACTTCCATGCCAACCATATCTTTTTTGAAGAGCAATACAAACAATTGGATGATATGATCGACAGCGTTGCGGAACGTATGCGAAAAATCGGACATTATGCTCCAGCTACGATGAAAATCTATCTGGAACTAACACATCTTACAGAATACAGCGATAGAACCAATGACGGCTTGGGTTATATGAAAGATTTACTGGCTGACCACGAAAGCATTATCGAATTCCTTAGAGGAAACATCACACCTTTTGCCGAAGAATTCAAAGATTACGGAACCAGCGATTTCATCACAGGATTGATGGAAACCCATGAAGAAATGGCCTGGATGATTCGTTCATACTTCAGATAATTTAAACCTGTGTTCATCAAAATCAGAAAAGGATAATTATATTTGTATACATCATAAATAACTACTCCTATGAAAGCTCTGATTGTTGATGACAACGATATCGCCAGAACTACTTTGGCACATCTGGCTAAACAGATCCCAAATCTTACGATAGAAAAAGAGTTTAACAATGCGATAGAAGCTTATCATCACCTGCAGACAAACCATGTGGATTTGATTTTTCTTGACATCGAAATGCCGGAAATGACAGGCATCGAACTCACGAAAAACCTTTCCGGGAAAGATACGCTCATCATTTTCACAACCTCGAACAAAGACTATGCACTCGAAGCTTTCGAACTGAATATCGCCGATTATATCCTGAAACCAGTGATGCCTGCAAGATTTTTACAGGCAGTCAGCAAAGCACAGGCTATTCTCGAAAGCAGAAAAGATAAGGTGGAAATCACAAAAGATGAATTTATTTTCGTCCGGGATTCTAATATCACTAGGCGTCTGAAGCTCGACGATATTTTTTATGCCGAAGCAATGGGCGACTATGTTAAGTTTTATACAAAAGAGAAAATGTTTGCCATTCACGGAAAGATGAAAACCGCAGAAGAACGCTTGCCAAAAGAACATTTCATCAGGGTTCATCGCTCTTTCATTATCTCCGTCGGCAAGATAGACACACTCCAGGACGGCGGAATTATGATCAACGGAAAATTCATTCCCGTCGCAGATGCATACAGAAAAGCACTCAACACGAGAATGAATGTGTTTTAGTTTTAGTATTACAGTATTTATTTAGACTGGTCTGATCTGTCTGGAATTTATCCGGAGCCTGTCGAAGTGTCACCGCTTTTTTTTCATTACGAAAGAGATGAAGCCATCGATAGAACTCTTCAGCAATCGCAATAAAAAAACAACTCCATTCAAGCTGGGCTGCAATATCCGAAGTTCCTGTTGCGACGCAAAAATTCCCCTCCTTTGGAGGGGTGGCGAAAATTCAAAGAATTTTTGACGGGGTGGTCAATAACAATTTGATGCTAAGTACGACATACTTATGAAAAAAATATCTTCAGTAATGAATAACAAGCGGTTCAGCTATTTTATCATCCTCACATTTATTGCGGGTTCTGCGTTGTTGATAGTAGTTCAGATCAATTCTGCCAATAACACAAAATCGCTTATCCGGAATAACAACATGTTGCTGAACGAGCTTCGTTCCAGCAATCATTTACGACAGATAGACCGCGATATTTTAGGAGTGGAAAGCAGAATCCGTGCATCCATAGCTACCAACGATACAACTCACCTGAATGGCGTTGACCAGAAAATTGATGAAGTAGAAAACTTCCTGGATTCGATTTCGGAAGATAATCAGGATGCAGAACTGGAAAAACTGATCCACAGGCTCAGCATCCTGGCAATGGAAAAAAAATTGGTGAAAGAAAAATTGTTATTGCGCTACAATACTTTGGGAAATATGGATGACCAGACATCCATCGCTAATCCTAGAGCCAGAAAAATCTCCAATGAAATCACTGAGATCACCGCCAGAATATATGAAACGCGCCGAATGGATATGGTCAAGCTGAGCAAGCAAAGCGAGGAAATGGGTAGAAAAGCAAGATTGTATGATATTTCGATCTTGTTTTTACTGGTTTTAAGCGGCGGAATTGTAGGTTTTCATATTCTACGACAGTTCAAAAGACAGCGTTTACTCATTGAAAAGCTGGATATTGCGGAGAAAAAAGCGTCAGCCGCGGCACAGACCAAAGAGAACTTCCTGGCCAATATGAGCCACGAAATCCGTACGCCTTTGAGTGGAATCTTAGGTTTTACCAATCTTTTGCAGAAAAGGCCTTTGGACGAAACATCATCCGAATTTGTATCATCGATTCAGCGGTCGGGCGAAAATCTGATGGCCATTATCAACGATATTTTAGATCTTTCAAAAATCGAAGCGGGAATGATGCGTATCACACCCGGTATTTTCAGCATCAATGGATTGGTCAATTCGGTAGAGACATTTTTTGTGGAACGAGCCAAAGAAAAAGGATTAACCATCTCCAGCAAAATCGATTCCTCAATCCCTGATACCTTGAATGGCGATGCGACCAGACTGACTCAGATCCTTGTCAACCTCATCGGAAATGCTATCAAATTTACGCATCAGGGAAGTATTACTATTGACATTTACAATCAACAGCAAAACGAAGACGAAGCCGTTATAGGATTCAGAATCTCCGATACCGGAATAGGAATCGACAAAGAAAAGCTGAATGAAGTTTTCGAAAGATTCAACCAGGGCGAAGATTCTACCACCAGAAATTTTGGAGGAACGGGATTGGGCCTGTCCATCGTGAAAAGTCTGATCCAGCTGCAAAACGGAAATATCGAAGTGACAAGCGAACAGGGAAAAGGAACGACTTTCCATTTTTACATTCCTTACGGTATTGCAAAAGAACAGATTACAACAATCCCTTCTGTCAATACACAATATTTTAAAGATAGATCAAATGCACCCCTGAAAGTTTTGGTTGTTGATGACAATGCCATCAATCAAAGTCTGATGAAACACCTGTTATCGCAATGGAACATTGATTTTGACATCGTCTCAAACGGTTTGGAAGCGGTGGAATATCTTCGGAACAATGCTTCTGATCTGGTTCTAATGGATATTCAGATGCCTCAGATGGACGGTTATGCTGCCACACAAAAGATCCGGGAAGAATTGAAACTGAAGATCCCCATCATCGCCATGACCGCACATGCTTTGGCCGGCGAACGCGAAAAATGCCTGAGCCGCGGCATGAACGAATATATTTCTAAACCGATAAAAGAGGAAGAATTATTTAAACTGATTTCCGGTTTCGGATTGCAAGAAAACGGTAAAAAGAATATAGAAACCGAAGAAACAGTCTCGTATTACAAAGTTATCGACCTCGCCTATATGAAATCCATCAGCAATGGTGATACAGATTTCGAAAAAACGGTTACCCAACAGTTTTTAGACAAAGTTTCGACGCATTTACAGGAACTGAAATCAGCGTATGACCATAAAGATTTCAAATTACTGAAACTGCGGGCACATGATTTGAAATCGAGTGTTGCCATTATGGGATTATTGCCTTTGTTAGAAGAAAAACTGAATAATCTGGAATTAACCAACGAGGAGAACACAACTTCAAAACGCGCTTTGGAAGACACAGAACGTATTTTGCTAAAATCTCTTTATGAAGCCAAGCTGTTTTTGACATCCATCACAGAATCCATTAATTAGCACCATTTTCATCATGGAAACCCAAGGGGCATCAGTCGTCATCACACATCACATCCTGGACGGAAAACAAGCAGAATATGAAACATGGCTGGACGAAATATTACCCGTTGCCAAAAATGCCGACGGGTTTATCGACTGGCAGGTTGTGCGGCCAATTCCAAATCTCACCTTTGTTTACACAGTCATCATCCGATTCGATACCATTGAAAATCTCAAAAACTGGATGGAGTCTGATGCCCGGAAAAAGCTGATCGACAAAGCGCATCCGTTATTCACAAAAGAGGATAACTACGAAATCAAATCCGGTCTGGATTTTCTTTTCTACGGTGAAAAGGCTGATATCAAAACACCCGTTCGCTGGAAACAGTATCTGGCCACTTGGTCCGTCATATTTCCTTTGTCTATTCTGATGCAGCTGGTATTGCTGCCATTTTTGAGACAGCTTGATCTCCCTGCCAATCGGTATCTGGACACCTTTATAAGTACAGGATGCCTGGTTTTTCTGGTGATTTTTGTGGTAATGCCGAATTACACAAAGCTGATTAGGAAATGGCTGTTTAAGTAATCATTTTCCAACATCATATTTTACAATCATTGAACCTTTTTCAATGATTTTTTTGTTATAAAGTTCAAGTGTGAGTGATTGTATAATTGAAATTTTTTCTGTTTTGGTTGTGCAGGTCAGATTATACCTAAACAGATTCCTGTTTGCGTTCCGCAGTTTAGATTAGACTTTCTCGGATTCCTGTTTGAGTTCCGCAGTTTAGATTAGACCTTCACAGATTTCTGTTTTAATTCCGCAGGTCAGATTAAGCTTAAGCAGATTTCTGTTTTGGTTACTATCAGGTATTTTTCTTTCAATAATTTTAAATAGTCTAATCTCAACGATTCATTTTGCCCATTCACCGAAAACAACTTCATTACTGAACGATTCCGAAGTAGCTTTACCATAGAAATTAAGAGCAATAAATAATTAATCACTAAAAATTAATATGATGAACCCAGAAAACCTAAGCTTCAAATACGAATTGGAAAAAAAAGCACCACGCACCAATGATGGCGGAACAACAAGAGGAGCATCTGTAAAAGAGTTTCCTGCTTCCATAGGCATTGCAGGCGTTTCTATGAGACTGCAGCCGGGAAGCATGAGAGAGCTGCACTGGCACGCCAACGCCGCCGAGTGGGCTTATGTGATTTCCGGAAAGGTGCGCACCACGATTATTCATCCTGACGGACACAGCTATACCGATAACTTTGAACCCGGAGATGTATGGTATTTTCCAAAAGGTTACGGCCACTCGATCCAGGCGACAGGAACGGAAGAATGTCACTTCATTCTGATTTTCGATAACGGAAATTTTTCTGAGGATCACACGTTCAGTGTAACGGATTTTGTTTCAAGTGTCCCTCCTGAAATTGTGGCTCAGAATCTGGGTATAACCCTGGAAGAAGTGGCGGCATTACCTCAGAAAGAAGCCTATTTCGCAGCCGGTGTTGTTCCGGATGAACTGTCATCCGTAGCCTTGGCAAGGCCTGATGAATCTGATATCGAACTGACAAGTTTCCACCGTTATCCTTTGCATGCCCAACAGCCAAGAATCATTCCTGGTGGTGGTCTGCAGAGATTGGTAACTAGTAAGGAATTTCCAATTAGTACCACCATGGCAGGTTCTGTTTTGGAACTTCAGCCGGGTGCTTTGAGAGAAATGCACTGGCATCCGAATGCGGATGAATGGCAGTATTTCATTTCCGGACAGGCGGAGATGTCGGTTTTCCTGGCAGAATCTACAATCGTCACAGAACAGTTCAGGGCAGGAGATGTCGGTTATGTGCCGATGGGAGCTGGGCATTATATTAAAAATACTGGCGACACGGTTTGCAAAGTGCTCATTGGCTTCAACAGTGGTGTTTATGAATCCATTGATTTGAGCGAATGGCTGGCCGGAAATCCTAAAGATGTTGTCGAAACGAATTTCGGTTTGAAAGGAGGGGAAATCGAAAAATTCCCTGGTGAAAAGGTATTCATCCAACCTGCTAAATAAATATTTTGCTGATGGAAGCTCAGTCTTATGTATCAATTCGTCAAATCAGGAATCAGGAGAAACTGGCGATATTTCTCGCTTTGATCGCAGGCTATATTGATGCGACAGGATTGATAAAATGGAAAACTTATGTTTCCTTTATGAGTGGTAATACCACACAATTGGGAGCAGCTTTCTTCAGTGACAAATTTGGAACCGTCATCACATCCTTTACGGTTATCGCCGGGTTTTTTATAGGAATCTACGCAGGAACCTGCCTGTCCTTATGGAAACAGAATAAGAACCCAATATTAATATTTTGCTTAGTTTCCGGGAATCTGATTTTCTATTCAATTATTGATTATTTTTATAATATCAATAGTGTATTATCCATTTCGATTGTAGGATTTGCAATGGGATTGATGAATACGATTGTTACTTCGGTCGGAAACCAAAAGGTAAATACCGACTTCGTGACGGGAACTCTCAATAACCTGGCAAGAAATACCGCAATGCTGACTATGACGAAAGATAAAGCAGAAAAAAAGGCATCCCGATCAAATGCGATTCATCTGCTGTTATTATGGATTGGATTTTTTTCAGGCGCTTTTGCCGCCCCTTTCCTACTCGATGATCTAGGAAAATGGACTTTGATCCTTCCAGCTTTATTACTAATAATTTGCGGATTATATATTTCAAAATTTAACTCCAAAAACTAAAAACGATGTTACAGAAAAACGAAGTTGCACCAGGTTTTACATTATATGCAACGCCCGACCAGAAAATCACCCTTTCAGAATTCAAAGGGAAAAATGTGATCCTTGCTTTTTATCCGGCAGACTGGAGTCCGGTTTGCAGTGACCAGATGGCTTTATACAACGAAACCTTAAAATTTTTCAAACAATATGATGCGGAGATTTTCGGAATCTCTGTGGACAGCAAATGGTGTCATTTGGCCTTTTCACAATCCCGGAATTTGCATTTCCCATTATTGGCAGATTTTGAAGAAAAAGGAGAAACCTCAAAAAAATATGGTGTCTATGACAGCGAAGAAGGTGAATGCAAACGTGCACTTTTCGTCATCAATAAAGAAGGCATCATCGCATGGAGTTACCTGTCACCAACAGCCATCAATCCTGGTGCAGACGGAATCTTAGACGCTTTAGAAACACTTAACACAAAATAATTATGTCACTAAAACCATCAGTCAGTGCAACTGACCATACTCAAGGCAACCTAACTGCCGATCTGGTTATCGTAGAATATGGCGATTATCAATGTCCGTATTGTGGCGCCGCTTA
Organism: Epilithonimonas mollis; assembly: GCF_900142325.1. Classification (GTDB taxonomy): domain Bacteria; phylum Bacteroidota; class Bacteroidia; order Flavobacteriales; family Weeksellaceae; genus Epilithonimonas; species Epilithonimonas mollis. The sequence goes on from NZ_FRAM01000003.1 coordinate 271,895, forward strand.
TCCTGTTCTTAAAGAATTGATGAAAGAATTTGGGAGTCAGGTGAAATTTGTATTCAGAAATTTTCCGCTTTCGGAGATGCATCAGTATGCGAGAATTGCGGCAATTGCGGCGGAAGCTGCAAATCTTCAGGGGAAATTCTGGGAAATGCACGATGCAATTTATGAAAATCAAAGAGATTTGAATGAAAATCTGTTGATGAGATTAGCACAAGAATTAAAATTGAATATGCCTCAGTTTGAAAAAGATCTGGAAAGCACAAAACTAGCCGAAAAGGTAGATTCTGATTTTGAAAGCGGCGTGTTGAGTGGTGTGAACGGCACACCTTCTTTCTTCGTGAATGGAAATAAATTCAATGGAGGCGCGGAAGATCTGATCGGGCTATTAAGAGAGAATACTGTTTGATCCCAACGTTAGTTTTTGTCTGTTCAACGACAGTTTTTGCCTTTGCGACAGAAAAAACTGTGACATAGGTCCAAGTGTTTGTAGCTTTACCATAGTTAAGTTATGAAACGAGAAACAGATTCTGAGATCAGAAAATAAAATTTTAAGACAGGGAACGATTTTAACTTAGGTTAAGATGTAATAAATTTATCCAACCTACATTTGCTAAAGAATTAGAACAAAAAAATAATAAACAAATATTAATCACAAACAATTAAAAAAGTAAATTATGAGCACACTAAAATTAAAAGACGGAACAGAGATTTTTTACAAAGACCAAGGTGAAGGACCAGTTTTGATGTTTCACCACGGATGGCCATTATCATCAGACGACTGGGATGCGCAGGTGATATTCTTTTTAAAAAAAGGTTACAGAGTGGTGACACACGACAGAAGAGGACACGGAAGATCAAGCCAGAATATTTACAACCACACCATCGAGCAATATGCTTCTGATGCTGCAGAACTGGTAGAATTCCTGGATCTGAAAGATGTAGTTCACATCGGTCACTCAACTGGAGGCGGCGAAGTGATCCGTTATGTAAACAAATATGCTAATGGAAGAGCTAAAAAAGCGGTCCTCATCAGTGCGATACCGCCGGTGATGGTTCAGAGTGACAGCAATCCTGATGGTGTTCCGATGTCTGTTTTTGATGATATCAGAGACCAGACCATGAACAACAGAAACCAGTTTTATTTTGATTTGACCTTTCCTTTCTACGGTTATAACAGAGAAGGCGCAGATGTGAAAGAAGGTGTACAGAGAAACTGGTGGAGACAAGGACTGATGGGTGGCATTGTTGCGCATTATGACGGAATAAAAGCATTCTCCGAAACGGATTTGACAGAAGATCTGAAAGCTGTGGATATTCCGGTTTTGGTAATGCATGGCGAGGATGATCAGATTGTTCCTATTGCCAATGCTGCATTAAAATCAATTAAATTATTGAAAAACGGTAAGATGATCACTTATCCTGGCTTCCCACACGGAATGCCCACTACAGAGCATCAAACCATCAACAAAGACCTTTTGGAGTTTATCCAGTCGTAAAATTTAATATTATAAAAATAAAACCGGAAGTGTGTTTCTTCCGGTTTTATTGTTTTATAACGATAATTACTTATCCGTTCATTGCTTCATTGTCTGTAAAAAAACGAAAGCCTTCTTTTTCTTTATTGATGAGCTGCATCGGGTATAATTCCGGATTATAATCTCCTTTCAATACCTCATGCAAAGCGTGTCTTTTTGAAGCTCCGAAAGCTATTACGAGAATATTTTCCGCTTTATTGATGATTGGTTCTGTAAGTGTGATTCTGAACATATTCTGAGATTCGAGGAAATAAGCGGCCACCCATTTTTCTTTTTCTCCAAGAACAGATTCGCCGGGAAATAAAGAAGCCGTGTGTCCATCATCTCCCATTCCCAAAAGTATAAAATCAAAAACACCTTCATTTCCAAGAACTGTTCGGATCTGCTTTTCATACTCTTCAGCATAATCTCCTGGCACTGTTCCGTCCTTATACATCGCAAAGATATGGCTATGATTAACAGGGACTTTATTCAGAAGTGTTTCAAAGGTCATTTTTGCATTGCTTCTTTCATCGGTCAGAGAAACCCAGCGTTCATCCACCCAGAAGAAATAGATCTTATCCCACTCGATGTCCGCATAGGCGTCGGTAGCGAGCAATTCGAAAATCGCTTTTGGAGAAGATCCGCCGCTTAAAGCAACTACAAACCGACCATGTTTCTGAACTGATTTCACCGAAAGGTCGGCAAAAGTGTCAGCAGCCTTTTTATATAGTTCATGCAAATCTTCAAATACTGTGATATTCATTTTTCTTTTTTGATTAACTGATTAAACTATACCCAGCCATGACCTTGTCTTTCCACTAATGTGAAACTTTCTTCTGGTCCCCAGCTTCCTGCTTTGTAATTTGGGAATGAAGCTTTTTTGTTTTCCCAATCCTCCTGAATCGTTGTTACAACATCCCAGGCTTCCTCCACCTGATCAGATCGCATAAATAAAGTGAGATCGCCGATAATGGCATCAAGCAACAAGGTTTCATAGGCTTCCGGAGTATCTTCTTTGCATGCAAAATAATCAAAGACCATTTCCACAGGTTTCAGTAGCATGGAAAGTCCTTGTTTTTTTGTCATAAACTGCAGTCTGATATCCATCGATGGCTGAATATTAATAATCAGTCTATTGGCGGAAAGAAGGCTGGAGCTATCAGAAAATGTAGAATGCGGAAGGGGTCTGAACTGGACGGTGATATAAGAATGTTTTTCCTTCATTTTTTTTCCGGTGCGGACATAGAAAGGAACATTCTGCCATCTTTCGTTATCAAGATAGAATTTTACAGCCACAAAAGTCTCTGTGTTAGAGTCCGGAGCAATACCTTCTTCCTGACGGTATGCCTTCTGTTTTTCTCCGTTTATAATGCCTTCTCCGTATTGACCTCTCACAGCATAGTGGTCTACTCTAGTCGCCGGAATTCTGCGAATCGCCTTCAGGACATCTACTTTTCGGTCTCTGATCTCATCCGATTCCAAAGATGCCGGCGCTTCCATCGCAACCATACACAGGATCTGCAGCAAGTGGTTCTGAACCATATCTCTCAAGGCGCCGGTCTGCTCATAGAAACCGCCTCTTGTCTCCACACCAACCTCTTCCGCCACCGTAATCTGCACAGATTCTATATGCCTGTTATTCCATAAAGGTTCGAAAATCGAATTCCCAAACCTGAAAGCTAGTATGTTCTGAACTGTTTCCTTTCCAAGATAATGATCGATACGATAAATCTGCTTTTCTTCAAAAGTCTGGGACAAAAGCTGATTCAGCTCTACAGCAGTTTGTTTGTTATATCCAAAAGGTTTTTCAATGACGATCCTGTCTTTGTCCGCTTCAGAAGCCAGCGATGTATTCTTGATATGATTAGAGATGGTAGAAACAAAATTAGGCCCGATGGACAGATAGAACAATCTGTTGCCTCTCATCCCGAAATCTGTGTCAAATTCCTGAAGTTTCTCATTTAGTTTTCTGTAGGAGTCCTCATCATCCAACTGGTGTTGTAGATAAAAGATGTGCGGCTGGAAAGCCTGCCACTCATCAGAAGTAATGTTCTTTCTTGAAAAAGCTTCCAGATTGGTTTTGATATAATTTTTAAAATAATCATGATCATGATCAGACCTTCCCAATGCGATGATGTTAAAATTAGCAGGCATTCTTCCATCAATAAAAAGATTGTAAAAAGCGGGAAAAAGTTTTCTTTTTGCCAGATCACCAGTTGCGCCAAAAATTACAATATTAGTAGCGTTCAATATACTATTGTCAGTCATTCATTCAAGTTTAAATATTTGTACTATCCCAAGATGTGTGGAAAATACCTTCACGATCTACTCTTTGATACGTGTGTGCTCCAAAATAATCGCGTTGTGCCTGGATCAGGTTTACGGGCAAAAATTCTGTTGTGTATGCATCAAAATAACCCAATGCAGTCTGGATTCCCAAGCTTGAGATACCGTTTGAAACGGCATAAGAAGCGGTTTTTCTTAAAGAATGGGTTTTTGACTTTACGATCTCTGAGATTTCTTCATCCAATAAAATATTAGAAAGATTCGGGTTTCTCGTATAAGCAGAATAAAACTTCTCTAAAAGTACGGAACGGATGATACAGCCACCTCGCCAGATTTTTACAACATCCTTCAATGGGATATCAAAATCATATTCCTCGGAAGCTTTTACCAATAACGCCAAACCTTGTGCATAGCTGATCAAAGTTGACAGATAAAGCGCATCACCTACTTCTTTAATAAATATTTTCATATTTTCCGGTGTTGCAACATCATCATTAGGATATAATTGAGACGCTTTGATTCTCTCTTCTTTATAAGCTGATAAAATTCTTGATGTCACAGCAATATCAATAGTCGGGATAGAAACCCCTATTTCCATTGCCTGTTCAGAAGTCCATTTTCCCGTTCCTTTTGCACCGGCTTTGTCCAAAATCATATCGACCAGATAAGCATTGGACAAACTATCTTTTTGCCGGAAAATATCTCTTGTAATCTCGATTAAGAAAGAATTCATCTCGCCATTGTTCCATTCTTTGAATATTTCGTAAAGCTGATCATTATTTAAATTGGCTCCTCTTTTAAGCAGATCATAAGCTTCGCTGATGAGCTGCATGATGGCATATTCGATACCGTTATGAACCATTTTCACATAGTTTCCTGCAGCACTTTTACCCATGTATGCAGTGCAAGGCTCTCCATCAACTTTTGCTGCTATAGATTCCAGCATAGGTTTCAAGAGCTTGAATGCTTCCAAATCTCCTCCCGGCATTATACTGGGTCCTGTTCTGGCACCTTTCTCACCTCCGGAAACACCCATTCCCATAAAATGGAGACCTTTTGAAGCTAAATCTGCAATACGTCTTTCTGTATCTCTGAAATAAGAATTTCCTGCATCGATCACAATATCACCTTTGCCCAAAAGCGGGGTTATATTTTCCAGAACTGCATCTACCGGTTTTCCCGCCGGAACCATCAGGATAATTTTCCTTGGACTTTCCAATGCTGTCACAAAATCTTCCAAAGATGCTAATCCTTTTATTTCCATACCACCGGTTGCACCTGTATGCAGCTCATCTACTTTTCCTTTGTCCAGATCAAATCCTGCTACGGAAAAACCGTGATCAGCTATATTATAGAGGAGGTTTCTTCCCATCACTCCGAGGCCGACAACCCCGTAATTGTATCTTTCCATTCTTTTATAATTAGAAATATTTTAATATTTACAAACAATAAAATTACATAAAAGCTAATCAGTAAAAAAACAAATTGCGAAAAATTAATAATCACCATTAGTTTTAATCATTAATGATAAATATCATTTCCAATTATTATAAAATGTCCTTTTTGTCCTATTATGGTTCTTTATATTACTATTACTCAAAACGTTTATGTCGGACATTTGTAAAGCGTAAAAAGGCTATAAAAAGAACCTTTCCCCCCTCAAACTTTATTATAAATGAACATACAAAATACAATAGAAAACATCTCAGAACACGAGGAAAAAACATTCCGTGACTCTGTCGGAACCATGGACAGTACAGGAAAAAGAAAATGGGTCTTCCCCCGAAAACCCAAAGGAAATTATACTACGAAAAGAAATTATACTAGTTATTTACTTCTTTTAATATTTTTTATTCTGCCGTTTGTTAAGATCAATGGAAATCCATTTTTACTGATCAATATTCTTGACAGACACTTCTTTATTGCCGGACAGCCATTTTATCCGCAGGATTTTTACATTCTGGCTTTAGCTGCAGTGACAGCCGTTATTTTCGTTATGATTTTTACTGTAGTTTTCGGAAGAATATTTTGTGGTTGGCTTTGTCCGCAGACCATTTTTATGGAAATGGTTTTCCGGAAAATAGAATATTGGATCGAAGGCGACCGTAATAAACAGATGAAACTCGAACGACAGGCCTGGGATGAAGAAAAAATTAGAAAAAGGGTTACAAAATGGTCTATATTTTTACTGATATCAGCTATTATCAGCCATGTTATGTTTATGTATATTGTAGGCTATGAATCGGTGATCAGAATTATGGAAGAAGGACCGGCGCAACATCCGGGAAATTTTGTAACAATGATTATTTTCACAGGAATTTTCTACTTTGTTTTTGCCTGGCTGCGTGAGCAGGTTTGCACTTTGATATGTCCGTACGGAAGATTACAGGGGGTTCTCATCGACAAAAAAACAGTCAATGTTCACTATGATTTCAAGAGGGGTGAAAACCGTGCAAAATGGCGCAACGGCGAAGACCGAAAAGCTGTGGGAAAGGGTGATTGTATCGATTGCCTGCAATGTGTTGTGGTCTGCCCTACAGGAATCGACATCAGAAATGGTCAGCAGCTGGAATGTACCAACTGTACTGCCTGTATCGATGCCTGTGACGAAGTGATGGTGAAAGTCGGACTGCCAAAAGGTCTGATACGTTATGCGACAGAAGCTGAGATAGAAAATCAGAGCCAGTTCAAATTCACGTCGCGAATGAAAATTTCAACTTTTGTATTGTTTTGTTTAGTGGTATTTACCGGATTTCTTTTTCAAGACAGAGGAAGTATGGAAGCAAAATTCATCAAACCTGCGGGAAGTACTTTTATCAGCCACAATGGTAAAATTACCAATACGTTTACTTATACCTTTCTGAATAAATCCTATCATGACCAGTCCGTTACAATTAAAGTTCTGGAGCCGCAGCACAGCGAAATTTCTATGCCGAATGGCCGAATTATAAAAGTAAAAGGGAATGAATTATTAAAAGGCAATATCAACATCAGCCTTCCGGAAAATGAAGTCCGGTTATATAAGCAGAATATCGAGCTGGGCGTTTATGATAAAGACGGAAAGCTTCTCGATTCCTACAAAACGGTATTTGAAGGGCCTTTTAAAATACAGCTTTAAGCCTTTATACTTTATATCTCTGGCGAAAGCTGACCGGGCTATAACCCGAATGTTTTTTAAAAAGCCTGGCAAAATAGGAATAATCTTCATATCCAAGGCTGAAAGCCACATCTACAACATTACTGTCTAAAAAAATAAGCGTCCGTTTTGCTTCCAGGATCAATCTGTCCACAAGCACTTCGGATGCTTTTTTGCTGATTACGGACTGGGTGATCCTGTTGAGATGCTTGGGAGATATATCAAGCATTTCGGCGTATTGGGAAACCGATTTTATAGTTTTGAAATGTTTCTCAACCAGATTTTCATAATCATAATAATGTTTAAAATAAGACAGTCTGAGGTCCGTACTGTCGGCTTCCTGATCTGTATAATGTCTTGTAGCGTAGATATATATTATCGTGAGAAGAGCGATGATCAGACATTCTTTCATAAAACCGGAGTCATTATTTTCCTGATCGATTACTTTCAGAAGTGATACTATTTTATCCAGATCCTTATTTTCAACAACAATTTTCCGGGAAATGTTTGGTGAGCCAAAAAAGGGATAATCCTTTAATCTGAGGTTAACGTAGTGAAAATCATAATATTCCTGTGATGTAAAAAAAATAAAGCCTTCTGCATCATCAGACAATTCCCAGCTGTGAACCTGCCCTGGTAAAAGAAAAAAAAGGCTACCTTCCGAAATTTCGTAGCGTGTAAAGTCAATCTCATGAATACCTCGCCCTTTTGTAAAAAGCACCGTTACATAACTATCGTGCCGATGTGGTTTCTCTATATGTTTCCGGTTATTTTTCAAATGGTTTTCCAGTGTATTAAAATAAAAGTCATCTTTATTATTCTTATTATTTTGAAAAAACCGGGTGTGAAGAACAGCAATGGAATCCATAGATTTCAATTAAATTATTACAATCAAACGAGTTGACTCCTGTCAAAATGGCATTGGGAGACTTTTGCCTCCCAATGCTATCTCAAATCTAATGAATATATGGTTTTACTTCCAAGGATCCAGCACAACTTTCACACAGTTGTCCTCTTTTTTATGGAAAATCTCATAGCCTTTTGCAACTTCATCCAGTGCAAGCCTATGGGTTATAATATCATCCAGTTTTACCTGCCCTGTTTCTACATACTTCAGAAGTTTGTCGACGATGGCATGCACAGGCGCCTGTCCTGCTTTGATAGTCAATCCTTTATCGAATATCTGTCCTAATGTAAAATTATCATAATTTACAGGATAAACACCCAGAACAGAGACGGTTCCGCCACGTCGTACAGCACTGAAGCAAGCTTCTAGAACTTTGACAGATCCTTTTTCAAAATTAAGAACTGCTTTTGCCTTGTCTAATAAGTTACGTTCCGGTTCGAAACCAACAGCATCTATACATAGATCTGCGCCTCGTCCGTCCGTCAGATCACGTATTTGCTCTACTGTTTGTTTCGCATCCTGCCAAAGAATGACTTCGCAGCCAGTCAGCTTTCTGATCTGTTCCAAACGGTACGGAAGCGTATCAATCACAATGATTTTGCCTGCATTATGGAGAATAGCACTTTTGACAGCCATTGACCCCACAGGCCCGGCTCCGAAAATCACAACAGACTCCCCGCCCTTCAGCTCACCCCACATCACGCCAGTATAACCAGTAGGGAAAATATCGGTTAAAAATAAAACCTGCTCATCTGTCAGGATATCCGGGACTTTTCTAGGTCCGAAATTGGCATAAGGAACCCTAACATATTGTGCCTGTCCACCATTATAGCCGCCATAGAGATCGGTATAACCAAACATACCGCCGCCTTTTTCCGTAAGAATCCCTCCTTCGGGCCCATAATGATCTGTGTTGCTGTTTTCACAACCCGAAGGAAGATCATGCTGACAAAAATAACAGCATCCACAGGCAATCGGAAACGGGACGACGACCCGGTCACCTTTCTGAAGATGGGAAATATTAGATCCCATTTCTTCAACAATTCCCATGAATTCATGTCCCATCACCATGGGCTTCAGCTGGGGCATTCCACCAGAATACATATGCAGATCACTTCCGCAAATGGCTGTTGATGTCACTTGAGAATAATATCATTCGGATCCTCTATAATAGGATCATCCACTGTGTCGCAGGTAATTTTGCCCGGCATGTGGAAGACTGCTGCTTTCATAACTTTAATATTTTAATGGTTGGTAGTTAGATTATTGCTTCTTTGCTGACTTTTTTGCTTCGATATTCTCGTCTGCCCGGTCAATTGAATGGGAAGTGTGGATATCCTCTTCATTTTCACATTCAGAAGAAATTTTTTCATAGAACGTATGCAACGTATCAATGTCCTCTTCATTCATATCTTCTACGTCTACGAGCCTGTTGCTCGCTTCTTTGCTGGCCGCAATCAATTCATTTAATTTCAGCTGAATAGCTTTGGAATCTTTATTTTGAGATTTCTGAATCACAAATACCATCAGAAAAGTAATAATCGTGGTAGTTGTATTGATGATCAGCTGCCATGTATCCGAATAATTAAAAACAGGTCCACAGATAAGCCAAAGCACAATCACTCCGGCTGCAAATCCGAAAGCAAAAGAACTCCCGGACCATTGTGTAATCTTATCCGCCAGCCATTCGAATTTATTTTTATTCTGTTCCATAATCCGGATTACGCTGGATTGTTTCTTTGCTGTTCAAATTCCCAGACTCTGTGATTGGTTACCGCTTTTATGAAGAGATTATCGCTATTCTTTTCTGTAGCATGTATGATTGCAGAATCCTCATGCTGTTTCAGGCTGATGTTGCTTTCTGTATAAATCTGATCAGTATCCGAGCCAAAATAGATCGCTTTACAATGTTTATAAGCTTCATTTACAAATAAAAGTGTTCCCGCTTTATTTTCCGGGTTCAACAGGTTTTTCGCAGATTCTTTCCCGCCACAGAGATATAATGCATCAAAACAAACGCTGGATGTACTGGTCAAAGAATGTTTCGGCTCGAAGACACTTCCGTCATCTGCCTTCACGTGGGCAAGACTTCCGGAAATAACCTGAACCATTGCGCCTTCTTTTTCAAGTTTGGTTTTTAAACCATTAACTTCTTTAGCATTCACACCATTTTCCATAATAAATCCAATAATCCTGCTTTTGATGGTATCTTTAATGGTATTTGCCATGCTTAAGGCTTCAGAATTCGGAACACTTGGTTCCCTTTCCTGACTTTGTAAGTTTTTTGGATCTGCGTCAGCGGGGATACTTGCATTAGGCTGCTTTAATTTGACTACGTCGACACCAACTTTCTTAGCTACAATCGAGGCTAATTCTTTATTAATGAACAGCAACTGACCAACTAATCTTTCTCTGATGGCAGGAACCGTCACTTTGGACAATTCAAAAATCAATGCGTTCTGAAGATGTACTTTTTCCGGTTCGGATTGGCTGTTGTAGAACAATTTAGCCTGCGAATAATGATCCACAAAGCTTTGACTTCTTGCGCGGACCTTGTTTCCATCCACACGTTCTGCCTGTGAAGTGAAGCCGCCTTCCTTCATCATCGCCTGAAACGGACATCCGCCACCGATTGAGTTGGGTTCATAGCTGACTTTGCCTTTAACAATCTGCTGACGCATGTGTCCGTCCCGCTGATTGTTATGCACTGTATTGATCGATCTGTTGATCGGAATCTCATGAAAATTCGGCGAGCCTAATCTTGATAACTGTGTATCAGTATAGGAGAATAGCCGACCCTGCAGCAAAGGATCATTACTAAAATCAATCCCGGGAACCAAGTGTCCGGGATGAAAAGCAACCTGTTCTGTTTCTGCAAAGAAGTTATCCGGGTTTTTGTTCAGGGTAAGTGTTCCTATCAGCTGAACAGGCACCAGTTCTTCGGGAACTATTTTCGTAGGATCGAGAAGATCAAAATCGAAGTCATTTTCATTTTCTTCAGGAATCAGCTGAACTCCAAAATCCCATTCAGGAAAAGCACCGTTTTCTATCGCTTCCCAAAGATCTCTCCTATGAAAATCGGGATCTTTCCCGGAGATCTTGGTAGCCTCATCCCAGGCTACGGCATGCACGCCAAGTTTCGGTTTGAAATGAAATTTGACAAAATGAGCATCGCCTTCACTATTGATAAATTTGAATGAGTGAACGCCGAAGCCTTCCATCATTCTGTAACTTCTGGGGATTGCCCTGTCACTCATCAGCCACATTATCATGTGCATGCTTTCCGGCATCAGTGAAATAAAATCCCAAAATGTGTCATGCGCAGAAGAAGCTTGTGGAATTTCCATATCAGGTTCCGGTTTAACCGCATGAACAAGATCCGGGAACTTGATCGCATCCTGAATAAAAAACACAGGCATATTATTGGCGACGAGATCATAATTACCTTCCTCCGTATAGAATTTAACCGCAAATCCTCTTACATCTCTTGCCAGGTCGGTGCTTCCCCGAAAGCCGGCAACTGTTGAGAATCTGACAAAAACAGGAGTCTCCTTCCCCACTTCCGTGAGGAATTTTGCTTTGGTATATTTTTTCAGGCTTTGATTCAGCTTGAAAACGCCGTGGGCACCGGAACCTCTGGCATGGACAATCCTTTCCGGGATTCTTTCGTGGTCAAAATGTGTGATTTTTTCTCTCAGAATAAAATCCTCCAGTAAGCTTGGACCCCGTTCTCCTGATTTGAGAGAATCCTGATTGTTATTAATTTTAAGACCTTGATTTGTGGAGAGTTTCTCACCGTTATTATCCGTTGTATGATCCTGAAGCTGATCCAGCTTGGGATTCGTCAGATTCTTGTTATTTTTCATAATTTATAGAGATTGGTTGATTAAAAAGAAATTGATATCAGGATCTGAGTTCAGAATCCGAATCAATATTGTCTTATTATTAGAGTGTCAATACAGAAGAAATAACACCTCCTTATTGATAAAGAAGCATTCAGAATAAATACTAATAAAATAAGGTAAATACTTAGCGAGTTCTTCCAGAATCACGTTTTGGTGTGGACAAACTATCAGTTCTGGAAGTGTTAGCGGCATCAACATTGTTGATCCCGGAAGAAGCAGTGGTGTCCATATAAGTTCCGCTGTTCTCAGACGCAGAAGGCTGAGTGTTCATAGATGTACTGTCCGGCGATACCGATTCTGAATTTTCAGAAGACTTATTGCTGTTGCAACTAAACAACAATCCCACTGCGAGGATTATTAATAACTTTTTCATAATAATTTATTTTTTGGTATTTGGTATTATCAAAGTTATATAGAAGATTATAGCCTGTTTATGATTTGAGTCATAATGATTCATTCCAATTTGCTGTAATTCATGAATTGAATAATCAGAGTAATATCAAAATTATTTTTTTGAAGGGTCTATGATCATACGAAGCGGCTGATCTCGTGTGATATAGGAATTCAGCCAGTTAAAGAAAGTCGTTATTTTATTTCTGACATTAATAAGCGACATCAGATGAACAAAAATCCAGATCAGCCAGGCAAAAAAACCGCTAAAATGTTTGAATGGTCCCGGAAGATCTGCAACGGCCCGGTTTCTTTTAATAATGGCCATAGATCCTTTATCCTTGTATATAAATGGTTTTTTATCTTTCTTTTTTTCCTGAGCCACCAAGTTTTTTGCCAACAGTTCAGCCTGCTGTATAGCAACCTGAGCGAGCTGCGGATGACCGTTTGGAAATGCCGGATCTGAAGTCATAATACACGTATCTCCAATTGCGTAGATATCATTAATACCAATTACCTGGCTGAAGGAATCCACAGCAAGCCGGTTTCCTTTTCCGTAGCAATCTTCAGGTATTCCTTCGAAGGTTTGTGCCGTTACACCTGCAGTCCATATCAGATTCTCACTAGCTATAGATGTGCCATCTGCAAGATGAACAACACCATCCGCATAATCCTTAACCACCTGCCCCAGCTTCACAATCACACCACTTTTCTCAAGAGACTGCTGAGCATATTTTTGTGATTCTTTGCTCATAGGCGCAAGTACTGTTGGCAAACCATCAATGAGATAAATGTCAAATGCAATATTTTTCAGTTCGGGATAATCCCTAAATAATATATTTTTCCTCAGTTCACTCAGCATGCCGGCTATTTCGACACCAGTCGGACCGCCGCCTGCAATAACAAAAGTCGTAAGCTTGGCTCTTAGTTCGGCATCTGAGGTTCGGGACGCTTTTTCCAGCCTCTCAAGGATTTTGTTTTTTAAATTGATAGCATCTGTAATGGTTTTCATGGGAAGCGCATTATCCATGATATTTACGTTGCCAAAATAGTTGGTTACAGTCCCGGTTGCAATAATCAATTTAGAATAAAAAACATCTCCGCAATTCAGGATGATCTTCTTCCCGTCAGGCATAATTTCTTCCAGGCTTCCCATAATAAATGAAAAACCTTTTTTTGAACTGAAATGCTTTCTGAAAGGATAACTGATGTTAGACACATCCAGAAAACCTGTAGCAACCTGATATAGCAACGGCGGGAAAAAATTATAATTATTTTTATCAATCAGGATGACATGCGCATCTGTTCCGGAATCCAGTAATCTTTCAGCCAGTTCTACTCCGGCGAAGCCTCCTCCAATAATTACAATATTATTTTGATTTTCCATTTTAAAAAATTTAAAGATTACAAACCTATTATCAGGCCAGCTTCTAAAAACATTCGATTTTATACCTGTTACGCTACTTCGCCTGTTTTCAGATTAATCGTGCATCCGTCTGTCAGGATGATGTATTTCAAAGTTATTAATAGCCTTATAAGGTTTTTATGACTGTGATCATATCCATTTTTCAATTACCACCTGAATTATTTCTTGATTTTCATTTTTTATTGATAAAACCTGAGATTTTTGATTTGTAATAATGACATAACAATTTATTAATGAATGATTTAAAAAAAACAAAGCTAATGTTATAAAAAAACAATAAATTTATGCCCCGACATTTTTAAAAATATTATCATGTTAAAAAACTACCTGTTTGCATTTGCTGTTTTCCCTGTTTTTGCACTATCCCAGATTCCGCAAGGCTATTACACCGGAACCGAAAGTTTATCTGGTTTTGCACTGAAAACAAAACTTCATGACATCATCTCTGCAAAAAACTATAATTGGCATTATGATGACCTGAAAACATTATATGGACAGACGGACATTGATAAATATTATGATTACGATGCCACCAATACAACCTATCTGCTGGACATCTATTCTAACAATCCTACGGGAACAACAGCTTATCATTACACTCTTGCCAATATTATAGGAAGTGCCAATGCAGAAGGCTTGGGCTGGAACCGTGAACACATGATGCCCCAAAGTTCCTTCAACAGTGCGTATCCAATGTACTCTGATTTATTTTTTGTAATTCCTACAGATGCAAGAATCAACCAGCTAAGAAGCAATTACCCTTATGGAAAAGCAGGTTCGACAGTATATTATAATTTTACCAATGGTTCCAAACAAGCCTCTAACGGAACACAGAATGCGACTTATACAGGCCGTGTTTTCGAACCGATAGATGAGTTTAAAGGAGATATTGCAAGAGCTCTTCTGTATTTTGCTGTCAGATACGAAGGAAAACTGGGTAGTTTCAACTTCAGTACAAATGCTGATCCTACAAAAGACCAAAATCCATTAGACGGAACAGAGGAAAAAGCCTATGAAAACTGGTATGTTGCCATGCTCCTGAACTGGCATCAGCTGGATCCGGTTTCACAGAGGGAGATTGACAGAAACAATTCTGTTTATAATATTCAGAAAAACAGAAATCCTTTTATCGATCATCCGGAATGGGTCAGTATGATATGGAACCAGACGCCGGATAATGTTTCGCCATCTGCGCCTTCACAGCTTTCTCTGGAAAGGAACTCTGCTTATTTTGTAGATCTAAACTGGCAGGCCAGCCCGGAATCTGATGTTATCGGGTACAAAATCTATCAGGATGGCGTTTTAATAGGCTCCACGAAAACCACTTCTTTTTCAGCAGATCATCTGACGCCTGCGACGACCTATAACTTTACTGTGAAAGCTTATGATAATGCTTATCTGGAAAGTGCCCAGAGCAACACGATGAGCGTGACAACACTCACAGCAGATATTTTTGCAAAGGATCTTCAGATTGTAAAATACATCGAAGGCTCCGGCAATAACAAAGCTTTCGAAATCGTTAACCGAACTGGTCACAAAGTTAATCTGAACGGGTACAAATTATACATCCAGTATAAGGGAACCGCCTATTATTTTGGTGAACCCTTCGAACTGGAAGGCAGTATAGAAAATAATCAAAATTTTGTGGTTATAAATCCAAATGCCAATCTCAGCTGTTTCAATAATTCTAACGCCAAGTTTATAACGGCAGCACCATCACTTACTTTTACCGGTGGACAATATGTGGATCTGTCGTACAGATCTGCAACTGTGGATGCCATCGGAATCAAAGGTCAGGATAACAGCAACGGGAACAAATCGCTTTATAGAAAATCAGATTTCATAAACCCTACAAACAGTTTTGATATCAATGAATGGATCACACATCCTTCCGACTATTGCATGGGACTGGGCGTTTTGGCAGCTAATGAGGTTAATAAAAATGAGACTTTCAATATCTACCCAAATCCTGTCGCAGACGTAATTAATATTAATGGCGATCTGAAAAATGCTGAATCTGCAAAGATTTTTGATATTTCCGGAAAATTAATTTTAGAAATCAAAAAACCTTTTGCTAATAAAAAAGCAATTGATGTCCATGCTTTACACCCTAATATTTACATACTTAATATTGATGGAAAATCTGTGAAATTTATCAAAAAATAATTTTTTGAATTTTAGGTAACAAAAAAGTATTCATAAAAAAAGCAACTCAATTGAGTTGCTTTAATTTTTTGCCTGAGCCTGGAATTATTTTCTGATTCCTAATTCAGCGATAATTGCTCTATATCTGTTGATATCTTTTTTCTTCAAATAATCTAAAAGAGCTTTTCTTTTACCTACTAACTTTACAAGAGATCTTTCTGTGTTGAAATCTTTGTGGTTAGCTTTCAAGTGCTGAGTCAAGTGGTTGATTCTAAAAGTGAATAGAGCAACCTGTCCTTCAGCAGTTCCTGTGTCCTGTGCAGATTTACCGTGCTTTGCGAAAATTTCTGCTTTTTTTTCTGTTGTTAAATACATTCCAATATTGTTTAATGATTATTATGTAATTCGGGTGCAAAGATAAGATTATTTTTTGGATTGATCACTGATAAGAAAACTATTTATTTAAATAATTCTAAAACCACAAATGAACAAAAGAAAATTACTTAATTCAAATCTAATTTGTCATTCTGACAGAATCTCGACAGCTCCGTTTAGATTCAAAATGACAAAATTGTGTTATGAATGTCAAAACTTTGTTCCTTTTGTGGTTTTTACCGCTTCTCCTCCATCAAAAATTGTTTCACCACTTCAAAATCCGCTGGAAATTCCACAGTTTTTTTTTCTTTTTTATTAAAAGCTTCAAGTTTTTCCGGAATGATAATTTTTTCATTCAAAACCTCTTCCACCACTTCCACAAACTTTGCAGGATGAGCAGTTTCTAATAAAACCCCAACAAAATCTCCACTTACTTTGTCACTCTGAGCCAAGCCTGTCCTGAGCTTGCCGAAGGATCGAAGAGCCTCTAATCCCAAATAAGCAACCGCGCCGTGCGGATCAAGTATATAATTATATTCCTTCTTCACATTTTGCATTGCAATCTCAGTCTCTTTATCGGAAAAAGAATAAGATTCAATTTCTTTTCTGAACTCCGTAACATCATCATTGAACAAGCTTTTCATCCGTTCAAAATTACTAGGATTTCCAACGTCCATTGCATTACTGATGGTTTGTTTGGAAGGTTTTGCTTCGTAATTCCCTGTTACCAAGAACTTAGGAATCACATCATTTTCATTGGTCGATGCAATGAATTGATGAACTGGCAATCCCATTTTTTTTGCAAAAAGTCCAGCGGTAAGGTTTCCAAAATTCCCGCTTGGAACTGAGAATACAATTGGTTTTCCTAATTTTTGAAGTTGCGCAAAAGCCCAGAAATAATAAAACGATTGCGGAATCAGTCTGGCGATATTGATACTATTTGCAGATGTCAACGTGAATTTCTGATTCAATTCTTCATCGGACAAAATTTGTTTTGCCAAAGCCTGGCAATCGTCAAAAGTGCCGTCGATTTCCAGAGCTTTGATATTTCCGCCCCAAGTTGTCAACTGTTTTTCCTGCAACGGACTTACTTTTCCTTTAGGATAAAGAATAAAAACCTCGATTCCCGGAACATCAAAAAATCCTGACGCAACAGCACTTCCCGTATCGCCGGAAGTTGCGGCAATCACTTTCATAGGTTTTCCTTCTGAAAAATAAGACATCATTCTCGCCATAAATCTTGCGCCGACATCTTTGAAAGCCATCGTCGGACCGTGAAATAATTCCAGAGAATAAATATTCTCAGAGATTTTCACAGCCGGAATTTCAAAATTTAAAACCTCATTGATGATTTGTTTCAAATTATCGTCCGAAATGGAATCGCCGAGAAATTCCTTTGCTACACGGAAACCGATTTCCTGTAAAGTGAGATTCGGTAAATTTTCAAAAAAATCAGAATCCAATTTTGGAATATATTCTGGCATAAAAAGTCCGCCGTCATCGGCTAAACCTTTGAGAATTGCTGTTTTTATATCGGTTTCCTGTCGTTGTCTTGTTGATATATATTTCATTTGTTGATAGTTGATGGTGGATGGTTTTTAGCTTAAAATTTTAACACAAAGCACACTAAGGTTTTTTATTTTAAATTCTATAATTTTAAGTTCACAAGGATTTGACTTCGTCAAATATTATTTGTGATCTTTAAGAAAATCTTTGTGTCTTTTGTGGTTTAAATTTTCAAATAACTCTTGCGCCTTCGTCATTAATTTTCGTTACAAAGGATTCGCTTTCTATATTTTTTTGATTAAGTAATTTCTTGATTTTGAATGAAATTTCTTCCGCTGTTCCTTTGTTTTTGCACAATGCAAAAACGGAAGGACCGGAACCTGAAATCCCAAAACCAATCGCTCCGTTGTCCAAAGCGAGCTGTTTCATCTCATAAAAATACGGAATCAGCATCGCACGAACCGGCTCTATGATAACATCTTCCAGACTTCGGCTGACCAAATCCAGATCGTTGGTGCAGAATCCGGCAACCAAGCCTGCAACATTTCCCCACTGTTGAACAGCGGATTTCAAACTGATTCTATCCTTGATGATTTTCCTCGCCTCGCCTGTCGGAACATCCACGTGCGGATGAACGGAAACGACCGACAAATCTTTTGGATAAGGCAATTTCAGCGCATCCAAAGGTTCGTAACTTCTGACTAAAACCAAACCGCCCAAAAGTGCAGGCGCCACATTGTCGGCGTGAGCATTTCCACAAGCAATTCGTTCGCCTTCCATTGCTAGTGGCAACAATTCTTGTTTTGAGTAAGGTTTTCCCATCAATTCATTTATGGCGACCAAAGCAGCAACACTGCTCGCTGCGCTGGAGCCCATTCCACTGTTAAGAGGCATTTTTTTGTACAATTCAATATCAATTCCCTGGTTAGAATTTATTTTTTCGAGAAATAATCTGATCACGTGAGAAACCACATTTTTAGCAGGATCTTTGGGAAGTTTCCCGCCATCGCCTTCGATTTTTGTAATGATGATTTGATTGAAATCGTTCTTCCGCAGGATGATTTCATCACCCGGCTCTTTTATTGCGAAACCTAGAATATCATAACCGCAGACAACATTGGCAACTGTTGCAGGCGCAAAAACTTTTATAGAATCCATTTTTAATTATTAATTTTTAATGGTAAATTGTTAATTGATTCTTGTTAAAATTAATCATTAACAACTATTATTGTGCTGTAACTCTCACCAAATCTGCAAAGACTCCGGCAGCTGTTACTTCTGCACCTGCGCCCGGACCTTTTACAACCAAAGGTGTATTTCTGTATCTTGAAGTTGTGAATGAAATGATATTGTCGCTTCCAGACAATCCGAAAAAAGGATGATCCGAATTTACAATCTGAACTTCGATGTTGATTTTTCCGTGTTCCAAAACACCAATTAATCTCAGTTTTCTGCCAGAACTTTCTGCTTCGTTTTTGAAAGATGAGAAATAATGTTCGTGTTTTTCTAATTCTTCGTAAAAAGCAGGAATTGATTCTGCTTGGAGACAAGCTTCAGGAAGAAAATCCTTGATACTGACATCGGACATTTCCAATGGCAAGCCAATTTCTCGTCCAAGAATCAGCATTTTTCGGGAGAAATCCATTCCATTCAGATCATCTCTCGGGTCCGGTTCTGTATATCCTAATTCCTGCGCCGTTCTTACAACTTCGGCAAAAGTTTTTTCACCAACGTAATTATTAAAAATGTAAGAAATTGTTCCGGATAAAATAGCTTCGATTTTCAAAATTTCGTCACCTGAAATCCACAAATCATTTAAAGTTCTGATGATTGGAAGTCCTGCTCCAACATTGGTTTCATACAGGAAATTGACATTGTTCTTCTTCGCCAGTCTTTTGAATTTGCTGTATTGCTCAAACGATGAGGAATTTCCCTTTTTGTTGCAAGTGACAATCGAAATATTATTATTGAATAGATCAGGATAATGTTTCACAACGTCTTCACTGGAAGTATTATCGACGAAAACTAGATTCGGTAAATTTTTACTGGCAATTAATTTGATAAACGATTCCAAATCTGTTTTTTGAGAATTTTCATTTTCGATTTCTAAATTAAAAATGGATTCCGGATTATCAATTAGCTGCATCGTTCGGCTGTTGGAAATCCCAACCACATTGATTTTGATCTGATGATTTTCAGCCAAATTTTTCTTTTCCCTTTCCAGTTGCCTGAACAATTCCTTGCCAATATTTCCTGTTCCCGCAAACATTACATTGAAGGTTTTCACGTGCGAAAGTAAAAGTGAATCGTGAACAACATTTAGTGCTTTCGACAATTCATTTCGTTCAATGACGGCAGAAATATTAAGTTCAGACGAACCTTGTGCAATTGCGATAATATTGATCCCGTTTTTGCCCAAGGCACTGAAAAATTTACCACTAATCCCTCTTGTTTTCTTCATATTCTCGCCAACAACGGAAATGATACTTAGGTCGTTATCAAATTGCGGTTCATCGATTTTGTTGGAATCCAATTCAAATTCAAACTCTTCCCGGATGGCTTTTCCGGCCTTTTTCTCGTCATTAAAATTAACAACAAACGAAATACTATGCTCGGAACTGGCCTGTGTAATCAGGATGATATTCACGTCATATCTCGCCAGAGCATTGAATAATCTTCCGCTGAAACCCTTCATCCCAATCATCCCGTTTCCGGTGATATTGATGAGACAGGTTTTCTCGATGGAGACAATTCCTTTGATCAAACCTTTGGAAATTTCGGATTTCTGATGAATTAAAGTTCCTGGATTTTCCGGTTGAAAAGTATTTCTGATATATATCGGAATCTGATTTTCAATCGCCGGAATCATCGTTGGCGGATAAATCACTTTTGCCCCAAAATACGACATTTCCATCGCTTCCTGATAGCTGAGTTCGGGTTGAGAAAAAGCATTCTTTACCAATCTTGGGTCAGCCGTTAGAAAACCGTCAACATCTGTCCAGATCTGGATTTCATCCGCTTTTAACCCTGAAGCTAAAATCGCCGAAGTATAATCTGAACCGCCTCTACCTAGCGTTGTTGTATCTTGATTTTCATCTGATGCGATGAAACCTGTCACAACATAGATGTGATTACCGAGTGTCCAATTGTTTAGATTTTCGTTTGTTTTTTTGGAATCAACGTTAGCATTTCCGAAATGAGAATCGGTTTTGATTAATTCTCTTGCATCTTGGAAAACGGCAGGAAAACTTTCTGAATTGAGGAAAGCAGTGATGATTTTGCCGGACATTTGTTCGCCGTAAGACAATAATCTGTCTTTGATCCTGTCTGACAATTCGCCCAAATTTCTGATACTGAAAAGCAAATCTTCAATCTCATTGAAACTCACTTTCACCATCATCAATAACGGATTCTGGGCAGTTCTTGGCAATAATCCAGAGATAATCTGATAATGTTTCTCTTCTGCAGATTTCAGAATTCTTGAGAAATCATTTTGTTCTAAAGCTTGTTCTGAAGCTAGAAGAAGCATGTTGGTAATTCCTGACAAGGCAGAACAGACGACAATCAACGGTTCGTTTTGACTGAACTCCTTTTCTACAATTAGCTTTACATTTTGCAAAGCTTCCAAACTTCCGACTGAAGTTCCTCCGAATTTTAAAATTTTCATTGATTATATTTTAAAAACAAAAAAGCCTTTCTGAAATCAGAAAGGCTTTGTCATTATTGTTGTATTCAAATTCACAAACGCACCTTCCTGCAACCTACAGATGTTGTAGTTGTTGATGTAGAAGTGGTTGTTGTAAATGTGAAATTCATTATTATTTGTAAATCTTTAACGAATGTATGAAAACATTTCTTTACTGCAAATTTTTTGAACTATTTATTTTAATTAATTCGATTCAATTCAATAAATATTATGATTTAATCAAATGCGTTGGCGAATAACCGAACTGTTTTTTGAAAGCAAAAGAAAAATGTGAAAGATTCTCAAACCCGGTTTCATAATATACTTCGACAGGCTTTTTATTTTTCTCGACAAGTTCGTAATACGCCAATTCCAGACGTTTTTTTGTCAGCCATCTTTGTGGTGTGGAATTGAAAGCTTTATAAAAATCTCTTTTGAAAGTAGTCAAACTTCGGCCAGTCAAATATCCGAATTTTTCCAGAGACATATTGAACATAAAATTCTTTTCCATAAAAGCCACTAAGTCGATTTTTCCGGGTTCATCAAAGTTATTAAGAACAGAATCTATATTGACATCAATCGTTCTGAGGATATTGATCGCTTCATTTATTTTCAGAGAAGCAATATTTTCGGGGAAATTATTCTGCATTTCAAAATACGGAATCAGCGAAGCCAGGCAACTTTCCAATAACGGATGCTTCTCAAAACTGATGATTTTTTCTGTTTTTATTTTTGATTTAATCGAATTATCAGCATAAAATTCTCTAAGGCGTTTTGCTGATAAATGCATCGCAACCGCTTTGTGTGACATTCCGTCTTTCGGATAATTGATGATCGTTGCCAATTGATTTCGCGGAATCAGGAAAGTGCGGCCTGCACCGAAAACAAAGCGTTCGTCTGCCTGGATAATTTTGGTCTCACCGGAAATCAGCCAAACCAGCAAATGATCTTCAAATGCCGCTTCGGTTTTGAACAACTTACCTTCGTAACAGGAAAGCTTGATTTCCGGAGTGATATAATTAACTTTATAATCCATATTGCTCATATCACAAAGTTACAAATATCAATGGATGTCAAATGGAATTCCTGTCATTTCTTCACTTAGTTGCCATAATCTTTTGGCATTGGTTTCATCCAGAGAATAAGGTTTGATTCCGCCTATAGTTTTCACATCGGAACCCAAAGGTGCAATGTCGACATTCTCACAATAAATTCCTCCCAAATCATTTAGCAAAGGACTTGTTGCACACCAAACTGTTGTAGCTGCACCCTGGGGAATGGTTTTCAAAGATGCTGTAACTTCCGGCAACAACTGTCCTTCCGAATCAACGTAACCCAATTTTTGAAACAAATCCAACGGTGCTTCTCTCGACAAATCAGTTTCGCCGACTGCACCAGGACATAATGCATAACTTCTGACATTATATTCTTTTGCACGATTATCCAATTCCATCGAGAAAAGATTGACTGCGGTTTTCGATTGTCCGTAGCCGAGTAATGTTTCATATTCTCGATGGAGAAAATTCGGGTCTTCAAAATTGAAATCCGAAAACTGATGTCCGCCAGAAGAAACATTTACGATTCTGGCACCGTTTGCTTTTTTCAAAGCGGACCATAATCTTGCCGTTAACTGAAAATGGGCCAGATAATTTACAGCTAACTGGGATTCTAAACCACGATCATCTCTGCGAAGGGGCACCCACATTATGCCGGCGTTGTTGATTAATAGATGAAGTGGACGTTGGGATTTTAAAAACTTTTCTGCAAAAGTATCAACCGAATTTGGATTGGATAAATCTAATTCTTCCAATTCTACATTCGGGATTCCGGCGAGATTTTTTTTTGCTTTTTCGATGTCTCTTGCGGGAACGATGACTTTTGCACCAGCTCTTGATAATGTTTTAACTGTTTCCAATCCGATTCCTGAATTTCCGCCTGTCACGATAGCTACTTTTCTTTCGAGACTGATTCCTTTGATTACTTCTTCTGTTGTAGATCTTGCATTGAAGCCTGAGTTGATGGGTTTTTGTAATACACCTTGATAATTGTTCATTGCTTTAAATATTTATTGATACAAAATTATACTACAAAAACAGGATCAATTTTGTTTAAACGTCCGAATTAAGTTTGTTTAAAAGACCTATAAAAGATTTATTACTGATTATTTGAAATTTAGATTTTTTATTTGTAAAATTTTATAACTGGAAATCAGATAATTAACTATTATTTCTAAAATTATTTACTACTTTGTATTGCATAATACCATTCTATTTATATATCTTTGCAATGTAAAGTTAGAGAAGTATGTTCGGAGCTTAATAATAACTTAAAAAATAAAGCACGAGCAATAAACTTTAGAATTTAATTAAACCAAACAATTAATATGAATACGGAAAACACAAAAGCGCAAATGCGCAAAGGAATTCTGGAATTCTGTATTTTGAGCCTGATTCAGCAGCGCGAAATGTATGTTTCCGACCTGATAGAATCTCTCAAAAAAGGAAAACTGGATGTCGTGGAAGGCACTCTTTATCCTCTCCTCACAAGATTGAAAAACGGCGAGTTTCTCGCTTACAGATGGGAAGAATCTACAAGCGGACCGCCAAGAAAGTACTATCAGATTACTGATAAAGGAAGTCTTTTTCTTGCAGAATTGCAAACAACCTGGCAGGAACTGACAGACTCTGTGAACCAAATTACTACAAACTCTCACTCTCAAAATTAATACTATGAACAAGACATTATCAATAGCACTCGCTGGTTTCTCTTTTATGATAGATGAACAGGCTTACATCAAGCTTAGCGATTATCTGAATGCCTTGAGAAATTCTCTGGACGCACAGGAAGCAGACGAAGTTATGCACGATATTGAAATCCGAATGGTCGAGATTTTCAAGGAAACACTTTCCAAAAGAGAAGTAATCAACGATTCTGATGTAGAAAAAGTGATCGCTCAGATCGGAACGCCTGAACAGATTGATGAGCAGGAAGAAGCTTATTACTCAGAAGGAAAACAAAGTAAATCAAAGTCTTCTACAAGCTACAGCAGCTACAGCAGCAATTCTCAGAAACAACTGTTCCGTGACCCGGAAAGACAAAAGATTGCCGGTGTCTGTGCAGGTTTAGCAGCTTACTTCGGAATGGATATCACTTGGATGAGACTCATTTGGGTTGGCGCATTTTTGTTCCTTTGGATCGCTCCAGGATCCTCATTTTTAGTAGTCATTCTTTATTTCATTCTTTGGGCAGTTTTACCAAAAGCAGAATCAGCATCTGACTTTTTGAAGATGAAAGGAAAACCTTTAAACTTCGACAACTTAAAGGAAGAATCCAGCAAAATAGTACAGTTTGCCAATGAGACAACCACAAGAGCCGGTGAAATCTACACCGAAAACCGTCCGAAGATCGGTTCTGCAGGAGATTCCATTCTAAAAATCTTCAGATATTGTCTAGCTGTTTTGCTTGGATTATTGGCAGCGGGATGTTTCATCGGATTGTTCGCAATGACCTTTGCATACGGTTCTGACAAATTCGGGATGGACAATAACCTTGGATTCTATCTGGAAGAAAACAATCTTGGATATCTTTTGCTTGCTATTGCTGCTTTACCTACCATCATTTTTGGAGTAGCGTTCTTACTGCTATCGATCAAGCTGTTTTCGCCAAAAACCAAATTCAATTACATCGGACGCGTTTTGGGAACGTTGGGAATCATCTGGATTATTCTGGTCGGAATTTTCGCAGCAAGTGCTTCCAAGTTCAACTTTTCGTATAGTGGCGACAATCAGGATTATGAGAATATCTCCATCACAGCACCGAATGATACCATCTACCTGGATAGCAAGAAAGTGGCGATTCCTGAGAACTACAAAGCTTATTTTAATAATATTTATTCTGACAAATCCAGAATCTATAAAAGAGATTATGCGAGCGTAGAAATCACCAGAAGAGATGATATCAAAACCCCTTATCTGATTATTAAGAAAGAAGCAGATGGCTACAATCAGCCTCTTAAAATGAAAGTTCCTGTGGAAATCACAGGCAACAGAATCTTCTTTCCTAATTACTTTGAATATCCTTATGAATACAAATTCAGAGATTACAGATTGGATTATGAGCTGGTAGTTCCATCAACTATGAAAGTCATTAACGAAAAAGAATATGAAATTAATGTACGTGACAATTCTGATGACGATGATAATGATTTCAGCAGCAGCAATCATTCCGGAATAACAGTGGAGGAAAACAAAATTAAAATTAACGGAACGACTATCGAATATAATTCTGATGACAGCGATTCTGTTAAAATCAACGGAAAAAACTACTCCAAAGATTCTGCAGATGTAGTATTAGAAAGGATGAAAATTGACCAGCAGGTAAAAAAAAGCTTCAAAGATATGAACATCAATATCAAAGATGGTAAAAAAGAAATCCATATTAAAACTAACTAAAAATTGAGAGTGGATTAGTTGAAAAGCGGGTAAAAAAGTCTTCGGGCTTCCGCTTTTCTTCTAGTTCTTCCAAAGAAAAATTAAAACCATGTATTCGAGACTGAAAAGCAATAGCTTGCTAAATTTAATGATAATCGGCATTCGGTTTTTAGTTGGTTTTGCTTTTATTCCTTCAGGCCTCAAAAAACTTCTTGGAGAAAGATTCACAGCAATTGGAACGGATAATCCCATAGGCTATTTCTTCGAAGCAATGTACAGGACTGGCGACTATTGGGTTTTTCTCGGATTCTGTCAATTACTCACAGCGTTTTTGTTATTCACTCAGAGATTCGCAACATTAGGAGCAATGATGTTTTTCGGGATCACTCTCAATATTTGCGTCATCACGATCAGCATGCATTTTACAGGAACCTGGGTTATTACTTCCTTGATGCTTTTTGCCGGAGTAATCTTGCTAGCCTGGGACTGGGACAAATTGAAACCGATATTAGAAATTAGAACTGAGATCCAGAAACAGTACAACAGCGTTTCGATATATTGGCAGATCACAGGATTAATCCTTTTCATAATATTGATTACAGGTTCAATTCTTCTGAAAGCAAATTAAACTAATATGAAAATCTTTACTTTTTTATTTTTGCCAGCTTGCAATTTTTTTCGACCTATGCCTCGTACAATAAAAACATCGAACAGCCGGATAGAAATGAACAGGAATCTGCATCTAGGTATCAATTTTAAAGAATGGTGGAAAGGATATGACAATCTGAGGATTCAGCATTATTCTGACATGATCAAGGATAGTGACAACAGCATGACAGTGCCTTTGCCAAAAATATTTTCACGGAAATTATTACCAGAATCCTGGATTACTTGCAAAACTCATTGTTGAAGATTATCAAAGCTATAAGAAATAAACACTGAATCATAAAATAAATTATTAATATGAAAATCTATACTTTTTTACTCTTGATATTGCTCACCACTTTATCAAAAGCACAAACGCACCGCTTTATTTACGAATACAAATTCAAGCCGGATTCAACATCTGCAAACTACAGAAATGTGAATATGGCACTGGACATCAACCCGAAAGATGTTAAGTTCTATCATTACGAAAACATCATCAATGACTCGCTGAATAAAAAAGGCGGCAGGAACTACAACTGGAACGGAACACCAGCTATAAAAAGAAATAAAAATTCTTACCTGAATACCAACTACGAAATGATGATGGATTACTTTTCCTACACCACCACAGACAAGATGGACTGGAAACTGGAAAATGAAACCAAAACCTCCGGAAAATATACACTGCAGAAAGCAACTACGGACTTTGGCGGAAGACATTGGACAGCATGGTTTTGTAAAGACATCAGTATCTCCGAAGGACCATACAAATTCCGTGGATTGCCGGGACTGATTTTCGAGCTGAGTGACAGCAAAGACAATTTTATTTTTAAACTGGTAAAAAGTCAGAAGCTTGAGAAAACTTATGATACATCAGACTTTCTCGAAGTTTTCGGAGGGAAAAAACCTTTGAACCTGAAAATTGCCGATCTTCATAAAATGATGCTTCAGTTTTATAATGATCCTATGAAAGAGCTGAGAGAAAAATTCGATGATGTGCCGCCCGGAACGTTCCAGGTTGGCGGGACAAAAATAACGAGCAAAGACCAGTTCAAAGAAATGGCGAAAGTTATGCAGAATTTCATTGCAAAGAATTACAATCCTTTGGATCTAACCAACGCAGTGATATATCCGCAGATTAATTGATATTTTAATAAAAATTTAACCTTTAAATTATAAAGAAGGCAAAATTATTATTAAATTTATTATAGAAATAAAATCTAACCACCAAAATCTCCGACAATGATACAATTAGTTATCGAAATCGCCATCAAGATTGTAGATTTCATCAGCAACCTCTTCTAGACTGTCAAAGAATATTTTTTATATTTCTTAAAAAATAAACATATTTTGTAAATTTGTAAAGTATAACCGTTATGGTTGTACTTTTTTTTATGAAAAAACTCTTTGCAAAACTTATTCTAAAAATAATCGGATGGAAGGTTGTTCTCCAGGGCAATGTTGATAATCTAGACAGATGCATACTTGTAGTTGCTCCACACACCCATAACAGCGAATATCTTCTTGGAAATCTTGCCTATTGGTCTTTGGGAAAAAAGTTAAAAATAATCATCAAAGATGCTCATACCAAAAATCCTTTCTACGGCTGGATTGTAAAGGCAATTGGCGGAATCGGGATTGACCGTTCTCAGAAGAATAACCTTGTCAATTTTGTGGCGAATGAATTTAAGAAAGATGATTTCAGTCTCGTGATTACTCCGGAAGGTACGAGAAGCCGCGTAGAAAAATGGCGAAAAGGCTTCTACAATATGGCTTTGGCAGCAAAAGTCCCGATTGTTTTAGCCGGTGGCGATTACAAACGGAAAACCATTAATCTGGGTTATCAAATCCCTTATGAAAAACTGGAAACTCATTCGTATGAAGAAATCATGCAGGAAATTCAGGATTTTTATATAAAATTTGATATCACTCCGAAAATTCCTGAGAACTGGAATCCCCAGATTTACTAGTTGATAGTTGCAAAATTAATTTTACGAAATGGACGACACTAGAAAAAAAGAAATATTAGAGCAGTTGAATAAAGCCAATAAAAACACTTTGGGTGAAACTTTAGAAATCGTATACACTGATGTTTCCGATGATTTTCTGACAGCAACGATGCCTGTAAACTCAAGAGTCCATCAGCCTTATGGTATTCTTCATGGTGGTGCAAGCTGTGTTCTGGCTGAGACCCTGGGTTCCTGTCTTTCGCTGATCAATGTGGATATCAATAAAGTTGTACCCGTGGGGACTAACATCAACAGCAATCATCTCCGTGCAAAACGTGAGGGTGTTGTAACCGGAACAGCAACCTTCATCAGAAAAGGCAATACAATGCACGTTTCTCAGATCGAGATTCGGGACGAGAAAGGAAATCTTATCAACCATACGACAATGACGAACAATATTGTTCCGGTCGGGAAAGTTTAATCTACCTCGAAAATCAATGCTCATTTTCAGACTACCCGATTCAGATATTTTCCATACATTGGATCATTCCCAGCAAAAACCTGTTTCTTTCGTAAGCTTCGATACCAAAACGGTTTTGGATTTCAAAGGAAATATCAGAGAAATATCAAAACAAGATATTGATAGCCAAAATATTTCACCAAAAAGCAAAAGCCAGCTGATAGAAATAGCGAAAGAAACACCGGAATCCTATGCTCTGAAAATCGCCCAGGCCAAAGAATTCATCGAAAAAAATGAGTTAAAAAAACTGGTGCTTTCCAGACGGAAACTCCTGATGTATCTGGACATCACTTCTGAAAAGAAATTATCTTTAACAAAGAGTTTCCTGAAATTCTGTGACAGTTATCCTTCTGCTTTCTGTTATCTCTTTGAGAAAAATGGAGAGATCTGGATGGGCGGGTTTTCAGAAGTTTTAGGCAAATTTGATAAAAGAAATAATTCTTTCGAAACAATGAGTCTTGCAGGAACGCTTCCTCTCGCTGAGAGCTGGACTGATAAAGAAATCGAGGAACAAAAGGCTGTGACAGATTATATACAGTCTATTCTCAGAAAATTTTCTTCCAATCTGAAAGTTTCCTCTACAAAAGATTTGATTTCTGGAAATATCAAACACCTAAAAACTGATTTTTCTGCAGAGATCAGCCCGGAAAGCCTTGACAAAATAATATCCGAACTGCACCCTACACCAGCTGTATGTGGATTTCCAAAAGAACTTTGTGCACAGGGAATTAAAAGCATAGAACACTTTAACCGTGAATTTTACGCCGGTTACATTAAAGTCGAAACCGAAGATTTCATCTACTATTTCGTAAATCTAAGATGTGCCAGTTTTTTCAAAAATTATGCATTTCTTTTTGTTGGCGGCGGGATTACTTTGAAAAGTGATTCCGAAAAGGAATGGCAGGAAACCGAACTCAAATCTATGGCTGTTCAGAATAATCTGGTTTTCGAATGATATCGGATAATAAAAAAGATGACCATTCTAAGTCATCTTTTTTTATTTTAATTTTAAATCTAATTTAATCCGACCTGGATCTTAAAAGAAGAATTAATTTTTATTTTCATTTGATCCGCTTTATTTTCCGGTCCTTTAACTTCCAGATATATCGATGCCTGGGTTGACTTTAAGTAACTCATTATTTCAACATTCGGATCCGGAGTGAAACTGAGTGCGGTTTCACTTGTATTATTCGTCACATTAGCAATGACCTGATCAACCTGCCCAGGTGCAGCAATCCATAATTTTGCATCACTTACTGCTTTCAAAGTAATACCTCCGACAGAAGATACTTGGCTAATACTGAAGCTTGTCAATTTTGCGGACTTAACGGTTAAGTTACCCTGAAACCTATCTTTAATCTCTTTATCCAGGTCCAAATTCAGTGGAATATTTGGAGATTTAACATAGTCCGTAGAAACAACAAACGGAATATCAGAATCAATATTTACAGGAATATCAAACGGAACCGGAATGGTAATATCATTGATAATGTCCTCAACTTTGCTGCAGCTATTAGCGACACTAATGCCTGTCAGTAAGGAAGAAGCCAGAATTGTATTTGTTATTAACTTTTTCATATTCTTTTATTTCTTTTTTTACATTCAAATATATGCCAAAAAATTAATGAGAGATATTTTTAACGTCAGCTTCTGAATGTTTGTGCTTGAAAAATATTGCAAAAAGAATAGAAATCACCAAGGCATAAGCTGCAAAATAAAGCCAGATGTGTGGCCAGTTTTTGACCATCACAACATTAGACAAAGTTCCATCCGGATTGACTACAGCATTAAAAGAATTCTTCAAAATTCCTATAAATGTAGAATCCGAAGGCGTAGTTTCCAGATATGATGATAATTCGGCGGCTGTGGTAAACTTAAGCGTGAAGAATCTGTCAATGGCCCAACCGGCAATGTAACTTCCCAAAACGGCTCCAAAACCATTAGTCATCATCATAAATAATCCTTGTGCAGAAGATCTTATTTTTTTATCGGTGGTTGTTTCTACGAAAAGTGAACCGGAAATATTGAAAAAGTCAAAAGCCATTCCGTAAACTATACATGATAATATAATCATCCAAAGACCATTCACAGGATCACCATAAGCAAACAGTCCAAATCGCAGAACCCAGGCCAGCATACTGATAAGCATTACTTTTTTGATCCCGAACTTTCTTAAAAAGAAAGGAATAGCCAAAATAAACAATGTCTCGGAAATCTGAGAAATAGACATGATTATGGTAGATTTTTCCACTACAATTGAGTTTGCATATTTAGGAAAATGAGCAAACTCGCTCAGGAAGACATCGCCATAGGCATTGGTCAACTGCAAGGCTGCGCCCAAAAGCATCGAAAATAAAAAGAACAATGCCATTTTGTAATTCGCAAATAATTTGAAAGCATTGAGCCCCAACTGTTCTGTTAACGGAGCATCTTTGTCTATTAGCTTTTGTGGCGGACATTTGGGAAGCGTCAGCGCATAGATTCCCAGAAGGATTGCAACACCACCGGCAATATAAAATTGTCCTTCTGTGGCTTTATTTCCTGTAAGATTAGTGATCCACATCGCGACAATGAAGCCTACTGTTCCCCATACCCTGATTGGCGGGAAGTCTTTTACAACATCCAGATGGCTGTTTTTCAGAATTGTGTAAGAAATGGAATTGGTCAGTGCGATTGTCGGCATGTAAAAACACATCGCCAGCAGCATGATGTAGAAAAAAGAATTCGGTGTCTGTGTATGTGGCAATACGAAAAGAACCACGCCGTAAAGAATCTGTAAAACTGAATAGATCCGCTCTGCATTCACCCAACGGTCTGCAATAATCCCTGTGATAGTCGGCATAAAGATGGAAGCAATACCCATTGTTCCGAAAACAGCTCCGAACTGAGTTCCGTCCCAGTGTTTTGTTCCAAACCAGAAGTTAGCCATTGTGATTAGCCAAGCTCCCCAAACAAAAAACTGAAGAAAGCTGAGTATTGTTAATCGTAATTTTAGATTCATGTGTTTAAAATGATATAATTCGTTTTTATTCTATTTTTTTGTTCCTGCGTTTGATTTCCTCCTGTAATCTGAGAGCAGTGTCGTAATCCTCTTCCTTGACGGCATCACTAAGTAATAGATTCAGCTCTTCCAACGAGACGTCTGACAAATCATTGACATCAGAAACAGACTGATCTGCATTCTCAGTTTCCGTTTTTGGATTCTCATCAAGTTCCAGTAAAATCCCGGCTTCATTCAGCACCTCAGAAGTTGTGAATATCGGCGCATCAAATCGGACAGCCATTGCCACCGCATCAGATGTTCTTGCATCCAGAATAAGTTCATCTTCGGATAACGGATTTTTGAAATTTATATTTGAAAAGAACACACCGTCCTTGATCTGATAGATAATAACCGATTCCAGGTTATAACCTGTATTTTTTACGAACTGTGCGAACAGATCATGGGTTAGAGGTCGCGGCGGATTGATATCTTTTTCTAATCCTAATGAAATGGATTGCGCTTCAAAATTCCCAATAACAACAGGCAGTTTGACCGATGTTTCTTCATGTTCCAGTAACAGCGCATAAGCTCCTGACTGAGTCTGGCTGTATGAGATCCCTCTGATGATTAATTTTTTATAATCCATTTAGCAAATATAAAATTTTTTGTTAATTTTCATTTAGGATTTGTAGATTTTTACGCTGTTTCCGTTATAAAATCATTATATTTTTTAATTCTCGAAGCCAAAACTTCATCAGCTGGATTTTATAAAATAAAAAAACCTGAGTTTAAGGCTCAGGTTTTATATATTTTGAAAATATAATTAAGCTTTCAGAGCTTTTATTTTTTCTGTCAATGCAGGGATAATCTGGAAAGCATCACCCACAACTCCATAGTCCGCAGATTTGAAGAAAGGTGCTTCTGCATCATTGTTGATCACAACAATTGTCTTGGAACTGTTTACACCAGCCAAATGCTGAATTGCACCGGAAATCCCGACAGCAATATAAAGATTAGGAGAAATCGCTTTTCCTGTCTGTCCAACGTGTTCTGTGTGAGGCCTCCAGCCAATGTCGGAAACCGGTTTGGAACAAGCTGTTGCTGCACCAAGAACGCTGGCCAGGTCTTCTATCATTCCCCAGTTTTCAGGACCTTTCATTCCTCTGCCCGCAGAAACAACAATTTCCGCTTCTTTAAGATCAAGTTTTCCTGATGATTGTTCGTGGTTGATCACTTTTGTATCTTCGTTTGCAATGCTCAGTTCTTTGACTTCTTCTGAACCCGAAGCTGGATTTTCTTTGACTCCGAATGCATTTTGCGAAACGGTAACAATGACACCGGCCGCATCAGCTTTTGCATGCATAAATCCTTTCCCGGAAAACGCTCTTCTCTTTACCTGGAAAGGTGAAGTACTCTCGGGAACATCAATCGCATTGGTGATTAAAGAATAATTTTTCTGGATTGCCAACATTGGTGCTACAGAAGATGCATCTGTTGTATGAGGAAAAATGATAATGTTTCCGTCTGCAATCTGGTTAACTGCTTCTGCATAAGCCTTAGCACTGAAGTTTTTAAGACCTTCATCTTTTACGTTAACTACTTTATCCGCTCCATATTTGTAAAGTAATTCTGATGAATCCGTAGGATTGACAGAGATTGCGGTCACCGAATCTCCAGTTTTTGCTGCAATAGCTTTTGCATAAGAAACTGCCTCAAATGCTGCTTTTTTGTAAACTCCGTTTATATTTTCTGCATATACGAATACTGCCATTTTGTTTGATTTTAAAGGTTAAGAATTAAATTACTTTCGCTTCTTCGTGAAGTAATCTTACTAACTCGTCAAGATTGTCAGCAGAAACCAATTTCACAGCAGCTCTTGGAGCAACACTATCAAAAGAAACCGCTTCCACTTTCACTTCAGTATTCGAAGGTTCAACAACACTAAGAGGTTTTGTTCTGGCAGACATAATACCTCTCATATTCGGAATGATCAAATCTTTCTCATCAACCAAACCTTTTTGTCCTGCAACTACCGCCGGCAGCTTTACTGCAATTGTTTCCTTACCACCTTCGATTTCTCTGACGGCAGTTACTTCTGAACCGCTAACGTCCAGTCCGACAGCAGCATTTACAAAAGCATAGTTCAATAACTGCGCTACCATCCCAGGAACAGCTCCGCCATTATAATCGATGGACTCTTTTCCTGTAAGAATCAGGTCATAGCCACCATCCTGTGCTACTTTTGCAATTTCTTTGGCTACAGAAAAACTGTCTTTTGCTTCTGTATTTACTCTTTTAGCATCATTTGCTCCGATTGCCAAAGCTTTTCTAATAACAGCTTCAGTTCCTGCATCTCCTACATTGACAACCGTTACAGTTGCGCCTTGAGATTCCTGTAATTTTATTGCTTTTGTCAACGCAAATTCGTCCAAAGGATTTATAACCCACTGAATGCCGTTTTTATCAAAAGCAGATTTGTCCGCTGTGAAATTAATTTTACTTGTAGTATCCGGAACACTACTGATACAAACTAATATTTTCATCTGTTAAATATATTTTTAATTTAATATTCTGACAGCAAGTCGTCTTTAAAAACGGATTTCAAAATATCCAGACTCACTGTGTGGCTAATTTATATAAAAAATACTATGCATGCATAATTTATTGCTATTTTATAAATAACATTACAAAACTCTTTATACAAAGGATTTCAAAGAAGAATTCCCAAATAAATCCTTACCAGAAACATTACAAAATGATTTTAATCATTCACAATTTTCCGTCTTCAAAAAGCTGATTTCTCAAAACTAATTATTTCTTGACCTGACTTGGCCTGATTTCGATTTTGCTTGGCAACATTCTCGGGTTCATATTCAGCATATCAAGAATGAGATTTCCGATATCTTCCGGCTGGATTTTCCAGTCATCTTTATGCGAAGGAATATTACCATTAAAATGAGTAGCAACTGAACCCGGCATTATCGTAGAAACTTTGATATTGTATTTTCTAAGGTCAATCATTGCAGCCTGTGTGAAACCAACAACACCAAATTTGGAAGCGTTATAACCAGCACCGTTCTCAAAAAAATTAGTTCCGGCAAGACTGGCTATCGTGATGTAATAACCTTCAGTTTTTTTGAGTTCGTCAACAGAACTTTTTAAAGTATAAAAACAGCCGGTCAAATTGGTTTCTATCATAGCATTCCAATCTTCAATACTCAGTTCATCAACCGGACCAAATACCCCCAAACCTGCGTTGGCAATAACAACATCGATTTTTCCGAATTTTTCCGAAATTTTACGGACAGCATGTTGTTCATCTTCATATTTTCTGACATCAGAACTTACTCCGAAAACACTTTCCGAAATCCTGGCAAGCTCTTCGACTGCTTTGTCGACATCTTCCTGCTTTCTTCCGCTGATGGCAACTTTGTGACCATTTTTCAGTAGTACTTCTGCAACTCCGAAACCGATTCCTTTGGTTCCTCCGGTGATGTATATAACTTTTGACATAATTTTTTTTAGTACTAAAATAAAAAAAACGCTCTGGATCAGAGCGTTTTTTTTATGATTTTAAGAGATGTTATTACTTCTTTATGAATTTTTTAGTTTCAGTTCCGTTTTCAGTTTCAACATTAATTATGTAAGTTCCCTTAGTAAGGTTTCTTACATCAATTTGGTTGTCAGCAGATTTTTTAGAAGCTACAGATTTGCCAGAAACATCAATAACGTTTACGCTGATTACTCTTGAAGTAGATTTGATGTTTATATAATCTGCAGTAGGGTTTGGATAGACTGTAACATTCGCAGTTTTTTCAATCTGACCAACAGTTACCACTCCCAGAGTTGCTGCGTTTACAGCGTCTGCAACATAGTTATCAACCGCACTTGTTGTTGTAGCTGTATTACCTGTATTATAATTACTAAGAACATTAAACTGACTTCCATCAAGATTTTTTGTTACAGTTGCTCCGGCTATGGCAAGTGTAGTAGTTACTCCATCTATTGTATAAGTAATTACACCATTCACCTTATCGTAAGTGAAACCAACTTTAACCCATGTATTTGCAGGATATGTTACCGCACTAATTCCCGTGATATTATAAAAAGCTGGCGTACCATTAACTGTAAGGTTAGCCATTCCTTGAAAAAGTTTTGTAGCTGTGTTGTATTTCAAACCTACAAGTCCTGTAGTAGAGTTGGTTACGTTAACACCAGGCAAGTTAGTTCCTGTAGAAGTTCCCGTATAAAAATCAAAAGTAACTCTTAGGATGTCATTCCCGGTAGTTCTTGCTGCCCAAGCTGTGCCAAAACCTAATTTTACGGCTTGCCTGTTAGAAGCTGCAGTCGCTGTAGCACCACCCGTCAACTGAAAAGATTTATCGTGTGTGGCATCTATATTTACGATTTGATAATCAGGTGCAGTTCCACCACTGAGATACATACCACCTTGTCCGGGCGCACCAAATGCAAAATTGGATCCGACATCGCCTAATGTATAGGAATTGTAATTATCTGATTCGATAACCTGTGCAGATAAAAAAGTTGTTGAAAGTGCTATTGCACTTAATAGATAGATTTTCTTCATAATATATATTTAAAATTTATAAAGCACGAAATTATCAAAAAAATTAGACTATTTATCTTTTTTGCACTAAATTATTAAAAAAAATATTTATTTCGAATAAAATTCGAAGAAATAAGGAATACTTTCTATTCCTTTATAATAGTTGTACAAACCATAATGTTCGTTTGGCGAATGGATTGCGTCCGAATCGAGACCAAATCCCATTAAAACAGATTTTGCGCCCAGCACTTTTTCAAACAAGGAAGTGATTGGGATACTTCCACCACTTCTATATGGCAGGACTTCTTTTCCAAATGCTTTTTCCATCGCTTTTTTAGCCGCTAAAAATTCTTTTGTATCACTTTCCAGCACATAAGGCATTCCACCATGATGTGGCGTTACTTTGACTTTCACACTTTTTGGTGCGATCTTTTCAAAATATTTTGTGAATTTTTCTGTGATTTCTTCCGGCGTCTGATTTGGGACAAGCCTCATTGATATCTTCGCAAAAGCTTTGGAAGCGATAACCGTTTTTGCACCTTCTCCAGTGTATCCGCCCCAGATTCCGTTGACATCCAACGTAGGTCTGATAGAAGCTCTTTCCAGTGTGGTGTAACCTTCTTCTCCCTGGATATCATTCAGCGCGATTGATTTCTTATACGCTTCGGGATCATCTTTCAATTTGTTCATTTCTTTCCGGTCTTCATCGGAAACAATAAGGACGTTGTCATAAAATCCATCGATGGTGATGTGTCCTTTGTCATCAATCAAATCACCAATCATCTTTGAAAGAACATTGATGGGATTCGGGACTGCACCGCCATAAAGCCCGGAATGCAGATCGCGGTTCGGACCTTCCACCTCTACTTCTACATAGCTCAGACCGCGCAAACCTGTCGTGACTGTCGGCTGCTCATTAGAATAGATATGTGTATCAGAGATCAGAATCACATCACAACTCAGTTTCACTTTATTTTCTTCCAGGAAATCTGCCAGACTTGCCGAACCTACTTCCTCTTCCCCTTCAATCAGAAATTTGACATTACAAGGCAGCAAATCGGTTTTCATCATGGCTTCAAAAGCTTTCACATGCATGAAGAACTGGCCTTTGTCATCCGCAGATCCTCTTGCGAAGATGGCACCTTCCGGATGAAGTTCTGTTACTTTCACCACCGGTTCGAAAGGATCACTTGTCCATAATTCTAACGGATCCGCCGGCTGAACGTCATAATGTCCGTAAACCAAAACTGTCGGTAAACCATTATCAATTATTTTCTCTCCAAAAACGATTGGATATCCTTTCGTTTCAAGGATCTCTACATTGTCTGCGCCAGCAGTTTTAAGATGTCTCG
The DNA here is from genome assembly GCF_900142325.1 of Epilithonimonas mollis. Lineage (GTDB taxonomy): Bacteria > Bacteroidota > Bacteroidia > Flavobacteriales > Weeksellaceae > Epilithonimonas > Epilithonimonas mollis. The sequence continues at coordinate 309,619 of NZ_FRAM01000003.1, forward strand.
CTACCTCATCGGCGCATTTCAGAACTTCTGATTTATAAGCAGGATCTGCACTGATGGACGCAATTCTAAGTATATCGAATAATTCGTCCAGAAAACGTTGTTTATTTTCCTGGATATATGACTGTGTATTCATTTTTAATATTTAATGATAAATGATTGATAATAGTTTAAAACTTTCAGAAGATTTGATCTTTAAAAGTAAGGTTCGTAAAAGTAAAAAATGTCCTGCAAACGCAAGACATTTTTTGTTATAATATTTTTATAAAATCTTATTAATGCTGGGTTTTCGGCTCTTCTGCTACAGCTGGCTTCGCTTCCGGCTTCACGGCTTTTGCAGAATCCATCACGACATGCTGAGCAGCTTTTGCCGTATCTGCAGCAGGTTTGTAAGTTCCGTGTGGCGCATTCTGATCATCATATCGTACAACATCACCTTCTTTTTTCAAACGGCCTTTGTTCCCGCCAACAGGCACGTCACAAGAAATTACAAGAATAGCAGAAGCTAACAATATCACTGATTTTTTCATGTATTTAAATTTGATGGGTCAAAAGTAGTAAAATTGAGATTTTCTACAAAATGTTTTTATTAATTATTAATGGGAGTTGGTAATTTGAAAGCTAATCTTCAATTTTGCGAAGCGCGCCCCGACTTGAACGGAGCTCTTTTTCTGTCATTGCGAGTGCCAAAATTTCTTTTGATCGCTTCGCGCCATTCGCAATGGCAGAAAAAAGCGGGAGTGGAAGGCGGATAAAGGCGCCCAAATTAATGATTTGAGAAAACTGAGAGTTTGAGGGGAAAATAAAAAACCTGACTCGGATGAATCAGGTTTATAAATTTTATTTTTTTCTTTCGAGAACTTCGTCTACCATCCCGAATTCTTTGGCTTCGGTTGATGTCATCCAGTAATCTCTGTCAGAGGCTTTTTCTACCCATTCGTACGTCTGTCCGGAATGATTTGAAATGATATCATAAAGCTCTTTTTTCAGCTTCAGCATCTCTCTCAGATTGATTTCCATATCAGAAGCTACACCCTGTGCACCACCGGAAGGCTGGTGGATCATCACTCGAGAGTGTTTCAAAGCAGAACGTTTACCTTTTTCTCCCGCAACCAAAAGTACGGCTCCCATAGAAGCGGCAATCCCTGTACAGATGGTTGCCACATCCGGCTTGATGATCTGCATGGTATCATAAATCCCTAATCCTGCATAAACGCTTCCTCCTGGAGAATTGATGTAAATCTGGATATCTTTCGCAGAATCTGAACTTTCCAAGAATAATAATTGTGCTGTAATAATGTTCGCAACCTGGTCATCGATGCCTGTTCCTAAGAAAATGATTCTGTCCATCATCAATCTTGAAAAAACGTCCATCTGTGCAACATTCATTCTTCTTTCCTCCATGATGTAAGGTGTAAGATTGGTCGGGTTGAACATACCCATATATTGATCGGTTACCAGACCATTGTTTCCCATATGTTTTACTGAGAAATCTCTGAATTCTTTTTTAATGTCCATATTAAGATGTGTCTAATTTTCTTTTTTATTTGACTAATATCGTTCCAAACAAATGTAAGGACATTATGGCAGAAAAGGAAAATTATTATTCGAAAAATAGTTAGATGCTAGTTATTTCACTCCATTTTTAGTTAAGACTTTGGTATTTGTGAAACTTTGCTCCTGCATTTTTTACAGTTTTATACATGTTCCACATCAGTTCTTCCTCTTTGGAGCCTGGGAACTTCTTAGTCCAGTATTCTTTTTCTTCATATACATAATCCATAATATTCATCCCATCAATATCATCTGCCAAATCCAATGGATAGTGATAAACCTGGATTGCTCTTCGTAAAAAATCCAAATTACCTGTTGCAACAGCGACTTTTAACAGAGAAATTTGTTCTTTTCTTGTCCGTAGGGTATTACAGATCATACAACTCATGCATTTGGTAACATATGCATTGATTTTCTTGATGTATAACTCTTCACTGTCCTTACTATAATCTGCTTTTGCGAGTCTTGCCAATTCTTCTTCATATTCATAAGTATAAGGCGATTCTTCATCTTCTACAGTAGAATTGACTTCCAACGTCCTGCAGAGTTTAGCATATCCTAAAAGTTTTTTTTCACAGGTATAATCAGGAATTGCATTTTCCTGAGCGTACAGATCACAAAATCCACTTATTAAAAACAGTATTGAAATTATTATTCTCATTTTTCGATCCCTGATAAATATAATATTAACCTATTGATGTATGACCGGTAAATTTATAATGTTTTCCTCCTAATCGTTTTATCAGAATATAAAATTCTTTGAGTTTCTTTTCTTTCTAACTTCCAGGGAATGTCATTGGGTAATATTATAATCTATTCCTTATTTGTTCTCTCCGTCAGTCTACATATAAATCCGCATTCACACTTTTGATTTAAAAACTTCATTGTTTTGAGTACATTATCATGTAATTCCGGATAAGCTTGTTTGACACCTACGACAGAGCGATAGCTTTCGGCATAAACCTTATCTTTATCGTGTGAATATTTATGAAATATTTCTTTACGTTCACTTCGAAAACAATTATCGTTGCCGGCAATTTCATTTGCATCCATATAAATTGTTTCGGTTACCGTTCCTACTTTTTCAGATTCGCCCCAATCAAAACCTGATTCGTAATAGTCACAGACGAACACTACTTTGCAACTATTTATCAACTGCACTCGCGGGCTGACGAAGTGTGAGTCCGCAGTGTAAGCATATTTTCTGAATGTTGACTCAAGCCAATTTATAGCTTCCTTTTCATTCCCTGCTTTCCAACTAAGCGTCTCGTTGTTCTTACAATAGGTGCTTAGCTTATCCATATGCATCAATACCTCATCGAAATAAGCATCTTTTATTTGCAAAAGATCCACGAAGTAATGTTCAAGGATACCATTCTTTCTCATTAAAGCTCCGTCTATATCATTATATGTGAACGATTTTCTGTCTTTTGTACTGCCTACATCTATATCTCGCGTAGCATAGGTAACCACATAATTATTGTTTTTGTTATCATTATAAGCTACTACTATATCACAATCATTTACAGACCTAATCTCCAGATCTTTATAAAACTCCGGGTTAAGTTTCAACACATTTGGAAGATTTTCCTTTAGCCATTTGCTGCTTTCTTCTCTGGTTTGGGCAATGCCATTTTTGGCAAAAAGGACGAGTAGCAGTAACGTCGTTATTTTTAATATTTTCATAGTTTGTACAATTTATTTTATGCCTTTGAAAACTTAATTGATCGGTTATATATAATTTTATAAGTGATTCACATTTTTTAATAAAGCCATCTCTATAAATATCTATTTCCTATTATAAATCTTTGTTTCTTAATTTCTGAATTACCTTCAAAAGTGATTCACGATTTTTTGATTCATGATAAAATCTGGGCAATTTTTCCAACAATGTAAAATGCGTTCTGTCTTTATGCTCCCGCAACGTTGCCGAAATATACTTCTCCAGATATTCCAGATGAGCTATATTATAAGCCCAGAAAACTTCATTTTTGAAAGGTGTTGTCAGCCAAAGTTCTGCATCAAAATAAGCGTTTGCCGACATTTGCCAATTACCCTTATGCCCAAATACAGAAACCTCCGTTGGCATTTGTTTGTTATAACCACAATTATCACAAAGCAAACGAGCCAGCTTAACTGTATGATCAACTTTTGCAGAAGCTCTGCTCTCACATCTAGGACAAACAACCAGAACTTCTTTTTGAAATTCTGAAATAGTTTTGTTATCGTCTTGGAATCGGTTTTGGGACATTTATTGTTGATATTTAGCGGAATTTACCATCCTGGTATGATAATAAATTTTGTTTATCAGAATCGGGATATTTTTGTTCAAATATAAAATTTCTGTACGATTTTCAGATCTATCTTTCAAATCCGACCTGTATAATACCATAGACTGAAGAATAAAATTAATCGCTGTCCGCAACTCAGTTTCTTCTTCCCGAATTTTGACAATAGCCCGGATATTTCTGTCAAATATCGTCTTGTATTTTGTTGCTGTACGAATAAGACTATCTAATTTTTCGGTTTTTTTCTGATTATTAATTTTTGAGTTGACCGTTGTACGAATGTTCTGCAAGTAATCCTTTACCAGAAAAAGACTGTCTATATTTTTGGATGCCTGAGAATACAAAGGGACAGAAACCAGCAGAAAGATAAAAAACAGATTTTTCATTATTTGGTAATGAATTGTGCGGTATTCAAATAAAAAGCATCACTCACAATATCATCTTTTCCATCATTATCCTGATCATGCCTTGACACTACGGAATAAATAACCTGGATGGATGCTTCCTTCCCCAATGCATATTGCGTTACAGGAAAACCATTGCGATCCCAGTAATTGGTAGCTTTGAATCCTTGTCCATAACGCAATTCAGAAAGTTCCCTATAAAAATCATCGCTGTAGCTATATATTTTGACTTGCATGATGCATCTTGTTTGTTCCGTTTCCTTTTCAAAAGTGAGCACGGATACCTCTCTCAAACCACCTTCATTATCGTATGAATTCATGATAAAACGCGAGTAATTCTCATCAATCTTTTCTTCCTCATATTTGATCTTCTCTAATTTAAAAAAAGAGGCTATATCGTCTTTTTTGCCACCCAGATATTCTTGTGAGAAGGAGTTAGAAAAATACAAAAAGAAAATAATGAAAAATAATTTGCCGTATTTTTTTTCCATAATATTATTTTTAGTCGTACCACTGTAATTTATTAACCTCGAAACCTGCTTTTTTGAAAGCCTTCACGAGATTATCACCAATATATTCGTTATCCGGAAAACGGATGTGAGTGAAGAACAAGTCATAATCAGAAATGCCGGTTTCCTGTTTCCCGTTTTTGTAGAGGTAGGTTCTGGTCACTTTTACCTTTCTTCCGATTGGTTCCAAAATGACGTTGATATCTTTGCTGATATATTTTATCTCCTTCAGAGGAATCTCCTGCTTTTCTATGATAAAACCATCTTCATTAGGATTCTCTCTTTTGATTTCCACACTCAGGATCTTATTTTCATCAATAGAAAAATCTTTCATCAAAATAATTGTATCACCTTCAAACAAAGGATGTTTGGTCTGCTTCCTGAGTTCAGATTTCAGTTCAGAATTGAGTATTCTGACAATTTCTTTTTCCTGGGAGAAAGCAAAAACCGATTGCAAAAGAACAAAAAACAGGATAGTTTTCATATCATATTCATCAAAGCATTGTCTTGAATCCCAAAAAAGTGTCTAATTCCCGTTAAAGTCATTTTCACAATTATCATCTGTTCCAACTTTTTAAGGATTACAGGATTGGTGTTGTTTTCTTTGTTACAGGATTGTATTCTTCTGTAAATTGATCTTGCCCTTTCTTCTTTAAAAGAAAAATTTTGTCGTCTTCCTTATAACGAATATGTTGTATATCTGGATTATCAAAAACGCAGTTTCCATGAATATCAACTAAATCATTCCAGCTATTTTCGACCGACATATTCTGAAATTCTATGATAAAAAATCCTGTTACCTGAAATCCCTTGTTTTCTGAATATCCTTTGTTATCAGCAAATCCCCCGAAAAATGAAGTGTATTGAAATTTTGATTTTATCTCAAAATTATCTTTCAGAATGATTTCAGTATCGTCTTTAAATTTTGTAAGAATAATTTTACCTGTATTTTTTATTACAGGAAAGACAATACTCCAATATGACCTTTCTTTTTCTGAACAATACCCGACAATCAATTTCTCTCTCTCTCCCAGAGTTTTAGCAATATCAATAATTTTTTGGTCATCAGCAGATAACTTAACAACTGTGGTTTTTTCTACTTTAGACTTCGGCGCAACTAAAATTGCTTCTTCGTTTTTTGCTTTTGAGGGAGTTTTAACAGTTGTATTCTTTTGTGGCACAGCATTTTTTTTCTGATTTGCTAATTCCTCAGCTTTTCTTTTCGCTTCTTTTTCTTTCTGTTTTTTGTCGCCACAAACTTTGCAGTAGCAATCTACGCAGGAAACTGAATTTTTCGTTTTACTTGTTTCTTTCAGATAAGCATCATGCAAGATGCAGTTGGGCGCCGACCTAGTGTGGCTTTGCGCCTTGACAGTGACACAAAACATTGAAATGAACAGGATTACAACCAAAAGGAATCTGTTCTTTTTGACATTATTTTTCATAATTAATATATTTTTAAAAATCAAAATGTATCTGTATTCAGTCTTGGTTGATCCAGATCAAAACTCAAAAGTATTATTTCATCTCCCAAATAGAACAAGCTAAGGTAATGATCAGTCCTGAATTTCCCTTTAACCGATTTGTAAAGTGGCTCGTCCAAAGAGGTACGAATTCCCGTATTTTCATAAGCTCCATTGTCAAAACCTGTCATAAAGCTAGTCCAAAATCGCTTTCCCTGGTAATTTTTGGGATCGTTAACAGTAATGCTTTCACAAATCATTTTATTGTTTCTTTTAGAAAAATAATAGACCTCATTGGTCTGATCAACATACGCATCATATTGGCTGAATGCTGTAATTGATAATCTTTCATTATCAAATTTTTCTATTCTATGCTCTATTTTGTTGGATTCTAATTCTTTCAAAACTGACTCATAAGTTCTTCCTAAAAAGGCTTGCCCATAAATAGTGGTAGAAAAATGAAGTAAGCGAAAAATAACATAGTTTTCATAAAATTGTTTTTTGGCTATATTATGATTGATATTTATAAGTTATCTATCAAATCTAAAAAAAGCCTGCCGACAAATTCAAACAGGCTCTTATATAAAATTAGTTATTAGTCATTTGTCATTGTTTCAAAAATCTGAAAACTTCTTTTCTATCGTTTTCAATTATTTCCATAAGATATAAACCGATTGATAGATCTCTGACATCTATAGTTGCGTTTTCCGATCTGTTTTTTATATTTTTTATGACTTTCCCACTGTTATCATATATCAAAAGCTGAGCATTTTTTGACAATACTCCAGAGATGTTAATAAAATCTTTCGTCGGATTCGGATACAAAACATTTGCTTTATTAGATCCTATTTCAAATGTATTGAGGACGGCACAACCAATATTGACAGGGGATTTTATATAATTTGTTACAGTACCGCTACCTACCTGGTTATAATTATTGAATCCCCAACCCATCAGAATCCCCCCCTGAATTCCGAAAACATGTCTTGTACCTGTAAAAATCGTTTTCCAATTATCTTCAAATCCTACTTTTGTAGGCTTTGTATAGAACCCAAGATTATTACCATTACCTTGTTCGGAATAAGTATTGGATCCCCATGACCATCTCGTACCATCACTTTTTATTGCATGGCTACTTGCTGCACCTGCAAAAATATCTTTCCAATCAGATTCGGAAGAAATTTTTTCTGGCAATACAACATCGGCATAAGTAACAGTATCGTTTCCAACTTCTCCAGAGTAGTTGCTTCCCCAGCCCCATATTGTCCCATCATTCTTTAGTGCAAGCGTGTGATTGCTCTTTGCAACAATTTTTTTCCAGTCAGATGAAGTTCCGATTTTTGTTGGAATATTTTGATTGATTTTGTTCCCGATGCCCAATTGTCCATATAAATTGTAACCCCAAGACCATATGGTTCCGTCGGATTTCATTGCTAGCGCATGCTGATAACCAGCAATCACATACACCCAATTATTGTCGGAGCCTATCTTTTTCGGGATTAAAGATTCTGTATTGCTACCATTGCCCAATTGTCCCTGAGAGTTATTTCCCCAAGACCACAATGTTCCGTCATTTTTAATCGCTAACGTAAAATCATAACCCGCCTCTACCAATTTCCAGTCCGTTGATGTTCCAATTTTTACAGGACTGCTTCTAGAAGTCTGAGTTCCGTCACCCAAAACGCCCTTGTAATTGTCTCCCCAACCCCAAAGTGTACCGTCTGTTTTGATAGCCAAATTAAATAATTCGCCTGAAGTGATTTGAGACCAGCTATTGTCATTCCCTATTTTAATTGGCAGAGACTGATTATTGCTCGTACCATCCCCCAACTGATAAGAGTAATTTTGTCCCCAGGCCCACAATGTCCCGTCAGATTTTATTCCGATGGTGTGAACACCACCACCTTCGATTAATTTGAAGCATTGCGAGTGTACCAATGATCCAGTCATCATGCAACCGAGGTTGAATAACGAGATAAAAAATAGTTTTGTTTTCATAATTAGTTATTTTATAAAATTATCACCTTCTATCTTTGTCAAAATTATATCGATAAAATATAAAAGAACTCACTACAATTAGCGATTTTTTATTATTTTTAAAGCAGCAATAAAATCATTTTATTATGAAATTGATAAAGTTTGATGAAATGAAAAAGACTTGGTTTGAGATTTCAAAATCAAGTGATGGCAATGTTGACCCTACTTTTGAGTTGGAAGTTCATAAAAAACTTCTGAATATCTTTCAAGTTGGTGATTACTATTATTATATTTTTAACATTCCTAAGCTGGAGATGGAATACATAAGTGACAGTACTGCCGAAATACTTAAATTAAAAGATAAAAACATGTTCTCTGTACAGTATATTTTCGAGAATATGCATCCCGATGATACGAGAAGCTTTTTGCTAAACGAAAGAAAGGTAACGGAATTTTTCTCAAAACTGACACCGGAAAAAGTTCTGAAATACAAAGTGAGTTACGACTACCGAATAAAAAAAGCGGACGGAACCTACATCTGGGTTTTGATGCAGACAACCACATTACAAACTGACGAAAATGGTGCTGTAATAAGAGTCATGGGTGTTCAGACAGACATTTCCCATCTTAAAACGAGCAATCAGATTTCCGGGCTTTCCTTCATAGGTCTGGATGGAGAGCCGTCTTATTACAATGTAGATGTAGAAGATCCATTTCTACTGCCATCACAGGAACTTTTTACCGGGCGGGAAAAGGAAATTATGAAATTGATTATCGAAGGTTTTACCACACAGGAAATAGCTGTAAAACTTTCTAGATCTGTCCATACCATCAACACACATCGCAAAAATATTTTTCAAAAAACAGAGTCAAAAACTATTGCTGATTTGGTTGCAAATTGTCTTAAAAATAATTGGATCTGATTATAAAATCCGAAAAAGAGATTCGTCCAATCTGTTCTTGAGTTGGGTGAGAAGGATAATTTTCTGGTAAATCTCCATTTTTTCTTCTGTCTGATCCAGAGTATTCTTAAGGTCAGTAATCAATTTTACAACATATTCTCTTTTGTGTCTCAGAACAATGTCAGAAACCAGTTTCGGAACAACATCCTCTTCTGTGCTGAAATAGATATTATACTTATTCCAGTTGCTGGTCTGGTAATTTTCTATCAATGCATTCGCTAATTTGCCGGAAACTTCTTCATCCATAAAATCAAAGAAAAAATTGCCTGAGCGCAATTCATTTTTAAGAATTCCTTCTTTAATTTCAGAAATAATTTTTTTGTTGATATCCAGTTGGATTTCGCAATCATCTTCATCCAGGTGACTGAGAATCTCTTCGATAACTGTTATTTTGTAATCTTTGCCCTCGGCATCTTTCCTGTCCAGAACAAAATCACCATATTTCAGCATCAGATCCACCAGCTTTTCTTCCTGCACCAAAAGCGGATTGACAGAGAAGCCGGTTTCATGGACGATTTCTAATTTAGTAGTCGCTTTTTTCTCTTCAAATTTCGGTTTTGATTCTTGCTGATGGGCAACATTTGTCTGGATCTGAAGTTCATTGAACAAACTCTGCTCACTCAATCCGAATTTATTAGAAACTTCTTTCAGATAAACCTCACGCTTCAAAGCATTCTGAACGAACGCAACCGATTTTACAATATCACGAATGGATTCTGCTTTTCTAATCGGGTCATTTCCGGCATCTCTGAGTAAAATCTCTGCTTTGAAATCAATAAAATCCTTCGCCTCTTTATCAATGAAATTCTCGACAAATTCCTGCGGATGTTTTCTCGCAAAAGAATCCGGATCATCACCATCCGGAAAGAGAAGCACACGGATGTTCATCCCTTCGGACAGTAACATATCGATGCTTCGGAAGCTTGCTTTGATCCCTGCATTATCGCCATCAAAAAGGATTGTTACATTTTCCGTTAATCTTTTGATGAGTTTGATCTGCTCAGTCGTTAAAGAAGTTCCGGAACTCGCCACAACATTTTCAATCCCCGACTGATGAAGGGAAACCACATCCATATAACCTTCTACCAAAAGGCAGAGATTCTTTCTGGAAATAGCTTGTTTACCTTGATTCAGGCCGTAAAGAACATTGGATTTATGATAGATTTCGGTTTCTGGAGAGTTGAGATATTTTGCAGTTTTGACATTATTCTTGAGAATCCTGGCTCCAAAACCCAAAACCCGGCCCGAGAAACTGTGAATCGGAAATACAACTCTGTCCCGGAATCTGTCAATCCCTGAAGGCGAATTTTCCGGAAAAATAGAAAGACCTGATTTTTCTAAAATATCTTTCGAATAAGCCTTTTCTAAAGAAAATTCAGTAAAAGCATTTTTCTTTTCAGGCGAATATCCAAGCTGGAACTTCTTGATAATATCATCCCGGAGTTCTCTCTCTTTGAAATAAGAAAGCCCGATCATCTTGCCTTCCTCCGATTCCCAAAGCTGCTCCTGAAAATAATCATTAGCAACCTCGTGGATCTTGTACAGCAGATCGCGCTCGGTCTGGGTTTGCTTTTCTTCTTCAGAATATTCGCGGACATTTTCTTCCACTTCTATCCCGTACTTCTTCGCAGCATGGCGAAGTGCTTCAGGATAAGTAAAATTCTCGATTTCCATCAGGAATGAAATAGCAGTCCCGCCTTTCCCCGTAGAGAAATCCTTCCATATCTGCTTACTTGGAGAAACAACAAAACTCGGCGATTTTTCCTCGTGAAAAGGGCTCAGACCTTTGAAGTTGGAGCCGGCTCTTTTCAGCTGAACATATTCGCCGACAATCTCTTCCACACGTATCGTAGAAAATATTTTGTCTATGGTTTCCTTTGTAATCAAGCCTGTATAAAATTTTCAAAAAAAATTTAATTTGTAAAGTTAACACAAGTTGATTAATTATTGTTAAAAACATTTAATAATTGAATTCCCAAAAGCCTATTTTTGCAAAAAAATAAGAGATGCAATTTACAATTCATCAGCCTGAAGAATGGAAAAATGTTGTGAACCAAATCATTCCAAATCTCCAGCACAATATCCTTCTTCTCCGGGGAAATCTTGGAGCCGGCAAAACCACGTTTTCCCAATTTTTACTGAAAGAATTGGGAAGTGACGATGAGATATCTTCTCCCACATACTCTATAGTGAATGAATATAATACACCAAAAGGAAAAGTATTTCATTTTGACCTTTACCGGCTAAAATCTGTGGACGAAGCTTATGATTTCGGGATCGAAGAATATCTGGACAATGCTTTCCTGTCGATTATCGAATGGCCGGAAATCTACAAGGATGAACTGGAAAGCTATGATTTTCATGAAATGACCATCACAAATACAGAATCCGGAAGAGAAATCGAATTTAATTAAAGCTTTCTCCAAATTGTTTTTATCTTTGTCAGATATTTTTGATTAATGTTTTGATTTTATGAGCAGCACATCAACCATATTCACGCCTTTTTCCGAAGAAGAACTTATTCCTAAAGAAGAGAAGCTGGAAGTTGTAAAAAAAGGAAAAACCTTCAGCATTGGTGTTCCGAAAGAAACCTGCCTGAGCGAAAAAAGAACGTGTCTCATCCCTGATGCTGTTCAGATCCTGGTCGATAACGGCCACAAAGTGATTATAGAAAGTGGAGCCGGTGAAGGTTCTCATTTTTCTGACATTCTGTATTCCGAAGCCGGCGCAGAGATAACAAATGACCCGAAAGTTGCCTTTTCTCAGGATCTGGTTCTGAAAATCAATCCGCCAACGGAAGACGAAATCGAATACCTGAGACCGATGACCTATTTGATCTCCGCACTCCAAATCAACCTCAGAGATAAAGATTACTTCATAAAACTTGCGGGAAAAAAGGTCAATGCAATTGCTTTTGAATTTATCCTGGATGAGTATAAGCAGCTTTCGCTTGTAAGATTGATTGGCGAGATCGCAGGAAGTGTCTCGATTCTCTATGCATCGGAATTACTGGCCATGTCAAACGGATTGATGCTTGGCGGGATCACAGGTGTCCGTCCTACGGAAGTTGTGATTTTAGGCGCAGGAATTGTGGGCGAATTTGCAACAAAAGCGGCAATCGGGCTTGGCGCGAGTGTCAAAGTTTTTGATAATTCGCTTTCAAAACTAAGGAGACTCCATACGCTGGTAGACAGCCGCGTCCCGACATCAATTATCGACCCGAAAGAACTTACAAAATCTCTCAGAAGAGCAGACGTCGTTATCGGTGCTTTGCCAAGACTGAATCTCCCTCCAATCGTTACCGAAGATATGGTGATGAAAATGAAAAAAGGAAGTGTCATCATCGATATAACAATAGACAACGGAAAAGTCATAGAAACATCAGAACTCACATCTACGGAAAAACCGTTTATTATCAAACATGATGTCATCCATTGCGGACTTCCCAACCTGACTTCAAAAATGCCGAGAACGACTACCAAAGCCATCAGCAACTTTTTCCTGAGCTACCTTTTAGGCTACGACGAAGAAGGTGGGTTTGAAAACATGCTGGTCCACAAAAGCGAGATCAAACAGTCCCTTTATATGTACAAAGGAAGACACACGAAACTGATGATCTGCAATAAGTTTGACTTACCTTATCACGACATCAATCTTCTGATTTTTTAAAATCAAATAATGCTCAAAAAACTAAAATTTTACCTGATCGGACTTGTTCCGGGATTACTGATTGTATTTTTTATCCTGAATCAAAAAGGGACAAGCTGTTCCTATTTTCCAAACGACAGAGTGATTGCAGAAACGCTGACAAAAGATTTTTCTTATTCTGAAAAATTTAAAAAGGAAATGAAAACCGGACAAATCTCCGAAAAACAGCTGAAAAACAATATTATACCTAACGGGAAAATTGATTTTGACAGGAGCAACGCCCAAAAACAACCTTGCCCCGAATATATTCTGATCTATCCAAAAAGCAATCCGGATTACGAAATCCATTATTCCAAATGCAAGGAAAAAGCGGAGTTTATTAGCTTGAAAAAATTGAAATAATCATGAACGGCAAAAATCTCCTTCTACCCGATTATCTTTTATTTGGTGGGATTTTTGTCATATTTCTGCTGATCGTTTTAAGCTTTTTTCTTTTCGGAAGATACAGATCGGTTATTACAAAAAACAAGATTCTTGAAGATAATTACAAAACGATTGAAAAGAAACTTGATAACGTGCGGCTGGAACATATCGAGACCAAACTCAATCAGCATCTTTTCAAAAACATCCTGAACTCGGTTCAGTCGCATGCTTATCAGACGTACATTTCATTAGATAAACTGGCTAGTATACTCGATTATATTCTATATGAAAGCAGCAACAGATTCGTAACGCCGAAAGAGGAATTGGATTTCGCACTGAATCTTGTGGAAATCAATAAAATCAAAATCAATCCGTTATTCGATTTCAGGATTAAAACCAGAATCAATAATCAAGACCCCATCTATCAGGAGAAAGTTTTCGCTCCGTTGATTTCTGTCGATCTGATCGAAAATGCTTTTAAACATACCGATTTTCTGGCTCAGGATTCCTTTATATCTGTAATGATCACACTGGATAGCGGAAAATTCGAGATGAAAGTTTCCAATAAAGTTTCAGAGAAAACACCATTACAAAAGGAGCACAGCGGATTCGGAAGCCAGTCGTTTGACCAAAGACTGAAGCTGATTTACAACAGTCATTATAAGCTTACAAAGAGTAGCGCGAATGGCAATTTCGTGGCGCATCTAACCATCAATCTTTCAGAATTCTATGATAAAATGCGTTATTCTGGATGATGAATTGCTGGCTATCAGCTATCTGAAACTCCTCTGCGAGCAGATCGAAGGCATAGAAGTGGTGAAAGCCTTTAACAATCCCAAGACTTTTTTACAGGAAGTTGAAAATACAGATTGTGACGTCTGCATACTTGATATCGAAATGCCCGGAATGAACGGACTTCAGGTAGCAGAATTAATCCCGGGAAAAAAAATAATTTTCACAACAGCTTATAAGGAATATGCAGCGGAAGCCTTCGACCTGGATGTCGTAGACTATGTCCGGAAGCCTATCCGGAAGGAGCGTTTGGCCCAGGCTTTTGATAAAATCAGGAATATAATTCCGGAGAAAAAAGATTTTATAGAATGGCATACGAATCTTGGCAAAACCATCATCTTTACAAGTCAGATCATTTACATAAAAGCTTCTGGTATAGACAGCAGAGACAAGGAAGCAATGCTGGATGACAACACCAGAATTATTCTGAAAAACCTCAGTTTCAAACAATTACTGGACATGCTTCCTGAAAAAAACTTTGCTCAGATCAATAAAAAAGAAATGATAAATATTCAGCATGTTAAAGTCTTTTCTTCAGCTGAGATTATTATGGATCTTGCATCATCTGAAGGCAATCCTGTAAAACTGTTTGTCAGCGACGTTTTCAGAGTGCATATTTCCGAGAGACTGACCAGATAATTTCAGTACAAAATTCGGTCATTTCATTACATTTATCAATTCAGGATACATTTTGTAACCAAAAAACTTCCCACATTTACATTCTGAAATCAATAAAATATAAATTGATGACTATGAAAAAGTACAGGAATATTATCTTTTATGTACTCACCATCGCCTTTTTCTCCTGCTTAATGTATTGGTTTTTCATCGAAGGAAAAACGTTGGAAACCGGCGAAAAAATCATGCCCGGCAAAGCTGAAGATGCCACAATGTGGGACACCTTCTCAGCATCGTTCCTGGAAAATCTCCATCATCCCCTGGCGCTTCTTTTAGCTCAGGTTGTTACAATAATCCTTGTGGCCAAACTGTTTGGCTGGATCTGCGTCAAGCTAAAACAACCGTCCGTCATTGGTGAAATGATCGCCGGTATCGTTCTCGGTCCATCACTTGTAGGATTATATTTTCCGGAGTTTTCCGCCTTTATGTTTCCTAAAGAATCACTTCCGAACCTCCAGTTCCTGAGTCAGATCGGACTGATTCTTTTTATGTACATCGTCGGGATGGAGCTGGATCTTAGCGTTCTCAGAAAAAAAGCGCACGATGCTGTGGTGATCAGCCATGCCAGTATCATTTTTCCATTTGCCCTGGGCGTCGGACTTTCTTACTTCATTTATAAGGAGTTTGCACCGGACGGCATCCAGTTCAGTTCCTTTGCTTTGTTCATCGCCATTGCGATGAGCATTACCGCTTTTCCTGTTCTGGCGAGGATCGTTCAGGAACGGAATCTTCATAAGACCAAAATCGGGACTATCGTGATCACCTGTGCAGCCGCGGATGACATCACAGCATGGTGCATCCTTGCAGCCGTGATTGCTGTTGTAAAAGCAGGATCGTTTTCGGGTTCGATATTCGTTATCCTGATGGCGATCGTGTATGTTTTCCTGATGATAAAACTGGTGAAACCCTTCCTGACACGCATCGCCGAGTCCCAGAAAGGAAAGGGCTTTATCAACAAAGCCCTGGTGGCAGTTTTCTTTTTAATATTGATTATTTCGTCCTATTTAACAGAAGTTATAGGGATTCATGCACTTTTCGGCGCATTCATGGCTGGTGCGATAATGCCTGAAAATATAAAGTTCAGAAACCTTTTTATTGAGAAGGTGGAAGATATTGCATTGGTTCTGCTGCTTCCTTTATTCTTTGTCTTCACAGGGCTGAGGACGCAAATCGGATTGCTGAATGATCCTTATCTCTGGAAAATCGGTGGGCTAATAATCCTGACAGCAGTTATCGGAAAATTTGTCGGGAGTGCCTTGACAGCAAGGTTTCTGAAACTGAGCTGGAAGGACAGCCTCACCATCGGTGCACTGATGAATACGAGAGGTCTGACGGAGCTTATCGTCCTGAATATTGGCTATGACCTGGGCGTTCTCGGTCCCGAATTATTTGCGATGCTGGTGATAATGGCTTTGTTCACAACCTTTATGACGGGGCCTTGTCTCGATATGATCAATTACTTCTTCCGAGGCAAAAAATCAAGCTTGGAGGAAGAAGAAAATGATGAGAAATACAAGGTTCTCCTGTCCTTCGAAACGCCAGAATCCGGAAGTACATTACTGAAGCTGGCAGACAATTTTACTAATAAGATGAACGGAAACAAAAGTGTAACAGCAATGAACATTGCACCTGTGGATGAGCTGCACACTTTTGATATAGAAGATTACGAAAAAGAACTGTTTGAAGCCGTGATCGACACGTCCCGGGAACTGAAGCTGGAAGTCACCACCCTCTTCAAAGCCTCTACCGATATAGAAAATGATCTCATAAGCATCACCAACAAAGGCAACTATGACCTGCTGCTGATTATGCTTGGAAAATCGATCTATGAAGGGACTTTGCTCGGTAAACTGCTTGGCTTCACTACCAAGATCATCAATCCGGAAAAGCTGCTGAATACCGTAAAGGGCAAATCCTATATCTTCAACACCTCCCCTTTCGATGATTTTACCTTAAGCATCCTGGACAGAACCAAAACACCTGTCGGTATCATGATGGATAAAAACTTCGAAAGTGCCGACAGGATCTTCATCCCTATTTTTGACCTGAACGACTTTTACCTGGTTGAATATGCCAAACGGCTGATCAATAACCACGATTCCCAGGTCATCATCCTGGATGCAGCCGGACAGATCCGGAAAAACACAGAAATCCGCGAACTGATAAGAAACATAGAACATATCGCCCCGAATCACATCACGCTCTATAATGAAAGAACCATTGAAAAAGACTTCCTTCTATCCCAGGATCTTATGTTGATCAGCAGCAAAAGCTGGAAAAACCTGATTGACACCAAAAGCCTGTGGTTATCGGATATTCCATCGACTTTAATTGTCTCTAATCCGTAGGTATAAAAGATATACGGACAGGACATTTTTCAAATAATGAATATTGAGCAGAAAATATCCTTATTTCTAAAACATAAAAACCAATATGACAGAATTAAAAAAATAATTTCTATCTTCGTCTGGTGAAAACAATAAACAGAACATATTATTACGCAATTCAGACCCTGAAACAGGATTAGGATTCGTATATATCAATATAAAACCTCGTCCTGATGACGGGGTTTTCTGTTTTAAAATTTAAATAAAATTATTATAAATGAAGATAGGCATTATAGGAACCGGGCTGATTGGGGGTTCCATCGCACTGAAGCTAAAAGAAAAAAACACTGCAACGCACATTGTCGGAATCGACCAAAATGATGACAATCTGAATAAAGCACTTAAGCTCAAGATCATTGATGAAAAAGCTGATTTCGAAACCGGAATCAGAAGCTCTGAGCTTCTTATCATCGCCATTCCCGTAGATGCTGCGAAGAAGATCTTACCTCAGATCCTGGATCTGATTAATGGAAACCAGACCGTGATGGACGTCGGCTCTACCAAATCGGGCATTGTTGAAGCCATCCGGAATCACCCGAACAGAAAACGCTTTGTCGCCTTCCACCCTATGTGGGGAACGGAAAACTCCGGCCCGGAAGCGGCAACCAGGGACAGTTTCACGGGAAAAGCGGGTGTCATCTGTAATCAGCAGGAGTCTGACAAAGACGCTCTGGAAAAGGTAGAAAAGGTCATTGAAAATCTGGAGATGCATCCCATCTATATGGATGCAGATGCGCACGATGTTCACACGGCTTATATCTCACATATCTCGCATATTACATCTTATGCTCTGGCCAATACAGTCCTGGAAAAAGAACGGGAAGAGGAAACGATCTTTCAGCTGGCAAGTTCCGGTTTCTCCAGCACGGTCCGTCTGGCAAAATCCCATCCGGAAATGTGGGTTCCTATTTTCCGCCAGAACAAAGAAAATGTTCTGGATGTTCTGAATGAGCATATCTCGCAACTCAGAAAATTCAAATCGGCACTGGAAAAAGAAAATTTTGATTACCTGGAAGAACTGATCGTCAATGCCAATAAGATCAGAGGAATTCTTGATAAGTAATTATCCATGAATTATCACTATCAGACATACGACAGTCTGACGCCTACCGGACGGACAATCTATTTATCAAACTGATTGGGATGCATTTTTTTGATATCATCGACGGTTCCCAGGACTTTATCCTTCAGTGAGTTCTGGTAAAGTTCCAGTTTCTGAGACACACCGGAATCGGAACATCCGATGATTTTGGCTGCAAGGATGCCGGCATTGGCAGCGCCATTCAGCGCAACGGTCGCAACAGGAATCCCGGAAGGCATCTGCAGAATCGACAAAACAGAGTCCCAACCATCGATGGAATTGCTGGACAGGATCGGTACACCAATCACAGGCAACGTGGTACAGCTGGCGACCATGCCCGGAAGATGCGCTGCTCCGCCAGCTCCTGCTATAATGACTTTCAGATCTCTTTCTTTTGCTGTCTTGGCATAATCAAACATACGTTCCGGTGTTCTGTGTGCAGAAACAACCGTCAATTCATAAGGAATTCCCAGAGATTTGAGAAAATCAGCCGCTTGTTGCATTATTGGCAAATCGCTTTGACTGCCCATTATTATTCCTACCATTTTAATTGGATTTTAGATTTCAGATTTAGATTTTTACTTCTAAAATTAAAGCCAGATTATACAGATCGGACAGCCAACTGCCAATCTTTTTCAGTTTCATTTTTCAGTTTCAAAGATAAAAATTTATGCGCAGAATCGGACTTTTTGGAATACCTTTGGCTGTAATTTTTTCAATAAATAAGCTTTGAGTTCAAAAACAATAATTGCCATCTGCATCGTTGCCATAGTCTGGGGAACAACATTTCTTGGCATCAAGATCGGCGTAGAGACCGTTCCGCCCTGGTTTGTCGCAGGCTTCCGCCAGCTTCTGGCTTCGTTAGTTCTGCTTCCTATCCTGCTCTATTCCAATAATCTGAAGTGGATCGGATGGAAAAATTTGAGAATTCAGATCACACTTTCCACTTTGATGCTGATCGGTGCAAACGGGCTGACCACGGTTGCTGAAGAAAACCTCACCAGCAGCCTCACGTCGCTGATCAGTGCGCTGTCACCGGTTTTCATCTTCATTGCAAGTATGGCAATCGGGATGGAAAAATTCACCTATCGCACCCTGGGTGGTCTGCTGATGGGTTTTTTCGGTGTGATTTTTATTTTCTGGGATGGTATCGATGACCTTATGAATCCGGACTACAGGCTGGGATTATTGATTCTGATTATTGCCTTGATGAGTTGGGGACTGGGAACGATCTATACGAAAAAGCTGCAGGTAGAAAACCATAACCTTTTTCTGAATCTCTTTTACCAGTTTGCATTTGCCGGGATCATTCAGCTGATCTTTGCTTTTTCTTTTTCGGATGCTATTGATGTTTCCACCTGGTCTGTCAAAAGTATCTCGGCCATCGTTTACCTGGCTGTTTTCGGTTCTGTGCTGGCGTTCTTCTCATATCATTATCTTTTGAAAACATTACTTCCTACACAGGTTTCGATTCTTTCTTATGTGAATACAATTATCAGTATTTTCCTCAGCTGGCTGATCCTGGGAGAAACGATTTCGACAAAATTCATCATTGCTACAGCCTGCATCATCAGCGGGGTTTTTATCATCAATTATAAACCCGGGATGCTGAAAAGGAGATTCAGAAGAAAATAATTTATTTATCATAATTATGGCAATCAAATTGATAAGTAGATATTGTGAAAATCAATCACACTTATAAATTAAATATTTTACTATGAAAAAAATTCTTATTACAGCTTCCGCAGCTGCATTACTATTCACAGCATCCTGTAAGAAGCAGGAGAAAACAGTAGTTACTGACGATAACAAAGATACTCTCGCAGTAGTGACTACAGAAACTTCCACCTTATCGGAAACCGATGCCAAAACTGCAGTAGACAAAGCGCAGGCCGACCTGGACGCTGCTATCAAAAAAGGTGATAAAGAAGCAGAGGCCGCTGCCAGAAAAGCATTAGCAGATGCTAATATGGCTTGGGATAATGCAAAATCGGCTATGGGAAATGCTGCCCAGGATGTGAAAGAAGGTGTCGACAATGCTGTTGACAAAACTAAAGTCGCTGCAGAAAATGCCAAGCAGGACATGAAAGATGCTGCAAAAGATACAAAAGAAGCCATCAACAAAACGACTGAAGACGCGAAAACGGCTACAAAAAAAGCAGCCGGAGATGCAAAAGATGCTTATAACAATGCTTTGGAAAAAGCCAAAGCAAAATAAACTTACTAACGCAAAACGGCCAGTATTTCTGACCGTTTTTTTATGCTATAACCCTTACTAAAGATTTGATGTGGATCAGTTTTTTCATGAGTTCTTCTCTCGAATCTGCCATAACATTGATGTGTCCCATTTTCCGTCCGGGTTTGGTTTCGGTTTTTCCATAAAGGTGGACATAGGTTTTTGGCAGTTTCAGAACATCTTTCAACCCTTCATACTTCACTTTTCCCGAGTAGCTTTCTTCACCAACAAGATTCAGCATGCCTGAAAATCCGAAATTATCAGTATCGGCCAAAGGCAGATTCTTTACCACCCTGTAAAACTGTTCAAACTGTGAATTGGCATTGCCTTCCTGTGACTGATGGCCGGAGTTATGAAGTCGCGGTGCCGTTTCATTCACCCATACTTTTCCGTTTTTATCAAGGAACAATTCGATAGCGAAAAGTCCGGGAGAATCTGCACTTCTGATAAATTGACTGGCTATAAGATCAATCTGATCCTGAGTTTCAGAAGAGATATCAGCCGGACAGATATTAAAATCGAGAAGATTCAGCTTTGGGTCGGCCACCATTTCTGTTACCGGAAACGCTTTGGTTTCTCCATTTTCGTTCCTGGCAACAATAACTGATAATTCTTTATCAATATCAACAAGATTTTCCAGAACCGATTCCTGAGTCCAGAGGTTTCTCCAGTCCTGAGTTGTCCGGATCAATTGTACGCCTTTCCCATCGTAGCCGCCAGTATTGAGCTTTTGAACAAAGGGTAGCTGGATTTTGATCTCTTCTTCGCTTCCGTCCATAATTTCAAATTCCGGAGAAGGAATCCCGTTTTCTTCGTAGAATTGTTTCTGAAGAATCTTCTGCTGGATTGTTTTGATGATTTTAGAATTCGGGACTACTTTTATGCCTTGATGTTCCAGCTCTTCCAATGCATCTGCATTCACATGTTCAATCTCAATCGTTACCACATCTTTATCTCTTCCAAATTCCAGAACGGTATCATAATCATTAAAATCCCCTCTTGTGAAATGAGAAATATGGGCGCAGGAACATTCCGGATTCGGATCCAGCACATAGAATTCGTCGTCATATTTCAGTGCTTCCTGAATGAACATCCTTCCGAGTTGTCCTCCTCCTAAAATTCCGATTTTCATTTTTTACTTTCTTTTATTTTTAGATTTATTACTTTTTACAATTATCTTTCCTTCTTGTATCGATGATGTACTGGATTTTCCACGCATCATTCGATTTTACCAATTGGAAGGAATTGACGCCACAATGCGAGAACTGACCTTTATAATAAAATTCATACGGCGTCCAGACAGAAGCAAGATTGCCATCAATCAGGATATTCGAAAAACTGATTCTTTCTTCCATACTTTGTTTATCAGCTTTGGAAATACTGACCGCAAAATCATTGATGCTTTCATTTTTGACTTCTCCATTTTTAGTGATAGTCTGCAAAACGGCATTTTTAGAAAACGATTGTTTTATAAGGAGCGAATCAGAATTTCTCATTCCAATAAACAACTGATTGACTGTCAGTTTAACCAATTGTTCTTCAGTCTTCTGAGCGAACAGAAGTGAAGAAATAAGAATCAGAATTAAAGATGTAATTTTCATTATTATTTGATTTTGAGATAACCTATTTTCAATACATTTTCCTGATTTTCGGAATCTGATTTTTCAAGGATGATTGAATATTGATTTTTGGTATTTTCTGACAACAGATCATTGACATTATAAATATCATCAATATCGACACCGTGCTTGTCGTCAATATGACTCGCAGCATTGGCAAAACCCATTGTTTTATAAAAAGTAGTCTGCTTCGCTTTTTTGATGACATCGCTTAGAGATTGCCCGACTAAAAGATGCTGTTCATGAAACTCTTCAAAATATCCAGGTTTGTAACCGCCAAGATTGACGAAAAACAGTTTATCATTACTTACAACAGAACTTCTTTCCATAATTTTCACTTCAAAACCATCTGCAAATCTAACTTCGTGATAGCAATCGATATGGATTTTTTCATCTTTCCAAAAAGCTTTCATTTGTGGGATCAGACTTTCAAGATCTTCTGCAATTCCGAAGAAAACATCGTGCTGTTCGATGTTTCTGTGTTTTGGTGTAGCGCCTAAAATGACGTAGAATAATTTCATTCTAAGAAAACGTTTCACAAAAATAGTTAATTAATCCAGCTTTTTAAACATAAAATTGGCTATAAAACACAATAATTTTATATTTGCGATATGTCTGAAATCATAATTCTATTTATTGGAGCTATAGCTGCCGGATTGATGGGTTCTCTCACAGGCTTGGGTGGCGGTGTCATCATTATCCCCCTTCTTACACTTGGTTTTGGCGTGCCGATGCATTATGCGATTGGTGCATCGCTGGTTTCCGTCATCGGAACATCTTCAGGCGCAGCTGTTGCCTTTGTCAAAGAAGGCTTCACCAATATGCGGATCGGGATGTTTCTGGAAATTGCAACCACAATGGGTGCAGTTGTTGGTGCTTTGGTTTCGGGGTTTCTGAATCCGAATACCATCGGGATTATTTTCGCAAGTATCCTGATCCTTACAGTGTTGCTGAATCTGAGAGGAAAACCCGATCATCAGGAAGAATTAATAAAAGGCAGCCTGGAACACAAACTTAAACTCTACGGCACTTTTCCGGACAAAGACGGCATCAAAAGTTATGCGGCAAGAAACAGCATTCCCGGATTTTTCATGATGGTATTTGCAGGTGCAATGTCTGGTCTTTTAGGGATCGGATCCGGTGCTCTGAAGGTTCTCGCCATGGACAACATGATGAAACTGCCTTTCAAGGTTTCTACAACAACAAGTAACTTCATGATCGGGGTAACAGCCGTTGCAGGCGCATTGATCTATTTCCAGAGAGGTCAAATTATTCCTGTCATCGCAGCACCAGTTCTTATTGGCGTTGTCGTAGGAAGTTTTATTGGCTCGAAAACGTTGATGGTGTCCAAGACAAAAAAGCTGAAGGTATTTTTCGCCATTGTGATTACCCTGCTTTCGATTTATATGATGTATAACGGTGTTGCCAAAAATTTCCATTAATGAGAACAAAACAATTTACAGATGTCGACCTCAACCGTTCTGTGGGAAATTTGCTGAGATTAGGCGTTATTCTCTCTGTCATCACATCTTTGATCGGATTTATAAAACTTTTTACGGAAGGATTCAGAATGCCAAAAAAATACAACCTTCTGGAGATGGGAGATTCTTCGGAAAAAGTATGGGGTAGCTTCTGGGATTCTCTTGGTAAAGGAGAAGGTATGGCGATTATTCAATTGGGTATTTTGCTTTTGATCTTTACACCACTGGTTAGAATTATTTTCGCACTCATTGGTTATCTGAAAGAAAAAGATTACACCTACGTTATTATTTCTATGATCGTTCTGACGATTATGATTGTGAGTTTCCTGACTGGTTATGCACATTGATGATCCATCTAATTTTCATAAAACTCCAATGGCAAATCATCTGGATCTGAGGTAAAAAAGAATTTTTTGTCCGTGAATTCATCGATTCTGATTTCTTCGCAACTTAAGCCTTTTTGGATTAATTCCTTTCTTTTTTTCTCGACATTATCCACAGAAAAAGCCAAATGGCGAAGTCCGCAACTTTCCGGCCTTGACGAACGTTTTGGAGGATCCGGAAACGAAAATAATTCGATGACGTAATGATCTCCGATCGCTAAATCCAGTTTGTAAGATTGCCTCTCTTCACGATAAACTTCACGAATAATGTTGAGCCCTAAGACTTCTGTATAGAATTTTTTGGAAACTTCGTAATTAGAACAAATGATAGCGATGTGATGGATTTGCATTGGAATCAAAATTTAAATTCTTCTTTTATGGCTTCTTTATAAAACCTTTTCAATTTTCTTTGAACAGAACCTTGAGATAAATTTTTGTCCGTTGTCAAATATCTTAAGTGAATTTCTGCTGAAACTTCTTTTTTAGGATTTGTGACATCGAACATCCAAAAACGAACATTTTTCACTTTTTCATCTCCAAATTGCAGAGAGTCTATAATATAATTATCACTTGAAGCAACCGTTTTAAAAATCTCCTGTTTCAATGAGTCCTGATTAATTTTATATATTTCAGTTTCAGATTTAAGATTCTTTTCAATCATTTTTCCGTTTAAAAGCTGATAATAATGTTCATTAATGATATAGGCTGTATCTTTGTGAACTGAGATATTTCTTTTACTGAATTCTGAAATTACCTCGTCTTTATTCTTCCCTTCAACCAAAAAAACAAAATTACTACTAAACGAAATATTTCCACGATTTGGATTATAATGGTAATATCTTGGTGGCGAAGTTGACATCAGAATAAGCAGACACGGAATTAAAATAAATACAGGTGAGGTTTTTCTGATTTCAAATTTTAATAATTGTTCTTGATTTTTAATGAAATAATATGGAACAACTAGAAAGATCATCACAAACAAATCCGTATAATCAACAGCTCGATGAATAGAAATCGGCGAAACTGAATTATAAATTTCAATCAATTTTCCGGAATAGGAAGATTTCCATAAAATGAAAAATAAGGCTGTGAAATAAACAGAATTCTGCTGAAGTTTTGGGACGAGAAAAGTCAATAAAAAAGGAAGTAAAATAATTCCCGCAATATCAGAAAGTTTTCCTGTAAACCAATTGTGAAATTGTAATTTCAAAAAATGGTCATTCAGAAAAAGAATAATTAGGCATAAAATAAAAATGATGTTACATAGCAGAAATTTATTCCTCATTCTTTTTAATTTAAAAACGACTGAAAAAATATTTTATTTTGATTCCTGTCTCAATTTTTCAAAATAATCATCTTCCAATTCCTTCAGATATTTGAAATAATTTTCTTTGTCCATAAACAATTTCGGACTGTAAGCGTCTCCCGGTTTACGTTTCTCATGCAAATCGAATTGGCTGGCGTGTGAAGCGACCCAAACATCAAAATCCAGTTTTTTCATCGCATCGAAAGTAAATGCATAATCTTTTTGCATATCGGGGTAAGCATGAACATCAGAAAATTTGTGATCGATGATAATGGACGGCATATTGGCAATCAATACTTTGTAAGTCCTGTCTTTGTCCTTGGTTTCGAAGAGGAAACTGCAAGAACCTTTCGTATGTCCGGGATGATGAAGCAAAGTCAAAGTTGTATTTCCTAACTTGATTTTGTCATTATTTTTCAAAAGAAAATCAGGCGTAAGCGGTTTAAACGTCACACCATATTTTCCTAATTCGTAGTCAGATTTTCCTCCGGATTTTATTTCTGCCAGCTCTTCCTGATCAACATAAAGTTTTGCACCGGTTTCTTTTTTGATGTCTGCCATTGCGCCCATATGATCAAAATGAGCCTGAGTCAAAGTGAGGATTTTGATGTCTTTAAATTTGAAACCTAATTTCTCAATATTAGCTTTGATTTGCGGATAAGAATCTGCTAATCCTGTATTGATAAGGATGCTTCCTTTATTCGTAACAACAAGATAAGATGCCAGGTCATTAGTTCCGACATAGTACAGATTACCGACAATCCTGAAAGGTTCATAAGACTGCGACCAGTTTTCAGGGTTATTTTTTGGCTCTGTTACTGTTTGTCCATTTCCGAAAAACGAAATGACTATGAGAAATAGAAATGTAATTTTTTTCATAATGTATGATGTGTAGGAAGAATGATAATTTAGTTTACTCAAATGAATCGCTAATACAAACATAATAGATTAATAAATATCTTGAAAATCATATCGGATTTATTTGATTAAAATATAAGACTTACTAAAAAAAATACCCTCCAGAAATATTCCGGAGGGCAAATTTTAAATTATCAGATAAATATTATTTATTAATAATCAATTTTGAACTATAGTTTAGCCCAATTCCTGAAGCTTTTACAACGTATACACCATTCGCAAGCTTTTGAGTATTGACAGCTTCTTTTGAAGAAGGATCAATCTGTTGCTGAGAAACTAATTTTCCAGATGCGTCATAAATCTCTACATTAACTTTCCCCAGAATGGTATTTTTGAAATTAAGGAAAACTTCATTTTTGGCAGGGTTAGGATAGATGCTGAATCCTTTTACGGATGTCACTTCATTAGTTGCCAAAGCACACTCTGCAGGAACAGTGAAATCTTCTACCTGATCATTGATATTTGTTTTAGAGCCGGCATTTGCGTTCACACCCACACCTCTCTTAGCAAAGACATTCCAGATTGTACATTTATTAGAACCGCCTGTCGACGCCTGATCAGCAGCAATGATAGCATCTCTTCCCATGATGAAAGTCGGGTAACAGCCTTGCAGTTTAAGCCCATCAACAACAGCCTGGAAAACCCTGGCCGAGCCGGAGTTAGGGTCTGCGGTAATATCATTATTGAAACCATATTTTTCAACATATTTCCAATGGAGATCCCAAAGAATAGTCGCCCAGACAAACCCGATCGAGTGAACATCCGGAACAAGAGCTCCGTTGGCATTGGTGTATTCCATACCATTGGTATCTCCATAAGTAAATCCGTTGATCGCAGGATCCGGAGAATATTTTGCGGGACGGATGCCAACACCTGTTGTTGGTTCACCCGATGCAAAAGTTCCGATGCCTCTCGGAACAGAAGCATTGTCTGTGGATTTCATGGTTAACATCAATGCCAGAAAATCTGACCATCCTTCACCCATTTGTTCTTTATCTGCGCTAGAGCTAAGACAGCTTACAGATGTTCCTGTAAGTCTTGTGGATAATCCGTGCCCATACTCGTGGCTGATGATTCCATTATCCAGACTGCCGTCTTTTACAGGAATGCTCAGCGTGACATTAACATTCTGACTGCCGTTGATCAAGTTAGTGATAGCTTCTCCCCTGGACTGTGGAAGAAAAACAGAAGGAATATTGATTGGTGTAGTTCCGTCTCCGGACATATTGCTGATTGCTTCTCCAGGATTGGTTTCTGCATTTGGAGAGTTATAGATAATGCCTGCAATAGCACCTGCATCTTCCAGATTTTTTACTTTTACAATGAAGTTACAGTTTCCTCTTTGTGCAATTCCAATTTTACCTGTCAGAGAACCTGTCGGAAGTGCAGTACACGCATCCAAAATCGGAGAAATTGCTACATCTCCAGTGACAGACTTTTTCCATAAAGGCGGTCCGAAATATCCTAAACCAACTGAAGGAATTGAAGTTCCTGCAAGACCGGACGGAGCGTTATATGAAAAATAAGGCTGCGCTCCCAACCAGATGTACATCTGCATCCTTGGTCTTGTACCATCGGAAGGCGTAGAAAAATTGGCATTGTTATAATAATTCAATGATAGATCAGCTACCCCTGCTCCATCTCTTGCCTCAGCCAAAACATAATCGTTCTGTCCGCCACCTTTTCCAAAATTATAAGCCTGGAAATTTTTAGAAGTTTCGGTGAAGCCGAATTTATAAAGAACATCATGAACCCTGTTATTCACATAAAACAAATTGGTGATAGAAGCATCTTTATAGCTGTCCAGACCATTTGCAGTATTCAGCGGGAAATCAAATATGTGAGAGTTGCCTCCATCAGCAGATAAACCTATTGCGTTGGTACTGTTCTCATCGGTATAAGCGTATACGTTGTTTCCTCTGGTGATGTTATACTCTGTAGCATTGTCATTTTGCCAGCCCAGCGAAGATGCACTAAGATCCCATGGATTGGTAACAATGCTTCTATTGCCAAAAGTTGGTGCTTCTATAGGAAATGGATAAACATTGTAAGATGCATTATTGACCAGAAATGGTGTAGTTGGCGCTCCAATTGTTTTGTCAGGAATATTTGCGGAATTATGATTGTGTTCATGTGTTCTTCCGAAAGTTCCGTCTGCAAAGTTGCATGAAAGCGTCAGGTTATCTTTGCTATAAATTGTTCCCGTTTTTGCATCTGCAATGATGTGCCACAGATTGCTGGACTTCTGCTCATAGAACTCCATTTCATAGGAAAGCACAAGTTCCGATCCATTATCATAATACACAAGAGCAGGTTCCTTTATTTCGCCTTTTGTCAAAGATTGTTTATAAGACTGTGCATCTGAAAGTTTAAGATTTTCAACAACTTTGATAAAAATTTTTGATGCGTCCTGAGCTTGGGAAGTTCCGGATAATTTTGCCGTTCTGGAGCTGAAATCACCAGTGAAGTTAAGGACATTATTATCTCTTATTAAAAGTGTGGATGAGTTTCCGAATACCGGAATCCCATTATAGGTCTGTTGTATTTTCACCACTGTAGCCTTCAGAGATTCCGAAGGATCTTCTGATGAGATAATAAAGTCTGTGTTAGCAGCATTTTTTCCAATAGCCAGATTCGATCTCAGATAATTTTCGACAACATTTTTGTGTTGTTGTGCAAAAACAGAATTGACAGTGAGCAAGGAAAAAACAGCAACAAGAATTGGTAGTTTTCTGTTCTTCATAAATAATTAATTTAGATTTAAAAATTTTCACTAAATTATTAAAAATAAAATAAATGCACACCAGCAATAAAAAAACATCTCAAATATTTGAGATGTTTTCATTATCATACAAGCAAAAAGCAACTATTACTGTTTTTTTACAATTTTAGTAGTTTCGGTTTTGCCATCCTTATAATTTATAGTGATTAGATAGATACCTGCTTTCAGATCATTAAGTTTCAATTCTTTGGAAACATTACTGGTAGTTTTAATCATTCTTCCTGATAGGTCTGTAATCAAAACATTATTTACATTTTCCGGATTATTTAAGAATACCATATTCATAAAAGGATTAGGATAAACACTATTACTTTTCTTATCCATGTCGGAAACTGCCAAAACATTACTCTGAGACATCACGATATCATCAATAATAACATTATAGTCTCCACTAATATAATTACCTTCTATTCTGAACCTAAAATCAGAAGTAGGTATAAATCCTTGTGGAAAAGATGTAGCCCAAGTGTTACAAGACAGGGTGGAATTAAGGTTAATAGTATCATAAAGGACAAAATTATTACCTCCATCGACAGAGTAATAGATTTTAAGATTTCCATTCACAGTATTCTGGCCGTAGACATAGACTTTATATTTGAAAGAAACATCAAGTTTCCCACCGTTTGATGCTGTGGTGACATAAGAAATTGTACCCGTAGTGCCGCCGGACCAGAAATTTCTGGTTGCACCATAAGAGCCTGTGCAAGGAGAAACCACGCTACTCCTGTAAAAAGATGTATAAGAAAACCCTGCATAAGAAGATGTTTCGAAACCCTGATTGACATTAATCTGAGCAGACAGATACAGTCCCATAATCATGGCAAAAAGAGATAAAGCTTTTTTCATATTGTCAATTTTATAAGTTATTAGGTTTAAAAAAGCCACCTCAATAAAAAGGTGGCTAGATATATGAAATGAAACTGGGATTATTTACCGCCTTCCATTTTCTTTTTAAGTTCTGCTAATGCATCGATATCTCCAAGAGTAGATCTTTCTTCGTTGTTGGAAGAAGAAGCTACGTTTCCTGATCTGTTAGAATTATCTCTTACATTCTTTTTCTCCTCATCTCTGAAGATACCTGTATGAGATACTACTACTCTTTTGAATTCTTTGTTGAACTCGATAACTTTGAACTCAGCAGTTTCTCCTTTCTTGATTTTGGATCCATCTTCTTTCTCCAATAATCTTGATGGGCAGAATGCTTCAACCTCAGCATCTTCGAACTGTACAGAAGCCCCTTTATCGTGAACTTCTACTGCGGTTCCTGTATGTACAGTTCCTTCAGCATATTTAGTTTCGAATTTATCCCAAGGATTCTCTGTCAATTGTTTGTGACCCAAAGACAATCTTCTTGCCTGAGTATCCAGTTCAAGAACTACAACATCCAGTTTATCACCAACGTTGCAGAATTCTGATGGATGCTTGATTTTCTTAGTCCAGGAAAGATCTGAGATGTAGATCAAACCGTCGATACCTTCTTCTAATTCTACGAAAACACCGAAGTTTGTAAAGTTTCTTACAGTTCCAACGTGTTGAGAACCTACAGGATACTTAGCTTCGATATTTTCCCAAGGATCTTTGTTCAATTGCTTGATACCCAAAGAGATTTTCCTGTCTTCTCTATCAAGAGTAAGAACTTCTGCTTCTACTTCATCACCAACTTTTACAAAATCTCCGGCACTTCTCAAGTGAGTAGACCAAGACATTTCAGAAACGTGGATTAATCCTTCTACACCTGGAGCGATCTCTACGAAAGCACCATAGTCAGCAAGAACTACTACTTTTCCTTTTACTTTATCTCCAACTTTTAAGTCAGCAGAAAGCGCATCCCAAGGGTGAGCTTCCAATTGCTTCATACCCAACTGGATTCTTGTTTTCTCATCATCAAAGTCAAGGATAACCACTTTCACAGTCTGTCCGTCTTCAAGGATTTCAGATGGATGGTTTACTCTAGACCAAGAAAGATCTGTAATGTGGATCAATCCGTCAACACCTCCAAGATCTACGAATACACCGTAAGAAGTAATGTTCTTAACAGTACCTTCAAGAACCTGACCTTTTTCAAGCTGTGCGATGATTTCTTTTTTCTGACCTTCGATATCTGCTTCGATCAATGCTTTGTGAGATACCACTACGTTTTTGAACTCAGGGTTGATTTTCACAACTTTGAACTCCATAGTCTTACCTACGAACTGATCGTAATCTTTAATTGGCTTAACGTCAATCTGAGAACCTGGTAAGAATGCTTCGATGCCGTGTACGTCTACGATCATACCACCTTTAGTTCTTGATTTCACAAAACCGTTTACGATTTCTCCTGTTTCGTGTAGCTCATTTACTCTATCCCAAGCTTTAAGCGTTCTTGCTTTTTTGTGAGATAACTGTAACTGACCTGTTTTGTCTTCTCTTCTGTCTACCATTACTTCAACTTCATCACCTACTTTCAGGCCTTGGTTGTAACGGAATTCGTTAAGAGAAATAACACCTTCTGATTTGAAGTTGATATCTACGATTGCTTCTTTGTCAGTTAATCTAACAACTTTACCAGTGATAACATCGTTATCCGTAAGGTCGTTCAAAGAACCATTATAGATCTCTTCCAATTCTTTCTTCTCGCTTCTGTCTTCTGCATTAAGTCCTGATTCGAAAGATTCCCAATCAAATTGTTCTGGTGCTACGTTTTGGTTCAAAAGAACCTCTGCTGAATTTGTCTCTTTTGACATTTTCTAATAAAATTTGTATTCCTAATTTATTCAGACTTTGGCTTTGCTGTGACTCCTGAAAAATATGGAAGATGTTAATTGTTAATGTTTTACTCCGCCTAAAGTACGTTCACAAAAGTGGTGCAAAAATAGGCATATTATTTGAAATGGACAACAAATTCAATTTAAATATAACACACTGAAAATCAAACCAGAACAATACAATACTTAGGAGCTGTTGGACTTTGTTGAACAATTCCTTTATTCAATTTTAATCAGAAGCTGTTCCTGCTTCCCCTATTACTCCTCGCGTCAAAGCTTTTCTTTCGCTTGCTGTAGGATAACCGTTTCTATCGGCGCTATTGATAATGCAGTAATCAAAGCTAATCTAAGAACTTGAACGAGCCAAAAATAATTACCTTTGCAGAATGGAATTACAACCAATCTTCGAAAAACTGCATATTCAGGACATGAATCAGATGCAGAAATCCACATACAATGCTTCTGAAAACGAAACCGACATCGTTCTTCTTTCGCCAACAGGTTCCGGAAAAACTTTGGCATTCTTATTTCCCGTTCTCAGAAATTTAAAACCGGATGTGAAAGGCATTCAGGCTTTGATTCTTGTTCCGGCGAGAGAACTGGCTTTGCAAATCGAGCAGGTTTTCAAATCGATGGGAACAGATCTCAAAGTTTCTGTAGCTTATGGCGGACACGATAAAAAGATAGAAATCAATAACCTAATCGAGGCGCCAGCAGTTTTAATTGGGACGCCGGGAAGAATTGCCTATCATCTTAAAAATGAAAATTTCAATCCGGAAACCATTAAGACTTTGGTTTTGGATGAGTTTGACAAAGCCCTGGAATTAGGCTTCCAAGAAGATATGGAATATATCATCGGTTCGCTTAATAAACTTTCGCAACGTATTTTGACTTCTGCAACTGTGATGGACAATATTCCGAAGTTTGTAGAACTCAGCAACGAAAAGAAAATCAATTTCCTCAAAGAAAACGAGTCAAAACCGAATATTCAGCTGAAAAAAGTGATGACAACACCAGAGGAAAAACTAAACACACTTTTTCAACTCATCTGTAAAATCGGGAATAAAAGAACCTTGATTTTCTGTAATCACAGAGATGCAGTGGACAGAATTTCTGAATTATTAAGAGAAAAAGGAATCCAGCGGGAAACTTTCCACGGCGGAATGGAACAGGACGAGAGGGAACGTGCACTTCTGAAATTCAGAAACGATTCTGCCAGAATTTTGATTACGACAGATCTGGCTTCGCGAGGTTTGGATATTCCTGAGGTTGAATCGATTGTACATTATCAATTACCGCCGAAAGAAGACGCTTTTATTCACAGAAATGGCCGAACAGCTAGAATGAATGCGAAAGGTTTTGGCTATCTGATAATGACCGAAGACGAAAATTTTCCTTTCATCAAAAGCAATATACCGGAAGAAAATGTTTCTGAAAGTAATCGAGTTCCGGA
This sequence comes from Epilithonimonas mollis, assembly GCF_900142325.1. Taxonomy (GTDB): domain Bacteria; phylum Bacteroidota; class Bacteroidia; order Flavobacteriales; family Weeksellaceae; genus Epilithonimonas; species Epilithonimonas mollis. The sequence goes on from NZ_FRAM01000003.1 coordinate 342,704, forward strand.
AAGAACACCTAATCAGACAATCTATATCAGTGCAGGAAAAAAAGACAAAGTCAACAAGGTTGATATTGTTGGCTATCTGATTAAAAAAGGTGGCCTTGGGAAAGAAGACATTGGTTTAATCGAAGTAAAAGACACGACTTCTTACGTTGCTGTCAACCGAAAAAAAACCATAGAATTGCTCAAACAATTGACCAACGAAAAGCTGAAAGGTAAAAAGGTAAAAATAGAAATCGCTTATTAAATCGAGTTGATAGTTGATGGTTGTCTGTTGATGGAATTTATTCGATTCCAGAAACATTCATTTTTAAAGTATAGACAGAATGCGACGCTGTTATAAATAAAGTTGATTTATTTTCCCCACCGAAAGTCACGTTGGAAGTCCAGTCTTCATCAACCGGAATATTGGTTAGTTTTTCACCTTTACTGTTGAAAATCGTCACTCCTTTTCCTGTGAGGTAGAGATTTCCCTGCTTGTCCAGAGTCATTCCGTCCGAACCCATTTCGCAGAATAATTTCTTTTCTGATAATTTTCCTTCGCCCAAAATGTTGTAAACATAAGTTTTTCCTGCATCGATATCGGAAACATAAAGCTTTTTGAGTTTTTCGGAACCGATAATTCCGTTTGGCTGAACAAAAGTTTCAAGCTTCGTAATTTTGCCATTCTGATTTCTATAATAGAGATTTTTATCTTTGATTTCTTCTTTGAAATATTTCCAGTAATCCCTTTTGTAAAGCGGGTCTGTGAAGTACATTCCGCCAGATTTATCAATCCAAATGTCATTAGGACCATTCAATCTTTTACCTTCGAAACCTCTCGACAAAACTTCTATCTTTTTATCTTTTGAGATTTTCCAGATTTCGCCATTGTCATCAGAGCAGGTAATCAGATTATCATTTTTATCGAAATAAGTGCCGTTGGCTCTTCCTGTTTTGTCAAGAAACAATTCGACTTTATCAGTTTTCCAGTTCCAGAAATAGATTTTATCATTCGGCTGGTCTGTGAAATAGACATTCCCTTCCTTGTCAGAAGCAGGACCTTCCGTAAATGTGAACTGATCCGAGATCAATTTTGGCTTACCGATAAATAATTCATTATGCTTACTCTGAACATTACAATTAATCAGGAACAGCAGTAATCCTGTTATCCAAAAACTCAAATACTTTTTCATTCTTCAAATTATAAAGTTGCAAGGTACAATTTGTAAAAAAGAATTAAAAATAATTATCTTTGGAAATTCGATTTTAATCAATGAAACTTAATCTTCCGGACAAGCTCTATTACTCTATCGGCGAAGTTGCCAAGGCTTTTGATGTGAATACGTCTCTCATCCGTTACTGGGAGCAGGAATTCCCCATTATCAAACCCAAAAAAAACAAGAAAGGGAATCGGTACTTTACGCCGGAAGACATTAAAAATCTAAAGATAATTTATCATCTGGTAAAGGAAAAAGGTTATACGCTGGACGGCGCAAGGGTCGCATTGACCACCAATTCCAAAATATCAGAAACGATCACCCTTATCGATCGGCTGGAGTTTGTGAAAGCCGAGCTCATCAAATTAAAAAATTCATTAAACGACTAATTCAGTCGTTTATTTTTTTATTTTTTTTCGAAAGTAATTCGTTTTATTTTTTAATTTTACTAAAAACACAACATGAAACCTAAATTAGCTTTCCAGATCCGGAAAAGGCAATTTTACAGCCTGGCCATTTTCGGGATTCTCATTATCGCCTTACAATTGTCTTTTTCATTTTATAAGAGCAGACAAAAGCCACAAATTCCTGATATTCAATTTATTTCAAAATCCGACAAACCTCTTATCCTGACTGATTTCGATCCGAATGACCTGGACGAAAGCCAATGGAAGAATCTTGGTTTCACAGAAAAGCAAATTAAAACGATTCTCAAATACAAGGAAATAGTTGGTGGAAATTTTAAATCCAAAGCACAGTTCAAAAAGTGCTATGCCGTTTCTCCGGAAAAATACAAGTCATTGGAAAAATATATTTTGCTTCCGGAAAACAATTCAGATTTTAAAAATAATCACTTTAATTATAAACCTTACGAAAAGAAAAAGCTCAATATCAAAGGGAAATTTAACCCGGATTTGTATACTCAAAAAGATTGGGAAAATTTGGGATTTTCTGAGAAACAAGCTGGTGCGATCCTGAAATATAAAAATTATCTCGGCGGAAGTTTCATCAGCAAAGAAAAGCTGAAAGAATGCTTTATGATTAATGATGAACAGTTTTTGCAGATGTCGCCTTATATTATTTTACCAGAAAAAACACCGGAAAATCTGGCAGGCAAATCCGAGAAGAAGAGAGAAAAAGAAGCTGTGAAGATCAGTCATTATTTTGACCCCAATGAGTTGAATCAACAACAATGGCAGGATTTGGGATTTTCGGAAAAACAAGCTATTTCGATTTTGAAATATCGGGACAAAATACTCCGAGGCTCTTTCAAATCTTTGGAAGATATTCAAAAATGCTATATGATTTCTCCGGAAAAATTTGAGGAAATGAAACCCTGGATCAAGCTCTCAGTTTCTGACCAGCTCAAACAAACCGAAGAAAAAATCACAGTCGCAGAAAAAACTGATTTTTCAAAAATTAATCTGAATCAGATCACCTTCAGACAATTACAGGAATTTGGATTTTCTGAAAAAGATTCAGCCGGAATTTTAGCTTTCAGAAAGAAACTCGGTGGTTTCATCAATAAAAATCAACTGCTCGAAACTTATGAAGTCGACAGAGCGCTTGCTGAGAAGTTAATTTACGCTGCAAAACTCGACAATTCTAATGTCGCCAAATACACGCTTGCCAACGCGCCTGAAGACTGGCTGAAAACCCACCCTTATTTCCGATACTCTGCAGACCGGATCATTTTTTATCGCATCTCAAATCCTGATAACAAAAAGATTCTCAAATTCTTAAAACTTAAACCGGAGTATGAAGAAAAAATGAAGCTTTACATTATTAATGACAAAAACTAATCGAATGTCTTGCTGGAATCGGAAAGAAGGCCACTCAGCTGCGACATTTCCTCAGCAGACAGATCCCGCCATTTCCCGACAGGCAAATCGAGTTTGACGTTCATAATCCTGATGCGCTTTAATTTCTTCACTTCATAACCAAGATGTTCGCACATTCTTCGGATCTGGCGGTTGAGACCTTGTGTCAGTACAATCCGGAAATTCATGGTGTCGATTTTCTCCACTTCACATTTTTTGGTAACCGTATCCAATATAGGGACACCATTTCTCATTTTCTCCAAAAATTTTTCGGTGATCGGTTTATCTACACGAACCAGATATTCTTTCTCGTGATTATTTCTGGCTCTTAATATTTTATTGACAATATCGCCGTCTGAAGTCAGCAGAATAAGGCCTTCGCTTGGTTTATCAAGCCTCCCAATAGGGAAAATACGCTTCGGATGGCTAATGTAATCTATGATATTATTTTTCTCGCGTTTTGTGTCCGTTGTGCACACAATCCCGACAGGTTTGTTAAAAGCGATATAGACAAATTCTTCCTCCGTTTTTTTAATTGACTTCCCGTTTACAAGGATTTCATCTTCGTCAGAAACCTTGGTTCCCAATTCCGGAATTTTTCCGTTGATGGTGATACTTCCCTCCTCCAGAAGTTTATCAGCAGCTCTTCTGGAACAATATCCGATTTCCGAAAGGTATTTGTTTATTCTTATTTTTTCCAATTTTACTAATATTAATTTTCTGCAAAACTAAATTCATTTTGCAGATATTCAGCTTTTGCATGAGCGATAGAATAATCTCCTATTTTTGTCCTTCTAAGTTGTGTCAGATAAGCCCCTACTTCCAGTTGCTGTCCAATATCGTGCGCCAGGCTTCTGATATAAGTTCCTTTGCTGCACCCGACTGTAAAGGAAACGAAAGGCAGCCTAATTACAATATCTTTAATGTAATGAATGGTGGTCTTTCTGGACTTCATCTCTATTTCTTTTCCTTTTCTTGCCAGATCATAAGCCCGGTTTCCGTCGATTTTGATAGCAGAAAAAACAGGCGGCTTCTGATCAATTTCCCCAATGAATTTTTCTAAAACCTGATGAATGTGATCTTCTGAAATGTGAGAATAGTCGGCTTTTAAAATTTCAGGTTTTTCAGTATCGTAGGATTCAGTCTGGACACCAATTTTAATTTCTGTCCAATATTCTTTTGGCGCATCCTGAATCTCTGGAATCTTCTTTGTGAATTTTCCTGTACAGACTATGAGTAACCCAGTTGCTCTAGGGTCCAAAGTTCCAGCGTGGCCGATTTTGAATTTTTTCGGAAGTTCTTTAAATTCTCTTTTAAGCTTATACTTTAGCTTATTGACCGCCTGAAAACTGGTCCAATCCAAAGGTTTGTCCAAGAGAAATATGTGTCCGGATTGTAATTCTTCTGCTGTCATTTTTGGTTTCCTATTTCAATAAAACTGGCATATTCTTTTACCGAATTATCTTTTTTAAGTTTTTCTTTCTTAGTAGTTTTATAATTACATTCCTGATTTACTGTTTCTGGAATTATAAAACATTTCTTGCCATCTTGAATATAATATATTTTTTCAAAAGGATAAATGGAGATACTATTATTAGGATCAATTACAGTTAATAATCTAGGATCTAATGTAAAATTATAATTAAGATTAGATTTGAAATCATACTTCTTTTCAGAAAATTTATTTGCTTGTAAATAGCACCTTATTGAATCAATTTCGAATTCATTGATATTACTTGATGCTTTAAAATTATAGAGATTTCTTTTTTCAATTACTTTTTTGAAGTTTTCTGTATATTTTTCATTCTTTAACTCAACATAAACTTTAATTGGGTTATCGCTATTATTTTGTATAAACAATGTGTAAAGTGGCGAACAAGAAGTCAAAAATAATAAGCAAAATATAATTAAAAGGTTTTTTTTCATTACTTGAAGAAATAAAAATAAATCAAAAGCGCAACCCCAACAAAAATACGATACCAACCCCAAGGTCTGAAACCGTATTTATTTAATAATGCTATAAAGGATTTAATAGCAATCCAAGCAACTACAAAAGCAACAATATTTCCAATAAGAAAAACCAGAATATGCTCATTAGAAGCCATTATCATTTCATATCCTTTTTGTGGATTCGGGGTTTCTTTCCCCCATGTTTTTACAAAAACAGAATAAACAGTAACCGCAAGCATTGTTGGAACTGCCAGAAAAAACGAAAACTCGGCGGCTGCTTTTCTGGACAGGCCTTGCGTCATCCCACCAATGATGGAAGCAGCACTTCTGCTTGTTCCTGGCATCATTGCAAGACATTGCCAGAAACCTATTGTCACCGCTTTTTTGATCGTAATCTCTTTCTCGTCATGTATAACCGGATTTTTGAACCAACTGTCCGCAAATAACAAAACAACGCCTCCCAAAACCAAAACAGTAGAAATCGCTATCTGATTGCCCAAGACGGATTCAATCAGGTCATCCAGAAAAAACCCCAGGATCAATGCCGGAATTACAGCGAAAGCTAACTTATAATAAAATTTGAGATTACTGAAGTCAAAGAACTTTTTCCAATAGGCTACAACAACGGAAAGAATCGCCCCAAACTGGATGGAAACCTGAAACATTTTAAGAAATTCGGTCTCTTCCATGCCCATAAGACTTGCGGCAAAACCCATGTGTGCGGTGGACGATATTGGCAGATATTCCGTCAGTCCTTCGATGATAGCAATTATTATAGCTTTGATCAAATCCATAATCTTCCTTATTTATTTAAAAAAAACTTTGTCAAAGTTCGTAACTCTGACAAAGCTTATATTTTGAAATTTTAAATTAATTATTTGTTTCTCTTCAATATCGCAACAACCTGAACTACAAATCCCGCTATTACAAGAAATGGCGCTATTCTGATTCTTCTGAAAGAAAAGATATCCTCATTCCAGTAATTGGGATCAAATTTACCTTCGGGAGTTGTATTTGCATCTGCACCCATCATCAGTATAAACCCTAATAAAATAAGCCCCAAACCGACAAGCATCAATCTGATGTTGCTGCTGCCAAAATAGAAGGTTTTTTTCTCAACATTTTCGGCTGTCCCTATCTGATCTGCGGAATATTTATTTTTTATTTTTTTAGCCATCGTTATGAATAATAAAGATCATCTACGTTACTTCGTAAGAATCTCCAGGTTGCAAAGATAGTACTTGCGATCGTTATAAAAACACCAACAAACAAAATTATCACCAACAATAAGACATATTGATTTGTGTCCTGCACAAATGGCGTCCCGATCTCGCTTGTAAAGTAATACCAGATTCCGCCCAAAGCTACGATCCCTATAAAAGCGCCAATCAGTCCTAGAATCAAAGCTTCCTTGATGAACGGCATCAGAATGAATCTTCTTTTGGCACCAACCAACTGCATTGTTTTGATAATGAATCGCTTGGAAAAAATCTTCAGCCTGATGGAATTGTTGATGAGAACAATCGCTACAATCAGGAATAAAACCGAGAATGCAAAAATCCAGGTCAGTATCCGGTTCAGATTATTATAAACATCGATGGTGAGCTGGTTATCATTCACCACATCATTGACACCATCAATAGCTTTCAGCTGCTTGACTACACCATCAATTTTAGCAGGATCCACAAACTCCGGTTTCAGCGTCACTTCTACAGATGCCGGGAAAATATCTTCTTCAAAAAGCGCATCGGAATCGATTCCTAATTGCTTTTTTGCGAGAACAGAAGCTTCCTGTTTAGAAATATATTTAGCTTGTTTAACATAATTCTGTTGTTTTATTTTTGTGAAAGTCTCTTCCTGGAACTTCAGCGTTTTTGCAGAATCTCTGGGATCCAGATACTGATCAAAATAAACTTCTACTACCAGCTGCTCCTTGATATAGTCAGAATACTTCTGAGCGTTGATCAATATCAACCCGAATAATCCTACAAGGAACAAAACCAGCGAAATACTGATAACTACAGTGATGTTACTGGATCTCAATCTGCTTTTATTAAAGTCGTCAACGGTCTTTGGCATCAAAAAAATTTTTGCTAAAATAGAGATTTTCGTTCAAAAAGCCTTGTTTATCATTGTTAATAAAATCATAAAAACATTTAAAATAAAGCTATGAACAATTTTTAAAATCGGCATTTTTCTTGTTAAGGGTACACTATCAAATCAAGAAAATATGAAACTCCTGAGACAGTCTTCCGGTAAGAATTTTTTCTATACAACAACCAATAAAGAGAAAATAAAAGATAAAGAAAAAATAGAATATGTTAAATCACTGGTCATTCCTCCCGCCTGGACAGATGTAGAAATCACGACCAATAAACGTTCAAAAATCCTGGCGGTCGGAAGAGACCAGAAAGGGAGGAAACAATACATCTACAACCCAAAATTCCGTGCAAAAAAAGATGCAGACAAATTTGACAGAATTCTTCATTTTGCGGAAAATCTGGAACATATGAGACGTGTTACAGGACAGCATCTACGTAAGAAAAAAATGTCCCGTGAAAAAGTAATGGCAGCAATGGTAAGATTGCTGGACTCGGCATATTTCCGGCCTGGAAGTCCCAAATATACACAGCAAAACAAAAGCTATGGTCTTACAACAATCCGCAAGAAACACCTAACCATTGATGGTGATGAAATGATTTTTTCTTATAAAGGCAAATCAGGAAAATTTCAGGAAAAGCATGTTGTGAACTCCAAACTATCAAAAGTGATTTCCGAACTGGAAGAATTGCCAGGCTACAGGCTTTTTAAATACTATAGTGAGACCGGAGAGCTGATAACTGTGGAAAGCCAGGATCTGAATCATTATATCAAAGAAATAATGGGCGAAGAGTTTTCGGCTAAAGACTTCCGAACCTGGGCCGGAACCATGATCGCCGCCGGCATCCTGGATGAACTGGGAATCTGTGAAGCGCAACAGCAGAAAGAACTTAAAAAACGCATCCGCAATGCAATTGTGGCTGTGTCGGAAAAATTAGGAAATACGCCTTCTGTCGCAAGAGATTCTTATATAGACCCGAGAATTTTTGAACATTACAAAAACGGACAAACCATCCATTATTTTCAGAAAGAAATCAAGAGACTTCTGAAAAAGAACGAAAATCTGTCGGAAACGGAAGTCGGCGTTTTGTATATGCTGAAATCAAAATTAAAATAAAGCTTTACTTCTCAGCTTACCAGGTATTTGAAAACCTCGCCGATCTCATGTATCAGATCGGTTGGCAACATCGCTTCTTTGGAAAATTTTTCAGCGGCAAAATCACCTGCTTTTCCATGCAGCCAAACGGCGAAGATACAGGCATTTTCAATGTCATATTTTTGGGAAATGAGAGAAGTCAGAATCCCGGTCAGGGCATCGCCACTTCCGCCTTTTGCCATTCCGGAATTGCCTGTAATATTATAAAAAACTTTTTGATCCGGTGTGATAACTGCAGTATGATGATCTTTAAGAACGATGAAAATATCAAGTTCTCTCGCTTTGGTTTTTGCCAGTTCTATTCTTTCAAATGAATCATTTGTTTTTCCAAACAACCGCTCGAATTCCAGAGGATGCGGTGTAATTACAGAATTTTTCGGAATAAGATCAAGCCAATTTTTTTGTGCTAAAATGTTGAGCGCATCAGCATCCAAAACAACTGGCTCGTCATAATATTTTAAAAAACCAAATAAAGCATTTTGTGTTTTTTTATCTTTACCAAGACCTGGCCCGATGCCATAGACAGCCTTTTCCTGAATTTCGATTCGCTCAACATACTTATCCCCACAACCGATGAACATCGCTTCCGGAATCTGACTCTGGATAATCTGACAGCCACAATCCGGTGCCATTGTAAAAGTAAGCCCACTGCCGGTTCTTAGTGCTGATAATGCTGTCATCAGAACAGCACCGATCTTACCATAACTCCCGCCAACCAAAATGCTTTTGCCAAAAGTCCCTTTGTGGCTGAAATCTTCTCTTGGCCGGTAGTTATTCTTTATCAGATCTTCGTCAATAACGAAATAATCGGTTTCTGCATTTTCAATAAATTCCTTATCCAGATCAATATCCAAAACTGTGATTTTACCGCAAAACTTCCCTGTTTCGGGATGGAAAAAACTTCGTTTGTAGAGTTGGAACGTCAATGTAAAATCTGCCTTGATAACTACTGAATCGCCATCCGGTAGTTTATCAGCATACAAACCGCTCGGAATATCGACTGAAACTTTAACAACTTTGATAGAATTCAATTTTTCTACAACCGTTTTATTTTTCCCGGAGAGTTTCCTGTTCAGGCCATACCCGAAAAGCGCATCAATAATGACGGTTTTTTCTCTATTTATATTTAGGAAATCATTAAAATCATGAATACCAATTCCACCAATTTGCTTTATTTTTCTGAAATTAATTTCTGCATCATTGGAGAAATTCAGATTTTCCTGATCAATGTAAACTTCTACATCAAATCCTTTCTCATAGAGCATTCTCGCTATTGCAAATCCATCTCCGCCATTATTCCCGGTTCCACAAAATATCAGAAATTTATCCGTTACATTAAAATGTTCTTCAATCCACCTCCCACAACATCCGGACGCTTTTTCCATCAGATTAATTGAAGAAATCCCCTGTTCAATCGTGGTGATATCGCAGGATTTTATCTGTGATGCGGTTAGAATCTTCATTTTTACAATTATTATTTCAAATCAAATTTAATAATAAAAACTTTTATGAAAAATGAAATAATAAAAGGTTTTAAATAAAAAAATTCTATTTTTGTTATATAACTAAAAAAATACAACTATGGGATTTTTCAAAGAATTTAAAGATTTTGCTGTTAAAGGAAATGTGATTGATCTGGCAGTGGGTGTTATCATCGGTGGCGCATTTGGGAAAATTGTTACTTCTATGGTAGAAGACATTATCACTCCGGCAATCCTGAATCCGGCTCTTAAAGCCATCAATGCAGAAGATCTTTCACAACTCGTGGTTCCGGGAACTGCTATAAAATATGGAAACTTTCTTTCTGCTGCTATTTCGTTTACAGTGATTGCCTTCGCTTTGTTCCTGATGATCAAAGGGATAAACAGACTCAAGAAAGAAGAACCAAAAGCAGAAGCCGCTCCAGCGGGACCAACTCAGGAAGAACTCCTGATCCAGATCCGAGATCTTTTAAAAGAGAAAAAGTCTTAATGATAAAATCAAATCGCCACTTTTCAGTGGCGATTTTTTATTTCAACAGTCATTTCGAAACGTATTCACTATAATATTTAGAACCTTTTTTACCGACGTCCAAAACCATTAATTCGGATTTTATGGTTTCAATATCCGTAGAATCCGTCTGGAAGTATAATCATAATAATCCCTTTGATCCTGCGAAAAGACAAAAAAACGAGATCAAAAGGAGACTCAGTAAAAATACCTGTTTCATCGTGATTTTAGTTTTTATTTCAAAATATTCAACTCTATTCCGTTATTATTTTTCCTGATCTGGTTCTTCAGACGCTCTTCCTGTTCCTTTGCAAATTTAGCTGAGTCACCGTCTTTTCCTGTCATGATGATTGTTGCACCGCCCATTTGCATTTGCCTGATACCTTTAGTCGGATCTCTTTCATATTCTGTCATCACCTTTTGAAATTGTTTCGTACTGACAGCAATTTCCTTAGCTTCAAAAACATTGATATCAAGTTCCGAACTGATAGTTCTGACACCTCGCAGTTCCATCTTGTGAGAACCGGTTTTATCTTCGATTTTTACGATCAGACCAGGCAAACCGTGAAATTTATACGGACCGTCCTGAATCGGAATTTCTGTTGAAAACCAAGCCGTCCAGTGCCTTCCTGCAAAATCGGCTTCTGCTTTCTGAGCATTCCATGATCCTATTTTTTCTTTTTCCGATGATATTTTCCAGTTGATCTTCCGGTCATCCGAAATATTATAAGCATCCATAGAAAGCTTCCTGTGAAGATTGATCTTATAATCAGGATAAGTTTTGGTGACAGAATACCGAACATCACCTTTTCTCATATCAGATTTTACATTGATGGAACCTGTTGCTTTCAACTGCTGTTCCAGGTCAGCTTTCATCAGGGAATCTGAATTGAAAACCGTGTAGCTGTAATATTTTGAGCCTTGGCTATTGGTATCCAGAAACATCATTTCAGTTTTAACATCTTCTAAATTAGTTGAATCTGGGATGAATCTGTATTCATAAATAAATCTCTTGTTCTGACCGAACATCAAAACATTGAAAAGAACAAAAACTATAGTTATATATCTCATAATTATAAAATAAAAGCCGGCGAACCGGCTAAGTGTAATGAAAATAAAATATTTATTTGGTGATAATTTCAATTTTGCCTGTTCCGTTTGTTTTGAAAACGTTTACTGAGGCAATACTGTTTGGATTTATTTTTTCGTAATCTGATGCCTTGGACAATTTTCCATTGATGTAATAAACCAAATCTTTATTGGTCACAGAGACGTCAGAAATTTTAATTTTATCAGCCTTTATAGATTTCAGTCTCGGAATATTAGAATAGCTAATAGCCTCATCCAAAACTACCACTTTCGGTTCGATACCCTTCGGATTAAAACTAATTTTAAATGAAGCATTTTCGCGCATTTCTTTATTCAACTGCTGTTGTTTATCCTGAAGCTTTTTCTGCTGCTCCTGTAATTCTTTTTGCTTTTCCTTCAGCTCTTTTCTTTTTTTCTCAAGCTTTCTTAATTCTTTAGGTGTCAATTTTGCTTTTGCACTGTTGTAGAACATATCATCTGAAAAACTGTAATTAAAGCTTTTTGTAACGTCCTTGAAATCAGGAAAATCAGCAGCATCAAAACCATAAATAACAGTACCGTCCGTGAAGGCATCTTTTCCATAATGATCCTTGATCATCTTTTGAAAATCTGCCTCAGAATAGATTTTTGAAAAATCCTCCTTAGAAAATTTCTGAGCCATTTCGATGTGCATTTTGAATTCAGGAGAATTGATTTTCATGAGCGCATCCTGCGCATTTTTCTGAGCATCCTGAATTTTTTTCTGGAATTCCGGAGAATTAATTTTGATCTGCATTTTCTCAGCCTGTTCCTCTGCATTTTTCAGATTTTTCTGAAATTTCGGAGAAGCGATCATTCGTTCAGCAATTTTTGCCTTTTTCTCAGCATTTGCAATTCTTTTCTTGAATTCTGTCGAATTAACCATTGCTTCAGCATCTTTGGCACTTTTTTCCGCATCAGCAATTCTTTTTTTGAATTCCTGCGAATCGTACATTTTACTGATCGCTTCCGAATGTTCCTGCAGAGCTTTCAGATTATTCCTGTAGTTATCAGAGCTCACGATTCCGTCCATCTGAGAAGCTAATTGTTCCATCTCTCTCTCCACCGCTTCATACTCCGGCGATTCTTCTTTTTTAGCCTTTTTCAGAGCAGACAGTTCTTTGTTTTTTTCTGACATTTTTTTACTGATTGCAGACATCTTCAGATGATCCTCCTGCAAAGCCTGAGAATACAATTTTGTTTGTCTCTGGTGGTCAGCTGCAAGGCTGTCAAATGCTGCCTGTTTTGGCTGGAGCGTATCTGTTTTCAGTTCCTGAACAGCGATTTCTATTGCTTTATTCGTCTCTTTGATTTCCTTATTTTTAGCATTCACCATATAAGCGAACACCATAAAAAATAAAATCGGTAGCGCAAAAAGTTTGCGTGCATAGCTGTACTTGGTCTTGTTTTTTGTGATCATTGTTAATCTTTTTTTGAGGTTAGATGATAAAAAAGGACTGGTAACAGGCAATACCGAACCCGAGAAATGACTCTCCAGAAGCATCTGCGCAAATGCTTTTGTGTCCGATTTTTTCACTGCTTTCTTGTCCGCCAAGTATTCGTGAATAAGATTGATTTCTTTGTTGATAAAATAAAAGACAGGATTGAACCAGAACACAGATTTCGAAATCTGCATCAGGAGTTTGTCCCAGCTGTGTTTTTGTTCTATATGAACCATTTCGTGCTTCAGAATCTGCTGTCCGACGGGCGAATTGATCTCTATCGATTTTTTCCAGAACAGGTTTCTAAAGAATGAGAACGGTGCATTATTAAGGTTCGTCTGATAAAATCTGATTCCTTCGATAGTTTCATTCGGGAACTGTTTTTTTATCGAGTTGATTTTTAAAATTCCGATGATCAATTTTATTAAAAGAGCGACTGAAACCACTCCAATAATTGTATAAAAAACCGAATAAATAGTGACATCATGGCTTGTTGTTTGAGGTTGATTTTGATTTAATTTACTGAGAAGGAGGTACACATTCCTATTGGTTTCTATTGTAAAATAAGAAATTTTTACCGATGGCAGAACAAGACTTATTACTACTGAAAGCAAAAGGTAAAACCGGTTATAATGATGGAACGTTTTATCTTTAAGAAATAAAAGATAATAAGCAAACATCACTGCAGAGCAGATCATCATCTTGCTGAGATAAAGTAAAGCTGATTCCATTATTCCTTATTTTTAAGTTCATTTAAAAGAAGTTCCAGATCTTTCACGCTGATTTCATTTTCCTCTACCAAAAATGAAACTGCATTGGTATAGGAACCTTCGAAGTAGTTTTTAACCAGGCTTCTGATAGATTTTCCGCTGTAATTTTCTTTACTGATAAGTGGAAAATACTCATGTTGTCTTCCGAAAGTCTTGTGGCTGACAAAGCCTTTTTCCATCAGTATTTTAAGAATCGTAGAAATTGTATTGGTATGCGGTTTCGGCTCAGGGAACAATTCCAGTATATCTTTCAAGAATCCTTTCTCTATCTGCCAAAGGTATTGCATCACCTGTTCTTCTGCCTTCGTTAACTTATTCATTTTCTTTTACTTTAAAACAATCAATCTTATATCACTAAAAACTTAGTAATACAAATGTAGGATTAATTTTTATTCATACAACTATTTTCTTAGTTAAAAGAAGTTAAAAATTTTAAATCATTGATTTTCAAAGCAAAAACTTCGCATTAAGAGCTATTTTTAAAAATAATTAAGATAATACTTGACTTGTAAATAAATTGCCGTATATTTGCAGAACAATATCGCGAGGTAGAGCAGTAGGTAGCTCGTCGGGCTCATAACCCGGAGGTCGCACGTTCGAGTCGTGTCCTCGCAACTAATTAAGAGAATCAAAATTTGATTCTCTTTTTTTATTTTTAATTCTTACCTTTGATTATGGCAAAAATCTTAAAAATATATCAGCAGAATCCGCAAGAGAATTTAATAGACGAAGCCGTAAAAGTTCTTCAAAACGGTGGTGTCATCATCTATCCTTCGGATACGATCTACACGATTGGCTGTGACATCTATAATTACAAAGCGATGGAAAGACTCGCTCAGATAAAAGGAATCAAAATGGATAAACAAAAATTCTCCATTATCTGTAATGATCTGAGTCATCTTTCAGAATTCACAAAGCCGATAGAAACCTCTACTTTTCGGTTCCTGAAAACACATTTGCCTGGCGCATTCACCTTTATTCTGGAAGCGAACAGGAATCTTCCGACCGCTTATAAAGGCCACAAAACCGTTGGCATACGGGTTCCTGATCACATTGTTCCACAAATGATCGTCGAAAAATTGGGACATCCAATCGTTTCCACTTCCATCCACGATGATGATGAAATCCTGGAGTATTCTACCGATCCCGAATTGATCGCTGAAAAATATGATAAACTTGTGGACATCGTGATCGATTCGGGTTATGGTGACAATACAGCTTCCACCATTGTGGATCTGACTTCAGGCGAACCTGAAGTTATACGTCAGGGAAAAGGTATTTTGTAAAATCAAATAAACATCTGACCTTACAGAACCAATACTAAGCAAAAACTAAAATATGAAATTCATAACATCACCAGCCAAACTGATGAATGTAGAAAACGCTACTGAATTCCTGAAAAGCACAACGCCAAAATTTATTAAGGATTCAGAGTTCATTCATTCATTTTTGAAGGAAAAATCACCCAAATTTTTATCCGAATTAATGGAGATTTCATCAAAACTGGCAGACGAAAACTGGGAACGCAATCAAAAATGGACTTCCAGGCCGACGGCTAAAAACTCTGCGCCGGCAATGTTTGCTTTCACTGGAGAAGTTTATCGTGGTCTGGATGCTAAAACACTGGATGAAAAAGCTGTAAAATATCTTGAAAAGAATTACAGAATCCTTTCCGGGCTGTACGGACTTTTGAAACCTTCTGACAAAGTGATGTTGTATCGTCTGGAAATGGGAAGACCGTTCCAATTCAATTCTTATAAAAATCTTTATGAATTCTGGACTCATAAATTGACAGATTATTTAAATTCTGAAACAAAAAAAGGAGAATACATCATCAACCTGGCAAGTAATGAATATGTAAAAGTTCTCAACCGTAAAAAACTAAAAGGCCAGGTTATTGATTTTGATTTTAAACAAATCCAGCCGGACGGAAAACTGAAAACAATCGTCGTTTACACCAAACATGCAAGAGGACTGATGCTTCGTTTCTGCGCAGAAAACAATGTGCAGACTCTGGATGAGCTGAAGGCTTTCAACTATGAAAATTATCTTTTGGATGAGAAATTATCTTCCGAGACTAATTTGGTTTTCACAAGATGATGAAGACAATTTCCGATATCAAAACAGCATTTCAAAATGAACTGTCTGAAGTCTACACAAAATCTGAAACTGAAGAACTGTTTTCAATTTTCTGCATTCATTTCCTTGGTCTTAATAAAATCGAATCTCGATATAATATTAATAAAGTCTTATCCGACACTGATTCTAAAAAATTTATAGAAGCAATTTCTGAATTGAAAACAGGCAAACCTTTCCAGCAAATCGTCGGCGAAACAGACTTCTACGGAATAAAATTCTTTATGAATGAACATGTCCTGATACCCAGACCGGAGACCGAAGAACTGTTGGAATTAGCCATCGGAAAGATTCAGGAAAAAACCAACAAGGGTCAGCATCTGAAAATTCTTGATATCGGAACCGGAAGCGGAATTATACCTATTGTCCTGAAAAAGTATTTTCCAGAAGCGGAAGTATCCGCCATTGATATTTCTGAAAACGCTTTAGCAATAGCCAGGCGAAATGCAGATTTTCACAAAGCAGAAATCAACTTCATTCAAAAAGATTATCTGGATGAAAATCCGGATGAGGTTTATGATATCATTATAAGCAATCCGCCATATATTGGAATTGAAGAAAATATTGAAATTGAAGACTCGGTAAAAGGATTCGAGCCGAATATTGCACTTTTCTCTCCTACTTCTGATGCTTTGATTTTTTACAGGAAAATCGCCGATGATTCTCTCCATTATCTTTCAGAAAAAGGAATGGTATTTTTAGAAATCAATCAGAAATTGGGAAAAGAAACCCTAGAATTGTTCCATGATTTTTCTGAAGCAGCATTATTGAAGGATATCTCAGGAAATGACCGTATGATCTTTGTGAGAAAATAATTTGAAATCCAATTCAGATTGTACGGTATTGCCTTAATCTGGTATTGTTCTCCCAACTCAAACCCGGTGAAAAGAGAGACAAATCTTCAACATAGCCCCGATGGGAGCGGCATCCTTTTTTGCGTTGGACAAGCCTGGGGAAAAAAGATATAGTGGACAGCGGGTTAGAAAAGTGAAAGAAACTGAAAGCTTAACGCTCCTGAACCTATCCTATTTTTTTATTGATAAAAACCTGATATGCCAGATAGATCAGCGGCAAGGACATGATCCCGATGTAGAGGGCGTTTTGCATAGCAAACTCCGGAAATATCGCCACGCCATAAACCAAGCCGAAGAATGCTCCGCCGAGATGTGCAGCATGTCCGATATTGTCATTCATCCGCGGGTTAAGCATCATATAAACGGAATAAGCAAAATAAACTGTTCCGAAAACAAAGCCGGGCATAAACCAAATTTCTATCTGTAGCGGCGCAATTGCAACTGCTGCAAAAATAAGTCCCGAAACACCTCCGCTCGCGCCTATTGCTGAGTAAAACGGAACATTTCTGTAAACATACAGA
The DNA here is from genome assembly GCF_900142325.1 of Epilithonimonas mollis. GTDB lineage: Bacteria > Bacteroidota > Bacteroidia > Flavobacteriales > Weeksellaceae > Epilithonimonas > Epilithonimonas mollis. Next base: position 359,742 of record NZ_FRAM01000003.1, read on the forward strand.
CAGAACAGGTTACCCAGAATAATAGATCCGAGATAAATAATAAGAAACCCAACAAGACCGAAAACCTGCAAAATAACAGGGCTGAAAGCGTATAAAACGTACATATTCAGGATGAGATGCAGCCAATCTGCATGCAGAAAACCTGCGGAAATCAGCCTGATGTATTCTTTCCTTCTCTGGATGGATCCAACTTCGAATTTATATTTCTGAAATACTTCCGGATTCTGGAATCCGATGTAACTGATAACGCTGGTAATAACGATTATGATTAATAAAACAATGTTCATTTTTTCTAAATTAATTAATTCTAATTTTCCTCTTCATCAAAAAGACTGCCGATTGTACCGCCGTCATCTTCCGGATCCGGATTGGGGCTTTCTTCGATTTCCGGTTCCTCTTCTATGACTTCCTCTGGTTCCGGGATAGTGATATTGATTGATTTCACTTTATCTTTTGTCAACTGGTTTCCAATAGCCTTGATCCCTTTTACAACTATAAATGCATCCAGATCGACCGTTTCCGGGTCTTTTTGCTTGTCTTTGATCTTCGGAAAAACAATTTCGGCAATAGCTCCAGATTCTGTTGTTACAAATTCTATAAATGATTTTGGATTTTCGTTTCCGAAGAATGACTGGATGTTGGTTGTTGCTTCCAAAAGAAAACGTTTAACAAAATATTTGTCTTTTTCGCCATCAAAATAGATGCAGGTAATTGGCTGCTCCGGTTTCCATTTTTCCAGAATCAGATAATCATCATCGAAACGGTTCATCAAATCGAAAGAGACTAATTTGGCTTCCCCCTGAGAACTGATTGTCAATATTTTATCATCACCTTTGAAGCTCCCGAGTAGAGTTCCGCGTCCATCAGCATTGAGACGTCTTACAGAATCATCGAACCATATTTTTCTCGGAGCCAGGGTTGAGACGCCTTCTTCTTTCATATCCACTTTTTTCACGGCATATTTGGTAACGAGATTACCTTTGGAATCACGTCCCTTGATTGCCAGCTCAGAAAATCCGATATCGATTTTATTCTTTCTGACTCTTGCATTGGGTTTCAGAATCACAGAAACGACTTCCGCTTCACCATTCGGGTTCGCAGAGAAATAAAGCATTTCTGATCCTTTTTTGTCAGAAGCCAGTTTATAATCCGTATTTCTCGTGACGCCGGTTACAGAGAAACGCTTCATGTAATAAGGACCTTCACGTCCCTCGCGGTAAATCATATTATAAACGGTGCGTTTGTCATTCTTTTTCCAAACTGCAACATGCTCAATATTCTTGCCGATGAAAGTTTTTGCTTCCACTTTTACAACCTTCATGGTTCCATCTTTTTGGAACGTAATGATATCGTCGATGTCCGAGCAGTCAAACAGATATTCGTCTTTTTTGAGAGAAGTCCCGATAAAGCCTTCTTCTCTGTTGACATAGAATTTTTCATTGGCAACAGCAACTTTGGTTGCATCAATGGTATCAAAAATCCTCAGTTCGGTTTTTCTTTCTTTCCCTTTTCCGTATTTTTTCTGAATATTGGTATAATAATCTATAGCATAAGTAATCAGATTTTCCAGATGATATTTAACCTGTTCGATCTTCCCTTCCAATGCGAGGATATTTTCTTTGAACTTATCCAGATCGAAACGGGAAATCCTTTTGATACGGATCTCCGTCAACCTTACAATATCTTCCTCCGTAACAGCTCTCAACAGATGTTTTATATGCGGTTTCAGGCCTTCGTCAATCGTTTTGATGACCTCATCCCACGACTTTACTTCTTCGATATCGTGATAGATTCTGTTCTCTATAAAAATCCTTTCAAGGGAAGAAAAATGCCAGCTTTCCTGCAACTCATGAAGTTCGATTTCCAGTTCTTTTTTCAGAAGAGAAACCGTATGATCCGTGTTATGTTTCAGGATATCAGAAACGGATAAAAACATTGGTTTGTCACCAACAATCACACAGGCGTTGGGCGAAATCGGAACTTCACAATCTGTGAAAGCATAAAGTGCGTCGATGGTTTTATCCGGAGAAACATCGGGGTGAAGATGGATATTGATTTCAACAGCATCCGATGTGTTGTCCTCGATTTTTTTTATTTTAATCTTGCCTCTTTCATTGGCTTTCAGAATACTGTCGATCAAATCGCTGGTATTCTTCGAAAAAGGAAGTTCAGTAATTGTTAGTGTATGCTTGTCTTTTTGGGAAATCCTTGCTCTTGCACGGATTTTTCCGCCTCTTTTTCCATCATTATATGCAGAGACATCCAACATCCCGGCAGTCAGAAAATCAGGAAATATTTCGAATTTTTTTCCTTTGAGATGAAGAATAGATGCGGTAATCAGCTCATTGAAATTATGAGGCATAATCTTGGTAGAGAGTCCAACCCCGATTCCTTCGACACCTTGGGCGAGCAACAATGGAAATTTAACCGGAAGATCAACCGGTTCATTGTTCCGTCCATCATAGGACTTGGTCCAGTGAGTAGTTTTCGGATTGAAAACCACATCCAGAGCAAACGGTGTAAGCCTGGCTTCAATATATCTTGCTGCTGCTGCGGAATCGCCGGTATAGATATTCCCCCAGTTTCCCTGGGTATCAATCAGTAATTCTTTTTGCCCGATCTGAACCATCGCATCTGTAATGGAAGCATCACCATGCGGATGGTATTTCATCGTATTTCCAACGATATTCGCAACTTTGTTATAGCGACCGTCTTCCAGCTCACGCATAGAATGCATAATCCTGCGCTGAACCGGCTTGAATCCGTCAAAAATAGACGGAATTGCTCTATCTAAAATAACATAAGATGCATAATCCAGAAACCAGTCCTTGTATAATCCGGAAACCTTTTTCAGGCTTTCTTCGTGATGTGTGCTTTCTTCCATTAATCTGACGCTGTATTATCGTTGTGCCCAATTTCCAAATTGGCTTTTACCACTTTATTCAATGAAAATTTCAAATCTTTTATTTGTTTTCTGGTGAGATAGGTAATATCATATTTTAAAATAATCACGCGGTTTTTTTTGCTGGTTATATAAATGTATAATCTCTTGAAAATAAAGCCATTTATGATATTAAACTTTACCAGTTTATATTTTGGAAATTCATCTTTTGCATTTTTTTTTGAGAATATATACAAAATATGGCTATTCCTGAAATTGAGTGCTTCTCCGTCACTATCATATTCAAAAAGAGGTTTACCCATGACATAAAGAGGGATAAGAAGCAATACCGGAATCAGGAGTAAAATCCAGGCTTTGTTTCCCAGAACATCAAACTTACTGATCTCCATGAGGTAACCAATTACACCCAGGATAAAAATAATTCCTACTATCGTGTAAACAAAAGTAATAACCGGAGTGTTATTTTTATTACTTAATCTCATTTTATGTTTTTACTTTGGGAAATTAAACATCAACTTCCCGGATCGCCTCTTTTTTATCTATGTCGGTATCTTCTACCACCAGATTGTCCAATATGAACAATTGTCTGTCCGGTGTATTTTTCCCCATATAAAATTCCAGAAGTTGTTCTATCGTCTGGTCTTTCCCGACTACAACAGGTTCTAATCTGATATCCTTTCCAATAAAATGTTTGAACTCGTCCGGGGAAATCTCTCCTAATCCTTTGAATCGCGTAATTTCCGGATTTTTCCCCAATTCATTTAGTGCTTTCAACCGTTCAGCATCTGAGTAACAATATCTTGTTTCTTTCTTGTTTCTGACACGGAAAAGTGGTGTTTGAAGGATATACAAATGTCCGTTTTTTATAAGATCAGGAAAAAACTGAAGGAAAAAAGTAATCATCAATAACCTTATATGCATCCCGTCCACATCCGCATCTGTAGCGATCACGACATGATTGTAACGCAGATCCTCCAGACTCTCTTCGATGTTGAGTGCAGCCTGCAAAAGATTGAATTCTTCATTTTCATAAACCACTTTCTTCGTGAGCCCATAACAGTTCAGAGGTTTTCCTTTCAAAGAAAAAACAGCTTGTGTTTCCACATCTCTGGACTTTGTAATGGAACCGGAAGCAGAATCACCTTCCGTAATAAAGATCATTGTTTCTGATTTTCTTGCAGCTTTCTGATCATTGTAATGATGCCTGCAGTCCCTCAGTTTTTTATTATGCAACGATACTTTTTTAGCACGTTCTCGAGCCAGTTTCTGGATTCCGGAAAGCTCTTTTCTCTCTCTTTCCGAGATCATGATCTTCCTCAGGATTGCTTCTGCAACCTCCGGGTTTTTGTGAAGAAAATTATCCAGTTTGTTTTTCAGAAAATCGATAATGAAAGTTCTGACAGTAACGCCGCCAGGTTCGATCTCATTCGATCCTAATTTTGTCTTGGTCTGAGATTCAAAAACAGGTTCAATAACTTTCACGGAAACGGCAGCGATAATTGATTTTCGTATATCAGCCGCTTCAAAATTTTTATTATAGAATTCTCTTATCGTCTTCACAAAAGCTTCACGAAAAGCATTCAGGTGTGTTCCGCCCTGTGTTGTGTTCTGCCCGTTAACAAAAGAAAAATAAGTTTCTGTCTGGGATTTGTCAGAATGGGTTATGGCAACCTCAATGTCTTCATCCTTCAGATGAATGATGGGATAAAGAATGTCACTTTCCAGCTCTTCTTCCAAAAGATCTCTCAATCCGTTCTCAGAATAGAATTTTTCACCATTGAAAACGATGGTCAGTCCAGGATTGAGATAAGCATAATTCCGCAGCATCCTTTCCACATATTCTTTCCGGAATTTGAAATTCAGGAAAATGTCTTCATCGGGAACAAAGCTGATTTCCGTGCCGTTTCTGTCAGAAGAATCGGCTTCCGGATAATCCGTTTTGATGACGCCCCTGGAGAATTCTGCCATTTTCACTCGGCCTTCCCGTACAGATTTTACACGGAAAAACCCGGATAAGGCATTGACTGCTTTGGTACCGACACCATTCAGACCAACCGATTTTTTAAAAGCTTTGCTGTCGTATTTCCCTCCGGTATTCATTTTGGAAACTGCATCAACCACTTTCCCCAACGGAATTCCACGTCCAAAATCACGGATCGTAACTTTTCCTTCATCCATTTTGATCTCGATGCGTTTTCCGGCTTTCATCACGAATTCATCAATCGAGTTGTCGATGATCTCTTTGAGGAGAATATATATCCCGTCATCCGCAGAAGAACCGTCGCCCAGTTTCCCGATGTACATCCCGGGACGAAGCCTGATATGCTCCTGCCAGTCGAGTGTACGGATATTGTCTTCGGAATAATTTACAGGATTAATTTCGCTCATATATTTTGAATTTCTAAAAACGTTGAAACCGCTAAGAATCGATAACTCACAAATTTAACGAAATGAAATTTAATTTGAAAGTTTTGAGAATTTATTTTAACCGATATTGCTAAATATTTATTAACAAAAAAAGCCAGACGACTGTCCGGCTTCATTTTTAATTTTGAATAAACTTAAAACATAAAGTCGAAAAGCTTATTTTTTAATAATTTTCTTAGATAGAATCTGTGAAGTGGTATGAATATTCAGAATATACTGACCGGAAGGGAGTTTTCTTACATCAGCTTCAGGCGTCTGATTTTCCAAAACCATTTTTCCATTCATATCATACAGTCTGATTTTTTTGAAATCTTCTACTCCTTTTACCCGGATCATATCTGAAGCAGGATTTGGATAAACATGGATTTCGGATGCATTAAAATCCGAAACAGCCAAGTTCATATCCTCCAAAACCTGAATATTATCGATGATCAGAACCAAAAGATCCGTACAGTTATAATGTCTGAAGACAACCTGAACATCCTGACCCGCAAAATCAGAAATATCCACAGTCACATGTTTGGCTTCATCCATATATCCCGCATCCAGTGTCTCTTCAAAAACCGGCGTTTCCGTTCCTGTAAAAGTAGAATTTGCCGGGATTACATAAACCGCATAATGCTCCTGAAAAACGACATCATCAAAAGCACCGACATCAAACTTCAGACTTAACTTTTTTTCTGAGTTGTCTGGTAAGGAGATTACCGGACTTGTCAAAGTATTATCCGGAGTGAACGCTTCCAAAAACCAGGACCATGATGTAGCATAATATCCCGTGAAAGCATCAATAGAACTGTCATCAAACTCCCATTTCTCACCGTCGCCGTCTCTATCTGTATTGGTCCACGAGTTCCGTCCAGTTTCTGTTTCAAAATCTTCTTTGAAAACAACAATCTGAGCTGATACGGACAAGCCCGTTAATAATAAAGATGCAAATAGTAATTTTTTAAGCATATAATTTTATATTTAAATTTCCGGCTAAAATAAATAAAAAAACGCCTTCATCTCTGAAAGCGTTTCTGAATATTTTTTAAATGTTACTTAAACATTGAATCTGAAATGCATGATATCACCATCCTGAACGACATACTCCTTCCCTTCAACAGAAAGTTTCCCGGCTTCTTTTACTTTAGCTTCGGAGCCATAAGTCATATAATCATTATATTTAATAACTTCTGCACGGATAAATCCTTTCTCAAAATCTGTGTGAATAACTCCAGCTGCCTGTGGCGCAGTCCAACCCTGCCCAATGGTCCAGGCTCTGACTTCCTTGACACCAGCTGTGAAATAGGTCTGTAATTTCAGAAGATCATACGCTTTTCTGATCAGTCGGTTTACACCCGGCTCTTCCAGCCCAAGCTCTTCCAGGAACATCTGTCTTTCTTCGAAAGTTTCCAGCTCATTGATGTCAGCTTCGATCTGAGCGGCTAAAACAACAACTTCAGCATTTTCGGATTTTGCCATTTCTTCGATTTTCCCAATCCAGGCATTTCCGTTTTTAATAGAATTTTCATCAACATTACAAACATAAAGCACAGGCTTGTTGGTCAATAACTGAACTTCTCCGATAATCGACTTTGTAAAATCATCTGTCGGAAACTCTCTGGCATTTTTCCCGTCTTCTACAAATTTCTGTAAGTTTTGTAAAGTTTCGTAAGTTAAGATATCTTCCTTTTTCCCGGATTTGATGAATTTTTTAGCTTTATCAACCGCTTTTCCTATTGTTTCCAAATCTTTCAGCTGCAACTCAATATCGATAATTTCTTTGTCTCTCATCGGGTCAACAGAGCCTTCTACATGAATAATGTTCCCATTATCAAAACATCTCAAAACATGGATGATCGCTTCACATTCGCGGATATTTGCCAAAAACTGATTCCCAAGACCTTCTCCTTTACTTGCGCCTTTTACCAAACCGGCGATATCTACAATCTCTACGACTGCAGGCAATACACGTTCAGGATTTACGATTTTTTCTAATTCGAAAAGTCGCGGATCCGGAACAGAAACCGTTCCCAGATTGGGCTCGATTGTACAAAACGGATAGTTTGCAGACTGTGCCTTTGCATTGCTAAGACAATTAAAAAGAGTTGACTTTCCTACATTCGGAAGACCTACGATGCCACATTTCATATATATCGGGTTTAAGGTTTTTTTAGTTTAAGATTAAAAAAATATTGAATTTTAAATATTAAACTTTTAGCGTGCAAAGATACTGATTTTGTATTTGAATTCTCTACTTTTACAACCTTAATTATGAGCAGAAAAAAACGCGAATATCTTTCTTCCGAACTGATGAATTCTTTTGCAAAGATCTATGGTTTTGAAGACAAGCTGAAAGCTTTTGAGATCAGAGATTTTCTTGAGGATTATCTTTCAGATGATCTTTTTTCGGAGATTGACACCATCAATCTCAAGGAAAGGGTTTTGGTTTTACGGATAAAATCACCGCTTCTGAAAAATGATTTCCGGATGAGAAAAACATTTTTCCTGAAAAAATTCCGGGAAGTACTGAAAGATGAATCGCTGATTAATGACCTTCTGATTTTGTAGAAATATCCTGGATCATTTTTTTACTTTTCTCATCCAGCATTGATCTCAACGGAAAGAAAAAACGGAATGGATTTTTAACAAAATACCTGAAAATTTCTCTGAAAATCTCCTTCGCCTCATTCAGCTCCACTTTTCTGGAACGGAATGCCAATAGCATTGACAGGCCGAAACTGACGATGAAATTAAAAAAGCCAATGATAAAAACCGTGGTGAAGGAAATCCAAAACGTGTAAGAAGTGACCACAAAATCTTTACCATAAAGTCCCAGAGCAAAATTACCTGCTGCAAAAGTGATATGACGGATGTCCAGATCCAGACCCAGGAATAATCCAATCGGTGCGGTTGCTCCCAGAAAGACCCCAAACCAAAAATTGGAAACTATGCCAGCCCAGTTTTTGGAATAGTAAAGAGAAAGCTGCATTGCAATTCTCTGTCCGAAGAAATAATTGATAAAAGGATTTTTAGCAATTCTTTTCGGAATCTGATAAAAAACCGAATTATTCCCGATATTTCCTGAAATGACACCAGAAATAAACAGAAAAACACCTGCAATAGATGCATGCAAAATAGCTTTGGACTGAAACGGATCCAGATCATACAACAGCTTGCCGGATTTTTCGAAAGCGAAATTCTGTTTAAAAAGAATTTCCAATCCGTAGATGATGGCCAGTGAAACAGGAAATGACAGCAAAACATTTCCTACAAATGCGATGAACTGGGAACGGAATAATTGTGAAACCACATGTGCAAATTCCCTGTATATACTTCTGTTATTACCTTCTGACAATACCTTTGCCATTGTTGCTGCGGTCATTGCCGGCTGTTTTGTCGCCAGCGTGAACCGCATCAGATAAATCATCACAAATCCCATTGCGTAGTTGAAGGAAAACAGCATTGCGTGTGCAAAATCACTTGCGGGAATATAGCTGTAAAGCATTTTCAGTACACAAAGCGCTCCCACAATCACTCCTCCTCCGGACGCTTTCCAAAACATCGTCATATAGGATTTGAATGTCGAAGTGATATAGTGTGTCCCGACTTCTGCCGTGTGATTGGTAATAAGATGCGACATCAGCCTGGTACTGTCTGCGACCAGATCACGCAGGTTATTTTTATGAGATTTGTATTTCAGAATATTGAAAAACAATTGTTTGGAATTGATGAGGTAATCCGCCTCTTCATCGATCACAAATAGTTTAATAATATCAGACATCCTGTTAAGCTGCTGACGGATCTTGAGCAGCGACTGGTTGGTTTTGCTGGAAATCCCGTATTTTGAAGAATTTTTGAATGCAATATTTACAAAATCAAGACATTGTTCCAGATAGACTTTTGTCTGTTTATATATTTCGTCCGAGGAAGAAAGTTTAAAGTCTTTGTCATTTTTGAAGTTGGCATTCAGTATATCCAGTTCATTTTGCAACGCCAGAAAGGGATTGTCAAAATTTTTATATTCAGGCGCCATTTTCATAACTTCCACATCCAGCGCATTACCTATGACACGCCAGGCCAGGATATTGAGCGAAAAAAGCAGTTCTTTTTTGACCTGGATTTTATCAATAAATCTGTCAATCCTCAACAGCCGAAACAGTTCATCAACTTTATCTTCCGGTGAATTCTGAAAAAATTCCAGGTCTTTTTTGGGCGTAACAAGAACGTTATCTACAAGATACCAGACAGTTTTTTCATTTTCTATCGGTGGGAGCACTTTATTCAGCAATCTCTTTTTGAATTCCGGGAAGAAAGCGTTTTCAGAAAGAATATCAGCCTCGGTCAAAGAAAGATTGAATGAGCGGTCTTCAAAAACATTCCTGATATAGACCATCAGATTTTCCCTGATATGGGAGTTATCTTTGAGATAAGCCGTGAAAACACCGAGATCTTCTCTTTTCAGGCTCATGATAATTTCGGACAATGGCTCGAGAGACAAGGTTTCATTCTCCTCGCTGAAGTATTTTTTCAGAACAATGCTAAAACTGTCTTTTCTGAGTAACCTAATCGCCATATTACTACAAAAGTAATTATTTCAGAACAATATTGTTCATCTGTCTCATAATCCAGTTGTGTTTTTTTCTTAGATAAGGGCTTGGATTTTTGGGATCATATTTTTTCGGGTTTGGCAAAACGGCAGCAATCCATGCCGCTTCACTTTTGGTCATATCTTTTGCCGGCTTATTAAAATAATAATTTGAAGCTGCTTCTACACCAAAAACGCCCTGTCCCATCTCGATAGAATTCAGGTATCTTTCGAGGATAATATCCTTTCCCCAGATTTTTTCTATAATGAAGGTATAAATCGCTTCCAGTCCTTTTCTGATCCAGCTTCTCCCCTGCCAAAGAAAGATATTTTTTGCCGTCTGCTGAGAGATTGTACTTCCCCCTCTTACAACTTTGCCCTTTTTATCATTTTTTTTCATGGCTTTTTCGATCTGTTTATAATCGAAGCCATTATGAGAATAGAACAACTGGTCTTCTGATGCAATAACCGCTTTTTTAACATTATTCCCCATCTCATCATACGGGATATAATCCCGCTGTAGCTTGCCATATTTTATCAGACCGCCCAATTGTGTAAAAGTAATAGGCGGATTAAAGAATATCCCGAAAATAATAAAAAGTATGTTTGCTAAAACAAGAATCAGAAATAGCTTCTTAATAAACTTCCACATTGCAACAATTTTCAGCGAAAATAAAACAAAAAATTCATCTTACCGATTTATCAGCTATAGAAATATCATAATCAGAATAAAAATTTTTGCATAAAAAAACTCACAACCAAAATGATTGTGAGTTAAGTGAGCGCGAAAGGATTCGAACCTTTGACCGTCTGCTTAGAAGGCAGATGCTCTATCCAGCTGAGCTACGCACCCTAAAGGCTTTTAAAAGAAAAATTCCCGAAGGAATTTTGAATAATGTCGGGGCGGCAGGATTCGAACCTGCGACCTCCTGGTCCCAAACCAGGCGCGATGACCGGACTACGCTACGCCCCGAAGATTTTCTAATGCGGAGGGTAAGGGATTCGAACCCTTGCGACCCTTTCGGGTCGACAGTTTAGCAAACTGCTCCATTAACCACTCTGGCAACCCTCCTTTTTAGAAATATTTTTATGATCGTTATCTGCTCAATTGCGAGTGCAAATATAGAACAGTTTTCCTTATCTACCAAAAAAAATTATTGATTTTTTTTCATATTTTTGAATCAAAATAAACTGCAAACACTGACTACTATGCGTAATTCATTATATCTCACAGCCTTAGGAATCTTAATCATTTCCTGTGGTTCACAGCAAAAAACTGTAAAAAATAAAACATCCGCAATTCCGAATCCGCCAAAACCTGTCGTCACTATTAAAAAACCCCAGATAAAAGAGGATGAAGGCGAATATTACAAAGTCAACATTGCAGATATCGCCAAGAATGATAACACGATTAGCTTTGGCTCCATTGTCAGTGCAGATCCTGCTGGATATAAAATTACTAAAAATTATTTTCCGGCAATAGGACAGAATTTCCGACAACGATATGTGATCCTTCATTATACTGTTCTGAACGATGAAAAATCCATTTCGACGCTAACGCAGCAATCAGTCAGTGCACATTATCTTGTAAGTACGCTTCCGGATAAGGAAATCTATCAGATCGTTGATGAAAATAAAAGGGCATACCATGCTGGTGTCAGTTTCTGGAGAAAAGATCAGCAGCTGAATGATACATCTATCGGAATAGAAATCGTAAATATGGGTTACACGACAGATTCTTTGAACAACCGTGTTTTTTATCCTTATCCCGAAGAGCAATTCAAGAAAGTGGCGGCTTTGGTAAAAGATATCGTGATGCGGTATAATATTCCTCCAACAAACATTCTGGCCCATTCTGACATTGCACCGACGAGAAAACAGGATCCTGGTCCTCTTTTCCCGTGGAAAAGGCTTTATGATGAGTATCAGATCGGGATGTGGTATGATGGAGCTACCAAGCAGAGTTTTCTGGACCAAATACTTACAGGCAATGAAATCACTTTGCAATACAACAATCCTGAATTTGTATCAAAAATCCAGCAGCAATTGGTTCAGTTTGGCTATGCCTTAACAGTAAATGGGGTTTGGGACAAGACGACAAAACAGACCTTGGAAGCATTCCAGTTTCACTTCAGACCAACGAATTACAGTGGAATTCTGGATGCGGAAACTTGGGCTATTTTACAGGCTCTTATCCAGAAATACCCGCAGAAATAAAACTTCAGGATATGAAGTTAAATTAGTAGTTCAATTGTCACTTAGGTTTGGATAATCTCCATATATTTGAGGGTCTGATACAAGAATGATGAAAGAAATCATTGATTATATACAAACAATTGAACATGGGTTTAAGCACATTATTGAAGCCGGTGACACAATTTTAAAAGATCATACACAAAATCATTTTGAACTTGCTGTCGGTTTTCTGGATGATGAAAGTTATCAGGTTAGAATGCTTTCCACTTACATGTTGGGACAGCTTTCTATAAAGGATCTACGCGCTATGAAAGTTCTCGAAACCCGTATTCCGGAAGATCCGAACTGGCGGGTGCAGGAAATGCTTGCCAAGGCTTTTGATCATTACTGCAATGTTTTGGGCTATGAAAACAGTCTTCCAAAAATACAAAACTGGCTCTCCAGTCCTAATCCTAATATCAAAAGAGCAGTTATCGAAGGATTACGTATCTGGACATCAAGACCTTATTTTAAAGAACATCCTAAAGCAGCCATTGACCTCATCAGCAACTACAGATCTGATGACAGTGAATATCTGAGAAAATCCGTTGGAAATGCCCTGCATGATATCGGCAAAAAATATCCAGACAAAATATCCGAAGAACTTTCAACCTGGGATCTTGAAAATAAAAAAACCTTATTTACTTATAAACTCGCAAAAAGTAAAGAATCCAAACAATAATTATAGTTTTTAATTAAATGCAAAAAAAGAGAAAATTAATTCATATCTCCAAATCTCGTTATACTTTTCTCGGCGAGAACAAAACAATCAATCAGCCCTGCTTTTTCCATCGAATTTTAAATTTCTTCCCTCTGTTTTAACTTTTCTATTCCCAAAAATATAACTCAGCAAAAACGTCAAAATAGTTATTGAAAAAATGGGTGAAATTCTGATAATCCATAAAGAACTGATTGTTTTATCTTTCCTTAATGCGACAATATTCTGAATATCAAAGCTGGAGATGTTTCCCTTTATCGAAGCCACATCCCCTATGATGCTATAGAATTTGAACAATTAAAAATCAGCTGGTTTGATTTCCTTTCAAAATTTTTTTTTACATCTTATAAAGTCAGATGGCATCCCCGCAATGCAAGGAAATGAAATTCTAATTCCCAATGATAAACTCACCCTTCTCGCGGACGACTTGATTCCCCCATTTGGTTATTGATTCTAAAATCGGGACAAAACTACTGCCTAAATCGGTCAAACTGTAAATGACCTTGATTGGTGGTTTTTTACCATAGACCTTTCTTGACACCAAGCCGTCTCTCTCCAATTGTTTCAACTGCAGACTCAGGGTCATTTCAGTAACTGACGGTATTTCTTTACGGAGTTCATTGTATCTTTTCGGCTCATCTTTCAGATGATAAAGAATAACCGCTTTCCATTTTCCGCCAACAAGATCCATCGTAAGACTGACTGTACAGGGATAAGTTTTTCTATTTAGCCTTACAGCGTCGCCAATGCATTCGTATTTCATTTTATACTTTTTAACCTATCTGTTTGGATAGTTATTGTCTATGCAATTTACTAAAAATACTTTTGCAACTAAAATAATTATAGTATGGCATTGATCATTTTAGCACATCCCGCTTATGAAACGTCTGTTGCAAACAAAACAGTCATTGAAGAATTGCTGAAAAGTAATTTAGACCTTGAGATCAGAAACATCCACGAAATGTACCCAGATTACAAAATTGATGTAAAAGCAGAACAGGAAACACTTTTAAGACATCAGACCATCATTTTTCAATATCCATTTTACTGGTATAACATGCCGGCAATTCTGAAACATTGGTTTGATTTGGTATTCGAATATCAATTTGCATACGGTTCCGACGGTGACAAACTGAAAGGTAAAAATTTTGTTCCAAGCTTTACGGTAGGCTCATCGGAAAGCAGTTATAATGTTCTGGGGTTTCAGCATTTCCGGATTTATGAGTTTTGTAAAAACCTTGAGCAGACAGCTTTATTTTCTCAGATGAATTACATTGATCCCATTTATTTCCATGGAACCTCTTTGGCGGCTGGCTATTCAGCAGAAGAAATCAGAAAGTATGCAAAAAGGCACGCTGAAAAGCTGCTATACCGATTGTTGGAATTAGAGAACAGGAATAAAAATCCACTTTAATGATAAAACGGGAGCATTTGGATGCTCCCGTTTTTAATAAATATCGTATAAATTTATTTTCTAAAATCCCTTTCATTCAAATCGGTACTGATTTGTTCCGTAGTAACATCAATTTTTTTGTGATGCAAAATGTATCGAGACACAAAATGGCTTACAAAATTTTACAGAACTGTTACTGTTAGCATTAAAAAGGCTTACAATGGTTTTAAATCTTTAATCTCAGCCTTATTGTTCACAGGTACAATACTGATAGCATAACCGCCGCCAGGTACAGATAATTGCTCTAATTTTGACTTATTGGTTACCAAGACTTTACGGATGCTGTAAGCCTGAGTATTGTGAAGATAATCTGCATCTTTTGCATCGGAGTAAATGGTTGCAATGTACTGTTTTCCTTTGTCCAGGAAATCGAAAGTGATTTTTGAAATGAACGGTCTGTAACCTGCCACATTCCCTACGAACCATTTGTCGCTACCTTTAGCTTTCCTTGCTACCGTAATATATTGTCCTGGTTCTGCCTCAAGATATTTACTGTCGTCCCAATCCACTGCAACATCTTTGATGAACTGAAAAGCGTCCTGGAATTTTTCATAATTCTCTGGAAAATCAGCTGCCATTTGAAGCGGACTATACATCGTTACATACAGTGCCAACTGGTTAGCAATCGTCGCATTCACGTGAGAGCCATTGGTTACATCCATCTCGAAGATTCCAGGCGTGTAATCCATTGGGCCGCCAATCAATCTTGTGAATGGTAATAACGTCACATGGTTTGGATTGTTTCTTTCCTTCCCGAACGCCTGATATTCCGTTCCTCTTGCAGACTCGTTTCCGATAAGATTAGGATAAGTTCTTGCAATTCCTGTTGGACGTACAGCTTCGTGCGCATTCACCATAATTTTATAACCTGCGGCTTTTTCTACTGCATATTGGTAATGGTTGTTCGTCCATTGGCTGTAATGCGTCTCACCAAGCGGTAGAATGCTTCCTACATAACCACTTTTCACAGCATCATAACCGTACTTGTTCATCAATTTGTAGGCTTCGTCCATATGACGCTCGTAGTTTCTTATTGAAGCAGAAGTCTCGTGATGCATTATTAATTTTACTCCTTTGGAATGAGCATAAGCATTAAGTGCAGCTATATCGAAATCCGGATAAGGCGTCACAAAATCAAAAACATAATCTTTGTCATTCCCAAACCAATCTTCCCAGCCGGTGTTCCAGCCTTCTACCAAAACCGCATCGAAGCCATTGGTTGCTGCAAAATCAATGTATCTTTTTACGTTGGCGTTGTTTGCACCATGTTTTCCATTAGGTTTAGCCCTGCTGTAATCGGTAGCGCCCAATTGTACCGATGGAAATTCATCGGTATATGACCAAGTGCTTTTCCCTGAAATCATTTCCCACCAGACACCTACATACTTAGTCGGTTTGATCCATGAAGTGTCGGTAATTTTACTTGGCTCATTAAGATTGTATGTCATTTTGGAAGCGAGAATGTTTCTTGCATCATCACTTACGATAATTGTTCTCCAAGGTGTGTGACGCGGTGCCTGCATTTTGCCTTTATCACCATGAGAATCGGGTGTCAACCAGGACTCAAATACCATATTGTTGTCATCAAGATTAAGATGCATACAAGAATAATCAATTAAAGCGGCTTCGTGCAGATTGATATAAATGCCATCTTGCGTTTTCATCATGAGGGATGTCTGAACCCCTGTTGGCGAAAACGAGGTCTGGGAAACATTTCCTTTTTCATAGGACTTTGACATCAAGCCTCTGATTTCTGATAATTTTGAGGTCGTGTAGTTGTACTCCTGTGTATCGTAATCACCAGGAATCCAATATGCCGTGTGGTCGCCTGTCATTGCGAACTGCGTTCGTTCTTCCTTTATCGTGAAATAAACCAGATTTTTTTGCTGCGGAAACTCGTAACGGAAACCTAACCCGTCATTGAACAAACGGAAACGGATGTCCATCAGACGGTTCGTCTCATTTTGTTTCAGGCTTATCAAAATCTCGTTGTAATGGTTGCGGATCGTTTTGGTTTCGCCCCAAACCGGATTCCAGGTTTCATCAAAGGTAGCTGTTGTAAAACCCGCCACTTCAAAATTGCTGAACAATGAATTTTGAGAATCGTTTTGAGGCACGTCTTTGTATTTCAGTTCCAATCCTAAATGGCTGGGTTTGATGACCTCTTTATTTTTATAAATCAGTTTATATGTGGGATAACCACCGTCCTGAACAGAAAAATCCATTATAAACTTTCCATCAGGCGATTTTAACCGTTGTGCAAAAATCAGGTTTGCAAAACTTAATGCTATAAGCAAAAACAACTTCTTCATTCTACTAATTCTTATTGATTTTAATATTAATATTCTTCCTTAAATCCTGTGTTTTTACCAGAATTTTATTTCCTTTATCGTCCCAGCTCCATTGGTTGCCCCGTAAGTGGTTCTCTGTACCGAAAGATTCCAATGGAACAAAATCAGCGTCTTTACCATCAATCAGTACCGATTTTGGTCTGGCTTCAGCTAAAAGGCTTAATATGAAATTTCTATTATCGGATTGGTTGAAACCCTTATCCTGAGGTCTTATCTCTATAATATAAGCATGGGATAAAGTGGTACATACAATGTTGGTCAATGAGTAAATATCTTTCAAATAATCCTGATTTTCCCCCTCATCTTCGTACAGTGTAAAACTGGCTTTTTCATCTTCATAATTTGGAAAAATATGGAAGGTCACCGGATAGTCTTTTTTCTCGTGGATGTATTGCATCACAGGCATCATTGGTATAATTGAACCTTTTTTCACAAAAATCGGAATGGTATTCAGCGGTGCTTTGTAAGGCAGTTTTTCCCCACCGAGATATTCAGTTTTTTTATCGTTGAAATCGATCCATTCTCCTTCAGGAAAATAAACCCGTTTTACACGCTCGCCTTTTCTCAGGACCGGCGCCACGAGAATCTCTTCTCCGAACATAAACTGATTATCAATTTTAGAAGCTTCAGGATCTTTCGGATATTCCATGAATAAACCTCTGGTAATTGGCAACCCTGTATCGTGGGCTTTTCTTGAATAGGTGTACAGATATGGAAACAGCTGATATTTCAACTCAATTGCGGATCTGCTATTTTTCTCTGCCACGGCACCAAATTGCCAGGGCTCTACAGCATTATCGCCTTCGTGGTGTGCACGGCTCAGCGGACAGAACACCCCGAACTGCATCCATCTTGTGTAAAGCTCAGCCATAGCAGGATAATCAGTGATGTCTCCACAATATCCGGAGATATCCGTGGTCCAAAAGGGAATGCCACCCAATCCCGCAGAAATTCCCACGGCGACCTGATTTTCCATCTGTGACCACCCGTCCAAGACGTCATTACCGTTCCCGCTGTCATTTGTCCAGCCAAAAGTATAACGCTGCAAGCCTGCATAAGCCGAACGTGTCATCTGGAATATGCGTTTATTTGGATTTCTTTTGTCAAATTGCTCTTTTACGACTTTGTCCCAGGTAAGTCCGAACACATTATGAATCTCACTGTGCATCCCGAGATGGTGTTTCATATTCAGCCGGTCAGTATCTTCTTCATTGCTCCAGGCAGGTTCCCCCATATCCGTCCAAAAACCGCTGACACCATCGTTCAAGGGCTTTTGTTGATATTGCCCCCACCAATCCGCCACCGCAGGAATCGTGAAATCGACAACACCGCAGTTTCCGCCCCACGGCCAGGGCATATCATAGGTTTTATCCGTGCGGGCATCTTTTACAAAATAACCTAGCTTATTTGCTTCGAGATATTGTTGATTGTCCTTTTTAGAAATTACAGGATCCTGAGAAACAATCATCCTGATTCCGGTGGATCTCAGTTTTTTCAGCATTCCTTTGGGATCGGTGTAATGGCCTTTTCGCCATTCAAAATCCTGCAGATTCTGTGTCCATCCGATATCCTGATAAATGATGTCAATCGGAATTTTTCGTTTCCTGAATTCAGCAGCAATCTCCAATGCTTGACTTTCTTTGGTATACAGACCACGGCTTTGTGCAAAACCCAATGCCCATTTGGGAGGCATAATCGGCTGACCGGTAAGCGTGGTATATTGTTTCTGAATATCCTTATAATCTTTTCCAAAAATGAAATAATAGACAAATGCACCATCAGGTGCTTCGAAGGAGTAATAATCTTCGGATTCTGTCCCGAACTTGAATTCGGTTTTGTAGGTGTTATCCAGAAAAATACCGTAATTATAACTGCTCATAAAAAAAGGAATACTTTTGGCAATGGGATCTTCTGTAGTGCTGTAGCAAGGCTTATCACTATTCCACATTTTATAATTTTTTCCTCTTCTGTTCAGGGTTCCGGTTTTCTCGCCCAAACCAAAGAACTGCTCATCATTGCGTAGATTTTTATACGCTTTGATACCTTTGCCATTGACAACATTACCTTTATCAGTATAATCACTATAAATCAGTTTTTGCCATTTGTCAAAGATTTGCAGCTGCATCGGGTTTTTGTTCACTCTGATTCTCAACTTCGATGTGAAAATCTCATAAGCAGACGGTTCATCGTTTACCGAGATATCACCCATATTCTCCAGCTTATCGTTTACAACCGCAAAGGAAGGATTCTGGCGAAAGAATTTGCCCGAGTGATCAAACCAGACTTTTACCACAGAGTTGCTATTGATGGTTAATGATAATTTTGAGCCATCTTTACAGTTGAACACAACTTCATTGGCTCTTTTTGTAAAGGAAACAACCTCGCCTGCGAAAACTAACGAAGAAAAAAATAAGCCTGCAATAAAAAGAAAAAGTTTTTGATTAATTCTCATTTCATTTAAATTTTTTCATTTTTTATGACAATAATTTCTCCGACACTTCCTCTTACTAAAGGGTGTGCCATTTATCTTGAAAATCACACAGCAATACTGCCGTGTGATTTTTGATAAGAAAAAATTACTGAATATTGAGAGTATTAGTATCTAAATTTAGCGTAATTGTACGATTGCCTGTCCCGGTTACTTTCCATTTAAGGTCTGTAGCATCGCCTCCTGCACATTTTATTCTTTCCTGAAAATTTGTGTTAGAAATGCTTTGATCCTGAATCACTGCCACTAATTCGGTACCGTCACACCACGTTGTATTGAATTTAGTAAATTTAAATGATCCTGCGTTAAGAGTTCCTGTCCAGGTGTAAATATTGCCATTTTTGGTCATTGGAGTCAGTGTTCCCATATTCCATGCGTTTGGCGTTGCGTCACCTATGAGGTAAACATTTACAGGCTCAAACTTAATTGTATTACTGGCAGTGTTGAGTGTGATCAAATATCTTCCGGCCGCCGATGAGCTGACTTTCCATTTATTATCAACAGTACAGCCGGAATTTTGTTCCACGCCAGTTGCATTCAGATCCTGGTTATCTACCAAAGGGCGGTACCAATTTCCGCACCAGTCACCTTTCGATCCCGTTAATAACTTAAAATGTCCTTCTTTCAGGCTACATTCCAAAGTAAAAATAAAAGGATTGTCCTGATCCTGCTTAAAAGCTACCGGATTATCCACATCCCAGCCGCTCGGTGAAGCGTCTCCAACGATCCAAACATTATTAAATAAAGGACTGTTCATTTTTTCAATTTTTATGCTTAATGTCAGCACATTAACAGTTACCCTGTAAAGGCCCGGATTATCAACTGTCCATTGCAGATCTGCACCGCTCCCACCTAAATTATAAGTCATCTTTGTATCATCATTAGGATCCCTGGTGTAAAAATCCTGGCACCAGCAGTCACTCTGGGAGGTTGCAAATTTGAAGTTCCCAGGTTTTAATTGTCCGTAATAAATAAATTCTGCAGGATTATCCGCATTTTTTGTAAGGGCGGTAGACTTTGTGATATCCCAGCCATTAGGAGATGCATCACCTACAATATACAATGTTTCCGTAAATGGCTTGAACGGCGTCAAAATAAAATCGACTACTGAAACTTGCGGCTTAACCGAGTTATCTGCAAAAGTTGCTGTTACCTTAGCCTGCATCGTAACGGCTTTACCTGGAGTTGCTCCGTAATTGTTGATTAATAAACTATTGAGATCTCCAATCAGTATATCGTAAGAATAAATATTTTTTCCGATATCGTACGATTGAGATTTGGAGAAATTGTTTTCTTTTTTATCAATTTCCAGCTTGTAAGTGATGGCTGAGTTGGTTCCTTGATTGTTAGCAGGCGTCCAGCTAAAATTGAATTTGGAATTATACATTGCCGGAAGCAATTCTTCGATATCTGATGTTTTTACGGATAACTCACTGATTTCGTAATCCATAGATCCCAACTCTTCGCGGCAGGCAATAACTCCCAGTAAGACAAGCGGAAGAATCCAGAAGAACTTTTTGCTCCAATGTTTTATATTTAATTTTGTTTTCATAATTCGAATAATCTTTATTTTGATTAATATCCAGGATTTTGTGTCAGATTAGGATTTCTGTCTCTTTCGATCTGTGGAATCGGAAGAAGCAAATGTTTGGTTGTTGCATTGGTTTTTCCTATAGAATGCAGGAAGTCCAAACCGTATTGTCCATTGTTTGTTCTAATCAAATCGAACCATCTATGCCCTTCGAAAGCCAATTCCATTCTTCTCTCATGAAGGACTTTTTCACGGAACGCTAACTGAGACAATCCGGAGGCGACTGAGCCAAGACCGGCTCTTGATCTCACGGCATTAAGTGGAATTGCTGCTAAGGCTGTTTGTCCTAATTCATTAAGCGCCTCTGCTTTCATCAGTAATACCTCGGAATAGCGCATGACGGGGAAGTTAAGCGGACTGTTATCGTAAGATGGGAATGCGGAAAGTGGGACCAGAAATTTTCTTACATTATATCCAGTCAGCGAGTAGTTTGATTGGTATTCTTTGCCATCATAATCGGGGCAACCCTGATAAAAAATAGTTTTATCCTTTCTCTTGTCACCGGTCTCATAGTTGTCCACAAACTCTTGTGTTGGCTGATTCCATCCCCAACCGCCGGCAACGAAGTTAGCACCACGAGGTCCCATAAAAGTGCTTGTCCAGGACGATTGATTCTCATTGCTCCAGAAATCGTAACCACCCGTGGATGCATACTGAACTTCAAATAATGACTCCTGGGAGTTTTCCGTCGCAACGTTGAAATTATCTGAGTAATCTGCGTTCAGAGTGTAACCCATGCCTTCCAGCTGAGTGCTTAAATCTACCACTTTTTGCCAGTTCCCAAGCGTGAGATTGACATTTGCCAAAGCACCGATAGCTGCCCCTTTGCTGGCTCTGCCTTTGTCCTTGTCACCATATGTTTGTCTGGTTGGCAATAATTGGATTGCTTTTTCCAGATCTGACACGATCAATTTATAAATTTCAGATTTTGGCGCTCTGGAAGGATAAAGATCACCATTGACATCCTGCGGTTCTGTCACCATAGGAACATCCCCGAAGAATCTCACCAAAATAAAATAATAATGTGCTCTAAGAAAATAGGCCTCTCCCAAACTTCTGTTTTTGATATCGTCGGCAATATTGAGTGTTGGTGCTGTTTTTATAATGATATTAGATGATAAAATCCCCGGCCAAGGCCCTCTCCAAAGATCCAAAACCCCGGGGTTATCTGTGCTGGTTACAAAATTAGAAAGCTGAGTTGTTTCCAGACCGTCATCACCACCACCGGCTCCCACGATACTGTTACCGGCGAAGATATCAGTGGTCCACATTCTCATATTGTAAAGTTTTGGACGTTGCAAAGGCTGATATGCACCATTGACTAATGTAGTCAGTTCGTCAGCCGTTTGCGGGTAGTTGTTTGTATTAATCGTATCCAGTGGCTGTTTGTCTAAAAAATCATCGCTGCATCCCAATGAAGTGAAAGCGATTAAAGCAAATAGTGTAATTTTTATCTTTTTCATTGTTATTAAATTTAAAATCCTACATTAAGGCCAAAAGAAATGGTTGTGGTAATCGGATACGTCCCGTTATCAATGCCATTAACAGGAACTTCCGGATCGAAACCTCCGTACTTGGTCCAAGTCACTAAATTCTGTGCAGAAGCAAAAATTTTGATCAATTTGAAATTTTCTCCAAATACACCTTTTGGCAAAGTATAGCTTAGCATTACGTTTTTTATTTTCACATACGACCCATCTTCTATATATCGGTCACTCACTCTCGAGTTTTGGTTGGGATCACCATAGATGGCTCTTGGCATTGTAAAACTTGTTCCTTCGCCTGTCCATCTGTTTAAAACAGCTGTGCTCTGGTTGGTAATGATAGCCATATTTTCTGTATACATTCTGTTGGCATTGAAGATATCATTGCCGTAACTTCCTTGTAAGAACACACTTAAATCAAAACTTTTATAAGTAAAGGTGTTATTGAGAGAAAAGGTGAATTTTGGATTCGGATTACCGATAACCGTACGGTCCTTATCATTAATCACACCATCGTTGTTAAGATCTTTGAAACGGATATCTCCAGGCGCTGTGCTTGTCGCAGGATTGGATCCCGGCATTTGTACAGCGTGGAGATTGACTTCTCCTTGATTTTGGAAAATACCATCGGTTACATAACCATAAAATACATTCACCGGAAAATTGTTCTGGATAAGTCCTATAGTGCTGTTTAGGCCTCCGCTGGCTGTAATGATCGGTGTCTCACTGTTGATATTGACTACATTATTCTTATTATAAGAAAATACAGCATCTGTGGACCATTTGAAGTTTTCTCTTACGAAGTTTTTAGTCGATAGAGTGGCTTCGATACCTTTATTCTGAATTTTACCGGCATTGACAGACGGCACAAAGACATCCGAGTAACCGGAAGTGACCGGAACAGACATGGGCACCAGCATATCATTGGTATTTTTAACATAAGCATCAAGAATTAAACTGACCCTGCTATTGAACATATCCAAATCAAAACCGGCATTATATTGTTCCTGCCCCTCCCATTTTACATAGGGATTAGGTAAAACCGTCGGAAGCACTGACGGCACAAAAACATTATTGAAATTATACAGGTAAGTATTGTAAGTGGAAGCAAAACTGTAATTGCCGATATTTTGGTTACCCGTTATACCATACCCTAATCTAATTTTCAGGTTATTAACTGTTCTGGAATCTTTCAGAAAGTTCTCGTTGGAAATACGCCAGGCTACTGCAGCAGAAGGAAACCAACCCCACTTGTTACCGTCTCCGAATCGGGAAGAACCGTCTCTGCGAATGGTTGCTGTAATATAATATTTACCCGCAAAGTTATAATTGACCCTGCCTAAATAAGACATAATAGCCCATTGTGATCCGCTTCCATGGGGAATTGGCTGTAAGGTACCATTATCGATCTGCTGCGTACTTTCACTTGCAAATTTCTGGATAGACGCATTTAAGAATTTGAAATCATTGTTCTGTGCACTGCTACCAATTACGGCATTGATGTGATGATCACCAATAATTTTGTCATAGGTCAGGGTATTGTCCCAAAGCAGGGTTATGCTTCTGTTATCCCCTTCATATAAATAAGAATTTTCCTGAGATTTTGCACCCCATACGTATTTTGGAGACCAGGTTCTGTCGTACCAGATATTAGCTTCAATACCCCCTAAGGATTTGAATTTCAAATCTTTGATGATTTCTGCCTCTGCATACATATTACCCTGGATGTTGTAGCCTTTAGTTGTCATTTCCACAATGTTGGCTTTACCTATAGGGTTATCGATATCGCCATACAGCATAGGATTTGAGCCTGGTCCGGCATAGTTACCTGAAGGATCATAAATTGCTCTTGTCGGCAAAGACAAAAAAGTATTCTTGATATCGTAATCACCTTTTTTCTTGATATCATGCTGAAGTTTTACACTATTCCCAATTTTAAGAAAAGGCTTCACTTTGGTATCGCCATTCAACTGAACAATGTATCTGTCATAACCGGTGTTAAGTACCACACCTTTTTGACTAAAATAACTGGCGGATACGTAAAGATTGCTTTTCTCAGTGCGGTCTCCATATGATAAAGAGTAATTAGACATCAGCGCAGGACTGAAAAGAGCTTTGATCCAATCAGTACCTTTGCCTAATGAAGCCGGATCATTGAATTGCGGATTGCTTGCCATCCCTGCATTGATCAGCATTTCATTGTTTAGCTGTGCATATTGTGATGCATCCAGCATCTTTGGCATATGACCCACACTCTGTATCCCCGTGAATGTGTCAAAATTCAGAACGCCGCCTTTCGCACCTCTTTTAGTCGTAATAATCACCACACCATTTGCGCCTCGGGAACCGTAGATCGCTGTAGAAGAAGCATCCTTCAGGATATTGATCGATTCTACATCACTCATATTGATTTGATTAAGTCCACCGTTCAAAGGCATTCCATCCACAACAATCAGAGGGTCGTTATTCGAGATTGTCCCTGTTCCTCGTATACGGAAGGTCACGTTGCTTCCGGGTTCGCCGGAATTGAATACATTAACCCCGGATGCGCGGCCCTGGATGGCTTGTCCGATATCTGCAACAGGCTGGTTTTCTGCTTTAGTCAAGTTAATTACGGATACAGAGCCTGTCAGATCCTTAGCTTTTGCTTTGCCATAGCCAATAACAACAACTTCATCAATTTTTTGTTCTTTCTGTAACGTGTCAGTTTGCTGAGCGTACAAATTTCCTGAAAAATAAACTGCTGCAATTGCTAGGGTGCTTCTCAAAAATTTTGGTTTCATTTATAATTGGGTTTTTATTTATTTTATCATAATTTTCTGTCCCTGGATTCTGTTCTCCAGATTGACATTGAGTAAATAACTTCCTTTGACCATATCAGACACATTGATCTTGCACTGCTTACAATCTGTCTTTTCAAATCTGATCAATCTACCGGTCATATCATAAATTTCATAGCTTTTTATCAATTCTTTTTCAGATGAAATAAAAATGTTTTTATCAGCAGGATTTGGATAAATGGATAATAATCTTTTATTGGTTTCGCTGGCAGACAAGCTATTATAGATTTGATATCCCAGTGTCATATCATTGAAAGTGATGTTGTAGGTGCCTTCCAATGAAAGACTGAATTTGATATTAGGTCCACCGCCTGTTGACAGCTGCGCATACCCTGTAGTCCCTGTTGCGTTTCCCCAATCCTCGCCGGACCAGTTAGAAGTATTGGCGAATTTCAACTCATGACCGCCTGCCTGCACCATTATATTATTCATCGTCCAGACATCATTCTGTAATGACATCGGTTGTAGTAGCCAGCCATTAAAACTTCCTCCAACATACATGTTTTCTTGATGATGTGGCGTAAATTTGATATTGTACTTTAAAGTCAAATCATTAAAATCGATATCATAAGTACCGGGTGAATTGATTGTGAATTTGAGGTTGCTTCCACCTCCTGTTGTTTGCTCAACCGTACCGGAAAGTCCATTGGCATTTCCCCAGTCTTGACCGCTGAAGTTGCTGGTATTTGCAAATTTGAGTTCATAATCACCAGCAAGCAGGATTTGATTTTTGATCTTCCAAATATTATTTTCCATCGTCATTTCATTCATATTCCAGCTATTATAGGTTCCGCCTACAAACATTTGAGCATTGTGGCCTCCACTGACATTAAAACTTTGCACCTGTGGCAGAGCCGCGCAAAAACCGTTGCCACCAGCTTGTTTTGCAATAACTGTTACCATTCCGTTTACACCATTTAGCTGGATCTGGTTATTAATGATCTTTGCAGGTCCAGAAGCTACTTCAAAAGTGACAGGCTGACCGGCAGATGAGTTTGCGGCAGGACTGAAGGCCGGATCATTGGCATTTTTATCTGAAATAGTTGGGAAAGTAATGGTTTGGCTGCTGCATGTTTCTGTTGTGCTTTTTACCAGTTTTAGCACCACACAGCCATGTGGCGGTACTGTCACAGAAATATTGCTCATTGTACCAAGATTGGCGTGCTGCCAAAGATCCCTTACCATAACCTGTCCCGCTATACCAAGTTGACTTTGGAAATTCATAGAGCGAATCTGGGAAGTTGTTTCCCTGTTGAAAAATCCGATAATCCAGTCACCGTTATTAAGTTGTCCTCTCCATATCTGGCTGTTTGTATTTTTAGGATCATTACTCAGAGGTTTTCCTACAAACTTCGCAGCATTCAGCTCCAATATTTCAGAATTCTGATATAACCATAGGTCATTGCCGATGGTATTATACTGATCCGCAATGGTAACCGGACCTCCGGCAAGAACATTGAGAGAAATCACAGTTCTTTTTTCGGTATCATTTGCAAACGTATTGATTCTAAGGAAATCACCATCCAGCTGTACTTTTTTACCTCCTGTGACTTGTGACCAATACACAAAACCGTCAAATGCATTGGCATATTGCGACCAGTTCGTATAGTGATGTCCCCTGTCTTTATCACTGAACTTATACCATGTTCCCTCGCCGGCATCTTCATTAATTCTGAAAAGATGACCGTATTGTTGTTCCAGTTCTGCAATATTAAAGAGATTTGGCATGACCAAGCTCAGATACACACCATTGGCATCACATGCCTCACGCATCCATCTCAATGCTTTTTCATACTGAGCTTTTGTTCTTTGTGGTCCTACGGTTCCTAAATTTCTGTCATAGCCGGATTCAAACCAGGACAGAAAATCCACTCGCAGATACCTGATGCCCATGTCAGCATAATATTTGACATAACCTTTGACATATTCTTCTGCACCAGGTCTGTCAACCTGAACCCACTTAAACCAAAGGCTCTGTTCATTGGGATCAAGAAGTGATGAAACATTAATATCAGTACCGGCAATTTTTTTGGTGTTATCATTCGGATCTACGTGCAGCCAAAGCGGATTTTCATACATGCCAAGTGTCATACCTTTATTTTGTAGAAATTGAGACCACCAGGCATAATCGTTTTGCCATTTTATAGAATGGCTTTTTCTGTATCCGTTTTCATTGATCTGACTAACGTCACCCCAGCCATCCATGCAAACCATATTATATCCGTAAGATTTCAGATTCTGATCCAGCCAATTAATGTTATCCAGCAATGCTTCCTCTGTAAGATAATTATCTTGTATACCAGCCATCTCCCTTGTAATATGATATTCATAAGGGTTCCAATAAAGAGGTGCTTTATAGGGGTTTTGAGAATAACTAATACCGAAAAAGAATAGCATACAAATATTGATGTTTATCCATTTAAAAACGTTGTGTGTTTTCATAATTTGAAACAGAATAATATTAATAACAGTTCATTAACTGAATGTTAATTGATTATTGCTAATATATTTCGCTTATGGAATGAAAAGTGCCTGCAATTAACATTGCAGGCATTTAGGTAAACAAATCTGAACGTTTTACAAAAAAAATACACTAATAATCAATTATTTATGAAATAAACAGGTATAATAAAAAGTAAATACTAGTGAGAAGAAATGGAATCAATTTGCATTATTCTCGCTTCAAAATCATCATTTTCAATGACCGATTTTGCTTTTACTTTGCTTCGATAATTATAAATGGTTCTCAAAGAGTATCTTAAAAAGTCAGAAATCTGAACAGAATCATTTATTCCTAACCTTATCAAAGCGAAGATGCGTAGCTCTGTATGCAGGCTTCCAAATTTTATATCATATTGCTCGTTTGGTTTTAAGAGTTTATTGACCTCTTCGACAAAATTCGGATAGATCCTGAGGAAAGCGCGGTCAAAATTTTGATACAATTCATTAAGATCCATATCAGTATTTTTCTTATTATTGACCATTTCCGAAAGTTTATCCAATTGTCCTGTAGAGAGTCGTCTTGAAATAAGGAGTTTATATCGGTCGAATTTTTCAAGATAAATTGAACACTGGTTAATAAAAAACCCAATATATTCTTCTTTGATATGATTGGCTTCATCCAGTTTCAGGTTCAGTATATTAAGATCCCTATTCGCTGCCCTGACTTCTTTCCTTGATTTTACAATTATTTTTAACTGGCGTATCACCAAGTATGTTACCATAGCGAGAATAATTAACATAATACTGATTGTCCAGACAGAAAATTGCAACTTTCTGTTCGTATTATTAACCTGAAGCATGTAAGCCTTTTCAATAATGGGCTGCACCTGGCTGATCTGGAAAGTTCTGAAACGGGCATTATAAAAGTTAGCGTCCTCTATCGCAGACTCAAGAAAGCGATAGGCAGTATTGTAATCGCCTTCCTTGTATAATAGAAATGCAAGTTCCTGTAGTGATCTATTCTCTGTAGTGGCAGATTCTATATCCTCGATCGATGATAGTGCAAGATATTTTTTCTGATTATTCGTGTTTCCAATTTCACCTTCGGCAAAGGCTTTACAATAATATCCGATTGCCTTCAGTCTGGTTTTGGGAGGAACAGATATTATAAACTTATCGATATCGGATATAGCTTCCTTCCATTTATTATTCATCTTATTGATATTGTACTGGAAAAGATATCTGAAGACAGGATCTTTTGAAGAGGCAAGTCCTTTGTGATAATACTCCATCAGTTTTATTTTATGGGCATTAGCAAACATTTTATTGCTCTTACTATATTCATAGAGGTTTGTATAAAGAGATTCTGCGGTAGAATCATATGAAAACAGTAAAGGTTGAGGAACATCTTTTCCAATGCTGTCGAGAATTATCTTGGATTCAGTAAAAAGCCCGATAGAGTTAAGCAGGTTACTTTTTTTGATCAACGTCTCATAACGCCAGTTTTTATTATGGGTCGAATCAGCCAGCATAAGATTCTTTTGAAGATAGTTAATAGCGGAATCGCTTTGGTATCCGAAATAATTATCTGCAATGTCTCCATTGATACCATATCTTTGTTTAACATCGGAGCCTGCATTCTTAAGCTTGGCCTTCAATCCCACAATCAACATTTCTCTCTGTTGACGGAAGACAGATTTGACAATTATAAGTGAGTCGAGATTTTTGATTTCTAAGCCTGCATCACTAATTTTTGGGGTGTCATGACAAGAAATACATAGTGCCAAAACTATACATAAAACGAAAGAACTTATTGCATTGCGGAAAATCATTTCATTCTGAAAATTTAATTATTACTACAAATAAAGAATAAAAAACTGGAATTCCATATTCTGCAGATATAAATTTGATTGAAATAAATTTGATTGAAATAAATTTGAATGTGATGAATTAAAAATGGTGATCCCAAATAATTTATTGATCAGATAAGAGCCGAAAAAACAGCAACCTTATTCAATAGTAGAAGTGAAGCAATTTTACATTCAAATCTCCATTTCTCTTTATTTATTTTTCACCCTATCCACCGCTTATCTTCTGCTACTCGTAAAGCATCGGCTTTACTGTTAACGGACAGCTTCTGATAAATATTACGGATATGGCTGCGCACCGTTTCCTTATTGATATAAAGCTCAGCAGCAATCTTAGTATAGGTTTTACCTTGCGCTATTCCCTGTAAAACTTGTGTTTCCCTTTCGCTCAATGGCGAGTCAGAAGACAGTTTGAAGGACTTGACAACCATACTCGCAATATTCAGGCTCATAGGGGCACCGCCTGCTAAAGCCTCATCAATAGAATGCAATAATTCCTTCATCCCCAGATTTTTGACAATATATCCCGAAGCACCAGCACAAAGTGACTGGAAAACCTTGTTACTATCTTCATACACCGTGATGATGAGAACAAGCGTCTGCTGATTTTGTTTCAATATTCTGGACGTTCCTTCAATCCCGCTCATTCCGGGTAAATCAATATCCATTAAAACGACATCCGGACTGTCTCTTTGAAGATAACGAAGTGCTTCCTCACAATTATCATAATCTTTTACCAGCTCATACTTGCCCGAAGCCTTTATAACTTCAGCAAAGCCTTTCCGTATATCACGGTTGTCTTCTATTATTACAATTCTTTTCATTTTACAATAATTTTACCGTAACAGGAAGTCCTATAGAAATACTGGTTCCCTGGTCACTCTTTTTGAGCTGATATAAAAAAGACGACCTTTCCGCCCTGCGCTCTATATTTTTTAGCCCATAATGTTCGACATCATCGTCTGCATCTTTCCAGATACCATTATCTCTGAGTATATACGTCACAAGCTCCTCATGATAAATCATCTCCATCAATACCTCTGTTGCACCGGAGTGTTTGATCACATTATTCATTACTTCCTTGAATATGAATATGAGGTTAAGAGCCGCAAAAGAATTCAGCTGCTGCAGATGTTGATGTTTTCCGGAAATAGAAGACGAAAAATCCACATCGAACTGATTGTAGAAGCTCTGACCATAGCTCTTCAAATATTCGAAAAGTGTCCCGGGATTGTCACTGTCGTTATTGAGATTCCAAAGAAAATCTTTGCTTGATGCATACAGTCCATTACTGTTGGTGATGATACTTTCTATTAAAGGTAAAATTTCGGGGTTGTCCTGGAACCGAAGCTGTAAGACAGTTGCCTGACGGTTAATGGCCGCCAGCATATTACCGGTTTGGTCATGAAAATCCGCAGCTATACTCTGGCGCATACTGTTAAGCTGCTCGGTACGCTGACGGACAGCCTCATCCAAAAGATTGATTTTCTGATCCCTGAGCGCAATTATTTTTTTCCGGCTTGTCTCATTGCTGGAAAGTGAATAGGCAAGAAAACTACCGAGAAATGCCGTGATAAGGCAATGCATGAAAAGTGCATATAACGGGCTGCCTAGCAACATGCTCAATACTTTGTAATCCTCATTGCTGACTGTAAGATAATAGATAAAACTCAGATAAATGATATTGCTAATTATAGCCAGCCAACCCCATTTCTTATCAGCAAGTATACCACCGAGCAGAAACATATGGACAATGCAAATATTGGTTGAATAAATCAGACCCGAATCCTTGAGCCAGTAATAAATGATAAAGTAAGTCAATATACCGGATACGATGTTAAAAAAGCGATAATGACCAGTATATTTAATTCCAAAAAGGGTTATTAGATTTCCTGTAGCATTCAGGTAGAACATCCAAAGATACTCGCCCATATCATACCAGATCAACAATATCGGGAAGATGCATGTGGCTGCAGTACCCATAAAAATCGTACTGGCAATTGTAAACAGTTCGTGATAGCGTGGATGGTCTTTACTTTCCCGCACACCCGAAGGTAAAAACCAGTTAATAAGTCTTTCTATGATCATTGTTTGTAAAATTAATATAATTCATTACAGCATCAGCAAATCGGTATGAAATTCACCCAATTTGGAGGATTGACTCGTTGACAACTCTCGCAATAAATTTGTAAAATAAATAAAGATATGAGATTACGACTATAAATTAATTCCCAAAATAAAACAATTGTTAGAAATTTTGAAATACATCTTTAAGAATTAACCGAGCATCTGATTATTAACCATTAAATTTTATTATATGAAAAAATCATTATTTTATTATTTCTTTTTTATACTATTATATTCGAATTTTAATTGCCAGAAAACTTATTTGGATACATCTTTCGGTAATAATGGAATGGTATCAACACCGCTCTTTACTCCTAAGACAATCAAGGTGCAAAACGATGGAAAAATACTGTTAGCTGGTGAATTTAAACGACCTAATTCAACTTATACAAATCACATCATTTATCGTTTTAATGCAGACGGAAGCGTTGATGAAGGTTTTGGTACAGATGGGAAAGTGAGCGGAAATACACCAAGCAATGAAACTGTTATGGGGATCTATGAAACACAGGACAACAAAATCGTCTTAGTGCTTAAAAGAACTGGTTCTGCCATTTTTAAAAGGTTTAATTCTAATGGTACCGTGGATACGACATTAGGCACAAATGGGGAGAAGTTCTTTTATTTTTCAACAAGCTACTCCGGAATTATAGACATTGCTCAAAGAATGATTTTAACAGAAGACAACAAAATTGTACTTACTGGAGCAACGCATAGATTCCCTATAATAACGACAATACCAGCAAAACCTTTTAGTTATGTGGTCCGTTTAAATCAGGACTTTACATTTGACACGACTTTCAACAACGTTGGCTATTGTAAATTTGAGAATATCATTTCCGATCTCAGTCTGGTAGACATCGACAAAAATGGCTCGATCACAACTGGTTTCAAAGGCTCTACGATTAAGATTCTTGCAAATGGACAGATGGATACAAGCTTTGGAAGTAATGGAATAAAAAATATAAATCTGTCAACCAATATCATTATCAAAAATCTAAAGATTGATAACAATGGAAACTACATCCTGAGCGGATCAATGGGCGGAACAGACAAGAGAGCTTTCCTAATGCGTTATAAACCTGATGGACAAGTAGACACCAGTTATGGAAATAATGGATATGCTTATATTACAAATAGCTCAGATAAAAATGAAACTGCTATACAGTCTGTATTTCTGGGCAATGGAAAAACTTTGAGCGCCATAGAGAAGTTTAAAAACGGGTTTGATTTCGGTCTGACATTCTCAGATAGCAGTGGAACAATTGATAGTACAATTGGAACTGAAGGTCAAATCATTACAGATATGGATAATGATCAGACAATAACCATCATTGAAAAACAAGCTGACGGCAAAATACTCGCAGCAGGATATGAATCTGAACGGATGATCCTTTTAAGATATGATTTCAGCGAAATCCTTGATGTCAAATCAACAAAAACCAATCAAAGCAGAATCTTTCCAAATCCTTCAAAAGATTATATTAATATAGAGTTAATGACTCCACTTTCAGATTATGTCATCCGTAGTGCTTCTGGCCAGATCATCGTAAAAGGTGTGACAAAAGATAAAAAACTAAGAATTGATATATCGCAATACAACAATGGCATCTACTACATTACTACTTCTGCAGGGACTTTTAAGTTCATCAAGATATAATTTATTTATTAGCAAAAGTATACTTTAATATCTTTCCACACTACTTTCTTTAATTATTAAAAGGCATAGATAACACTATGCCTTTTCTGATATTTGCTGTCAAATATAGATGCCCAATATGCCGCTCAATCAGTTGTGTAAAACGACTCAGATTTTAAAATCCTGGCAATTAGCCGGCTTCTGATAAGGCTTTTACTTATTTTTGATAAATTTTTCTATTACCAGCAGTCTACATTTATGGAAATGATCAAAGAATATTAGAACCTTGCCCCAATTGATTACGATTGTATGGCAATTATAATATCTGGAAATTGCCTGATGCTATTTTAATATTCCTTATTGTTATCATCTTGCGCCGTATTTTATTAGATCTTGATTAATAATTTTTTATGATTTTTACTATATTGTACGATATTTGATAATCCTATTCAGTAACTCAATAACTAACGTTTTGAAATTGAAACTCAACTGGCGTAAAATTCTTCGGCGTACTTTAATCACAATTATCAGCATTTTTGTTTTTATCTTATTGATAATTTTGAGCTTACGGATTCCTGCGGTTCAAAATTATGTAAAGGACAAACTGATTGTCTACCTGGAGGGGAAAATCAAAACAAAAGTCAGTCTGGAACGCGTTTACATTGCTTTCCCGAACAGTCTTGTGATGGAAAATCTTCATCTCCGCGGTCAGCATATCGATACGCTTCTGGCTGTAAGAAAATTCGATGTGGGACTGGATATGTGGCAGCTGATGAAGTCGAAAGCTGATCTTACATCCATAGATCTGGAAGGTGTGAGAGCAAATGTTGTGAGGGATTCTAAAGGAAAGTTTAATTTCGATTACATTCTGGACGCTTTTGCAACGTCGGAAAAAGAGGAAAAACCTTCGAAACCGTTCATTATCTCATTGGATAAAATCCAACTCAAAGATATCGGTATTACTTTCAATGACCAGCAGTCCAGAAATGATATCAAAGTGTATTTCAAATCTCTTGATACCAGGGTCCGGACATTTGATCTCCAAAATAATTCCTACGCTGTCAATAATATTGACCTGGACGGACTGAAGCTGAAACTGAAACAGGATCTGATAGAGGAAGTGGCTGCCAATGTAGAAGAAACAGTAGATTCGCTGAATCAGAAAAAACCAATGAAGCTGGGATTGAACAGGATCAGACTGACTAATTTCGATATTGATTATGGCGATGATAATACAAAAACTTTTGCAAAAGTCATCTTCCGCGAATTAAGTACGAAAGTCAATAATATCGATTGGGAACATAATTCTTATGATATGGATAATATCTTACTTTCCGGTGCTGATATCAATGCGAATCTTTTCCTGCCTGCCAATAATGCCAATTCAAAAAGCGAGGAAAAACCAGCAAAAAATTCCAAAGAAGAAAAAGCAATGAAACTACTTCTTGGAAAATTGGTTCTGGATGATGTAAAATTGGCTTACGATAATACGGCAGCAGCTCCTACAAAATCCGGAATGGATTTCAATCATCTTAATTTCGCAAAAATGAATCTGGATGTCCGGAATTTCAAAATGGAGGACAAAGCATTTGCAGGTAGCGTAAAATCTGCAGCAATCCAGGAAAAGAAAGGCCTTGATGTCCAGAAGTTCAATACAGATTTCGTGTACGGGAAAAAGGAAACTTATCTTAAAAATCTATATCTCCAGACTTCAAAAACTGTGTTGAGGGACGAGGTTATTCTGAATTACAATTCCATAGAACAACTTTTTGCCAATCCGGGAGCTGTGAAAATTGCAGCAGATATCCGGAATTCTAAGATTGGTTTTGCGGATATTTTGAATCTCGTTCCGACCTTAAAAAATACGGCACCGTTTAATAAATATCCGAATGCCATTCTGAATGTCAATGCCCAGGTAGAAGGTTTGGTTAATGACTTATTGATTAAAAATCTGAAAATATCCGGTCTGGATCAGCTGCGCGTTGCGGCTTCCGGAAGGATTAAAAATGCGATGAATCCCGATCAGCTTTATTATGATTTGAGAATCGGTGAATTGGCATCATCAGGTCATACTATCTTTAACCTGGTTCCAAAAGGAACGATCCCTTCTAATATTTCTTTGCCAACACATTTCAGCATCAAAGGTTTTGCAAAGGGCACTACGAAGGTTGTCAATACCAATCTCAATCTTTTCTCCACTTTAGGGAATGCAGGAATTATCGCAAAGCTGGATATGCGAAGAAAAAACAATGAAACTTTTGATGTGAAAGCCAATCTGCAAAATCTGAAAGTAGGGAAATTCATTCAGAATAAGGATCTTGGCAGCATCACAGCACAGATTAACGCAAAAGGACAAAGCTTCGACCCGAAAATCATGTCGGCTCAGATTGCAGGCTATGTGAAATCTGCGACTTATAAAAATTACACCTATCAGAATATGGCTCTGAAAGGTAATATCAATCGTGGTGTATATGCGGTAAACCTGGATTCAAACGATCCGAATGCCAATCTCCATATTGCTGCATCCGGAGTTTATGATGATAAAAATCCGACAGTAAAAGTCAATGGAAAAATCAATAAATTAGACTTGAACAAAACCGGTTTCTACAGTTCGCCAATGATTCTTGCAGGAAGTATTGACGCTGATTTTTCAAGCCTGGATCCTGACAATCTTAAGGGTTATCTCAATCTGAAAGATTTTGCTATTTCGGATACCAAAGAAGTCTATCCGGTTCAGGAGATCAGTCTCAATGCAAGATCTACGGCAGATTCTACTTTAATTAAATTCAATTCTCAGATCGTTGATGCAGAACTGAATGGGAAATATAAGCTGACCCAGATTTTCGGCTCTTTGTCACAAACGATTAATCAATATTACCAGTTTCAGAAACCTGGAAAAACTCAGAAAATAGATGCAGGGCAATATTTTGAAATCTATGCGACTATTAAAAATGATGATCTGATCAGAAAATTTGTCCCGGAACTGAAAAGTTTTGAAACCATTAACATTACAGGAAATTATAACGCCGATTCCCAGCTAATAGAATTGGATGCCAGGATTCCGCAGATTCTTTATGGAACGAATACTCTGGAAAATACGAATCTGAAAATTACCAATCAAAATCACGCTTTACAATATAATCTGGATGTTGCCGCTCTTAAAAGTGAAAGTTTTGCGTTGAACAAGGTTAATATCAATGGAGATATAGCGGAAAATATCATCAATTATAATATTACGACGAGGGACGAAAAGGATGCGACCCAATTCCTGATTGCCGGAAACGCCAAATCGATGAACGATATTACGGAAATATCTCTCAATCCGAATGGTCTTAAGCTTAATTATATGGACTGGAATGTGGCTGAGGATAATAAAATTCAGATTTTCAGCCAGGGAATCGTAGCGGACAATTTCAGGCTCAGCAATTCCGGTGCAGAGATTTCCCTGCAATCTGAAAGCAGTTCTCCGAACAGCCCGCTCAACGTATCCATCAGGGATTTCAAAATAGAAACCATTACCGAGATCATCAAAAAAGATTCGCTTCTGGCTAAGGGAACAATTAATGGAACAGCACAATTGAGAAATCTTACTCAGAATATGACCTTCACTTCGGATGTAGATGTCACAGACTTATTTGTTTTCGGAAGTCCTGTTGGGAATCTTGACATTAAAGTCAATAATCAGTCAGCGAATCTCCTGAATGCGGATATCACTCTTACAGGTAATGAGAATGATGTGAAAATTGCCGGTAATTATAATACCACAG
Source organism: Epilithonimonas mollis (assembly GCF_900142325.1). Classification (GTDB taxonomy): domain Bacteria; phylum Bacteroidota; class Bacteroidia; order Flavobacteriales; family Weeksellaceae; genus Epilithonimonas; species Epilithonimonas mollis. The sequence continues at coordinate 396,644 of NZ_FRAM01000003.1, forward strand.
CCAGCAGTTTTGATTTGAATCTGGCAATGAATCAGCTTCAGATGAAAACGCTTCAAGGTTTTACGATGAATGCAATTACCAATACAGAAGGCTACATCTCCGGCGATCTGAAAATTGCAGGAACCACATCTTCGCCAAGGATACTTGGTGATGTTAAGATGAACAATATAGGTTTAATGATTGCACAGACTGGCAGTGATTTCCGTAATATAAATGACAAAATCGGCTTCACAAACCGTGGGATCGAATTCGATAATTTTAAGATCAATGACAAGGACGGAAATTCCCTTAATATAGACGGACAAGTTCTCACTCAGACCTACAGAGATTTTGCATTCAATCTTGATATTGATGCCAAAGATTTTAAAGTCGTGAATTCTGAAAAGTCCAATGATGCACTGATGTACGGCATCCTGGCAATAGACGCAGCTCTGAAAGTACGTGGTAATCTGGATCTGCCGAAAGTGGACGGAAGACTGTCTGTGGCAGATAATACGGATTTTACTTTCGTGCTGCCGCAATCTACACCATCTTTACAGGAAAGAGACGGCATCGTAGAGTTTATTGATCAGGATCAGATTACATTGAATAAAACCATTACAGCAGACTCGCTCAATGCACCAAGCAAGATTAAAGGAATGGATGTGAATGTCAATATTGAACTCAGCAAAGAAGCAAAACTCTCTCTTTTAATAGATAAAGCTAATGGCGATTTCGTAAAGTTGCAAGGCGAAGCGGAACTGACTGGCGGAATTGACCCTTCCGGAAAAACTACTCTAGTCGGTGTGTACGAGGTGGAATCCGGAAGTTATGAGATGACTGTAAGTCTTCTGAAACGCAAGTTTGATATTCAGAAAGGAAGTACGATTACCTGGACCGGAGAACCTACAACAGCCATTATGGACATTACAGCAATCTATAAAACGGAAACCGCACCAATAGATCTGGTAGAGCAACAGCTGAGTGGCGAGAGTAATGCAACATTGAACCAATTCAAACAAAGAATTCCTTTCAACACCTTGCTGAAGATGAAAGGTGAACTCCTGAAACCGGAAATCAGTTTTGATATCACCACTGATGAAAAAAACAATTCGGTATCGTCTAATGTTACGGATATTGTAGATCAGAAATTAGCCCAGATCAGGAATCAGGAATCCGAAATGAACAAACAGGTTTTTGCTTTGCTTCTTCTGAACAGATTCATCGGCGAGAATCCTTTTGAATCCAGCGCAGGTCTCTCTGCAGAAGCTATGGCAAGACAGAGTGTGAGCAAGATTCTTTCCCAGCAAATCAATAATCTGGCTTCGGATCTGATAAAAGGCGTAGACCTTAATTTTGATCTGGAATCCTCAGAAGATTATTCTTCCGGAGCAAAAAATACCAGAACTGACCTGAATGTGGACATCAGTAAAAAACTTCTGAACGACCGTCTGAAAGTTTCCGTAGGAAGTAATTTCGGATTGGAAGGTGATGCCAGACAAAATGAAAGCATGACCAATATTGCCGGTGATGTGACGGTGGACTACAGCCTTTCCAGAGACGGAAGATATACCTTGCGTGCATACCGTAAAAACGAATACCAGGTGGCACTTCAGGGACAGATTGTAGAAACCGGAGTTGGGTTCATCATCACCTTGGATTATGATAAATTCAGGGAGATTTTTCAGAAATCCAGGAACAGATCAAAAAATAATCAGAAAAATAAAGCTGTAGAATTCAAATAATGGACATCAGAACTCTTAAATATATCAGACTATTTCTGACTTTTGGAAGCATAAGTTTTGCGATATCGTGCAGCAATACCAAATATCTGAAAGAAGGCGAAATGCTGTATACTGGCGCAGAAGTGAAAATTGAAAATGACAGTATTTCCAAAAAAGACAAAAAAAACCTGAAGTCTGAGCTGGAAAACAGCCTTACACCCAAGCCGAACTCCAGTTTTATCGGGCTGCGTCCCAAGCTTTTCTTTTATAATATTGCAAAAGAACCGGAAAAAGAAAAAGGTTTCAGTTACTGGCTGAAATATAAGTTAGGGGAAAAACCAGTTTTGCTGGGTGATGTAGATCGGGAATTCAATAAAGATATTATTGTTAATTATTCGGAGAATAAAGGTTATTTTAATGCTCAGGCTACGTATGATACCATTTCAAAAAACAAAAAAGCAAAAGTGATTTACATCCTGAAACCAGGAAATCAATATCGGATCAGTAATGTAAAGTTTCAAAAAGATTCTACACTTATTAATGAAGAGATGTTGAAGCTTACAGACAAAACATTGCTGAAACTCGGCGATCCATTCGATCTGGACATGATAAAGTCCGAGAGGGAACGTATTGATAATCAGTTAAAACAAAAAGGATTTTATTATTTCCATCCAGACAATATCATCGTGCAGGCAGACAGTACGGTGAGTAAAAACCACCAGGTTGAGCTCAATGTCAAATTAAAAGAAAACACACCAGAACTTGCCAAACAGCAATTCACAATTGATAAAGTGGTAGTATTCCCCAATTATAATATCAAAGATGTAAAAGACGGAAAATATACTGTTCCTATGAACAGTGACTCACTGTCCAGATACAGCCATGATGATATCTATATTATTGATCCCGAACAAAAATTCAAACCTAGGATTTTTGACCGCGCTATGTATTTTAAAAAGGGTGATCTCTATAACAGAGCAGATCATAATCTTACGCTTAACCGCCTGATTAATCTCGGTGTTTTCAAATTTGTAAAAAATGAATTTGTAGTTTCTGATTCTGTTAATCATAAATTTGATGCCTATTATCTTCTTACACCGCGACAGATTCAGTCACTAAGGCTGGAAGCCCTGGGACGAACCAATTCTGCCAACTATGCAGGAAGTGAGGTGAACCTGAACTGGACGCACAGAAATTTTTTCAGAGGAGCGGAGCAATTTAAAGCTTCCGTTTATGGCGCTTTTGATGTACAGGTGGGTGGTCCGAAAGATGCTAAAAACCTTTTCCGGGCCGGAGCTAATGCGGAGCTTTCCATTCCGAGAATAGTGGCGCCTTTCAGGTTTGACTCCTCAAGTGCTTTTGTTCCGAGAACCAATATTTCATTAGGTTACGAATTTCAGAACCGTACAGAATATTATACGCTCAATACATTTACCGGTTCTTTCGGCTATCTTTGGAAAGAAAATGTGAGGAAGGAACACGATCTGAAAGTGCTTGACATCACCTATGTGACGCCGGCTAATGTGACGCCTTTATACAACTCTATCTCTGAAAACAGTGATGCCCTACGACGTGTTGTACAAAGACAATTGATTTTTGGTCCTACTTATTCCTATACTTATACCAATACGATGCTTCCTAAATCCAATACGATATATTATAAAGGAACATTGGATCTGGCGGGGAATCTGACAGGGCTTCTTTCCGGGGCCAATGTGAAGGAAGGAAAGGAAAAATCTATTTTCAGCGTGCCGTTCAGCCAGTATGCTAAGATCGAGAATGATTTCAGATTTTACCATAAATTCGGTGAAAAAACCTCCCTTGCAACGCGTTTCATTGGTGGAATAGCTTATCCTTATGGCAATTCTGAGAACATTCCGTTTTCCAAACAGTTTTTCTCCGGTGGTAGTAACAGCATCCGTGCATTTCGTGCAAGAACTTTGGGGCCGGGAAGTTTCGATCCGAGAACTATTCAGGAAGGGTTTTATTTTGATCAATCGGGAGATGTAAAACTGGAGCTGAATGCCGAGTACAGAGCCAATCTCTACAAATTTCTGAACGTCGCTGTTTTCGCTGACGCCGGTAATATTTGGCTGGTAAACGATGATCCTCAAAGACCTGGCGCCAAATTTTCCAGTGATTTTATGAGTGAAATAGCTGTAGGAGCAGGAATTGGGTTGCGCCTGGATTTTTCTATTTTGATTTTAAGATTGGATCTGGCAATGCCGCTTCGTATTCCTTATTATGAAAAAGGAGACCGATGGGCTCTTAATAAGATTAACTTTGGAGACTCTTCCTGGAGAAGAGACAACCTTATTCTGAATATTGCCATCGGTTACCCGTTTTAAATTGGATTACAGGCAAAATTGAGTACCGCCCATATTGATGTACTCTGTAATTATCTTTATAACAATGTTATGTTACAAAATCATTTTTCAGCCTAAACTGAAAAATGATTTGAAAAAATAATTATTATGGAAAGGTCTATGCAATAAATAAAGATGCGATTGCCTGTGCATCGCTGCCGCTCATAACTTCGTCGTAAGCCGCAGATCCGGCCTCTGCTTCAAATGCGTTTGCTGTATTGTAACCAGCCTGGTTGGTATTTTGCTCTCCTGCATATACCGTATTTGTCGCTGACGGCATGTTGCCACCGTCGGCCAATTCTATCCATCCTTTATTACCGCGCATTCTTCTGACTTGTGAAGCGTGTCTTGCTTCTACAGAATGGATCTGTAGAGCCGCCTGCAGAATATTTTTGTTGGACATTACATTACCAGCCTGGCCTTTATAAGCCCTAACGCCTGTATCTTCGAAGGCCTGAGAAAGAATCAAAAACTGATTGTAATCGCTGAACGGGGAAAAATTCCCTTTGGCTGTAAAATCAAATGTCGGTTTTGCACCAGGACTTTCACCCAAGGATGTTAAAGCACTTTTGAGAAAAGCAACGTGCGCCGTTTCGTGTTTTGAGATCTGCATAAAAACAGTTCTGTCTGCATTGGGTATCAGTCCGGATGTTCCCAGTCCAATTCTGTAATATTCATCTTCGAGATACTCCAGAATCAATGCGAGTTGCAATGCATCCGTCAATGCACTTTTAAAAGCCGAAGTAGAAGCATCGGCAGTTATGGTTTCTGCCTTTACAGGACTTGTCATTAATGCACCCAGCCCGAGCGGTATAGCTGCAACTGCCGCTTTTTTACCGAAACCGGCCATGTTGTTCAAAGTATTTAATCTTGTAGCTTCTGCAGTAAAGAATTTGTCATCAGAAAGCTTATCTAGTATTTTAAGAATGTTCATAATAATTGATTTTGAGGATGAATAATTAACCGATACCCTGCTCCTTCCAGGTGAAAGGCGTTTTGAAGAATCCGCCTGCAGCCGCTACAATATCTTTGGGTTCTTTTGCCAGGTCCAACCCGTTGGCATCAATGACATCATCTCCTGAAAAATCGGCCGATCCCGGATTGATTAGATTCCGGATCGCTGCCGCATGTCTCGCCTCGACGGAAACAATTTTGCCAGCAATCACAAGATAATCAGCATTTGTAATATATTTGCCAGCTCCGTTGTAAGCTGCTACGCCAGTATCTTCCAATGCTTTTGCAGTAGCCAGGACAGAATTTCTATCACTGAAGTTGACATTCGGGTATTGGAATTCCAAATTCGGAAGAACATTGGAGGTTGCGCTACCTATCGCTGCTTTGAAAAAATCCCTGTGGATGACCTCATGGTGATACAGATCTGTAAAGATTTCTTTTTCCAGGCTTGAGATTCCGGTATAGAAATTATTCACCACTTTGGTATAAAAATCGGCTTCCAGTTGTTCCAATGCGTACGCATAATTCAGAACGCCGACATCACCTTTTCCCAGATCGAATACTTGGTTCCCATTATCGATGATCATAGCGTCATCATTACATCCCACTAGGGCAAGACCTGCCATTGCCAGGCCGACGCCACTGAGTTTTAAAAAATTTCTTCGGCCAGTATCGAGGTTTGCTCCCTGACTTGACACTTGGATTGTTTTTTTCATAATAATATTTTATAATTGGTTTATGTCAGAATTATAAAAGCAGCATAAAAAACTATGCTGCCTGATTAGCTATTTACGGCATCAGTACTCTGTCAATCACATGGATCACACCATTGGATTGGTTCACATCTGCGATTGTCACTTTAGCATCTGTCCCCTTAGAATCCTTGACATAGAGATCATTACCCTTGCTCCAAAAAGTAATATCTCCTCCTTCTACTGTTTTCATCATTGCTTTTCCGTTACCAGCTTTTACAGCAGCCCAGATCTGTTTTGCATCATATTTCCCCGAAAGCACATGATAGGTTAATATCTTGGTCAACATTTTTTTGTTGTCAGGTTTTACAAGATTATCAACTGTACCCTGGGGTAATTTTGCAAACGCTTCATCGGTCGGTGCAAGAACGGTGAACGGACCTTTACCTTGCAGGGTTTCTACCAGGCCTGCAGCTTTTACAGCTGCAACCAAAGTCTTGTGGTCACCAGAATTCATGGCATTCTCTATAATATTTTTGGAAGGATACATCTCTGCGCCTCCAACCATTACGGTTCTTTCCTTTGTCGTCTGCGCAGCCATGTTCCCGGCGAAACCGACACATAAAAGTATCATTACAGCTGCTGTTAATTTTGATCGTGAATTCATTTCGTTTATTTTATGATTAATATTTGATGTTATTATCATTTACGGAAAGCCGCCGTAATTGGATTTGGAAATTTTAAACATTTTTATAAACAACTATTAATCAGTCTATTATTTTTTCAATAATTGATCTTTAATGATCATTCTAATTTTGAAATAAACCAAACAAACCACTATATGTTTAACGATATTCAATATATTTTAATAATTTGTTGTTGATATAATTTAATTGATTACATTTGAATTGAAAAATAATCAGCATCAAAACAAAATATTCGGAAGAGCAATTGGTCATCCTACTTAAGGAAAAAGACGAATCCGGTTTTCATCATCTGTATGACAACTACTCCGGAGCGTTGTATGGCGTAATTCTGCGGATTGTTCATTCCAAGACGTATACAGAAGATATCATCCAGGATGTTTATGTGAAAATCTGGAATTCAATTGATTTATATGATGCTTCGAAAGGTCGTTTCTATACCTGGATGATCAATATCGCAAGACATACCGCCATTGATTACCTGAAATCCAAAGGCTTCCAGAACGAACTCAAAAACCAAGAACTTCCTGATTTCGTATATAATACAAAAGAACTTTCGACGACTGATGACGAATCTGATTTTATCGGACTCAGTAACGTTTTGCAAAATTTGGAAACTGATAAGCAGGAACTGATAGATCTCGCCTATTATCAAGGTTTTACTCAAATCGAAATATCGGAGAAGCTTAAGATACCACTTGGAACTGTTAAAACAAAACTACGGAATGCACTCATAAAATTAAGAAATTTGTTAAAAGATTATCAATAAATTGAATACGAAAGAATACATATCATCCGGAATCATAGAATCTTATATTCTAGGTCTTGCTTCTCCCGAGGAAGCAGGCATTTTGGAGTGTATCATGAAGAATAATGCTGAGGTGAAGGCAGCTTTTGAAGAAGCACAAAAAACATTAGAAGATCTGGCAACAGCTCAGGCTTTGTCACCGCCAACTGAACTTAAATCTAAGATCTGGCATAAAATTCAGCAGCAACAAAAAACAGAATCACATCCGGATACCCTTCCAACAGATCTTGCTCCAGTAAAAAATCTGTCAAGGCATCAGAACAAAAAAAGCTACAGCTGGAAAATCATCACCGCAGCAGCTTCAATTTTATTATTGATCAGTCTAGCATCGAATGTTTTCTGGATCAACATTCAATCTAGAAATGAATTGCAAATTGCTGAACTGCAAACTCAGAAACAATCGCAAAATTTAGCAATCCAACAAATAACCCAAAAACTGAAATTATTTTCAAATCCCAACATCCATCAAGTTGCTTTAAAAGGGGTAGAAAAACATCCTGACTCCGAAGCCGTTGTTTTATGGGATACCGAGACCAAGGCCGTTTACCTGAGTGCTGAAAATCTGCCCAAAGCGCCAGAAGGTATGCAGTATCAGCTGTGGGCGATCGTTGATGGAAAACCAGTAAGCGCAGGAATGTATTCTATCGATAAAGACAGTCGAATCGCTCTCGCTAACATTCCCCGCGCACAGGCATTTGCTATCACGCTTGAAAAAGAAGGCGGCAGCAAAATCCCTACCATGGAAAATATGTTCGTGATAGGAAGTATCTAAATCGCAAACGTTCTATACACCATCATTTCTTACCGAATTAATAAGTTTGCCCATGCTCTGCTTCGCCTTGGGTCAAAAGGCATCACGTGGAAACTGGGTTTACAGCATTACACCTTAGCACACTAATTTAAATCAATAATATTCAATTATTTTTGTTTAATCCATAAAATATTCTTAATTTAACAACTAATTTAAAAAATAAATATTATGGTAAAAAAATTACTATTAGCGTTTGTTACAATTCCTTTGATTGCAAATGCGCAATTTTTTCAAAATTTCGATAATGCGGAAACTATCCCCACCGGCTGGACGGTCTTGAATGGAGGCGATTCGAATGCGTGGACTATTGTGAACTTTACAGGCGGAAACATTTCGGCCTACAGTGGCACTAATACTGCCTCAATAGGTTACAGTTCTACTGCACACAATGACTATCTTGTGACTCCTGCTATTACGGTAACCTCTGGAGTAAGCGACTTTCTTTCGTTCTATGCAAGAAGCCGTGATCCTCAATATCCTGAGACAATTAGTATTAAAATTTCAACCACTACGCCTACTGCAGACGCCTTTACAAAAACGTTGGCAGCTTCTGTAGCACCTGCAAGTGGGGCTGATTTTTATAAATATTCCTACAGTTTGTCCGAATATGTGGGGCAAACCATATATGTCGGTTTTTATTCCACGACCACAGATCAGTTTTTCTTTGATATAGATGATGTTTTCAATGGCGCAACACCATCCTGTGATGCTCCGTCATCCATATCAGTGAGTGGGATAACTTCAAATTCTGCCAACATAACATGGACTCCGTCAAGTACGCCAGGGGCAACGTATGAGATTGAGTACGGCGCTGCAGGCTTTACGCAAGGCACAGGGACGGTTATAACATCAAACACTGCCTCTGCTACACTTTCACTTCCCAATCCTTCCACAGCTTATCAGTTTTATATCAGGTCAAATTGTGGTCAAACAGGATTCAGTGCATGGTCATCAGTACAGTCCTTCTCTACTATGTGTACCGTTATAACTGCATATCCATATGTGCAAAACTTTGATACCGCAACTATTCCAACTTGCTGGCTTAATGAAGCCGTATCAGGAGGAGGTTCATCCGTCTGGACATACGTAACTGCCAACGGAAACAGCAGTATCACACCAAAATCTGCTCCGAGAATGGCGGAATTTAGAACTACAACAACAGGAAATAAAGCCAAATTGCTAACCGCTCCTTTAAATATTTCTTCGTTAACTACACCAGAATTGAAATTCAGTTTAGCTAATGTTAATTGGTTTGGAGATGTTGATGAATTACGAATTTATTATAAGGCTAATCCAACAGATTCGTGGACTCAAATCGGAAGTTCTTACACCACAGAACATTCGTCCTGGACCGATGTCAGCATTCCTCTTCCGAACAAATCTGCAAATTATCAGATTGCTTTTGAAGGAACATCGAACTGGGCAAGAGGAATTGATATTGATAATGTTTCCGTTGTTGATACTTCCGCACTTTATGTAACTGATACAGCTAAAGAGAAAAGCATCAAAATTTATCCTAATCCTGCAAAAAATGTAGTTAATATCGGTACGGATAAAGTCCTTAAAAGTATAGAGTTATTTTCTATGACAGGTCAGTTAATTAAAACGTTTAGTAAAGATTCAAAGCAAATTAATGTAAGTGATATAGACTCTGGTACTTATCTACTAAGGGTAAAGTCCGAAGGAAAAGATGAATCCTTTAAACTTATCAAGGATTAAAAATCATAATCCAAGACAATTAATAGTTTTAGAAATATATTGAGTCGGAAGATATTTTCTTCCGACTTTTTAATTGGATATTAGATTTTTTAAGGTAAGTTGACGATTAGCTAAGTTGGTATCCATGCTTTTTTACGGTTTCAAACAGCTTAGATTTTAAGCCCTCTGCCGTTATAAAGTTTTCTTCTTTCAGCATCAAAAAGTGGAAATCATATACTTGCTGTTCTAAAGTTTTAAGATAAGAGTTAGTGAGGGATTTTGTACCCATTTCTCATCGCTTTATGGATAAGATTTTCGCTGTAGCATCTCTGTGAATGGCCTCAAATAGGACATTTGCAAAAAAGTGGTAAAATCCTAATTTAAATTTTACGTAGTAAAGCTAAAAATTTCTGCTCAAATCTGCAAGTAAAATGACCAAAATTTGATCAAGTTTTTAGAGTTCAAATCAAGAATTTAATACTTCTTTTTGAACCTTAAATTTCTCAATTGAAATATTTCTAAAAGAAAACGAAGAAAAAAAAATTAAAAAAAAAAAGAAAGCCTTTTGAAAAATGAGCGTGGCATTCTGTCAAGGTTTTTGGGAAAAAGTTTTTGCGTAGATTCTTATACGTAAAAAGTTTTTCTGAAAATCCGGCGGGCTTGACCTTGACAGAATTTATCTGCTGGACTTGGTAGCGAATTATCTTTGGTTTCAATTTTATTTTTGTTAGTGTCCAGGCAATAATAATTTGGAAAGTATAAAGACCTCCATAGAGATTTTAGATTTTTAGAATATTGATAACTATAAAAAATTAATAACCAAAAATACATTTTTAAATAATATTGCTTTTTTAGTTAAATTTGAAAAAACTTATAACTCATTAAAAACTATAACCAAATAATTACTATTCAAACTTTTTTTGACTTTGAGGCTCATAAATGGCCTGAACAAGATTTATTTCCTCTCAATCTAAAATCTCATAGTAGAACAGTAGAATCTGTTATATATAGAGATATTGAGAACAGTTCCTCATACATCATTATCACAGGTTTTACTTCACTATCAAATCTTGTGGATTTATTCGGAAGCAAAGATTTTAAAAATCTTGAGAAAACAAGAATTTTAATTGGGTTTGAACCTAATATAAGGGGTAGAAAAAAATATATTAGACTCAAATTAGACAAAGAAATTAAAGAGTATTGGCTCAAAAAAGGTTTGTCCATTATGCTGGGAGGTGCCGTAATGAATCTAATTGATAAAATTGATGCAGGAAAAATAGAATTTAGATATAAAGATAAGCTTCATGCAAAAATATATGTGGGTAATGATAGTGCAGTATTAGGTTCTTCAAATTTCAGTAAAAACGGACTAAATTATCAAGAAGAAGCAAACATCAGAATAAATAAAAATTCTGGAAAGACAGAGAAAGAACAATATGAATCAATCAAACTAATAGCTGAGAGTTATTATGAAGATTCAACTTCCTACAATGATAAAATGAAAGAGTTGCTTATGGAACTTATCAAAGAAGTAACATGGGAGGAAGCTCTTGCAAGAGCTATTGCAGAAATATTGGAAGGAAACTGGCTAAATGATTACAAAGCAATTTTAACTAAACTTGAACAAACAAAATTATGGCCAACCAAATGGAAGGGTATCACACAAGCTGTTTCAATACTGCAAGCTCAATCAAATGTTTTAATAGCAGATCCAACCGGTGCAGGGAAAACAAAATTGTGTACTTCATTAATATTATCACTAAAACATTGGCTTTATGAAATTGGAAAAAATTATAAAACAAACTCTTTAATTATTTGCCCTCCTTTGGTTGTTACAAAATGGGAAGATGAATTTAGGTCTTTGAGAAAAATAGATAATTCTCAAATTTCAATGGGTTTATTAAGTCACTCAAACACTCAGAACAAAAAAAGAATTGTTGAAGACTTAAACCTTGCAAACATTTTGACTATTGATGAAGCTCATAACTATTTATCTCCTACATCTAATCGTACAGGACTAATAAAATCAAATAGAGCAGATTATAAAATATTGGTAACCGCAACGCCAATAAGTAAAAAAGTTGAGGACTTATTAAAGTTGATTGAGCTATTAGATATTGACAATTTGAATGATGATGATTTTGAAAGATATAAAGTACTTATAAATAAGCCTTATCTGAAAATCAATGATGAAGATATTCAAAATTTAAGAAACTTCATAAGTAAATTTACTCGGAGAACCAAAAAAATCCTTAATAAAGAAATTGACAAAGAGCCAGAAAAATATATTAATAAACTAAATAAAACTTGTAAATTTCCAAAGCAAAAAGAAAAAACTTATAAGACAAAAAAGACAGAAGTTGATAAGGGAATTGTGAGACAAATCAATGAATTAACTTCAAATCTAAAAGGAATAACCTATTTAACAACTTTTCATAAACCCAAATTTGAAATTTCCAGACAAGAAAGTCTTGAAGGTTATATAAAAAAAAAGAATTGGAGCTGGAAAAGCTTTATCAACTTACATGATTAGAGCAGCTCTCCGTTCTTCTCATATCGCATTGGTTGAGCATATTGAAGGTTCTCAAGAAGCAATGGATTATTTCAAATTTAAAGGAAAAAGTAACCATACAGGTGACAAGCTTAAAAAATTAATAGAACTGATTGAATTAAATAAACTACCTCCTCGAAATAATATTTTTAACAAAGAATTGTTTCCAAGCTGGTTGGTAAATAAAGAAGAATATTTAAATAGTTGTAAACAGGAATTAGAAATATACAAAAAGATAAGTTCTTTAGCTAAAAAACTTTCGGGACAAAGAGAATTGGGAAAAGTTGAAGAATTAGTTAAAAACTCCCAAAAGCATCAGAATATTTTAGCGTTTGATAGTACTGTAATTACTTTATATTACTTAAAGAAACTTTTTGAGGAAAAGTATCCTAATCAAAAGCTCTTAGTAGCATCAGGAAGCGAAAAGGATAATGACAGTAAAAAGATAATGGAGCTTTTTAATCTTCAATCAGAGTCTACTGAAAACTGTATAGCCTTATGTTCGGATAAAATGTCAGAAAGTATCGATTTGCAAAAAGCTTCTTCCGTTGTTCTATTGGATTTACCAAGTGTTTTAAGAATAGTGGAACAAAGGATTGGGAGGGTTGATAGAATGGATAGTTTACATCACGAAATAGAAATCTATTGGCCTGATGATTCAGAAGAATACTCTTTAAAAACAGATAGTCGATTGATTTATACAAATGATATGGTTGAAGATATATTTGGTTCTAATTTTGAGATTCCTACTGCATTAAAAGAAAAACATTTTTCTCAAACTAATTCTACTGGCTCTCTTATTAAAGAATACAAAGATTTTATTGACAAAGATGAGTCTTGGTCAGGAATTCATGATAGTTTTCAATCGGTAACAGAGCTCAAGGAAGGTAAAAATGCTCTAATCTCGGAAGAGATTTACGAAGAGTTTAAAGATGTCTCATCAGAAGTGAAAACAAGAGTTAGTTTTATTGGTAGCGAAAAAGACTGGTGTTTTATAGCTTTAAAAGGAGATAAAAATAAAAGTCCAAGATGGTATTTTATTGATGAAAATAATAATATACATACAGATTTCCCGGATGTTTGTAATTCTTTGCGAGAAAATATAGGCAAGGAGTCTAAAAAACTAAAATGGGATGATAATTCTCTACATAGATTTATTAATTTGTTCAAACAGAAAGAAAGAGATTTACTTCCCCCTAAGAAAAAGAGAGCATTAGATGTTGCAGAATATATTCCTTCAAAAAAATTAGAAAGAAAAAATATTAATTCAAATAATATTTTAAAACAATCTATTAGAGATATGTTAAGTATTTTAAGACCAGATTCTATTGACGCAGTAGACTATGAAAGGTTAGCTGAAGAATGGATTGAAATTTTACAACCTTTTTTAAATAGTAAAAGGGAGCAAAATAAAAGAAAGAAAGTTGTTTTAAATCTTTCATCACTTAAACCAGACTATAATAAGATTGATTTAGATATAGAACGTATAAATGAAATGATAGAAAATAGTACTATTGTAGATGAAATAGATAATAAAATCGCTTCATGCATAATAGGTGTGTCAGATGTAAAAAGCTTGTAGGTTATATTCTTTTTTAAATTTAGTTCATTTAAAGTTTCATTTTTCTCTGTTTACCATCAGGCTTCAACTCCCCAGCAAAATCTAACATTACCACCTTACTTCCTAGAAAAGGATTATATGACGGCTGATAATCAATATAGCCCAAAGAATGAAGATTTTTCAGACATTTATGATAGGTGGCTTTTGAGCGGATTTTACTGATGCGCATCACTTCATCGCGGGAAATACTGACCGGATTTCGGAAACGGCTGAAATTCCAGAACTGGAATAAGGCTAAATAGAGGCTGATGTGTGATGGATTAAGCGTATGATCTTGAGCCACCTTTTCGTAGAAAGCCGTGAGGTGTTTAATATAATTCATAATTTGGTTACGTTGTTATGAAATATCATTGCTTCTTCTTCAACATTTCTTCGATGTCTTTGTAATTGTAATATAGTATCCCGCCGACACGGGTGTAAGATATAGTTCCATTGATGCGTAGATTCTGCAATGTTCCGGAGGAGATTTTCAGAAGTGCTTTTACCTCTGACGAACGCAGCCATAATTTCTGCTGTGAGATCTTGACTTGAAACATATTATGCAAATCATTTAGCAACTCGGTTTTAAACTCCTGAAGATCCTCTTTTGTTATGAGATTTATAATCATGATTGATTCTTTTTAAATATTACTAAAGCAAAATTCGGGTATTGAAGTCTTGAAAACAATAGTGCCAAACTTTAAAAATGTACTAAAGATTAAAAACAATTAGTATCAAAAGTATCGCTAATAAAAAAGATTGAAAAGGTATAAGAAAATGGGTCTAGGTAATACTAAACGAAAAGTAGGTGAAGATCTATTTTGAATTAGTCAATACTTAATCTGACAGTTACAATCAAATTGAATAACTTTAAAACAGATTAAGTATTATGACAACACAACAAAAGATCATCAAAAACAAGTTAGATGTACTTGAATTAGCACAGCATTTAGGAAATGTATCCAAAGCCTGCAAGGTTATGGGATATTCCCGACAAAGTTTCTACAGATTCAAAGAATTGTATGAGCAAGGAGGCGAATTGGCATTGCAAGAAATCTCTAGAATAAAGCCAGGATTAAAGAATCGAGTAGATGAAGCCATAGAAAAGGATGTTGTTGAGATAGCCATTGAGAACCCTGCTTTAGGGCAGCTTAGAGTAAGTAATTAGCTTAAGAAGAAAGGCCTAATCGTATCTCCAGGCAGAGTCAGAAGTATCTGGTTAAGACACGATCTCCATACATTTAAACTAAGATTAAAAGCGCTCGAAGCAAAATCTGCCCAAGATGGTATAGTCCTTACCGAATCTCAACTTTCAGCATTAGATAAAGCCGAGGAGGAGAAAAAAGCTCATGGAGAAATTGAAACTCATCATCCTGGATATTTGGGAGCTCAAGACACTTATTACGTAGGCAATATAAAAGGAGTTGGACACATTTATCAGCAAACTTTCATTGACACGTATTCCAAAGTTGTTTTTGCAAAGCTATATGATCGTAAAAATGCCCTTATTGCTGCTGATATACTGAATGATCAGGTGGTTCCTTTCTTTGAGCAGCAGGAACTTCATTTACTTAGAATTTTAACAGACCGAGGAACTGAATACTGTGAGATAAGAGAACAGCATTAATACAAGCTCTATTTAGCCATTGAAGATATTGATCACACGAAGACCAAGGCTAAAAGTCCTCAGACCAACGGCATTTGTGAACGTTTTCACAGAACGATTCAGGAAGAGTTTTATGCCATAGCTTTCAGAAAGAAAATTTACAGAAGCATTGAGGAACTACAATTAGACCTGAACAGCTGGCTGTCCTATTACAACAATTCAGTTAATATTAAAATTCATATCCATCACTAAGTTTGGAGCATTGCCAGCATTATCAAATTACAATGTTATTTTACAATTGTATCGCTTTTTAAATTTGTTTTTACATATAGCCATGCGGGAAAACGATTATCAAAAACATTATTTTTATCAAATAAAAATGTATTCCCATTCAGTTTACCAATAATTTTGTTGTTTTTAAAAGTAAAAATAACTTTAATGGTATCTTGTTCTTTGTCTAAAATTTTCCAGAAACCTACAATTCCTTTTTTTGATGTATCTAAATATTTTAGATGAAAATTATTATTATCTCCCAAAATTAAATAACGATAGTCACTAGTTGAATATTCTGTAGGAACTTTATCGCCTTCATATACAGCTATTAATTCATTTTCGGAAACTTTATTACAATTGTAACAAGAAAAAATCACAATTAAAAATAGTCCTATTTTTATATAAAAAAATTTATTACTCATTATCTCTAACTTCTGTTAATATATATCTGGTATGCTGACCTTTTTTAGGTTGTTGATTCTGGTTGTAAGGTATACTTCCATCTGCACCATCTGAAAAATAGTATGTCCCATTTTTTGCTTTAAAAAGTCTGAACTTATTTAAATTAATATTTGTTCCAACATTTTGCTCTATATGGCCTTCTCCAGCATAATTATCATAATATGAGAAGTACGCACCTTCTTTATCTGTCCCCATACCTACCACAGTCACATAATGATTCGTAGACTTATTAGCGTAATCTTTTGTCTGTGTCGTTTTGTTCGCATCATACATAACTCCTACTCTGACAGCTCGACCCGCTTTCAAATTTTTAATAAGGATGTCTACTCCTTCCTGTAAATTATATCTAGATTGGTCTTCTGTTCTAGCATCAACATACATATCTACTCTTTTTTTTGCGCCAACGGACGTATATCCCTTTATTTGTTCAGCTTGTAATTTACTATACTCAGCACATTCGCCTGTTCTACAAAAATTATTTCGAGTAAATCCCTGAGTAAAATTAAAGTTAATTTCTGAATCTTGAATTGTTTTGGACATATAAGGAATCCACTTCTTACCTTTTAAAACATTTGTTACATTTTTGATACCTGACAAATTAGGCCTTGGTCCGTCAATATCATCAAAGCATGTTGACCTAAAACGTGGTCCTCCTTTCGCATCTGGAAACAGTCCCGTAGGATCAGAATACATAATGGGGTTGTTAAAGGAATAGGCATAAGGATTCCAATCTGGTAACACACTTGCTAACGGATCCACACTTAACCAAATACTTTTATTTGGATCATAATATCTTGCGCCATAATAATACAATCCTGTAGCTTCATGCAGTTCCTTGCCGTTGTACTTGTGAACATTATTATAATCTCCACTACTCTGCTCCATCGACATCTCTCCAAATGGCATATACTCATACCAGTTAGTTGTAGCTCCTATCTGATTGGTAGTGACAGAGCCACTTCCCAAATAATCCAGATGCACCCAATAAGTCTAATATACTAATTCTTCGTCATTTGGCTGATCTATCAAACAATTATCCAGCTGCAGATTGTGCCAATATTCGCAGACTGTCCCATTCAACAAAGCAGAATTATAGCCTGCCATTATTTTTAAGATCCTCTTCTCTTTTGGTAAATATAAAAAAATCATCACTAAATCTGATATACTTCGTATGAACCTCAATCGTTTAAGCTATGTTTTTTCTCCAAAAATAAACGAGAGCAGATTAATCTAACCCTCGCTTTTAAATTCTACAATTATTATTTTAACTTATTTTCAATAAGTTAACATTAAAATCCATATCCATCACTAAGTTTGGAACATTGCCCTTTTAAATTAAATCCATAAGTCATTGAAATATTTAGCAAAAATAATTAAGCCGTATTGATATTTTTCCTTCGCCTCTTCCTCATTCATTTTACTAAATCTTTCTGGATATAAACAATATTCAAAAGAAAAAATCATTTCAGCTATTTTTTCTGCCCAGAAATCACATAACTGCTGAGTATTCATTTTTCTACCTTCTAAATCACTGTAGATATCAAAATCAGGTATTGAAATTATTTGTTTGTTATCAATTTTTGCTTTAAATACCTTAAGTCTCGGATATATAAATTCTGCTAACACATATTTTAAATCATAAATTTCATTATCTTCCATTACTTACTTATTTTTTGAATTGAACCTTTTTTATAATGCTGATTAGTATGCCAAACACTTCCATCATCACCCACTATAATTCTTGCTTTATCTCGTGTTGCTCCATTAGCTCTTTGTTCTGCTGTTGGAGGAGAACTAATATCATACGTCTGATATGTAATATCTCCGTTTTTTCCTTTCTTTGGTAAAATTTGAGATCCATCTCTTCCATCGTTTAAATATGTGTGACCTTTTGCTGTCCCAGTTTTAATTTCATCCAATATCTTATTAATAGGACGAAGTTTAGCATTATTGAAGATTCCTTTTTTCAGGGGTGATAATTCCTGTACAAACTTGCTAGCTTTGTTAATTTCTTTTGTAATATTTTTTGCTCCCCTCAATTCTGATAAAAACATTAAAGAAAGCCCTCTATCAAACCAAGATAGCTTATTACTCTGCATATCTGTTCCCGATAGACCTTCAATAACACCTTTATCATCACCAAATCCAGGGACAAAATCCATTTGATAACCTCCCTTTCTAAGACCATCTCTCCAACCCTTTTCTAATTGTTTATTTCTCCATAAGGAACCCCACGCAACGCACCTACCATTGTTTGTTTTCCATTAGGATCGACTAATAGAATAGGATTCTGATAACAATAAATATAAGAATTATTATTAAATGAATTAAAAACTCCGCCGTTATGTTCTCCATCTCCATAGAACTCAGTTTCTGTAACAGGAGTGTAAACCGCCAACGGGTCAACACTTAACCATACGCTGGGATTAGGATCATAATATCTTGCACCGTATAGTACAATTGTGTAGCATCATCCAGTTCTTTGCCATTATACTTGTAAACATTGTTGTAGTCCCCACTTTTCTGCTCCATCATCATCTCTCCAAATGGAATATACTCGTACCAGTTGCTAGTTGTCCCAGTCTGGTTGGTAATAACGGAACCGCTTCCCAAATGATCCGGGTGCACCCAATAGGTCTGGGACTCCTGCTCTTCATCATTCGGCTGATTAATCATACAGTCATCCAATTGGAAATTGTGCCAGAACTGGCATACGGTTCCGTTCTGTAAAGCAGCATTATAGCCGGCCATGATCCTCTTATAACAGTTGGTCTTAAAATTAAAACGACTGGCAGCTGCAAGTACAGCTTTGCTACAGCTTTCTTCGGTTTCAAGTGTGGAGTCATCTGGATTAGCCCACGATGCGAGTTATTCTGATGCCTCTACAAGAATATTTCCTATACCACTATAAGATATAAACCTGTCACTTTATAGAAGTGAGACCTACGACTCGATAGGACTCAAATATAATAATAAAAGAGTACCGACTTCCCGATACTCTATGTATTTACCAACTTGTTTGCAACGTTGCCACTTATTTTATACCTTATAGAAAATTACTGAAATGCTCTTTAAATGCATTATTTTCTTTTAATTGCGGATAGAATACTACTAACTCATTTAAAACCTTTTTTCTAAATTTTTCATAGTTTTTTTTAAAATCTTTGTAATTACATATAATAGTATATAATGCACTATTTACTTCAGAGATTTTTAAACTATCATTTTCTTTGGAGTAAAAATAATCTAAGCTATTACTGTAATAGTCACGAGAAACAGTAAATGTTTCACTATTCCCTTTATCTATGTATGTTAATACATTATTAAATTGTATTAAATAATCAATAATACCTGTATCAAGAAGCATAAAATTTCGCTTTTTTGGATTATCGTACTCAAAAAATACGTATATTCTACCATTGAGCATATTTTTCAATTTATGGATATCTAACTCTGTAAAATCTAATTGATTTTCTTTTTTTATTTCTATCAAATCTAATTTATAATCAAAAAATACTTTATTCATAATTATTATTTTTTAGAATTAGGAATTGGAAAAGCATTTTTAACGTTTCCAGCTTTATCCAAGTATATCTGAATTGTCTTTGTCTTTTTGCCATCAGAAGTGGTACCAATAACATCATCAAATGTATGAATAACTTTATAATTATCTTCACCTCCTATGTGTTTACCTTTAGCAACAGCTTCCTGTACCAATTCTTTTACACTTCCCGGGTTACTTAAAGATTGTAAAAATCGGCTACTTTTTTGTCCTTTTCGAGAATCAAAGAAATGTCCTTCTTTTATGTGTTCCATGGCATTTGTACCATAATCTGCAATTTTTGCTCCCCATTTTGGTGTGACTATTTTTCTTGCTTTTTCAACATCAGAAAGAGCTTTTATTCCTATTTTAGTATTTTTTAACTCTGACAATAAAAGCAATGAAAGTACCCTATCAAACGTTGAAAGTTTATTTCCCTGCATGTCAGTTCCAACAATACCTTCAATAACACCTTTACCATCACCAAATCCAGGGACAAAATCCATTTGATAACCTCCCTTTCTAAGACCATCTCTCCAACCCTTTTCTACATTGTTTATTTCTCCATAAGGAACCCCACGCAACGCACCTGCCATTGTTTGTTTTCCATTAGGATCGACTAATAGAATAGGATTCTGATAACAATAAATATAAGAATTATTATTAAATGAATTAAAAACTCCGCCGTTATGTTCTCCATCTCCATAGAACTCGGTTTCCATTACAGGGTTGTAAACTGCCAATGGATCAACACTTAACCAAATACTTTTATTTGGATCATAATATCTTGCGCCGTAATAGTAATTTCTGCAACATAAAAACATCAATGCTGTCATTGGTGAGCATAAAGTTCACCCTAACATTTTCATGTCTATTTCCCTGCCGCCAGGCACGGCCTTCCACCTGTCTTAATGTGGTAAAGTTGTATGGTAGGGACAGCAGGTATAGGTCCGTAGTATTTTCCTGTAGATTCATTCCCTCCTGAATCGCTTCACTGCCGATGACGATCTTGATCTTCCCGGAATTAAAATCATTCTGTACTGATATCCTCTGTGCTTTACTCGTAGTACCAGTAATGACACCTATTTCATCAGGCTTGTAACCAATATTGGTCACAAGATACTCTTTCATCTTTGGAAATTCAGCTACTGCCAATTCAGAATAAATGATCTGTCCTGCGTCCGGAATGTCTTTTTTATTTTGCTGGATAAGATTCATTGTTTCCTTCAGCTTCGGTGAGTTATCAATAAATTCTTCTAAGGTTGGCAATCCTCCATCATAATAAGGCGACAAATACGGAGAAATGGCAATCAGCCGTGCATTAAGAATATGCGTGAGGATTGCTCCCTTTTGCGTTTCGCTGAAATTTTCCACCAATAGATCATACTGCTCTTTCGTCAGGTCATTTTGCTCAATCTTATATTCTTTGTTGATCTTGTTGGGACGGATCAATTCGGGATTATCCTCTTCGCCTTTGATATCAATAAATTCAGATAGAAGCTGCTGAAAAAGAGAATTGTTTTTAAATCTGCGAACATTAGCTTTGAACTTTACATCACCTTTAGCATCGATCTCCATATCGGTGTCCGCCTCCATAAAGGTTTCAAAGAAGGTATTGACATTGA
>NZ_FRAM01000004.1 GCF_900142325.1 Epilithonimonas mollis
TCAATGTCAATACCTTCTTTGAAACCTTTATGGAGGCGGACACCGATATGGAGATCGATGCTAAAGGTGATGTAAAGTTCAAAGCTAATGTTCGCCGGTTCAAGAACAATTCTCTTTTCCAGCAACTTCTATCTGAATTTATTGATATCAAAGGCGAAGAGGATAATCCCGAACTGATCCGTCCCAATAAGATCAACAAAGAATATAAGATTGAGCAAAATGACTTGACGAAAGAGCAGTATGATCTATTGACGGAAAGTTTCAGCGAAACGGAAAAGGGAGCAATACTCACGCACATTCTTAATGCGCGGCTGATTGCCATTTCTCCGTATTTGTCGCCTTATTATGATGGGGGATTTCCATCTGTTGACAAATTTATTGAAAACTCACCGAAGCTCAACGAAACGATGAACCTCATCCGACAGAATAAACAAGACATTCCGGAGGCTGGTCAGATCATATATTCTGAACTGGCCGTTTCTGAATTTCCAAACTTGAAAGAGTATCTTGTAACCAATATTGGTTACAAGCCTGATGAAATAGGTGTCATTACTGGTGCAACGAGTAAAGCACAGAGGATATCCATTCAGAATGATTTTAATTCCGGGAAGATCAAAATCGTTATCGGCAGTGAAGCTATTCAGGAGGGAATGAATCTCCAGGAAAATACTACGGACCTATACCTGCTGTCCCTACCATACAACTTTACCACATTAAGACAGGTAGAAGGCCGTGCCTGGCGACAGGGAAATAGGCATGAAAATGTTAGGGTGAACTTTATGCTCACCAATGATAGCATTGATGTTTTTATGCTGCAGAAATTACAATCGAAACAGGCAAGATATCTGGAAGCGATGAAGAAGGGAGCTGATGTGCTGGACATTTCGGATATCAGCACACAGGAACTTAAAACCTCAATCATAACGAATCCTGAAACAAGGGCTAATATTGAGATCGAGTTGCTGAAGAAAAAAATTGAAAGTGAGAAAAATAAATATCTGGCAAATATTGCGTTCGTCCTTAGAAAACAAGAAGATTTTCTTAAGGTGAAAGAGATGGTGACTAAAGCTGAACATTCCTTTAACAGAATTTTAGGTTATTCTCAAGATGGTGATATAAATGCTAATTACTGGAAAAATCAACTTCCATCTTACCGGAAAACGATTGACCTTGCTAAAGTGGAAGTTCAGAAAACAATCGAAGTTTTAGCTGAAAAGGGAGTCAATGTTGTGCATATTGAGCTTCAGACAAAAATTGTTCAAGAAAAAATTGCTGAATTAGATAAAAAAATAGAAGGACTTTCTAATTTGAAAGCGAATTTAATTCTGCGGTATCAAATGGAAAAAGAGGAGAAATTGATTAAGACTCTAACTTTTGATAAAATAAAAGAAATGTCGGAAGAAAATTCGAAATTATTTTTAGATTATTATAAAATAGAGCACGCTCAACTTATAGAAAATGACGAACTAATGAAAATTCATGAAAAGTCGCAATTATTAGATGATGATAACTATTCTAATTCATTTGGCAAAAAGAGATAGTTATACATTACAATTTTTAAAATTTATTTTAATTTTGTAAGCTACTGATATTAACATTTCATCTAAAATAATCTTCTCTAAATTAGAATCATTCAACTTAATATTTATATATTCCAGATTTATCTTAAATGGCCTTACAACCTTTTGTAAGGTGTTTTTTTTGCTTTTTATTGTCGATTTTTACTTGTAGAAAGAAAGGAATTTAATTATCGTTTTTCATTAAGAAAGTTTTCATTTAATTGAAAAATATTTAGTCCCTTGTTCGATATATCTTTTAATATTGGCTATAAGAAAAACAAAGAAACGCTCTACAATTGATGGTTCAAATAATTTTGATCCTTTTTCTATTGTGAATTTTCGTGAAATGCCTTTAGATGTAGCAATAAGAATACTCAAAAATTCAGGGATCAATGTTGCAGAGGAAGAGGCATCTGAAATTTTAGCTTTAGCACATTCACTCGCTAAAATAACTATTAAAGAGTTTATTTTAAACCAAGATTAATTCACATATTATTGCTTAAAATGTATTATAGAAATTTATAAAATGACTAATTAAAGTATTTGCCACCAAGTCTTATAACAAACTAAAAATTTTATCTAAATTCTCTATATTTCAATCTGAGATAATAAATGACGAGAGTTTAGCAATTATTAACTGTCTGATTTCTGCTATTTATCTGAAATGATTTTTATTCAATTTTCATAATGTAAAGAAAACTGTCTAATCTTTTAGACGGCTCTTTCTTACAGATAAATTATATGTCTTATTTTTTTAATAAATTTCGATAAAGTCTACACAACTATGAATATTGCATTTCTCACTATTTACAATAAGTATGAGTTTGATGGGTGTTTTCTCAGTTATGCAGATGTCAAAAGCCAGAGTGTGATTTTATTGTTGCTGGAACAATGCTTTTATGCAGAGGTTATTTAATGCTTTCTGTAAGTCATAATATTGCTCTTCTATCTTTCAAATATACTAATCGGCTCAGGGTAAGCATTGACGGGCTGATAATGAATGGATTTTTTATGACAATTTGGTTCATTTTTGATGAATTTCCAATCCAGCATTGATTCTAACTCATTAATTGGATATTCCTTATTTTTTGTTTTGAATTGGCTTTGTTGTTATCAGCTTTACCTTTAATAACAGCAAATCTATTTGGAATAAAGTATTTCGGAGCTATGTTGGTATTGGCATTTGCTTTCAAGGATTTGGTATGAGATGCATTACGAGTGCCAACAGTATTTTCGCTTGCAGAGATTATCTGTTATCGTAATGGATTTTTTATTCCTGTTATATCTTTTATAGTATCGATAGATTTAGTTTTTATAGCAAAAAACCACTAATAACTGATTAAGGTTTTCAAGATAAATCCAAATACAAATCTCATTATGGAACAACTTATTCAGAACAAAAATAGCAACCTTAAAGTTATATAAACATTAAACTGAAATATGTATTTTTGCTCCCGAATCAATTATGGTGGCAATCCACCGGAAAATACGACAATCGTCCCTTTTACAAGAGGTTTGGCTGGCCCTATTGATTTTACACCTGGCACTTTCAACTTCAAAAATATGGCTTTACCAAATACGAAAGTTCATACAACCTTGGCGAAACAATTGGCATTGTCTGTTGTGATCTACAGTCCGCTTCAAATGGCTTCTGATATGATCGAAAACTATGAGAACAATCCAGCGTTTGAGTTCATCACATCGTGCCCTACAGACTGGAGCAAAACCGTAGTTCCGGATGCAAAAATTGGCGAATTTGTAACGATTGCCCGAAAAGATAAAGTGTCCGAAAATTGGTTCTTGGGAAGTATCACCAACATAGATGCGAGAACTGCAAAATTAAATTTAAAGTTTCTGGACCCAAATAAAAAATACATAGCAAAAATTTTCCGGGATGGTAAAGATTCGGATTACGAAACTAATCCTTATCTAATAATCATTGAGAAGAAAGAAGTTGACAGTAAAACGATTTTGTCAGTCGAACTGGCAAGAAGTGGAGGAGTGGCTATAATATTCTCACAATTATAGATTTTTATTATTTTTTAGATGGTTATTCTTCAATGTTGAAAAGTAACCTTCTTTTTTTTATGGGTTGAGAAAAAATCTTAAAATTTTCGATTTTAAATTGAGACTTTTTCGGTTGGAAGCCTTATCTTAAAGACAGTTAAGCATTGTTAAACTGTTCAAGTCCTCTACAAAAGTGTTCGAAAAATGTACCGCTGAGGTCACTTGGCGGTAAAAAGCATTTTTCAAAAATGCTTTTTTTTTAAGTCAATGTTAATCAGTATAATTCATTGGATTACTGAATTCAATTGAAGTGTTCTAAAAAACTGTTCTTTAAAGAGATCTATTTGATAATATTTCCTGATTATTTGGCAGTCTAATTGTTATTTTTGCTGGCAAGCTCTATGTAATGAATAACTTCTTATTAAAAATTTTTCTTCTGTCAAGTTGTTTCTTCTCTGTTTGTCTTTATGCTCAGGATAAGAACCGGCAAAAAATTGACCAGCTATTCAAATTGACTGAAAAATACTCTTGGGAAAACCGTATAAAAGCTCTAAAATATGCGCAGCAGGCTCTAACTATTGCTGAAAAGATTAATGATCCTGAAAAAAAATCATATAGCTATGTATATATAGCTCAGGTGCTCAGTTTTTTAGGTGTAACTGACAGTAGCCTGGACTATTTGAGCAAGGCATCAGATGAACGCTATACATCAGGCGACAAGGTTTTACAGGCCTTTATCAAACAGGAAAAATCAGCTAATTTTGGAAGACTTGGCTTAAATGATCAGGTTTTAAAAGAGAACGAGCAGATCATTCTCCTGCTTGATCAGATAAATACGCCAAAAGCCGCAAGGATCCGTTTGAGGGCATATGGTAATATAGCTGCTCATTATATGAATATTGGTGAGTATAAATTGGCATTGCATTATACAAATCTGGCAGAAAACAGTTCTAAAGATAGCCTGCTACAAAAAACGGAACATATCAAAGGTGCAATATCCAACCTACAGGTTAATAAAGGTTATCTATATCTGTACGGATACAAGAATCAGGACTCCGCATTTTACTACTTCAAAAAAGCACTTGCAACGGTAATAGATGAAAAAGAAGAATCGAAATCCAGTGCTTTCAAAGCAATGGGAGAGTATTACAGCCTACGTCAGAATCAGGAAAAATCTTTACATTATTATCTTTTAGCTGTTAAGGACATAGAAAACCGAAAACTGAATATCCTGAATTATAAAGCTGAATTATTTAAGAAAATCTCAGATCTCTATGCAAAACTTGGTCACACTAAGCAATCTGAATCTTTTCTGGAACTTTATAATCGTGAGAATCAAATTACAGTGAATAGCAATCCTGAAAATATCCGGAAAGCAGTAGACGTGATCTTAAGCGAAACCAATAAAACAAGAGATGATGAGTATACTGGTATCGTTACTATATTCCTTACTTTAATCATTATGGTGATTATAATTTCAATCGGACACCATCAAAGCAGAAATAAAAAAATAAAAAAAGTACTGGAACAAACAGAGAGCCGGCTCGCAATGAAGAGAAGGTTAATTGCCGCTAATGAAGCAGAAAAATTATTGCTGCAAGGAAAAATTCATAATACTTCCGGTGAATTATTAAGTCTTGTTAAATCAAGAGATTTATCTTTCTACCACCGTTTTAATGAAATCTATCCTGATTTTCAAAGAAAATTGCTATTGATTAACCGGGATATCAGCAGCAGCGAATTTATTTTACTTGCCTACGTCTATCTGGATATTGAGACTAAAGATATTGCAGACCTCACCTATAAATCAATTAGAACTGTACAAAACAGAAAGTATAACCTTAGAAAAAAATTAGGACTTAAAAGTAATCAGGATTTTCATATCTGGTTAAAAGAATTGATGACTGATCTTTAATTAAATTCTGTTAATAAATAATCTAGGTGCATTGTTATCTGTTTTTACCCATGAGACTGGTGTAATGTTACGTTTTTGATTTGTAATATATTGATATATAATTGATTGTAAAAAAGAGTATCAGGTGAGTATTATGATAATTGCTTTAGTTGTCCAAGATCATTTGCTTTGTAGTAGTGATTAAACATCACAAAATTTCGTTTAATTTTCCCGGACACAAATTTTATATATAGATCTGTACATAAGTATCAATTTATTACAGTAATTTAAATTAAGGAGGTTTTAATCTCCTTAATTTTTTTATATAATATCCTAACTTAAAAAGATGTAATGTCTTTTACTATTAAAATAGCATTTCCTAAAGGAGTTACAATAATCTCAAATTACCATTCTGATCGAATTCGATTTTTTAAACACTTTATTGGCGGAGAGCAGCAAAGACCTAATTATCTTTTGAATAATTAAAACATTATTGATAGACGCTAACAGGTATTCTTTTTCTATTGTTAGAATCTAATTTAAAACTAGGAATTAATAAACTGATCATTAAAGTAGTTTACTAATTTTGTTTCGCTGGGATTTTTAAAATCAAATCGATTTCAAATCTACACTTTATGTTATCTGAACAGCGTGCTTAAATATCTTTATCTTCTTATATATTATGAAAAACAAATTCACCAGACTTAATGAGGAACAGCTGACCACCAAATCCAGTTTCATCGAAAATTATTTGAAATCGCAAAATGCTGCAAGTGGTGCATTATTCGACTCCAATGCTAATGTCTCCAATAAAAATATTGCGACAATGGAAGCCGAACTGAATAAAGATATCAATATACAGGTTAATCGAAAACTTGTCTTTAACAAAATACATGAACTTTTCGGAGAAGACCTGGCTAATGAATACATCAGGCAATTGGAAGAACATGAGATCTATGTCCATGACGAAACCAGCCTTAAACCTTATTGCGCAAGTGTTTCAATGTACCCTTTGCTATTAGATGGATTGACGACACTTGGCGGTGAGTCTAAAGCTCCTAAACATTTGACGAGCTTTTGCGGATCATTTGTTAACTTTTTGTTTTCAGTTTCATCCCAATTTGCGGGGGCCGTTGCTACAGTAGAGTTCCTATTATATTTTGATCATTTTGCCCAAAAAGATTTTGGAGAAAATTACCTTCAAAATTATCATAAAATGATTGAAAATGAACTTCAGCATGTCGTTTATGCGATTAACCAGCCGGCTGCGGCCAGAGGCTATCAATCCGTATTTTGGAATATTTCAATCTATGATCAATCTTATTTTGAATCCATGTTTGGAACATTCGTTTTTCCTGACGGAACCATGCCGGATTATCCTTCTCTAGATCGGCTTCAACAGTTTTTTATGCAATGGTTTAACAAAGAACGATCAAAGGCTGTCCTCACTTTTCCCGTAATTACAGCAGCAATGCTCACAAAAGATAAAAAGGTATTGGATGAATCTTTTTCTGATTTTTGCTCCAAAGAACTAAGCGAAGGCAATTCATTTTTCATTTATCAATCAGAAAATGCAGATTCTTTGGCAAGTTGTTGCCGTTTGAGAAATGAAATTTCTGACAACACTTTCAGTTATTCTTTAGGAGCTGGCGGGGTTTCTACCGGAAGTATTAATGTAATTACGATCAATATGAACCGTCTTTATCAAAAAGGACTTTCTCTGGATATTATGATTGATAATATTCACAAATATCAGGTGGCTTTCAGAAGTCTTATTCAGGATTATAAAAATGCGGGGATGCTTCCTGTTTATGATGCCGGATTTATTTCCCTGGATAAACAATTTTTAACGATCGGGATCAACGGAATGGTTGAGGCAGCAGAATTTCATAACATAGAAATTTCGGATAATGAATGTTACAAAAAATTCATTAATGATAATTTGAAGCTGATTTATGATAAAAATAAAAAAGCAAAGAAAACTTACGGGTTTATGTTTAATACAGAATTTGTCCCTGCTGAAAATTTAGGTGTGAAAAATGCAAATTGGGATAGAGCAGATGGCCTTTTTGTCCCGAGAGATTGCTACAATTCTTATTTTTATATTGTTGAAGATGGGAGTCAAAATCTGATTGATAAATTTTATCTCCACGGAAACGATTACATTAAATATCTGGATGGCGGATCTGCCTACCATTGCAATTTGGAGGAATATCCTACCCGGAAAGGTTTTAAAAAATTATTGGATGTAGCAGCATATACAGGCTGCAATTATTTTTGCTTCAATATAAAGGTTACTGTCTGTAATACATGCGGATTTATCAATAAAAGAACAATGAATCACTGTACAGAATGCCATTCCACCAACATTGACTACGCGACAAGAATAATTGGATATCTGAAAAAAGTTACTAATTTCTCGAAGGACCGTCAAAAAGAAGAAAATATCAGATATTACGGCAATGCTGAAGTATGACAGTTACGATATTGTACTGCAGGAGATCCCTAACGAAATTTCTCTGTGCTTTACCATTACAGGCTGTCAATTGGCTTGTGATGGTTGTCATTCTGAACACCTCTGGAATCTCAAAAATGGGAAAAGACTGAGTCCCGATATGTTTGAAAAATTACTTTTAAAATATTGTGAAACAATTACCTGTGTGATTTTTATGGGAGGAGAGTGGTGCAGTGCTGATCTTCTTATTTTATTAGCTTTGGCAAAAAAAAGATTTCTGAAGGTGGCCTTATATACAGGTTTAAATGAAAAGCAAATGCAAAGAAAATATCCTGACTTATTGGCAAATCTGGATTTTATAAAAACAGGAAAATGGATTTCCGGTTTAGGTGGACTTGGGAGTTCCAAAACCAATCAAGTCCTAAGAAATCTAAAGTCTGGGGAAATATTAAACAAATATTTTCATCACTGATCTTTCAAATTACTTGTGTGGATATTTGTAATTCAAGGCTTATTATACAATACATTCTTCAATCATCCTTCTTATATGTGAAAAATAAAAAAAACAGTCTTAATTCCGGATTAAGACTGTTTTTAATTTTAAAATAAATATTGATTCAGTTCTTCTACAAAACTTCTTTCATGAGGCTCCCATCCTAATTTTTCCTGAGTCTTCACATTTGTTGCCGGACAATCTGCTACAACAAAAAACGTCATCCATGTAAAATATTCTGATGCTTCTTCTGGAGTCAAAGATTTTACAGGAATATCAAGCTTTTCGCCGATTAACTCTGCAAATTCTTTCATTGACAATGGTTTATCATTATTAACAGCATTATATCTCGCTCCAGTTTCTCCTTTTTCAAGTGCCAGACGAAATAGTTTTGCAGCATCTGCACGATGAATAGACGGCCAAACATTATTTCCTTCTCCGATGTAAGCTGCTAATCCTTTAGCCTTCGCCAGTTCAGCAAGCATGACTCCAAAACCTCCTTTGAAACCTGATTCGGAATTTCCGTAAACACTGGGAGAAAGGCGAACGATAGATGCTTTAACACCAGATTCTGATAGATCTACAAAAGCTTTTTCTGAGAATCTGATTGATTCTGCCGGTGCTCTACTTTCCTCTGTGATTTTTCCGTCGATAAGTGGAAGTCCCAAGGTTCCGCCTGTTACCACAATAGGTTTATCTGTTCCTTTCAGCACTTCGCCCATTGCTTCGATGGCTTTCTGGTCTTTTAGCGCGTTACTCTGATAATCTGAAAAATCGTGGATAAAGGCTGTATGAACAACACCATCCGTTTCCCTTGCTCCTTTTTGCAAAATATCGAGACGATCCAAATCTCCCATTAAAACTTCTGCTCCTGCTTCTCTGATGGATTTTGCAGATTCTTCCGAACGCGCCAGTCCAACTACCTGATGTCCGTTTGATAATAATTCTTTTACAACTGCTGAGCCTACAAATCCGGAAGCTCCTGTTACAAATACTTTCATATTCTTAAATTTTGTTTTTTGTTACAATTCTAATGCAAATTTAGTGGTGAGTGAATCTCAAAAACGAGGTCATTTGACACAATTTTATATTAATTCAATAAAAAGAATTAATTTTAAATATAATTTCAGTTTTGAAAATGTCAGAGATTCTTAAAAATTACTTTCAGAAAGTGCTTCCCGATTTTACAGATGAAAAGTTTAATTTCATTGTATATAAAAGCCAATTGATAAAACTCCAGCGCAAAGAGGTTGTTTGCAGACAGGGCGAAGTTTGTAATCTGAAAATCTTTGTTGCCAAAGGACTTCTGCGGAATTATTCAGTTTCTGAAGACGGCAATGAACATATTCTTCAGTTTGTGAATGAAATGTCCTGGACAACCGACCCCGAAAGTTTCTACAACAATACGCCTTCTAAACTCAACATAGAAGCAATGGAAGTGTCTGAGATCTTCGCTTTCAATCTGGAAGATTTTACTGAACTAAGAGAACAAATCCCTGAACTTAATATTTTTGTAGAAAACATCCTGACAAGAAAATCGATGGAAATCCATAAACGGCTTTTGATGAATATCAGCAGCAGTCCGGAAGAAAAATACCGGGATTTCATAAACACTTACCCTGACATCTTCAATCGTGTTCCTCTGCATATGGTGGCTTCCTATCTGGGGCTTTCAAGAGAAACATTATCGCGTGTCCGCAGAAATATTCTGAAAACCGTGATTTAAACTATCCATCTGGAGTTTTTTAAATTGTAATGAACAAAGCTCTTATCAAATTGATTATTGTTTAATCATTTTTTCTACAATCTCTCCCGAGTCTGTTTTTATTTTCAATAAATAATTTCCTTTAGAAAGCTGACTGACATTTATCTTATCCGAATTTTCAGTTTTAATTAGTCTTCCTAATGTATCAAAAATTTCTACAGATTTGACAGATTTTTGGGAATCGATATAGATGAAATCCTTGGCAGGATTCGGATAAACCGTAACCTGAGTTTTATTGACATCAGCCACGCCAAGTGTCTGGTAAGTGTTATAAAAATTCAGGATCCCATAACCCATTTGGGCTGTGTAATTGGGATATAATGAAGCATTTTGTCTCAGCCTGTTTTTGATTTCTTCTCTTGATATAGTTTTTGGAAGAGATTGTAAAAGACAGGCTACACCTCCTGCTGCAACGGGATTTGCCAAAGATGTTCCGCTGGCTTGCGTCACTTGGCTGCCAAAGACAGTATAGGTTTCTGAACCTCTTGCTGAAGCATCAGGCTTTATTACACCCACAGAATTAGGACCAAAGGACGAAAAAGATGAGCTTTTGCCCAAAGCTGTTACAGACCCAATGGTGAAAACTTTTGAATTGTCTGCAGGTGTTGACACATAATGCCATTCATTGTTTCCCTCATTCCCGGCTGCAAAGGTTACAAAAATCCCTTTTTGTGTAGCGATCTGCGCGCCCCTTGCTATGAAAGAAGTTGTACCGTTCATGTCTTCATAGGTATAATCGTACCGGCTGTCATCAAAAGTTGTATAGCCGAGAGATGTGGAGATGACATCAACACCTTTTCTGTCTGCTTCTTCTGCTGCTTCTATCCAGTAAAGCTGTTCCTCCGGAATTTCGTTAGCAGCATCTTCAGAGGCATAAAGATAAAAATCTGCGTCAGGTGCAGTCCCGACAAACTGATTATTCAGGAATCCGCCAATGGTTCCCAGACAGATCGATCCGTGAGTATTAAGGCTGGTATTGTATATGTCATTGCTTTTATTGATAAAATTATAACCGCCCTTGATCTGACCGTTATCACGAAGTCTTTTAAATGCGTTGCCGGTGTCAACAGATGGAAAGCCGGTATCGATCACAGCGATGGTCATCCCTGTTCCTGTGTAGCCTGCGACATGCAACGCACGCAAATTAATCTGGTCGATCTGTGCAAGCCCGTTTCCATAATTGTAATTCGTAAGAATTCCTTTATTATCGTATTCTTTGAATTTTTCAATTTTATCCTTCCGCTTTCCACCATTTGGATTTCTCACAAAACTTTCCACATGATCCACATAGTTTTGCTGGGACAGTTGGACAATCTGTGCGGTTGTGGCATTCACAGCAACACCATTCAGCCATTTAGAGTAATCTGTAACTATGAATCCAAGGTTTTTGATATTCTGAATATAGGATTGTTCAATCGGAGCATCCTGATCTGTGAGGGCGATTCCCAGGTTGGTTCGTCTGTCAAGAGATTTCTGTGTGAGCTCTGACAATGGGTTGCTGTAAAAGGCTGTTTTATTGGGTTTGTCTTTGAAGAAAACAAAAACCAATTCAGTCTGTGCATTGGCCGCCAATGATAAGCCGACCAATAAAATTGTAAAGATTTTTCTCACGTTTCGGGGAATTTGATTTTTTAAACTGATAAATAAATGTAAATTTACAAAATAAACTTTTCGCTTATAAGAATCATAAATAAAAATAAAATGAAAGCTTATAAGCATTGAAAAATTAAATATTTGCCTATGAAAAAGATCCAGATGGTTGATTTACAAAGCCAGTATTATAAAATAAAAAGTGAAGTTGATAATGCAGTGCTCAATGTGATGGATTCTGCTGCTTTTATAAACGGTCCCGAAGTCAAATCCTTCCAGGCTGACCTGGAAAATTATTTGGATGTAAAACATGTTATTCCTTGTGCCAACGGAACAGATGCGCTGCAGATTGCTTTGATGGCATTGGATCTAAAGGAAGGTGATGAAGTCATTACTGCGGATTTTACTTTCGCTGCAACCGTGGAAGTAATTCATTTATTGAAACTGAAATCTGTTTTAGTGGATGTTAATTATGACACTTTTATAATTGATACAGACGCCATTAAAAAGGCTATCACGCCAAGAACAAAAGCGATAATTCCGGTTCATCTGTTCGGACAGTGTAGCAATATGGAAGAAATTCTGAAAATAGCAAAAGAACACAATCTTTATGTAGTTGAAGATAATGCACAGGCTATCGGTGCAGATTTCATTTTTTCTGATAGAACTGAAAAGAAATCAGGAACAATGGGCACTATCGGAACAACATCATTTTTCCCTTCAAAGAATCTGGGCTGTTATGGCGACGGAGGTGCAATTTTCACTAACGATGACGAATTGGCTCACAGATTGCGTGGAATTGTCAACCACGGAATGTACGAGCGCTATTACCACGACGAAGTTGGCGTTAATTCCAGGTTAGACAGTATTCAGGCAGCGATTTTAAGAAAAAAATTACCAAACCTGGATTCCTACAACGAAGCGAGAAGAAAAGCAGCCGATTATTATGATGAAGCTTTTGCCGGAAACGAAAATATCCTGACTCCAAAAAGAGCGGAAAACTCGACACACGTTTTTCATCAATATACATTAAGAATCACGAACGGAAAACGAAACGAATTACAGCAGTTTTTGGCTGAGAAAGAAATCCCGGCAATGATTTATTATCCGGTGGCGCTTAGAAAACAAAAAGCTTATTATCAGGAGAGTGATCCTGCTGATTTCATCAACACAGATAAATTACTGGATCAAGTGATTTCTTTACCGATGCATACAGAATTGGACGAGGAACAATTGAAATATATTGCGGATTCTGTTTTGGAGTTTTTTGCTAGTAGATATGGAGAGTAAAAAGGTTTTTAAATATAAATTGGTTTATTGGTTCACTGTCATTGTAAGTTTAATTTTTGCAATATTGTTCAGTTTTGCTTCCCTTAATAGAATAATTACCAATGCATTTCTGAATATCAGAGATTTTTTGTATTCCATGTTTATATTTATTACGACGATATTATCATCTGTAACCTTCTTTTTATTGATAATTAAAAACCCAAAATCAATATTATTTTTTTCTAGCATTATCTATCTTATAATTATTGCAATCTCTTATAGCATTTTTGAATCAATTTTTATTTTAAAAACTTTCGGTAATGGATCTAACATGGATTATATTTTAACTCCAATAGTTTATTTGATATTATTGGGTTTAATATTAATGGTTCGTAAAAGTCAATATAGAAGAAGCTATTTTCACGAGTTAGAAGAAATCGGAAATGAAAAATAAAATAGATTAATAACACACATAAAACTATGTCCATACTTGTAACAGGCGGTCTCGGCTATATCGGTTCTCACACAGTTGTAGAACTTATTAATAATAATTTTGATGTCATTATTGTAGATGATCTATCAAATTCAGAAAAATTCATCCTTGATAATATCGAGGAAATCACAGGCAAAAGACCGATTTTCTATCCTTTTGATCTGAGAAGAAAAGAATTGCTGACTCAGGTTTTTGATGCTCACAATATCGAAGGTTGTATCAATTTTGCCGCCTCAAAAGCAGTGGGAGAAAGTATGACAGAACCGTTGAAATATTATGAAAACAATTTGTTTTCTTTGATCAATGTGCTTCAGGAATTCAAAGAAAGGAATATTTCTAATTTCATATTCAGTTCTTCCTGTACAGTTTATGGTCAGGCAGACGAAATGCCAATTGATGAAAATACGCCACTCAAAGAAGCCGAATCTTCTTACGGAAAAACCAAGCAAATGGGTGAAGATATCCTGAAAGATTTTTCCAGAGCTTATCAAAAAAAAGTAAGTTTATTAAGATATTTTAACCCGATTGGTGCACATCCAACCGCTTTATTAGGTGAGTTGCCAGCAGGAATTCCAAACAATTTGGTTCCTTATGTGACGCAAACAGCTGCAGGAATCAGAGAAAAACTGAGCATTTGGGGCGATGATTATCCTACTGAAGACGGAACGGCAGTTCGCGATTATATTTATGTGGTGGATTTGGCAAAAGCACACGTTGCTGCACTCAAAAAGTTGCTAAATTCTGAAAATGAAACCGTTCTTGATATTTACAATCTCGGAACCGGAAAAGGTTCTTCCGTTTTAGAAGTCGTTAAGGCATTTGAATTGGCTAATAATGTTCCAGTTCCATATCAGATCTGTCCAAGAAGAGAAGGAGACATCACTGTTGCGTACGCCAATGCAGACAAAGCCGAAAAAGAACTCGGCTGGAAATCTGAAACCTCGTTGGAAGAATCACTCAAAACCACCTGGGAATGGCAAAAATATTTGAATGACAGAAATAATTAAAAATTAAAATCCAATCAACTCTGATTGGAATTTTCATTACATTTCCTTCTCAGCAAAACTGAAAATATTATGAAGTTTAATTTCCGAAAAACCTTTAGATTTAATTTTCGAAGCAACTACCATTGCCTTCGCCAAAATTTCCGTAGGAAGAGGTTTTTGACTTTTGAAAAGTCCAAATTTATTAAGGAACTTAATAAATTTCAAACCTGTAACTTCTGCACTTCTGTCAGAATATTTACGTTCCAGCATTCCTGGTTTGAAAATGGTTGTCTTTTCGAATTTCAGATTTTTAACCGCATCTTCCAGTTCTCCTTTTATTCTGGAGTAGAAGATTTTAGAATCAGGACTTGCTCCGTAAGCAGAAACTAAAATATAATCTTCAACGCCATTTCCTTTCGCCACTTTAGCAAAATTGAATTGATAATCATAATCAATTACTTTTTGATTTTCTTTACTTCCTGCGTTTTTAAGAGTTGTTCCCAGGCAAGAGAAAGCCACATCGCCTTTCACAAGATGTTTCCATTCTTCCGGATGGTCAAAATCTACAATATGAGCCGTTACTTTTTCGTGATGAAAATCCGAACGTCTGCGCACAAAAATATCGATTTGTTTGAAGTCAGAATCCTCACAAAGCAGATTCACCAGATCTGTTCCTGTTGCACCAGTCGCACCAATTATCAAAGCTTTCATAAAATAGAGATTTGATAATAAAGTTAAAAATTTATTTATTGATAACTACAAACTTTGATTAAAATTTTCAGAAATATAAAATTCATTTTTGTCTTTAAGAATTATTTTGCCGGTACTTTTGCCACGGTTGATTTCCATAATATAATTCTTATTAATAATCGTTGATTTATTGATTCTAACAAAATTTTCTGGCAAGATGTATTCTAATTTTTTCAAAGAAATGCGAATGGTTTTTTTTCCATTTTCCAAAATGAAATTAGTGTAGTACGTTTCCGAAGAGAGGTACATTAAGCTTGATTTTTCTATGTAATGGTTTCTATTTCCTTCTGGGATTATCAAAATCTGAGATTCATTTTGCAATCCGGATTTCAGTTGCAACAGCATTTTTTCAAAATCCAAAGTTCCTATTTTGGAGACAGCTTTTTCTACAGACTTGAGAAACCGTTCCTCCGAATAGGGTTTCAACAGATAATCCAGTGCTTCGATTTCAAAAGCTTTTACTGCATAGGCATCGAAAGCGGTGACAAAAATAATTTTCCCAAAAAAAGTATTTTTAATTTTTGATAAAAGATCAAAAGCAGAAGCATCTTTCAATTGTATGTCTAGAAAAATAAGATCCGGATGTGATTTTTGAATTTTTTCTTCGCCTTCGGACATAGATTTTGCAACATCCAGCAACTGAAGTTTAGGATGATTTTCAACCATTCTCGTCAATCTTTTCAGAGCTGGAGCTTCATCTTCTATGATTATTGTTTTTATATGGCTCATTGTAGAAAAATCTTATTGATCACCCAGTCTTCATCTTGGTAAATCTGAAAAGAGTGTTTCTCTCCCGCAAATAGTTCCATTCTTTGGGAAACGTTGTTAAGTCCTATTTTTTGAGCAATTAAATTCAATGGATGCCCGTCGTTTTTTATGATGATGGAATTGTCGTCAGA
This sequence comes from Epilithonimonas mollis, assembly GCF_900142325.1. GTDB lineage: Bacteria > Bacteroidota > Bacteroidia > Flavobacteriales > Weeksellaceae > Epilithonimonas > Epilithonimonas mollis. Next base: position 16,161 of record NZ_FRAM01000004.1, read on the forward strand.
TTTTATAATGATCGTAAGTGGTTTTTGTAAATCTTTGTAACCATGTTTGATAGCGTTTTCTACCAAAGGTTGCATAATCATACTTGGGATTTTTTTGTCCATCATTTTTTCCTCAATCAAAATTTCATAATTCAGTTGTTCCTCATATCTTATTTTTTCGATAGAAAGATATTTTTTTATAAGATCTAGTTCTTCTTTGACGGAAACTGGTGTTAGAAAATCGGTATGCAGAGAAGTTCGCAAAATATCACTGATGTCGATGAGCATTTCCTGAGCCTTGCTTTTATTGTCATCAATCTCTGCAACAACGCTGTTGAGAGCATTAAACAGAAAATGCGGTTGCAACTGACTTTTCAGGATCTGAAGTTTTGTATTGTTAAGTTCCAACTCCAGATTTTTTTGTTTTTCGAAAAGCAATTTTTCTTTGTTGATGTATTCATAAGCATACAAAACAGCAATCTGAAAAAGATAATTCTTGGTAATGTTGTGGAAATTGGCAACTGCAAAACGAAAGATGCTTTCTTTATAATCCGAAGGGTTTTCTGAAAAAATAATAGGAAAAAGATGCATTATCAGAATGAAAACAAAACTATAAAATATACCAAAAATGCCTAAAATTAAAACCCTGCTAAAAGTTTTGAATCTGGAAGAATAATCGAAAACGGGAATCAGAAATAAGAATAATAAAAAAATACCGGTGAGTAAACTGGCGCCGGGCGTAATGAGATAATCGCTCAGTTTATATATATGCAAACCAGATATTTCTACTGCTGCGAGTTGCAAAACAGTAAAAATTGCCAGGGCAAACCATAATATCAAAACCCAACTGATGCGATTCATTTTCAATATTTTATGCAAATAAAAATAATCCTTTTTTATTACTCTGGAATTATTCTATAAAATTATAAGTCTGATTTTGCTTTCGCAAATACAAAATCAGGTTTTCATATCAAATTTTTCTGATTTCATATCAAATTCTAATCACAAACAAAAATGATTTTGAATTTTACAATTCAAAATCAACAAAATCTATACTTATGAAAACAATTTCTCTATCCGTTATTTTTCTTCTGATGGCAAATTCCTCTTTTTCCCAGTCTTTTGAAGAAATTCATTTTCCGGATATTACGACTACAATTTCTTCTTCCAGAAGCGCTAATTTTCTGGATGTTAATAACGATGGATTGGATGATATTTTTTTTACAAACGGTTTATCGACTGGCGAAAAAAATATGCTTTACATCAACAATGGAGACGGAACTTTTACTACTGTTACAGATAATGATATTGTAGAACACAGCATTCGAGCAGTTGGAGCTAGTTTCGCTGATGTTGACAATGACGGTGATAATGACGCTTATGTTGTAACTTGGGGAGCTAACGGACAGTCAAAAAGAAATTATTTCTACAGAAACAACGGAAACGGAAGTTTTACTTTCGAAGAGAATGTTGCTCCGAATCTTACTTATTCCGAAACCTCAGCTTGGATAGATGCAAATAATGATGGTTATCTTGACCTTTACGTCACCAACAGTGCTGCTGCTCTCAGAAATCTGTACTTTGAAAATCAAAAAGACGGAACATTCCTTCAGAAAACAAATCTTGCAATTACTAACGAGCAAAAACCATCGCGATCTGCAGATTGGGTGGATTATGACAACGATGGCGATAATGACCTTTTTGTGACCAACGAGGGTAATAATAGAAACACACTTTACAGGAATGACGGAAACGGGCAGTTTACTCAGATCGCGGATAACGCCATTGTTCTAGACATCCGCGATTCTATGGGAAGTTCGTGGGCAGATGTGAATAACGATGGTGATTTTGACCTTTTGGTAACCAACAGTAATCAGGCAAACCAATTGTTTATAAACGATGGAAACGGGAATTTTACAGAGAAAAAAGATTCTGCGATTGCTGCAGAAATCACCAATTCTTTCGGGTCTGTTTTTGCAGATTTTGATAATGATGGCGATCTTGATTTATTTATCGCAAATTCTTATTCAGACAATCACTTCCTGAATTCAGTTTTTATCAACGACGGAAAAGGAAACTTTACAAAAGATACAGAAAGTGAACTCGCAAACAATGTTGGATGGACCTATTCTGCGGCTTTTGGAGATTATAACAATGATGGCTGGCTGGACGTTATTCTCGCTAACAATCAAAATGAAGCCCAGACCAATTCTGTTTTCAAAAACACAGGTTCGGGAAAAAACTGGACAAAAGTGAGGCTGTCAGGTACCAATTCCAACAAATCTGCAATAGGAGCTATTCTGAAATTGACAACAATGATCGATGGGAAAACAATCACGCAAACCCGTAAAATAGAATCAGCATCCGGATATTGTAGCCAAAACAGTCTGACGGCACATTTCGGATTGGATAGTGCAATACAGATCCAAAAATTAGAAATCAAATGGCCATCTGGATTAACGGAAGTTTTCGATAATGTTTCGGTTAATTCTGTCAATCATTTGACTGAAGGAACGGGAACTATGAATGTGAGCGATTCAAAAACACATTCAATAAGAATCTATCCTAACCCGGTAAAAGAAATTCTTTTTATCGATTTGAAAGACAATGTTTTAAATGAAAATAACAAGTTAGATATTTCGGATTCGTCGGGAAAATTAATAAGAACCGAAAACTTGAAATCTAAAACTGAAAATAAAATTTCCTTAAAGCATATTCCAAAAGGCGTTTACTTTTATCAAATTTCAAATGATAAACAAAATATAAAATCAGGGAAAATTATAAAAGATTAAAAAAACACAAAAAATCATATAAATAGTTGCTGATCGTCGGTTGACGGTTTGTCAATCATAATGATAACTCCGATGTTTTCCGGAGTTTTTTAATATCTCAATTCAACTGGTTACGGTATTCTGCCCAAATAATCTTAAACCATTCCGTAAAATCATCAGGATTCTCCGTGATTTCAGTCTGCAAATCAGCGATAGAAATATACCGGATTTCAGAAACTTCCTCAGGATTCAAATCAAATTCGCCTTCAAAATTTCCAGTGAAAACGTGATCCAATTCGTGTTCCCAAAGCCCGTCTCCAACATCCGCTTTGTAAATAAAATGAAATTTTTCCGTCAGCTCACAATCGATGCCCAATTCCTCTTTCGTGCGTCTTTTCGCGCCATCAAGATAAGACTCCTCCAGGCGAGGGTGCGAACAGCACGCATTGGTCCACTGGTTCGGCGAATGGTACTTTTGTCCCGAACGTTTCTGCAAAAGCATTTCACCCTTTTCATTGAATAGAAAAACCGAAAATGCACGATGCAAAAGTCCATTTTCATGCGCCTGCATTTTTTCCATTTGCCCCAAAACTTCATCCTGAGGATTCACCAAAACCACTTTTTCCATAGCACAAAAATACGGATTTTAAATGTAATTTTTAGGAGCTAATCCCGCTTTCCGTTGCAATCTTTTTTTGCAAGAAGTTTTCACTAATAAATAGAACTTTTAGTAAAAGCAAAAAAGGATTTCCACTACAATCCGGGCTATGTGTTTTGTCTGTAAATTGAAATCTAGTAGAATGAATTGACTTCCTTAAATAATTCTATACCTAGAAAAATTAATGTTCCAAGAGTAAGTATAAAGCATAGTATAGTTAAGTAAAACGAAAATCGATATATTAAACCTCGCCAATAAATAAAAGTGTTATTCAAAAATAAAGAGTTATATTTTTTTAGACTTATATCCATAGAATAGCAAAAACAACTCTTGAATTTTATCTAAATATTCCTTATTTTCAAATTCGTTTTCATAAATTTCTTTTAACAATTTTATGAAATTTGGGTCATTTCTTAATTGCTCATTATAAGTTAAATTCCAATCAAAATCTTTATTTATAATTTTGATTATTTCCTCCGAATCTTCATTGTTATTAAATTTATTTTTTTCAAGATTTAATGATGAATGAAAACCTTTTAATAGTCCGTACAAACTTTTGGAAATGTTTTCCAATATTAATTCTGTTACAAAAGATAATATTCTAAATGATAAACCAAAACAACAAATTAGTAAAAAATTTTTTATAACCATTACTCTTAAAGCTTCGGTGCCTTGAATTTTATCAATTTCACTTTTTCCATTTGTTATTAATAAAACAATTGCGGCTAATGAAAAACCTACAATCCAAAGAACTATTTGTTCTGCTCTTTCAAAAAATAAATGTCTTTTTTTTATGTTTTCTGAAAGAGATTCATTTAGTAAGTTTATTATTGTTTTAATGCCTTCTTTTGTCATATTCTATTAAAATTATGGAAGCTCCAAACCACTTTTCCACTTATTCGCAAATGCAATAAAATCTGCAACAGACAATTCTTCAGCACGGATGTCAAGGAAAGGATGAGATTTCATATTTTCAGGAATGCCGAGAACTTTAAGCGCATTGCTCATTTTTTTCCGTCTCTGCCCAAATCCAGCTTTCACGATTTGTTTGAAGAGAACTTCATTTCCAGCCAGTCCTTCTTTCAGGTTTCTCGTCATTCGGATGACGCCGGATTTTACTTTTGGCGGCGGATTGAAAACGTTTTCGTGAACGGTAAACAGATATTCCACATCGTAATAAGCCTGAACCAAAACTGATAAAATCCCGTAATCTTTCGTGCGTGGTTTTCCTGCAGTTCTTTCTGCCACTTCTTTCTGGAACATACCGCTCATTTCAGGAATAAACTGGAAATTATCAATGATTTTGAACAAAATCTGAGACGAAATATTATAAGGAAAATTTCCAATTACAGCCAGTTCTTCACCAAAAACTGTTGAAATATCCGTCTTCAGAAAGTCGCCAACAAAATGCTGTTCTTCCAGTTTTGGATAATGTTTTTTAAGATAATCGATGGATTCGTTATCGATTTCCGCAACATAAATTTCTGAATCTTTTTCAAGAAGAAATTTTGTAAGAACGCCCATTCCGGGACCAACTTCCAATACTTTTTTATAACCTTCAAAAGAAAGCGAGTCTACAATGTTGCGTGCGATATTCTGGTCTGTAAGAAAATGTTGACCGAGATGTTTTTTTGCTCTAACGTCCAATTCCGATTTTTTGCAAAGATAATGTAATTCTATTCAATCGAATAGGTTGTCAACTGAATATAAATCAAAAATTATTTTACATTTTGCTTGTACAAAAGCTTTCCAATTCCATTTTGAAAAATAATAAATAATAATCCTAAGAATGCCTTTACAGAAGCTGTTATTATTTCATAATTAACTCCGACTGTGCTAATATCGTCGGCTAAATTCTGGTTCATATTTTTCATTTTCGCAATTAGAAAAATTTTGTTGATGAGCTCTGGAAGCGCATCAAATAAAATTAAAACACCAATTGATAAAACCGCGATTTGTAATAAACTTTCAGCATTGAATTTTTCAAAATTAATCTGTTCTTCAAGAAACTTTTCTGGTTTAAGTTTGTTAATAATTAAATCAGGGTTGATAATTAATAAATAGAAAACAAATATGATTAGTATAACAACAAGAATCAGATAAATCCAAATTTCAGAAACTCCATTTTCCTGATTGTCAAAAGGAAAGTAAATTTTAGAATTGATAAGATAAGAAAACTGTTGTGGGAGAAAGTTGAAAATTAAATTGATAACTGTGTAAAGTCCAAAAATTCTAAATATAATTCTGAGTAAATTTTTAATTTCCATTTCAAAGGTTTATAAGACCAAATTACAAATTAAATCAATACATCTTCGTCTTTACACAAGTCACATTTTTGATTTTAACTGGTTTTCCTGTTTTTTTCAACATCCCGTTTTCAAAATTTCTTTTGAAAACGGTTACATCTTGCGAAATTACATTGGTCACAATAATGAATTTTCCCGTTTCATCTATTGCAAAAGTTCTCGGATGTTTTCCGCCTGTTTTTTGATATCCGATAGATTCTAATTTTCCATCATTCAAAACTTTGAAAATCGCAATATTGTTTTCTTTTCCTCTGTTGGTCGCATAAAGGAACTTTCCATCTGGCGAGATATGAACATCAGAACTTTCAAAACCTTCTTTTATTTTGTCTGGATGTGTTGCAATTCTCTGGATTTCTTTCAGCTTGTTTTCAGAAAAATCATAAACCGAAATCATCCCAGCCAATTCCTCAATAGAATAAACCAATTTTCCATCTTTGCTAAAAGTGATGTGCCTCGGTCCGCTGCCTGGTTTTGTATTGATGAACGTACTTTGGCTGTCAATCAAAGGTTGCTTCTGATCCGCATCAAAAGGATATTGCAAAATTTTGTCCGTGCCTAAATCTGCAAAAAGTACAGTTTTAAAATCCGGCGAAAAAACTGCAGAATGTGTGTGCGCTTTTTCCTGCCTTTTCGCATCAACGCCGCTTCCTTCCGTAAATTTAAAATGTTGAGCAATTGAATCTATTTTTCCATTTTCAAGAAGTGGAAAAACGGAAATGGTTGCTTGATTATAAGTTGCATTAATCAACCATTTTCCATTTTTATCAACGTTTACGTAAACCGGATTTTCTCCACCAGTTTTTTGTTGATTAAGGAAAGTTAAAGATTTTTTGTCAGCATCAAAAGCGAAAGAACTTACTGTTCCGTAATTAGGCGTTTTGGCGTCAGATGAAGCATAAATGTATTTTCCGTTAGGCGAAACCGTAATATAACCAGGATTAATAACATCAGAGGATGAAGCAACCTTGGTCAGTTTTCCGGTTTCATTATCAAGTTCATAAACGTAAACCGCTTCGGAACCTTTGTCCCAATTATAAGAGCCAAAAAATACAAATTGCTTTTGAGAATAAAGGCTTGTAAAAATTAAAAAACTTAATAGTAATGCGATTTTTTGGATTTTCATTGATGAGATTTTGTTTGGAAAATTAGGCTGATTCAGACTTAAAACTGAATAGTCACAAATTTGCTAAAAATTCATCTGGAAACCAAACTGAATCCCAAATTTCCTGACGTCCGAACTGGAATTGGGCGTTATATGATTCAGGTAATTTCCTCTCCAATTGAAATCGATTCTCAGAATTCTGAAATTTCCGAACCCGATATTCTCTATTCCGAACCCATATTCATAATAAGGTTTTTCAGGAGCACTCAGAGTCATGTTGCTGGCATTTATATTCATGGAGCCTTGCTTCAAACTTCCTACACCTGATCGGAAAAATGCTACTTCTCTGAGTTTTAATTTTTTAATTAACGGGATCTGTGACAGGATCTTACCATTGAAATGATGTTCCAGAAACAAGACCGCATAAGAATCCGCCACGAATTCATAATAATTCATCAGTGAAAAAACGCCTCTTTGCAATCCGTATGACTGATTGGCAGGCATGACGTTCTGTAAAGCAAGCGGAAGCGATTCAAAGTTTTTTCCTGCTTCAAAGTTCGCAAACAATCTTCCCCAATTACCGAAAATAACAGGCTGATAAAAATAGAACTGAAGCTTATTATAATTAAAATCCGAATTGAATATATCTTTAAAACCTTTGGTATATTTCAGAATAAAAGTTGGGTTGGTTGCAAGTGCGGTCATTTCGTAACGTTCAACACCATAAGTAGAAAATTTGGCGCCAGGTCTTGCCATCAGACTGAAAATCAATCGCGAATCATCTAATTTATTTTTAAGGATTCCGTTCTGGATATAACTGATGTTGAATAGGCTGGGATCTGCTGCAGTAATGCTTTGTTGAGTGGCATCGAGACGGAACTGGAAGTTTTTCCATGGTTCGATACTGGTGAAAAAATTAGTCTGATTGACAGAGCTCAAAGAGGTATTGTCACCTGTATTGATCACAGAAGATGAAGCGAAAGACCTTGTCATAATGCCTTCGTCCGTAGTCAGCTGGACACCGAGTTGCAAAACATCTTTTCTTGTTCCTGCACCGATCATGAAGCGGTTCGTCTTGTTGAACATATATTTGGCTTCAGCTCCGTATTTCCATTTTTCGTCCCGGAAACCATACGCCGTGTAAGCCTGCACTCTCCACATGTCGTTTTTTCCGAAATAGGTTCTGGCACCAGCCCGCAGCCTTAATCCTTCAATATCATTGTAACCTACGGTCTGGAAAATATTACCGACATCCAGCCATTTCCCGAAATGCAGATAACCGGAATTCAGTACTTCGATTGTTTTGACGATTCGCTTATATCTTGGAACATTTTCCAGCTCATCGTACATTTTATAGATATTTTGTTCGCTCTGTGTAAGGATTTCCGTTCTGTTATCCTGCCAGTAATTCTCGTCTTTTGTGATGGATTCATCTTCCGGAATTACTATTTTATTAATAAATGCATCCTCCAGGCCTTTGTCAAATTCATAATTGGTGTAGTTGGCAATCCTTTTGGCAATGACGTTTTTTGCGCTTTCTTTATCATTAAGTGTCAGATTTAATGTGGTCTCATTTCTGATCGGGATAAAGGTAGAATCATCCGGATTGTCAAATTCCAGATTGGTGGCAATATTTTTAACGAAATTAATATTGATTTTTTTGTTCGTCTCCATTTCCACTTTCATCACATTATATTTGTCTTTGGAGATATACAGCCTTCCTTTCAGAGCCAGTGCATCGGGATTCTTCGGAGTGAAGCGGATTTCGTAACTCGGAACGGTATTGACCTCAAGTGTATCCGTGATATTATAATCGAAAACAGCGAAGCCTTCTGTAGACACAGGACTTGTGAAACCAATATTCAGATAATTGATAGTATTATCATAAATGTTGATGTCCTTGTACATATTTTGGACTGTTTTTGCAACGATCTGATTATTGTTAAGCCCCGAATTTCTTATGGCCAGCAGGTCTTTACGTTCTTTTTTTGGATTGTTTTTGCCGTAAGTCTGTGATACACTTTCGGTTATAAAAAGTGGTAAAACACCTTTTCCCGCTATTTCCGATGAATCATTATATTTGAAAATGATAGAATCAAGACCTTTGAATGCACGTTTTTTAGTGAATGCACTATCGATATTATCCAGCCGGAAATCGATCTTTTCATAAGTTTTATACTGATAATCTTTATGTAGCAGCAGGCCGTTGGACTTTTTCTTTTTCCAGACTTGCTGCATGATTGCGTAAGCCGGGTTTTCCTTTTTATTCTTATATTTTTTTACGGATTGTATGGTGACATTTTCGATTTCGTTTTCTTTCTCGGTTTGCGAAAAAAGCAATCCGGAAATACAGATCAGAAAAAGTGAAAGAATAATTTTTTTATCACACATCGAGTCTACAAACATTAAACAATTAAAACTTGATTTTCATTAAAATATTATACTAGCTTCCAATTATTTTCCCTTTTCATAGAATATAACATTTACAGGGCTGCAGACCGGGATAGATTTCTTTGTGGATGAGAGCTCACCGGACGCCGGGTCTCTGCTGAAAATATTGATCCTGTTTGTATCCTGATTGGCTATCAGAACCAGTTTATTATTTGGGCTGATGGCAAAATTCCTCGGATTTCTGCCTGTAGTTTTGATTTGCTGAATTTTTTTCACCTTTCCATCTGTAAGGATTTCAAATGTTGTTATGTCATCTGCATCATCACGATTGGTTACATAAAGGAATTTTTCATCATCAGATAAATGAATATCTGCCGCACGGAAATTAAACCGTACTTTTCTCGATAACAACGTTTCTTCCTGAAGGAGTTCAATCTTGCCATTTTTAAAACCCAAAACAGACAAATCCCCGCTAAGTTCCTGAACGAGATAGATAATATTGCCTGTCTTATTAAAAGCTATGTGACGCGGACCAGAGCCTTTTTTTGTGTCAAATTCGTTGATTTTCTCCAGAATCTGGTTTCCATTTTTGTTATATTTGAAGAGATAGATCTTATCCAATCCAAGATCCGTGGCTAGAACATACTGATGATCCGGAGAAAACTGAACCTGATGAACATGTGATTTGTCCTGCCGTTTCATGTCAAAACCAGCACCTTCGAATTTGATATTTTGTACTACATCAGACAATTTTCCATCGTCCAGCCGTTTAAAAACATTGATGCTTCCGCCGGAATAATTGGCTACAATTATATTTTTCTCATCCGAAATTAAAAAACAGGGATCTTCGCCTTCTGTTTTTCTCTGGTCTTTTTCGATTAAAATTCCTGATTGTTCATCTATTGAAAAAGATGTAACGGTGCTTTTATCTCCATTTTCATTTACGGAATAAAGATGTTTTTTGTCCGGACTCAGGCTTATAAAGCTAGGATTAATAATATTTTCCGTGTGGAATTTCAGATTATATTTATAAGTATTTTCATCAAAATCAAAAATATAAATGCCGCCGCTGGTGCACTTTTTACTGTTGGTATAGGTACCCACGATGATTGTATGCTGTGCCGGTAAATTTGCCATAAAAAATATTGAAAAAATAAAACTGTTCCAGATTTTCATTCCAAGACGGGCTCTTTTTGTAGATAATACCATTTAAAAATTGCCCGAATTTATTACAATAAAAATTAAGCCAAAGGTCTTTTATGATTAATTAACTTTATTTCTATTTAGTTGTCATAGCATTTGCTTGTATTGATTTGTAAATATAATTTTGTAAAAATTTAAAAGATGACCTGGAAAAAAGTTCTGAATCCGATCAAAGAAAGCGATTATTTTAAAAATCTTTGGGAAAAAGTGAAGTTTCAATATAATTCTAATAAATGTTTTCCACCGAAAAACGAAATCTTCCGGGCGCTGGAATTAACAGAATTTGAAGATGTCGAAGTCGTGATTATCGGTCAGGATCCTTATCATAACGACGGACAGGCGAACGGACTCTGCTTCTCTGTTTCTGAAAATGTGACCGCACCGCCTTCTCTCAAAAATATATTTATTGAACTGAAAGATGATACCGGAATTGAAAGGAAAAATAAAGATTTACAGGATTGGGCAAAGCAAGGAGTTCTTCTTCTAAATGCAACTCTAACAGTAAAAGCCCATGAACCGAATTCTCATAAAGATCTTGGCTGGGAAACATTTACCGATTATATCATCAAAGAAATCTCGGACAAAAAAGATAACGTAGTGTTTGTTCTGTGGGGTGCATTTGCACAGAAAAAAGCATTGCTAATCAATCAAAGCAAACATTTTATCATCCAGTCTGCACATCCGTCTCCTTTTTCTGTATACAAAGGTTTTTTTGGAAGCAAACCGTTTTCAAAGATCAATAATTATCTTCTGGAAAAAGGGAAGAAACCAATTGTGTGGGGATGATTTTAATTAAATCATTCTTTTTCATATTTCAAAGTCAAGGATGCAGCTTCCGCTTTTCCGCCAGGCTGTGGTTTCAGTTCTACTAATGTGAATTTATATCCCGAAAAGCTAAATGACTTACTTACATTTTTGGCTGAGAAATCTCTTGTGCCAACCTGGAAACTGTTGGTCTGACTTCCGGAAGTTGCTTCGATGTTTACAATAGCAATACCTTCCCAAACACAGGTTACATCAACCGGACAACGGCTGTCTTCCGTAATGTCTCTGAACTTAAGATTAACCTGTGAATTAGGAATTTTAGCTTGTTTTTCCAAATTGATTCTGATCGTATTGGCTGATGCGACAGATGTATCAGCTTGTGATGTTTGCGTTTTGCAATTGTTCATTAATAATAAAGCCGGTGCCAGAAGAAATATTTTGAAATTCATAAGTATAATTTGTTAGAAGAATATATAATAACCTACAACCAAAAACATGGCCAGACCAACCATCATCCCGAATCCCGTGCCGTAGACAAATCCAATCAATGCTCCTTTCACAGAATTGAAAGCTTTTTTCCTGTCATTAAAATCATGCAGCAATTCTCCGGCAAAAACACCCAAAAGCATCCCTATCAAAAATCCCAAAGGAATCGGAATGAAAAATAAGCCAAGTAAAGTCCCTACAAACGAACCGATGCTGCCGTAGCGCGTTCCGCCATATTTTTTATTGGTTCTGGCAGGGATGACATAATTCAGAACTGTTGAGATGATCGTCAGTAAAATGAAAATCCATACATAGATCATTGGCATATTATTTTCTGTCCCAAACTTAAAAATCAACAGTCCGCAGATACTCAGAAGCAATCCTGGTAAAACGGGAAGAAATGTTCCTAGAAATCCCGCCAAAAGCAAAACAAGAGCGATTATGTCTATAAAAACTGGATCCATTATTTAATCTATTTAAAAATACAATTTTCAAAAAGTAAAGCTAACATTTTTTTTATCCTTAAATTTGAAAATTATTTGAGGTTTATGCAAATTAGACACCAATAACTCTTGCTGACGATATAATCAGTAAAAATAATAAAGAATGAAAAAAGAAATCAACGATTATAAAGATTTTCTTCAGCAAATGAGTGATGAGATTCATTTCTTTTGCAAAGACTTTTTTCCGGATGATTTTGTCCTGATCGGGCAGATTACATTGAAATTCCTGTTATTGATTCTTCTGATTTATTTTCTTTCATTTATTCTGAAAACGTCTATCAATATTATATTCAGATATTTTTTTGACAAAGAGAAATATCCGGTTATGAAATCAATTTATAAAGCGAAGGTAACCAACTCTGTAGCCAATATTATGGCTTTGGGACTTGGTAGCTATGCTCTTTTTTCTATTTTCTACAGGCATCCGAAAAGTTTTGTTTTTCTGGAAAGGCTGATTGGTTTTCTGATAGTGCTGGCGGTTGCCAATATGGCATTCAGATTTATAAAAGTATTACAGAACTACTATCTGATACAGCAGGATTATTATAAAATCATTGCGATCAATTCCATTTCACAGACCGTCCGGATTTTTGGAATGTTTATTTTCAGTGTTATCGCTGTTTGCGTCATATTTGGGATCAGCAGTGCAACAGTATTGGGAAGTCTCGGAGCTATCACAGCGGTAATTGTTTTGATTTTCAGGGATACCATTTTAGGATTTGTGACCGGGATACATGTTGCGACATCCAAGAACCTGAAAGTAGGAGACTGGGTTTCTATTCCCAAATATTCAATTGAAGGAAATATTGAAGGCATTGATTTGCTGACCACGAAAATCCGGAACTTTGATAAAACACTTTCCACCATTCCTACTTATGATCTGCTGACCACGGAAATAAAAAATATGCAGGTGATGTCGGAAACCAATACGAGAAGAATAAAAAAATCCATCGTTTTCAATATCAAATCTTTCAAATTCCTGGACAATGAATCATTTGATAAATTATTGAAAATCAATTTAATTCACGATTATCTTTTAGAAAGAAAAAAAGAAATCGACAATGAAAAAGCCACCTTGCAAAACTCTGAGGAAATCATCAACGGAAAACAGCTGACCAACATTGGAACCTTCAGGATGTATGCCATGAACTATTTATTAAACAATCCTAATATCGACCAAACCGGCACTGTGATGGTAAGACAAATGGAAATCACACCACAGGGAATGCCTTTGGAAATCTATTGTTTTGCCAATGATTCAAAATGGGAACATTTTGAGCAGATACAGGCAGATATTTTCGATCATCTTTTGGTGGCTTCCAAGGAATTTGATTTGGAAATAATGCAGGTTCACAAAATTTAAAATAATCAGTTGACAGTTGATTGTTGTTACTTAATGGAAAAAACTGACAACTGACAACCAAAAACCAATATAAATGACAAAATTAAGTGTCAATATCAATAAAATTGCAACACTCAGAAACGCAAGAGGCGGTGATGTACCAAGTGTAACTCAGGTGGCTTTGGATCTCGAAAGATTCGGCGCACAGGGAATTACCATCCATCCGAGACCGGACGAAAGACATATTACAAGAAAAGATGTTTATGATCTTAAACCTTTGGTAACCACAGAATTCAATATAGAAGGAAATCCGCATCGTCCGTTTATCGATATGGTTTTGGAAGTAAAACCAGAACAGGTGACATTGGTTCCGGATGCTGATAATGCGATCACTTCCAATGCCGGTTGGGATTGTGAGAAAAATATGGATTTCCTGAAATCTGTCATTTCTGAATTTAAAAATGCGGGCATCAGAACTTCTGTTTTCCTTGACCCGAATCCGGACATGGTGAAATTTGCAGCAGAAACAGGAACGGACAGAATCGAACTTTACACAGAATCTTACGCAAAACATTATACAGATAATAAAGAAGAAGCGATAAAATCGTATTATGATACGGCTGTTGAGGCAACAAAATACAACTTGGGAATCAATGCCGGTCACGATTTGTCATTAGATAACCTGAAATATTTTGCTGACAATATTCCGAATCTTTTGGAGGTTTCCATTGGTCACGCTTTGATTTCGGAAGCACTTTATCTTGGTTTGGAAAATACAGTTCAGGCTTATCTGAAACGGTTGGCGAAGTGGTAATTATAATTTATTATTAATGGAAATTTTACATTCAAAAATATACGGTGAGGAGAGAACAGAAACGCCGCTTTTGGTTTTTCACGGATTGTTCGGCATGCTCGATAATTGGGGAAGTTTTGGAAAAGAATTCGGTGAATTGATGCCAACGCACATTTTGGATTTGAGAAATCATGGCAGAAGTTTTCATTCGGATGCTATGTCGCACGATGATCTGGCTCAGGATATCGTTAATTATCTAGATGCGCATCATATCCAGAAAGCCAATCTGCTGGGACATTCTTTGGGAGGAAAGGCAGTCATGCAATTCGCAATTAATTTTCCTGAAAGACTAGAAAAGCTGATTGTTGTAGATATTACTCCAAAAGCTTATCCGCCACATCATCAGGGGATTATAAAAGCTTTGCAAAGTGTGGATTTCGAAAAAGTGGAATCAAGGCAAGATGTGGAAAAAGTTTTGGGCGAATATATTCATGAAAAGTTTGTGATTCAGTTTCTGATGAAAAACCTCTATTGGACAGATGATAAAAAACTGGACTGGAGATTCAACCTGACAACTTTGGCGGAAAAATATACAGAGTTTGTTTCTAATGCAATCAAATTCGGAGTTTTCAATGGCCCGACCTTGTTCATTGGCGGAGCAAATTCCAATTACATTTTACCTCAGGACGAATTCCTCATAAAACAGCAGTTTCCGAAAGCGAAAATCATAAAAATAAAAAACGCAGAACATTGGGTCCAGGCAAACAATCCTGTCGATTTCAATGCGGCCGTAAAGGAATTTCTGCTGAATTAATTTATCTTTGCTAAAACCTCCTATGAACCGATATCAGGAAACCATATACAAAAGCGTACTAATTTTTTCAGCACTTATCAATCTTTTTCTAATTGTGCTGCTGTTTTTTGTTCTCAGAGATTCACTTTCCGGAATTGGGTACTGGTTTTTAATTTTGGACAGCAGACGCTTGTGGTTTTTCTTCGGAGTTGTTTTTGCTTATTCGCTGGCAAATGCTGTCTTTATTGTTAGATTTTTAAAGCTTAAAAGTTTTCAGAAATGATTTTAGTAACAGGTGCAACAGGGATTTTAGGCAGAGTCATCGCCTTGGAATTGTTGAAAAAAGGCAAAAATGTTAAAGCGACCAAAAGAAAATCAAGTAATATAAAGGAAGTCCGCAAATCGTACAAATTTTACACAGATCAACCGGATTTTTATTTTAATAAAATCCAATGGGTCGATGCTGATTTTGAGTCGCTAGAATCTCTGCAGAATGCGCTGGAAGGAGTAGAAGAAGTCTATCATTGTGCTGCAAAAGTCAGCTTCAATCCCGGTGATGACAAGGAACTGTACAAGACCAACATCGATGGTACTAAAAATCTTCTTTACGCCATAGAAAATTCAGCGGTTAAGAAATTCCTTTTTGTGAGTTCCATAGCGGTTTTGGACGGTTATAATGAAGCGGGAATGATGGATGAGAATTCTGATTTCAATCCAAAGCTTGACCATTCAGGATATGCAGTTTCCAAGCATCTTTCTGAGATGGAAGTCTGGAGAGCTTCGGCAGAAGGATTAAATACAATCATTGTCAATCCCGGCTTGATCATAGGTTCCGGAAACTGGGGCAACAGCAGCGGCGATCTTTTTGCAAAATCCGCTTATCCATTCACATATACCGGCGGAACTGCTTTTGTGGATGTCAGAGACGTTGCAAAAATTGCTGTTGCGCTGATGGACAAAAATGCTTTTGGAGAACGTTTTGTCGTGATCTCTGAAAATGCGAAGTTCAGTCTGGTGTCTGATAAAGTGAGAGCAGCATTAGGAAAAAAACCGGCTAAAGCAGTTCCGGAATTCCTTTTCAGCGTCTTGCCGGTACTGACTATTTTCGGATTTCTTTTTCCTGTACTCAGACTTTTACGGAAAACATCATTAGAATCTTTGAAGCTGGACTCCAGAATTTCTAATAAAAAAATTACCGAATTCCTTGATTATAAATTTATTTCTACAGCAGACAGTGTCGATTTTCATCTAAAAAACTACCTTTCTGATAGGAAATAGAAGTTTTCGATAATGATATTATTCGTTGCTTAATTCTTTGAAAAGTAGTATTTTTACGAACCTTTTTAGTAAAAAAATCTAATTCAAAGTTTATAAATGAACACACAGCAATTTGTAAACCGTCACATCAGCCTGAATGAAGCTGATAAAGCGGAAATGCTTAGCAAAATCGGGGTCAGTAGTATCGATGAACTTATCTCACAAACCATTCCGGACAGCATCAGATTAGAAAAAGATCTGGATCTTTCAGCACCACTTTCAGAATATGAAATGTTGCTTCACTCCAAAGATCTGGCATCTAAAAATGTCGATTTTGATACTTACATCGGATTCGGATACAATAATACGATCCTGCCTTCACCAATCCAAAGAAATATTCTTGAAAATCCTAGCTGGTACACAGCATACACGCCTTATCAGGCAGAGATTGCACAAGGAAGACTGGAAGCACTTCTTAATTTCCAGACCGTTGTCTGTGATCTGACAGGTTTTCCGATGGCAAACGCTTCTCTTTTGGATGAATCTACTGCGGCTGCAGAAGCCATGCATATGTTCTTCAACAACAGAACGAAGGATCAGAAAAAGAATAATGCAATTAAGTTTTTCGTTTCTGATTTAGTGTTGCCACAAACGATTTCTGTTCTGAAAACTAAGGCAGAAGGTCTTGGAATTGACATTATAGTTGGAAATCATAGCAATCACCAGTTCAATGAATCTTATTATGGCGTATTGCTGCAATATCCAGGTAAAAACGGAATTGTTCTGGATTATACGGATTTTATCAGTTCAGTAAAAGAATTTGACATACAGGTAGTTGTAGCTTGTGACCCTATGGCTTTGATTAAATTGAAATCGCCTGCAACAATGGGGGCAGACTGTGCAGTAGGAACAACACAGAGATTCGGGATTCCTATTGGTTATGGTGGTCCTCATGCAGCATTTTTTGCATGTAAGGATGATTACAAAAGAGATATACCCGGAAGGATTATTGGCGTTTCTCAGGATATGTACGGAAAACGCGCACTAAGAATGGCTTTGCAGACCAGAGAGCAACATATCAAAAGAGAAAGAGCAACGTCTAATATCTGTACAGCGCAGGTTCTTCTTGCAGTAATGGCTGGTATGTACGCTGTTTATCACGGTCCGAAAGGTCTTAATTTCATTGCAGACCAAATCCATTATAAAACGAATGCACTGGGCGATGCACTACAGATTTTAGGCTATGATATTGTATCCGAACCGGTTTTCGATACTGTCAAATTCAGATTACATGAGGAGGAGAAAACTTCTTTGAGGATGAAAATGCGAGACCAGAAAATCAACCTTAATTATTTCTCTCAGGGTATTGTCAGTATTTCTCTTAATGAAACCACCACTGTTGAAAAATTAAACCATTTGATCGAATCTTTTGCTCAGTTCAAAGGAAAGCAGGGTTATAAAGTTAGCCTTAAAGAAGAATATTCGATTCCGGCAGAATTATTGAGGACGGATGAAATTCTGAAGGAAGAAGTCTTCAATAAATACCATACAGAGACAGAATTGATGCGTTATATCAAACGTCTGGAAAGAAAGGATCTGTCATTAACCCATTCGATGATTTCTCTCGGTTCGTGCACCATGAAACTGAATGCTGCAACACAAATGATTCCTTTGTCGTGGGCAGAATGGGGAAGTGTCCATCCATTCATCCCTACAGAGCAGGCAGGCGGCTATCAGAAAATGATCAAGCAGCTTGAAAAAGACCTGGCAGAAATCACAGGATTTGCCGGAACATCACTTCAGCCAAATTCCGGTGCACAAGGTGAATATGCAGGACTAATGGTTATCCGCGAATATCATAAAAACAGAGGAGATGGCCATAGAAATATCGTATTGATCCCTCAGTCTGCACACGGAACCAATCCTGCTTCAGCTGCGATGGCAGGAATGAAGATCGTAGTTGTGAAAAATCTTGAAAATGGAGAAATCGATTTTGAAGATTTGAAAGCGAAAACTGAACAGCATTCTGAGAATCTTTCTGCAGTCATGATTACTTATCCGTCTACTTATGGATTCTTCGATGCTAATATTAAAGAAATAACCAAACTGATCCACGACCACGGCGGCCAGGTTTATATGGACGGTGCGAATATGAACGCTCAGGTTGGCTTTACAAGTCCGGGAAATATCGGAGCAGATGTTTGCCACCTGAATCTTCACAAGACTTTCGCTATTCCTCACGGTGGTGGTGGTCCCGGTGTTGGTCCGATCTGTGTGGCGGAACATCTCGTTCCATTCCTGCCGACCAATGCTAATATTCCTGTAGGAACAAAAGATGCTATTGAAGGCATCTCCGCTGCACCTTATGGTTCAGGCTTGATTCTGAATATTTCTTACGCTTATATCAAAATGTTAGGAGCTTCCGGATTGAAAAAAGCAACGGAATATGCGATCCTGAACGCTAACTATCTGAAAGAAATATTGGCAGAACATTTCCCGATTCTTTATGCCAATGCAAATGGCAGAGTAGCACACGAATGTATCGTGGACTTCCGCCAGTTCAAATCTTTGGGAATCGAAGTGGCTGATGTTGCGAAACGATTAATGGATTATGGTTTCCACGCACCAACAGTGAGTTTCCCTGTAGCAGGAACGCTGATGATAGAACCAACAGAATCCGAAAGCAGAGAAGAAATAGAGCGTTTTGCAGAAGCATTGATCAGCATCAAAAAAGAAATTGAAGAAATAGCAAATGGTGATGCCGATGCAACAAACAACGTATTGAAAAATGCGCCGCACACCGAGCAATTAGTAATCTCAGACAACTGGGACAAACCGTACGGAAGAGAAAAAGCAGCATACCCGCTGGAGTGGGTGAGAACGCACAAATTCTTTGCAACCGTCGCAAGAGTAGATGAAGCTTATGGCGACAGAAATCTGGTTTGTACTTGTGAGCCGATTGAAGCTTACATGTAAGAACTAATAATTATTATACAAATAAAAACCTCTCAAGTGATTGAGAGGTTTGTTTTATTAATACATCAGGATAGAATTACATTTCTTTCTCCCCGATTTCGTTGATTTCCTGATAGGTTTCTTTAGGGTTGACACCATATTGGTTTGTTCCCGGTGTTCCTTCTGTACAGAACAAAATCAAAAGCCATATAGTACCGATAATCGGGATAAATGCGATAAGATAGAACCATCCACTCTTATCTACGTCATGTAATCGTCTCACGGCAACTGCAATCCCTGGAATAAGCGTAGCCAATACATAAATTAAATAAATAAATCCATACGGAATTTCAGAAGAAAATTTTAATCCCAAGAGATTATCGAGAATGACTGCTGCAATGGCAAAGATGATGTTAAAAAGTATAAACATCCAATATTCCATGCGTCTTGCTCTGCCGTTGAAATCGGCGTACTGTCTCAGAACTTTTAAATACCAATTCATAGCTTACTATTTTTTTTTGTTAAACTCAAAAATAACATTTTTTTTAATTAAAAATATATTCCAATATTATTTTTTCTTAATGACTTAAGTAATGCTATGTTTTATTTAAACTGAATATCAGAATTAATACAAAATATGTTTTAAAAAGCTTTTTATAAACAGATAATAAAGTTAAGGTGTTCTCTTAAAAAAAGCCACAATCTCTGGGAGAGAACTTTTCGGAAATTCGTGCCCCGCATTGCTTTGCTGCAGAACAAGTTCGGTACTGTCTTTTCCGGAAAACATGGTTTTGTCGCCATCACTTTTCCCTTGACCAGTGATGCCGAGATTGGTTTTTACTATAGGAATAGACTGCTGCTGGCTTTGTGGAGAGACAATCCGGTCATTGTTCCCTATATACATCCAGACCGAGAGCGGAACGGCACCCGTGATCATATCGCCGCCCTGAGCTGAGGCGGAACAGATGGCCGTGATTTTGTCGCCTCTCGTTTTCCAGAGAACATTCACAAATCTGGCACCGTTGGAATGCCCGATCAGATATATTTTCCTGTCATCGATTTTGTAATTCTTATGAATGTCAGAAAAAACTTCGTCAAAAAATTTGATATCTCTGCCATCCAGATCATCGGTGAAGATCTGCCAGCCGTTCATTCTGCCATTGGGATCAAGACCGGGAACCGTTCTGCCGGGTAATCCCTGCATGAAAATCACAAGAGCTTCTTTATAATAATTCTGGACGTCAATTCTTCTGCTTACCAAGCTGGCATTGCCACCATGACCATGAAACACAAAAACCACCGGAACTTTATCCGATTTTAAAGCTGGTTCATAGATGATGGCTTTTCTTGAAACGCCGTCGACGGTGTAATTTTTTGTGATCTGGCAAAAAACTGCAATTGACCAAGCCAGACATAAAACAGTGAATAGTTTTTTCATGTTAGTAAATTTATGATTTGGATTGGTTTTTACGCAGCAAAGTTAAATCAGGAATCAGGAAATAGCTTCGTTCAGAAACCGGTTGAAGTGATACATTTCTTTAAATATGTTAACCGTATGTTCTATAAAATGATGGTCCAGAACCTCTTTGTCACTTAAAGGATGGAAGACAGTGAACTGCTTGAATCTGATATAATCGCCCATCGGATCTTCCTTATCGAAACCTTGCGGGATTTTTACAAGTTTTTCTCCGCGTAGTTCCAGATCATCTTTGAAAGTTTTTTTATTAAGAATATTCAGAAATTTTTCAGCTTCTACACTAATCTTTTCACGGATTGCTTTCAGATTTTTAGAATCGGTCATATAGACACCGCCTGCAAGAAAAGATTTACGCGGTTCCAGATGGACATAATAACCCGCATGGTTCAGTGTTTTCGGTCCTTTTTCTACGATTGAAGCACCTATATTCGTTTTATAAGGCGTTTTGTCTTTGGAGAATCTTGTGTCCTTATAGATCCTGAAAATACAGTTTTTAGCTTCCAGGCGTTCCACGCTACTATCAAATTCCGAAATGCCGGAAATAATCTCGTTCATTACATTTTCTACATTGTCTTTGGCCTGCAGATAGAGATTTTTGTTATCATTAAACCATTCTCTATTATTATTGATTTGCAAAGCCGAGAGAAAGTGGAGCGTATCTGGATGGATAGTTTTCATTATTTATGATATTTACAATAAAGTTAATAAAAAATCCTGCTTAGTTTGCAGGATCGTTAATTTATTGTTTAATGAACTTTGAATCGTATCGGGTGTTCTTACCGGTTCTGATATTAATGATATAAGTTCCTTTTGACAGGCTTTCCACATTGATTTCTTTCTGAGAAGTAAATGTTCTCAGTTTTTGACCTGCGATATTATAAACATTGATTTCGCTGATATTCTGATTATCCGGAACATTGATTTTTAATAGATCTCTCACCGGATTCGGGTACAGCTTTATGTTTGCTTTGTTGATGTCTGAAACGGCCAATACTTCATCATTGATTTTAATATTGTCAATATAAGCACTTCCTTTAAAATTATCGTGAACAAAATTAACTCCTGTGATATTGGTCTGCGAAAAATTAGGGAGAGTATAAATCAGGTTTCCGTCGATATAAAATTTGATATCGTTTTGACTGACAACAGATTTCAGCTTATACCATCTGTTGGCTTCCCATGTAAAATTAGCATTTTCATAACCATAATCTGGGTTTTTTACCACTTCAAGATTTCCGGTATAATTGAAAGAATAAATTGCAACAGGCATAAACTCGTCGGTATCTGCAATCCCAAAAGTTCCGAATTCAAATGTAGAACCATCCAATTCTGTAATATATACATCAAATTCGACGGTGGTATTTTTAAAGTCATAAGCTCTGTCAAAGGCTTTAGCTGCACCAAAAATCGGCAACCAGCCAAAGTCTTCATTAATATCCACATCAATTTTCAGAGACTGTGTTCCGGCGGATGCAATCTCATTGGAGATCACTTGATTTTGTATAGGAAGCTCGTCATTGTTCAGTGTGACTTCCCAATTGTTCTGCCCGTTGATACTTCCCAAGGTGTAAGCTTCTGAACTTTCGAAAGAAATAGACTGCTGTGCTAATGTAAATGTTGAAAAAAAGGATAGAATTAATAAGTATTTACTCTTCATAAATTAAATTTTTGCCAATGATATGTAAAATAATATTTCAAGTCAAATTTTCGCTAATGATATCTGGATTTAATAGAGCTTTTGATCCGTTTCGCAGTAGAAACTCCGGCGTTTGGATTTTCCTGTAATCTTTTTAATCAGCGGCTTTCCACATTTGGGGCAGATTTTTTTTGTGTGGGCGAGCCAGTGCTTTTTGAGAACGAATTCCCTTTTCCATTTGAGAAAATCGAAACTGTAATTTCTGGCTTCCGAGATCAGATCATTAAGCTTTTTAGCCGGGATATTTCCGATGATACTTTCCGGCTGTACTTTAATTCTGAAAAGAACCTCATTTTTAATAATATTCCCTACACCCGAAAATATATCCTGATTCATCATCGCATCACAGATCATCATTTTGGGGTTTTGCTTCAGCTTGGCTTTTGCTTTTTTTGGATTCCAGTTATCACTCATGATATCGGCTTCCCAATCTATGGTGTCTAGAAAATCATTTGCTAAGAGCTTGACCGAACAGGTAAAAAAGAACGCTTTTCCATTTTTAAAAGTCAGACCTAAACGGAGATTCTTGTCAGGTTTGGTCTGTTCATCAATTTCATAGGAACCGAACATCAGAAGATGGACTCTTACATTGATATTATCGAAGATCAGATAGGTTTGTTTGCCGTACAACCGGATCTCACGGAGTATTTTGCCAACAAGCAAATCTTTGTCGATCTTGGCATTTCCGACAGAAGCAGTGACTTTTTCTCCGACAAATTTGAGGAGATCTTCTTTCATTAAAACGATTGACGGACCTTCTGGCATTTCGATTTTTTTTACATAAAATCAAATATTATTCCGCTGAAAATAAAATATAGCTTATTTTTGAAGCAATTATGAACTTGAATTCTATTTTCAGCAATCAGCGCACGGGAAATAATCCGTACACTAAAGCTTCCAGGACTGATTTTCAGAGAGATTTTGACAGGATTATTTTCTCGTCGGCATTCAGAAGACTGCAGAACAAGACTCAGGTTTTTCCGCTTCCCGGAAGTGTTTTTGTACATAACAGACTCACGCATTCTTTAGAAGTTTCTTCTGTAGGCCGGAGTCTGGGAAGCGTTGTCGGAGAATTCATCCATGATAATTTTAATAATGATCTGACAGAAGACTCCAAAAATTTTTACCTTCACAACCTCGGTAATGTCATCGCTGCAGGCTGTCTTTGTCATGATGTCGGCAATCCGGCTTTCGGTCACTCCGGTGAAGATGCTATTGCCAGCTACTTTGACAGAAACGAAAGTGACTTGAAATCAAAATTCAATGAAAAAGAATGGGCAGATCTGGTAAACTTTGAAGGGAATGCTAATGCAATAAGGGTCCTTGCACAGCAACAGCAAGGTAAAGATGCGGGCGGAATTCAGCTTACATTTTCTACGTTAGCAAGTATTGCCAAATATCCCTGCGAAGCAATTGCTAAAAAGAAGGGTATAGTTCATCGTAAAAAGTTTGGCTTTTTTCAAAACGAAAAAGATATTTTTCTCGATATTGCCAAAGGTACGGATATGATTGAGGAAAGTAATGATCCTTATATATTCAGAAGGCACCCGTTTGTATGGCTGGTGGAAGCGGCGGACGACATCTGTTACAACATCATCGATATGGAAGATGCACACAGGCTGGGAATTGTTTCTACATCAGACTGCAAGAATCTTTTCTTTGAGCTGATAAAATCTGAAACCAATGATACCGAAAGAGTAGAGCGAAAACTCAGCTCTATCAGCAATGAAAATGAACAGATCTCTTACCTGCGTGCAAAGGCCATCAATGCTTTGATCAATAAATCTTTTGAACTTTACAAAAATAATTTTAGCAGCATTATGGAAGGAAATCTTCAAAAAGGTCTTCTGGACATTTACAGATCCGGAAATAAAACGCTTCAGGATATAGAAAGCTTTTCCATCGAAAAGATCTATAATCACAAGGCTGTGATAGAAATTGAAAATGCAGGATACAACGTTATGTACGAGCTATTGGATCATTTTATTCCCTCTATTTTAAAATCTAATGACGATAGAAAATCGTATGATAAAAAAGGACTGAAGCTTATTCCGAAACAATTTTTTTATGAAGATGGCACCGACTATCAAAAAGTGCTTGGTGTGATTGATTTTGTTTCCGGGATGACAGACAATTTTGCGACAGATCTTTACAGAAAAATAAAAGGAATCGATATTGGAATGACTATGTAAAAATTATATAAACATTTAAAAAAAAACAATAAATTAAACAACTATGAACAAAACAATTATCAGGAAAATCACTTTTGGTTTTATTTGTCTGTCTGCTTTGGCAATGTTTGCGATCTCTTGTCGCGATGACAACGAACCTGCGAACCACACTTTGAAATTCGAAATCAAAGGGAATTACACAGGAAATCTAAAAGCCACGATTACATACGGAAGTATGGACAATGTCAACGCAGAAGCTGAAGATGTGGAAAAACTAACATGGACAAAATCCGTGGATGTGAAAGGAGAGTATGCCATGGGAATCGGGGCGATGACCTGGGACAAATCCGGCAAAAAAGGTGAAAAAATCACAATCAAAATGTATGTAGACGGCAAGGAAGTAAAATCTACCACGGCAACAGCAGATAATGATGGCGATATAATGTCTAATCTTATTCAATATTCAGGAAAATAAATAAAAAAGAGGTAACCAAGTAACCTCTTTTTTTATATCAGCTCGCAGTCAAAAACATCTGCAAAATGTCTTCTGATCTTTACTTTTATTTCTTCCATATCCACTTCTCTTTCCAGTTCCCTTTTTAGAGATGTGACTTGTTTATCGGTGATTCCGCAAGGGATGATGTATTCAAAATATTTCATGTCTGTATTGACATTCAGGGCAAATCCATGAATTGTCACCCAGCGGGAAGCTTTGACACCCATTGCACAGATTTTTCTGGCATAAGGTTTTCCTACATCCAGCCAGACACCGGTTTCGCCACTGGAGCGTTCGCCTTTCAGTCCATATTCTGCAATAGTCCGGATAATAACTTCTTCCAGATCCCGCATATATCGGTGGATATCAGTATAAAAATTCTCCAGATCCAACACAGGATAACCGACGATCTGTCCGAATCCGTGATAGGTAATGTCGCCACCGCGGTTGACTTTAACATAACTTGCGTTGATCTCTTTTAGTTTATTTTCGTTGGCAAGCAGATTTTCCTCATGTCCGCTTTTTCCTAATGTATAAACATGCGGGTGTTCTACAAAAAGAAGATAATTCTCTGTCGGAATCTGCTTTCCTGGATTCTCTCGGTTATGGATTTTGATATCCAGATTTTTTTTCAGTAATTCTTCCTGATAATCCCAGGACAGCTGGTAATCTTTAGTTCCCAATTCCTGAAATCTGACTTTTTTGTTGATAATAGAATTCACTGTAATTGAATTATTTCTACAAATTTACTCAATATTTACCCAAGTTACAACAAACAAAAAACCACCCTAAGGTGGTTCATATAAAGAATAAAATCTGAAAATATGGCTTATTTTACAACAAGCTTTTTTGTTTCTGTTTGTCCATCGTAAGATATTTTTACCAGATAGACGCCTGATGAAAGCCTGTTAAGGTCAACCTCCTTGGCTGAGAATCCTGATTGCTTATCTATTAGACTTTCGTAAACTTTTTTACCCGATAAATCGAAGATTTCAACATTTCCGTTTTTAGATCCTGTTTCTTTTATATTAATTAAAATATTGATTTTTTTATCTTCTTTAGTTGGATTGGGATATATACCAAAACTTCCCTTTTTCCCAAGATCCGTTACAGATAATT
Organism: Epilithonimonas mollis; assembly: GCF_900142325.1. Classification (GTDB taxonomy): domain Bacteria; phylum Bacteroidota; class Bacteroidia; order Flavobacteriales; family Weeksellaceae; genus Epilithonimonas; species Epilithonimonas mollis. The sequence continues at coordinate 42,424 of NZ_FRAM01000004.1, forward strand.
CACTTGTTATGTTCTTATATTTAAAATACATATTACCTGTAGATGAGCCGCCGTTTGAGGTAAAATACATTCTGTAATAACTATTACCTTCTTTGATGTAGTAGACAACATCATTATAGACACCTGTCGTAGGTTTCCAGCTGTGGCCTATGGTTGTGATATTGTTGGAGTAAGCAGTCGCAGAAGGCGCTGTGTAAGTGGACGTTGCCTGATTCTCCGGCTGTACTTTTGCTACAGAAACATTTGGTGATTGTATAACCCCGGATAGTCTGTACATCATTTGCCCGTTATAGAATGTCCAGTATCTTGTGAACATCAGGTCCCAGTTGGCTTTGGCAGGTTCCAGATTATCAACTTTTGCGCCTGTTGAGAATGAAAAATAATTGAAGAAAGCATCATCAGAACCATTGGCTATAGTTTTGGTCTGTGTTGCATCCCAGGATGTTCCGTTCCATTTCGCATATTTGAAAGTATAGCCACCATAATACTCACTGATGAAAAACTTATAATAATCACCGTTTCCATACTCCAGCACGAAGACTACCTTTCCTGTTATTTTGTGAGTGACAATATCATAAGAACCCCATCCGTAATTGAACTGAGAAGAGGGCAGCAGGGTAGCATTATCAAAAACGCCGTCCTGCAATGCTGTCGTCTGATCCGGATTGTATAATGGTTCGCCCCAATTAGGTTTGTCTGCCGGTGTGACGGTATCAAATGCTGATGGATTTGCAGAAACCTGATAAACATTCACATTTTTAGCATCATTGATCCTTTCTCCGAAATCCATTGTAGAATTCCTGTAAAATGCAACATCCCAGCTATTTGCTGGCTGAGAAACGATATTATTTGCAGAGAGATCAAAGAAAACCCTGTTTTCATATTGCGGACCCATTGTAAGATTGACAGGTGTATAACCCAATTCATCGGTTTGTGATAAGACAGTCTGATTGACAGAAAATGCAAGTAAACTTGCAAGGAATAGTTTTGTTTTCATAATCGTTAATTATGTTATTTAGAATTATTCTACAAAACTATATAATTATTTTTAATTATTCTAAATAAATATTTATATTTGTCACAAATTATTTCCAATGAATAAGAAGGTGATGAGTGTTTTCGGGCTTTTAGCAATCAGTTTCGTCTGGGCTCAGAAAGATTCTCTCGGTCAAAAAAGCATAGAAGAAGTTGTGATTACAGGACAGTATAATCCTCAGTCTATCAGCAAATCGATTTATAAAGTAGAAATAATTAATGCGGAAAAAATCAGAAATATGGCTGCAAATAATGTTGCAGAAGTTCTTAACTACAGTCTCAATATCATGGTTACACCGGATACTAAATCTGGAAACTCAACTGCTAATATTCTCGGACTAGATGGTAATTATGTCAAGATACTGATTGATAATATTCCAGTAGTTGGCGATACAGGATTAGGTAGCAACATAGATCTCACGAAACTTTCTCTCAACAACATCGAGCGCATCGAGATTGTGCAGGGAAGTATGGGCGTAGAATACGGAAACGGTGCATTGGCAGGTGTTATCAATATTATCACAAAAAAGAATGATTCCCGGAAAATAAACCTGAAAGCGTCTCTCCAGGAAGAGACTGTAAGAAATAATTATGACTGGAGAATACGTGGAAAAGGTAGGCATTTACAGAATTTACTAATAGGTTATAATTTCAATGAGCATTGGTCTGCAAATATGAGCCTGAATCATAATGACTTCAACGGCTACAAAGGTTCAAAAGAGGGATACAAATACTTTGAAAGAGATAACATGCGTGGCTACGAATGGAATCCCAAAGATCAGTATGACTTCAATGCACTCATCAGATACAGTAAGAAAACAACGTCTTTATTTTATAAAATTTCTTATTTAAACGAAGTTTTCAATTTTTATAGTCCTGTAGTAGATCCAAAATCTCTATATGATGGTCTCGGCGGACAAACTTTTGTCAGCAAAGATCGGGAATACCAGACCAACCGTTGGATTCATCAGTTTAATATCCAGACGAAGTTAGGTAATATAAGATATGATGGTGATTTTTCTTACCAGAGCCAAAACAGAAAATATTTCGATTACACTTATGATATACCAAATAGGCAAATGATTGACAAGAATGCAGAAAAATCTTATTATAAAACCAATGTTCTTTATTCCAGAGGGATGTTCAGCAATTTCCTTAATAATAAAAAATTTGATTTCCAATTGGGTTTTGAGTTGGATCATACCGATGGTTATGCGGCGTTGATCGCAGGCGATTTTTTCGGAGACAGTGTAACTCGCAAGATTTTCACTTATGCTAATTTTCTCTCGGCGGAATGGAATATCTCGGATAAATTTTCCGTCAGACCTGGATTCAGAGTTTCATTCAGTAATCAGTTTGATAATCAAACAAATTATTCATTTTCAACGAGATTTAAGACTTCAGAAAACTCAAATATCAGGGCGGTCTTTGGCTCAGCAAACCGATTCCCAATCTATGATGAACTGTTTACTTATTTCGTAGATTCTAATCATGATGTTCAGGGTAATAAAGAGCTTTCTCCCGAAAAAGGTTATACAATCGGTGTTTTCTGGGATCAGCATCTTGGAGAATTGGACGGATGGAATCTCAATTACAGCATTAGCGGGCTTTATCTTGATGTAAAGGACAGAATAGAAATGGTTCTGATGAAATTTCCTTCTACCTACAAATATCAGAATATCGATTTATATAAAAGTCTTTTGTTCTCTTCAAATATTGATCTTCGAAAGGATAATGTATTTTTTGGATTAAAGGCTTCTGTTAACGGTATTTCTCAAGAATTGAAATCGCTTTCCAATACTTCGCCGACCGATTTCAATTATTATTTTCAGATTGGGGCATCTGCAACATATAAAATGAAAAACTGGAATACTTTACTGGCATTATATTATAAATATTCTGGAGCTGAAAGAAGATATATAAGTAATGGGAGCGGGTTTGATCTGGGAAAGACCGCCAGTTATCACATGATGGATCTCATTGTAACACAGCCATTCTGGAAAAATCACTTTGAAATCTCAATCGGGGTTAAAAATATGTTTGATGTTACTTCTATCAACAATTCAGTACAGAGTTCCGTCGGACATGAGGTTTCTACAGGTGTAACAAATCTTTTCTATGGCAGAAGCTACCTGGCGAGATTAACTTATCAATTCTAAAAACAATATTTAATAATGAAAAATATAAAACGTCTGATTTTCTTTATTCTAGCACTTTCAATACAAGCCTGTTTTCCGGCAGACGAAGATCCGGTAAAGGTTGCGCCAATATCTGGAGCAATTCTGAGTCCACAGGTCGGTGGCGCTGCTCAGCCCAATCAGGTATGGATAAAATTGTCAGATTCTACAAAATCTGTCAATAAAAGAACGGATTGGGATCTGGCTTTTTATTCGGGGGACGAATACCGCGTAATTCTGAATTTTTCTGTAATGATGGGAGCCGGTAAAATCCAGAATGTTACCGATATTGATGCCGTGAAAATGTCAGATGTGGAAGATTTGATGAACAAAATATATATTGCTCCGCAAGAACCTGATACTGAGAAATATATTGATGATCCAGCAGGGCATTATCTCAGTCAAAAAACAGGAATCCAGGAAATCAAAGAAAATAATGAAGAAAATCCCATCTATCTCATCAATATGGGAAGGGATATCTATACAGGGACTATTCTTCCCGGAAGTAGCATATCCGGCGGAGAAAGCAGAGGGTGGAAAAAAATTCAGATTGTGAGAAATGGAAATAATGGCTATAAAATAAAATATGCCAACATCGGGGAAACTGACCATAAAGAATTCATAATAACAAAGGATGCCGACTACCATTTTCAGTTTTTCAGTATGACATCCGAAAAAACCGTAAGTATCCAGCCTAAAAAGAAAAACTGGGATATCGCCTTTACAATATTTACAAACTATGGCTATGATACTTCTGGTGTTTTCCAGGGCGGAACTTACATCTATAATGACTTTGTCCTGATCAATATTTTCAGCAATGTGGGCGCTTATCAGGTTAATATTCCAAACGGACAAAATCAGAATGATATCTATAATCAGTTTAAACTAAATGATGTTGATGTCTCTAAATTTATCTTCAATGATCAGCGTGCAATTGGCGATCACTGGAGAACTGTTACTGGAAATAATGGTGCACAAGTCTTTGCAGACAGGTTTTATGTTATCAAGGATGCGAATGGATTTTTCTTCAAGCTAAGATTCAGTAAAATGATGAAAGACGGTATCAGAGGGCATCCAGAATTCGAATATGAGCCTTTATAAAAAATTTAATCTATTCAAAAAATAAACTATCAAAAATGAAAAATATAAAAACTGCTTTTCTTTCCGCAATACTTTTACTCGGAATTTCCTGTAAAAAAGAAGATTCGAAAATTGCAGCACAGGGAGAAAAGAAAACTGAAAAACCGGTTTCCAATCAAAGGATTGTGAGTGTCAGCGGTGGTGTTACCGAGATTGTCGCAGCGCTTGGTCATGAGAAAGAAATTGTCGGGACAGATGTTACGAGTACTTATCCGGAGACGCTTGAAAAATCGGCAGAAAACCTTGGTCACGTTCGATCAATGACTATAGAACCGATTATGGCGCTTAACCCGACATTGATTTTAGCTTCAGATAAAGATATCAACCCGGATCTATTGGCAAAAATCAAAAATTCCGGAATTAAGCTGGAATTATTCAAACAGGAATTCACGATTGATGGAACCAAAAAATTAATTGACCAGGTAGCAAAAGCTTTAGGAAACAGCAATCAAAAAAGCTTATTGGATAAAATCGATACGGATGTAAAACAAATCCAGCCCATCGCTCAAAAACCAAAAGTTCTTTTCATCTATGCAAGAGGAAATATGCTGATGGTTGCAGGGAAAAACACACCGATGACAAGGATGATAGAAATTGCTGGCGGTCAGAATGTCGCTAATGATTTTGAAGATTTTAAACCACTGACACCAGAAGCAGTTGTCAAGGCAAATCCTGATGTGCTGCTATTTTTTACAACTGGTTTACAAGGTCCTGGTGGTATAGAAGGCGCACTAAAAATGCCTGGTGTTTCTCAGACCAATGCAGGAAAGCATAAAAATATAATTGCACTGGATGGCGGACTATTGTCGTCTTTCGGACCAAGAGTTGGCGAAGCTGCTTTAGGCCTTAACAAATTGCTGATCGAATCTTCAAAATAAAACCACAAACTCAAGGATTCGATATTTTTAGCCGTAGATGAAATCTACAGAAAATTAAATTATTTTGAAATCAAAAAGTCTGACATTCTACACCATTATAGGCATCTTTATATTGATATTGATGATGATTTTAGCTTTAAAAACCGGGATCTATGATTTTGGTAAATCTTCAGCTTATGAAGTTTTTTGGAGATACATAAGCGGCGATGCTTCATTATCTCTCAGCGAAAAATATGTCATTTGGGAGGTTAGGGCTTCAAGAATCGTTATGGCCATATTGATTGGAAGTATGCTAGCCGTTTCCGGAACTATTTTACAGGGGATGTTCAAAAACCCGCTGGCAACCGGAGATTTAATTGGTCTGACATCCGGTGCAACGCTTTTAGCCGCTATCGCTATAGTTCTGGGACATACTTTCGAAGATTATCTCCCGGAATGGATAAGATTTTCTTTGGTAAGTGTTTCCGCATTTGTTGGCGCATTATTGGCAATGATTTTAGTGTACAGAATATCAACTTCTGCTGGGAAAACCAATATTGTCATGATGTTGCTGAGCGGAGTGGCTATTACTGCGATCGGTTTTGCAATTACAGGGATGCTGATTTATATCTCCAAAGACGAACAGTTGAGAGATTTGACATTTTGGAATTTGGGAAGTCTTGCAGCGGCCACCTGGACGAAAAATACAATTCTCTTCGGTGTTTTATTGATTTCTTATTTTATATTACTGCCAAAAGGAAAAGCCCTGAATGCAATGATGTTAGGTGAAAAAGATGCGCAGCATTTGGGAATCAACGTAGAAAGTCTCAAAAAACAAATTGTCATTCTTACTGCATTAATGGTGGGAACCTGCGTAGCGTTTTCCGGAACTATCGGATTTGTAGGATTGATAGTTCCGTATATTCTGAGGCTGCTATTCCGTTCGGATTATCATTTTATTTTACCATTATCAGCCATTTGCGGAAGCATTTTATTGCTGTTTGCAGATACGCTCAGCAGAACCATTGTTGCACCTTCTGAATTGCCGATCGGGATTTTGACCGCTGTAATGGGAGGCCCGGTTTTCATCGCAATTTTGTTGAAATTTAAAAATAATTTAAGATGATAAAAGGCCATAAGATTAGTTACCAAAGTCAGAAAGTCAGTATTTTAAAAGGTGTTGATATCAATGTTGGTTATGGCGAGTTTCTGGCGATCGTCGGACCCAATGGCGCAGGTAAATCCAGTCTTCTGAATGTTCTTGCCAACGAGATCAAAACTGATCAAAAACAGGATATTTATTTCAAAGAAAAAATCATTTCCCGCTGGAATCTGGAAGAACTTTCAAAACATAAGGCCAAATTTTCCCAGCATAATGCGCAGGATATTCCGCTTTTGGTAAAAGATGTGGTTTTGATGGGGCGTTATCCTTATTTCAGTTCTCAGCCTGCTACTGAGGATTTTGTGGTGGTAGAAAAGGCAATGCAGAAAACAGATATTGTTCATTTTCAGGAGAGGGATTATAATTCGCTTTCAGGGGGAGAAAAACAAAGGGTACATCTTGCCAGAGTATTGGCTCAGCTGGACAATGATATAGCCCACAGACTGTTATTTCTGGATGAACCACTGAATAATCTTGACATCAAACATCAGCATAAAACTTTAGAGTTAATCAAAAAATTTACAAAAAACAACAATACTGCAATCGTGGTTTTGCACGATCTGAATCTGGCAGCCAGTTTTGCTGATAAAATTTTATTGATGGAGAAAGGCGAAGTTTTAGCTTACGGCCTTCCTGAAGAAGTGTTTACTGAGGATAAAATCAGCAGAGCCTACGGTTTTCCCTGCAGCATTTGCAAACATCCGATCAATGAAAGCACCATGATTTTATTTGGATAAAATAACAAATTGTCGGAGAAATTCAAAAAGGATAATTCCAGAGAAAAAGAAATGATCTTGCAAAAACTATATAAAATTACAATGTTTTTAACAATTAAAAAAGAATCAATATGAGCACATTAATAAATGTTTTAAAAGAAAAATGGAAAGCTCTGAAAGCAGAAAATCCACATCTCAGAATAAGAAATGCAGCAGAACAACTGGGCGTAAGCGAAGCCGAACTTCTGCTGACCAATGTTGGAAACGGAACCACTGTTTTAAATTCTGAATTTGCAGCACTTCTTCAGGAAATTGAAAAATTGGGAAAAGTAATTGCTTTAACGAGAAATGAAGAATGTGTACACGAAAGAAAGGGGATTTATCTGAACCCGGATTTCAGCAATCCGCACGGACAGGTTTTTGTGGGTGAAGATATCGATTTGAGAATCTTTATCAACTCTTGGAGATTCGGTTTTTCTGTTGTTGAAGGCGATAGGAAAAGCTTCCAGTTCTTCGGGAAAGACGGATTGGCACTTCATAAAATTTATCTTACCAAAGACAGCAACGAAACAGAATTTGATGCGTTGACAGAAAAATACAAAGCTTCTGAACAATCTTCCGAAATTGTCATCGAACCAATCGCTCCAAAACCGGCAGAAAAACCTGATTCGGAAATTGATGTACCTGGATTCCAACAGGCTTGGAAAGATTTGAAAGATACACATGATTTTTTTATGATGACCAAAAAATTCGGCGTTAGCAGGACACAGGCTTTGAGATTGGCTCCGGAAGGTTTTGCTTATAAAATTGATAATTCCAAAGTTGTGAATGTACTTGAAGATGCGTCTGAAAACCAAATTCCGGTAATGATTTTCGTTGGAAACAGAGGAATTATTCAGATTCATACGGGCGAAGTGAAAAAGACGCTCTGGCATCAGCAATGGTTCAATGTAATGGATCCTGATTTCAATCTGCATCTTGACACGACTAAGATTGCAGAGTCCTGGATTACGAAAAAACCAACCCAAGATGGCGAAGTAACTTCCGTGGAAGTCTTTAACAAAGAAGGCGAATTCATCATTCAGTTCTTTGGGAAAAGAAAGCCAGGAAATCCTGAACTTCAGGAATGGAAAGACTTGGTTGGTGGATTGTAGTTACATGTAATTTTATAAAAAGCCGTTCTATAGTTTTAATTTTAACTACGGAACGGCGATTTTATAGCAATTATTTTGAATTTTGATAAGTCAATATATTGCTTTGTCAATTTACTTTTCCCCATATTTGTAAAATAAATAATACAAAATGCAGGCATTACTTTTAGAGGACGATGCTGTCTTATCTTCAGAAATTGCACTTTTCCTCGAATCCAGATCCATCAAAACCGACAAAGCGGAAGATGGCGAAAAGTTTCTTGATATATTTTCTAAAAAACCTTACGACGTTTTTCTTTTGGATATCAATGTTCCGAAAATCAACGGTTTGGATATTTGCAGAACAATCAGAGAAAGCAATTTGGAAACGCCGATTATCATTATCTCTGCGTATGATGGTATCGAGGAGAAGAAAGAAGCATTCCTCAGAGCTGCTGATGACTATCTCGTAAAACCATTTCTGCTGGAAGAATTGTTACTGAGAATCAATTCTCAGATGAGAAGACTCACACCAAAAACGGAGGAAAAAGAAAAAATAGTAGTTGAAGATTTGATTATTTATCCCGAAGACAGCAAGGTTTTCCGTTCAGGTGAAGAAATTAATCTGACAGTAAAAGAATTCCAGTTATTGGTTTTGTTAGCGAGAGCGAACGGAAGAACGCTTTCAAAACAATACATTTCCGACGAAGTTTGGAAAAACCAATTCCAATCCACCAACAATGCCATCGAAGTATATATCAATTTTCTCAGAAAAAAAATCGATAAAAATTTTAAAACAAAACTCATTCATACAAGACCCGGATTCGGATATTATCTAAGCCCGCTTTAATTTTATCATTCATAATTTATAATTAAAAGAAATGTCATTAAAACGTAAAATCGCCATCAGTCTAAGCATCGCATTTTCCTTGATATTCGGGATTATGATGTTCGTGATTTACGTTTCATTTAATGATTTCAGAAAAGATGAATTCCGGGAGAGATTCCAGAAACGATTGGTTTTTACCGTTAATTTTATCGAGAAATCCGGTGACTTTGAAAAAGAAGCACCCATTTTCTTTGATGAAAATTCAGACAATGTTCTTCTGAATGAAAATATAATGATTTTCGGCGCTGACAAAGGTTTGGTTTACAGTACTTTAAAAGACAAGAAAATCACTTGGGATCAAAGTTTATTAGACCGTTTGGACAAACAGAAAACGATATACAATGAGAACTCTGTTCCCGAGGTTTATGCTACATTGAGAAATATTAAAGGTGAAAATTATTACATACTTACCAGTGCTCAGGATGTTACAGGACAGTCCAAACTGGCTTTCCTGAAGTATATGCTTATTTTTTCCTACATTGTCAGCATTCTACTGATTTGGTTTTTCAGCTATTATCTGGTTTCAAAATTCCTGGAGCCTTTGGAAATCTTGAAATCAGATATTTCCGACATCAGCGTTCACAAGCTCACAACGCCGGTAATTGTCAAAAACACAGAAGACGAAATTGGCGTTCTGGCAAAATCATTCAACCTGATGACAAGCCGGCTCAACGACGTGTTCCAATCTCAGAAAGATTTCAATTCCAGTGCAGCGCACGAGATGCGGACGCCACTCACCAGAATGGCTTTTCAGCTCGAGAATTTGATTCAGCTGGAAAATCATTCATCAAAGACTAAAACTACATTACAGCAGATGTTGCAGGATGTATACCAGCTGTCAGACCTTACAAAATCATTGCTTCTTTTGTCCAAATTTGATAAAGAAGGCATTGCAAGCGTTTACGAAGAAGTGAGAATTGACGAAGTGGTTTTTGATGCTTTCGAAACTGTTCACCGCAACTTTCCGGAGTTCAAATTGGATTTCCAAATCGATGAAGAAAGCGTGGAAGATTCCATTTTAACTGTAAAAGGCGTGAAATCGTTGTTGGAAATTACATTCATTAATCTGTTTAAAAATGCGGCTTTGTATTCGGATAATCAGGAAGTTGATATTTCCATTAAGGAAACTGATTTTAGGATTATTGTCAACGTTTTTTCCATCGGTCCGGTGATTCCTTTTGAAGAAAGAGAAAAACTTTTCGAAGCCTTTATGCGAGGCAGTAATTCTCAAAACAAAACCGGATCCGGCCTCGGTTTGCGCATCGTAAAACGCATCCTGGAATACCATAAATCTGAAATTTCTTACAGTTCAGATTCTGATAAAGAAAACCTTTTCACTGTGATTTTCAATAAGTAAAAGTTGAAAATATAATATTGTTATTCTGAAAGCAACCTAACTAAGTGGTTTGACAAAGTCAGGCATAACAGTTTAGATTCCTAGAGAATGATGAATTGTGTACAAAAGTCTGTTATCCATCAGTCCATTATCTAATATCTTCAAAACAATTAAGCTTTTTTTAAGCCTTATTTAAGTCCGTTTTAATCTCAGAAAACCACCTTTGCATCACCAAAACGAGATAAGAATGACTAAAACAACAACGCTGGTGTTATCCGTTTCGGCATTTGTATGTCTGTCCGGACAGCAGCAGATGTCTCTTCAGGATTGCGAACTCGCATTTCAAAAAAACAACCTCCAACTTCTTGCTGCGCAGTACAATATCAATATGGCAGACGCCGATATTATTCAGGCAAAAATCTGGGAACTTCCACAAATCGAAGGTTATGTGAATGCGATCAACCCTCAGGATAAAAGAGTTTTTGATGTAACAAGAGCGAAAGGTGTAGAAATAACACAACTGATTTATCTGGGTGGGAAAAAGAAAAATGAAATCCAATTCGCCAAATCAAACAAAGAATTATCACAACTGCAATTCAGTCAACTCTTGGTGGATCTGAAAACCGAATTGAGACAAACTTATTACAATCTGATTTATGAGCAGAAAAAGCAGATTAGTATACAAAATCAATTGAAATATATGAACGACCTTTTGTCGGCTTACAAAACGCAGACAGACAAAGGGAATGTTTCTCTTAAAGATTATGTAAGACTTCAAAGTATTGTTATTCAGCTGAATAATGATAAAATTGAAATCAATAATAACATACTGGCTTTTCAGCAAAAGATGAAAGTCCTGACTGGAAATACAGAAAGTATTTTACCCAATATTCCCAAAGCAGAAGAGAATGAGATTTTGATTTCTCAGCCTTTCGGAGATGTTGAAGTCCTGAAAAGCAAAGCTTTAGAAAACAATGCAGATTATCTCTACCAAGTAAAACTGATTGAGAACAGCAAGCTTTACGCACAATGGCAAAAATCACTGAACATTCCAGACCTTAATCTTGGCGCCGAATATGACCAGGCCTCAGGAACTTTCAATAATGAGGTCAATTTGAAAATCGGAATTCCGATACCGCTGTGGCAATCGAATAAAGGGAATGTAGAAAAGGCGAAATATGCGATTCAGCAAAATGAGAAAAACTTAGAATATCAAAAACTGAATCTCCAAACTCAGGTGGAATCGGTATATCAGACCTGGAAAAATCAATATGATCAATATTACGAATTGAAACCTGTGGATATGGAAAACCTGGATACGGTTTACAACGGCATTCTGAAAAACTTCCGAAGCGGAAACATCAGCCTGATGGATTTCACAGACTTCCTGGAGAGTTACAGGCAAACCGTTTTGCAGGTTTACGAAATGAAGAAACAGATTATGATTTCTGCCGAAGAAATCAATCAATTAGTGCAAACCAAAATCTTTTATTAAACGTATGAAAAATATTATTATTCCAGTTATCCTCGCTATAAGCCTGTCTTCTTGTTCTAAAAAAGAAGAAATAGTAAAGGATGAAGCAAAAGGTTTTGAGTTGAGCCAAACGATGCTGAAATCTACAACATTCGCCAAAGTAGAGAAAAAATTCATTGAAGATGAATTCAGTTTCTATGGAAAAATCTCGGCAGATAAAAACACTTACATTGACATTTTCCCTTTGGTAGGCGGTAACGTGCTGAGCGTGAATGTGGAATTAGGCGATTATGTGCATAAAGGTCAGGTCTTGGCAACCATCAGAAGTACAGAATTGGCTGATGTTCAGAAAGACGTGAGCGATGCAAAGACCGATTTGCGTGTCGCAGAAAACAATCTGCGTGTTGCAAAAGAAATGTACGAAGGAAAACTGAACACCGAAAAAGACATCAAAGAAGCACAGGCTGATGTGCAAAGAGCAAAAGATGCCGTTCAGCGTTCCAATGCTGTGAGCACGGTTTACAATGTGAAAAAAGGAAATATCTACAGTGTGATTTCGCCAATCAACGGTTTCATTGTTCATAAGGATATCAATAAAGATATGGAACTCAGAAGCGACCGAAGCGAAAATATCTTCGATGTTGCCAATACCAAAAATGTCTGGGCCATTATGAATGTGAATGAGGCTGACATCGATAAAATCAACCTTGGAATGAAGGCTCAGGTTTCTACATTGTCTTATCCGGACAAGGTTTTTTATGGTAAGATTGATAAGATTTTTAAAATCATAGATCCAGCGACCAATGCGATGCAAGCCAGAGTAGTGCTGGATAACACGCAAGGTTTATTGATTCCGGAAAGTAAAGCGACCATCCGAGTGTCGTCTGCGGAAAATGAAATGGCTTTGGCAATCCCGTCCAGCGCAGTGATTTTTGATGACAACCGATATTTTGTTGTGGTTTATAAAACGCAGGCAGACATCAAAGTCAAAGAGATCAAAATCCTGAAGCAAAATGCAGAAAATACCTACATCACATCAGGACTTTCCGAAGGCGAAACCATCGTAACCACCAATCAACTGTTGATTTACCGTTCTTTAAATAATTAAGAAGATGATAGATAGTAGAGAAAAGATGATAGTCTTACAATAATTCTCTTTTAATCTCTAACATATATTGAACTTCATTATTAATAGATATTTAAATCTTTATTCGACAAACCCGATCGGGTTTAATATCAATAGCCGTAGGTGAAACCTATGGATACAAGGTATTGGATATTATATACGGAATCATAGTTCCATCCGAATCTGAAGGATTCAATATTAATGCCGTAGGTGCAACCTATGGAAACCGAATCAAACACATACCGAATCCGAAGGATTCAATTTTAATAACCACAGTTTTGACCTGTGATTAAATATAAAATATGAACAAATTCATCAAAAACATCATCGGATTTTCTCTCAAGAATAAAGCCTTTACCTTCATTTGGGTCGCAATATTGGCGGTTGCGGGATTCATCAGTTTCAAGAATATGCCGATTGAAGCATTTCCGGATGTTACAAACACCCAAATCGTCATTATCACCCAATGGAACGGGCGCAGCGCCGAAGAAGTAGAACGTTTCGTGACCACACCAATCGAGCTGGCAATGAGTCCTGTTCAGAAGAAAACCAGCGTCCGAAGTACGACGATGTTCGGGCTTTCCATCGTCAAGATTTTATTTGAAGATGGTGTAGACGATATTTTTGCCAGAAATATGGTCAATAATCAACTCCGAACGGTAAGTTTACCGGAAGACATTGACCCGGAAGTTCAGCCTCCGTACGGACCAACCGGCGAGATTTACCGATACACATTAGAAAGCAAAGACCGGGATTCCAGAGACCTTTTAACCTTACAAACCTGGGTGGTCGATCGGGCGCTCCGAAGTGTTCCCGGCGTTGCCGATGTCAATGTTTTCGGTGGGCAGGACAAAGTTTTCGAGCTGAGTATCGACCCAAGAAAACTAGACAAGTATAATCTGACACCTTCCGAAGTTTTGGAAGCCGTCACCAACAGCAACCTGAATGTCGGTGGTGATGTTATCGAAAAAAGTGGTCAGGCTTATGTCGTTCGGGGAATTGGTTTGGTCAAATCCATTTCGGATATCGAAAACATTACCATTCACAATGACGGCGGAAATCCAATCCTTGTTAAGAATGTAGCTGATGTTCACGAGGGCAGTTTACCAAGAGTTGGTCAGGCTTCTTTGAACAATGAAGCGGATACCGTGGAAGGAATTGTGGTAATGAGAAAAGGTGAGAACGCGCAGGAAGTTCTCCTTGCCGTCAAAGACAAAATCAACGAACTGAACACCAAGATTCTTCCCAAAGATGTGAAGATGAAAACCTTCTATGACCGTCAGAATCTGATGGATTTCACAACCAAAACGGTAATGCACAACTTGTTGGAAGGTATTATTCTGGTAACCGTGATTGTCCTGATTTTTATGGCAGACTGGCGAACCACTTTGATAGTTTCCATCATCATTCCGTTGTCACTGTTGTTTGCATTTTTCTGTCTGAGGATGGCTGGTATGAGTGCCAACTTGTTGTCATTAGGAGCCGTAGATTTCGGGATTATCATTGATGGAGCCGTCGTGATGGTCGAAGGATTATTCGTAATGCTCGACCACAAAGCCCACAAATACGGAATGGAACGCTTCAACAAAATGGCGAAAGCAGGCTGGATAAAGCAAACCGGAACCGGACTGGGAAAAGCGATTTTCTTCTCAAAATTAATCATCATCACTTCATTGCTGCCGATATTTTCTTTCCAGAAAGTGGAGGGCAAAATGTTCTCGCCATTGGCATTTACACTAGGTTTCGCTTTGCTCGGCGCATTGATATTCACACTGACGTTGGTTCCCGTGATGTCCCATTTGTTATTAAAGAAGAATGTGAAGGAAAAGAATAACCCATTCGTGAATTTCTGGGACAAGTATGTGATGAAAGGTCTGAAGTTCACATTCAAATATAAAAAAGTCAGTTTGTTGATATCCACTGCAGTTCTGGCGGTGACCTTATTCTCGGCTAAGTTCTTAGGAACTGAATTTTTACCGCAGCTGAATGAAGGTTCACTCTGGATTACCGCAGAGATGCCGATGAGTTCATCCCTCAAAGAATCGCTTAAAACCGCAGATATCTTGAAGAAAGATATTATGAGTTTCCCGGAAGTCACGGGTGTTCTCGCACAGACGGGAAGGAGTAATGACGGAACCGACCCGAATGGTTTCGGATTCGTGCAGTTTGCAGTGAGTCTCCAGCCAAAAGAGGAATGGAAACGGAAAATTACCTATGATGAACTGGTGGAAGAAATTGATAAGAAGCTAAAGAACTACCAGGGAATTACCTACAATTATTCCCAACCGATTTCCGATAATGTGGCCGAAGCTGTCGCTGGTTTCAAAGCAGAAAACGGAATCAAAATCCATGGCGACAACCTTCACACTTTGGACAGGTTGGCAGAGGAAGTCCTGGTATCTATCAAAGATGTGGACGGTGTCAAAGAACCAGGAATCATTAAAAATATTGGTCAGCCCGAGATCAGTGTGGTTTTGGACAGAAACAAAATGGCCGCTTATGGTGTTTTGCCTGCCGATGCTCAGGCGGTTCTGGAAATGGCTTTCGGTGGAAAAACAGCGTCCGAAATGTTTGACGGCGAAAGAAAATTCCCTATCAGACTGCGTTATGCCGAGGATTACAGAAAGAACGAAGAGGATATTTCGTCCCTGATGGTGCCAACGCAGGACGGTGCAAAAATTCCGCTGAAGGAGATTAGCACGCTTGAAAAGGAAAATGGCGCGGCGTTCATCTACCGGGATGATATCAAACGTTACATCGGGGTTAAGTTCTCGATTCGTGACCGGGATTTGGGTGGAACCATCGCCGATGCTCAGAAGAAAGTGGACAAAATCAAATTGCCGGATGGTTACAAGATTGGCTGGACAGGACAATTTGAAAATCAGCAGAGAGCGACTAACCGATTGGCTCAGGTTGTTCCAATCAGTATTTTGGGGATTTTCTTCCTGTTGTTCATCCTGTTTGGGAATATGAAAGATTCGCTTTTGGTTTTAGCCAATGTTCCTTTTGCTTTGATTGGCGCTATCATCGCCCTGCATTTGACGCATATGAATTTCGGGATTTCGGCAGGAGTCGGGATGATTGCCCTGATAGGGATTTGTATCCAGAATGGTGTGATTTTGATTTCAGAATTCCATACGAATGTCAAGAAAGGATTATCATTAGATCATTCAATAATGGAAGGCGTGAAAGTGCGCACAAGACCCGTAGTAATGACCGCTTTGATGGCCTCCATCGGTTTGCTTCCTGCTGCACTTTCCACAGGAATCGGATCCGAATCTCAGAAACCTCTGGCGATTGTCATTATTGGCGGATTGATTACTGCGACTGTTCTTACGCTTCTTATTTTCCCGATTATCTTCTGGATTTTCAACAGGAGAAAAAATGAAGCCATTAACTAAAAACTCCAGGACTCCCGGTGTGACATTTGGTTTTATCAGGCTGATGCTCTTGAAGTCCATACCAACAGAACAATTTACAGTTGTTTATTTTTCTCTCTATTGGCGTTCCCTTCGATTATTTCTGAGGGAACGTTTTTGTTTTCATTTTGATGAGTTTCCGAAAAGGTCTTTATGTTTTGATAAAAACATCAAGACGTTTTCAATAAAACAACTTGACCTTTTTATGAAAACATCAAGTTGTTTTCGATGCCCTCTGCAAACGTCCTATCCATAGGACTTGACGAAGGTCATTTTCCAGCTTTGAAACAGCTTAGATTTTGTACTGCATTTCATTCAAAATCCTCAATTTCCAACCGGCGATGTGTATGCGGTATGTCCCTGATTTTCATTTGTTTTTATTCGAATTGATGAACGTTTGACATCGGAAGGCGGATAAAGATGCTCCAGTCATTCGTTTGATTGTTCTAATTCTTATCTTTGGTCATAAAATAAAACTATGCGGAACTTTACTTTTCTGTTGTTACTGTTTGCTGGTATCAGCGGATTTTCTCAGAAGTTTTCTAAGGAAGAAAAAGATTTGATCCTGGCAGGCGATTTGGCAACTGCACTGCCAATCTACCAAACGGATAATATAGAGCAGCACAGGATTTTACTGGCACAGTCGGAGGAGATATCGCCAAAAGATAAAACACTTCCCGTCCTGATTGACCGGATGAAGCGGACTCTGGCTGCAACAGACGGCGGCGTGGGCATCGCTGCCCCGCAGGTTGGGATCAACAGGCGGGTGATCCTGGTTCAGCGGTTTGATAAACCCGATTATCCGGTAGAGTATTTCATCAATCCCGTAATATTATGGCGGTCGGAACTGCTGAACAAAGGTCCGGAAGGCGACCTGTCCATCGAGAATTTCCGGGATGCTTTTTACAGAAGTTACAGCATCCGCCTGGAGTACTATGACCTGAGTAACAAGAAGCATGATGAGATGGTGGAAGGCTTCACTGCTGTGATTTTCCAGCATGAGACAGACCATCTTTCGGGAATTCTGATTCCTGACAAGCTGGAGAAAGAGAAAGATATCCAATACAAAGAAGTGAAAGTTTATCAGAAAATCAAGAATTAGGTCTGGTTTTTGAATAGAGAATAGCAATCAATAAAACATCAAACTATGAACTTTATTATCCGTTTGCTGATTACCGCCATATCAGCTTTTTTGCTCAGCAAAATCCTTTCAGGCGTACACTTTGACAGCTTTGGCGCAACCATTATTTTTGCGATCGTATTGGGACTTCTGAACCTGGTTGTCAAGCCAGTTCTATCAATCCTGTCGTTACCGATCACGATCCTGACACTTGGTTTGTTTTCATTCGTTATCAATGCATTAATTATTATGCTGGCCGCATACGTTATGGGAAGCATGCAGGTTGACGGCTTCTGGTGGGCACTGTTATTCAGTATTCTGCTGTCGCTGGTGACATCCGCTTTCTCAACCATTTTTGAAAGCAACGATTAAAAATTAAAAAGAGTTTCAGTTATTTGAAACTCTTTTTTTATTTGAATTTATTTCCAGCAGATTGAGCTGATTTTGCAGATAATTGAATCTGCGAGAATTCTTATTTAATTCCTTTGATGAATTCTCTTCCTTTCGCTTCCCAATCTTCATTCTCCAATAGAATCTTCACAAAAGCAGTCCCGATAATTCCGCCTTTCGCTTTTTCCGTCACATTCTCAAAATCAGATTTATCCTTTATTCCAAAACCAATAAAAACAGGATTTTTCAAATTCAATAAAGCCAGTCTGTCCAGATAGTCTTCGTTTTTCAAAACTGCATTTGCGTTTCCTGTTGTAGATGAGGAACTCACGGCGTACAAAAATCCCGAACTCAAAGAATCCAAATATCTGATGCGCTTTTCTGAAGTTTCCGGCGTCACAAGGAAAGTGAAATTAAGTTTGTATTTTTTCAGGATTTCGCCATAATGTTTTTCAAAGGCAACGGGTGGCAAATCCGGAATAATCAGTCCTGAAACGCCTACTTCTGCACATTTCTGACAAAAGTTCTCAAATCCAAATTGAATAACGGGATTCAGATAGCCCATCAGTATTTTCGGAATCGTCACAGATTCTTTGATTTCAGCCAATTGTTCGAATAGTTTTTTGATTGACATTCCATTTTTCAGAGCCAAAGAATGTGCATCCTGAATCACAGGTCCATCTGCAACAGGATCAGAATAAGGAATCCCGATTTCCATCATATCTGCTCCAGAATCCTGAATTAGTTTGGCAATTTTTCCCGTATCTTCCAGCTTTGGAATTCCTGCTGTGAAATATATGTTTAGTTTTTTCATAAGTTTGTTAATTGTTGTTGGTTGTCAGTTGATAGTTAAAAGTTTAATATATGACAGCTTTAACAGCCATCAACCAAAAACTATCAACTGTCAACCAAATTTTTCAAATAAGTTTCCATATCCTTATCACCACGGCCAGAAAGACAAATCACAACCACATCATCTTTCTCAAATTTCTTCTTGTCCAAAACTGCCAAAGCGTGCGCACTTTCTAAAGCCGGAATAATGCCTTCTATTTTTGTCAGTTCAAAAGCGCATTTCAAAGCTTCATCATCATTAATACTAAAAAACTCCGCACGGCTGGTTCTGAATAAATTGGCGTGCATCGGCCCAATTCCGGGATAATCCAGACCTGCTGAAATGGAATGTGGCTCTGTTACTTGTCCGTCTTCAGTTTGCATCACCAAACTCTGGCTTCCGTGTAAAATCCCAATGGTTCCCAAAAAAGTTGTTGCAGCAGATTTACCTGAATGGACACCCAAACCGCCAGCTTCAGCCGCAATTAATTTTACATTTTCCTCGTTCACGAAATGATAAAAAGTTCCGGCCGCATTACTTCCGCCACCCACGCAAGCGATGACATAATCCGGATTTTCTCTACCGATTTTTTCATTTAGTTGTTCTTTGATTTCCTTTGAAATCACACTTTGGAATCTCGCCACCAAATCCGGAAACGGATGCGGACCAACCACACTTCCAATAATATAATGTGTTGTAGATGGATTGTTAATCCAATCTCTCAAGGCTTCATTCACTGCGTCTTTCAATGTTTTTGAACCCGACGTTGCAGGAATCACAGTTGCGCCCAGCATTTTCATTCGGGCAACGTTTGGTGCTTGTCTTTGAATATCGATTTCGCCCATATATACAATGCATTCCAAACCTAATAAAGCACAAGCAGTTGCTGTTGCAACGCCGTGTTGTCCGGCGCCGGTTTCGGCGATTATTCTGTGTTTTCCTAATTTCTTTGCCAGCAACGCCTGCCCAAGAGCATTGTTGATTTTGTGTGCTCCGGTGTGATTGAGATCTTCTCTTTTCAGATAAATCTGAGTCTGATATTTTTCGCTCAGATTTTTCGCAAAATAGAGTGGAGTAGCGCGCCCAACATAATCTTTCAGTAAATCCTGAAATTCCGCTTGGAATTCTTCTGATTCGATGATTTGGATGTATTGTTCCTGTAATTCGGCAACGTTTGGGTAAAGCATTTCTGGGACAAAAGCGCCTCCGAAATCGCCGTAATAACCGTTTTTATCTGGGTTTTGGTAGTTCATATTTTTCATTTTTATTTAGCCACAAAGTGGCGATTTAATAAAGAATAGGATGCAATCCTATCCTATTCGCATTTGAATTAATTGTAATTTAATCCCAAAGATATTTTTCATCATACTCGATTCTATATTTTTTATAATAACTGACTAGTTCTTTTTTGAAATCATAGTTTTTATGATGTTCCCACTGATTTTTAATATAATTTTTCACAGCAAAAATATTATTTGGGCTAACTGAAAATGCTCCGTAACCGTCTTGCCAAAAGAAAGATTCATACTTTTTACCTTTTGCTTTAATCCATTTCGAAGAATGTGCTTTTATTTCTTGTACTAATTTCATCAATGCAATTTTCCTAGAGAGCAAGCAAAGAATATGAATGTGATTATCTGTTCCTCCGATTTGGACTGCTGTGCTTTCAAATTGTTTACAAACCGAACCAATGTAAGCAAATAGTTCATTTTCGATAGTATCATCAATAAAAATCATTTCTATATTTCGTACTAAAAATGATATGAATGTAATTTTTAACTAGAGATTGTGGCATTATTCCAATTTGTATTTTTTATATAGGATTTTATCCTATTCTGTATTAAGTCGTCCCTTTGGGACTGTTTAATAAATTTACAAAACGTTTTATTTTTTCTAAATCTTTATTTCCCGGCTCAATTTCAAATTTAGAATTGATATCGAGCGCAATTGGTTGGTGTTTGATGATTGACAGTTGATGGATATTATCCAATGAAATTCCGCCGCTTAAAAAATAGGGAATCGGGATTTCTATTTCATTCAGTATATTCCAATCGAATGTTTTCCCTGTTCCACCAAATGCTTTAGAATCGGTATCGAACAAAAGGTAGTTGATGGTTGTTGGTTTTTGGTTGTCAGTCTGAGCGTGGTCGAAGACTTTTCCTATTTCTCTTCTGACTTCTGACTTCTGACTTCCAACTCTTATAACTTTTATAATTCCAATTTCAGGATTTAATTTTTGTCTTAATTCCAGAATATAATCATCATTTTCATCGCCGTGAAGCTGGATGAAATTGAGTTTTGCCTTCTCTGAAATTTCAACAATTTTTTCTAAATTTTCATTCACAAAAACACCAACTTTTCCTTGATGATTAATTTCAGAAATTTGGTTCAAATTCAAATGATTCAGAACATATCTTGGCGATTTTTCGTAGAAAATAAAGCCAAGATAATCAATCTTCATAGAAATTAATTCCTGAATTTGGTTGAGTTTTGTCAAGCCGCAAACTTTTAGTTTTGGTTGATAGTTGTTGGTTGATAGTTGTTGGTTTTCAGACATTGTTATGTTGATAAACTGTTAGACTGTTACATTAGAAATAAATTCTCCAAATTTTTGTCCCGGATTTTCATTTTTCATGAAATATTCGCCCATCAGAAAACCTTCGAAGCCTTTTTCTTTCAAGAATTTGAAATCTTCTTCGTTATAAATTCCGCTTTCTGCAACTGACAAAATATCGTTTGGAAGTTGGTTTTTCAAATCTACAGAATGTTGCAAATCCACTTTAAAATCTTTCAAATTTCTGTTGTTGATGCCTACAAAATCAACATTTTTATTGATGTATTTCAGTTCATCTTTGGAATGGATTTCCAACAAAACTTCAAGATCTAGTGAATGCGCCAATTCTGTAAATTCTGAAACCTGAATTGGAGAAAGACAAGATGCAATCAATAAAATAACATCGGCTCCGATTGATTTTGCTTCGTAAAATTGGTATTCATCAATCATAAAATCCTTCCTTAAAATCGGAATGTTGATGTGATTTCGAACACTCAAAACATCATCAAAACTTCCACCGAAAAAATCTTTATCCGTCAAAATTGAAACTGCGATTGCTCCGAATTTTTCATATTGAGAAACGACTTCCAAAGGTGAAACTTGATCATTGATAATGCCTTTGCTTGGCGATTGTCTTTTGAACTCGGCGATAATTCCGGATTTTGTTTTGATGGTTTCTCTTAACGAAAAAGTTGACCTTCCAAAAAACTCTGAATCTTTCAGTTTTTCAATAGAAATTTTGGATTTGGCATCTGCAATTTCCTGTTTTTTCCGTTCGATGATTTTATCTAGGATGTTCATTTTTAATAATTATCAATTGTAAATTATTGATTGTTAAATAATATTTTTCAGCTAATCATTAACAATTAATCAGTAATAATTGAGCGAAGCGATTTCAAAGCTTTTCCGCTTTCTAAACTTTCTTTTGCCAACGTTAAACAATCGTCATAATTTCCAAACTTTCCGGTGTTTTGCAAAGCAATTGAAGCATTGGCGAGAACAACTGAATTTTGTTCTTCAGTTCCTTTTCCTTCCAAGATTTGAAGAAAAATTTTGGAAGCTTCTTCTTTTGTATTGCCTCCGAAAATACTTTCTGGGGCAATATTTTTGAATTTCAAATCCTCAGCGGAATAGATTTTTTCACCAGATTTATTAAAAATTTTGGTATCGCCTGTCAAAGAAATTTCGTCGTAACCATCCAAAGCGTGAACGAGCATAAACTCGCTTTTCTGCTTCTGTAAAAGATATTGATAGACTCTTGCAATTTCGAGATTTGCCACGCCAATCATCGTAAAATCAGGACGTGCAGGATTGACCAACGGTCCCAAAAGATTGAAAAAAGTCTTCAAACCGAGCTGTTTTCTGAAAGGCGCAACGGATTTCAAAGCGGGATGAAAAAGCGGTGCGTGCAGAAAACAGATGTTTCCTTTTTCCAAATCGGCTTTCAAATCTTCGGAATTATCTTTAAATTGGTAGCCCAATTCTTCCAAAACATTAGACGAACCAGAAATAGAAGATGCGCCGTAATTGCCTTGTTTCGTAACTTTTTGCCCAGTTCCTGCAACGATAAAACTCGCCAAAGTCGAGATGTTGAAGGTGTTTTTTCCGTCGCCACCAGTTCCGACGATATCGACCAAATCTTTGGTTCCCAAATCGACTGGTTTCGCCAATTGCAACAACGCTTCGCGGAAACCGGTGAGTTCTTCGAGCGTAATTGTTCTCATTAAGAAAACGGTAATAAACGAAATGACCTCGCTTTCGTTGAATTTATTTTGTGAAATTTCAATCAGAATCGCTTTGGCTTCGGCTTTCGTCAAAGTCTGGTGATTGAAAAGGTATTGTAGGATTTGTTTCATAATATAGTTGTTAGTTGATGGTTGATGGTTGTCGGTTTTCTATCAACTGACAACAAGCAACTGTCAACCATTTAAAAAGTTTTCTAAAATCTGTTTTCCATCAGGCGTCAAAATACTTTCCGGGTGATATTGGACAGCGTGAACATCATAAGATTTGTGTTTCAGACTCATTATCATTCCGTTTTTGTCAACACTTGTAATTTCTAATTCATCTGGAAAATCATCGGGATTAACTGCCCAGGAATGATAGCGTCCAACTTCCAAAGTTTCAGGAAGATCGTTGAAAATCTTATGTTCATTGGTTTGAGTGGCTTCAGTTGCCACGCCGTGATAAATTTCGGAAAGATTAATTAAACTTCCTCCAAAAGCTTCTGCAATTGCTTGTTGTCCCAAACAAACGCCGAAAATGGATTTCGTTGGCGCATATTTCTTAATCACATCTAACAAAATGCCTGCTTCTTCCGGAATTCCCGGACCGGGTGAAAGAATTATTTTATCGTATTTTTCAATGTCTTCCAACGGAATCTGGTCATTTCTATAAACATCTACTTTCTCGTCAACAATCTGCTCTATGATTTGAACGAGATTGTATGTGAAACTGTCGTAATTGTCAAACACCAAAATTTTGGTTGATGGTTTTATGCTATTTTTCATTTTGTAAATTTTAATTGTCATTCCGTAGGAATCTAGACTGCTTAGATTCTTACAGAATGACAAAAGTGCGTTATAGATTTACTGCTTTTTTTATTGCGCTTTTAAGTGCGTTCAATTTATTATTAACTTCCTGAAGTTCGCTTTCTGCGACAGATTTTGCGGTGATTCCTGCTCCGGCCTGGTAGAATAAAGTGTTGTTTTTACTCAGGAAAGTCCGAATCATAATTGCCTGATTGCAACTGCCGTCAAAGCCGACAAAGCCGATACAACCTGCGTAATAACTTCTGGAAGTTTTTTCGTGTTCGTCAATTAATTGCATTGCGCGGTATTTTGGAGCGCCACTCAAAGTGCCTTGTGGGAAAGTGGTTGCAATCATTTCGTATGGATTTTGGTCTTCCTTAACATCGGTTAGGACTTCGGAAACCATATGAATCACGTGAGAAAAGAAATGAATTTCCTTCAGTTTGGAAACCGTTGTATTTTTCCCGTGAATGCTCAAATCGTTTCTTGCCAAATCTACCAACATCGTGTGTTCCGCATTTTCTTTCGGGTCTTTTTTGAGTTCTTCTGCGGATTCCAAATCTTTTTCGATGTTTCCGGTTCGTCTGAAAGTGCCTGCAATCGGATGAATGATTGCTTTTCCGTTTTTGATAATCAACTGACTTTCCGGGCTGGAACCCATCAATTTATAATCGCCATAATCGAAGAAAAATAAATAAGGCGAAGGATTTATATTCCGCAAAGCACGATAAACATTGAACTCGTCACCCTGGAATTTCTGTTC
Organism: Epilithonimonas mollis; assembly: GCF_900142325.1. Taxonomy (GTDB): domain Bacteria; phylum Bacteroidota; class Bacteroidia; order Flavobacteriales; family Weeksellaceae; genus Epilithonimonas; species Epilithonimonas mollis. The sequence continues at coordinate 67,075 of NZ_FRAM01000004.1, forward strand.
AAATCTTCTGCTCAAAACCAACTGGAAAACATCTCCACGGAAACAATATTTCTTCGCAAATTCCACCGATTCCAAAAACTCTTCATCTTTCAAATTCGAAGTTTCCTCTGAGGTTAATTCGAAAGGAAAAACCGGCGCATTTTTTTGGCTGATGATATTTTCCAGTGTCGATAATTCGGATTTCAAACCATTGATTTTATTCTCAATCAAAAACATTTCATCGTTGTGATGATTTATGGCAATCACGTATTGATACAATCTGTAACGCATCAACGGAATTTTATTGTCTTCAGACTGTTCCTTGAATTTGATATTCTCAAAAAAAGGAATCGCATCATAACTTGTGTATCCAAAAAATCCCTGAGCCTGTTTTCCAATCTCGTGATTTGGTTTTTCGCATTGGAAACAGTTGGAGAATTCCTGCATCAAATCTGATAATTTTTCATTTTTCAGATTAATTCTTGTAGGATTTTCGAGAGGGAACTTAAGCTCAGCTTCATCATAATTTCTGATTTCGATTCCGGCAATCGCATTAACGCAAATAAAAGAAAACGAATTTTCAGAATTCTGGTTTCCTGCACTTTCCAGAAGAATTGTGTCACGAAACTGGTCGCGAAGACGAAGGTAGATTCCAATTGGCGTGTAAAGGTCTGCTAAACGGGATTTAACAGAAGTTTTTATATTGATTATGTTATTTAATTTCATACTATTTAAATTTTTTTTCTAAAATCCTTCGACTCTGCTCAGGATGACAATTCTTGAAAACCAATCTCTGTCAGGCTTAGGCTCTCGAAGCCTTAAAAATAAAAAAGACTTCAACAAAATTTGTCAAAGTCTTATTATGATTGAGTTATAGTTAGTTCAGAATTTTAGAACACCGATAATCGTTTCAGACCCGACAAAGAGTTTGAAAGCCACCACCAGTTTTTGTTGTTCATAAGTTTCATTGGGACAAATTTAGAAATGATTTTTAATTCTGCAATGTTTTTTTCAAAAAATTATAGGAAAGGTTTCATCTCATCTTCAATATTTTTTCTCAGGTCTTTGAGTTTGATGGCGTATTGTTCCATTTGGATTTCTTTTTCTGTAACCGGAATCCATTTCGGAACCTCTACGGATTTTCCGTTTTCATCAACCGCCACAAAAACGATGATGCAATGCGTTCGTTTCTCAAACTTTTTCTCCTTGACATTCCTGGAAAATACATCGATTGAAATATGCATACTGGAATTACCCGTGAAAATCACCTTGGATTCCAGCTTCACAATTTCCCCTATTTTAATGGGTTTATAAAACCGGATTCCGCCCACATAAACCGTAACACAATAAGTTCCTGACCAATTACTGGCGCAGGCATAGCCGACCTGATCAATCCATTTCATAACGCTTCCGCCGTGAACATTGCCTCCAAAATTAACATCTGTCGGTTCAGAAATAAACTGAAATGTAACCGGTTTGTTTTCCATTCTAATGATATTTGTATCAAAAATAGCAAAGAAAATTTGGATTTTAATTAACAGGTTACATTTTAATTCCAGATTATTTGTGCGTAGATTTGAAGTATGAAAAAAGTATTCTACCTCAAAACCTGCGGCACCAACAAGAAAATAATGTCGCCGCTTGACCTTTCTGAATGGGAACTAAGAGAAATCAAATCTCAACCTATAACGGAAGCGGAACTGGAAGAAATGTATGACAAAACGAAATCTTATGAAGCTCTTTTCAGCAAAAAATCGACGCAAATCAAGGAAAGAGGAATTGATGTGAGTTCTTTGAAAGAAAAGGATTTTAAAAAGCTGATTCTAGACCATTACAGTTTTTTGAAACGCCCGGTTTTTGTCACAGATAAAGAGGTTTTTGCAGGAAATGATAAAAAGAACCTTGAAAATCTCAGTACAATTTTTGAGAAATAGTTTTAACCACAGAAGTCACAAAGATTTAGATGCTTTTGTAATGTCGAAAAGCACAAATAAGTTGATAATATTGACTTTTGCAATCTTAAAAAGTAAATTCCACATCAGTTTTTTGTGACTTTTGTGGTTTAAAAAATAAAATGAAACGTTCCGGAACTGCAGATTTACCATTGCATTACGGTCAGGTTCCGCCTTGGCTGTATGAGCGTATGTCCAGACTTGGATTGGCGATTGTGGAAGTGATTCTGGCAGATTACGGAAAAGATGAAGTATTGCGACGATTGGCCGACCCGTTTTGGTTTCAGAGTTTTGGGGCAGTGATGGGAATGGATTGGCATTCTTCGGGTATTACGACGTCTGTGATGGGCGCTTTGAAACGAGCCATTAATCCGAATTCTAAATCGCTTGGGATTTATATCGCTGGCGGAAAAGGCAAGTTCTCCAAAGATGCACCGAATGAATTACTTAGAATTGCAGATTCAACAGGACTTGACGGAAATGAATTGGTGCGTTGCAGTAAATTGTCTGCGAAGGTTGATAACACGGCGATTCAGGATGGTTACCAGCTTTACCTGCATAATTTTATATTGTCCGACCAAGGGAATTGGGCGGTTGTTCAGCAAGGGATGCACGATTCTGACGGAACGGCGAGACGATATCATTGGCTGTCAGAAAATGTGATTTCTTTTGTCAATGAACCTCACACGGGAATCTCCGGGGTTAATCGTGGGAATATTCTGAATCTCACTTCTTCAGAAGCAGAACAAAACAGAAACGGAATTGTTGACATCACAAAAACCGATTCCGAGAAATGGATGCAGGATTTCCAGCGTTTGATTTTGCCGGCTCATCACGAGGTTTTGGCGAGTGATGTTGATATGAAAAAGTTAGGTAATATTCTTTGGCTGGCGAGAGAAAATGAACCTGAGAATTTTGAAGATTTACTGATGCTGAAAGGCGTTGGTCCGCGTACGATGCAGTCTCTGGCTTTGGTGAGTGAAGTGATTCACGGGGCGCCTTCCAGATTTACAGACCCGGCTCGTTTTTCTTTTGCGCACGGCGGAAAAGACGGTCATCCGTTTCCTGTTCCGACCCAAACTTATGATGAGACGATTTCTATCCTAAAAACCGGCATTGAGAAAGCTAAGTTGGGAAATCAGGATAAGAATCTTGCGATTAAAAAACTACACGAAATTGCTGTGAGAACCGAAGAGAATTTCACACCGGATTTTAATGTTGAAAAAGTGATAGAAGAGGAGCGGCAAAACTCTTGGCGCTTTGGTGGGAAAACAGTTTTTGGCGATGCTAAACCTCCGAAACCGAATGATGGGATACAATTGAGTTTGTTTTGATTTTTTCTTTTCGAGTAAATAATAATGTTACGGACAGGAGATTTCTTCTGACGATCACGAGTTTTCTTTTGACGGATGCTAGGTTTCTTTTTGCAGTAGCTAACTTTCTACTTACGGATAAGAGTTTTCTCTTTGCGGTTGCTAACTTTCTACTTTCAGTGAGGAGTTTTCTTTTTGTAGTAGAAGATTATTTTTATTGACAGTAATTTTTTATTTTGATATTCACGGATTGCAATTTTGCGTCATCGGAATTTTGTAGATTTAATGTTATCAAATTAAATATTTTAATAAAAATGGGAAGATTTAAAAGCGTTGAAATTAAAGACTTATTTTTTGAAGATTTCTATAAAATCTTTGATTCAGCTTTAGTAGATTTTGCAAAAGAATCTACTTTAACAGAGGGTGAAATTGTAAAAAAAATAGAACCAAAAATAAAAGATTTATTAAAGAATTATGAAGAAACAAGTATAGATTTGTATGTGAAAAATCACAAATTCAAAATTAATGAATACTTAAAAAGTCATTTTAGAAATCAAAGAAAGATTGTAATTCATAATAAAAAATCTTTTATTTATTTCAATTTATATTTAAATGGATGCTCAATACTGTACGAGAAGATAATTGAAAGAATCCCTAGAAAACGAATAGATCAAACTTTAAAGTGAGTATATTAATATATGGCTTAATCATTCGAAAAGCATTTCAAATTAATGACTTATTAGCTAATGGTCATATTGATGGTTCGATGATTATCTGGCGTTCGCTTTATGAAAATGCAATAACTTTATTAATTTTAGCCACTGAAAATAGTAATGATTTAGCTCAGAAGTTTTCTCTTCACTCTACAAGGAGTTCCAAAAGGAAAATCCAAAGTTATAATAATACACACAAGCTGTTAAAATTTCCTCCATTGCCAAAATCAACTGACAAAATCATTGCTAATCAAATTAATGAAATAAATGAAAAATATGGAAAAGATTTTTTAGAAAATGAATTTGGTTGGGCAAATGATTTATTTCCAGGAAAACAAAAAGCAAATCTTAAATTACTTGAAGAAAAAGTTGAAATGGAGAGATATAGACCATACTATATACTATGTAGTGAGCAAGTGCATTCTAATTTTAATAGCTTCAACAATTTTAAAGATGGTAAAGGATATTTTCTGCCTAGTCTTTTACATCCTGAAATTGATTTACAAGCATTTGTTGACCCAATGCAGTTTACACTTAGTATTTTACACGAAATCAATGATTATATTTTGTTTGAATTTTCTCCTTTAAATGAATATAACTTAAATTTATCTTTGTTTAGAAAAATTTTAGATGAATCACTAAAGACGTTTGATTTTAAATAATTAAAACCCGCTTAAGAAATCTCTTAGGCGGGTTTATTATTTCAATCAAATTGATTAATTATTAATAAGAACCTTTCTCAATAAAATGCGCAGCAACTTTTTCTGTCAATGCAATTGGATTAGGTGTGTTCACATATTTTGTGAAACGTCTTAGTCCGGCTAACATCATTCTTTGCTCGTCGCCTTCGGAGAAAGAAACAATACCTTCTTTGGCGTTGGTAGTGATGATTTCTACCGCTTTGTAAAGATTCAGTCTTGCCATTGCTGCTTCTACAGAATCTGTTGAGAAATGCTTTTCAGCTCTCAGGATGGCGGATTCTGCCATATAGATTTGGTTCAGGATTTCGGAAGCGTTTAGTAGCAAATGCTGCTGTTTCTCGATGTCCATCATATATTTTTGAAGCGCAGAACCGGAAACCATTAAGAATACTTTCTTCAAATTCTTGATCACTTCTTTTTCCTCAGACATATATTCTGAATAATCCGGAATGTCGAAAGACGGAATGCTCATCAATTCTTTAGCGACGTTTTTCGCCGGCGTTAACAAATCGATTTTGCCTTGCATCGCCCGTTTGATTAACATTCCAACAGCTAAAAGTCGGTTGATTTCGTTGGTTCCTTCATAGATTCTGGAAATTCTGGAATCTCTCCAGGCCGCTTCCATTGGAGTATCTTCGGAGAAGCCCATTCCACCATAGATTTGGATACCTTCATCAGCTGTATGCTGTGCTAAATCTGATACGAAAACCTTCAGGATAGAACATTCTACAGCAAATTCTTCCACACCTTTCAGTTCCGCTTCTTCGTGGTTCATTCCGCCAGCAACCAATTCTTCGATTTTGTCTTCCACATTTTTTGCAGCTCGGTAAGAACCCGCTTCGCTCACGAAAGCACCTGTCGCCATCTCTGCCAACTTCTTACGAATCGCTCCAAAGGTATTGATAGAAACGCCAAACTGTTTTCTCTCCGCAGAGTAAGTCAAAGAATAATTCAGGATTCTTCTTTGGGCATCCAGACAAGCTGCTGCTAATTTGATTCGTCCAACGTTCAGAGCGTTCAATGCGATTTTGAAACCGTTGTTTCTTTCGCCCAAAAGATTCTCCACAGGGATTTTCATATCATTGAAGAAAACCTGACGCGTAGAAGACGCACGGATTCCCAATTTGTGTTCCTCTTCTCCAAAAGTCAGACTCTCAGGGTTTTCCAATTCTGAACGGTTGATGACGAATCCTGTAATGTTTTTATCATCATCAATCTTTGCAAACAATGTGAATGTATCAGCAAATCCTGCGTTGGAAATCCACATTTTTTGTCCGTTGATGATATAATGTTTTCCGTCTTCAGACAGTTTTGCTCTTGTTTTTCCGCTGTTGGCATCAGAACCTGCATCCGGTTCAGTCAAACAATAAGCTCCGAATTTAGTTCCAGCCGCCAAGTCCGGTAGATATTTTTGTTTTTGTTCTTCGGTTCCGTAAAGCAGGATAGGAAGCGTTCCGATTCCGGTGTGCGCACCATAAGCCGTTGCTAATGAACCCGTAGAACCGGAAAGGTAATCGCAAGCCAGCATTGTTGTTACGAATCCCATTTCCAATCCGCCATAAGCTTCCGGAACAGCGATTCCCAGGAATCCCATTTCCCCGATTTTACGCATCACTTCCTCCGTATAAGCGTAATCTTTTTTCTCGAATCTTTCCTTATTCGGAACTACTTCTTTATCTATGAATTCCTTTGCAGAATCCCGAAGCATCTTTTGTTCTTCGGAAAGTTCTTCGATGCTGAAAATTTCCTGAGCAGAAATATCCTTTACCAAGAATTCTCCGCCGTCTAATGTTTTAGTTTCTGTTGACATATTGTTGTGATTTTAAATTTTTAATTTGAGATGATAGATAATAGACGGATAGATGATAGACTTTTTGAATTGTTTTTAAATATCATTAATTGTCTATTTTCTATCAGTCTATCATCTCTTTAGTCTTTTAATGTATTTTGAAATACCATTGTTGCTCTTTGAAATTCTTCAATTTTAATTTCGAAGATTTCACATTGTTCGTTTGATAAATATTTTCGATGATTTGCTAACAAAATTTGAGTTTGCAATTCAAATGATGAACCTAAAGAAATATCCAAAAAATGACTGAAAGATTTATTGGTTCTGCTTGAACCTTCTGCAATATTTGACGGAATTGATATTGAACATCTGTCCATCTGAGTTTTCAAACCATATTTTTCATAAGTTGGAAAAGTATCAGTTAGGTCTAATGTCAGTTTTGATATTTCCATTGCCATTTGCCAAATCTTAAGCTTTTTAAAATTGTGTCTTTTAAATTCATTCATTTGTTGTGTTTTAAAAATTTTATTTGAGATGATAGATAATAGACTAATAGAAATAGATTTTCAATTTTTTTTTTAATTCGTCTATCATCTATCCGTCTATTATCTATTAGTCTTAAAGCAACTCAAACACACTCGCAGCACCTTGACCTGTTCCAACGCACATTGTCACAACGCCGTATTTGCTGTTTCTGCGTTTCATCTCGTCAAGAAGTTGAACTGTTAATTTGGTTCCTGTACAGCCAAGTGGATGTCCTAGTGCGATTGCGCCTCCGTTTACGTTGACGATTTCTGGATTGATGTTCAATTCTCTCAAGATAGCGACGGATTGAGAAGCAAACGCTTCATTCAATTCAAACAAATCGATGTCAGATTGTTTAAGACCTGCCTGTTCCAACGCTTTCGGAATGGCATACATTGGTCCAATTCCCATAATTCTTGGCGGAACACCGACAGTAGAATAGGAGAGAAGTCTCGCCACCGGAGTCAGGTTTAATTCTTTCACCATTCTTTCCGACATCACCATTGTGAAAGCGGCGCCGTCAGATGTTTGTGAAGAATTTCCAGCCGTTACAGAACCATTGGCTGCAAAAACAGGACGAAGTTTTGCCAAGGCTTCAATTGATGTATCAGCTCTTGGACCTTCGTCTTGTTTAAATGCATATTCTTTGGTCTGAATTTTTTCCTTATCGTCAAGGAAATTATATTTCACATCAATCGGAACAATCTGATTCTCAAATTTTCCTTCTTGGATGGCTTTCATTGCCTTCTGATGAGAATTATAGGCAAAAAGATCTTGCTCCTCACGACTCACTTTGAATTCGTTGGCAACCGCCTCCGCTGTCAATCCCATTCCCCAATAATAATCGGGATTTGATCTGGCCAGATCCGTATCCGGAATTGGTTTGTAACCGCCCATCGGAATGTAAGACATACTTTCCGCACCACCAGCGATGATACATTCTGCCATTCCTGCTTTGATTTTCGCTGCCGCAATCGCAATCGATTCTGACCCTGATGCACAATATCTGTTCACTGTCACACCCGGAACTTTATCTGTATCCAATCCCATCAATGAAATGAGTCTTGCGACATTCAGTCCTTGCTCTGCTTCCGGCATTGCACAACCGACTATCAAATCGTCGATGCGAGCCGGGTCAAGATTTGGAACATCTTTCATAAGACGTTCTATTACAGTTGCCGCCATATCATCCGGACGTGTAAAACGCAAAGACCCTTTCGGCGCTTTACCAACTGCTGTTCTGTATCCTGTTACTATATATGCTTCCATATTTTTGATTTTTGATTTTAATTTGCCTCGTAGAGGTTTTCTGTTAATAGCGATGATTTTATTTTAGCGGAGCTCCGTAGGAGCGACCTGATAATTTTTATTCAATCCATTCGAATAAATATTTAGAATCATATTCGATTTCGAATTTTTCTAAAAAATCCAAATATTCGTTTTTGAAAGATTTGTTCTTATGATGTTCTTCTTGGTTTAAGATATATTTCACTACAGCATCCACACTGCTTTTAGAATACGAAAAAGCTCCATAACCTTCTTGCCAGTTAAACTTGCCATTAATCCAATTCTTGTCGTTGATGAATTTGGATGAACCAGCTTTAATATCCCTCACTAAATCTGATACTGAAATATTTGGATTCATACTTATCAGAATATGGACGTGATCTGGCATTGCAAAAACAGCGAATGATTTTTGTCCTCTATTATAAATTATACCTGTCATAAATTTATGCAGTTCTTCCCGATTCTCTTTTGGAATCAGATTTTGTCTTCCTTTTACAGCGAAAACAATCTGAACATAAATCTGTGTATAGGTATTTGCCATCTTTTTTTAATTATCAGGTCGCCTCTACGAGGCTCTGTTTAACTATAATATAATTATCTATTAACAGGTCGCTCCTACGGAGCTTCCTAATTCCTCACCGGTTTTCCAGTTTTTAACATTCCACCGATTCTCTCAAGCGTTTTTCTTTCTCCGCAAAGTGAAAGGAACGCTTCTCTTTCCAGATCCAATAAGTATTGTTCAGAAACTTCCGTCTGTTCAGAAAGATTACCGCCAGTCATCACATAACCTATTTTGTTAGCGATTTTTCTGTCGTGTTCCGATGCATAACCACCTGCAACCATTTGGTCAGTTCCGACATAGAACATTCCCATTGCTTCGTTTCCAAGAACTTTGACTTTTTCTGGAACTGGTGGAGTATAACCTAATTCGTCCAAAACAATGGCCTGACGTTTGGCTTCTGCAATCTGTCTGTCTTTGTTTACAACAATGATGTCTTTATCGGTCAGAATTCCCATCTGCTTAGCTTCGTGCGCGGAAGTTGCCACTTTCGCGGTTGCAATATTCATAAAGTAATTTCTCAAATGATTGGTTTTAACGTCATCAGGAAGGGTTCCTTTCAAAGCTCGTAAAGCAAACTCTTTTGTTCCACCACCACCTGGAATCAAACCAACACCAACTTCCACCAAGCCGATGTAAGTTTCCGCTGCAGCTACAATTTTGTCTGCGTGCATAGAGAATTCGCAACCACCACCAAGTGTCATTCCGAACGGAGCCGCAATAACTGGAATTGATGAATATCTCAACTTCATAGAAGTCTGCTGGAACATCGCAATCGCCATATTCAGTTCGTACCAATCCTGTTCAACTGCCATCATCATTACCATTGCGAGATTTGCACCGACTGAGAAATTGTCAGCCTGATTTCCTACAACCAAACCTCTGTAATCTTTCTCAGCTATGTCGATGGATTTATTAAGACCTTCTAAAACGCCACCTCCAAGCGAATTCATTTTTGAACGGAATTCGAAGTTAAGGATGCCATCGCCAAGATCAATTAATGCGGATTCGGAATTAGACCAAACTGTTTTTTCTTTTCTTATATTGTTTAAAATAATGAAAGCATCCTGACCCGGAATTGGCTCGTAAGTTTTTGTATTCTGATTGTAGAATAATTGTTTACCGTTTTCCAGTTTGTAGAAAGATTCGTTTCCTGAAGCCAACATTTCTTTTACCCAATCAGCTACTTTGTAACCTTCGCTTTCTACCAAATCAATTCCTTTCTGAACTCCAAGGAAATCCCAGTTTTCGAAAGGTCCATATTTCCAAGCGTAGCCCGTTTTCATGGCATCATCGATAGAGTAGAATACATCCGTGATTTCCGGAACGCGTTGAGAAACGTAAGCAAAAAGAGAAGCATAATGTTTTCTAATTAATTCTCCGGCTTTGGATTGGTCTTTCAACAAAATCGGCAAACGATTTTTTAGACTTCCGGCTTCTTTTGCGGCTGAAACGATAGGCAGTTTAGGCTGTTTTGTAGGTTCGTAACCCAATGTTTCATAATTAAGAACGAAACGGTTCACGTTTCCGCCAGTATCTTTTTCTTTGTAGTAAAAACCTTTTTTAGCTTTATCGCCAAGGAATTTATTTTCGATCAGGTAATTCAAAGTTTTAGAATCTTTAAGTGCCTGAACCATGTCATCGTCTTTCAAATTGGCTTGAAGTCCTTTCGTAACATTGAAAGCGGTGTCTAATCCAACCAAATCTCCCAATTTGAAAGTTCCGGTTTTTGGACGATTCAGTAAATCGCCTGTCAGTGAATCTGCTTCTTCAATAGTTAAACCGATTTCTTCCGTCAATTCCATAATTTTCGCCATAGAATAAACGCCAATTCTATTTCCTATAAAACCTGGTGTATCTTTACAAAGTACCGTAGTTTTTCCGAGGAATTTTTCGCCATAAGACATAAAGAAATCAATCACTGATTTATCCGTTTTCGGGCCTGGAATGACTTCAAATAATTTCAAATATCTTGGTGGATTGAAAAAATGTGTTCCACAGAAATGTTTCTGGAAATCTTCTGACCTTCCTTCCGACATCAAATGAATCGGAATACCTGATGTGTTAGAAGTAACTAAAGTTCCCGGTTTACGAAGTTTGTCCACTTTTTCAAACATTGATTGTTTGATGTCCAATCGCTCTACAATCACTTCAATTACCCAATCCGAATTTTTGATTTTTTCCAAATCATCTTCGAAGTTTCCAACAGTGATTCTAGAAGCAAAAGATTTGTCATAGATTGGCGAAGGATTACTTTTCAAAGCATTGTTAAGATGACCTTGCGCAACGCTATTCCTCGTTTTTTTGTCGGTACCTTCCGAATCTTTCGCAGGCATATCCAACATCAAAACCTGAATGCCGTTTCCTGCCAAATGGCAGGCAATGCCGGAACCCATGACGCCGGAACCAAGAACTGTAACATGTTTTATTTTTCTGTTCATTATTAAGATTTATTTTTTATGATTAAGTTCATTAGCAATTTTCAGAATGTCATTCATCACCTCCTTGAAAACTTCAAATTTTTCAGGTTGAATATTTTCCAATATTTTTTTATTAAAATTAACAACCACCTCTTTTGACAAGTTTCTGGAATTAAGTCCTTTATCAGTTAGTTTGATGATCACTTCGCGCTTGTCTGTCGTGGTTTTTTCTTTATAGATATAACCATTATCTTCCAATAGCTTGATGATTCTTGTTAAAGAAGTTGGTTCAATAGCCATTTTGGGACCAAGGTTTGTACTTCTTGTTCCTTCCTTAGGATCGATTTTCAATAATGTAAGTGCTTGGACAGCAGTAGAATTATACAAGGAAGCTTGATCCGAATACATTTTAGAAACTGCCAACCAAGCTGACTTTAACATTAAGTCAACACTTTCTACTTTTTCTGAATTTTTCTTTTCCATAAGTTGCTTATTGAAGCGTTCATTACAAATATAAAAAAAATACTATGCATGCATAGTATTTCGAATGTATTATTGTTAAGTTGTTGATTATTAATATTTTAATTACTATGCAAATCGTAACAATTAAATATGATAAAATTGAATTTAACTATGATGACTTGTTTTCATCATTGTTTTCAGAAATTGTTTAATTTCCGGAAAAGTATGACAATTATCATGAAAAGTACCACAATTTAGTTCCCAAATCTGATCTTTAAGTACTATTTTTATTTTAGATAAATCTGAACTGAAGTTTTTTTGAAGATAAGAAAACATCATTTCTCTTTCTAGTTCCGGAGCCGTAATTTGTGGAGGATGGAAATTGGGATTGAATTCCAAAAGCTTTGGATTGATCAGTTCAGGGTTATTGAGAATAACTTCTTCAGAAATTCCGCTAATCATTTTTTTATCTTTTATCCACCATATTTTATCCGAAAACTCCTTTGCCAATCGCCAGTCGTGAGAAGAAAAAAGAATCAGTTTTTTTTCTGATTTTGAAAGTTCTCTGAGAAGTGAAAGAATCATCAGTTTATTTTCTTCATCCAGATGTGTGGTTGGTTCATCAAGAATAATGAAGGGAGAATTCTGAGTCAAGGCACGACCAATAAAAGCTTTTTGGAGGTTTCCGTCAGATAATTCGTTTAATTTTTTATGCTGATATTCCGATAAATTGAGTTTGTTTATGATATCAAGGATTTCATGTTTATCATTTTCATCTAATTTGAAATAATAAGGATAATGAATGTACTTTCCGAGCGAAATTAAATCTGTAACGGTGTAATTATCAGGAATTTCAGCTTTTGAAAAAACAATTGCAACCTGAGAAGCAATTTCGTTTGATTCCATTTTCTGAACGGCTTTTCCATTGATAGAGATTTCACCTTTCAAAAGTTTATTTTGCCCAAGAATTGATTTGATCAAAGTGGTTTTTCCAATGCCGTTATTTCCCATCAACAGGCAAACTTCGCCTAATTCTAGAATTGAATTAATTTCTGAAACTAGCGGATTTGAATAACCGATTGATGCTTGTTCGATCTTTAGAAAACTCATTACTTTTGATTTTTGGTTAGCATCAACAATATCACAGGAATTCCAAAGAAAGTTGTGATTATATTAATTGGAAACTGACTCAACTCCGAAATAATTGAAAAAACCTGCATTATAAAAGCACCCAGAATCATATTCAGAACCCACTGATGCCAAAGCTGTGCAGGATTCCAAATCATTCTGCAAAAATGCGGAACGACAACACCAATAAATAAAATCGGTCCCAGAAATGCCGTAACAGAAGCAGAAAGAAGAGAAGAAGCTACTATGATACTGATCTTAAGTTTAGATTGACTGATTCCGAAACTTTGTGCATAAGCTGCTCCAAGAGCATTACCTATCAACGGTTTTATGGATTTGAAAGTGAAAATCAGTCCAATGATAATTAAAACTGTAAGAATCGAAATTTGAATCAGACTCGCCTGGTTATTGGCTCCGAAAGTCCAGAGCATATAATTTTTCAAACTTTGACTTTCCACATAAAACTGCAGAAAAGAAACCACTGCGCCAGCCAAAGCCGAAATCAGAAACCCAAAAATAATGATGAAACTTTTATCCCGGAAACGATTAGAAAATAACAGTAAGATCACCATCAAAAGAACACTTCCAATGATTGAAGATAAGCTGATAAAGCTACTCTGCAAAAAATCAGGAATGACAATATTCTGAGAAAAGAAAATATAAAATGCTACAAACAGACTGGAAACCGAAGTGATTCCCAAAACATCCGGGCCAGCCAACGGATTTTTAAAATAGTCCTGCAAAAGAAACCCGCTTGTTGGAATTGCAATTCCAGCCAAAAGCATTGCCAAAGCCCGATTGATTCTAAAACCCGCAATTTGATAATTGTCGGATACTGAATTGAAAAAGTCTGAGAAATTCAGTTTTGCAAAACCAATATTGAGGTTGATGAAAAATGCAATAATCGCAAATAGGATTATCAATGTTACCAAAACAGGAAAACGTTTCATCAAAATAATTGTTATTTCAAAGATTTTTTCGGGCCAGAAATCCCTGATTTTTCTTTATTCTCAACAACTTTTGCAGTAGAATTATGAGCTAAAAGATTTTCGATTTTCCGGTTCAGCATTTCTTCGCTCATAGAACCAACCGTTTCATCAGATCTGTCACCCTTTCTAATCAGGGTAAAAGGAATTGCTTCCCCGTTCCAGGACTGAAAATTTTGTTTGAAAAAGCTTTCTTTCAAAAGCATCCCGTCCAAGAGAATCACATTGTTTCTGATATCATATTCATCGGCAAAATCACTGACAGCCGTTGCCCAGTCTGTTTTATTGTCAAGACTTACAAACGTAAATTTCACTGGTTGCTTTGCCAATTCATCCATCTTTTTTCTGAAATGCGGAATCTCCTGCATACACGGTCCACACCACGTTGCAAAGAAATTGGTCACATAAAGTGTATCAGAATGACTGGATTTTAAAACAGTTGAAATTTTTTCGGGAGACAACTCTTTCAGTTGCGCAACATCAGCTTCTGTTTTTGTGGGTTCAATTTTTATTGAATCTTCTTTTGCCTTAGTTTCTGCTACTTTTTCATCATTCTTTTTACAAGCTAAAAAGCTGATTGACAGAATGGAGTATATAAGAAATCTTTTCATAAGTAATATTAAGGATTAATTTTTTTTATAACAGTTGAATCATCAAAAAATAATCTTTTGTCATCTTTAAATTTAATTATAAAATAATAGGTGTCATCATCAAATGCGGTAATTTCCATATCAAGTTCATCTCCAATTTTAAATTTTGTTTTTTCTCTTTTGAAATCCTTCAGTATCGATTTTATCTTGCAGGGATTATTCTTATCTCTGAAAATATCCATCAAGTAATAACCGTCTTCTACAATATCTTTTTTCTCATTTTCCAAAACAATGATTCTTTGCCTTTTCAAGGTAATTGGTGATATTGCACTCAGTTCAATGTTTTGATAATCTTTACATTTATTAATTAAACTATTATTATCAAAATTATATTGCAGGACTGGCTTTACAGATGATTTTATTTTATCGCCCAACGTTGGAAAATGTACATTAACTTCTTCATCAGAAAGGACAGAAGTATCAATGAATCGCCATTGTTTATCATATTCATCAAAAATACCAACCATCGGATATTCTTTCACAATCTTACCGTTTGGTGTGTTCCTTATCATCACTTTTATAAAAGATGATTGGTATTTGTCGTTGAATTTTATCGGTTTGCTGAAATCTTTATAATAGAAATCAACAAGGCTGTCTGAAACTGATTCAGCTTTTTCCTGATTGTCCTTGATTCTTTTGGTCAATCCTTCTTCATTAATTTTAATATTATAAGACAGATAATTTACAAATCCCGGAATATTATTATTGATAAAAAAAAATTTCATTTTATGAAGGTCAGCTTTCAAAATATTTTCTCGTGACTGGGAAAGCAGAAAATCTGATAAAAGAAATAATATTAAAAATAGTTTGGTTTTCATAGTTTTTTACAGGTTCAACTTTTTCGTTTCCCAATTTTCATTAAATTTGATTCTTGACAATGGAGAATCAATTAACAATCGCAAATCAGCCTCAATTTCACAGGCTAAAAATAGCTAAAAAACGGCAACTTACCAAAAATGCTTTTGCCTTGGAATTGGAGATTCCTGAAGAATTAAAATCCAAATATCAATATATGGCTGGGCAATTTGTCACGCTGAAATATCATTTTAATGAAAAGGAAATTCAGAATGATTATTCCTTTACGTCTGCACCTTTTGAAGATAAAACTGAACTTGCAATCAAAATAAATGGTGAGAAAAGTTCTACCAACTTCCTGTTTCAGAATTATCATATCGGCAACGAAATCTCTGTGAGTGAACCTTTAGGCCGATTTTTCATCCCATCAAAGCCAAACGAGAAACGAACCATTATCGCTTTCGCTGCAGGAATTGGAATCACACCGATTATCAGCCATATTAAGAATATTTTGTTTGAAGAAAAATCAACGAGAATTTTTCTTTTTTATGGTAATAAAAGCTATGAAGATATCATCCTTAAAGATGAATTAGAACTATTGCTGAAAGATAATGTCGGAAGATTGGAGGTTTATTATTTTTTGTCTCAGGAACCGGTTAAAGACAAGCTTTTTCAGGGAAGACTGGATGAAAAAAAGATTTCATTAATCATCAATCAGATTCTTCATCTTGATGAAGATGACGAGGAATCGACGATTTGGGACAGTACGGACAAAGTTTTGATCTGTGGTCCGGGTACAATGATAAAATCTGTTGCAAATGCTTGTTACAATCACGGAATTCCTAAAAAGAATATTCATTTTGAATTGTTTGAAACTTTCAATGATGATATCTATCCGACGGAAAAAGAGTTTCCTCTGATTGAAAATGTAAACGTTAAAATCAAATTCAATCATATTGAAAAAGACGGAATTGTCCTGAAGAATAATGAGCGAAAGATTTTACAACAGTTATTGGATATGGGTTACAAATTACCTTATTCCTGCAAGTCGGGAATCTGCGGAAGTTGTCTTTGTTATCTGAAAAATGGCGAAGTGGATATGACGGAAGACGAATATCTGACCGAAAAAGAAAAACTTCAGGGGAAAATTTTACCTTGTGTTTCCATAGCAATGAGTAAAGACGTATATTTAGATTTTGATTTGTATTAATATATGCTCAGGGTGCTAACAAACATTTTTAAAGTATTATTCAGGCTTTTGGAACTGGGTATTTTGCTATTGATTTTAGCAAATGTCTGGGTTGTGGCACTCACCAGCGGAAGAACATATACGAAAATCAGCAAAGTTCCGCCAAGAGATTGCGCTTTGGTTTTGGGAACGTCTCCGAAGATGCGTTCAGGCGTTGCAAATCCTTATTTCGTTGCACGAATGGACGCTGTCGGAACACTTTATCACCACGGAAAAATCAAAAAAATCATTGTGAGCGGAGAGAAAAGCGAAAACTATGATGAACCGGAAGCCATGAAAAATTTTCTGGTTTACAATGAAGGTGTTCCTGAAAATATTATTACCAAAGATCCGAAAGGCTTTAACACCCATAAAAGTATTTTGCGCTGTAAAAATGTCTATAATGAGAAAAATGTGATTATTGTTTCACAGGGTTTCCACAACCTTCGGGCCTTGTTCTTTGCAAGAAATAACGGAATGAATGCTCTCGGATTCGACGCGCAGGATGTCAGTAAAAACGAAAGCTACTACAGAAATCATACCCGAGAATTTTTTGCCAGAGTTTTGGCCGTTTTCTACTATATTCTGGGAATTTCTCCGGAAGAGTAATTGTGAAATTTAAACTGCATTATTTTTCCAAATCCATCTTGGCAGATTCTTTGTAATTTATAAAAAGATTACTGAAAAGTATAATTTTAAAATCAAAGAAAATGAAAAATTCAATCAAAATAATTATAGCTACATTGGCATTAACCATGGTTTCCTGTGTAGCCGGAACAAGCAGTTATGCGTATAATGATCCTTATTCAGAAGGGTATTCGGATGGTTACAGGGACGGTTATTTCCGTTCGCCTGATGGTTACTGGTATGCTCCAAATGTGGTTTATCTGGACAACAACAATAATTATTACAGGAACGGTGCCATCTACAATTCAAGAAACAGGCTGAGCAATAATCTGATAATCTCTCCAAAAAGAAATTCTCTTCACAATCAAAATATCAGAATCCAGCCAAACAGAACGCAAAGGAATAGCGGAATGTTGCAGACTGATCAGCAAAATACAAAAACACAACCAACAAGAAAAACGCCCAATTCAATCAGAACAACACCACAACAGCAGACCCAGCCTCAGAGAGAAGTACGCTCTGGCGAAAATAGCGGAAGACGATAAATATAAAGCTGCAATTCGCAGCTTTTTTTGTGCAATCCATTCATTTTATTTCACTATAAAAAAGAAATTATCTTATTTTTGTAAAAAAAGTAAAGATGCTCGTGATAGGAATTGCCGGAGGAACAGGTTCCGGAAAAACAACTGTGGTTAATAAGATTCTTCAACAACTTAATTTAGAAGGCGTTAATGTGCTTTCTCAGGATAATTATTACCACGACAATCCTAACTTGACTTTATCAGAAAGAGAAGTTCTCAATTATGACCACCCAAAATCAATCGATTTTGACCTGATGTTGCAACATGTTAAGGCACTGAAAAATAATCAGAGTATAGAACAACCGATTTATTCTTTCGTGACCCATTCCAGAACTGGCGATCACGTTACTGTGGAGCCAAGAAATGTTTTGATTGTGGAAGGTATTCTGGTTTTGACAAGCAAAGAATTATTGAAAGAATTTGACCTGAAGGTATTTGTTCACGCAGATTCCGATGAAAGATTGATCCGAAGAATCCGAAGAGATACGCAGGAAAGAGGACGTGATCTGCAGGAAGTTTTACACAGATATCAGACAACTCTCAAGCCAATGCATCAGGAGTTTATTGAGCCTTCTAAAAATGAAGCAGACCTTATTGTTCCTAATATGAAGCAAAATTCTGTAGCAATTGACTTCTTAACAACCGTGATCAACAATTCGCTTAAAAAGGTTCATTAATAGTATTTGTTATGAAAGAACTCATCAAAGATATCAAGAAAAAATCGCCCACACTTGAGTTTATGAAAACTTATGTATTTA
Source organism: Epilithonimonas mollis (assembly GCF_900142325.1). Classification (GTDB taxonomy): domain Bacteria; phylum Bacteroidota; class Bacteroidia; order Flavobacteriales; family Weeksellaceae; genus Epilithonimonas; species Epilithonimonas mollis. The sequence goes on from NZ_FRAM01000004.1 coordinate 85,528, forward strand.
ATAAATATATGCTGACATTAGTGGGGTTTTTAGTTTGGATGATATTTTTTGACAGCACTTCTTTTTTGGTTATCAATGAACTGAATGGCGAAATCAAACGCTATGAAAACCAACGAGAATTCTACAAAACTGAATACGAAAAGAATGATAAATTCTATCGTAAACTGATGAACAATAAGCAGGAAAAAGAAAAATATGCCCGCGAAAATTACTTTATGAAAAAACCGAATGAGGAAATTTTCATCTTGGTAGTCGACAGTTCCAAAATCACAAAAAAATAATACAAATGAGTTTCATAGAAAATACATTGGAAGATTGGGAAAACCTTGTTAAAAAGCAACTCAAAACAGAAAATATTTATGAAATTCTTTCTAAAGATAATCTGGAAAACATTTTTGTAAAACCATATTATCAAAATAATAAAAAGACTAAAATTCTTCCAAAAGTCGAAGAAAGCACACATCTGGTTGCAGAATATCAGGATGGTTTGGAAGAACAGGCTTTTGCATTTCTTTTGAATGAAAATATTGAAGCCTTAGATGAAAAAGCTCTGTTCGTCAACAATCCGGATCTGGCAGAACATATATTAACTGATAAAACCAATCGTTACTTCTCTTTGATTGATGTTTTCTCTGATGATAAAATGGCCGAAATCAATGACCATTTGGCTGGCGAGCTATTATCAAAAGCTTTTGAAAGACAGATATGTGTAGACATCAGTTTGCATCAAAATGCTGGTGCTTCAATCATCCAGCAATTGACTTTTGCGCTGTCAAAGTCTAAAGAATTGGTGGAAAAATTCGGTGCGGAAATTCTTGAAAAATTAGTTTTCAGATTTGCAATTGGTTCCAATTATTTTTTCGAAATTGCTAAACTCAGAGCTTTCAAATATCTCTTCAATCAGTTTTCTAAAGAATTTGAAAAAGATTTGATTCCTTATATGTTTGCTGAAACTTCATTCAGAAATAAAGCTAAAAATGATGCTGAAAATAATCTGATTAGATCTACACTGGAATTGGCTTCGGCGATGATTGGCGGTGCAGATGCTGTTTTTTCCAATGATTATAAAATTGAAAATAAAACAGAACTTTCCAAAGAGATTTCTTTCAAACAGCAGGTCGTTCTAGCTTATGAAAGTATTATCAATGTATTTGAAGACGCAACTTCCGGAAGTTATTTCGTGGAAGATATCACGCAACAATTCGCTGAGAAATCATGGAAACTGTTTTTGGAAATTGAAGAAAACGGCGGTTATCTCGAGCTTTTGAAAGCTGGTGAAATACAGAAAATGATTTTTGAACAAGCTGTGAAAGAGCAAAGCTGGGTTGAAGAAGGGAAAATTAAATTAATTGGCGTTAATCTTTATCCGAAATTAGAAAAAAAGAATTCTGTTGAAGAACTTTATAATTCTAATGAAATTAAAGCTGTCCGTCTGTCAGAAATGTTTGAGTAATGAGAACGCATTTTCAGGATCTTTTGCAGTACAATCTTCATTTTAACCAATTATTGATTCAGAATTTTCTGGAAAATAATTCGGCTTGGTCGGAGAGAAGTAAGAATCTTCTCAATCATATCCTGAATGCGCATCAAATATGGAATGCAAGAATCCTTAATCAGGATACAATGGGCGTTTGGGAGGTTCATGCTGATGATTCGTTACTTCATATCAATTCGGATAATTTTAACAGTAGTTTTAAAATCCTTACCGAACGGGAATTTTCTGATATTATTTGCTACAGGAATTCGCAGGGAAAAGAATTTAAAAATACAATTCAACAGGTATTATTTCATCTCATCAATCATTCAACATATCATCGCGGACAGATCGCAACGCTGATGAAACAGTCGGGATTGGAGCCTATCAATACAGATTATATTTTCTATAAAAGACATTTCTGAATTCTCAATTTAAAATTACATTATTCTCAATTTTGGTAATTATTAACTCACAATTCGTAAATCTTAACTAATTCACTATCTTTGCAAAAATTTTAGATAATGAGCGGAGACGGAAATCAATCAGGTAGAAACAAAAAACCAAGAACTTCTGGAGGCAGCAGACCTTCCGGAAGCTCCCGTAGCTCCAGTAATAACAGAGGAAATTCTGCGGGCGGAAAATCTTTTGGAAATTCCCGAGGACCGAAAACAACAAGAGGCGGTGACCGTTTCGACAGCAGAGATAAATATGAAGATGGCGAAAGAAAATCATTTAGCAAAAAACCTGCAAATAAAAAACCATATATCCGGCCGGAAACTTCGGAAGACAGAACTAAATCATATATCCAAAGAAGAAGATTAGAGAAAATTACGAAAGAAGTTTTCAAAGATACGATCAGACTTAATAAATATATTGCGAACTCAGGAATCTGCAGTAGAAGAGAAGCTGATGAACTCATCACGCAGGGTCTTGTGGAAGTGAACGGAAAGGTGGTAACAGAAATGGGGTATCAGGTTCAGAAAACCGACAGAGTAGTTTTTGACGGACAGAATATCACGCCGGAAAAACCGGTTTACGTTCTCTTGAACAAACCTAAAGGTTATATCTCCACAACGAAGGATGAAAAAGCCAGAAAAACAGTGATGGATCTTACGGCAAATGCTTCTCCTTACAGGATTTTCCCTGTCGGAAGGCTGGACAGGCAAACGACCGGTGTTATTCTGTTGACCAATGACGGACATATGACTAAAAAGCTTACGCATCCGTCCTTCAATATGAGAAAAATCTATCATGTGACGCTGGACAGAAAATTATCTATTGAAGATCTTAAGTCGATTGCAGAAGGTATCAGACTGGAAGAAGGTGTTGCCGAAGTGGACAGCATTTCTTTCATTGAAGGAAAACCAAAAAATGAAGTTGGCATAGAAATCCATATCGGATGGAACAGGGTGATCCGAAGAATTTTTCAGAAGCTGGGCTACGAAGTGGAAGCGCTGGACAGAGTGATGTTTGCCGGACTGACCAAGAAAAACATCAAACGCGGGCACTGGAGAATCCTTACGGAACAGGAAGTGAATAATTTGAAAATGTTATAAGTTTTTCAACACATAATATAGAAACGAGATCAATTCCTGATCTCGTTTTTCTTTATAATATCATTTAAAAACCTTGCTGATAATATTCCCGATCTCGACGAAATCTCCATGGTTGTTTATAGACCTTTTCTCGGACTTCATGGTTTCTGTTGCAGTAAAAGGATATATAAGCAAGTGATTCTTATCTTTTAATGATGCGTTCAGAAATTCAGGGATAAGTCTCATAGGCTGGATGTATGATACCATTCCGCGTTTTGCCATCACAAAGATCACAGCTTCATCACTATCAACATTTTCAGCTGCCTTCTGAGCATCCTTCCAATTGTCGGTTACAAAGAATCTGGCTTCTATACTGTTCTTTTTGAGTATTCTTTCCAGAATCTGTCTGATACTCTGATTACAATAAAAACTTACCGTTGCGCCAGAGTTTTTGGCAATGTTCCAGATTCTCAGCATTGCATGGAAAAAGCCAGCTTCTTTCTGAGCGTGATCAGGAATCAGTACTTTATAATTCTTAACCGTTGCAAGCGGCTGCACAGCATGATAGATCAGGATATTGACATTATCATTCTGAAGGTATCCATTATAAAGATTATAAAGGAACGACTGAGAAAACCCTTTTTCTTCTTCCAAACCTATAATCAGATCCGTGATTTTCTGCTCCTTGATAACATTGTTGATGCCCGAGATCACATCGTTATCATATCTTGTTAATGCCTTCAGCCGGACATCCGCAGCAGCGGCGGTATGCACAGCCTGCTCCAGGATCTTCTCTGCGTTCCTGACAGATGATTCATTTTTATCTTCGTTGATGATATTCAAAGCAAAAAGACGGTCATGATTTTCGTGGGACTTGATGAGTAGACCCAGATTAATCATCTTGTCAACGGTAGTTTCGTAGTTCATCGCAAGCAATATATTTTCTTCTTCATTGGATTCTCCGGAAACGGTTTCGTCATGGTCTGCGTCTGCAATCTTTTGTGCGCTGGACATCGAAATGAAAGAAGAAACTGTACACGAAACCAATATCAGAAGAATACTGCCGTTAAGTACATGCTCATTTAATAACCTCACCGGTTCGCCCGCTTCGGTTTCAGAGATGATGATATTATAACCGACCATTACCGAAGCCAGTGTCGCAGCAGCGGATGCAGAACTGAGCCCGAAGATAAGCTTCCCTTCATCCCGAGAAAGGCGGAATGTTTTCTGTGTCATCACAGCGGCGATGTATTTACCGCCGATCGATGCGATCAGCATAATTGCTGCTGCAAAGATCGTATCCCAGCTTTTGAAGAAAACCTTGAAATCTATCAGCATCCCCACGCTTATCAGAAAGAAAGGAATGAATATCGCATTGCCGACAAACTCCACACGGTTCATGAGGGATGATGTGTGGGGAATGAGCCTGTTGAGCGCAAGCCCGGCTAAAAATGCACCGATGATGGCTTCTACACCTGCAAGCTCTGCCAATACTGCAGCCAGATAAATCATTACCAGGACAAAGATATATTGTGAGATCTTATCACTGACTTTTTTGAAAAACCATCTCCCGATAATCGGAAAAACCAACAGCACAATAAGCCCGAAGATGAGGACTGAAGACGATAATCTGATCCAGAATTCGCTGCCGACTTCGCCCTGCGTCATGCCTACCACTACAGCAAGAACCAATAATGCCAGAATATCGGTGATCATAGTTCCGCCGACGGTAATGTTGACAGCCTTGTTCTTTGAGACTCCAAGTTTGCTCACCAGCGGATAGGCAATCAGTGTATGCGAAGAAAATAAGCTGGCGAACAGAACGGACGTCAGAACATTGAATTTCAGTAAATAAAATCCGCCAAGATAGCCCAGTACAAAGGGAATAATGAAAGTGTAAACCCCGAATCCGAGACTTTTCCATTTATTCTTTTTGAAGTCGCCCATGTCGATTTCCAGTCCTGCAAGGAACATGATGTAGAGTAAACCTGTAGTTCCGGTCACCACGATGCTACTGTCCCGGCTAAGCACGTTGAGACCATTCGGGCCTATGATAGCACCGGCAATGATGAGTCCCAGAAGGTGAGGAACCTTGATCTTGTTGAGCAGAAGCGGTGCCCCGAGAATGATGATGAGCACGAGCAAAAACTTCAGCACCGGATCTTCTATCGGCAAGCTGAGATTATGAATGGTAAGAATCATCATTGCTTTATTTATTAGAAGGTCTTACAAGCTCTACAGAGAATTTGGCGATACAGTTCTTATCAGAGATCACGGTTCTTGTTCCCCGCATCTTGGTGGGTGTGATGTCGTCGAGAAGAATGTTCATTTCTACTTTTTTGGATGATGTAGAGTCTGTCCGGAACTTCATTCTTATTTCATCATTGGTATATTCGGAAGTGTAGATTCTTACAATTTTATTATTATTCAGGATCTTGACAGCCATCTGTGTAGAGTCGCTCACAAATACCCAGTTATCTGTACGCTGGTCACCGATAACATAATCGCTGCAGTTGGATTCTGTACAGATCACTTTGCCGTTCCAGCTTCCTGCAATAGCTTCCGGCCAGGCTTTTATTACAGAAGCTGTATCCTTTTTGATGCTGCTGATGCTATCCCTCATTTTCACTAGTGACTGGTAATCGGCTTCTTTCAGTGCAAATTCCTGTTCTTTTTTTAACAGTTCTTTTTCACGGAGAGCTAACGCATCGTCCTGCTTGTTCTGGCAGGAACTGAGAAGCCATAGAATGAGAGTAGTCCAGATAATATTTTTCTTGATCATAAACTTTATTTTTTTTCTTTTCAATATACACAAAATATATCGGGAAATCTGAGCAGCAGCAGCCTATAGGTCTGAAGTTTGTTTTAAGCTCATAAGTAATTCTAATGTTCCGGAAATATCCAACCAAACATCAGACCATATAAGCGATTTTTAAAAAAACACCTTATAAAAAGCCCCTGCCAGCGAGCACTTCGAAGCTTGTGTCACCAGACCGCCCCCGTGAGTCAACGGGGGCGGTCTGCTCTCTTCACGGGACCGCCCCCGTCAAGCGATGGGGACGGTCCCGTGAGATGACGGATGCGGACAGAATAAAAGGCCGTTCCGGAATCTACCAAAAATTGTCTTAAAAGCATTACTTTTAGCGATCCGGAATCCTTGTAAAAAAGGCAGATAGTTGAAAAGGTTATTTCACTTCATCATAAAAAAGAATCCTGTCATTCTTATCAAAGCTGATAATTATAATTTCCCGGTTTTTTGCCGCATCATTGTTGAAAAATTTGGCTCTTGCAGGGACATTCGGTTCATCAGATAACCTTGGGTTCCAATAGAGTAATTGCCTTGTATCCTGTGTGATTTTCTTGTAATTATCACTTGTTATATCCGGCTGCTCGAATTCAGCGGCTTTGTCATAACCTCGTAAAAGTGTTTTATTGGTGGCTTCTTTCTTATCATCCTGAGCGGCACCCATATTTCCTCTTTTGGTGTAGACTGCGACGGCATTGCCAACGAGTCCGTCATTTTTCAGTACTTTCACCATCGCTATATTACTTACAGGAAGGGAGTTGATCATGCTGGCATCCACAGGGATCTCATCCAGATACAGTTTTGCCTGCGAGCCACGGATAGACGGCACATAGTTGCCGGAGCCGTCCATGGTAAAAGTGAGTCCGGCCGCTCTTCCCTGTAACCACTGCAGGATGTTGAGAGAAGCCTGCGCATCCTGATTTTCATTGACGAAATCAAAAACCGTGGCATTGAAACTGCTGAATCTTCCGGTGGAGAGCTGTTTGTCCAGTTCCGCCGTCAGATCTTTTTTCTTTGCGGTCACCTGCACTTCCTGGATCTGGATTTCATCATTCCTGATATTGTTCTGATTTTTTATATTCTGCAAAGCGTTTATAACAATAGGATTAGCAGGCGTCTTTTCTGTTGTCAGGCGGTAATTTGTTGCCGGCAAAGTTCCTTTGTATGGGGCATTTTCTGTCACGCTTTGGAAGATCAGATTCAGGTTGTCAGATTCGGAAGCTTTATCCTTATTGAGATAATAAGAGACAGTCAGAGGTTCATCGAACCGGAGATTGTCCAGATAGAGATTCCCGCTGTCATCAGTCTGTGCCTGGACAAAGGATTTTTCGGTATTTTCTGATTTGAAAAGTAAGTTGACAGGTGTATTCGGGAGTGCACGTCCGTTGTTGGTCATTCTTCCTTTATAAGACAGGTTGATCTGAGGTTTGAATTTGATTTCCGGGGTTTTACCGGCAAACAGATCGTTCCAGTCAAAACGTTTCCATTGTTCGGAGATCATAAGAGCGTCCAAAGCATCAGCATTAGCGTCCTTATTAAAATATTGCGCCGGCGAAACCATTGGTGAAGTCAGATCGCTCGTGAGCCAGAGCGCACTCAGGATATTTTCCTTACTGTAATTGTCCGGAATATTGTTGGCATCTCTCACCAAAACCGTATAATGCTGATAATCCGGGTCAGGATGCAGGTCAAAACTGTTAAAAGCTCTGGGCTGATTATTCAGAGATATATCTACAAAGTTTGGCTCATCGATGCTCAGATTTTTAGGCTTGATGAAACAAAGTCTCTGCGCTACAAGGTTTTCCTTATCATCAAAAATACTAAGCTGCAGAATGCCATTGATCTCGTCACTTGCTTTGATAGGAATTTTACTTGATGCATCAGGGGCATTGGCTTTGATGTTCGCTTTATAAGCCAGCTGATTATTGATGGTTCCGATGATGGTATAACCTTTCAGACCTTCCGGAAGATTGCTGCTTTTGATCGTAAATTGTATGCCTTCAGAATTGCTGTTCGCCTGGACATTGATCCCGGATTCGGAAACTTTTGGCAACGTGATGATCTGCTTCTGACCTTTGTCGTCTTCTACCACAGCTTTATATATTTTTCCGGCTTTTGGAGTAATGGAAAACGAGCCGACATTCTGATCCAGGGCTTTAAAGCTGGTTAGCTTTTCATTAGGCTTTTCGGAATCGATGATATAGCCGCTCCATGCCACAGGAGGAACCTCCTGAGAATAAATTCTTACTGCAACTTTCGTAGGAATATTGCTGACAAACGTGCCGCCTTCCGGGAAGACGCCAGCAGTCCAACTGGTGTTTTTATCAAGTATCAGTTTCTGTTCAGAAGTCGGATTATAGATCGGCACCGCTTTGATATAATTGAATTCTTCAGGAAAATTAGCCATCCAGCCCGTATAGGCTCTGATGTAATAGATGTCTTCTTTCAGCGCATTGGTCAGGTTAAAACTTCCTTCGCCCTCACCTTTGTTCAGGAAAACGGTTCTTTTATCAACCAAATTTTTCTGATGGTCATAGAGTTCCACAAATAGAGTAGTGGGCGCTTCCGCCCGGCTGTAACCATTGAAAACAAAAGATTTGAAATAGAGATTGTCGCCGACTACATATTGATCTTTGTCCAGCAGAAGATATACTTTTTCCTGTCCATAGTTTTTTTCGAGATTATCGATAGCTTTGTCAATCTTGCCCTGTGCGCTGAATAAAGAAATGCCGAGCGCATAAAGAAGACAAATGAAGATTTTTTTCATACTGAAAAAGTAAAGTTAGTTTTCTCTCTGCAAATTAATCATTCAAAAGAAAACCCTCGACATCTGCCGAGGGTTTTATGTAATTTTTAACAGGATTAAATACTGTTTACAATTTGATTCAAAGTTTCCGAAGGTCTCATTGCTTTGTCAGTCTTTACGAAATCCGGCCTGTAATAACCATCAATATCCTGAGGCTTGCCTTGAGAACCGATCAGTTCTTCATTGATTTTGCTTTCGTTTTCTGTTAAAGCTTTTGCGACAGGCACAAACTTCGCAGCGATACCGGCATCTTTAGTCTGCTTTGTAAGAGCTTCCGCCCAATAAGTTGCCAAATAGAAGTGTGAACCTCTGTTATCGATAGTTCCCAGTTTTCTACCCGGAGATTTATCTTCTGCCAGGAATTTTGCATTAGCTTCATCCAAAGCATCCGCTAAAATCTGAGCTTTTGTATTGTTTTGAGTTTGTGCCAGATGTTCCAAAGAAGCTTGCAGTGCCAAGAATTCACCAAGAGAATCCCATCTCAAATAACCTTCTTCGATGAATTGCTCGATGTGTTTCGGAGCAGAACCTCCAGCGCCCGTTTCGAACAATCCGCCACCGTTCATCAATGGAACGATAGACAACATTTTCGCAGAAGTTCCTAGTTCCAAAATAGGGAAAAGGTCGGTCAAATAATCTCTCAAAACGTTTCCGGAAACAGAAATGGTGTCTTTGCCTTGTCTTGCTCTTTCCAAAGTTTCGGTCATCGCATCTTTCACATCAAGGATTTTGATATCCAATCCGGTTGTGTCGTGATCTGCCAAATATTTATTAACCTTTTTGATCATTTCTCTGTCATGCGCTCTTGCCTGGTCTAACCAGAAAATCGCAGGTGTTTCAGACAATCTTGCTCTGTTAACAGCCAGTTTTACCCAGTCCTGAATTGGCGCATCTTTAGTCTGACACATTCTGAAAATATCAGATTTTTCCACTTTTTGTTCAAGTAAAGTGTTTCCGTTTTCATCAAGGACTTTGATTGCTCCGTCCGCTTCAGCTTGGAAAGTTTTATCGTGTGAACCGTATTCCTCAGCTTTCTGAGCCATCAGCCCAACATTCGGAACAGAACCCATTGTTGTTGGGTCAAGCGCTCCGTTCTTTTTCATATCATCGATTGCCGCCTGGTAGAAACCTGCGTAAGAACGGTCCGGAATAATCGCCAAAGTATCATCTTCTGCACCAGCTTTGTCCCACATTTTTCCTCCATTTCTGATTAATGCTGCCATAGACGCATCCACAATAATGTCAGAAGGAACGTGGAAATTCGTGATTCCTTTGTCAGAATTTACCATTGCTACTTTTGGACCTTCAGAAAGAACTTTGTCAATATCCGCTTTGATTTCTGCTTCCTGAGGAATTCCGGCAATTTTATCGTAAAGATTTTGCAATCCGTTGTTTGGATTGATGTCTAATGATTTAAAAATCTCAGCATATTTAGCAAAAACATCTTTGAAAAACGTTTCAACAATAGCTCCAAAAATAATAGGGTCAGAGATTTTCATCATCGTCGCTTTCAAATGTGCAGAAAGTATCACGCCTCTTTGCTTTGCTTCATCAATTGCAGTCTGAACAAAAGCTTTCAGTGAGTTAAGATTCATCACGGAAGAATCGATTACTTCGCCTGCTTTTAGGTTAGCAAAATCTTTCAAAACCTTTTCAGAACCATCATTTCCAAAGAAAACAATCCTGAATTTGGAATCATTTTCTACGGTTATAGACGTTTCAGTTCCGTAGAAATCTCCGCTGGTCATATGCGCTACATCTGTTTTGCTGTCAGATGCCCAAGCTCCCATTTTGTGAGGATTAGCCTTAGCATAATTTTTGACCGCTTTTGGAGCACGTCTGTCAGAATTTCCTTCTCTCAGAACAGGGTTTACAGCAGAACCTAAGACTTTGGCATATTTAGCTTTGATAGCTTTCTCCTCATCATTTTTCGGTTCAGCAGGATAGTTTGGAACTGCAAAACCTTTAGCTTGTAATTCTGCAATTGCTTCTTCCAACTGAGGCGCAGATGCAGAGATATTTGGTAATTTAATAATGTTCGCTTCTGGGGTTGTAGCCAATTCGCCCAATTCCGCTAATGCATCTCCGATCTTTTGGTCATCCTTCAAAAACTCTGGAAAATTGGCAAGAATCCTGCCTGAAAGTGAAATGTCTTTTGAAACGATATTGATATCTGCAACCGATGTAAAAGCCTTAACGATGGGCAGGAAAGAGTGAGTTGCTAACATTGGTGCTTCATCCGTGAGCGTGTAGATAATTTTTGATTTTTCTGACATTATTTATTTGATTTTATTACATACTGAATCACAAAAATACGTATTTTATAATGATTTTATGATGATGGATATATGATTTTTGTTCAGAGTGATAATTAGTGATCATATCATCAAAAGTTAAATTTTATTAAAGTCGATTTTAATATTCAAAATCCAAAGATCAACCATTAACTTTGATGCAATTAATAATATAAACAATGTCACAAATTACATTCAAAGGAAATCCAGTTCATACTGTCGGAACATTACCGGAAATTGGGGCTACAGCTCAGGAGTTCACCTTGGTTGCAGCAGATTTATCAGAAAAGCATCTTGCCGACTACACAGGAAAAAGAGTTTTACTGAACATCTTTCCAAGTATCGATACGGGTGTTTGCGCAGCTTCTGCCAGACAATTCAATAAAGAAGCTAGTTCTTTGGAGAACACTGTTGTAATCAACGTTTCCAGAGATTTGCCTTTCGCATTGAATAGATTTTGCGCAGCAGAAGGTCTTGAAAATGTAGAAGTATTGTCGGATTTCCGGGGGAATTTTGGTGAAGATTATGGAGTGACACTGGATGGTTCTCCTTTAAAGGGATTACTGAGCAGAGCTGTTGTAGTTTTGGATGAAAAAGGAACTGTGATTTATACGGAACAGGTTCCGGAAATTGGTCAGGAGCCTAATTACGAAGCTGCTGTAAACGCATTGAAATAATTTCTGAATAAAATTATTCTTTATAGCGGGAAATCTAAAATAATAGATTTCCCGTTTTTATTTTACCGAGAAATAAATTTATTTTTAAATCGTTTTGATTTATAATAACTTATGAATTATTCAACTCTATTCAAAATCGTTTCATTTATACCAATAGTCAATTTAATTTCACTTTTAATATTGATTTTACATTCGTACATTTTGTTTGGTCATTTTCCAACCTATTCGAATCCTGACCCCAAAACTCTGAATTTTACATATCAGTTATTATTTATCAGATGATATTGATTTTTTCCTTTCTTTATTATCCATACTTAATTTTTAAACTTTTTTATTTTAAAGATTTAAATAGAAAAGTAATGAAAAAAAATGTTTGTTTATACTTAATCGGATTTATTCTGCTTTTAGTGATATTTAGAATGGAGACCTATAATCTAGGAGAATGGATTGCTGGTTAAATATCTTCAATTCACAAAATTATTTTTGTATTAATAAATAAATCTATTATTTTAGATTTTCCGTTTTATTTTATGGACGTATTAAAAAGTATCTATCAGCATCCCGCATTTTCTGAAGAAGACCTTAATCTTATCTTCGAAAAGCATGAAAAATTACATTTCAAAAAAGGCGAATTTTTCCTAAAGGAAAATGAAGTTTCAAATGAATATTTCGTTTTAGAAACGGGCGTTGCACGCTCCTTTGTATTCGATACAGATAACAATGACATCACGATTAATTTCTTTACAGAATTAGATATTATTATAGAAGCATCATCTATATTCCAAAGAATAGCATCGATAGAAAACATTCAGGCGGAGACAGATTGTATTGTCTGGAAAATAAATTATGATGATTTCCAGGAATTATTTTTGACCATTCCCGCACTTACGGAATGGGGAAGAGCGTGGATGTCTTATCAATTATTCTATCTTAAAAACCGTTCCGTGGAAATGATAACCAAATCGGCAACAGAACGTTATCTTGATTTAATTATAGCAAAACCCGAAGTTTTAAAATCTGCTCCACTTAAAAATATTGCATCTTTTCTTGGGATTACGGATACTTCACTTAGTAGAATTCGAAAGGATATTATAAAAGGATAAAAAAATCAGCAATGTTACTATTGCTGATTTTTAATTTATAGTCGTTTCATAAATTACTGATCCGCAAAATCTTTATTCAGGTTTTTCTTTTGCATCTTCTTATAAATAACATTCGACATTATTACACTTATTTCATAGAGTAAAACTAACGGAAGTGCTGCTGCCATCATACTCAGAACATCTGCAGGTGTAATGATCGCTGCAACCACCATTATCAGAACAATAGCGTGTCTTCTGTAAGTTCTCAGGAATTTTGGTGTCAGAATTCCTATGGATGTAAGGATATAAACTGCAATTGGAAAAAGGAAAACAACGCCCATTCCTAATGTGACCTGTAAAAACAATGTGGTATAATCTGACAAATCGAAAAGCTGAACGATATTATCTGAAACCTTAAATAATAACCCGAAATTAATTGCAAATGGCAAAATCAGAAAATAGCCAGTCAAAACACCACACATAAAAAGAATCCAAATTGAATTGATATAGAAAATAGAATTCTTTTTTTCTTTCGGCATCAAAGCAGGACTAATGAACTTCCATATTTCCCAGACAATGTATGGAAAAGCCAAAACCAATCCTGAGAAAATGGAAACCGCCATCATGACATTGAACTGTTGAAACAATTGCTTCTGCTGAACGCTGAACTGTGCCGGCAGAATAAAACTGTCATTTCCCGTTAGTTCTCTGGAAAAATGGTTTACAATCCTGAATGTTAAAAAGTCATTTCTTGTCGGCCCAAAGAAAATATGATCCATGACCCAGTTGATGTTGAATCCCACAACAATTGCCAAAACAACGATCGCTAAAATAGACCTCACAAGATGTGCCCTTAGTTCTCCGATATGTCCAAGAAAGGACATTTCCTTTTCTTCACTCATTATTTATAAATGATAAATTATTTAAAATCCTATGTCGTTTTTGTACGATATAACTCAAATGATTCCTTCGTCCAGTAATTTATGGATATCAATGATTCCATAATATTTTCCGTTTTCGGTTACAATTAACTGTCCGATATTATATTCTTTCAAAATATGCATTGCTTCTTTTGCAAGCTGTTCTTTATCAATCGTTTTCGGATTTCTGCTAGTAATATCAGCAGCTTTTATCTTAGAAATATCATCCTGATTCAGAAGCATTCTCCGGATATCGCCATCAGTGATCACCCCGACAATATTTTCATTATCAATTACAACCGTAATCCCGTGTTTTGAACCGCTGACGGATATTATAACATCCCGGATTCCAGATTCCGGCGAGACTTCAGGCTTGTTCTGAGATACAAATTGTTCTACTTTTGCGGTTAAATTTTTTCCGAGACTTCCACCTGGATGAAATTTGGCAAAATCAATATCCTTAAAACCTTTAAGCTCCATAAGGCAGATTGCAAGAGCGTCGCCCAAAGCCATTTGAACCGTTGTAGAACTTGTGGGAGCCAGTTTATTCGGACAGGCTTCTTTTTCCACATAGGTATTAAGAACGATGTCTGATATCTTGCCTAATTTACTTTCGGCATTCCCTGTCATCCCTATAAGTGCAGAAGAATATTCCTTCAAAAAAGGTAAAAGATTGACAATCTCAGGAGAATTTCCCGAGTAGGAAATACAGAGTACAATATCCTGTTTCTGGATCACTCCAAGATCACCGTGGATGGCTTCTGCAGCATGCAGAAACTGAGAAGGCGTACCCGTGGAGTTCAGCGTTGCAACTATTTTACTCGCAACATGAGCTGATTTTCCGATACCTACTACAATCAGTTTTCCTTTGCATTCGTTAATAGCAAGAACGCTTTTTATAAAGCTGTCGCCGAGTCTTTCACGAAGGTTTTTGAGTTCATTTATTTCTATATCCAATGCTTGATGAGCATTGGAAAGAATTTCATTCGGATTCAAAATTTTAAAAATATTTGATTATTTTTTTAATAATATTTTATTTTGTATCTTCACGCTAATAATTTTAAACAAGGAATGAGGTTTTCGGGCTTCATTTTTTTATCCCCTTAAATTGAGGATTCTTATCCTTAATTATAAAATGTTTAACATTCAACAAAATGCAAATTTAGCAAACTATATCAAAGGATGAGCACAAAAGACATCAACTTATCTGCAGAACTCAAAAAATATTTTGGCTTTTCTAAATTCAAAGGGCAACAGGAACAGATCATAAGAGAACTCCTGGATAGAAAAGATGTATTTGTCTTGATGCCGACGGGTGGCGGGAAATCACTTTGTTATCAGCTGCCGGCACTGATTTCCGAAGGCACTGCAATTGTGGTTTCTCCACTGATTGCCCTCATGAAAAATCAAGTGGATGCAGTAAACGGACTTTCTTCCGATGAAGGTGTTGCCCACGTTCTAAACTCTTCCCTGAATAAATCCCAGACAAAACAAGTGATGGATGACATCACAGCCGGTAAAACCAAACTTCTGTATGTTGCTCCGGAATCTTTGATAAAAGAAGAATATCTTGATTTTCTGAAAGCGGTAAAAATATCTTTCGTTGCCATAGATGAGGCGCATTGCATATCGGAATGGGGACATGATTTCCGTCCGGAATACAGAAACCTGAAAGGCATCATCGACAGGATTGCCGATGTTCCCGTGATTGCGCTTACTGCAACTGCAACGCCAAAAGTTCAGGATGATATTCAGAAAACTCTTGGGATGAACAATGCCTTGGTTTTTAAGGAAAGTTTTAACCGTGCCAATCTGTTTTATGAGATCCGTCCTAAGGTGAATGTTGATAAAGAAATTGTAAGATTTATCAATCTGCATAAAGGAAAATCCGGAATTGTATATTGCCTGAGCAGAAGAAAGGTTGAAGAATTTGCGCAGCTTTTACAGGTCAACGGAATTAATGCTTTGCCTTATCACGCAGGCCTGGATCAAAAGACGAGAGTCGCGAATCAGGACAAGTTTTTAATGGAAGAAGTGGATGTCATTGTTGCCACTATTGCATTTGGGATGGGAATTGATAAGCCTGATGTCCGGTTCGTGATTCATTATGATATTCCAAAATCACTGGAAAGTTATTATCAGGAAACAGGACGTGTAGGAAGGGATGGAGGAGAAGGTTACTGTTTGGCTTTTTATGACCCGAAAGATATTGAAAAATTAGAAAAATTCCTGGCTCAAAAGCCTGTTTCAGAAAGAGAAATCGGACTACAGCTACTGAATGAAGTAGTCGGATATGCGGAAACGTCAATGAGCAGGAGACAGTATCTTTTATATTATTTTGGAGAAAAATTTGATCCTGTGAAAGGAGAAGGCGCAATGATGTGCGATAACTCTCAAAATCCTCCGAAACTGAAAGATGCCGCTGCGGATTTGAAAAAAGTCCTCGAGATGATAAAATCTCTCGGAGAAAAATTCCGTACCAAAGATCTCATTTCAATTATTGTAGGGAAAGAGTCTGCCGTTACAAAGTCTTATAAACTGGAACAAACTGATTTTTTCGGATTTGGAAAAGCAGAATCTGATAATTACTGGAAATCTATTATCAGGCAGGCAACGGTACAGGATTACCTGAGGAAAGATATCGAAACTTACGGTGTTTTGAAAATCTCAGAAAAGGGTCAACAATCCATAAGCGGAAAACTCAATGAATCTTTCCTGATTGCTGAAGACAGGGAGTATGATCTTACCCAGCTGAAATCAAAATCTGACAGTGAGCAAGTCCAGACTCAGGCTGGCAGTGGGCTGGACCAGGTTCTGTTTGGTCAGCTCAAGGAACTGAGAAAGACCGTAGCAAAAAAACATGGAATCCCGCCTTATACGGTTTTTATGGATCCAAGTCTGGAGGATATGACGGTTCAGTATCCGATATCCGTGGAAGAAGTAGCCAAAATCTATGGCGTTGGTGAAGGAAAAGCCAGAAAATATGGTAAAGAATTTGCTGAATTTATCAAAAAATATGTAGAAGACAATGATATAGAACGGACTCAGGATCTCGTAATGAAGCAGGTCGCAAATAAGTCCAGCCATAAGGTTTTTATCATTCAGAATACTGATAAGAAAATTGATCTTGAGGATATTGCAAAAGCTAAAAATCTTACAATGACCGAATTGCTTTCTGAAATGGAAAGCATTGTCTACCAAGGAACAAAACTGAACATCGATTATTATATCGAAGAAAATTTTGATGAGGATGTTGTGGATGATTTTATGGATTTTATGAAAGGTTCTGAAAGCGACAGTATGAAGACATTGCTTGCAGAATATGGCGATGATCTTACCGATGATGAAGTGCGTGTTTTGAGAATTAAATTCATCAGTGATGTAGCAAATTAAATCGATAAAAATTAATAATCAGCATGTATAAGTTTAATTACTAATTACATTCTTAACAATTATTCTCAAAAAAATTTCCGGAATCATTATAACAAAAATGAAAAAATCAATCATTTTCATATTGCCAGATCTGGAAACCGGTGGTGCAGAACGCATTGTAACAACTATTGCAAATCACCTTCCGAGAGACAGATTCTCGCCTTCTATACTTTTGCTGAGAAAAGAAGGTGCATATCTTGATTTTCTGAAATCCGATGTAGAAATCATCGATATCAATACACCGAGAATCAGAAACTCTCTGAAACCAATCCTGATCGAAATCAAAAAAAGAAAACCGGACATCGTGTTTTCAGGTTTTGGAGAAGTCAATGCTTATCTGTCACTATTTACAAAGCTGTTTCCTAAAACAAAGTTCATTGCAAGAGAGACCAATGTCGTATCGCAGCATGTTACAAGAAAGGAGATTCGTTTCTTCTACAATTTTTATAATGCTTATGACAAAATAATAGCTCAGAGCAATGATATGCAGAATGATCTGGTGAGTAATTTTTCCATCAAAAATGACAAGCTTGTAAAAATCAATAATCCGGTGGATATCAGCTTTATCGATGAAAAACTTAATGAATCCGAAAGGCCTTCAGAGTTTTCTCACCAGTACAAAAATGTAGTTGCTATAGGGAATCTGTCCTCACGGAAAGGTTTTGATAACCTTTTGAAAGTATTCAGCAGACTGAAAAATCAGAACATCATGCTTCATATTCTTGGTGAGGGAAAAGATAGAGAACTGCTTCTGAAGATGAAAGAGCTGCTTGGCCTCGATCATGTGATTTTCCACGGAAAAAAAAGCAATCCTTATCAGTACCTGAAGTATGCGGATCTTTTTATTTTATCGTCCAGATATGAAGGTTTCCCAAATGTTCTTCTGGAAGCAGGCGCTTGTGGCATTTATTCTTTAGCCAACAGTTGTCCTGGAGGTATCGATGAAATTATTATAGACCATATCAACGGTGAGATTGCCGATATTGATGATCATGAAAATTTTGCCGAAAGAATAAAACAGGCTTTGCATCAAACTATTGATAAAGCCAACATCAGAGAATCGATCAAATCCAGATTTTCAAAAGAAATTATTCTGAAAAAATATGAAGATTTGTTATGGAATATTTAATATAATATTACTAAAATGAAGAAGTCTTTTTTATTATTTATAATTGTGGGGTTTATAATTTCTTGCAGTTCCGAAAAACCCGGAAAAGGATTACTGAACGAAAAAATTCCTTACAAAGAAGCAAAAAATTATTTTGTCAAAAATAACTTCGAAGGTGCATTAGACAATCCGCAGTTTGACAGTCAACAGGATTTTGATAAAGTCTTCGGAATGGCTACCATAATGGGAGAGAATGGAAAACCGACGCCAATAGATTTTTCAAAAGAATTTGCTGTTGCTCAGATCGAAGATCCATCGTCTCAGAGTGTTGAATTAAAGCCCGTTTCGGTAAGTAAAAATGCCAATATTCTGGAAATTAAGTATAGAAAAATTATCAGAGATATAAACCCAACCTATAAGTCGCAACCGGTGATGATCCTTATTATCGATAGAAAATATGAAGGCGACGTCAATCTTGTAGAGGTAGAATAATAAGAAATCCGAATTATCAATTCAGAAATTTTTGTTTTGCCAATTCAAAAACACGCCTGTCAATCGGTAATGGAAAAGGATTTTCACCTTCCAGTGCAATCCATTCTGTCTTTTCTATACATGGATCCAATATCAGCAGATCTTCTTCATTTTTAATTTCAGCTAGATAATATATAGTCAAAAGCTGCTCATTGTCCCGAAATCTGGAAACCAGGAAATCATCCTGCGTATAGAAATGGTCTATAACATCAATGTCGAGATTCAGCTCCTCCTGAAATTCTCTTTTTAGACATTCGATAACACTTTCTCCGAATTCCAATCCGCCGCCCGGCAGCTTCACTAGAAAATCTCCGGCATACTCTTCATGAAGTGCCAGGATCCTGTTATCTTTTATACAAAGCGCATAAACGCGGATATTGATATTGTCAATCATAAAATGTGATTTGTGAACTTTAAATTTAGGAAAATTATTTTTTCCAGGCGTTGATCATTTCTCTTTTTCCGGGTGGGCCTTGTTTTTTTTCTACCTCAAAACCTAATTCCTTCAGAGTTCTTCTCACACTTCCTTTGGAAGAGTAGGTGGTTAATAATCCTCCTTTTTTCATTTTAGAGGCAACAATTTCAAACAGTTCCTTTTCCCAAAGATCAGGCTGTACTCTTGCGCCGAAACAATCAAAATAAACCAGATCGATAGCAGGCAGATCCATATGTCTGATATTGAAAAAATCATTTTGGATTTTGGTAAGATTAAAATATGAATCGAGTTCCACTGTTTTCTCCCATTCTTTTTGATGGATTTTAAATGTTAAATCTTTCACAATTTCGTTTGGAAATAATTCAGAATAAGATAATTCTGAGGCTTCTTCAAATAAAATCGGGTATTTTTCTATACCAAAATAATTTATTTTATGACTTTTATCATTTCTCAAATATTCATCAAATGTTACCAAAACGTTAAGACCTGTTCCAAATCCCAACTCTAAAATATTAATTTCATAATCATTTATCAAATTAAGTCCGTTTTTGATAAATACATGAACAGCTTCCTGCAATGCACCATGCCTGGAGTGGTATGTTTCCTGTAAGTCATTTATTAATAGAGTTTTACTTCCGTCGCTTGTTGTGATTAATTGTCTTTTCAAAGTATTTTTTTCCAAATTTAAACTAAATTTTGATTATTAAAAAATTATTATATATTTGTAATACCTCATTAAAAAATTAAAAAATGATAATTCAAAAAACTTCAAACCCAAGAATTTCTTCATTTGATCCTAATAATTTCTCTTTCGGGAACACTTTTATAGATCATATGATTATTTGTGAATATGAGAACGGAAAATGGGGGGATCTTCAGCTGATTCCTTATGGACCAATAGGTTTTACCCCGGCAATGATGGGGGTTAATTATGGTCAGGCATGTTTTGAAGGAATGAAGGCATATAAAGATAAGGATGGTCAGGTTTTCCTTTTCCGTCCGGAAAAAAACTTTGAACGTATTAACAAATCTGCAAAAAGACTTGCAATTCCTGAAGTTTCTGAAGAAATGTTCATAGAAGGACTGAAAGCTCTGGTAGATATTGACAGAGACTGGATTCCGCATGGAGAAGGCATGTCACTTTATCTGAGACCTTTGTTATTTGCAACAGAAGAAGCATTAAAAGCGAGAATCTCGGAAAAATATATGTTTGCAATTGTGGCAACACCGGCGAAGAATTATTATACTGCACCAGTTTCTGTGAAAATTGCCGACCATTATTCCAGAGCGGCAAGTGGAGGTGTTGGCGCCGCAAAAGCTGCAGGAAATTATGCGGCTTCATTCTATCCTACACAACTGGCAATAGAAGAAGGCTACGAGCAGATCATCTGGACCGATGATTGTTCTCACGAATATTTTGAGGAAAGTGGAACAATGAATGTTTTTGTCCGAATCAATGATACAATCTATACGCCTAAAACATCCGATAAAATCCTGGACGGTGTTACAAGAGACAGCTTTATAAAACTTGCAAAGAAAAGAGGTATCGAGGTTGTTATTGGTGACGTGAAAGTTTCTGATGTGATAGAAGCACAGAAAAACGGATCTTTGAAAGAAGTCTGGGGTGTTGGTACAGCTGTTGTTACTAGCATTTTTCAGGCACTTGGTTATCAGGGTGAGCATCTTTTATTACCGCAACTATCAGAGGGAGAAAGCTTTGCAGCCATGTTAAAAAATGATTTGGTTGACATACAGACCAACAATTCAGAAGACCCTTTCGGATGGAGAGTTATGGTAGAAGAACATGTTTATAGTATGTAAGAATTAAATTGTATATAAATTGAAAATAAAAACCGGAAAATTGCTTCCGGTTTTTATTTTTGGATACTTATTAAATGTTTTAAAATTCTTATTTTCGCAAAAGTTTTCTGAGATACAGAAGATTGATTAATATGAATAAATTATTTTATATCACCTTTTTAGCGCTTGTGGTTTCCTGTGCCAAGCAAACACCTGTACAGCCTGAAGGGCAGTTTTTGTCTGAAAGTGAAATGGAAGACTCCAAAAATCGCTCAAAAGATCTGAACAACTTGGAAAGAGCCCAGATAGAGGATTGGATAAATGCTCAGAATATAAAATATTATCCAATGGGAATGAACTATTGGATAAATGTAGAAAACCTCGAGAAAAGGCCCCGGAAAAATAATGGTGAGAGAATCTCTTATCAGTATCATATTTATGACTTTGACAGAACTAGGCTTTATGATGTGCCTGTAGAAAATATAAATGTGGAGTTCGGGCATTTTAAAGAACTGGATGCTGTGGAAGATGCCGTCCGATATCTCAAAAAAGGAGAGGAGGCTGAACTTCTTATTCCTTCTGTATTGGCCTTCGGAACTTATGGTGACGGTAAAAAAATATCGAATGACATGCCGCTTATCATCAAAGTAAAAGTATTGTAAAAAATAACGATTATATAAAATGAAAAAAATTATAGCACTTTCTATAACATTATTAACATTATTAAACTGTAAAACATTGGAAATAGACAAAGACACTTACAAAAGCCTGCCAGACGGACTTTATGGAAATTTTGTAACCAGCAAAGGTGAAATCCTTGTAAAATTCGAGGATGAAAAATCACCGGTAACTGTAGCTAATTTCGTAGGATTGGCAGAAGGAAAAATCGAAAATAAATCTAAGAAAAAAGGGGAACCATTTTATGATGGGACAATTTTTCACAGGGTTATCAAAGATTTTATGATCCAGGGCGGAGATCCTCAGGGAACAGGAATGGGAGATCCGGGCTATAAATTCGATGATGAGAAAAATGATCTTCAGCATACCGGAAAAGGAATTCTTTCAATGGCTAATTCTGGTCCTAACACCAACGGTTCTCAGTTTTTCATCACCGAAGTGGCAACACCATGGCTGGACGGCAGACATACTATTTTCGGAAAAGTAATCAAAGGTGAAGCTGTTATCGATTCTATCGCAAATGTTGAAAAAGGAGCACAGGATAAACCAAAAACAGATATTGTTCTCAATAAAGTAGCAGTTTTCGCAAAAGGTAATGCCTATAACCATTATGATGCTGCTAAAATTTTCTCTGAAGGAAAATCTAAAATTCAGGACAAAAACAAAGTATATCTGGCGAAAGAAGAAGAGGAGAAAGCTAAAAAACAAAAGGAATTCGCAGAAAATCAGGAAAGATTGGTCAATGAAATGAAAGCTGGAATGCAGTCCACAGCGTCCGGATTATATTACAAAATCACCAAAAATTCTACAGGTGCCACTCCGACAGCAGGCCAGACAGTATCTGTACATTATGCAGGAAAACTGATCAATGGTGAAGAATTTGACAATTCTTTCAAAAGAGGACAACCGATTGACATTCCAATTGGTGTGGGTCAGGTGATCAAAGGCTGGGATGAAGGGATTCTTCTGCTAAAAGAAGGAGAAGCTGCAACATTGCTGATTCCGCCTGCTTTAGGATACGGTGAAAGAGGAGCAGGAGGCGTCATTCCACCAAATTCCTGGTTGGTTTTCGATGTTGAACTGGTAAAAATCGCAAAATAATTTTGAAATAAATTGATGAAGAACGGAGCAAATTAATTTTGCTCCGTTTTTTATGCTAATAACTGGTAGGCTTTTTTTGCTCCGTTTATACAATCTTCATAAGCATCTTCCGATATCTTTTCGTCTATGATGGCTTTAAATTCCTGCCAGAAAAAGCCTGTATTTTCACCATAGACTCCGAAATAATTGAATTCAATATTTTCAAATTCCTGATTTTTTCTGAGTTGCTTTGCAATGACATTTCCGCCAAGTGTAGAACCTTCAATCACATATAGTGCACCGAAGGCTTCGGCTTCATTATCAAGATTTTGAATTGGACTTTCTGCAGGCATATCAATGTTTAACTTTGATAAATCTGTTTTCAGTGCTTCAATCTTGCTTCTTTCTTCCAAATTCAGTTCAGAATAATTTTTAAGATGCTCACGAATCTGTGGCTCGTATCTGCTGATCAGTTTATAATTATGTGTGAGTAATTTTTTATAATCATCAAGCGAATATGATTTGTCAAAAATCTTCTGTGACTGTAATTTCGCTTCGGTTTCATCGTGTTGTTCTTTTGTTTTTTCTTTAAGAATTGAGGAAATCATAATTCGGTTTTTGAAATTTTAGAATAAATGTTGTTCCTTTTCCCGCTTCACTTTCATAGCTTATTTTTCCTCCCATTTTCTCCATCAGATGGTGCACAATGCTGAGACCAACACCATTGCCGTAAAACGCCTTGGCATTATTCATTCTGCTGAAGATTTTAAACATTTTGTTAGAATCTTTTTTATCGATTCCGATTCCATTATCAGAGATTTTATAGATCACAAGGTTTTCTTCCACTTCACCCACGATTCTGACCCTCGGTCTTTCAGATTTGGAAGAATATTTCACAGCATTTCCTATAACGTTTCCAAAAACCTGGTAAACCATTGTCTTATCTCCCAAGACTTCCGGCGTATTTTGTATAACAATATCTGTATCAGGTGATTCGAAACTTATTTTCGAATCTTCCACGAGCTTACTTATCAGGGATTCTACTTCCACACTTCTCAGTTCGATTTCGGATTTTTTGATCTTGCTGAGTTCCAGTACATTCCGGATCATATCACTCATGCTATCAACCTGTGTGATAATATTATCGAGAGTTTTTTGCATATTTTCCGGATCTGGAACTCTTTTCGCAAGTTGAGCATTGAGCTTTATAACCGTAAGAGGCGTATTCAGATCATGAGAAATCGTATGGGAAAAAGAATCCAGCTCAGCATTCAGCTCTTTTAATTGATTATTCAGCTCCTGGATCTTTGATGATTTTGTATGAGATGCTTTCAGAATGATGGAAGTAATCCATTTTGCTGATTCTATTTCCTTAATCTTCCACGGCATTGAAGTTCCTTTCACATATTCTTTCCAGACCTCGAAGGATTTTCTTGGAGAGAATTTGATAATCTCAACACCATCTTTTATTTCCGAAATGGTTTCTTTTTCAGGTTTTCCGGCCCATTTTATTTTTTGACCTTGTTCCTTTCTAAGCCAGATCAGCATATCCGAAGTATTGTTTCCCAATACACTGATGATAATTCCACAGCTTCTTTCCGGACCTTCAAGATCAGTCAGGACGTTGCAGAATGCATTTGAGATATAGATATTTTCTTCAAAATCCTTATTATTTTCGCGACTCCAGTCTATTATTTTTTCAATGTCAGAATTGCTGGGGATATTTCCTGCTGTCAGTATTTCATTATTGATTTTAATAATAAGTCCGTCTGCATCACAAGTACTCATAATATCAACAATATTATTTTCCAATGCTTTCCCAAAACTTTCTTCATTCAGAAGATTCTGACGTAGCGTGATATTATTGAGATTGATCCTTTGATATTCCTGAAGGGTTTCCAAGGATCTGTAGGAAGCAAATGCATTGGCAGAGGTTCTGGTCAGTGTTTCTACCAGTAACCTTGACTGCAGATCCAGATGCTTTGGCAAAGCATTCTGGCACGCGACCATTCCCCATAACTCTCCATTGACAATAATTGAAGTGCTGAAGCTGGATTCCACATGCGCATTTTTAAGATACTGTATATGGACCGGAGACGATGCTCTTGTTACACTATATGTAAGGTCGATTTCTTCCTTAGGTACGATGCCGACAATAGGATAGGTTTTCCCGGAAACATGAGAAGTGATTCTAACAGGATTCTTGAGATAAAGTGCTCTTGCCTGTGCAGGAATGTCGGATTCCGGATAATGGAGATGCAAATAACTTTCTAGGTTTGGCTTGACCAGTTCTTCAATAACCTGGCCGCTGCCATCGTAGTGAAACTGATAGATCATTACGCGGTCAAAATCGATAATCTCCTGAACTTCTTTCAGCAAGATTTTCCATATATTTTCATCAACAGAATTCCTGAGAATATTCTGAATTGATGCATATTCTTTATTGATTTTATGATTAGGAAGAACTTTTTCTATTTCGAAAAAGACAAGTCCATTATTGGTATGGATGCTTAAAGTATATTCCTTGTTTTCAAAACTAAAATGCTGTACCGCAAGAATCTCGTTATCAGAATAGTTTTCCCAGTTAACATCAATAGCCAGCTGGCTAAAAAATGAACGGATCTCTTTCCCAAGCAGTAAAGCCGGATCTATAGAAAATAGTTCTACGATATTCTCGCTGTAAAAAGCGATTTTGGAATCCTTGACGCCAATTAGATACCCATATTCCTGAACAGAGCCACAGATATGAATAGGTTCTTGGTCACAGTTAACATATTCTTTCGGATACATAAATAATAATTAGTAAAAATATATCTTTAAATTTTTGACGAGTAAAGATAAAGATAATAATGAACTAAAGTTAATTTAATTGATTATGAAAACAAATTTCGTATTATGGATCTGTAATGATTTGAGTATCATATAGAAATTTTTAAAGAAAAAAAAGACAGCAAATTGCTGTCTTCAAAAAATTATTATTGTAGAATTATTTCATATCATACATGATTAGTGCTGTAATCAGCTTTGGTTCGATCAAAGTACATTTCGGCGGCATTTTAATCTCCATATCAGAGATTTTCAAGAGGTCTGTAAAACTTATAGGATAAATTCCGAATCCGACTTTATATTCGCCACTATCCACTTTTTCCTTCAGCTCGATGATGCCATTGATATCCGAAGTTCCTTTCAGATAAGTAATCTTATCCGTGTGCTTGGCATTTTCGATTCCGAGGATATTTTCGAAAATATATTTGTTCACCAAGTGATGATCCAGATCGTTTTCATTTTTATAAGTTTCACGCATCGTATGCTTTACATGTAAACTGTAAAATCTGCCACCAAGATACATACTGATATGGAATTTTTGGGAAGGGAAGTAAGGCGCTTCGCCTTTATCATGAATTTGAAAATCTTCTGCTAGTTTTTCAAGAAAATCTTCATCGGAAAGCCCATTAAGATCTTTAAGAAGACGATTATAATCGTTGATTTTTATAGACTGATTGGAAACAATAAAACTGAAAACAAAGTTGTAATGTTCCGTTCCGTGAGAACGTTTGTATTTGTCCCGTTGCTTTTTCGCATATTCAGCAACAGAACCGATCCTGTGATGCCCGTCTGCGATATAAAACGAATCAATGGGGTCAAGAACTTCCTTAAATTGCTGAAGTTTCAGCCGGTTATCTATTCTCCATATTTTATGACGCACACCTTTGTCATCAGTATAGTTGATGATGGGAACATTTTTTTGTTCGTGGTTCATCAGCAGTTCTACCTTCGAGTTGGAATGATAGGTCAGAAGAACCGGCTCAGCCTGCACACCAACTTTCTCAAGATAATGTGCCATTTTCATTCTTCTTTCCGTGATGGTGGATTCATGCTTTTTGATTTTTCCCTCCCAGAAATCATCCACACTCACAAGTCCCATCAATCCGCGAAAACTTGTTTTATCGGGTAAAGTCTGTTCGTAAAGATAATAAGCAGAGTCGTCCTGCGCTAGTTTTTTATCTTGCAATAATTCTTCAAAATTAGACCGGATTTTTCTCAGATTTCTGTCTACATCTTTTGACTTGCTTACCACAGCCGGCTTGATCATCTGGATATAAGAATCCTCTACGTGAGCTTTTTTATTGATCTCCTCCTGAGTAAAATTATCCAAAGAATAGGTAGGGAAAACCTCGATGAAATCAAGATTGGGTCTTATTCCTCTAAATGGTTTAAATACAGGCATATATTATAATTGGGCTTTTATTTTAATAATCTGTTGTGCCAGCTCTTCGCCGATCCTGTTTTGAGCATCTATCGTATTTCCGCCAACATGCGGAGACAATGACAGCGCAGGATTCATCAGGATTTCCAGTTCCGGTTTTGGTTCTTTTTCGAAAACATCGAGTGCTGCGCCGGCAACCTTTCCGTTTTCTATAGCATCGATGAGTGCCACTTCATTGATGATACCACCTCTGGCTGTGTTAGCAATGTAGACACCATCTTTCATCTGCTCCAGTTCTTTGTAGTCTATCAGATAGTCTTTGGTCTTGCCGATATTCATCGTAATGAAATCCGAATTTTTTAAAACCTCATCTAAAGTTACCGATTTAATTTCAAAATTCAACGACTGATTATCGAAAAAAGTGAGCTGAATATTCTCAGTTTTGGACGTTCTGTTGTAAGCCAGTATTTTCATTCCCAGAGAGATACCGATCTTAATGACTTCGATACCGATATTTCCCATTCCGATAACACCAAGTGTCTTGCCGGAAAGCTCCACAGCGTTCTGATATGATTTTTTAAGTGCATTGAATTTTGTTTCCCCTTCCAGCGGCATCAGTCTGTTGCTGTCGTGAAGACATCTTGCCAGGGAAAAGAAGTGCGCAAAGACTAATTCTGCAACAGATTTACAGGAAGCCTTGGGGGTGTTGATGATATAAATACCTTTATCAATGGCATATTCCACATCGATATTATCCATCCCGATTCCGCCACGTCCGATGATTTTCAGATTCGGGCATTCGTCAATCAGGTTTTTCCTTACTTGGGTTGCGCTTCTTACCAATAGAACATCCACTTGATTATCATTGATGAAGCTGCTCAGATGTTCCGGAGATACTCTGGTTTCCAAAACGGTGATATCCGAATCTTTCAGAAGCTGAACTCCCTTTCCGGAGATTCCATCATTGGCTAATACAATCATTTTGTTTAATTCAAAAAATCCTTTAGTTAATGGCTTTTTCTCAATTTGTTTGAGTTAAATTCGAGGTTGGCTAAGATACAACTTTTTCTCTGAATTAACATTAATTTAACAAAAAAAACGTCTTCAAATCCATGAAGACGTTATGATTTATTACGAGAAAAGTACTTAAAGGCTTTTCATCACATCCACCAGAACCTGCACGCTTTCTATTGGCATGGCATTATAGATACTCGCTCTGTAGCCTCCTACACTTCTGTGCCCGTTAAGTCCGCTGATTCCTGCTGTCTTCCATGCTTTATCAAAAGCTTCCTGTTTAGATTCGTCTGTCAGAGTGAAAGTCGCATTCATGAAAGAACGGTCTTCCACAGCTGCTACACCTTGGAAATTCGGGTTGCTGTCAATTTCGTCATAAAGCAATTTTGCCTTGGCATTATTTTTCTCTTCTGCTGCTGCGATTCCGCCATTCTCTTCAAGGAACTTTAATGTCAGATAAGACGCATAAACTGCAAAAACAGGAGGCGTATTAGACATCGATTCTTTATCAATATGAACCGAATAATCCAGATATGTAGGGATCTTTCTTCCTGTTTTGCCCAGAATTGATTTTTTAACGACCACAAGAGTAGCACCTGCAGGACCCATATTTTTCTGCGCACCGGCATAGATAAGATCAAACTGAGAAAAATCCAGCTCTCTGCTGAAGATATCAGACGACATATCACAAACCATCAGTGTATCTACCTTTGGAAAAGTTTTCATCTGGGTTCCAAAAATCGTGTTGTTGGAAGTGCAGTGGAAATAATCGTATTCCGAACCAACGGTATAATCTTTCGGAATGTAGGAATAGTTGGATTCTTTCGAAGATGCTACTACGTCTACATTTCCTATATTTTTCGCTTCTTTGATTGCGCCGGACGCCCATGTTCCCGTATCCGTGTAGGCTGCTTTGCCGTCTACCGAGAGCAGATTAAAAGGAACCATCAGAAACTGAAGGCTGGCACCGCCTTGCAGATAAAGCACTTCATAATCATCGCCAAGCTTCATCAGTCTTTTTACAATCGCACGGGCTTCATCCATCACTGCTACGAATTCTTTGCTTCGGTGTGAGATCTCCAAAATGGAAAGCCCCATGCCGTTGAAGTCAAGAATGGCTTCTGATGCTTTCCGGAAAACTTCCTGAGGAAGGATGCTTGGTCCTGCGCTGAAATTATGTTTTTTCATTTTTATTAAGTAATTAGGGTGTTAGGGATAGGGTATAGGATTTTTAAAAGCCACGAGCTTGTGGCTAATGGCTTCAATTTTTTATTCGTTATGGAGAAATGCTTTTTTCTCCAATAGTTTTTCCTCAGATTCCACATGATCTTCATCGGGGACACAGCAGTCTACAGGGCAAACCGCCGCACATTGCGGTTCCTCGTGGAAGCCTTTACATTCGGTACATTTATCCGTCACGATGAAATAATAATCATCACTCACGGGCTGCTGTGCTGCATCCGCATTCACGGTGAGCCCTGATGAAAGGACTACCATTCCTTTCAGTGCTGTTCCTTCTGATGCTTTCCAATCTACTGCTCCTTCATAGATAGCGTTGTTCGGACATTCCGGTTCACAAGCGCCACAGTTTATACATTCGTCTGTTATCTTGATAGCCATTGCTATATTTATTTATATTTTTGTGCAAAATTACAAAAAAAAAGCCAGCTATGCTGAACGAAAACAAAATTTCAGGACTCGAAAAACTCGGTATTTTCATTAATGATTTTATTCAGAACCATGAAGATAATTACAATGAGAAAGAAGAGCGAATGGCTTATCTGATGACACGTTCCGAGATAGAAAATCCGTGGTTCACCCAAGAAAATCAGAGATACAACCTGCAGCAATGGGCAAGTCTTTTCACTAAAGAAAATATTATGAACTGGCTGTCCAAATATCAATTATCCAACGAATCCAAAAGAGTAGGACTTATCTTGGCGGGCAACATCCCGGCTGTCGGTTTTCACGATATTATTTCGGTGGTTCTGAGCAATCATATCCCTATTATTAAATTATCATCAAAAGACCTATTGATGCTACCTTTTCTATTAGAATTGTGGAACGGATTTTCTAATCACGAGATCGAATATCACATTGTTGAAAGACTGGAGAACTTTGATGCGGTGATCGCAACCGGAAGCAACAACACGGCAAGATACCTGGAATATTATTTCAAAAACAGCCTGAGCATCATTCGGAAAAACAGGACTTCCGTGGCTGTTCTGAAGGGCGACGAAACCGATGAGGAACTGCAGCTACTGGCTGATGACATTTTCCGGTATTATGGATTAGGCTGCCGGAATGTGACAAGATTACTGATTCCGCAGGACTTCCTGCTTGACAGGTTATTCGAGAATTTCATCAATTATAAAGATGTCATCAATCATCATAAATACGCTAATAATTATGATTACAACAGAGCGATCTACCTGCTGAACCAGGATCAGTTCTGGGATAATAACTTTGTGATGCTGAAGGAAGACGAAAAGTTATTCAGCCCGCTGTCTGTGATTAATTTTTCCCGTTATAACACATTGGAAGAAGTGAAAGCATTTGTAGAAAATAACAGAGACGAGATTCAGACAATCGTTGCAAAGCCGGAGCTGGGACTGGACACCATTGGTTTCGGAGAGACACAGAACCCTTCGCTGGATACGTATGCCGATAACGTGGATACGATAGCTTTTCTCAGTGTCGTATAGGTAAAACAACGCAGGATAAATATAGACAGAAACGGATTCGCAAGATTCCGTTTTTTTATTGAACAGATTAATATTGTATCCATATTTTAAATATATTTGTCAAACACACACGAATGATGTTAATATGATTTTTCAGAACCTTTTCTGCCTTTCCCTGGCAACCATTTCACATCCGCAACTGCGTTTCTTCAGAATTCTCCGACTCCAATGTCATCCCGTCCGTATGTAATAGCGGGGTGATGTGAGGCACCAACAGGGCGACGGTGATCTTGAAATATTGTTTGGTGTGTGTCGATATAATAATTCAATAACAATTAAAAAAGAAACAAATGGCTTTAGAAAATTTATTCAGCCTGGAGTTCACAGAAGCTGAACTGGCAAAACTAGATGAAGGACTTGGTCTGATAGAAGGCGTCCTTATCGGGAAAACTACAAACCTGACTCCTGAACAGAAAAAGCAGTATGGCAGCATCGCCGAGCAGAACAAACTTTTTGTGAACAAGGCAAAAGGCCTTATGGAACAGGTGCCACAGCACGTTCCGGTATTTCTGGATAAGGCAGAGTACGACAGGGATTATTTGAAATGTTTTGCCTCGTAGAGGCTACTGTTAATAGATATATATGTTGCGCCAAAAACAAGCTCCGGAGGAGCGACCTGTTAAAATATTGACACGCTGGCAAAGACTTCTTGCTCGTGCCAACTGATATAATACGGGCTAGCAGTAAAAACAAAAGCACAGATTCATAAGTGCTTTTTGATTTTATTCAGAGTAACAATTTTCAACAATTGACAACTAATAAAAATGTTGCGTAAATTACGCTCCGAAAAAATAAAAGTATTACTATGAAGAAACTATTTATTTCGATTTCACTATTATTTATGATGAATGCAATGGCACAGAAATTTGAAACGCAAACTGCTACAGATAAACAAGGTTACACATATGAAACCGTAAAAAATGACCAGTCAGGTGTAAGGGTTTATACCCTGAAAAACGGACTGAAAGTCTATCTTGCAAAAAATGATGACGCTCCGAGGATTCAGACTTACATCCCTGTAAGAACTGGTTCTAATAATGACCCGAGCGATAATACAGGATTGGCGCATTACCTGGAACATATGGTTTTCAAAGGAACGTCGAAGTTGGGAACGAGCGATTGGGCAAAGGAAAAAGTTCTGTTGACCCAGATTTCTGATTTGTACGAACAACATAAAGCAGAGAAAGATCCTGCCAAGAAAAAAGCATTATACAAGAAAATCGACGAAGTGTCCCAGGAAGCTTCAAAATATGCGATTGCCAATGAATATGACAAAGCTATTTCTTCTCTTGGTGCAACAGGAACCAATGCCCATACTTGGCTGGACGAGACGGTTTACAAAAACAACATCCCCTCCAACGAATTGGAAAAATGGCTAAAAGTTGAAAAAGAACGTTTCTCAGAATTGGTTTTGAGATTGTTCCACACAGAATTGGAAGCGGTTTACGAAGAATATAACCGTGCTCAGGATAATGATGGACGTCTTGTTAACTATGCCATGATGGAAGCACTTTTCCCAAAACATCCGAATGGTCAGCAAACGACTATCGGTACTTCAGAGCATTTGAAGAGTCCTTCTATGGTGGCAATTCATAAGTATTTTGATACATATTATGTGCCTAATAATATGGCAGTCGTTTTGGTTGGAGATCTGGATTTTGATAAAACCATAAAATTGGTGGATCAATATTTCGGAACTTTCAAATACAAGGAACTGCCAATGAAGAAAATGGTTTCGGAAGAGCCAATGACCAGCATCGTTTCCAGAACCGTAAAAAGTCCTTCCACTCCAAGAATGACAATGGCCTGGCGAACGGATTCCAACGCAACTCAGGAAGCAAGATTGGCAGATGTTGTTGCTGAAATATTGAGTAACAGTGGAGATGCAGGATTGATTGACCTTAATATTAATCAAAAACAAAAAACGCTTGGCGCTGGAGCTTATGAGTCTCCGTTCAAAACTTATGGGGCATTTGTTTTAAGCGTGGTTCCGAAAGATGGACAGAGCTTCGATGATGCTAAGAAACTATTATTGGAACAAATCGATTTGGTTAAAAAAGGACAATTTCCGGATTGGATGCTGAACGCGATCGTGAATGATCTGAAAGTCCAGAGAATGAAACGTTGGGAAACGGCTGATGGTCTGGCTACAACATTATATTCAACATACATCGGCAACAGAACCTGGGAGCAGGAACTGGACGAAATCAATCAATACGAAGCGATTACGAAAGCTGATGTTGTGAAATTCGCAAACGATTTTTTTAAGGATAATTATGTTGTAGTTTACAAAGAAAAAGGAGTGAATGACAAATTGGTTCGTGTAGAAAACCCGGGAATCACGCCGATCAAATTGAACAGAGATGCGCAATCACCCTTTCTGAAGGACATTATCAATACCAAATCTTCTGACATCAAACCAGAATTTATTGATTTCAAAACTGCCATCGCGACTTCGACCATTAAAGATAAAAAAGTAAGCTTCATCAAGAACAAATACAATGAAGTAGCTCAGGTGAATTATGTTTTTCCTTTCGGAACAGATAATGACAAAGAGCTGGCGCTGGGTGTAACAGTTCTCCAGTATCTTGGAACAGACAAATACACACCGGAGCAACTGAAGGAAGAGTTCTACAAACTGGGAATCACGAATCAATTCAGAACGACCAATGACCAAATGATTATTGCGCTAAGCGGATTGGAAAGCAATATGAAAAAAGGTGTGGAGCTGATGAACCACTGGATCAATAATGTGAAAGCTGACAAAGCCATCTACGATCAAACGGTGAATACGATTTTGGAATCCAGGGAAGTTGCCAAAAAAGATAAAACCAGAATCATGGCAGCTTTGACAAATTATGCCAAATTCGGGAAAGATTCCAGACTGACGGATGTGATTTCTAAAGAGCGCTTGAAAAGCATCAACGTGACAGAATTGATTTCGAAAATCAAAACCCTGAACGAGTATCCTTATGAAGTTTTTCTTTACGGTGAAAATCAGAAAGGACTGGAAAAAGCGGTAAAGCCTTACATTGTCAACACCAAATTACAACCTGCTGCAGCAAAAGTTTATGCTGAACCAGTAACTGCCGGAAAAGTCTATTTCACACCTTATGACATGGTTCAGATGGAAATGGCAAAAGTGGCAAAAGCCGGGAATGTGGATGTTGCCAACTTTGGAAAAGCAAGTGTTTTCAATGAGTATTTTGGACGCGGACTGTCTTCGATAGTGTTCCAGGAAATCAGAGAAAGTAAGTCTCTGGCCTATTCTGCTTACGTTTCTTATGCCAATGCCACGGAGAAAAACCATCCGAACTATGTTACGACTTATATCGGGACCCAGGCAAACAAATTGCCTTTGGCTGTAGCTGCAATGGGCGATCTGATGGCAGAATTACCACAGATTCCGGCTCAGTTTGAAAATGCAAAAGGATCTGCTTTGAAACAAATTGCTTCTAACAGAATCAACAGGACAGTGATCTATTACAATCAGTTATCATTGAAAAAACTGGGAATTGATTATGATGTAAGAAAGGATATCTATGCAGAAATCCAGAAACTGACGTTACCGGAACTGACCAGTTTCTACAACACCGAAGTGAAGCCGTTGCAGTACAACACAGCCATCATCGGTAAAAAAGAAAACCTAAATATGGAGTCTGTCAACAAAATGGGAGAGTTCAAAGAAGTGAGCTTGGAAGAGATTTTTGGATATTAATTCTGATCATCTTAAAGTATAAAAAAAGTGGAGCAGAAGTGCTTCACTTTTTTGTTTTTATAATCAAAGTAATTATACCTGATTCAATCAATTCTGATTTTCCCTGATTGCTCTGATCAATTCCTGATTGCGTTTTTCTGCTCTGGCATTATTAAGAGACAATGCTGCCCAAATCGCTGCCGGAAGCCAACCTAAAACAGTGATTTGTAAAATGAAACAAATAATAGCAGTAATGATCTTTCCTCTCACAAAGAACGATACGAAGGGTAGCAGAATGGCTAATAGCATAGTTTAATTATTTCAGTAAATATAGTCAAATATCAGTGATAGGCAGCTGAACAGGCTGATAATATAACATTTTAACAGATAGCTTATTTTTAGTTTTTATTTTACAACAATATTTTCTGTATAAATGAGTTTATTGTTTACCCGGTTGTAAAATGTTGAAATTATTTCTTATAGAATTCCTGATTATCTGTAATATTACCATTACAGCTCAGAATAATTTTAGCTTTTCCAATGACGTTTACAGTGGAATTAATTCCGCAGTTTTATCGCCGGCAGAACCTTTTCTAAACCCCAATCCTTGGGATATCAATCTGTTTTCGCCTGATGTATTTTTACAGAATGATTATGCATATATTTCTCAGAGCAGTATTATGGGCTTGCGAAATGCAACGATAGAAACCGCTAACCCAAAGAAAGGAATTACAGGAGAAAATCAAACCAACGTGTTTGACTTTTATAAGAAGGATAAGGTAAATTTTCTGTTTTCTTCAGATATTATGGGACCATCCTTTTCAATAATCACCAACTTCAGAGAAAAAAAATACGTCTTTGGAATATTCACCCGATTAAGATCTCAGGCTTCGGTTCTTGATCTGGATAATTATTTTAAATATGGAAATCAAATGATTTCGCAGCCTGATTATTATGAAATGAAACCTTTCTCTTCGATTATCATGAACTGGAATGAAATCGGACTGAATGCAGCCACCACAATTTTTCACTATTCTAATAAACAATGGGTTATCGGCTTGAATCTGAAATATGAAATGGGTCTGGATGCCGCTCACATAATCAGTCAGCAAAATATCACGCTTACAGCTACAGAGCCGGATTTGGGTACAAATCCTGATAAAAAAAACATCTATGCCTCGGATTATAATGTATCTGTGAATTATATTACCAATTATAATTCTGAAAAAAAAAGTTATGATTACAAACAGAATGGAATGGGTTTAGGCGCAGATCTGGGCCTGACGATGGTAGACAAAAATCCCGGAGAAAATGAATATGAATCCAGATTTTCTTTTAATATTCTGGATTTGGGTTTTGTTAATTTTAAGCAAGGGCTTAATCATAATTTTGTAAATGGTAATAAGATATGGCTGCAAAATAACCCGGATTTTGAAAACCTGGAAATTGAAGGTCCTGAACAGTATTTGAAATTATTGAGTAAAGAAGCTTACGCTGATGAGAAAAGGTCATTTACAAGCAATGGTTTCAAAATCGGTTTGCCGACAAGCCTCTATTTTAATTACAGCAGGAGAATAAAAGAAAACCATTTCATTAATTTTAACTGGATCCAGCGTATTCCGGTTTTAGAGAATTCTTTAAAAAGAAATAACAGTATGAATATTAATTATTCTGTTCAGAAAGCCGTCATTGGTTACGGGATTTCTACAAATCTTTCGGAGTACAGGAATATTCAGTTTGGTGGTTATTTCAGAATCGGGCCATTGATTCTGGGTAGTGAAAATGCTTTTCCCTTATTGTTTAAACAAAAGAAGCTTCATGCCGCTCATTTTTATTTGGCAATCAAGCTGTATCCGTTTTGGGATAATGAAATGAAACGTCACAGAAGAAAGAAATGTGATTGTGAGAAGTAATTTATAATAATTTTCCCGTCAGGAATAAACCCGCAACAGAAAAATAAATAATCAGTCCCGTGACATCAACCAATGTCGCAACAAAAGGCGCTGAAGAAGTTGCCGGATCGAGTTTTAATTTTTTAAGAATAAACGGAACCATAGATCCTGAAAGAGTTCCCCAAAGTACAATGGCTACAAGAGAAATCCCGACACTTAAGCCTACGTATGGCCAGTATTCTCCGTAGTTGAAAAATCCTGCTTCATGCCACACCATAATCCTTAAAAAACCAATAATACCAAGAATACTTCCCAGAAACAATCCGGTAAATATCTCTTTTCGCATCACATACCACCAGTCTTTCAATCCTATTTCCTGAAGTGCCATCGCACGGATGATTAAAGTTGCAGCCTGTGATCCGGAATTTCCCCCACTTGAAATAATCAGCGGAACAAACAATGCCAACACGACTGCTTTCTGGATTTCATCTTCAAAATAACCCATTGCAGAAGCGGTCAGCATCTCTGAGAAAAATAAAATGATCAGCCACATTCCTCTTTTTTTAACCATCTCTATAAGAGAGGTTTGGGTATATGGAACATCCAAAGCCTCAAGACCTCCAAACTTCTGGATGTCCTCCGTATTCTGCTGTTCAATCTGGTCAAGGATATCATCAATCGTAACGATACCGACTAACACGCCATTTTCTGTGATAATTGGCAAAGCACTCCGGTCATATTTTTCAAAATACGGAACAGCATCTTCTTTAGAAGTGGTTGTAGTGATGGCTACAAAATGATTGTCAGAAAGCTCAGAGATCATCTGGTCTTCATCTGCCAACAGGAGGGAACCGATCGTAATATCATCTATCAGCCGGTTTCGTTCATCAACAACATAGAGAAAATTGAGTGTCTCTACTTTTTTTCCAACCTTTTTGATTTGTTGAAAACATCTTTTTACCGTCCATTCTTTTCTGATCTGGACATAATAGGGTGTCATCAAACGGGCAATAGAGTCAGAATCATAGCCAAGAAGTTTGAGAGCAACACGCCTCTCCTGGGGATTCAGAAGGTTGATGGAATATTTGATCAATTCATCCGGAAAATCTTCAAAAAGCTGTGTCCTGTCATCGGGAGACATTTCGTTCAGGATATCGGAAACCTCGTGGCTGGCAATACTTCTGATAGTATCTTCCTGGAAATCAGGGTCAAGATGCGAAAACACTTCCGCCTTTTCAGATTTGGGAAGTTTCAGAAACTGCAGGATGCGTTCTTCTGCCGGCAATTTGCTCAGCGTTTCGGCAACGTCAGCAGCATTTAATATGATGTCTTGTTTCTCGATTTCTACGGATTTTGCTTTGCAAAAGTATTAAAAATCTTAGGAATTACAGAGAAAACGGGTATTAAAATTATGTAATAATCAGATGGTTGGATTACCTGTAATCTGTAGATTTTTCAGCTCTTTACTGATTTTTCTGATGGCACCTTTTGTCCCGATAATTACAGAGTTTTCGGCACTTCCTAATAATCTGCCATTGCCTTTATAGGTATCATAAGCGGTTTCCATCACGAAAACACCATCAGCATTATAGACTTTCATACTCACAATAACCTGATTAGAAAACACATACTTTCCGAATCCGACTTTGAAATATTTCACTTTCGGAACAATGGCCACATCTGCATTGTTGTTTCTGCAGATGTCTTTTATAGTTCTGATATCTACTTCATCAAATAAAATAGGTGTGTCAACCTGCAGGTATTTCAGATTTCCGAAGGATTTCATCTGATCGGATGTTGCTGTATAAAAGGCAGCGTATGTTGGTTCCTTGATCTCAGAAACATCAGGAAAAACCTCAGGATTAAAGTAAAGAACCGTTTTGACTTTGGAGATTTTGGCATTCTTATTGAAGTAAAGCAGGCTGTCTCCAAAATTTGCACATGAAACCAGGAGTATTGAAAATAAAAGACCTAAATAAATGGATAGAGTTTTTTTCATTGTATTAGTTTTGCAAAAATACAACCATTTTTCAATTATTGTATCAAAAATTTAAGATTTTTTAACAAAATCATTTTTCATTTTTATCAAAGCTTTATATATAATAACCGGTTCAAATTATTACTTTTGTTTTTATGACTTCTACAGACAAAAGATTATATCTCATCGATGCCTATGCCATGATTTTCCGTGGGTATTTTGCCTTTATAAAAAATCCGAGAATCTCAACAAAAGGCGTCAATACATCAGCCATTTTCGGCTTTACAAATTCTTTGATAGAACTAATCAAAAGAGACCGGCCGACACATCTCGCGGTGGTTTTTGATGTCGGCAGAACCAATGTCCGGCATCAGGATTTTACAGAATACAAAGCCAATCGGCTGGAAACGCCAGAACCTATCCTCATCGCTATTCCTTACATACACCGGATTCTGGAGGCCATGCATATCCCGATTCTTGGAGTAGAAGGTTATGAAGCGGATGATGTCATCGGAACTATTGCCTGCAAAGCAGAAAAACAAGATTATAATGTTTTTATGGTGACACCCGACAAGGACTTTGCGCAACTGGTTACTGATAAAATTAAAATTTATAAGCCTGGATTAAAAGGTGGCGATATCGAAATTCTTGGTATCGAAGAAGTCAAAGCCAAGTACGAAATCAATGATCCGAAACAGATCATCGATTATCTCGGGATGATGGGCGATGCTGTAGATAATATTCCGGGACTGGAAGGCGTTGGCGAGAAAACGGCTAAAAAATTCATTCAGGAATTTGGTTCCATGGAAAATCTTCTGGCCAATACACATACACTGAAAGGAAAACTCAAGGAAAAAGTGGAAGCCAGTGCAGAAAGAGGATTATTATCCAAAAAGCTGGCAACTATTCTTTGTGATGCGCCTATTGAATTCATCGAAGAACAATATGATCTGGAAGTTCCTGATTTTGAAAAGGTAAAGGAGGTTTTTGATGAGCTGGAATTCCGAAGATTGTATGAGAATCTTTATCGTGCTTTTGCTAATAAGGAATATGTTGAAGAGCTGATGGAAGGTGACGATGACAAAATCAAAATAACCGAAGTTGTGGATACTAGCGTAACCATTCATAAAAACGGGACAATGGATTTGTTTGCAACATTCGAACAGCTGGAACAGGCAACAACCACAAAATCTACGATCACGGAAAGCGATCATCTCTATCAATATATCGACAATCCAAAATCGCAAAAAATCCTTCTAAATAATCTCCTGAAGCAGAAAGC
The DNA here is from genome assembly GCF_900142325.1 of Epilithonimonas mollis. Lineage (GTDB taxonomy): Bacteria > Bacteroidota > Bacteroidia > Flavobacteriales > Weeksellaceae > Epilithonimonas > Epilithonimonas mollis. Next base: position 125,004 of record NZ_FRAM01000004.1, read on the forward strand.
AGTTTGTTTTGATACGGAAACAACATCGCTGAACGAGCTGGAAGCTGAACTGATCGGGATGAGCTTTTCTTATAAAAAAGGCCTGGCTTATTATATTCCCATCTCTGAAAATCAGGAAGAAGCACAGAAAACGGTTGAGATCTTTCGCCCGTTTTTTGAAGATCAGAATGTCCTGAAGATAGCCCATAATCTGAAATATGATTATAAAGTTCTGCGAAATTATAACATTGACGTTAATGGAAAACTGTTCGACACAATGATTGCGCATTATCTTCTCAATCCCGATGGACGTCACGGAATGGACTATCTTTCCGAAATGTATCTGGATTATAAACCAGTTTCTATTGAAACCCTGATCGGGAAAAAAGGAAAAAATCAACTGACACTTCGGGAAGTAGATGTTCAGACCCAGACCGATTATGCGGCGGAAGATGCAGATGTGACGTTTCAATTGTATGAATTATTTGCGCCTCAGTTAGCCAAAGAAAATCTGGAAGAATTATTCTATAATGTCGAAATGCCATTGATGAAAGTTCTTGCCAAAATAGAATTGACCGGTGTAAAACTCGATGAAAAGTGGCTGGCTCAGGAAAGTATTGATTTGGAAAATGATTTGAGGATTTTAGAATCAAAAATCTTCGAACTGTGCGGAGAAGAATTTAATATGAATTCGCCAAAACAACTGGGGGAGATTTTGTTCGACAAAATGAAGCTGGATCCAAAAGCCAAAAAAACAAAAACAGGACAATATGCTACGTCGGAAGATGTGCTTCAGAAATTATCTTCAAAACATGAAATAATCAGTTCGATTCTTGAATACAGAACTTTACAAAAACTGAAATCAACTTATGTAGATGCATTGCCGGCTCAGATCGAGAAAAAAGACAACCGTGTCCATACAACTTTTGCTCAGACTGTTGCCGCAACCGGACGTTTGGCAAGTGTGAATCCAAACCTTCAGAATATACCGATCAGAACGCTGAGAGGACAACAGATAAGAGGTGCTTTTGTTTCGGATGAAGGCAAAAAGATCATTTCTGCCGATTATTCTCAAATTGAACTGCGATTGATTGCAGAAATTTCCGGCGAACAAAACATGATTGCAGCTTTCCAAAATGGCGAAGATATTCACGTTTCTACGGCTGCTAAACTTTTTAATATTCCTCTGGAAGAAGTTACAAAAACCCAGAGAGGCCAGGCAAAAACCGTGAATTTTGGAATTATTTATGGACAAGGTGCTTTTGCTTTAGCAGAACAAACCGGACTTTCCAGATCCGAAGCTAAGAAAATGATTGATTCTTATTATGAGAATTATCCAAGACTTAAAGAATATATGGCAGAGCAAGTCAAAAAAGCACAGGATTTCGGTTATGTAGAAACCATTCTCGGTAGAAAGCGCCATTTGAAAGATATTAATTCCAGCAATTTCGTAGTCAAAGCTCACGCCGAAAGAAACGCTGTGAATGCCCCAATCCAGGGAAGTGCGGCCGATATTATCAAACTCGCAATGATTAAAATCGATCAGGAATTGGAAGCACAAAAGCTTGAAACTAAAATGCTTTTGCAGGTTCATGATGAATTGCTTTTCGAAGTCCCTATGGATGAATTGGACACTGTAAAACCGTTGATCAAAAAAGAAATGGAATCTGCTTTCCCTACGAAAGTTCCTTTGTTAGTTGAAGTGGGAGTAGGAAATAATTGGCTGGAAGCACATTAAAATTATAATTGAATAACTTAGATTTAAAATATAAAATTATGAAGGCAGTAGTATTTTACGAACACAACTCCGAAAAGTCGATGGACGAGTTTATGGCTGTTTTTCCAAGGCATGAAGCCTTTGAAGCAGAATTTCTGAAATCCGGAAAAGTTTTGGGAACCGGAGCATTTGCCAATCCTGGGGAAGGCGCAATGGCGATTTTTGTCGATAAACAAGCTGCCGAGGATTTTGTAAACGGCGATCCTTTTGTACAGGAAGGCCTTATTGCCAAAGTAACCATCAGAGAATGGAATGATGAGCTGTCTTAAACTATTTTAAAACATCTAAATCAAATATATAATGATCTCACAAATAATTCCGAAACTACCTTTTATAGACAAGCAAAAAACGATTGATTATTATAAGAATCTAGGATTCGAATTTGTTGCAGATTATGACCATTATCTGATCGCAACTTATAATAATTCCGAACTGCATTTCTTTGAATTTAAAGAACTTGTACCGGAAAAATCCGATTTTATGCTTTATCTGAAAATATCAAGTAATATTGATAAATTCTATGAGCATGTCATGTTTAAAGATATAAAAATTCATCCCAACGGAAATCTCGAAACAAAACCCTGGAATATGAGAGAATTTTCCCTGACCGATCCGAATGGCACATTACTCACTTTCGGAGAGAAAATTTAGGAATAGGATATAAAAACTGAAAAAGACTTGTAACAATTATTTTATTAACCCGACTTAATATTAAATTTAATTTATGAAAAACATAAAACTATATGGCTTCCTGTTGGGCGTTGCGCTTCTGAACAGCTGTGCTTCCACAAAAAATTTCTCTTATGAAGGAAAAGGTTTCAAAGAAGCTTACAACAGCATCACATCTTCTGAACTGAAAGAGAATCTGTATATTATTGCTGATGATAAAATGGAAGGAAGAGACACTGGAAGTGCAGGACAGAAAAAAGCCGGGGAATATATGATAGAACAATACAAAAAGAATGGGATCGGTTTTCCGGCAGCTTTAGGCTCGTATTATCAGAAAGTTCCTTCAGATGCAATGAAAAAATACGGCGAAACTCTTCCGGATTCTGAAAATATCATGGCTTTTATAGAAGGTTCAGAAAAACCGAATGAAATCATCGTGATTTCTGCCCATTACGACCATGTCGGGATGAAAAATGGTGAAGTTTATAATGGTGCGGATGATGATGGGAGCGGGACAGTTGCCGTGATGGAAATCGCAGAAGCATTCCAGGAAGCTAAGAAAAAAGGTTACGGTCCGAAACGTTCTATTCTTTTTCTTCATGTAACGGGCGAGGAACATGGACTTTTCGGGTCAGAATATTATTCTGATCATCCGGTTTTCCCTTTGGCTAATACAGTTGCGGATCTTAATATTGATATGATCGGTCGCGATGATCCGGAAAACAGAGGCAAACAATACGTCTATGTCATCGGCTCAGAAATGCTGAGCACAGAATTGAAAAAAATCAATGAAGCCGCCAATAAAACATCTGTTAATCTGGAACTTAACTATAAATATGATGATCCAAAAGATCCGGACAGATTATATTACAGATCAGACCATTATAACTTTGCAAAACATAATATTCCGGTTGCATTTTTCTTTGATGGTATCCACGAAGATTATCACAAACCGACCGATACACCGGACAGAATTGACTATGAACTGCTGACAAAACGTACAAAGCTGATATTTTCTACAGCCTGGGAACTGGCTAACAGACCGGAAAGAATTATTGTTGACGGGAAAAATACAAGATAATCTCAAAATAATCAGGAATTATAAAACTAAAAAAAGCAACTCAATTGAGTTGCTTTTTTATTAGGAAAAATCGTTATTCTTAATTTCGGGATTTTCCAGAAATTTATAAAGATATGGAGCTTTGTTTGCTGAACCTGTATAGTGTTTTTCCAGTCTTTCCAGAATATTGAGACTGAGCATTTTTCTTTGGAAATTATTTCTTCTCAATGGTTCACCAAGAATAGCTTCATAAAGATGCTGCAGTTCCTTCATCGTGAATTTGTCCGGAAGAAGATTGCTGCCCATCACTTGATAATCAATATTTTTTCTGAGATACAGCAAACCTTTTTCAGTCATTTCCTTATGGTCGAATGCCATATCCGGAAGCTTATCGACATCAAACCACTGACAGACCTCGTTGAACGAATCCGGAAAAGTGTAGGTAAGTGTATAATCGATCAATGCACAATAGCCAACGGAGATAAAACGCTGATAGATCCAGTGTGTTTTATCCACTTCGATGTTTTTGTTTTCCAGTAATTTTTGATGGACATTATTTTCGGTTCTTTTGATATCGCCGAATGTATAGAATTGTTCCAGAAAGACATCCGAAAGATGTGTTCTCTCGTAAAGTGTTCTTGCAGCGGCATCATTCAGATTCTCGTCATTGAAAATAAATCCACCGGGAACTGCCCAAAGATCGAGGTCATGATATTTCAGCAAAAGTACTTTGAGTGTATCTTTATGAAATCCAAAAATCACACAGTCCACAGAAACGTGTTCTACAAAGTCTTTTGTATCGATTAATTCTTTTAAACTATGTTTTATTTTTTTGTTTTCAGTCATAGATTTTAGAAGTTTTTATTTAAGAAAAAAGTGAGTCCAAATATAATTAATAATGGCAAAATAATGCAAAGCGGATAAAAATAACTAAGCTTTTCATAAAAAATCATCGCCATATAAAGCGATCCCATTGAACTGCCAAGCGATGAACAGATCACTACTATCGAAAGAAAAAAATGAGTTCTTTCCGTAGGAATTTTATTGAGAACTTCCGAATTATAAAGCGGATAGAGTGGTGAGAGAAAAAGACCTGTAAACGGTATCAGAAAGATAAGTACCAATCGGGCGTTATCATAAAAATAGGTGATCAGTATCTGAGATATCCCTAATATCAGGAATAAAAAAATCAAACAGATGGTCACAAATCTAAACCAGTGAAAATGTAAAATGAGCTTACTCGTGATCAGCCTACCAAAAAAAGAAAATAATGCCAGAAAAGCTGATGACTGCAGTGCGAAATAAGAATTGACCTTCAAATTATTTTTGTAAAAACTGGGCAACCACGAGTTGAAACTCTGCTCTACAAAAACCATCAGAAAAATGATTATAAAAAAATAAATAATCTTTGGCGAACGCAGGAATTTTGTTCCTCCCGAAAAAACACTTTTACTTTGGGAGGTAATTTCATCAATTTTGACAGGCCACAAAATGAATAATGTGATAATGCTGAGAATGGCGATCAGCCAGAATCCATATTTCCACAACGAAGCATAGTCGCTGGAAAGCAGGCTTCCGAAACCGATATTCACAATGAAAATCCCTATCATGAATGATGCTTCCACACGGCTCATTACACTGGCAAGATGCCCATCCCGGAAATTAGTTTTAATAATACTGAAAACGGCAATTTTTGCCAGCGCAAAGCTGACACCGATAATGCTGAGCCATATTTTAAAAAACCAGAACGTATCGACCAATGGTAATGCAAAACAACTTATAATAATAAAAATAAGGGAAAAAGTAAGTGCATTTTTATTCCCCGTTTTGCTGATAAGATTGACACAAAACAGAGAAACCAACGCCATCGGAATGTCTTTGAAAGACTCCAAAAACCCTAGTCCTTTGTATGATATTTTTTCTGATAACTGAAGAATAATAACACCCATACTGTTAAGCAGCATTGAAAAAATCAAAAAGCTCAATATGAGGGGTAGAGTTAATTTAGATTTATTAGCATTCATTTTACCAGTTGTTAACTTATTTTTAACATTGAGGTCTGTTTTTGGGATTCCAAATATAATAAAAATAATGGTTTACATTGATCTTAACCTATCTAAAAACATTATAAACAGAGGAAAATTTAATTTTTTTTATTTTTTTTTTGATATATCAAAAAAAAGGATATTTTTATTGTCTCAATATGAGATTAACAAAAATTAATTAAAATATGAACTTAAAGTATTCAAAATGTCTAGGGTTAGCTGCTGTACTTTACTTTACAGCGAACTACTCAGCTCAGCAACAGGTAAATGATACTACTTCTAAAGAAAAAATGATAGAAGAAGTTGTCGTTATCGGTTATGGGACTCAAAAGAAAAGCAATGTGACGGGGGCTATTGCCAGTATCAAAGCATCTGATATTGAAGATATCCCGGCCGGTAAACCTGAGCAGGTATTACAAGGTAGAGCTGCAGGTGTATCTGTGGTAACTAATTCAGGTCAGCCGGGTTCTGGAGCTACGGTAAGAATCCGAGGTCTTACTAGTTTTGGAGCTGGTGGTAATGATCCAATGTGGGTTGTGGACGGAATTATTGTAGATGGAATTAGTTGGCTAAATCAATCTGATATCGAAAGTATCGAAGTCTTAAAGGATGGTGCATCATCTGCAATATATGGAGTTAGTGCTGCTAGAGGTGTTGTTTTAGTAACAACAAAGAAGGGAAAGAAAGGTGTTTTGAGTTTAGCTTATAATGGAAGTTTTGGAACATCGCAAGCCGCACGAAAATTAGATTTACTAAATGCTACGCAGTATGCTACAATAATTAATGAGGGATTTGCAAACGATAATTCTCCCATTAGATTTACAAATCCAAGTATGTTTGGTATCGGTACGGACTGGCAAGATACAATATTCAATACTGGAGACAGACAATCACACGAAGTAAGTATCAATGGTGGAAATGATAAGTCTACTTATTATGCATCATTTGGTTATTTCGACCAAACCGGTATTGTAATGGGTGACATATCAAATTACAAAAGAATCAATGCACGTTTAAATTCCACACATAAAGTGCTTGATATTCTAACTATAGGTCAAACATTTTTATATACACATCAAAAAAGCCAAGGTATTGGAGTCAATGAAACATTTGGTGGTCCACTAAGTTCAGCCATTAACCTTGATCCTACTACACCGGCTGTGGTGACCGACTGGTCACAAGTTAATCCAGCTAATTATACTAATGCCTATATAATTAGGGATCTAAACGGAAATCCTTATGGGATATCGCCTTGGGTGAATCAAGAAATGTCTAATCCATTAGCATATCGTTATACACAACAAGGTAGATATGGTTGGTCTGATGATTTTGTTGGAAATGTATTTGCAGAACTTAAACTTACAGAAGGGTTAACTTTTAAAACAACATTAAACGGAAAAAAATCTTATTGGGGTAGCCAGGGATTTACGCCTAAGTTTTATTTAAGCCCAACTCTCAGTAATCTAGTCAATAATAACCTTAATAGAGTAACCCAGACTAAATTTGAATGGAGTATGGAAAATACCTTAACCTACCAAAAGAGACTAGGTGACCATAATTTTAATATTATGCTAGGACAGGGAGTTTACAGATATAATATTGGTTCAGGTCAGAGTGTAACTTATAGTAATATACCTGTAGAAAACTGGTACGAAGCGGCTTTTTACTCAGTTGATGCCAAGAGTATTACTGCTAGTGCTTGGGATACACCACAGACAAGAAGAGCCTCTTATTTCGGAAGATTTATTTATGACTATCAGGACAAATACCTTTTTACAGGTACATTCAGAAGAGATGGATCATCCAAGTTTTTAAAATACTGGGGTAATTTTCCATCTTTTTCAGCTGGATGGAATGTTCACAAGGAAGGTTTCTGGAAAGATAATGACATCATCAATACTCTAAAAATCCGTGGTGGATACGGTGTCTTAGGTAACGATGCAATTGAAGATTTTATGTATAGAAGTTCTCTTGTCTCAGGAAGCAATTATCCAAATGGAGAGATTAATCCTACTATAATCATTGGTTACAGTCCAAACACATTAGGAAACCCTAATCTTAAGTGGGAGGAGACTGCACAGAGTGATATCGGAGCAGACATACGTTTTCTTAATGATTTTACTCTAGGATTTGATTATTATTATAAGAAAACTAAGGATATTCTTCGACGAGTAGCCATTCCTGGTTATGTTGGTGTACCTACCGATCCATTTGCTAACATTGGTGATATGGAAAATAAGGGTATGGAGTTCGAGTTGGGTTACAAGAAAAACTGGCAGGATTTCGGTTTTTCGTTCAATGGTAATTTTTCTACCAATAAAAATAAAGTTTTACGTCTCGAAGATGATGTAGAATGGAGAGAGTTTGCTGGTTTACATTCAATGGGACCTGTTTCTAGATTGCAAGTAGGTAAACCTGTTGGGACATTTTATGGTTATACTTACAGTGGCGTATTCCAAAATCAAGAGCAAATCAACTCCTACACAAATGGTAATGGAGATTTGATAATTCCAAATGCAAAACCAGGAGATTTCATTTGGCAAGATAATAACGGAGATGGGAAAATAACTCAAGATGATATGGTAGATATTGGAAGTTCTCTTCCTAAATTCACCTATGGATTTACGTTAAATATGAATTACAAAGACTTTGATTTAATAGTATTCGCACAAGGACAGGGTGGCAATATGCTACTTCAGGGACTTAGAAGATTGGATATGCTGGACGCTAATTATCAGACGGCAATTCTTAATAGATGGACAGGAGAAGGTTCTACCAATGATAATCCGAGACTTACTCGTAATGACCCGAATGGAAATTACACAAAAATGTCAAAATATTATCTACAGAAAGGAGATTATATGAGAATTAAATTAGTTTCATTAGGGTATACAATTCCGAAGGATGTTACTACAAAGTTCGGAGCTAATAAAGTCAGGATTTTTGTTACTGGTGAAAACCTTTTCACATTCACAAAATACACTGGATACGATCCTGAAATTGCAGGTGGTAATGAGTATGGAATAGACAGAGCATATTATCCACAGGCAAGAACATTTTTATTTGGTGCAAACATTCAATTTTAAATTTAGAAAACAATGAAAAATAAAAGAATTATATCTAAGACTTTCTCGGTCATTATGCTTACAGGTTTAAGTCTTGGAAGTATAAATTGTACAGGGGATTACATTGGCGATGTAGAAAACATAGGCTCATTCGATGATGTTAATTATTTCAAGACAGAAGATCAGTGTCTTAGCGCAACAGCATCTGTGTACGATAAAATGAAAAAATATGCTGGTGGATTCGAGAATATGGTAACATTTTTTAACGCTGGCTCTGATGATTTTTATGCTGGTGGGGGTAGTTCAACAGATGGTGCCGGCATCCAAGGATTTAATAATTATACTATTAATCCTATCATTATGCCTGCTAGCTACTGGAAAGATTTTTATCAAGGTGTGGCTAATGCCAATTGGGTTTTAGAGAGAATGCCTGATGCTCCTGTTTCCGAAAATTTTAAGAAACGAATTATAGCGGAAGTAACAGTTTTAAGGTCACTATACTATTTTGAACTTGTTAAGATGTTTGGGAATGTTCCACTCATTTTAAAGAGAATTAGCTCGAACGATGATTACTGGAACATACCTCAAACACCTAAGCAGGAGGTTTATAATCAAATTGAAAATGATATCCTAGCAGTAGTAAATGATTTGCCAATGACTGTAGGAGGTGCTGAGAATGGTAGAATTACCCAAGGAGCAGCCAGAGCAATACTTGGAAAAATCTATTTGTACGACAAAAAGAATACAGAAGCAGCGGCTCAATTTGCACAAGTGAATGGTACACCTGGACAGACCAGTCAATATGGTTACAAATTAGTAGACAATTATAATAAACTTTTTGAACTTTCTGAGGTATCTCCAGGTAAATATGAGTATAATAAGTTTACCAGTGAATCAATACTTGAAGCGGTGTATACTAATGCAGGTATGTCAGACTGGAGTTTTTGGGGTCAAGGTAAAGATGAAGGTAACTCTATTTGTATAATGACAGGTCCAAGATCATACAATTTGGCTTCGGGTAGTAATGCACCTGATATAGTATCTGGATGGGCATTTAATACGGTAAGTGAAAATCTTTTTAATTTTATGCAGAATGATCCGAGAGCAGATATTACTATACTAAATGCAAAACAGTTACAAACTGATGGTAAAATAACGTATTCGCCAGCTTATGCTGATACAGGTTATTTTCTCAAAAAATATGCACCTTTCAGAAAAGGAGTATCTGATCTTCCTGGTTCAATGGAACTTAATTTTAGACAGAATTACATAGTAATACGCTTAGCAGATAGTTATCTTATGGAAGCAGAATCCTTAGGAGGAACAGGTACAAGGGCACAAGCATTACTTGATGCTGTTAGAGCAAGGGTCGGACTTCCATCAGTGCCGGTTAGTATGCAGGCAATAAAAGATGAACGTAGAAAAGAATTGGCCGGCGAAGGCCACAGATGGTTTGATCTGGTAAGATGGGGAGATGCTCCTTCTGCTTTATCATCTAAAGGATTTGTAACTAACAAAAATGAAGTTTTACCAATTCCTTATGCAGAGCTATTGAATACAGCTTTAAAGCAAAATCAGAATTACTAATAAGCATAGATTTATGAAAACAAAAATATTTAACAATAAGTTATTACTCGTTCTTTCGTTTGCAATAACAACTTCATCTTGTATACCAGATACAATAGACAGCGATGGAAACGGACTTACTCCGACCAACTCAGATGCATCTTTCACAGTAACAAAGACATCTGAAAACCATTATAGGTTAACGGCATCGAATAATAATTACATTCAGTCAAAATGGGATCTGAATATCGGAACATTTTCTCCCGGTCCAAATGTTTATGACATTTTCTTACCCGATGAAGGAAAATATGAAATCAAGCATCAGATTATCGGACAAGGTGGTATTGTTGGCGGAACAGCCAGCCAGACCATTACAGTGCCTGTACGGGATCCAAAGGCTGGAAACCTTATTAAAGGTGGTAAATTCGCAGATGCAGCTGATGTTGCTATGTGGACTTTAACATTTCCAAATCCGTCTAGCACAGCTCTTTGGACTTGGGGAACTGAGAGTGCAACTTTTACATCGTCTGGATGGAACAGAAATGTTATGTATCAGGCTGTAGAAGTAGTTGAAGGCACAAAATACCAGGCTGATGCTATCGTAAGTTCAAAATCCGGTGTATCAGATTCCTGGTTTGAAATCTACGTCGGTTATAAAAAACCAACTGCAAATGAAGATTATACTGGTGACGGAAATGATTCTACTTGGTTAAGAGGTATAAATACCTGGGCAGGAAGTGGCAAAGACCCTTTTGATAAAGCAAAGATATCTGTTGTCGGATCCAAGAATGCTAATAATCCTGAAGGTATTTTCACAGCCACTAAAACAGGTACAGCATATTTTGCCATCAGATCCGGTGGTAATGATATGAAGGACGGAATTTCTATTACCAGTGTAGAATTCCGAGGTGTGAACTAATTTTTTCTTATCATATTCTTAGGGTGAAAGGGGTGTAATAGCCTCTTTCATTTTTCTTTTTTAATACGAAATATTGTAACTTTTAAGAAAGCTGTGGTGAAACCAAGATTTCAAAACAATTTTCCTTAAATCTTTAAAGAATATTTCCTAAAAATCTAATAAAAATGTACAATAATAAAATTTTTCCAAACAAATTATTCTTTGTTGGTGTGAGCTTTTTCTCTCTTTTATTTTGTCAGAGCAATAGTGTGGATGACCAGACAGGCAATCCTGAAAATAATGGAGAAGACAACAGCAATTACGCCGCGGCAAGTGTCTGGATCACCAAAGCTGATGAAACTGCAAAACTTCAGAAACAACCTGATATTTTTTTCAAAAACGCTTCCAATAATTATCAGACTATTGATATTGACTTGGGACAAAAATTCCAGACTATTGATGGGTTCGGTTATACATTGACAGGTGGGAGTGTACAGGTAATCAATCAATTATCTGCTACTAAAAAAGAAGAACTGTTACAGGATCTTTTTTCTGACAAGGAAAATTCTATCGGTGTGAGTTATCTGAGACTGAGCATTGGCGCGTCTGATCTTAACTCAGATGTTTTTTCTTATAATGATCTACCAGCTGGCCAGACTGATTTGACTTTAGCAAATTTTTCTATGTCAAAAGATCAGGCTGTCATCGATATGCTAAAAAAGATTCTGACTATCAATCCAAGTATCAAAATCATTGCTACGCCATGGTCGCCTCCGGTCTGGATGAAAGATAACGGAAGTAGTATAGGCGGAAGTCTTAAGCCTGAATATTACAGTGTTTATGCCCAATATTTTGTTAAATATATTCAAGGTATGAAAGCTCAAGGTATCACAATTGATGCGATTACTCCTCAGAACGAGCCTTTGCATCCTGGAAATAATCCCAGTATGTACATGACTTCTGCGCAACAGGGAGAATTTATCAAAAATCATCTAGGACCTGCTTTTAAAACAGCAAATATCAACACAAAAATCATCCTTTACGATCATAACTGCGACAAGCCAGATTATCCAATGGATATCCTTGCAGATCCTGAAGCTGCAAAATATGTCGATGGCTCAGCATTCCATCTATATGCAGGAAATATAAATGTTCTCAGCAATGTTCATTTGGCTTATCCTGATAAGAATCTTTACTTCACAGAACAATGGACAGGTTCCAATTCATCTTTCGCAGGTGACCTTATCTGGCATATCAAAAATGTAATCATCGGTTCCACAAGAAACTGGAGTAAGGTGGCTCTGGAATGGAATCTTGCTAATGATGCTTCATTCAATCCTCATACAACAGGCGGTTGTACAGAATGCAAGGGAGCTGTTACCATTAATTCCAGCGGGACATTCACAAAAAATGTGGCTTATTATATCATCGCTCAGGCTTCCAAATTCGTTCCACAGGGTTCTCAGAGAATTGCCTCTACACAGCCCGGAAATCTTAGTTCGGTTGCATTCTTGAGACCGGACGGAAAAGTTGCATTAATAGTTCTGAATGAAGGTGATAATATTGAAAATTTCAATATCAGGTACAATAATAAAAATGCTGCCACTCTGATTAATGCTAAAACTGTAGCTACATTTGTCTTTTAAACATTTTTAATAATGAAAATTTATTTCCCGATTCTTTGCAGCCTTATATTATCTGTTTCAATTTCCTGTTCGAGTATAAAAGATAATCGTGTTCTGATCTGGCAGGACGAATTCTCAAAACCTGAGATTGATGATACCAAATGGACATTGGAAACCGGAGGGCATGGTTTCGGAAACAATGAACTTCAGTTTTATACCAAAGAGCGTAGAGAAAATGCAAGGGTAGAAGACGGTCATCTTATCATCGAAGCCAGAAAAGAAAAATGGAAAAAAAATGATTATACTTCAGCAAAACTAATTACAAAAAAAACATTTCCTTTCCAGTATGGAAGTATAGAAGTCCGTGCAAAATTACCAAAAGGAAAGGGAACCTGGCCTGCAATATGGATGCTGAGTGACAATATGAAAGAATGGCCGGACGACGGCGAAATCGATATTATGGAACATGTTGGCTACAACGAAGGTTTTATCCATGCATCTGTTCATACGAAAAAGTATAACCATGTCCTGGGCACTCAGAAAACAGATACCATATTTGTGAAAGATGCAACGCAGAAATTTCACATTTACAGAGCCGACTGGACACCGCAAAAGATTGACATATACGTTGATAATATAAAATATTTCACTTATACTAAATCAGAAGAAGGTAAAGATGCATGGCCATTTGACAGTCCTTTTTACCTGATACTAAATCAGGCTGTTGGCGGAACATGGGGTGGGAAAGAAGGTTTGGATTCCAGCATATATCCACAAAAATTTTTAATTGATTATGTCAGAATATACAAATTCAGAGATGATCAATGATTAACCAATTATAATTCTTTACAGATTATATATTTAAGGGTTTTTTAGAACAGCAGCTTTCGCTGCTGTTTCTATTTTATCACATTGCAGTCAGCCGGTGCCAATCTGCGACCTTTAGAATAATTAACGGATTTCCCTGATAGATATTTTTGCTGGGAAGAGCTGTTATCAGAATATTCGCCAATACCTTCCAGTAAAACGCCGCTGTCTTGGAGAAAATAAACTTCCTGTTCACTGATCATACCTTCAGAAGCGAATTTATAGTTGAGTTTCAAAGTATCACCTGATATTTTTCCGCTTATATCACCTGTGGATGAGTCTTTTTCAAAATTTTTGTAAATTAGTTTACCGGACACATTTCCGTTTGTAATTTTATATTTCATCATCAGAGAATCTTTTCCAATTACATTCAGATAGCAGTAATCTGTATTTTCCTTATTTTCAATCACATTTTTCTCATGATCATGAATCGCCAGTGTGTCGGGTTTTCTGTTTTCAACGTTCATTTGTTTTCCATCATTTTTTTCACAGGACATAACAAGTGAAATCGTTAATAAAATAAAAAAAAGCTTTTTCATATCAGTTTATTTTGAATAATAACTAATGAGAAAATATTATACCAAAATCTCATGGATTAGAGCATAACAAAAGAATAAATATTGTAATTATAAAAAGTCCTATAATTTATAAATTGTTAAATAGTAATAGATTGATTTTTAGAATTTTAATCCAATGTTAACAACTTTTAAAAAGTGTGTTGTTTTGTAAATGAGTGTTTACAGGTGTAAATGTATAAAAAATTATTATTCAAAAAGATAAAAAAAAAAAAATGCAAAAAGCCCCGATTAACGAGGCTTGGCAGGGATAAATTGTCCTTTATGATATCTTTTTAGGAAGTTTTGAGAACGTCGATTATAGCAATTAAAGTAGGACCAATCTCTATATTTTGAATTGTTGAGCCAAATACTAGCTTTGTATAGATTGTCGCAATACTCAATTTTACATATCTGATTATTTTGTTGATCAAATACGATAATAGAATAATCGTTCTTATTTTTCCAAATATTTTCCATTTCATTTACCTTTTTTCGGTAGGGTCTTTATCATTTAGATACTCATCAAATGACTGTTCATAGTCGGCTTTTCTAGCTTTAACCCTCAACTTTTTATAAAGCCATTCAATCCCGAAAATACCAACCTGTAAAAGCAATTGAGCAAACACTAAATGGTATTGCGGAGGAATAGCCATTGGAGATACCATTGCAAAGGTTGTACTCAAAGGGTGAGAGTTTACAAACTTAATTAAAGCTTCCATATTATTGACATCCACAGTCTGGACTTTTTCCCTGTACATTAAACTTAATGCCGTTTAGTTTGTAAAATACAAATGCAAGGCAAGCGAAGATTATTAAATCTTTTTTAGTGATATTTTTCATTGTTTATTTGATTTGAGGTTATTTAATATAATAGCGAGTTTCGCCAGTATCAGGGAAATAAACAGAACTTCCCTTTAGTTGTCCGGAATTTCTAAGAGCAACAACAACTTTGTTTAAAGCTTCATTATTTCCGTTTGAGGGTTTTATATGTGCGCCTTTACATTCTTTGAAAATTGCGATATCGGAAGCTAAATACCCGGAGGATATCTTAACAGCAGAACCATAATTTAATCTTATTAAATCGAGGTCACGCATTAATCTATCATAATTTGCGATATAAGTTCCATTGGTTGGCCGTGGATAGTTTCCAAAGTATTCGTTTGCTTTGAAATACTCATAATCTCTAATTGTACCAGAGTACAAATCCTGTCCGTTTCCTTGCTGATCTACGGTATCTTCAAAACCCGAGTTATCATTTCCTTTGACAGTTTGATCAGAATCACCAAAGCCGGTTCCGGCTGAAAAGATATCAAAGATTGATTTGAACCAATCTGCAAAACTTGATTTGTTACCAGTTCCTAAGGATAATGAACGGATGGCCATAAATCCAATATAGAGTAAAACCCCTATAATAGAGTAGTAGATCAACCCCTGCCAGTCGGCAGAGGATGAAGATGAATTATTTTTTTTGACTGAACGTCTATTTTTATACATTTGGAATATTATTTGAATTAGTTATTTTAACAAATTTTTAACTTTTTAATCATGAAAAAATTATTATTACTTTTTAGCCTTTCGGCTTTTACTATCGGTTTTTCTCAGTCTAAAGATTTTTACTTTCAAGACTTAAGAGAAAAAGTTTTATTAACAAATGCCCACAACAATTTTAAGTATGAACCAGATAAAGTAGTATTATATGGAAAATGTATAAAATATGCATTTGGATATAATTTTAATACAATGAGAATTTTTAATAACACAGTTAAATCAAATCCTTGGGATAATTGTGATGAATGCAAACAAAAAATTAAATTACAATGTGAATCACTTTTAACAATAGGTCAAAGATTTTATCCTCAACAAATGAATATGGAAGCAGATTATTCAGATGAAGTATTAAAAGCAATTACAACAGATATAAAAAATGATAAAAATTCAATACCTAAAGAATATGTAACCGAAGTTGCAAGATGTTTAAATTATAAGAAAGGAATTCTTTATAAAAACATGACATTTATAACAAAGAAAACAGGATTATTAAGCAACGAGACAGATACAAAAGACTGTAATTTTATACTAAATCTAAGACCATAAAAATGAAAAATTTACTTTTAATTTTATTAATTATACCGATTTTAACACTTAGTCAATCTAAAGACGTTAACAAAAAAGAAGCATTAATAGCATTTAAAAATTCTGATGTTAGAAAAAAATTAAAAATTCCTATATCTCAATTTAAGTTTACTTATAAACAAATATTTGACGGAGAAAAACACAACTATAAAAAAGCAATTGGTTTTAGTAACAAAAACTCAAAAGAATTTTTAAATAAAGTATTATTTGTTTACGAAAACTGGCATGGAAATGATAGAGAAATTATTTTAACATTTTCAAAACAAGATTTAATTAAAGAATATGAAAATTTTAATAAACTACCTTAACACCATATTCATCCCAACATTTCTTAATCATTAAAGCACGACTAGAGGGCGTTTCACTACCAAATGAAGCGCCTATTTTTTTATAATCGTATAAACCAAACTCAATATTACGAGCATTAGCATAAAGTCGAATCATCCAGCCATGACGGACTAAAGAACCCCAAGCGTTAAGAGTACGGATATAATTATAACGCATTTGAAGATATGCAGCTGCAATAACTTTTCTATTATTTGGATTTTGAGCAATTACTGATAAAAAAATTGAAAAAGAAACACTACTAAAAATAGAACCACTCATATAATTTGCATCAATTAAAGAAATAGCTAACTCACGATAAAAAGGTAATTTAATAGCTTCTAAATTAGGAACAGCGCGAATCATATATTTTGAACTAGGACTATATTTAATATGGGTTTTCATTAAATAAGACATAAAATCAAGATCAGACATTGAAACTAATCCCATACCTTGACGCAAACTAGAAATAGTATCAGTTGCCAAAACATTACCGTGTCCTCTATATTTTTGACCATTAGGTAATAGCAATAAAGTTGAGCCATTACCAATAGTATAAAGTTTTTCACCATTTACCTTATAAGCATTTAATTTAGAACCCTCAAAAAAAGAGATTAAATCATAAGCCTGTCTATCTATTTCGAAATCACGATATTTCATAGGCTGTAAAAGTGTATTTTGTGTTAATCCAAGCATTACGGCTAACTCTTCAGCAGATTTAAAACCGAGTAAAAGAAACATTGGAAACATATTTTATTATTTTATTATTGTTAATTTTTAAGAAAAACCTAACCTTACGGGGTTAGGCTTTCAACACTTATTAATTAAGAAAAAAATTATTTCTTTTCAGGTGGAGGGTTATTCTTTTGCCAGTCCTGTACACCATCGAGCATATCGATAAAATGAATGATGGCATTTGCGTAGTACTTCACTAACGGAAGATTTTTTCTCAAGAAATTGAAAACGTCAAGTAACTTTTTCATCGCTTTTTAATTGTACTTAGGTTAATAATTATTTTTTAATAAACGTCCCGGCATAACCACCATTTTTAGCCCTTGGATTGATTACCATAGCCATACGGTCAATTACTACTTTGCCGGTCTTGGCTTCCATAGTTCCCCAATGAAAATTAGTCTCACCTGTCTGAACATTTACAAAGGTGCAAGCGACAGAACCAAACCAACCTTTATCAGATTCTTTTGAATCTTTTGTAGTGGTACATTTGATCGAAATAAGACCGTTTTTCGTAACCTTCCAGCCGGTTGTTAAATACATTTGGTCACCTTTTCCATTAACATAACGGGTGAATTTAGCACCAGAACGCTTTTTCTTTTGACCATAGCCACCGGAAGAATTTGAACGGTTGTAACCGTTACCTCTGTTTGAATTCCAATTTGAATTATTAGAATTATTATAATTTCTAAAACTTGACATAATATTTATTATTTAGAGGTTACCAAAATTTTAACTTTCTCTGTTTTTTACGATCTGCGACCATTTCGACATATAGAATAAAAGCGACGACAGCACCTAAAGCAACATGCCAGATAAGAATTTTTGAACCTGCGCTAATTGGTTTAAGGAAAAAAGCTTTTACTTTATCTACAATCGATGTTGTGGAACTGGTTGTAGTTGTTGTCGGAAGTTCCGGAGCAAGCGTAGTAGTGGTAGCTACTTTAATAGTTTGATCAACTGCGGCAGCTTTAGCTTGCTCACCGCGTGACATTAAATTTGTTGTTGACATTTATTTTCGTTTTTTATTTGTTAGCATAAATATAGCAGCCAATGCACCAAGACCGCCCAGGATATACATCATTTGGTTATTTTGTCCGTTTGAAACCCCAAATGTCCATCCGCCTATATTTCCATTGATATCAATTGGATCACCTGTTAAAGATGACGCCAATGAAGAAGGTACTGTAACCTGCTTTACAAAAACACCATTATTAAATTGTGTTAAGGTTTTTGTACCGTCACCGTTTTCGGTTTCTACTGTTTCCCATCCTACACCAGTAGTAGGCGTAATATCCGGTTGTGTTGTACCACTTCCTGTATTTCCTGTATTGGTATTAACCGGAGGATTTGTAGGAGGATTTGTTACCGGAGGATTGTAAGGGGGATTTGTTGGAGAATTTGTTGTAGTCGAAGGTGATACGCCTTGTTTTCTACTCAATAATCGAGTACATGTTACTGTATATCCGTTAATATTCTTTTGATATGTAGGACCCAAGTTATATACACCCCAAACCGCTTGCCTAGTAGCTTTTGCAAGCTCTATCAATTTACCTTGCAACTCTTTCGAGCACGGATTAACTAATTTTGGCATATCCACGTTAACCCACCTGTATAGATAATACTCTATATCATCCATTGCGCCCTGAATAGCAGAAATATTGCTTTGACCATCGGCAGCAACCGTGTTAATCAAACCGGCGTAAGCATTTTCCCAGGCATTATAATCCGCGTTTGTTACAGCCTGATTTCCAAGGCATCTTAAACCATTTAAAATACCACCTAAGAGAGAACCGAGACCGGGAAAAATTGTATTTGCAAGTCCGGAAAGGGAAGAACTAATAGTACTTTGACCGCCTGTTGTGGAAGTACCGCCACCTGTTAAAACATCACCAAAACCCATATTTTTTTTAAATTTTAGTGATTAATATTCTAGCAAATAAAATGTACTTTCTTCGGAAAAAGTATAAGTTGTATTAGGAATAAGACCTAAAACAGAAACACCATAAACAGCATACATTTGAGCAGTAACTAATTGCGGTATTCTTACAGATTTTCCAAGATGATTATAACGAACATCCGGCAAAGCACCAGCAGGAAAAACAACCTGATTATAAAACTGAGAATCAAACTCAACACCAGAACTTTCCTTTACAAAAAATGGAGAGGAACCAACATGAGCAGAAACAACAGTATCATAAGTAATAACAGTAGCAACAGCAACAGTAATAGTTATTTGGATATACGAATCGTCATTGAGGTCCAAATTTCCAGTTAAAGAAAAAGGAATAAAAGCATTTTGCTCAGAAGAAAGAGAAAGATAATCCATTTTATCTTGAGTAACCTTTTGTAACAAACTTCCAGAAAGATTATACAATACTTTATCAGGAAGATCAGTTGAAATAAGTTTTACTTGAACATTTGATAATGTTTTGTACGCCTTATTTAAAATAACACCCATAGACCTAGTTTTTACGTCTATAACATGAGATAAAGCATTACCTGCAAACGTGCCACGCATTGAGTTTTCAGTTTGCACATCCATTAAAACGACATTTTGTGGAATCATAATTTTATTATTTGTTTAATTAAATGACAAAGATTAGACATAAAAAAAAAGGCTTGAACGTTTTGATACGTTTTGAGCCTTTTTGAGTCTTTTTGATACTTTTTTAATCGAGACAATAATATCTGATGTAATAGTACATAGTAACTTTTTTTATATTATAAGTTTCTTTTATAGACTTATAAATTCGCTTTGCAGTTGATAAACTTACTTCTGACAAAGATTGAATATCTTTTGCTGTTATTATCTTTACTTTGAAAGATTCATCTATTGTAAATGATTGATTTTTCATAGTTATTTTACATAAATTTCTATTTTACCGTACTTTCTGAATTTAATAGTAGTTTTATCTGTCTTCATATTTTCAGCGCTTTTTAATACTATTTCTGCGTTTTTCCATGTAATATATTTATAAAGTTGACGAGCACCAACTAAAAAACGATCTGAGTTAATAATATCAAACTCACAGTCAATTTGAAAAGCTATAAAAGAATTTGGACTAAAAACAAAACGAAAGTTTTTGTTATACCAGGTTATATTATTTTTCATGATGAAAAATTTAATTCTCTGATAAACTGGTAGCCAAAATGATTTCTTAAAATCATTAAATCTTTGTCTTTCTCGAAATCATAATCAGTAGGGATTATGATAACTTTCTTATACGGATTATAAGATATGTTACGCTTTTCCAACAATTTGTAAATGTTGTGGAGTTCTTTTTTACCATAGGTAATAATCTGATCTGATTTTTCCATTATCATAGATTTGTAATTGTATAAAAATTCATACTGGCGTTGATGCCATTTTTTAAACATGGATTGTAACTTTATTGAACATTTTTTTAAACATTCTTTTACATTGCCCACATACACAGATACAAAATCCGGAAGTTTCTCGGATTTGTATTCTTTCATTTGGGTTCGGAGTTCCTCAATGTGTGCTTGATCTGATTCAACAAAGTCGATATATTTAAGCTTCAAAACCGCTTTTGAGCATCCCCAAACTTTTCCAATCACAGGACGGCGGTATTTTTCTGAATCAGGGATATTCCTTAACTGATCTTTTGTGTAGTGTTTATACTTATCTCTTAAAGGTTCCTTTGTTAAGTATTTTGTAACATAAGCACCCAAGTCACGGAGATTCTTTACAGAATGAATATGAGCAGAATTATATGAGCGTTCGAAGCCTAGTTTTTCTAAATGGTTATTCCAGACCCTTTTTAAAACGTTTTTATTGATGAAACTGTCAAATAAAATATGAAAATGTATTACACCATTTTCGGTTGTTTCAGCACGCCAAATATAATTTTCAATGGACAATGCATGATCTTTTGTCTGATGTTTTGTAACAGGACAGATTATGTAATTCTTTACCCGTTTCAGATCGTCAATGAATTTTACTAGTTGCGAAATAACTTTCTTATCAGACACATGTTGGTTCTGTGTTGGTAACGTAAGAAGAGCAAATGTGACTGATCGTTGATTAAAACCACTTTGAGGCTTAAACTGTGATAATAATGATTGTATAAAAACGTTTGTGATTTCGGATATCTTTGACGCTTGCTGTTTTGACAGTTTTGTTTTAAGCGGTTTTTGAGTTGTTTGCTCATAAGCCATTTTATAGGTACTGACGTAGGAGTTAATACATTCAATTTCACTTTGATTTCTAAGTTTTTGAAGCATTTTGTTTTCATCTGTTTTCAAATTTTGTTTTAAATTATTTAATGATTTTTCGTTATACTTTTTTCTGGAGAATCGTGTATAATACACGATTGAACGTTTTTTTACTTTTGCGACTGATTCTACCATTTTTCTACCTGATTAATTTTTTCCGATTGCACCGATTCTTTAGGCAAGTACATACTTGAGAATTCTGGAAAGATTGGGGATATGAGTTTTTTTTTAGTTACCGTATTGAAGAATTTCAACAGGAGAATTTTGATTTTTATCCCACCAATTAGAAATATAGCGTCGTCCTGAGTTGGTACTCTGATAATGTATAGACGAGTCTGAAAAACGACCTATACAAACATACATTTGATCACGTCCTTTGAATTGAAAATAATCACCGTATTCTAATGATTTAAGAGCGCATGTTTGAAGAACTTTCATTTTATAACTAATTAGTTTTTAGGTTAGAAAATAAAGGTTGTAATTCTGTTTGATAACCAATAGGGGTTAGGAATTGACCACAAATAGAGTAGAAGTAAAGAGTACTAGTGTTAAGTTCTAAAACAGGATATATCATACCTGTTTTTAACTTGTTTGGGACTGTAATACCATGCGAAATGAAACGCACATCCGAAATAGCGTAGTTGTAAAGCATTATTTTATAAGTGTTAAAGATTGATTTCTGTAGAAATATTCAGCATTATCAGTAGTGTGATAAAAAGCATTAGAAAGCTTTTGCATTATAGCATAGTATGCTAATACACAGTTTTTATTTTTCTTATTAAGAATCTCGCAATTATCGAGAATTAAACCGATTAAATGAGTGAATTTGAAATAAACATTTGAAAGCTTTGTTTTATCAGTTTGATAAAATTTTAATTCTTTGATATAATCAAAAATTCTTTTGGAATTTTCATGATATTGATTATAAAGATCAGAATTAGATTTTGATAATGGTTTAATATGGAAACTATATGTATTTATAGTTTGGTGAGTCATCTCGCAGATTGCGAGAGTTTCAGAAAAGAATTGAGAAAGTTTACCTATAAAATCAAAACACTCACGTTTAGAGGTAAACTGTATAGATTTTCCTATACAAAATAGTAATGAATACTTTTTCTTATCATGAATTATTTTAAAATTCTCTGAAAGATCAACAGGCTGAATTTGGTACATGTAATTAAAGTTTTTTATTAAAAATAAAAACTCGTTTACAAAGAACACAAATGTCCTATAATTTATATTATGTTAAATTAGGTGTTTTAATCAATTGATTTATTGTAGATTACTCATTGAATTAATTACGTTTAGTTAAAAGCATTTTAAATATTTATTCAAAGCTGAAATCCATTAAAGCGTCCAGTTTAGGAAATTTTTTAACCGATACAAATCTTTTATCGCTACAGTCAATTTCTGTCCAGCCTTTTTTATGATTAAGATCACCGACTTCAACAACAATTGGTTGATAAGTAAGATTTTTATTTTCGTCAAGAATTTCTCTGTATTGAACTGCAATATCAAGTATGCATTCAAAGTCTGTGTTAAGTTTTACATTTCTGTAAATCAAATCAAAGTGAGATTCTTTGTTCTGGGGAATATCGAGATATGTTTCGTAGCTGTAGGTATCGCCTTTTAAAACTGACATCGCTTTCAAAGCAAAATATAAAGCCTGTGTATAAAATTCTCTTGTTTTTTCTCTCGCTATATCATTTTCATAAAACCCACCTTCAAATAAAACAGACGGAATCCCGGCTTTCATAAAATTATCCCCCGTAGAAGTCGGATAAAATTCATCGGTGTATTTTGCAATTCTTTGCGGAAGGATTTGTTTCATATGCAAATATATCCCGGCAATTACAGCCATGCTTTTCTTTCTGTTTTCTGTAATTTCTCTTTCTGTACTTTCTGATGGAGCCAGGAAAGATAACGTTGCAGGATGAACGCCATCAGTAGTAAAAATAGTTCTCTGATCATGCAGATTCAGCAGATAGCTGTAATTGCCATTGAATACAATTGATTTAAGGATTTTCATTTCTGTACTGGAACTTCTGAGAAAATCACGGTTGATATCGATATCAAAAGCATTTCGCCTGGTCCATTGTTCGGAACCGTCAGGATTAAGCATAAAAATAAAATCCAGCTGAATAGAATTAAACAATTTGTCTTTCAGCTCCGGATGTTTTTCAAATATAACCAGCAGATCGAGCATGGCAAGTGTCGCAGTTGATTCATTCCCATGCATCTGGGACCAGGCTGCGATTTTTGTTGGTCCGGTTCCCAGTGTCATCATGTAGATCGGCTTTCCAAGACTTGATTTACCTACCTCTTTTATATAATCGCTGAAATTGGTCTGTAGGTAAGAAAATAATTTTTCAGGCAAAATATAGCGGTCTGGGAAGTTTACATTTTTAAAATATGGGAAACTGAAATTCATTTTTATATGAGTTGATTTGCAACAAAAATAACATTTAATGTCAAATATCCATTGTTACATTTGTAAAATTATCAAACAGTAACAAATGTCAATCTGTCTGTTGATTATTTTGTGGAATGAATTATTTTTAAATCAAACAGTTAATTAATTAAATATCAATTAATTATGACTTTTAAATAAAGTTAATTTTTAAATTTGCTTTAAGTGTATATTATAGGTTAATCAACAATTTGTTTATCGATCGGTTAAACATAATTGTAGCTGTTTTTAATAGTTATTTACAAATGTAAAACCACTTATATCACAATTAATTCCCTATTTTTGCTATTATTTTAAACAATGAGCAACGAGTTACTATTCCTTTCAGGATTTATTCTTTTTATCGTTATTATCCTTTTGTTGGATCTTGGTTTATTCAGTAAAAAAGATGCGCCCGTCTCGCTGAAGCAAGCCGGACTGATGAGTTTCTTTATAGTATTACTATCTATGGGGTTTTATATCCTACTCACCTATTATGGCCATCATATTCATAATATAGATACCGTAGACCGCCTTCAGGAAATAGTCGCTAAGCATAAACATCCTATCCAGGTGAATCCTGACAATCTAGAACACTCCATCATGTTATATGATAAAAACCTTGGATTGGAGTTCCTGACTGGTTATCTTGTAGAATATGCCCTTTCTGTCGATAATATCTTCGTAATCTTATTGGTTTTCAGCGGATTTGGCGTCGCACCAAGAAATTATCACAGAGTTTTATTTTGGGGAATTTTCGGTGCCATAGTAATGCGTTTTCTGTTTATATTTATAGGTGCTGCATTGATACAGAAATTCGAATGGATTATGTATGTTTTTGGTGCTTTCCTTATATATACAGGAATAAAGATGTTTATTGACAGGAACAAGGATGAGGAAATTGATCCGCAACATCATCCAATTGTTAAGTTTGCGCAAAAGCATTTCAAAGTTCACAACCAGTTCGTCGGAAATAAGTTCTTTGTGGTAGTGGACGGAATAAAGAAAATGACACCGCTTTTTCTTGTTTTGATTATAGTAGAAGCCACGGATCTGATATTCGCAGTAGACAGTATTCCTGCTATTTTTTCTATTACTAAAGATCCTTATATTGTTTTCTTTTCCAATATTTTTGCAATTATAGGTCTGCGATCTATGTTCTTTTTACTGGCAGGAATTGTGGATAAATTCAGATTCCTGAAAATTGGTCTGGCAGCACTCCTCGCATTTATCGGTTTGAAAATGGTATTTCATCATTACCTGGAAGCTATTGGCTTTGGAACCTCTGAATCTCTGATTGTTATTATGTCAATACTACTAATAAGTATCGGAACTTCCCTACTCTTTCCAGAAAAAAAGGCAAAAAAAGCTTAGGATTCTTTCATAATTAAATATTATAAACCGCTAAATAAAGCGGTTTTTTTGTGTTTTATTAAATATTGAATAAAATGAATAGTCAGCAAAATAAACAATTGCTGATAACTTCTTTTTGAGCAATTTATTCACATTAAATATGTAACTTACTGAATAAGTTATGTTTATAAAACAAATATGTCATTTAGAGTTCATTTACAAAAGTAAATATCGAAGGGTTACAAATGTAACTCACGTTGTGTTTTTTATTATTACATTTGTAATATGGAATTTAATGACAGAATTACAAAAGTTATCGAATATTCGGAGTTTTCTCCTGCTGAGTTTGCTGAGGAAATTGGTGTACAGCGTTCCAGCATATCTCACATTTTATCCGGCAGAAATAGACCTTCCCTTGATTTCATCACTAAAATCAAATCGAAATTTCCGGATATTGAATGGAACTGGCTAATCACTGGCACAGGCGAAATGTTGCAAAACAAAGAATTAGTAGAAGAAAGAGAAATTACTGAAACGGAAGAAAAAAAGTCGGTCAAAAAAAGCTTGCCGGATTTGTTCTCTCTTATCAATGATGATCAATTCGGTCATTCCGAAACAGATAATAAATTAGAAAAGGAAACAGCGCGAGAATCAGTTATTCCAGTACAATCAACAGAGGAAAATAAAATAAACAATTCTCAGCCATTAGAGAATTTTTCAAAAAGACAAGATTCTTTCTCAAAAAAAATACGCAGAATTGTGTTTTTCTTTGACGACGGAACTTTTGAGACCTACGAAAATTGATTACTTTTGACAATAATTTTCATAGGCCTCATAGTTCAACGGATAGAATAGAAGTTTCCTAAACTTTAGATCCAGGTTCGATTCCTGGTGAGGCTACAAATTTATTTGATATATTTTGCAACTTTGCGTTCAAGATCATCCAGATCAAAAGGTTTTGCAACATAGTCATCTGCTTTTGCACTTGCTGCCAAAGCTTCAATATCGTTATTTGCGGTAACATAGATCACCGGGATGTTGCGGAACTCTTCTTTACTTTTTAGAAGCTTAGTTGCTTCTATACCTCCGATATTTGGAATCCAATTGTCCATCAGGATAATATCCGGATGGAATTCTGAGACTTTTTCCAGAATATTGTGCGAGGTTTGTGAGATGTCAACCTCATAGCCACCATCTTCGAAGATAATTGATATAAGCTCCAGCAAAGTGGTGTCATCATCAAAAATTAATATTTTTTTCTTGTCCATATATATTTAATTAAGTCTATTTCTTTCCTATTTATTTAGTTGGTTGATATGTTGGTACAGATTTTCCGGAGTGATAAGCAAATCATAATCGACCTGTTCTACAGCTTGTCTCGGCATATAATCAACTTCTGCTGTTTCAGGATCCTGGATCCAGACTTGTCCACCATTTTTCTTTATAAATTGTAAACTATCGATGCCGTCAGCATTTGCTCCGGAAAGTAAGATTGCTAAAACATTTTTCTGATAAACTTCTGATGCTGATGAAAACGCAATATCAATAGAAGGCCGGGAAAAATGATACTTCTCCGATCGGTCAAGAGAAACATTCACTTTGGAATCAAATAAAAGATGGTAATCCGCCGGTGCAATGTAGATTATATTATTTTCGATTTCGGTCTTGTCTTCTATTTCGATAACTTTCTTTGTAGAGAATTGCTGCAGTAGCGTCTGCAGAATACTTATTGACTGTGCCTTTCGGTGAACAACAAGAACGATTGGGAAATCAAGTTCCGCATCGAGATGTCGTACAAGTTCCAAAATAACCTGTAAACTCCCTGCAGATCCTCCAATAATCACCAATTCTGTACTGTTGTTATCCATATCAATTATGTGCCGCTTTTTTCCAGATTTTTTGATCTGTTACCTGCTGATAATGTTTACCAAGATTTGAAAACCTTAGTGTTTCTTTGGAACCCAAACCCAGAAATCCAAGATTTTCCAGACTGTCGTCAAATAATTGAAAAACTCTTTCCTGCAAAGCTTTATCAAAATAAATCAGTACATTCCGGCAGATTATCAGCTGGAAACTATTGAAAGAACTGTCGGATACCAGATTATGTGTAGAAAGGATCAATTTTTCTTTCAGATTTGTATCGAATTTTGCACTGTCATAATTGGCCGTATAATAATCCGAAAAATCCTGTTTGCCGCCGGACTGAATATAATTTTCTGAATAAACCTTCATCTGGCTAATTGGGAAAATCCCAGCACGGGCGGTTTCCAAAACGGATGGATTGATATCCGTGGCATAGATCAGAGATTTTTGGTATAATCCGGCCTCTTTCAGCATTATTGCCATGGAATAAGCTTCCTCGCCAGTAGAACAGCCCGCCACCCAAACCCTTATCAAAGGATACGTTCCCAATTGTGGAAGTATGTTTTCTCTTAGTGCTTTGAAGAAAAAAGGATCACGAAACATCTCAGTAACATTCACTGTAACTTCTTCTATGAATCGTTTGAGATAGTCCGGATCATTGATTAAAGTGTATCGCAGTTCCGCAAAACTTGCAAATTTATCGATCAGACAGATTCGGTTTACCCGTCTTTTAAATGAAGCACGACTGTACATAGAGAAATCATATCCATACAATTCATAAACATCTCTGATCAGATACTCTACTTCTTCATCTTTTATAATACCCGACTCTAACATCATGATAATTTTTCAATTAAACTTATTAAAACATCTACGTTGATTGGTTTGGTTACATAGTCATCTGCACCGGCATTCAGGCATTTTTCACGGTCTTCGGGCATGGCTTGTGCTGTTACTGCTAGAACTGTACTATTCTTTATTGATTCCGTTTCTCTTATGATTTTAATTGTTTGGTAACCATCCATATCCGGCATCATCATATCCATCAGGACCACTTTTATGTCTTCATTATTTTTTAATACCGAAATAGCTTCCTTGCCGGAAACAGAACTTTCTACCGGATAACCTTTCGACTTCAGTGTAAGTTTCAGCGCAAATATGTTCCTCGGATCGTCATCCACGATCAGTATTTTCTTTTTCATATTAACTTTCATATAACCAGACGCGTAATAGTGACAAAAGCTGGTCGATATCCACAGGTTTGGAAATATAATCAGACGCACCTGCTGTTATGCATTTTTCACGGTCTCCCATCATAGATTTTGCCGTGACAGCAATGATCGGTAATTTTTTGTATTTTGGCATTTTCCTGATTTCGCGGATCGTCTCGTAACCGTCCATTTCCGGCATCATCATATCCATTAGAACCACATCTATTTCCGGATTTTTATTGATCTGTTCCAGAGCCTGCTTTCCATCCATTGCGAGGATGACTTCAACTTTATATTTTTCCAATGCTTTTGTCAATGAGAAAATATTTCGGGCATCATCATCAGTAATTAAGATCTTTTTTCCGCTCAGAACTTCCGTCAGAGAGCCAAGTGTTTTACTTTTTGTTTCTTCGGAGTTATTTTTTTCTTCCACAAGGTGCAGGAAAAGCCCAACTTCATCCAGAATTCTCTGATAAGAATGAGCTGTTTTTACAACTATAGAATCTGCATATTGCTTGATCTTCAGTTCTTCTGAAGTGGACAAGCTGTGTTCCGTAAAGATAATGATAGGAAGATTTTCCAAACCTTCATTGCTTTTGATGGATTCCACGATTTCAAATTCTTTCCCCCGGAAAGCACCGATGTCAAGGATCACACAATCCACTTTGTCAGAATATAAGGCCTGAACACTGTCCTCAACGTTATTCTCCACCGAAAGTGCAATATCATAATTGCTTAAAAAGTAAGACAAAGCCGATGCATGTCTAGCATTTTCTTCCACAATCAGAACTTTCTGAGATGATTTTCTGATGGTTTCCTCGATCTTTCTGAATACATTATTGATCTCATCCAGTGCAACCGGTTTATTAATAAAATCGACTGCACCCTTCATCAGACTTTCCTGTTTGGCGCGCATTGATGACATCATATGAACCGGAATATGTCTTGTAGCCGATGTGGATTTGAGTTCATCCATGACTTGCCATCCATCCTTTACAGGCAGCTGAATATCCAGCAACACGGCAGAAGGATGATATTGCAAAGCTGCAGACAGAGCAAGATCACCTCTCACAACCACGACACCTTTATAATCCTGAAGGCGTGCATATTTCAAAAGAGCTTTGGCAAAATTAGTATCATCTTCTACAATAAGAATCACCTTATCATTATCATTGATAGAATCCCTGTCATCATCTACATCATCAGGAATCTCCAAAACAGTTAATGGTGAAACTTTATCCGACAAAAGATTCTGGATAATTTCTGTATCATCTTTGATGATCTCAACCAGATCCTTATCTGTTTCTATGACTTCGTTTTCATCTTTTTTGAATGATGGAATGATCAGACAAAACTCGCTGCCTTCATCAACCTTGCTGGTAAGCGTCAGTTCACCGCCAAGTAATCTTGCAATTTCCCGGCTGATTGATAATCCCAATCCTGTACCGCCAAATTTCCTTCTTGTAGACCCGTCAGCCTGTTGGAACGCTTCGAAAATTACGCTCTGTTTATCGCTTGGGATTCCTATTCCTGTATCTTTTACTGAGAAAACAATAAAGTCTTTTTTCTTAGCATCATTTTTAATGCTTAGAGTGATGTCTCCTTCCGAAGTGAACTTGATCGCATTGGACAAAAGGTTTCTCAAAACCTGATCCAGTCGCAGCCTGTCAGTTTCTATATTAGCTTTGACATCTTCATCAATACTAATTATAAACTGAAGTTCTTTCTGCTTGATCACAGGATCGAAAAGATTTTTCAGGTCTTTTACAACGTTGCTCAACAAAATGTTCTGATGTTCCAGAGTCATCTTTCCGGATTCTATCTTGGCAAGATCCAGAATCTCATCAATTAAAGTCAGTAAACTGGTTCCGGAACTCTGAATAACTTTTGCCGATTCTATCTGGTCTTCATTGAGATTCTCATCGGGATTCTCTGCCATCAGTCTTGAAAGCAACAATATGGAATTAAGTGGTGTCCGCAACTCATGCGACATATTCGCCAGGAATTCTGATTTATATTTTGTGCTTAATGCGAGTTCCTCGACTTTCCTTTGTATCTCTGCATTGCGTTCGGCAATCAGTATATTTTTCTCTTCCAGCAATTTGGATCGTTCCTCTAATTCAGAATTGGTCTGCATGAGTTCTTCCTGCTGGACTTTTAGCTCTTCTTCGGAAGCTTGAAGCTTTTGTGTCTGTGCTTCCAGCTCGGTATTCAGGTTTTCCAATTCTGAATGCTGTACCTGCAATTCTTCAGCCTGAGTCTGGGTTTCTTCCAATAGACGCTGCTCCTGTTCTCTCCCTTTTGCCGCGCCTAGTGCGACCGCTATATTACGGCAACCTTCCGTAAAATAATCAATTTTATCTTCACTGAAATCTTCTATAGAAGTCAACTCAACAACCCCGTAATTCTGATCTCCAAAAATGATCGGAAGCAATAAAATACTATTAACTTTAACCTTGCTGCTGGCAAAAGAAACTGCAAAATCAGTATCGTTGATATTATTAAATACTTTAATTTTCTTTTCTATATAAACCTGGCCCACCATTCCTTCGCCTGGCTCGAAGCTCTTTTTCATGCGATCTTCCAGTCCGTAAGCTGCATTCAGTTTCAATCTTCCGTCATCGTTCAGGTACAAAGCACCGTTGATGCAGTTTCCATAATCTATAAAATGATTAAGAGATTCGTTGCTGACTTCCTTAACCGATTTATTGCCTACAAGGGATTCATTAAGCAAAACAAGTCCGGACTGTCGCCATTCGCTGCTGTTAATCTTATCAAATGATTTCTTAAGAGAATCCGTCATATGGTTGAGAGATTCCACTAGATCGCCCAGATCATCCTGAGAATTATCTACTGCCTTTTGGCTGTAATCACCGTTGGCTACTCTGTTTGCAATTTCTTTGATAGCATTCACACGACGGCTGATCTCTAGGTCTTTTGCCGTAAGTTCTTTCTCCAGCTTATCCCTTCTGATAAGATCAGCACGCATTTTTCTGTAAAAAAATATGGTAACAATAATTGCTGCTATGGCAGAGAACATGATGAAAAGAACAGTAGTACTGGAAGAACTTATAAGATCTTTGTTTTTGATATCAAGAAGTTTCTCTTCATGCTTTACAAAATCATTAACAATTTTTCTGCAGTTATCCATATAGACTTTGCTCATCTGGATCTGCTCCTGGGTCATTGGAACTCCTCTATGTCTGTTATCAACAAACTGCTTCAGATTGCTGAAATTATTTTTAATATTTTCTTCCAGCTCATCCAGCCGTTGCAGTTGTGATTTATCATTGATATCCAAAGATTTTGCTCTTTCAATTGCTTTTGGAAATTCTTCGACACTCCGGTTATAAGGCTCAAGAAAACTTTCCTTTCCGGTAAGCTGATAGCCTCTGTTACCTGTTTCAGCATCCAGAAGAGCTACCAGAACATCTTTCACCGCTGTTATAGATCTTCGGCTTACAGAGAGTTTTTCCCTGTTTTCCATTTGTTTCTGAATACTCAAGTAAGACGCAATAGAGCTGGCAATCAGTATCAGAAGAGATACGCCAACGCCAAACTGCAGATTTCTTATGATTTTCTTTGGCATAAAGGATTAATTTAATGGTAGTGTAAAATAAAAAGTGGAACCTTCTCCGACTTCGCTGGAAACACCAATGGTTCCGTGATGCTGTTTGATAATTTCTGAACAGATGTAGAGACCGATTCCCATTCCCTGGAATTGTAAAGAGGACTCTTCCACGCGGTAAAATTTATGAAAAACATATTCCTGCTTGAACGCCGGAATACCGATACCAAAATCCGTAACACTGATCCGTACTTCTTTTTCATCGCTGAAAGTCGTTACAATAATCTGATTATTGTTAGGAGAATATTTGATTGCATTACTCAGAAAATTAATGAGAACCTGCTCTATCCTTATCCTGTCAAAAGGAATCAGAAAATCTGGTTTCACACCATGACGTTCTATCTTCACATCAGATCCGTTGGTATGCAGAATGGTTTCAATGGCAATTTGGATGACTGATTCCAAATTTTCAGGTTTTTTATTGATTTTCAGTTTTCCGTTTTCAATTTTCGAGACATCCAGCAGATCTGTAATAAGGCTGTTAAGCTTTTCAATCTGATCCAGCGTTTTTTTCACATAAACCAATTCTGAGTTTTCCTCGTTTTGTTTTAGTTTCCTTTCCACCAGCTGTGTATAAGCTTTAATACTGGTAAGTGGCGTTTTCAGTTCGTGGCTGGCAATGCTTAGAAATTCATCTTTTTCCTTCTCGATTCTTTTCTGGTCATCGATATCCGTAAAAGTCCCGACCCAGTTTTTGATCGTCTCTCCTTCGTAAACAGGCGACATCCTCAGCAGGTGATATCTGTAAAGGCTTGTTTTGATGTTTTTTATTCTGATTTCAAGCTCAAGAGATTTACCTCTTTTTCTGCATTCTTCGAATTCTGTTCTGATATCCTTATCATCGGGATGTGTTTCCGGGAATTGCTGCTCAGATTCGGAATACTGATACCATTTACAATTCACAAAATCCACCTCCCCATTCTGATTGAGTGTAAATGCAATCTGTGGCAAAGCCTCAAGCATCAGATGAAAATGGTCGATTTGAGACTTCATAGTTGCTTGTGATTCCCGCCGCCCTTTGACCTCCATTTCCAGGTTCTGCTGCGTTTTCTTCAATGCCAAGCTGTTTTCCTGAAGATTGTAAAAAGTCCTGACCTTCAGCATCAGAATATCCGGATCGATGGGTTTTGTGACATAATCGATCCCGCCGGATTTATAGCCTTTGGTTATGAATCGTTTCTCCGTATTTACTGCAGAAAGAAAAAGAATAGGAATATCTTTGGTTTTGCTGTATCCGGACAATGTTTCCGCCACTTCAAAACCATCCATATCTGGCATCTGGACATCCAGAATGATGAGTGAATAACTATTTTTGAGTGCTTTTCCGAGTGCTTTGTCACCGGAATCGGCAGTATCAACTTGAAAATCGTTGGACTCTAACAGCTTTTTTAATGAATATATATTATTCTGGTTATCATCGACAATTAAGACCATAGATTTTTATACTATACTGATTGTTGTTTTTAAGATTCTTAAACTATCCAAAAATACTTACAATATTTTAATAATGCGATATTTTTAATGCTTAAACAAACGAATCAGATTATTTAATAACAATTAAAAAATAATTATGCATATTGTAAGAAAGTCTCAATTAGCAAAAACCATTCTAAACTTGTTATTTAGGTAAAAATAATTCGTTTCTGATAATATTTATAAACCTTAACTTTGCGGAAAATAATCTTTTGAAAGACCTTCTGCTCATCACGCCGCCTTTTACTCAGCTCAATACACCCTATCCTGCAACAGCTTATATCAAAGGTTTTCTGAACACAAAAAATATTTCCTGTTACCAGATTGATCTGGGGATAGAAGTGATCCTGGCGTTGTTTTCAAAAGAAGGACTGGAAAAGGTTTTCAATAAGCAATATGATCATATAAACAGTTCTGAAAATACTCAGCGGATTTTTGCGCTTCGGGAAGAATATATCAAGACAATCGATCAGGTTATCCTATTTTTACAGAATCAGAATCCGACGCTGGCAAGACAGATCTGTTCCATGAATTTCCTTCCGGAAGCGTCCCGCTTCAATCAATTGGATGATATGGAATTTGCTTTCGGGAATATGGGAATGCAGGACAAGGCCAAACATCTTGCAACGCTTTATCTGGAAGATCTATCGGATTATATTGTGGAAAATATCGATGCCGACTTTGGATTCAGCAGGTATGCCGAACGATTGGGTAAAAGTGCCAATTCTTTTGATGAATTATATTCTAAAATCAATGCCGAGGAAACTTTCATCGATCACATCACTTTAAAAATCCTAAAGGAAAAATTAGACATTGTCCAGCCAAAAATGGTTTGCTTTTCGGTGCCGTTTCCAGGTAATCTCTATTCAGCTTTCCGGTGTGCAAAGTATATAAAAGACCATTATCCTCAGATAAAAACAGCGATGGGCGGTGGTTTTCCCAACACCGAACTTCGGGATTTAAAAGATGCCCGGGTTTTTGAATTCTTTGATTTTATTACTCTCGATGACGGCGAATTACCTTTGGAATTAGTTACAGCTCATATCCTTGATAAACAAACTAATGATGACGCCGAATTCAAAAGAACTTTCCTGCTGGAAAATGGCGAAGTGACTTATAAAAATAATTCCAAAAGACACGACTACAAACAATCGGAAATCGGAACGCCGGATTATTCTGACCTGAAACTCCATCAATATATCTCCGTCATAGAAGTGGCCAACCCAATGCACAGCCTATGGAGTGACGGGCGCTGGAACAAGCTGACAATGGCGCACGGTTGCTATTGGGGCAAATGTACCTTCTGCGATATTTCCCTGGATTATATCAAAATCTATGAACCAATTTCTGCCAAAATTCTCGTGGACAGAATGGAAGAATTGATTCAGCAAACTGGAGAAACCGGCTTTCACTTTGTGGACGAAGCCGCACCGCCGGCTCTGACGCGGGAAGTCGCTCTTGAGATTCTTAGGAGAAATCTTGTTGTGACCTGGTGGACGAATATCCGTTTCGAGAAAAGCTTTACCCAGGATCTTTGTTTCCTGCTGAAACTTTCCGGCTGCATCGCCGTTTCCGGCGGACTGGAAGTTGCCAGTGACCGTCTTCTGAAACTCATTGATAAAGGCGTTTCTGTAGAACAGGTAGCGAGAGTTACTCGGCATTTTACCGAAGCCGGAATTATGGTTCACGCTTATCTGATGTACGGCTACCCGACTCAGACTGTTCAGGAAACGGTGGACTCGCTGGAGATGGTTCGCCAGCTTTTTGAGATGGGCGTTTTGCAAAGCGGCTTCTGGCACCAGTTTGCAATGACGGCGCACTCACCAGTAGGACAAAATCCACAGGAGTTTGGCGTGACGCCTGTTTTGCAGGACATTCAGTTTGCGAATAATGATGTGGATTTTATTGATAAAACCGGCATTGACCACGGAAAATTCGGGTTTGGTCTGAAGAAATCGCTTTTCAATTATATGCACGGGATCAACTTTGATCTACCGTTGCAGGAATGGTTTGATTTTAAAATCCCGAGAACAACCATTCATCCCGATTACATTCACGATTGTCTGGTGAATGAAGAAGAATTCAGCTTCAAAGCCAATTCTAAAGTGATTTTTACCGAAACCAATGCTTTGGCAAATCATATCATCAAAACCAAAAAAGGCAATTCGTGGAATGTAACACAGCTGACCTTTCATCTCAAAACCAATATTGTAAAAATTGAACTGGATCAGGCAAAAGCACAGTGGCTTCTTGAGATTATCAGCGCATACAGCATAGAAAATCCGAGGAAACTGACCCTTCAGCAACTTAAGGATCTGTACGAAAATAATTTTGAAGACTTTGAACTGTTCTGGTTTTCCAAACCGGTTCAGCAACTGAAAGAAAATGGTATTATTCTGAGTTTGTAAAATGCTTTTGCTTAGATTTAAAAGATTATTTCTCGCTGATCTTAGAGATTCAACAGATGGATTCGTCATTATAAACCTGCAAAATTTGTTTAATCTGCTGGAAAATATTAAAAACGCCATAATAAAGCCCA
Source organism: Epilithonimonas mollis (assembly GCF_900142325.1). Taxonomy (GTDB): domain Bacteria; phylum Bacteroidota; class Bacteroidia; order Flavobacteriales; family Weeksellaceae; genus Epilithonimonas; species Epilithonimonas mollis. Next base: position 161,056 of record NZ_FRAM01000004.1, read on the forward strand.
ACGCAATTGATATTGATAATCGCTTTTCCTAAATCTTACTAAAGAAAAATCCCGAAAACAATTTCGGGATTATATTTATTTGATACCTAACAGTTCCACTTCAAAGATCAAAGTGCTGTTGGGGCCTATCTCTTTACTGATCTGTTCCTCGCCATACGCCAGATTGGTGGCAATGTCAGTTTCCATTTGCTGCCCACAGGCATCAACTGTAAACCTTCCGTCCAGCCGGAGATCACCCGGTTTAGCGGAAACGATGCCGGTTTGCCACGCTTCACCGAGCTGTCGAAGACTGCACCTGTGATCGTTGTGCCGTGGTAATGCACGGTTACCGTGTCTTTCGCTTTTGGTTTTGCGCCCTCGCCTTCCGTGATGATCTCATATTGTAATCCGCTTGGTAAGGTCACTACACCCTCTTTCGCAGCGTTGGCTTCCATATACGCTTTGCCGTCGTTCAGGTTTTTCTCTGCCAAGGCTTTTTTCTTTTTTAATAATAAATCTGCAACACCCATAAATAATCTTTTTGAGAACACAAAAATAAGGTTTTGAAAATAAAAAAGCGGTCAATCAAGACCGCTTAACTATTTACTGAGGAGGATTGTCATTTCCCGGATTGTCCGGCAGGTTAGAATTCTTCGCTGCTTTCACCAGTTCATTGATCTCCGCATAGAACAACTTCCAGTCGGCAACATCCTTCATGACTGTGATGAGGCCCAAAAGCGCCTTCAGGGATTTTTCCAGATCTTTCCGGATGGCAGATGCCGTTTTCTGATTTCTCAGGTCGGCATTGGCACCGGCCTGCACTGCGAAAATCTCTTCAAAAGCCGTTTGCTTCGTCTTCATATCTGTGAAAGCATCTTTGAGAGAAAGCGCTGTGATCTTCGCAGTATTCTCCGGTTTTTCCAGTTCCTCGATCAGCTTTTTCATCTGTGCAGTCTGGGATGAGTAACTCAATCTGTCCAGATCCAAGCCGTATTGGCTGAAGATCTGATACAATTCTTCCGCAGATTGAAAATTTGGTAAAGTGCTCATTTTCCTGTATCCATTCAGAAATATTTTCACGGTACTGAATGACAAATCTCTTTCTCTATCAGAAGTTGCAACATCATTTCCCATTCCGCTAAATGTCATTTTGGTGTAAACGGCATCATAATCGGCATATTTGGTTTTGAGTGCAGTAAGAAGAGGATGATTGTCGATAACAGGATATTTTCCTGGCTCAGAAGTGTTGATAATTCTTTGTGACAATGTGGCTAAGTCTTTTGTGCTCAGCCTTGATAATGCGATTTTCATAATCAAGTGTGTTTTTTTTTAGATTAAAATTATTTTAAATATTCTGAGGATGAAATTAGTATTTTTTTCATTACAACCAAACAATTTGTTTAAATATTCTGTTGATGTAATTATAATTCCCGCAATCTGTTAAAGCTTACCGTACTTCTACAGAGCTTTTCCACAAGTTGTTTGGAAATTCTGTAGATGTACGGTGAGTTCCTGCAAGTTGTTTGCACTTTATGTATTATAACAGATAGCTACCACAATCTGATCAGGCTTTCTGTTGGTTTGGGATTACAGAAGTTTTTAAAGTATTTATTTTCAGTAGAAGTACTGAATTTCCGGATTTCGAAAGTTTTTACTTTTGAATAAAAAATAACGTAAGAATTATTGATTATATAATACTCAAAAATCGCACATAAAATAATTATAGTAATTTTACTAAATCTATTAATATAAACATTACTTTTTTTAATTAAAACAGAAACTATGAAATATACTTTTTGGAATAATAAAGGTGGTACAGGAAAAACCAGTCTGTGCTTTCAAACAATTGCTGAATATGCTATTAGCAATCCGACACAAAAAATTTTATGTGTTGATCTTTGCCCACAAGCAAATTTAACAGAATTAATGTTGGGGGGGCTTCTTAATAATGGAAGTAGTAGATTAACAGAATTATGGGACGAGCCAATAAGAAGATCAATTGGAGGTTATTTTCAAGTAAGACTTTCGACACCTTATAATATACCTGCAATAAATATTAATAATTATATAGCTAAAGTTAATGACTATAACATAAATATTCCTGAAAATTTGGATATCATTGCTGGGGATAGAATAATAGAATTACAAGCAAACTCAATTTCAGCTCTATCTATAACTCAAATTCCAGGTGTCGATACATATGTTAAAGTAGTTAGTTGGCTTAGAGATTTGTTTGATTCGATAGAATCAGAAAATGAATATGATGTAATATTTATTGATACTAATCCTAGCTTTGCAATTTATACTCAAATTGCTATAACTGCAACAGAAAGATTAATTGTTCCCGTTATGGCAGATGATTCTTCTCGTAGAGCACTTAGTAATGTTTTTTCTCTTATTTATGGAATTAATTTACCTTCTAGCATTTACAATGATTATGCTTACAATACAAAAATAACTTCTGGTGGACTAGAACTTCCAAAAATACACCTTGTAGTTAAAAATAGACTTACACAATATATGGGGCCAGCATCGGCGTATTATTCTGTATTAACTTCTATTGATGAAGATATACAAAACATAATAGATCATTATCCTGAAATATTTACGTTTGATAGCTTAGCAGATGGGATATCTAATGTACGAGATTTTCAAACAACTGGAGTTGTCTCATTTGCAAAAGCCGTTCCTTTTACAAAACTATCAGTGGGAAGACATAATATTTTTGGCACTGAAACTCAAGTTAGACAAGATTATTTAAATAATTGTATTATAGCAATGGAATCTATAACTGAGAAATTGTAATCAATTATTATATGGTTATTTTTATAAATAAAATCTGCTTCACAGCATTTTTTGTTATTAGATTAAAATAATGAATGAAAATTTTATTTTAAGTAGCCCACAAACAAAAAAGCGAACCATTACTGGTTCGCTTTTCTTTGTCAATTGTTGTTGTCCGGGCTTATTCGCAGAGAATAATACCTTTATCGTTGTTAAATTCAAGAACGCCACTTTTGATCTCGTAGGAGAAAGCAGACTTGGCTTCTGTTTCTTTGGTCAGGTATTTTTCGTAAGCTGCACCGACTTTGTCTGTGTAGATCTTCACTTTACCGTTTACCAATGCAGAAACTATCGCCGCGTGGTTCTTAAAAATCTGGAACTGGCCGCTTTTCCCGGGAAGAAGAATAGAATCTACCTCGCCTTCAAAAACTACATATTCCGGAGTTAAAATTTTTATATTCATTTTTATGAAATTATAGATTGTAGATTTTAAATTATAAATTATTGCAATTTAATCTAAAATCTAAAATTTAACATTTAAAATTTCTTAAGCGTTTTCAGCCAACATTTTTTGTCCTGCAGCAATCGCTTCTTCTATAGTTCCTTTCAGGTTGAATGCTGCTTCAGGATACTGATCCAGCTCACCGTCGATGATCATATTAAATCCTTTGATGGTATCTTTGATATCTACCAAAGATCCCGGGATCCCTGTAAACTGCTCAGCAACGTGGAAAGGCTGAGATAAGAATCTCTGTACTTTTCTCGCTCTGTAAACTACCAATTTATCTTCTTCAGACAATTCTTCCATACCAAGGATCGCAATGATATCCTGCAATGCCTTATATCTCTGAAGAATTTCTTTTACTCTCTGTGCACAATTATAATGCTCTTCACCGATGATTTCCGGAGCCAGGATTCTGGACGTAGAAGCCAATGGATCTACTGCCGGATAAATACCTAATGAAGCGATTTTTCTATCTAATACCGTAGTTGCATCCAGGTGGGCAAATGTTGTAGCCGGAGCAGGGTCAGTTAAGTCATCCGCAGGTACGTAAACCGCCTGTACTGATGTAATTGAACCGTTTTTAGTAGAAGTAATTCTTTCCTGCATCGCACCCATTTCAGATGCTAAAGTTGGCTGGTAACCTACCGCTGAAGGCATACGGCCTAGAAGTGCAGACACCTCAGAACCAGCCTGTGTAAAACGGAAGATGTTATCTACGAAGAACAATACATCTCTACCTTGTCCTGTCTCTCCACCGTCTCTATAATATTCAGCCAAAGTCAAACCAGACAATGCTACTCTTGCTCTTGCTCCTGGCGGCTCATTCATCTGTCCGAAAACGAATGCAGCTTTGGATTCCTTCATTGCTTCCAAATCTACTTTGGAAAGATCCCAGCCTCCGTTTTCCATAGAGTGCATAAACTCGTCACCATATTTGATAATCCCGGATTCCAACATCTCTCTCAAAAGGTCATTTCCTTCTCTGGTTCTTTCTCCTACTCCTGCGAATACGGAAAGACCACCGTGTCCTTTTGCGATATTGTTGATCAATTCCTGAATCAATACTGTCTTACCTACACCGGCACCACCGAACAATCCGATTTTACCACCTTTTGCATAAGGCTCGATAAGGTCAATCACTTTGATACCTGTGAACAATACTTCTGCTGAAGTAGATAACTGGTCAAATTTTGGTGCTTCTCTGTGGATTGGCAAACCTCCTTCTTTTGACAAAGTCTGGATCCCGTCGATAGCATCACCTACCACGTTGAAAAGACGTCCGTTAACTTCTTCCCCTACTGGCATTGTGATTTGCTTACCTGTACCGGTAACTTCCTGACCTCTCTGAAGACCATCCGTAGCATCCATTGCGATACATCTTACCATATCTTCTCCAATGTGCTGCTCTACCTCCAGTACAACTTTTTCTCCGTTGTGCTTGATGATCTCTAAAGCGTCATATATTTTTGGTAATTCTTCAACTTCATTAAAAACCACGTCGATAACCGGTCCAATAATTTGTGAAATTTTTCCTTTAATTTGGTTTGCCATTACTAAATTTTTACTTGTGCGCAAAGATAATAAAAGTTTGCAAACGAGCATTGTCAGAAAAAAAGATTTTTATCATATTTGTATGACATTTATGAACACCCTATTAAGGTGTATTTTTACACGGGCAGATCTATTATCATCTGCTAAAAAATTCAGAATTTGAAAATCATCAGAGATCTTACAGATTACAAAGCCACAACACCATTAGCATTATCCCTGGGAATGTTTGACGGTGTGCATCTGGGGCATTTATCTATTATCAATACATTGAATGAAATCGCAGAAAAGGAAAATCTGGAGTCTGCCATCCTTAGCTTTTGGCCGCATCCGAGGAAATTCCTGAATCCGGATGATGATGTTAAAATGCTTAATACACTGGAAGAAAAATTAGAACTGCTTGAAAAAAGCGGCATTAAAAATATATTCTTAAAGACTTTTGACGAAGAATTCAGAAATCTGACAGGAACCGAATTCTGTGAAAAGATTTTGGTTGATCAACTCAATGTCAAACATATTATAATAGGACACGACCACACTTTCGGGAAAAACAAAAGCGGAAATTTCGAATTGCTGAAATCTTTATCTGAGGAATTGGGGTTTAAAGTCAATCAACTGGAAGCTGTTCAGACAAATGACCTTAATATCAGTTCTACAAAAATCAGAATCGCCTTGTCAGAAGGCAGAATCAAAGATGCTAATGGAATGCTGGGTTACAATTATCCTTTGACAGGAAAAGTGATTCACGGGAAAAAATTAGGCAGAACAATTGGTTATCCAACGGCGAATATAAAAGTTCCCATCAATAAATTATTGCCTAAAAAAGGTGCTTATATCGTTGAAGTCTGGATGGCCGGTCAATTTTATAAAGGAATGCTGAGCATCGGAACCAATCCTACAATCGACGATCAGAATGAATCCTTGCATACCGAAGTTTACATTTTGGATTTTGACGAGGATATTTATGGTAAAGAAATCACTATCAGATTTAGAGATTTCCTTCACAATGAAATCAAATTTCAAGGTCTGGAAAAGCTGATTGAAAAGTTGGATGAAGATAAAAGACTCACGGAAGTATTTCAGTTTAAGAAATAAAAAAAGGATAGCGATTGCTATCCTCTTATTTTATATTTTTCGATGAAACTTACTTCAAAGTAAACTTGATTTTCGTTCTGATATCAGAAGATGAACTTCCTACCAAAGCTTCGAAATCGCCTGGCTCAGCAACCCAATCGTGCTTTACCGGGTCGAAGAAACTCAAAGCAGATTTATCAACCGTGATAGAGACCTCTTTGGATTCTCCCGCTTTCAGATAAACTTTCTCGAATCCTTTCAACTCTTTCAAAGGTCTTGGCAACGAAGATTTCAAATCGCTGATATACAATTGCACAACCTCTGCTCCATCTACTTTACCTGTATTTTTAACATTAACCGTGAAAGTGATTTTATCATTCGCTGTCAATTCCGATTTATCAGCTTTTACTTTTCCGTATTCAAAAGTTGTATAGCTTAAGCCATGTCCAAAACTGAATAATGGTTTGATCTTTTTTGTATCGTGCCAACGGTAACCCACGAAAATACCTTCATTATAAGTAATGTTAACCGGATCTTTCAGATCTTTTCCTTTTCCGGCAGCCAATTCTGCTTTGTTACCCGGATATTCTCCCATAGCGTGTGCAGCGTTGTCTTCCAACTTGACAGGAAATGAAAACGGTAATTTTCCAGACGGATTAACATCACCAGCTAAAACTGCCGCGATAGCATGTCCGGCTTCTGAACCAAGATACCATGACTGTAAAACAGAAGGTACTTCTTTGATCCAAGGCATTGCAACGGCATTACCGGAAATCAGAACGACTGCCAGATTTTTATTGGCTTTTGATAATTCAGAAATCAGTTTATCCTGATTGTACGGTAAGCCATAGCTTTCTCTGTCCATTCCTTCTGCATCCTGACGATCGCTTTTATTGAGACCACCAACAAACACTACAAAATCCGCTTCCTTAGCTAATTTCACAGCTTCTGCAATCAATTCAGCAGAAGAACGGGTTTCTTTAAGATTCTGTCCGGATTTTACACCATTGTAATCGCCGCCGATATCGCCAACATAACCTCTGGCATAAACCACTTCAGCATGTTTACCGAAACGTTCTTTGATACCATCCAGCGGCAAAGTTTCGTATTTCACCTTCAGAGAAGAACTTCCACCGCCAACAGTCATCATTTTGATCGCATTCTCCCCTATTACTGCGATTTTTTTTGTTTTTGAAAGATTGATTGGCAATGTTGATTTTTGATTTTGCAAAAGAACGATTCCTTCCGAACCAATTTGTTTTGCCGCAGCACGATGTTCCTCAGAAGCAATGGATCCAAACGGTTTGTTTTTATTCATTGTCGTTTTATATGCCAGCCCTAACAAGCGTCTTACTTTATCATCCAGTTCCCTGGTACCGACTTTCCCGGATTTGATCAAATCAAGATAAGGCTTGGCTAGATAATAATTATCATAGGCATTGCTGGTTCCGGCAGACAGACCATTGGTCCACGTTCCGAATTCCAGATCCAGTCCGTTATGTATCGCCTGATTAGTGTCCAGAACAGCACCCCAATCCGAAATAACCACACCTTTATAACCCCATTCTCCCTTCAGAATGTCATTTAACAAATACTGATTATGGCTGGCATGCTGACCTTTATAAAGATCATAAGCCCCCATTATTGTCCAGGAATCACCTTCCTGAACTGCAGCTTTGAATGGTGGCAGATAAATCTCATACAACGCCCTGTCATCTACAATAACATTACTGGAATGTCTGAATGTCTCCTGATTATTCAATGCAAAATGCTTGACGCTTGTTGCAACGCCATTGGATTGTACACCTTTAATATATGGTACGACCATTTGAGAGGCTAAAAACGGATCTTCTCCCATATATTCGAAATTACGGCCGTTGAGTGGTGTTCTGTAAATATTGACACCCGGACCGAGCAGCACATCTTTTTTTCTGTATCTCGCTTCCTCGCCGAGAGATTTACCATAAATGGAAGACATATTTCTGTTCCACGTCGCAGCCAAAGCTGTAAGAGCCGGATAAGCAATAATAGAGTCATTGGTCCAGCCTGCCTGATCCCACTCATCCCAAAGCACTTCAGAACGGACACCATGAGGTCCGTCTGCTGTCCAAAATTCCGGAATCCCAAGTCTAGGAACACCGGGCGAACTGAATTTGGATTGTGCATGCAGCATTGCAATTTTTTCTTCCAAAGTCATCCTTGACAACGCATCTTCAATCCGTTGCTCCACAGGTTTGGAATCATCCAGATATACCGGTATTTTTTTCTGAGCCAGACCAAACTGCGTCATACAGGTAAGGACAGAACATAATAATATTTTTTTGATCATAAAATTTGCTCTTTACAAATTAAAATTTTCGAGTGACCAATATACAAATTATTTTATTATCTCATAATGAGAAAATAAATATTTCTAAATATCTGTGGGAATAATCAGCTCAATAATTAATTTCACAAATCCGTAGATGAACTCAGTATTAACAGTGAAAATAGGATTAACTATTAAGAATTTCGTCTCTTAGCTTTTTTGTTAGAGATCTGAAAACCAAATCGTAAGAATGGTCAATGAGTTTTAGAATCAATTCCTTTTTCAGACTTTCACAAACGATGGAATTCCAGTGCAGCTTGTTCATATGATAAGCACCGGAAATCTGAGGATGGGTTTCGCGAAGCTCTTCGCTCCATTCCGGATCAGCTTTTGCGGCAAAAGTTACAGGCTGTTTTTCTAGGGAAATCAAAAGAAACATCTTCCCACCAACCTTGAACACCAAAGTCTCATTATCAAAAGGGAAACTTTCTGTTACAGCTTTTTTTTGAAGGCAATATTCGCGGATGTCTTCTGCTTCCATTTGAATAGAGATTTAGAATTTGAAAGTATTCTTCGGAAGTTCTTTGTTAAAGTCGATTTTATTAATTATCATTACATAATCGCTTTCTTTTTTTGGTGAAGACGATTCGATTCTGTAAGCCATCAGGAGATTTCCGACTTTTTTGTAATCGGAATAAGTCAGGATCTCATCTTTCTTGATCTCACGGAACAACATGTAGTTTTTGACGTCGAAAAAGTAAATGGTTTTATTTACATTTTTTGTCAGCTCCACTTTGAAATAATATTGCTCACCTATTTTTTCTTTCCCTAGCAGTTCAGCTTCGAAACCTTTACTTTCCCAATCGATAAAGTCATTATCAAAATTTTCAGCAACGTAATCATTGTATTGCTGAAGCTTGTTCTGAGCATAGTTCATTGCATAACCGTTCTTTCCGTCAAAACCCTCAACAGGCGTTTCTTTTCCGCCCATTACAATTACTGTTTTTGTAAGATTAGGTCTCTGTTGATAAATCTTCACAGGATAAGAGTCATTTATGCCAAGGGTAACTCTTCCTTGTATCTGAACTGTATTGAGTAATTTCCAATTGGTAAGTCCACCGGAGTTTTCTATGTTTTTATCAATGATATCTTTAGCAGATTGAGCAGAAATAACGATAGAAAATATAATGGAAAATATAAGGATCAGTTTTTTCATTCAGAAATTTTAAGGTTGCTAAGATAAAATTTTCAATTGGCTTCTTGTCTTAAAGAACGTTAATTTTGAGATGAATAAGACCTAAATTAAATCAGTTTTTTAGCTTTCTCCAAATCTTCCGGCGTATCAATTCCGACACCTATAAAATCAGTTTCTATCATTTTGATACGTTTGCCATATTCCAGATAGCGCAGTTGCTCCAGTTTTTCAGAAGTTTCTAATGGCAAGATCGGAAGTTTCGAAAACTCCAGCAAAGCTTCTTTTCGGAAGGCATAAACGCCGATGTGTTTATAATATTTGACATCAAAATCTTGGTCACGCAGAAAAGGAATCACAGAACGGCTAAAATACAAAGCAAACCCATTATTATCCGTTATTACTTTCACATTATTTGGATTCTGAATTTCCTTTGATTCTTTCAATTCAATTTTCAATGAAGCTAAAGAAATTTCCTTTGTGTCATCATTAGAAAAAACGTCAATCAACTGCTTCAAGGGTTCTTTTTTAAGAAATGGTTCATCGCCTTGAATATTAATCACAATATCACAATCGATGTTTTGAACAGCTTCCGCAATCCTGTCGCTTCCCGTTTCGTGTTCGCCTGTCATTACCGATTTTCCGCCGTTTTCGGATATTTCATCAAAAATGATTTCGGAATCTGTAGCGACAAAAACTTCATCAAACAAACCGGTTTGCACAACATTTTGATAAGTGGTTGTAATGACTGTTTTGTTCCCTAAAATTTCCATTAATTTCCCCGGAAACCTTGTAGAATTGTAACGGGCAGGAATGACTGCGATGGTCTTCATTATTTGTATTGTTTTATAATTTGTTCCAATCGATCATCAGGTTCAAAATCAAGAACGTCAATTAGCTTAACTTTTTTAAAATCTTTATGAGAAGTATTGATTACGATATTCCAATTTTCAGGAACAACAGCAGAAGGAACTTTCAAACAAAGTTTTTCATCAGCATCAAACCAAGCATTTCCAATTTTTTGACAATCGGAATAGTTTCTGAAATCTCTCCAATTTTTGGATAATTCTGAAGTTTCAATATTTTGAAATTCTGCATTATTTGGAATTTTGATGACCATAATTCTAAAATCCTTATTAAATCCTAATCCTTTCCGATGAGCAAGAGTTTCCAAGTATGCAAGCGATATACTTTCCGAAGTATAAAGTACTTTTTTACCTTCCGAATTCCATCTTCCTTGCAATCCGCTTGCAAAAAGTGAATCTGAGTATTTTTTATGAACGATTCTGTAAACCAACATTGCTATACAGGATAACCCTGAGCTAGTTTTTCTATTTCCTCATAAATCAAATCTACACCACCAGAAGTAGAAATAAAATCGATTGGCTTATCATTAGAATTCCAAAAAGGACGGTTCATCCAAAGTGTAAACTCATCCAGATTTCCAAAAATCTCTTTTCCGAAGCTATAGAGATTGATTAATTTTAAAAGATGCTCGCTATAGATTGGATCCAAACCTTTTTCCTGGTCTCTGTAATTACTAATGGTTCTTGGAGAAAGATTAATAACCGATGCCAAAGTTTTTTCCGGCATCTTGATAGCATCTGCAAGAGAGTAAAAAACATCTGTTTTCAGACCTTCTCTTGCTTTTTTCAATAGTTTATAATCGTCTTGTATAGAAAACCGATTAAAAATAGAAGAACCGACATTGTAAGTCGCTATTGGCTCTTCTATTTTTGATTTTTTAGAATTTTCGTTTTGTTTATAATTTGCCATTTCTGTTTTTCTTCACACAAAGATAGAATTTTTTCTAAAACAAAAACGAATTTTTTCCATTTTATTTTAAAGTATCCAAAGCTTTTTCTAATTTCGGAAGACAATCTTTTATATCCTCCAAAGAACAACCGCCTACAGAAGCTCTGAACCAAGGCACTGATTTATCATTTCCAAAAGCAGAGAACGGAACCAAGGCCATTCCTGCATTATTGATTAAATAGAAAACCAAATCTGTAGAGTTTTCAATTTTGCTTCCGTCTGGAGCAGTTTTTCCAAGATAATCCAATTTGATAGTTAAATAAAGTGCGCCCATTGGCGAGATACTTTCCACTGTTAAACCTTTGGATTTCAATTCCTGGATTCCTGCATGAAGTTCTTTTAAACTTGTATTCAGTTTTTGTTTGTAATCGCTTAAGAATGCATCAACCGCAGAATTATCCGCTAAAAACTCAGCCACAGCTTCCTGTTCCGGTTTTGGCGCCCAGGCTCCAACGTGCGTCAAGAGAGCTTTCATCTTATCAATGACCAAACTTGGCCCGAATCCCCAACCTACCCTGACACCTGTCGCTGCGAAACATTTGGAAGTGCCGTCAACATAAATCGTGTAATCTTTCATTTCTGGGAAAAGACTTACCGGATTATAATGGTCTGCACCAAAAGTCAGCATTGCATAGATCTGGTCATACATCAGGTAAAGCGGCTTTTGGTCTTCGCCTCTTTTTTTATTTTCCTCTAAAACCAATTCGCAAATCTCAGACAATTGCTCTTTTGTAAACATTGTTCCAGTTGGATTCAGCGGAGAACAAAGACAAAGCAAAACAGCACCGTCAACATAAGGACGAAGATCATCTGCAGTCGGTAAAAAATTATTGGATTCCTGCGTCTGCACTTCAACTGCGTTGGCAGTCGTCAAATAAGCGTAATGATTGTTATTCCATGAAGGAATCGGGTAAATCACTTTATCGCCCTCGTCAACAATCGTTTTGAAAATCGCATAAATCAAAGGCCTGGAACCAGCCGTAATCAAAATATCATTGGCAGAATAATCCAGATTCCAACGCTTTTTAAGATCATTGCTTACGGAAGTTCTCAGAGACTGCAAACCGTTTGCTGGCGGATAATTGGTTAGATTATTTTGATAAGCTTTCTCAATTCCCTGTTTCAATTCGGATGGAATTGGATAGATATTAGAGTTAAGATCACCGATGGTGAGATTTGAAATTTGTGCACCTTTCGCTTTCAGGTCATTTACTTCATTTCCGATTTTGATAATTTCTGAACCAATCAGGTTAGATGCGAGTTTAGATACTTTCACTTAATTATTTTTTGATGTTGTCCCGGAACTCCATCCGGATTTTTACTTTTTATGATTTGCAAATTTGTTAAATGTAGCGGATTAATTCAACTTACACAACAAAAAAAGTCCCCAACACTAAATCGCTTCAGTAATTGAGAACTTTAGGTTAAAAATATTTTATATTATATTTTTTCTAATAAAAATTTTCAATTACAAATTGAGATCCTGTTTCACTTTAGCGATTTTCTCTTCAAGCTTAGGCAACTTTGCTACAAAATCTTCTTTGGAAGAGATGCTATCTTTTACGGAAACATAGAATTTGATTTTAGGCTCAGTTCCTGAAGGACGAACACAAACTTTAGTTCCATCTTGAGTATAGAAAATCAATACGTTAGACTTTGGAATATCGTCCATTACTTTTTTCTCATTTTTAGAAACGATGAAATTAGTCTGCTCTTTGAAATCCTTCACTTCTTCCACAGGAGAACCTGCAATTTCTTTTGGAGGATTACTTCTGAAATCACTCATCATTTGGGTAATTTCCTCAGCTCCGGTTCTACCCTTTCTTACGACATTAATCAAACCTTCATAATAGAAACCAACTTCTTTATAGATGTCGATCATATATTCGTAAACCGTTGTTCCATTTGCTTTGCACCAAGCAGCGATTTCACAAGCCGTCAAAATCGAACCACAAGAATCTTTATCACGAACGAAATCTCCGGTCATAAAACCGAAACTTTCCTCACCTCCGCAAATGAATTTTTCCTGACCTTCAAAATCACGAATCATCTTTCCAATCCACTTGAAACCAGTCAATCCAACTTTGCAGTCCACTCCGAATTTCTCTGCAACATCAAAGAAAATATAAGAAGTCACAATTGTAGAACCAATAAATTCTTTTCCGGTAATTTTACCAGCTTTTTTCCATTGGTCAAGGATATAATAAGTTAAGATTGTATTGGTTTGATTTCCGTTCAGAAGTTGCATTTCGCCTTCAAGGTTTCTTACAGCAATTCCCAATCTGTCGCCGTCCGGGTCTGTTCCGATAACGATATCAGCATTGGTAATTCTCGCCAGATCCATTGCCATAGAAAGCGCTGCAGGTTCTTCCGGATTTGGAGAAGCAACTGTTGGGAAATTTCCGCTTGGAATCATTTGCTCCTTAACCAAATCCAATTTGGTAAATCCTGCTTTTTTCAATGCTTTTGGAACAGTTGTATAAGTTGTTCCGTGGATGGATGTGAACACGATGTTCAGATTGTCTCTTCCAACATTTTGATAAAGAGAGTTTTCCATACAAGCATCGATGTAAACATCATCCTGGTCTTCGCCAACCCATTCGATTAAATCATCATTTCCATTGAATTTGATGTCTTCAAACTTAGTTGCGTAAACTTCTCTGATGATATTTTCGTCGTCTGGCGGAACGATTTGCGCACCGTCATTCCAATACACTTTATAACCGTTATATTCAGGCGGATTGTGAGAAGCCGTCAAAACGATTCCCGCATTACATTTTTTATCACGAACAGTGAAAGACAATTCCGGCGTTGGACGATGTTCTTTGAACAACAGAACTTTGATTCCGTTGGCTGTCAAAACATCAGCAACTATTTTCCCGAATTCTTTCGAGTTATTACGAACGTCATAAGCAATAGCTACTTTGATTTCGCCTGAAAACTGCTGATGAAGATAATTCGCAAGTCCTTGAGTAGCCTGCCCTAATGTGTATTTATTTAAACGATTAGTTCCAACACCCATTACGCCACGCATTCCTCCGGTTCCGAATTCTAATTCTCTGTAAAAAGAATCTTCCAAATCCGGTGAATTAGAATCGATTAAAGTCTGTACAGCATTTCTTGTTTCTTCATCAAATGCTTCTCCAAGCCAAAGTTTTGCTTTATCTAATGTTGATAATTCTGACATTATTTATAGTTTTTTGTTTAATTAATTTTCTTGTTTTCCAAAGTCGCTTTTTCAGTTACTTTCAGTTTTTTCGAAGGATTTCCGTAATAAATCAACTTTGATGTATTACCGATTTTTCCTTTGATTTCCTCATCCACATTCAGTTCCGCGTAGTTTCCGTTCTGAGACTCGATTTCCAAATCTTTGATATACCAATACGGCGAAATAATACTTGCAGTATCTTTGATATTAAGCTTTGCCAAAGTCGTTTTCCCCAACAGATTAGCCCGGCTTTTGTTCGCCATTTCTATCTCTGCCTTCTCTGAAATCACTGAACCGATAAATTTAGCATTATCTTTTAAATGAAGAGCGAAATTTTCAACTTTCATCTGGCTTGAGATGTTAAGTTCTACAGAATCAGCGATTTTAATCACATCAAAAGGGTTTTTTCCATAAATCGTGATGTTATAAAAATCAACTTTATCCGTTTCACTTTTCTCTGAGATGGACAGGTTTTTATCTTTAACTTCAATATTCAGATTATCAAAGAAATTCGGATAAGTTTCTACATTCACAAAGTTGTGTGGACTTTGAACGTAAAATACACGAAATTTCCCTTTCAAATCAAGTTTTGAAAATTCAGAGAGTTCGATATCTTTTGATTGGATTTCTCCTTTTGGAGAGACTTTTCCGCAGGAGATTATTGTGAAAATTGTTACTATGTAAAAAAAATTTTTCATAAATTTAGAAGCCTTTTATTATCAGCTCATTGATTGTAAAATATATTATCGGTAAAATAATTATTAGGTTTACAAAAAGTAAAATGATTGAAACTTTTCTTTTTGTATGCTTTAAAATTTGCTTTTCAAAAATAAAATTGAAAATTATTAATAAAATCAAAAGTAAAAACCAAAAACTTTCATCTTTAATGGCTTTTGGAAATTCTTCTCTGACTCTAAAAGTTTTAAATACACGATAATCAAAATAAATCGAATAAAAAACATTTAACAATATCAGAATAACTTTTTGAAACCCTTTATTCACAATCCTAATCTAATATTTTATTCGAAGCAATTTACAATTTTTTCAGAAATCAGAAGATGACTTTAATCAAAAAGAAAGTCCGCCGTATCTCACGAAACTTCCCAATAACAGCATCAAAACACCAATTGTTGTAACCGACAAAATGTGAAAAGCCATTAATGGTAAGGTTTTAACCGTCAGTTTTGGAATTACGAAGAAATTAGCGCTGATTGCAAATAGTACGGTTGTTAGAAGTAAAATCAATTTCAAAGAAATCACAGTTTCTATAGGATTCGAAAAATGAAACCAATTTGAAAATCCAATTCCGAATTGATAAGACATCCAAACTCCGGTAATAACCATCAGGAATAAAGCAGGAATTCCTGTTTTCTCATATTTTTTTTCGAAATCTAGAAGCAATTTCACATCTTTCTTTTTGAGAACCTGAGGCAAAATTGTTACTGACAAAATCAAATGTCCGCCAACCCAAACACATGCACCCAAAAGATGGAGAATCAATAGCAAATGATGACTCATATCTAAATCAATTCTTCGATATGATAATTCTTATGTTCGCGATTTGTCCGGATAATCAGTTCGCCTAAGAATCCTGCAACGAATAATAGACTTCCCAAAATCATCATTGTCAAAGCAATAAAGAACCAAGGATTATTGGCAATCAGATTGCCGTAGATTTTGAAAATATAGACGTCAATCAGTTTTGAAATGCCTAACCAAATGGCAGATAAAAACCCGATAATAAACATCAAAGTTCCAGCTGCGCCAAAGAAATGCATCGGTCTTCCGCCGAATCTGCTGACAAACCAAAGGGTTACCAAATCCAGAAATCCACGAACAAAACGTTCAGTTCCAAATTTCGATGTTCCATAAGGTCTTGCCTGATGCTGAACAGGTTTCTCCGTAATATTTCTGAAACCTGCATTAGCCGCCAAAACCGGAATATAACGGTGCATATCGCCATAAACATCGATTGATTTTACGACTTGCTTTCTGTAAGCTTTCAGTCCGCAATTGAAATCGTGAAGCGAAACGCCGGAAACTTTTCTTGCCGCTGCATTGAAGAGTTTTGAAGGAATATTTTTGGTCATCACATTATCGAAACGTTTCTTTTTCCAGCCGGAAACGATGTCGTAATTCCCTGCAGTTACCATTTCGTAAAGTTCAGGAATCTCTTCCGGAAAATCCTGTAAATCTGCATCCATTGTAATAATCACATCGCCATTTACTTTTTCGAAAGCTGCGTGAAGTGCCTGAGATTTTCCGTAATTTTTTGAGAATTTAATCCCGTGAATCTGAGGGTGCTGGATTTTCAGATTTTCAATAATGGACCAAGACAAATCCGTGCTTCCGTCATCAATGAACCAGACTTCGTAGGATAATTTATTGTTTCGGCAAACGTTGTCTATTCTGGTGAACAATTCCTCCAAAGAGTCTTGTTCGTTAAGCAATGGGACGATTATAGAAAGGTTCATATTTTATAATTAAAATGTTAGATTTAAAATATCAGATGTAGAATTTTAATTTTTGAGATTTAATTATTAATTTAAATAAACCTCTTAATTAATTATAATCCAATATCTTACTCGTATCGTTTTTTGTTTTTTAAAAATCCCGCAATAATAATGGACAAAAGTAAATAAAACAAAACAAATCCACCAAAAACCGCAGACAAAAACTGAAAGGAAAAATAGTTTCGTTTTTCTTTCTGGGCCATTTCTCTTGCTACTTTCGCATTTTTATAATCTGTTTCCAGTTCTTTTATTTTGGTTTGATCTTTAAGATTGGCTGCTTCCAGTTTTTTCTGCTGATAAGCTTCGTCCAGATTGTTTAATTCTGTCTGAATATATTGATGACTCAACATATCTCTGGCGTCAGTATCTACATAATTCAGGAATGCGAAAATAGACATGATTGATAAAAAACCTCCGACGAACAAAGTCAGAAAACATTGTTTAAAGGCCTGTGGATAAGTGATTTTATTATTTCCGCGCAACCAAAGAACAGATAAGAATCCGCCTAAAACATATAAAAATGTCATACCGAAAGCATTGACTTTCATACTGGTATCGAAATAACTGGCGTCTGCAAAAAAATAATACACAACGAAGAAAACCAGCATTGTTGCTAAATATAAACCAAAGCCTACAGCTAAAGGATTTTTTGTCATAATTTTTTTTATTTTTTTTAAAAGCAGAAAATTTTAATTTAATGTTTTTGATAATCAATACCTTGAACACAAACAAAATTCTTTTCTCTTTTTTCTTTTCTCTTTTTTCTTAAAATTCCTATCTTTGTACCGGCAAGTCCTAAACAACCAGCTCCTGAGAATCCTCCAGGGTGGGAACGCAGCAAAGGTAATTGGTCGTAGCGGTGTGATTTAGGTAGCTTGCCATTTTTTGTATCTATACATTAAGAAATTCTGAGATTAAATAATTTCCAAATCAATTTAATCTCAGAATTTTTTTTATTTAAAATTCAAACTCCTCTCCCAGTTTTGGCAAAGTAAACTGGATGTTCTTATCCGAGAAATGTTTCTTGGCTTCGTCATGATTGATTTCAATAGGAGGGAAAGTGTCGAAATGGCATCCGATTACTTTAGGCGTTTTCAATAATTCTGATGCCGCAAAAGCTGCTTTTCTGGGACACATTGTATAATGTTTTCCGACTGGAAGGATTGACAAGTCTAAAGTCCCGAAAACCTGCGGAAACAGGCTCATTTCTGAACTTACACCAGTATCTCCTGCCAAATACAGATTCCTTTTATCCGAAAATCTGAAAATATAACCGGCTGCCAAACCTCCGTAACTTCCGTCTGGGAAAGAACTTGTGTGTAATGCCGGAACCATAGAGATTTTCAAACCATCCAACTTCGCAGAACCTCCGAAATTGATATCGATATTATTGGAATGTCCAAAATATCCGCAAATCTCCGGCTGCCCGATAACTGTTGCTTCAGGATGATTTTCAAGAACTTCTTTCACATCAGCGATATGATCGCCATGCGCATGTGTAATCAAAACATAATCGATTTTCTGGGCTTTGATGTCAAATCCAGATTCCTCTTTCTGGTAGTTATAAAAAGGGTCCGAAAGAATGGTCTTTCCGTTGTATGTGAACAAAAAACAATTTTGTCCAAGGAATTTTATTTTCATTTTTTTAGATTATTAATTGAAATAATTAAGTCCGAAAGCTGTCAGAACAGCCATCAGAAAAGTTAAGATCCCAACTTGCTTCAAGAATGGGTCAAGCATTTTCGGTTCTTTTACGGCCATTATACTTCTCCTTATTTTCATAAAAGGAAATATCAATATCATCACAATGAATGGATAATAAATACCTTTTTGCTGAAATCCGTTATACATCAGGAAAGCCAGCATTAATAAGATTGGTAGTTGTAAAAGGATAATTTCATAAATCATTGCATTCCTGAAGCCTAATCTCAATGCTAAAGTCTTCTTTCCAGCCAATTCGTCATTGACAATATCCCGCATATTATTCAGATTCAGGACAGCCATACTTAGCATTCCGACAGCTGTTGCAGGAAATAATAAATCCCAGCTGAAAGATTTGGTAAACAGAAAATAACTGCCGCAAACCGAAACCAATCCGAAAAAGATAAACACAAAAATATCGCCCAATCCCATATATCCGTAAGGTTTTTTCCCAACTGTATAACCAATTGCCGCCAAAATACAAGCAATTCCCAATCCAACGAAAATCCAGAATTCTCTAATATTTGCAGGATAAAAAGCAAGATACAATAAAGCAACCGTTGCTATTAAAGATAATATTGATAACAAAACCACAGCGTTTCTCATTTGAGTTGCCGTAATTTTTCCGGATGCTACAGCTCTCTGTTCCGCTTCTCCTATTCTGTTCTTGTCGGTTCCTTTTACACCGTCGCCATAATCGTTGGCAAAGTTGGAAAGCACCTGATATAATAATGTTACCAACAGCGCTAAAGCGAAAATTCTCCAATCCCAAGTTCCTCCATTTTCAGAAAGTCTCCATTTTGCAATGAAACTTCCCATAATTATTCCACTCATAGAAAGTGGTAAAGTTCTAAGCCTTGCGGCTTGTATCCAATGTTCCATTTATTTTATTTCTGTGGCTTTTAAAGTCATTTTTTTTGCACCGAAATCTGCACTGTTTTTCAATTCGAAATCAATAGAATTATCTTTGAATGAAACCGTCATCCAATGAGAATGTGGTGTTTCCAGATAAATTGTTTTCAGCTCCAAAGTGTTTTCATCTCTCCAGCGGAAACTGTTTGTGATTTTTGCAGGATAAAGTTTGTAGCTATCCGTTAATGATCTTTTATCCGAAGTTGGCTGAATCCTCATTGTTTCCTGCTGATTCCATTTTCCGGAAGTGAATCTGAAAGGATATGATTTTCCGTCAATCACTAATTTCACTTCTAATTTTTCGCCTTTTGAAATGAATGAAACGGATTGATATTTGTCGCTATTATCAGCGAAAGAATAAGTTTTATTGATTTTAGGGAAGATTTCACTTTTCAAAGATTCAATGGAAATATTATTTTCCAGATTTTTTAATTTCTGATAAGCTAATTTGTTTTCCGCAAGTGTTTTTGTATCAAAAGCAGGTAAAAGATTATCCCAAACAACATTCAATTCTTCCTGTAGATTATTACTTTCTGCTGTGATAATAACAACCGCATCCTCATCCGGCAAAACCAACATATATTGTCCGTAAGCACCATCACCACGGAAAGAATTGAAACGACTTCTCCACATCTGATAGCCATAACCCTGAACCCAGTCGTTTTCGCTTTTCAGCTTTTCACCGGCATTTGGATTTTGTAAAATATGTACAGAACTGGCTTCATTAATCCAATCTTCAGAGATAATCTGCTTTCCGTTCCATTTTCCTTTCTGGAGAAAAAGCTGGGCAAATTTTGCCATATCTTCGGTCTTTACACGCAATCCCCAACCTCCTGTATTGACGCCTTGCGAATTATTTTCCCAATCATAATCTTTGATTCCAAGCGGGTCAAACAATCTAGGTTTCAGATAATCCGCAACAGTCTGCCCGGTCACTTTCTGGATAATTGCCGAAAGCATAAATGTGGCTAACGAACTGTAATTGAATTTACTTCCCGGTTTATTATCAATCGGAACAGCCAGATAAGCCTTTACCCAATCGTTTTCACTTCCACGGATGAATTCAGGTTCCTTTTCCATTCCTGATGCCATTGTCAGGAGATTCTGAATTGATAATTCTTTAAGATTATCACTGATTTCTGAAGGTTGTTTATCCGGAAAAAACGAAATGACCTTATCTGTAACTTTCAACCTATTTTCCTGAACGGCAAAACCAATTGCCGTCGCAGTAAAACTCTTGCTGCAGGAATACAATCTGTTCTTCAAATCTTTCTGATAAGGATTCCAATATACTTCCGAAACCACTTTCCCGTGTCTCAAAAGCATAAAACTGTGAAATTCCGTTGATTCTATTTTATTTGCAGCCGTCAGAAATTTTATAATTGCTTCCGAAGAAATCCCTTCTTTTTCAGGAATGCTTTTTTGCAAAGGAGTCTGAGCAGACAACAGCGCACAAGCAAAAGCCATCTGTGGCAATATTGTTTTTCTGCAAATAAAAGATGAATGGAACATAAGCAATTGTTCTGTTTATTTATTAATTAAGAAATCCACTGGTCGTCTCCGAAATTCGGCTTACGCTTTTCTAGGAAAGCATTTCTACCTTCCTTCGCTTCTTCTGTCATATAAGCTAAACGCGTTGCTTCACCAGCGAAAATCTGCTGACCTACCATCCCGTCGTCTGTCAGATTCATCGCAAATTTTAACATCCTGATGGATGTTGGAGATTTAGCAAGTATTTCCTGCGCCCATTCGTAGGCGGTATTTTCCAATTCTGCATGAGGAATAACGGCGTTGACCATTCCCATATCAGCAGCTTCCTGAGCCGAATAATTTCTTCCTAAAAAGAAAATTTCTCTGGCTTTTTTCTGACCAACCATTTTCGCCAAATAAGCAGAACCATAACCACCGTCAAAACTTGTAACATCAGCATCGGTTTGTTTGAAAATTGCGTGCTCTTCACTCGCCAAAGTCAAATCACAAACCACGTGAAGCGAATGTCCGCCACCAACTGCCCAACCATTAACAACAGCAATCACCGCTTTTGGCATAAAACGAATCAAACGCTGAACTTCCAAAATATTGAGACGATGTCTTCCGTCTTCTCCAACGTAACCCTGATGTCCACGTGCTTTTTGGTCGCCACCGCTGCAAAAAGCGTGACCGCCGTCCTTCGGACTTGGACCTTCGCCTGTCAACAAAACTACTCCGATTGACGAATCTTCGTAAGCGTCATAAAAAGCATCGTAAAGTTCTGAGGTTGTTTTTGGTCGGAAAGCGTTTCTGACTTCTGGTCTGTTGATAGCGATTCTTGCGACGCCATTTGACTTTTTATAGGTAATATCTTGGTATTCTTTGACGGTCTTCCAGTCTGCCATTTTTTGAAAATTTTAGAGTGTAAATATACGCAGAACAGATGTTGTTTCAAAAGGAAATCAATGAAACGTTTTATTGGAATGCGAAAGGGATAGTAGCGGTTATCCTTTTTTGCATGGGCAAAAGCTTGGGCAAAAAAGATATTAGCGGATAGCCCGACCCGCTTGTTTTGTTTGCCTTGAAGAAAATTTCTTTTGCGACCAAAACGTAAAAGGCAAATAAAACAAAGGGTTACGCCCCAATAAAAAAGCTCCGGAAAAATCCAGAGCTTATAAATTATTTTGAAATCAATTTATTCTACAACTTTGATAGCGCTTGCCAAAAATCTGGTTTCAGTTTTTAGTTCTGTGATAGCGTCGATTTCTGCCTGAGATTTTTTGGCATCTTCAGCGTAATGTTGCAATTCTTTTACAGAAGTGGTTTTGCTTTCTGCACTGCCTTCCAAAACTACCGTTTTACCTTCCAAGGCTGTTGGAACGAAGAATGCATAATCTTTCATCTTAACGAAGATTGTTTCTCCTGAATCTGTTGCGAGGCTTACCCAACATCCTTTTTTCGGACAAACACCGGTTACTTTTCCTTTTACGGAAGTTTTGGCAATTTTTGGTGTTGATTTTAATTCTTTGTTCAGTTCGTCTGTAGAGATCGCCTTCCTAACCGACTTTGCAGAAACATCTTTACCATAGAACTCGCCCACTTTTGCATCACCGGCTGGCGGAGCAGATTGTGCAAAAGCCGAAACAGACAACCCTGTCAATACGAATGCAAACAATATATTTTTCATAATCAATGATTTATTTTTAATGCTGTAAATTTAGAAAATTAATTAAAATGAAAATATTTATTTTTTGATGTAACGAAAGAGACTTTCCGGTTGTCTTATCTTATATAAATTCAAAATCCTCTAAAATTTGTACTTATAAAATTTATACTTATGAAAATAAAACTTTTATCTCTGATTCTTTTGGCTTCTGTAGGAAATTTCTCTTGCATACAGACCAAAAATGGCTCTAATGACGTGATGTTTTCTCACATTCTTTCCGATGCCGGCAAAGGTGAAGTGATTGAGAAATCTTATTCTGTAGACTTTGACGAATTACAGATTTCCACTTCACTGAATGCAGAAGTTTATAAATCTGACCAGGAAAAAATCGTTGTTTATGCTCCTTCTGATCTGATGCAATATGTCATTGTAAAACAAGACGGAAGAAAAGTGCAGGTAAAAATCGAGTCCAAAGGCATGAAAAGCATATCTACCGACAGAATAAAAATTAAGGTGTATGCTAAAGATTTTGACAGATTGGCAGCCAACTCCAGCGGAAGTATTGTTCTGAAAGATGCTTTCAAATTTTCTGACCTTGATGTGAAGGTATCAAGCTCGGGAAGCATCAAAGGAAATATCAGCGGAAACAACATCAACATCCAGGCTTCCAGCAGCGGCGATTATAACGGAGAGGTGAACGCCAAAACTCTGAATATGCAGACCTCGTCTTCCGGCGGAATCAGCATCAAAGGAAAAGTGGACAGCGTGAGTGCTCAGGCTTCTTCCTCGGGAGATATCAAAGCGGAAAACTTGACAGCCGACAGTGCAGTTCTGACAACGTCGTCCTCGGCTGATATAACAATTGGAGTCCGTCAAAACCTTACCGCAAGCGCATCTTCCAGCGGAGACATCAATGTTATCAAGAGAGGGGAACTGAATAAAGTGACCAAAAACGAAAGCAGCTCCGGATCTGTTAATATCCGATAATTCATTATATTATATTATTTTCTTTCAAAAACGAGAAGAGCCTTGAAAATTTCAAGGCTCTTTTTATTTGGCTTTAGTTAAATCCGATTAGTTGAATTTAATAATATCTTCCATTTTTGCAGTTTCTTCGTTTACCAACTCATCATCCACAAGGATTTTCCCGGAATGCTCATCGATAATGATTTTCTTTCTCTGCGCTATTTCCATCTGCTTTTGCGGCGGAATGGTGAAGAACGAACCTTTCGGTGCTCCTCTTTCCAGACCTACAACTGCAAGACCTGTAGAAGAACCCTGACGGATTCTCTGATAAGAGACCAAAAGTCTTTCATCAATTTTCTCGGCAAACTCTTTAGATTTTTCTAACAGATAGTCTTCTTCTTTCTGAGTTTCAGCGATCAGTGTGTCCAGTTCGCTTTTTTTATGAGAAAGATGATTTTTAAGTTCATCAATTTTATTAGTAAGATCCAATAAAGTTTCTTTTTTATGATCGATTCTGCCTCCGAATTCTTTGATTCTTTTTTCAGCAAGCTGGATCTCCAGTTCCTGATACTCCACTTCTTTTGCTAATGCTTCGAATTCTTTGTTATTTCTAACATTATCTTGCTGCGTCTTATATTTTTCAATAAGGTTGTGCGCTTGTTTCATCAACTCTTTTTTAGCGTTGATTTCAGCATTCTGCTCAGCAATTTCGGATTCGAATTTTTGGGCTCTTTTTTCAAGACCTTCAATTTCTATCTCAAGATCTTCCACTTCAATCGGCAATTCGCCTCTTGTATTGCGAATCTCATCCAAACGGGAATCGATGATTTGCAAATCGTAAAGAGCTCTTAATTTTTCTTCAACAGAAATTTCGTTTACTTTAGCCATATCTATATAAAATAATTAACAGGATTTGTTTTTATTGTCGTTTTAGCGATGGCAAAGGTAGTAAATTTTTCGGACAAAATTTCAAATAATTGTTGAACCACAAATTGTTCCGACTCAAAATGTCCAATGTCACAAATCAGCATTTTTTCTTCTCCTGAAAAGAAATCATGATACTTGACATCTCCCGTGAGGTATGCATCACATTTTACCGCTAAAGCCGCTTTGATACCACTGGCTCCGCTTCCGCCCAAAACACCTACTCTCTTAATTTTTTTCTGGGTTAAAGGATTGTGTCTGATGACATTAATATTAAATTTTTCTTTTACAAATGTTAGAAACCCGGTTTCATCCATCTCCGTTTCCAAATCTCCAAATCTTCCCAAACCTGTATATTGATTATCATTATCGAGAGCAATCAATTGATAAGCCACTTCCTCATACGGATGATTCTGCTGCATTGCAAAGAGAATTTGGTTTTTTTTATAATCTTCAAAAATCACAGAAAGCAAAACTTCTTTTGCATTTTCTCTTTCATTTTGATTTCCAACAACCGGATTTGAACCTTCCAAAGCTCGGAAAGTTCCGTTTCCATCGATCGAAAAACTGCATTCATCATAGAAACCAATATTTCCAGCTCCAGCTTCAAACATAGCATTTTTCAAATTCTCAGCAGCATCAACAGGAACATAAACCTCCAGTTTTTTTAATTGATTTTGTTTAGGCAACAGGATTTTTTGATCCTTTACACCCAGAATTTCGCATATCTTAAAATTAACCCCAAAATAATCATTATCAAATGCTGTATGAATCGCATAGATTGCAATTTTATTTTCTAAAGCTTTCAGAACCGCTTTCTCAACATAATTCTTTCCCGTGATTGATTTTAAACCTGAAAAAATAATCGGATGAAAACAAAGAACCAGATTAAAATCCTTTTTGATCGCTTCATCTATAACGGATTCCAAAGCATCGTGCGCAATCAGGATACCGGAAATTTCCCGATCGGGATTTCCACAAAGTAATCCAACATTATCAAAATCTTCAGCTTGTCTTGCTGGGATTATTTGCTCAAAATCTTTAATAAACTCTTTGATTTTCATTTGAATTAATATTTTTATCTGATAAACAACCGGTCATCAAAAGTAAACTTTTCTATCTTCTTTATTTTTATTCCAGAAAAATCCTGGTGTCTCGGATTAATGATATAATTAAACTCGCCCTGAACAGCAGCAGAAGGAATCTTCAAAATGAGAAATTTTCTTTCTTTAAGAAATCTGTCTCCGATTTTCTGAGTATCGTGAATATGAGGAAAACTGTTCCAATCCTTCGGAAGGCGTTTTGGTTCCAGAAAATCAATATCCGGAATCTCAATATGAGTCAAACGATAATCCTTTGGCAAAATCCCTAAAGGAATATGAACCGCAATCTCTGCCACACAAAGCGCAATAGACTGAGCCGTATAAAGTGCTGCATTTCCTTTGCTGTTCCATCTTCCGCCAGCTATCTCTGCACCTTTCCCGCTAAGATCATCCGCATAGATCTCCTTGCTGAGCCTGTAAACGATCATTGGGATTATGCTAAAATGCCGTGTTCTATCCGCGTAAGCTCATCCATAAGAAGAGAAATTCCAAAGCTGCTGCCCAGTAAATCCTGGGGTTTTGTTCTTCCCAATGCCATATTCTCCGTCTGCAACCAAATCAAAAAACCATCGGCCGAACCAAAAACTTCTTCTCCTCTTTTGTAAAGGATTTCTATCTGCAGGATTTTTTCGGACTGTAGCGTATCAAAAGATTTCTCTTCTTTTTGGTAACGGGACAAAGTCTTTGCGGAAATATGAAGAAAATCCGCCCACTCCTGCATTGTAAAAGGGAATTTTTTTGTAATATTATCGAATATCTTGAAGGATATCCCATGCTTTGCAATATCCATTAGTCGAAACAATCCTGCATCATCAAAGTTTTGATAACCATAGGCTGCTATAGGCTCATTAACTATATCCGAATGTGCTTTGGAAGGTGCGTATTTTTTCATTTGTAATTTTTTCTTCTACAAATATAAGACTTTTGTCTACAAAATAAAGACTTTTGTCTCGTTTTTTATTGTTTTTTGATTTAATTCTTTTGACTATCTTCATTTAATATTTTTAATCAATGAAAGTAAAACCAGAATTTGATCTTATTCCAGAAGATGGCTGGCGAAAAAAAATTTACGAAACCGTTTATTTATCGGATACTAAAGCTGGTAAGATATTCGATATAAGCCTGCTGATATTAATTATTTTCAGTACCGTTCTGCTGATGGTAGAAACCATACCCATCATCAAATTACAATATTATAAAGAATTCTACTACGCCGAATTTTATATTACAATAATATTTACGATAGAATATATTCTGAGGATAATCTGCATCAAAGACAGAGAAGAGTATATTTTCAGTCCACTTGGAATCATTGATTTTCTTTCCATTATTCCTTTCTACATCAGTCTATTTTTTCCAGTTTGGCATTTTGTGGCCATTATCAGAATATTGAGAATACTGAGGGTCTTCAGGATTTTTAATCTGGCAGACTATATGCACGATGGCCGTTTTATTGTTTCTGCACTCAGGCACAGTTCGAGAAAAATTTATATTTTTCTTTTGTTTATGGTTATTTTCATCGTTATAATAGGGGCACTTATGTATGTTGTGGAAGGTGGAAAAAATGGATTCAGCAGTATTCCGCAAAGTGTTTATTGGGCGGTGGTTACTATCACAACCGTCGGATATGGCGACATATCTCCGGCAACACCACTTGGAAAATTATTATCAATTATAGTAATGCTTTGCGGTTATAGTATTATCGCTGTTCCTACAGGTATCGTGACCTCAGAATTCCGAAAACGTAGGGGAAGTGATATCCAATGCAGCCGCTGCGGCAATGAAGACAATGAAGACAATGCACGTTTTTGTAAGATCTGTGGTGAAAAAATAATATAATAATTAGGACTTATAAAAGATTTCAAATTCTTCTTCATTTTCGTAAAAGGTTCGCTTCGCCTCATCATAACCGATTTGGAAAATCTCTTCCAGTCTATGAGGTTTCCGCTCGAAAGTTCCATATTTTGATAATTTTTTAGAAGTAATAAACCAATCGCAAAACGCAAATTTATAAATCTCGGTTCTGTGTGATAACAATTCATAGGCGCGGGTAGTAACTGAACGTATGCTTCTCAGATCATTCACCTCCACATCTTGTGGCGGTGTGACATAGACACCAATTATTTTATCACACTCATTATGAATGATATCTGCCGGAAAATTATTCAAAACGCCACCGTCGCTGTACATTTCCTTTCCGATAAAATATGGCGTGGAAATACCCGGAATACAAGAAGAAGCAATAATGGCATCCACCACTTTATAATGTTTTTCAAAAACTTTTTGTTGTCCGCTAATCAGTTCTGTGGCAACGATTCTGACATCTTTATCCAGATCTCCCAAAGTAATATCTTTAAAAATCGGATTGAGATAAGTTGAAAAAATAGCTGATGAGACAAATCCAGGCTGATTAAACGTAAAATGCTTCCAGTTGAAAAAATAAACCGACTGAAAAAAATCCAAAATCTCTTCCGCTGTTTTTCCGAAAGCATATAAAGAACCGACGATGGAACCTGCGCTGCAGCATGAAATAACGTCTGGTTCTATATTCTTCTCCTTAAGAAACTTCAGAACACCGGCGTGAGCAAGTCCACGCGTTCCGCCTCCTGAAAGAACCAATCCTGTTTTCGAATTTTCCATTAAGTAAAATTAAAAAAACCACAGAACAATCTGTGGTTTTATAATATGAATATTATGTTAATCCTGATTATTTAGCATCATAAGATTTTAGTAAATTAATAAAACTCTCTTTAGATTGGACATTCTCTGTCATACTCTGTAAATCCGGATAATCTTTAAAATTCTCTTTTAGGTTGTCCATGAGCGTTATTGCAGAAAAAGCACCTAATTTATGAGCATATGGCCCGTAAAATTTTCCATTTTGATTATCCACTAAATAATCTCTTACAACAATAATATCCCTTGCAAAACTATTAATACTTAAATCATAATTATAGTTATAATCAGAGAAGAAACTTATTTTGCCGGTATGGAAAACTTCTAACAATCCTTTATTTTTATTTAGAACTGATGATGAAGCAATAAACTCTCTGTTGACATTCAGGTTATCATTGATTTCTAAATATTGGATATCACCCTCATTAATTGCTTCCTTTTCCCCATTACTATTCCTAAAATGAAGTCTTTTAACAATTGTTGAATAAGAAAAAATCGGATACCTGTTCTTGTCAAAATTTTCAATTTTTGTGAAAATAGTATCCTTGGAATTTTTCAGTACATATTTAGCAGAAAAATGATAATTTTTATATTCAAACTTTTTTTGTCCAAAAAGGGACATTGCACCAAAAAGAACTAATAAGAATAAAAATAAATTTTTCACTAAAGTTATTTAAATATGAATCACTTCACCGTAAGCTGCTGCTGCTGCTTCCATGATTGATTCAGACAATGTCGGATGCGGGTGGATAGATTTGATGATATCGTGCCCAGTTGTTTCCAATCTTCTTGCTACAACAGCTTCAGCAATCATATCAGTAACGCCGTCGCCAACCATATGACAACCCAGCCATTCGCCGTATTTTGCATCGAAAATAACTTTTATGAAACCGTCAACATCACCGTTTGCAGTTGCTTTTCCGGAGGCTGAGAAAGGGAATTTACCCACTTTGATTTCGTAACCTTTTTCCTTAGCTTGTTTTTCAGTCAGACCAACAGAAGCGATTTCCGGATGACAATAAGTACAACCTGGAATATTTCCGTAATCAATAGCTTCCACATGTAATCCTTTGATTTTCTCTACACAAGTAATTCCTTCCGCAGATGCAACGTGAGCCAAAGCCTGGGTTGGGATAATATCTCCAATTGCATAATAACCCGGAACAGAAGTTTCGTACCATTCATTGACAAGAACTCTTCCTTTATCTGTTTTGATTCCAACAGCTTCCAGGCCGATTCCTTCTACGTTCGCAGCAATTCCGACAGCAGAGAGAAGAATATCTGCCTCTAAAGTGATTTCGCCTTTCGCCGTTTTCACTTTTGCCTTCACGCCGTTTCCTGAAGTATCTACCGACTCTACAGAAGAATTAGTCATTATTTCGATTCCTGATTTTTTAAGGGATTTTTCAACGTGTTTTGAAACTTCTTCATCCTCCAAAGGGACAATGTTTGGTAAAAACTCAACTACAGTAACCTTAGTTCCCATAGAATTATAAAAATCCGCAAACTCAATTCCAATCGCTCCGGAACCTATAACAATCATAGATTTCGGTTGCTCGGGAAGAGACAAAGCTTGTCTGTAACCGATTACTTTTTTACCATCCTGAGGAAGGTTTGGCAATTCTCTGGATCGTGCTCCTGTTGCAATGATGATGTTGGTGCCAGAATATTCAGTTGATTTTCCTTCTGCATCTACGACAGTCACTTTTTTACCAGCTTTCACAGTTGCAGTTCCCATAATGACGTCAATTTTGTTTTTCTTCATCAAGAAAGAAATTCCACCGCTCATTTTAGAAGCCACACCTCTACTTCTCTGTATCACTTTTGTGAAATCGAAGCCAGGATTCTCTACTTTATTAAGACCATAATCTTCAGCGTGTTTCAAATAATTGAAAACGTGAGCAGATTTCAGAAGGGCTTTTGTCGGGATACAACCCCAGTTAAGACAAATACCTCCAAGATTTTCTTTTTCGATTATAGCGGTTTTGAAACCCAATTGAGCAGCTCTGATTGCAGTTACATATCCGCCAGGTCCACTTCCAATAACAATAATATCGTAGTTCATCTGATTTAAAAATTTGATGCGAATTTACGGAAAATTATTGGAAGCATAATATGACAAAAAGCAACTTTGTTAGTTGCTTTTTGGATTAATATAAATTTTTAAAATTAATTTTTGATCTGCTTACAACTTTCAATCAGTCTGATAAATTCTGAGCGACAACCGCCTTCATCCTTTGATTTTCCTTGTTTTGCAAGATTAATGATTTTGTTTAATCTTTATCGTTGATGAATTATGGCTGCCTCAAAACCAATCGAACGAAGCCACAGAAGATGTAAATTTGAAAATCTTTCAGTTGCTTAATCTTTGTGAAAATCAGGTAGAAAGTATCGGTTAAAACTTCTTCTTCAACTTCGTTGTTTTTCAGGTAACGTTTACAGGTGGCGAAAAAACCCGCCTGCAGTAGTTTAAAAAAGGTTGGAATATTCTGAATAATTTATAAATAAAATAAAAAACACTTTTTTTTAAAAAAGTGTTTTATTATTCGTGATTTCCGAAGGTGACTGGTTCAGTTTATCGTAGATATCTTTATAGGTATCATAATTTCTTAACACCTGAGTTGCCGGTAAATTCAGCTTAGCAGCAACTTCAGAAACATTTCCGATGCTGTTGATGGTATTGGCAACATTAGTTTCAAGGTTTTCTAAATGAATTTCTCCAATTAATGAATTTAGTCTGTTTTCAATTACAATTTCAGTAGGCGGAGAAAAACTGTTTATTAGTTTTTTTCCCAGTTTTATTATTTGATTATCCTTGGTGCTGATCGGAATTTTATCTGATTCGCTAATCATTTTAGTGTATGATTCAATCCATTCCTGCACATTATCGATCTTTGAAAAATTATTCCAGAAGAGATCATACTTAACATGGTCAATTGCTCTGTCAATTAAAGATCCTGGTTTGAAAGGCATTTTTTTATCTATTGTATTGTTGGAATACTTATTCATTATTGAAGAAATCACAGGGAGTTGTTCGTCGTTTCCATTGTGCTGGAGCTTGTCTGAAAGGAGAATCAGATCCGGCAAAAGCAAAAGCTGGCAATTTTCATAATCCAGTTTTTCTGACAGTTCTAGTTGAAGAATATGAATAAGGGTCATCAGATAAGGATGCTGCCTGATGATGCTGTGGTCTTTCTCGGTCAATAATTTGAAATTGCTGTAGTCCCTGTATGTGAAAAGAATTTTGTCCAGCACAAGGTACTCTTCTGCATCAGCGTTAAAGCAACATTTTTTTGTATAAAAGAAAAAACAGTTTTCAAAATCCGGCAAAGAGGAGTAACGGATAAAAAATTGTGTCTGGAAGCCATCAAAGATACAGAATGGAAAAATTCTACTATCATTTCCATCAGTCCATTTCAGAAGATATTGACCTTCAGGCAGCCTACCAGAGAATGCCAGCCAGCCATAATCACTATTATATTTTGCATTTTCCGGACCTAACTGATATAGTATTTCGTTATTATTTTTAATTATAGAATAATGTGGAAGCAAGTTTTCCATTATAATATCCGGAAACATATCCTTATCATATTTTGCAGCAAAAAGCAAGAAATCCGGATGATCTTCTGAACTTACAACAGTTGACATCTGACTGTATAGTTCGGCATTTTGGCTAAAATACTCATGGGTTGTCCTGAATGATAGTATAGGAGCAACAGCGGGATAATTAAAATCAAACCGGAAACTCTTGTTGCTGTCAACAAGCAAAAGATATTCTTGGTAATAATCTATCAAGACTGCTTTTAACTGATAAACACCAGGATCAAGCTCTAGTTGCAAACATTCTGAGTTCCCTTCAAAAACAATAGTGAACATTCCATCGATCACAGTCAATTGTAATCCTTCGAGTTTTTGATTGAAGGAAATATTTATTTGATATTTATTTTTAGAATTCATCATAGCTCATTGTGTTTTCAGAATAATTAAAGATTGCTTTCGGAGGTTCGTTGTTATTATTATCTTTTAATAAAAAAGTACCTCTTCCAAGCTTTTTATGCCATTTATCACCAACTTTTACATTGGCTCTATACAATTCTGCGAACTGGTGCGTCAGAAGAGAAACATTTGAATTCCTTTTAAAAATAATTTCATAATTATACTCAGCTGTCAATTGTTCAACTTCGCAAATTATGATTGAATCGCCACCTGTATCTGTAAATACAGTACCTTGCTGAATCTTATTAAATCTTTGGGCATAACTTAAAAAATTATCATCAATATGTTTTTTCAGATCCAGAGCAGTAACTTTTCCATTTCCATTTATATCGGCATCACCATTTAAACTATCAATCAGAAAGGAAGTAAAAGCTCCTCTTTTTTTATTGGAATCGATATCGATTTCATAACTAAGTTTGCCATAGATTGTAGAATTACAAACGAATAATTTCGGATTTCTGTCACCTACTTTATTTTGCCAATCGCCGATAGGAGGAAGTCCCTCAATTGTTGTATCATGTTCCCTGCAGCAGTCAAGAAAGATCAGAACCTCATCAAAAGCGCCTTTATTTATTATACCTGTGGTATATTTCAGACTTGAAATACAATGGTTTATATATACTGAACTCCAATAACGCATACACAATGCGGTATTTATAAAAGTATTACCAATGCCGTGGCCGGAAAAATAAAAGTAGAGACGGTTATTTTCATTCTTCCTTTTTTTGGCATCTTTTACAATATCCTCGATAGCTTTATCAATCTCTGGCCCAAGAACTACCGTATTAGCCACATCGGACTTAAAGAGTTTCAGATTCTGATTGCTATCACTGATAAGCTTTTTATCCGTTAAAAACTTAGCAAAAGCTTCAGCATCTGCTACAGCACCTTTTAGTGGTCTTTGATCATAATGGTCAATACCAATTACAATTGCATACTCCATTTAGATAGATTTTAATATCGATCTTAAGGTATAGATATCATTATCAAAATCTGCATGCTTCAGAGAATTTGAGCGCATACTTTCATCAAAGTTTATGGTATCGATAGACAATACAAGTTTATTCGCAGTTATAAAAGTGTTGAGCTTTTTCAATTCATCAAAAGCCGCATAACGTCCCTCGATCCTGAATTGTTCATGAAGTCCCATAATCTTGGCATCAACTTCGTCTTCAAATAATCCAGAAATCATATACAATAAAGAATGCGTGTAAGTGTAAGGAATGCAGTGATCCCTTTTCTCATTCTTTTCTTCCATTGTAAACATTTTAAAATTCTTAACCAAGCCTTTATCCAATGCCGGTTTTCCTTTTTCGAGGAATAAATCCGTTCGGCAAGCCGGTGCTAAGAAAAATATATTATTAAACTTTATGGAACTAAAATTTTTATCCACTGCTTCCAACAAATTACAAATAGCAATAGAACCGGCACTGTGGCCAATCAGCTCTATCTCAATAGTTTTACCCGTTGCTGACAGGCTTCCAACATGTTTATTTAACAAATTAAGAAAGTATGTGCCCGCATGCTGATTATCACCGGAAAGTCCTGCATTAGTTTCAAACATTTTGGCCGATTTATCTTTCATCTGTTTCCATCCCCATTGCCCAACCTTGTCAAGGTATATTTTTCTGAAAGCCTCTTCCATAACGGTCGGGTAAAAATCATGGTGGTTTTTTTTCAGATACCTTTTTAAAACGGCAAAAGAAATCTGTGCAACAACTTTAGCAATAGCAAAAAAACCACCTTTAGCGACTTCTCCATTATCATCACTTACATTTTTGATTTCCTCGGAACCCTCCGCTCTGATTAAGTTCCTGCTTTCAGTTTCGAGTTGTGCATAAAACTGACTGTTGCTTTCATCTTCGTCATCAATTTGAAAACCGCCTCCTCCTTTAGAATCAAAACTTTTATCCAGCTTTTCAAAGGGGGCAACTTTATGTTTTTCATCATCTATAGTCTCATCAGTCAGGTATTCTCCCCCTCCTCTTGCATCTTCAATCCCCAATTTTTTTGCAACAATTTTAATGACAAATTTGACGACTTCCTGAAAAAGATCTTTACCGGCCAGTTCTTTCAGTTCCTTTAGATTCTGAACCAGAGTTTCTATAGGACCTGTTTCCCAAACGAACGAAACAACGTGCCTTTTCAATTTTGTATCCGCAAAATAATTTTTCATGAGCTCCGCTGCGTTCATTCCATTTTTTTCACTTACCAAACCTCCATGGAAATAAATGACCAGCTTTTCAACCTCATTTTCATTAAGAAATTTAAAAATGTTATCGACGTCTGAAGATGTGGTGTGAACTTTTCCTGAATCGCGAAATGTTCCATTAACACCAACATTGATGTAGTAATTCTTCTCAAGAGTTTCCATTTTAATAAGATTTTGATGGTTATTATTAGTTTATTTAACTTAAAATCAATTCTTATCTATTTTATCAGGTAACAACCTTTATAATCTAACTCGAAACTACCGGCAGAAACCAAATTAACAGATTATCATCATTATTAGTATTATGCCTACTAATTTAATAATTTTTTAAAATAAAAACCAAATAAAATATAAACAATTTAAACTATATCTAAAATACCGTTAAAGAAACGTATTATCGGAATTGATTCTAATTCTTGCAGTCTGTCTCATTAAAAAATAACAAAGGATAAAAATCTTGAAGCAAATTATAAGGAACATTTCGTCCCATCTTTTTTCACCCCAAATTTACTAAGGATCATGTACATCAGACACCAGTTCGTGAGAGCGTGGATCCACATATTAATTCCTACAAAGCCAGTAAGCCAAAACCAGTTTGAGCTCACATAAATTCCTAAAAGCAGACTTCCCAAAATGAAAGTGCCTGCGATTGCATGTACTATTCTTGTTTGCATAATTTTTTATTATTTTTTTTTACTTATTATCAAAAACTGATACCAAGAGATAGCCCATTACTAATCCATAAATAGAACTATTAAAAGGGTTGGAAGTAATTGCACAGCTTCCTGTGCTGCAACCAATGAAGTAATAATACAGATATCCTGCAATGGCTCCTACTAGTGCTCCGATAAGCGATGGTACTCTCTTTTTACTTAAAATTTTCATCTTCTGAATTTATTGTTACAATGTGAATCTGGGAAACAGTTTCCTGATTGGAGTTGAATTCGTTTATATTTTTATAAATGCTATCCACACAGTTATACTCTGAAAAAACCGTGAAAAGAAGAGAATCTATAGCAATATCATCTTTTCCGAACCAGTTGTTCATTTCGTTTTTATCGTTTTTAAAACCTTTTACAGATTGATAAGAAAATGATCTCACTCCCGAATTTTTAAGAATATTAATAACATCTTTTTCAAATTCTTCTACTGCGGTGATTAATAATAGTTTCATAAGATAAATGTTGAATTGTTGAAAACTTTATAGATTTTATGCTTCAAAAAACTTGTCATCAGATTCGGATTTTCTCTCCCATTTTTTTCTTTCAGTAGCATAATAAACCAACGGCACTACAACCAATGTAAGCAATGTAGAAACTATTGCTCCGAAAACCAATGAGATAGCTAATCCCTGAAAAATCGGGTCAAAAAGAATGATGACTGCTCCAATTACGACTGCTCCTGTCGTTAATAAAATTGGTGTTGTTCTCACAGCTCCTGCTTCGATAATGGCTTGTTTCATAGGAATTCCCTCTTTCAGACGGATTTCTATAAAATCGATTAAAAGAACGGAGTTTCTCACCATTACTCCAGCCAGAGCGATCATTCCGATAAAAGAGGTTGCCGTGAAGAACGCTCCTAAAAGCCAATGTCCTAAAACAATTCCGATGAGTGAAAGCGGAATCGCAACCATCATCACAATAGGCGTTTTGAAATTCTGAAACCAACCGACAATCAGCATATAAATAATGATAATCACCACTGCGAAAGCAGTTCCCAGATCACGGAAAACCTCTAACGTAATCTGCCATTCTCCATCCCATTTTACGGTATAATTACTCTCATCTTCGGGTTGATTCATATAAAGTTCATTCATACTATAACCATTCGGAAACTGGATTTTTTTAAGCTTTTCATCCATTCCGAGAATGGCATAAGCCGGGCTTTCCAGTTTTCCTGCCATATCAGCAAGCACGTACACTACCCTTTTCTGATCTTTTCTATAAATGGTTTTGTCCAGTTTTTTCTCCTCCACTTTTACAAGATCGCTCACCGGAACCATTCCCATTTGCCCTTTTACTTTTAGTCCTGTAATATCCTGAATATTAGATTTATCGGCATTTTTCAATTTCATAACAATATCTACAGGATCACTAGATTTTTCATCGTAAAGGTTTCCAATTGGATACTCTCCCATCAGATAGGTCATATTGCCTACAATCTGCTGTGGTGCAACACCGTTCAACATAGCCTTTTCTTTATCCGGAACTAGCTTGAATTCTTTCTGTGGCGCTTCCACCATCCAATCGATATCCACAACATCATCGGTTTTCTTTAGAATATCTTCCACCTGTTTCGCTACTTTTATTTGTCCTTCATAATCAGGGCCGTAGATTTCTGCTACAATTGTTGAAAGAACCGGTGGTCCAGGCGGAACTTCTACTACCTTTACATTGGCTTCGTATTTGGCCGCTATTTTCTGAATTTCCGGACGAATTGCTTTCGCTACATCGTGGCTTTGCTTATCACGGTCTTCTTTGTGCAAAAGATTGACCTGAATATCTGCCGTATTACTACTTCCACGCATATCGTAATGACGAACCAAACCATTGAAAGTTATTGGTGCAGAAGAACCTACATAATTCTGATAGTTCACCACTTCCGGAACTTTTTTCAGATATTGCGCGATATCCTGAGTAACGGCTGAAGTTCTTTCCAGCGTTGTTCCTTCCGGCATATCGATTACTACCTGAATTTCATTTTTGTTGTCAAACGGAAGCATTTTTACCGCTACCCATTTGGTAAAAAACGCTGCTACAGAAATCAACAGTAAAACCACAGTTACTCCCATCATCGTCCATCGTTTTGATTTTGAATCTAACAGCGGTTGTTCAATTTTTTTATAGATCTTATAAATTCTGCCTGTTTCCAGACCTTGTTCTTCTTTATGATGTTGCTCATCTTTTACCTTTAATAAATGATAACCGAGATAAGGCGTCACCGTTAATGCCACAAAAAGGGAAAGCATCATCGCGATCGAAGCTCCAATTGGCATTGGTGACATATAGGGACCCATCATTCCTGATACGAATGCCATTGGCAAAATCGCAGCAATTACTGTAAAAGTTGCTAAAATAGTAGGATTCCCGACTTCATTAATGGCATAAATTGCCGCTTGTTTGAACGGTAATTTTCTCATATGAAAATGCCTGTGCATATTTTCTGCTATGATGATACTGTCATCCACCACAATTCCGACGACAAAAACCAATGCAAAAAGCGTGATTCTATTCAATGTATATCCTAAGATATAATAGCTGAATAAGGTTAAAGCAAACGTCAATGGAACTGAAAAGAAAACCACCAATCCGCCTCTCCAGCCCATTGCTAACATCACAAGAATTGTTACTGCCAAAATAGCAACGCCAAGGTGCATCAATAATTCTGAAACTTTGTGAGAAGCTGTTTCTCCATAATTTCTGGTAACTTCTACGTGTACGTCATTTGGAATCAGATTCTTCTTCAGCTCGTCTACTTTGGTAAGAATCTGCTCCGATATTTTCATCGCATCGGCACCTTTCACTTTGGAAACCGAGACCGTAACTGCAGGATATTCCGATTTGAATTTTTTGCCGCTTTCTACGGCGTTTCCGTATCCGAAACTTACATAATTGGCAGGATCTGAAGCACCGTCTTTAATCGTTGCGACCTGTTTCAGGTACACCGGCATATTCTGTGAAGTTCCGATAACCAGATTTTCAACATCTTCAGCAGAGTTTAGAAACTGACCTGTTGTCAGAAGATATTCAGAATCGCCTGAATCAAACTTCCCGGATTGTGAACTTCCGTTATTCGCCTGAATCATCTGCATTACAGAAATTGCATCGACGTTCAGTTCCGCCATTTTATCTTTATCTAAAACAACTTGTAACTGGCGGTTTCTGCCACCTATGGTTTTGGTAAGAGAAACA
The DNA here is from genome assembly GCF_900142325.1 of Epilithonimonas mollis. Lineage (GTDB taxonomy): Bacteria > Bacteroidota > Bacteroidia > Flavobacteriales > Weeksellaceae > Epilithonimonas > Epilithonimonas mollis. The sequence continues at coordinate 199,519 of NZ_FRAM01000004.1, forward strand.
TCTTTTATTTTTTTGATTTCGGAAGATAATTCTTCTCCGATCTGACGAAGCTGAAAGTCATTGTAATTAGCATTGTCACTCCACAAAGTCAAGCCGAGCATCGGGACATCATCAATGGAACGGGTTTTCACCATTGGTTCCATCACACCTTTCGGAAAGATGTTTTTATTCTTCATTAGCTCATCATAAAGCTTTACATAAGAACGTTCCGTATCTTCGCCAACATAAAACTGGACGATAATCATAGCCTGTCCGTTCATCGCCATAGAATGGATGTGTTCTACACCTTTGATGTTGGAAATAATCTTTTCCAGAGGTTTTACGATACGGCTTTCCACTTCCTTCGGATTTGCTCCGGGATAACCTACCATTACATCCGCCATCGGAATAATAATCTGCGGTTCTTCTTCTCTCGGTATTAATGTCGAACTATAAAGGCCAATAATCATCAAAGCAATCATCAACAGAATGGTCAATTTTGAATTGATGAAAAACTCGGCGATACGTCCTGCGAATCCTTTTTCCATAAAAATATTTTTTTTAATATAACAATGAATCAATCTAACAGTGTAACAATGATTTTCATTGGTAAATTTCTCAATTGATATATTATTACATTATTTTACTTGAACTTTTGCTCCGTTATACAATTTTCCTGTTGAAGAAACAATGTAGGTTTCCTTGGAGTTCAAACCTGACAAAACCTCGACTTGATCGCCTAATGTTTTTCCTGTTCTTATCCATCTGAGAACGGCTGTGTTTTGAGAACTAACCACATAAACGCCTGCAAGCTGACCGTTTTCTACCAAAGCTGAAGTAGGAATCATCATTGTTTCATTAAAATCCTGATTTATTTTTCCTGATGTTTTGAAAGGGAATTGCACATTCACAAACATTCCAGGAAGCAAATCGGAAGCATTATGAATGTTGATTTTCACCATATATTGTCCACCTGTGTTCGTTGCCGATTTACTGATTTCTGATACTGTTCCGGAAACGGTTCTGTTCATTGATTTTAAGGTGACATCAACCGGCATTCCGTTGGAAATCATTGTGATATTCTGCTCAGAAACCAAAACCTGAGCCTGCAAAGATGATGGCGATTCTATCGTCAGTAAAGGCATTCCCGGATTTGCCAAATCTCCTTGTTCCGCAAATTTTGCGGTAATGGTTCCGGAAATTGGCGCAGTAACATTGGTGTAACGGTACTGAGCATTCACCTCGTTTTTCATCTGTTGCGCAGCCTGTAAACCTGCACTTGCCATTTCGTAGCGTGCTCTCATATCATCGAGTTCTTTTTGGGAAGCACTTTGAGATTTATATAAATTCTGAAATCTTTCGTAATCTTTTTTAGCCATATTATAATTGGCCTGAGCCTGAGAAATCTGCGCACTGGCTTGTCCGCCTTTTGCCTGAATATCTGTTGCATTAATGTTTACCAAAAGCTGACCTGCTGTGACGTTTTGTCCCACTTCAGCTTTCATTGAAGTGATATAACCCATCATCCGGGTAGAAACATTGACTGAATTTTTTGCCACCAGTTTTCCGCTTGCTGTGGCAGATGAACCTTCCGAGCCTGATATGCTATGACTGACTGTAACAGAAATTGGCGCATCGGAATTCTGTGCGGATTTTTTTTCGTCTGAGGAGCAGCTTCCCATCAGAAGTGCGCTGAGAATCAAGGTTGAATAAAGGTATATTTTCATTATTAAATTTTTTCTTTTTATTTGTTCCACAGATTTCACCTGCAGCTATTGTTATTGAACCATTCAAGTCTTTGCTTCTGAAAATTATTTTTTCAGAAACTGCTGGTATTCACCGGCTACGTTGTACTCAAAAACAGCCTGCTGATATTCCAGTTCTTTTTGAGACATCAGTGTTTCTGCGGAGAGCAGGTCGGCCGATTTTTCCAGCCCCTGATCGTAACGGTTTTTTCGGATTCTGTAGGCTTCTTTGCTTTGTTCCCAAGCTTGCTTTGTAAAACTGACCTTTGTTTGCGCATCTTCTATCTGGCGATTGGCTTTACTGAGTTCCAGCTGGCTTTGTTTGGTATATTGCTCGATTTCGGTTTCTGCCTTGGAACGCTCTGCTTTATATTTTTCCTGTTCGCTTTTTGATTTGAGTCCGTCAAAGACATTCCAGGAAAGCTGAATTCCTGCGAGATAACCGTTGGCATTGAATTGGGCAACTTTGTTGTCATACATCTCAAAACTTCCGAAAGCATTGAGTTTTGGGAGAAACTTGGCTTTTGAAGATTTAATCATCCAGTCGTAAGCTTCGAGAGATTTTTGATAAGCTTGTAAATCCTTTCGATGGTCGTTTAATCTCAGATTAGAATCAACGATATATTCTGTGTATTGCAAAGATTCTGTGGGCTTTAGCACTTTATTATCAGAGTTTTCATTCAGTAAAAAATAAAGGTAATCCGAAGCATTTTTTACATTGGATTTTGCTGTCTGAATCTGACTTTCTATCTCGCTGATCCTTACATCCATATACAACACTTCAGATTTCTGAATCATACCGTTTTTGTAATAATTGTCGATTACTTTTTTATTGGCAAGTGTTGTTTGCTTAGCATTTTCAAGGGTTTCGAGCATTTTATAAGCCAGCTGAAGCATCATATAGGATTTCTTCAGCTCAAACTGAACGTATTCTCTGGTTCTTTCTGTTTTGATGTTGAGCGCCTCAACTTTTACTTGTCCGGCTTTTTTTTGATACACCGCATCCATATTGATAATGGGTTGCTGAACTTCTATTTTTGTCGCAAAATTGGAGATGCTTTTAGGATTATTAAGGTTATCCGGATTGAAATCCATTGCTGTGATCCTCGCCTGATTGAGCTTTGAACCAAAGGCATACAAAGGATTGTTGGTATTGGAAAATGTGTAAGAAGCATTCACATTAGGAAGATACATTGCTCTTGTTCCCAACAGTTCGGCTTGGGCAAGCTCTGCTTCTTTTTTTGCCATTTTTACCTGAAGATTATTGTCGCTTACTTTACTTTCCAGATCTGTTTTTGAAATAGGAACAGCCTCTTGTGAAAAAACTTCTGAATAGGTTGTCAATAATAAAATAAGTAGGCTTATTTTTCTCATTTCTCTAATTTTAAAGCAAAAATAAGATGATGCAAAATGCTGCACAGTAACCTTTATCACATAAAGAAATATTTACTGAAACTTAACAAAAAAAACCGCCAAAGGCGGCGGTAACAATTGAAAAGTATATGGAGACATTTATGCTAATTTGATCTCAGAAATCATAGTAATTTTAGATTTAACTGAATTGGAAATTAAGCAATTAGCTTCAGATTTTTGGAGAACACGTTCCGCTTTTTCTCTGTCTGCCTCATTCTTAATCATAACAACAGGTTCCAGAATGACTTCTGTCATCAGAAATTTTCCATCAATCTGTTCTAATTTTCCTTTAGAATTGCATTCAAAATTGACAAAATCCAGCTTGGAATTTTCTGCAATTGCTAAAAATGTGGTCATTAAACAACTGCTTACTGCTGCGGTGAACAGATGTTCCGGAGACCATATATTTTCCATTCCTTTAGGAAACTGTGGTGGTGTGGCTACCTCTAATTTTTGAGAAATTTCTGATGATGAGATTTCACCTTTACGATCACTTTCCCACTTTACATCGACGTTATAAAAATGTGCTTCCATCAGTTTAGATTTTATTGTTCAGGCTTGCCCAGCCACCACCATTGTGAACATTTTTATAGCCATTATTCTGCAAAATACTTTTAGCAGAAGCACTTCTCATTCCGGAAGCGCAACAAGTGATTATTGTTTTGTCCTTGTCTTTTAATTTCGAGAGATTTTTCTGAAGCTGATCTACAGGAATATTAATTGAATCTTTGATATGTCCTCCGTCATATTCGCTTTTACTTCTTACGTCTAAAATCACAGCTCCTTTTTTCACAAGTTCTGCGTAATCGGTTTTATCCATCCCGAAAAGGTTTTTTATTGCATCTAACATTTTAATGATTGTTTAAATTGATAATGCAAATTTACCTTCAGGAATAATATCCGTCAGTGATGTAAGTTACAATAGCGTAATTTTATTTCGGGAAAGTTTTATCTTGCCTTCGGTTTCGATTTGTTTAAGAACACGGCTTACCGCCTCGCGAGTGATTCCAAGTTCATCTGCTAGTTGCTGATGGGTTACAGAAAGTTCTTTGGATTTATAAAGCTGCGATTTTTGGTTTAAAAGATGTAATAATCTTGCATCTACTTTCTGAAAAGCAACTGCATTGACTACTTCCAATAAGTCTTCAAATCTTCTTTGGTAAAGTCCAAAAATGAAATCCGTCCATTCCGGATATTTCCTGAGCCAGTCTTTCGCCTGCTGAAGGGAAATCATAAGAATCTCGGCGTTTTCTTCTACTACAACTTTCACTTTTGAAGTATCCTGAGTAAGCCCGGAAAGTATAGAAGAAATACAGCTTTCACCAGGCGTAAGATAATAAAGAAGAATTTCCCGTCCGTCTTCATCAGTACGCATTACTTTTATGCTTCCTGAGAGTACCAACGGAATATAATTGATGTAAGAATTGATATCTAAAATAACCGTTCCCTTGGGAAAAAGTTTAAGATTGTCATTTGAAGCAATTTCTTTTTTGAATTCCGGATCCGAAATTTTACTGATATTCATTTTCAAATATAAATATAATTAACAATCTTTCCATATCATACAATCATAAAGCTAAAACATTTTTTATACTTAAATGATATTCTGATAAAAAAAGGAATACATTTTGGTAATGCAAAACAAAAAATTATGAATGTGAATAATTCTATGATATTAGGCATTGTTGGCGGTGGTCCTGCTGCCTTGCTACTTCTAAAAAACATGGTGGAGAATAGCATAAACCTGGAGCGCATATATATTTTTGAAAAAAATGACAGAATGGGTGTGGGAATGCCTTATGGTAAAGACGGATCATCCTTGGAACATGTTGCAAATGTTTCTGCCAATGAGTTGCCAAATTTTGAAATCAGCTTTGAAGATTATATAGAATCGCATCCGCCGGAAAGTTTTGCTGATTTTTTGCCTCGTAACTTCAATCCTTATAAAGTGATACCCAGACTGCTTTTGGGAAATTATCTTGAATTTGTATTTAAATTTTACATCAGGAAGGCAAAAAAGCAGGGAACAGGTGTCATTTTCCATACCAACTGCGAGGTCAGGGATATCGTGAAAAATAATTCAGACAACAGCTATTCGATCATCACTTCAAAAGAAAATGTGAACGTGCATTTTGCAGTTCTTTGTACCGGTCACTATTGGCCAAAGACTTATGAAGGTCTTGTAGAAGGCTGGTTTGATTCTCCTTATCCACCGTCTAAATTTACATCTCCATCCAATCATACTGTTGCCGTGAGAGGCTCATCTCTGACTGCAGTGGATGCTGTAAAAACTCTTGCACGACTGAATGGAACTTTCATCAGGCTGGAGAATGGCAATCTTAAATATAAATTGAATGATACGTCTCAAAACTTCAAGATAGAGATGTTCTCTACCGGCGGTTTTCTCCCTGCATTGCGGTTTCATTCAGAGGATCAGGCATATTCCGGCAAATGGATAATGTCATTGGATGAGATCTATGAGTATAAACAAAATCATGGTGGATTTATAGACCTGGATTATGTGTATGATAAAAGCTTTAAGAAACCTTTGAAAAACAGGGATCCTGAATTTTTTGAAACAATCAAGGATCTAAGCATCGAAGCATTTGTGGAGAAAATGATAGGGATTCGCAGAGAATTGGATAGTTTCACTCTTTTCCAGGCCGAATATAAAGAGGCCGAACGCTCGATACACAGAAAGCAAAGCATCAGCTGGAAAGAGTGCCTGGCGGCATTCAGTTATGCTATGAACTATCCTGCAAAACATTTTTCGGCTGAGGATATGATCAGACTGAGAAAAACCATGATGCCACTGATATCGGTAATTATCGCTTCACTTCCTCAGTCTTCCTATGAAGAGCTCATCGCATTGTATGAAGCTGACATCCTGGATCTGACGCAGGTAGACAAGGAAAGTTATGTAGAACCGCATTCAAAAGTTGGAGCAGTGTACCATTATAAGTCGGTTGATGATAAAAAAATCGAGCAGCATTATCCACTCTTTATTGATGCTGTGGGGCAACAGCCATTGGAGGTTAAAGATATACCTTTTCCAGGTCTCCAAAAAGATGATTTAGTAAGTGCTGCTTACCTTAATTTCAAAAACAACGACGAGGCATCCAGGCTTATAAACGCTGATATTCAGGTACATAAAGGATTTAATAACAATTATTATATGAATGTCCATGGCGTTGAGATCAATGATCACTTTCAGTCTCTCGATCCATTTGGTGCTATTGTAAAAGGACTGTACATTATGGCTGTTCCTTTTATCGGTGGTCTCAATCCTGATTATTCCGGGTTGGACTTTTGCGATACAGCTGGTAAACGTGTGGCCTTATCTATCGGGGAAGAACTTTCCGATGAGACATCTGAGGAGAAAGTAATTGTATAGATATCAATTTTGTATAATTTGGCTACAAATAAAATGAAAATCTACTTCCCGATCCTATTTCACTTTCCACAAAGATTTGTCCTTTTTGTGCTTCTATAAATTGTTTGCTGATGCTCAATCCCAATCCGGTTCCTTCTTTTTTGGTTCCAGGAATTCTGAAATACCGGTCAAAAATCTTTTCCAAATATTGCTGTTCAATTCCGCGCCCGTGATCTTTTACTGAGAATTTGATTTTATTACTTTCACTTCTGACATCAATCTCAATATCAGAATTCTCATAAGAATAGCGAATGGCATTGGACAAGAGATTGTTCAGAACCCAAGACGTTTTTTCGGCATCAGCGAATACTTCTGTCAGGCCTTCTTGGATTTTGATTTTAATATTAATTTCCTTCTGGTCAGCAGATGATTTATTAGCATTCACAGCATAATCAATGATGTCTTGAATATTTGAGAGTTTTGAATTAAGCTGGATAATTCCACTTTCTACTTGAGTGACATTAAGCAATTCGCCAGTGATTGTCAAAAGTCGGTTGGAGTCTTCCTTGATGCCATGGACCAGATTTTTCTGTTCATCATTCAGGTTTCCGATTCTCTCATTTTCCAGGAGCTGAAGTCCCATCTGGATGGAAGATATCGGCGTTTTGAACTCGTGAGAAACCGTTCCTAAAAAATTGGTCTTGGCGAAATCCAATTCTTTGAAAGGCGTAATATTCCTCAACATAATCACCTGACCAATAAACTGGCTTTCTTTCTCACCAGTCGGGATTACATTGATGTCGATGATTTCCTTTTCAAAATAACTTTCTTTTCCGTGTGCATAGATTTTCATTGGTTCTTTGTCAGAATTATTATTGGAACTATTAGTCATTTCCTTAATCAAATCCCGCACTAAATCATTATTAACCGCCACATCCTGAATCAACCTCCCAACAAAATTTTCCTTTTGCAGCCCGGTAATTTTCAATGCTTCATCATTCACGAAAAGTATTTTTTTGTTTTCATCAATGCCAATCACAGGATCGTGCATATTGTCAATCAAAGTCTCGATACGTTTTTTGCCTCTGATGATTTTGTCCAGCTTACTTTCCGAATATTCCTGAAGTTTTTCTGCCATTGTGTTGAAAGATCTTGCCAATTCTCCAAACTCGCTTCTGCTTTCAAAATGAATTCTTTCCTTATAGTTCTCGTTAGCAATTTGTTTGATACTTTCCGTCAATATTTTTATCGGATTTGCAATATTTGAGGGCAAATTTACCAATAAAATAAAGGCAATGATGAAACATAACATCCCCGTCACAGAAATCCCCATTATCGCACTTTTCGCCGTCGAATCTGCAATACTGCTTTTATGCTCAATGGCGCTCATATTCAGTTGCATCAACTCTGCAATGTCTTTTCTTATGGAAGATTGAAGAAGCATATTTTTTGAATCTTTCTTCAAAGCATCAAAATGAATGGCCACATTATCCGTTGCTTCTTTCTCACCTTGTTCGGTCACATTTTCCTTTTGTTTACTCAGATGTTTTTGAAAAACCTTGAAAGCCAACGGGTCAGAGTTGATTTCCTCCAAAGCCAGAAGCATATTCCGGGAATATTCCAATGTGTTGTAATTGGCTTTCAGGATGTTATTCGTATCTTTTTTCAGTTGATTGATGTACCAGCCACTCAGGACAGAAAGTACCAAAATCATCATAAATAGAAGACCGACACCGATGTTTAATTTTGTTTTAATTTTCATTTTAATAAATTGATAACGATGAATTTAAAATTGAAATCACTTAGAAATAGAATTTTTTGTGGTTTTAATAATTGCCATCAAAAGCTTTATCAATTCTTCCAAATCGAAAATAAGAGATTGCGATAATTTTTCCTCAATAAAATCTGTATCTTTCAATAATCTTATTCCAATATCTTGTTTCGTTTGCTTCCTTATTTGCTATAGAAAGTTTGTGAATAAAATCCATTTTATTTATCCATGCAAAGCTTCTTCCACCATTACACCATTAGAAGTTCCAATTCTCAAAACTTGTTTTGATAAAAATAAATTCTTTTTTTTCATCTTTCAAAAATTTATAAAACTTCACACTTCTTATAGCAAAAATGTAAGACTTATCTTTTAAAATATTTTGACTTTTCATATTTCAATTTTAAATTTTCAACTATCAACTAAGTATAACCAAGTCGATACTTTCCTTAGACAATTTATTGAGCAAGGTATTGAAAGTATCCGTCGCGACAATGATTTTCCAGAGATTGAGATGCGGTTTACCGATGCAGACTGTAGTAATTTTCTGTTCTTCACACTGTTCCATAATGGTGTGCACAATGCTTGGACTTTCAACTTTAATTATTTTTGCGCCTAATTCTGTGGCTAATTTAAAATTATTAATCAAATGTCTTTGCTTGTCCAGCGCAATCTTATCTGCACTTTCTCTTGGAATCTGTACGTACAGCAAACACCATTGGCTGTTGTAATAATTGGCTAATCTCGCCGTTTTCCTAATGACATTCTTCGCCGTTTTTTCGTTGGAACTGATGCAAGCCAGAAACTTTTCTTTTCTGATATTTTTGATAGATGAAACTTCGGTTTCCACTTTTCGCTGGACTTGCGAAGCCACTTCTTTTAAAGCCAGTTCACGCAGTTGCAGGATATTTTCACTTTTGAAAAAATTACTCAGGGCCGAATTGACTTTCGACTGGTCATAGATTTTTCCCGCTTTCAGACGGTCAATCAGTTCTTCTGACGTCAGGTCAATATTGACCACTTCGTCGGCCTGTCCCAACACGCTGTCCGGAATTCTTTCTTTGACCTCGATATTCGTAATTTCCTTCACATCTTTATTCAGACTTTCGATATGCTGAATATTAACTGCGGAAATCACATTAATCCCAGATTCCAGAATCTCCATCACATCCTGCCAGCGTTTTTCATTTTTGCTTCCTTGGATATTTGTATGCGCCAACTCATCCACAATCACAACTTCCGGCCGCAGATTAATCACCGCCTGGACATCCAACTCATCCAGTTCTTTTCCTTTATAAAACAAAGTTCGTCTCGGAATCACAGGAAGTCCATCCAGCAGAGCGTGGGTTTCCTTTCGGTTATGCGTTTCAATATAGCCGATTTTCACATCGATGCCGTTTAACAAAAGAGTGTGCGCTTCCTGAAGCATTCGGTATGTTTTTCCCACACCAGCACTCATTCCGATGTAGATCTTGAATTTTCCCCGCCGTGATTTTTTGATTAAATCGAGGAAGTCCTGCGCAGATTTTTTCTCATCCATAATTTTTTAAGTGAGAGGTGAAAAGTAAGTGGAAAAAGTATTGCAATGAAGTTAGTTAGTTTACAAATAAGATTGTTCACCAGTTAAAAACTAACGGCTAGTGATGTCACTGCAGAAAAATTATTATTCTTAAAAGCCTCATTTCTGGTAAGGAAAATCGGGTCTTTGCTGTTCATATTTTTTACTTCTGTCCGCCAGACCAAATTCGGAAGAATCCAGTAATCGGCATTCAGAGAATATCCGAACGTTTGAAAACCATTATCTGTTCCGGTCGCAATGATGACGCCTTTTTTATCTTGGTAATACTCGCCTCTTACCGCAAAGCTCAGCTTTTCGGTCGGACTGAATTTCGCAATCATAACCGGCGAATACCAGACATTATACTGCTCACTTCCCTTCGCCTTTTGTTCAGCCCCAATATCAAATCCGGTTGTCAAAGCGAATCTATCTGTCAATTGAAAAATACCGTACAAGTTATGGAAATAACGCATTTGTCTGATACTATCCGGTTTATCATTTCCGATGAATGAACTGCTGTTCAACGTTATTTTTTCGGTTGGTTTATAAGTTAATTGATGACCGAACGCCACGGTAGAATTGCCAGCCACTCTTTGGATTCTTTGCCAGCCGTTCAGCACCAAACCGCTCAAAAACCATTTTCCCGAATTGCTGGTGTAAGATATCTTGGCGCCACTTTCAAAGTAAGGCGAATTTTCCGCCTGTAGACTTCTGGTCAAAGCCCAGCAATCTTTGCTCACAGCACTTTCGAATCCAATATGTGATGGCAAAATCCCTGCATCGATCCAAAGATTTTTTGATTTCGAGATTTTTACACCAACGTTGGCTTCGTAGATATTTTTTAAAACACCAGATTCAGCAGAATAATTGGCATTCATATACGTTCCTGTTGCTAATGAGAGATTGGCTCGGAGTTTATCGGTTTCATAATTCGCTTTGATGAAACCTAAGTTCAGATTGACTTCATTGTTTCTGTTGTGGCTGTAAATAAATGAAGGACGTAAATTATTTTTTGGATTATTGGCCTCAAACTGATAATATAATTCTGCGTAAACGGAGATTTTCAGTGGCTCATTTACTTCTTGTGCAAAAAGCATAGTGGATAATGCAAGCATTGAAAATGCCATTTTTATAGTTATTTTCATTTTTTAATTTTTAATATTATTTCAAACCGTCTAAAGCAATGTTGAGTTTCAGAACATTGATTTTTTCAGTTCCGAAGATTCCTAGAAAAGGTTTTTTTGTATTGGATATGATCAATTTCTCAATTTGATTTTCATTAAGATTTCTGATTTTAGCAATTCTTTTAATTTGAACTTTGGCTCCCTGAATAGAAATATCCGGGTCCAGTCCACTTCCACTTGCTGTGACCAGATCAGAAGGGATTTCTGATTTCTTGACGTCCGGATTATGTTTCATAAAGTTGTCGATTCTTTCCTGTACTTTTTTTAGATAATCAGGATTGTTGGGACCTTTGTTGCTTCCTCCTGCGCCCGCTGCATTGTAATCGACAGCCGATGGACGCGACCAGAAATATTGGTCTTCCGTAAAAGCTTGACCAACATTGGCGTAATATTTTTTATTGTTGAAAGTCAGGATTTCGCCTTTCCCGTTGTTTGGAGAAAACTGGGCGATTCCAAAAATGATTAAGGTGTAAAATCCAGCGAAAAATAATAGGCAAACTGCTGTGAGTCTGATGGCTGATAATATATTTTGTTTCATTATGATTGATTTTAAATGTTCTATCGATTGTTGAGACGTCTTTTATCCTGAATCTGCAGCCCGGCCTGAGTGGAGCTCATTTTTTTGTAGCGGGAAAAGCTTGGCAAAAAATAGCGGGAACGGAGGACGGAAAAGCTGCCCAAATCATCCTAAAAGAATAACGACACTAAAAGGTCAATGATTTTTATCCCGATGAAAGGAATCAAAACACCTCCCAGACCATAAATCAAAAGGTTTCTCCTGAGCAATGCACTGGCGCCAATTGGTTTGTAGGCAACGCCTTTCAGAGCCAACGGAATCAAGATCGGAATAATAATCGCATTGAAGATAACTGCTGATAGAATAGCAGTTTCCGGAGAATGCAGGTTCATAATATTAAGACCCTGAAGCGCTGGAATCGAAGCGATGAACAAGGCTGGAACAATGGCAAAATATTTCGCAACATCGTTGGCAATACTGAAGGTCGTTAAAGTTCCGCGGGTCATCAAAAGCTGCTTTCCTATCTCAACGATTTCAATCAGTTTGGTCGGATCATTGTCTAAATCCACCATATTTCCGGCTTCTTTAGCAGCCTGAGTTCCGCTGTTCATTGCTACACCAACATCGGCCTGAGCGAGAGCAGGCGCATCGTTGGTTCCGTCGCCCATCATTGCTACCAAACGGCCTTCGGATTGTTCTTTTTTTATGTAATTCATCTTGTCTTCCGGTTTGGCTTCGGCAATGAAATCGTCTACACCAGCTTTTTCAGCGATGTATTTGGCGGTTAGTGGATTGTCACCGGTTACCATAACAGTTTTGATTCCCATTTTTCTTAAACGTTCAAAACGTTCCTGAATGCCCGGCTTGATGATATCCTGAAGTTCTACAACACCTAAAACTTTTTCATTTTCCGAAACGACTAAAGGCGTTCCTCCGTTGCTAGAAATATTTTTTACGGCTTCTTCTGTTTCTTTCGGAAATGGATTGCCTGCTTTCTCTACCAAATTTCGGATAGCATCAGAAGCACCTTTTCGAATTCTGATATTGTCATAATTGATACCTGAACTTCTTGTTTCTGCGGTGAACTTGATGAATTCCGAATTTTTGATTTCATAGCTTGAAGGACTGACTCCAGCCAATTCTATAATGGATTTTCCTTCCGGCGTTTCATCCGACATTGAACTTAGTATAACAGCTTTCTTGAAATCTTTATCATCGATTCCGTTAGCCAAATGAAAATGCGTTGCTTTTCTGTTCCCGATGGTGATTGTTCCTGTTTTATCCAGCAAAAGCACATCTACATCTCCCGCTGTTTCTACCGCTTTTCCACTTTTTGTGATGACATTAGCTCGCAAAGCTCTGTCCATTCCGGCAATTCCGATGGCTGACAATAATCCGCCAATCGTGGTTGGAATCAAACAAACAAATAATGAAATGAAAGCGGCAATAGTAATTGGTGTGTGGGCGTAATCTCCGAAAGGTTTCAAAGTCACAGTCACGATGATGAAAACTAATGTAAAACCTGCCAGCAAAATGGTCAAAGCAATTTCGTTTGGTGTTTTTTGTCTGGAAGCACCTTCTACCAAAGCAATCATCTTATCAAGAAAACTTTCGCCAGGTTCTGTTGTTACTTTTACTTTTATTCTGTCAGAAAGCACTTTTGTTCCACCCGTCACACTGCTTTTGTCGCCGCCAGATTCCCGGATGACGGGTGCGCTTTCTCCTGTTATTGCACTTTCGTCAATGGTTGCAAGACCTTCGATAATTTCTCCGTCTGAAGGAATAATATCGCCAGGTTCACAAAGAAATACATCGCCTTTTTTAAGTTCAGAAGAAGGCACGCTTGTGATTTCATCATTGAAAATATCACCAACAGGTTTAATCCATTTTGCGGGCGTTTCTTCCCTTGTTTTTCTGAGTGAGTCGGCTTGTGCTTTTCCTCTTGCTTCGGCTATAGCTTCGGCAAAATTGGCAAAAAGTAACGTGATGAAAAGAACTGCTGTTACGACAACATTATAAATCAAACTACCTTGATTTTGTTCGCCCTTCGCAATCCAGACGCAAACGCCAGCCATTACCAGCGTTCCTACCCAAACCATAAACATCACCGGGTTTCGGAACATTTTAGCTGGATTTAGTTTTATAAATGATTGTTTCAAAGCCTCATTCACGAGCTCTTTTTGAAACAAATTGTTATTATCTCCTTTCATTTGGAAAAATTTATTTTTTTTTAAATGTCAAATACAATCGCCTAATAACTTGTTTTGTTTACGAATCTTGTTAATGGCGATTTCATTACTGATAAAAATTAAATTGAAAAATATTCTGCAATCGGACCCAATCCCAATGCCGGAAAGAATGACAATGCTGCAACCAAAGCAATGACAGCGAAGACCATCAATCCAAATGTAGAAGTATCTGTTTTCAAAGTTCCTGCACTTTCCGGAATGTATTTCTTGGCAGCTAAACTGCCTGCAATTGCAACCGGACCGATGATTGGTAGATATCTTGCCATCAACATCACAATCCCACAGGCAATATTCCAGAATGGCGTGTTGTCGCCCAGACCTTCGAAACCACTTCCGTTATTGGCGCTTGAAGAAGTGAATTCATAAAGCATCTCGCTGAAACCGTGGAAACCTGGATTGTTGAGCCAACTGGCGTAAGTTTCAGGATTACCGGCATAAGTATAACTTGCAATTGCAGTTCCTGCAAGAATCAAAAATGGATGAAGCAAGGCAATCATCATTGCGATTTTCATTTCTTTCGCTTCTATTTTTTTGCCGAGGAATTCTGGTGTCCTGCCGACCATCAGTCCACTGATGAAAACGGCCAGAATGATAAAGATATAAAAATTCAAAAATCCGACGCCGACGCCGCCGTAGAAACAATTGACCATCATTCCGAGTAGTTGATTCATTCCGCTGATTGGCATAAAACTATCGTGCATCGAGTTGATACTTCCTGTTGAAATAACGGTGGTTGCGATGCTCCAATAAGCCGAAGCTGCAGAACCGAATCTGATTTCTTTACCCTCCATATTTCCCATCGTCTGAGAAATTCCCATATTAGAAATTGCAGGATTTCCGCCAGTTTCTGAAATCACAGTTGGAATCATCAACAATAAAAATCCAATTGTCATTACACCAAAAATTGTCCAAGCCAGTTTTCTTCTTCTAAGAATATAACCCATTGCGAAAATCATTGCTAACGGAATCAGCATTTGGGTAACAATTTCGACGATATTGGTGAAATAATTGGGGTTTTCTAATGGATGAGCTGAGTTAGGACCAAAAAATCCGCCACCATTCGTTCCCAAATGTTTGATAGCGACAAATGCGGCAACAGGACCGCGACTCACTTCTACCTTATCGCCCTGCAGATTGGTGATTGTGTCTTTGCCTTCAAAAGTCATCGGTGTTCCGTTGAATGCTAATAGAGAAGCTACTACAACAGCAATTGGAAACAGAATTCTGGTGCAACTTCTCACAAAAAAGAAGTAGAAATTCCCGAGCTTATCGGTCGTTTTTTCTTTCATTGCTGTGAAAACAATTGCTGCTGCGGCCATTCCGCAACCTGCACTGATGAATTGCCAAAGCATAAGGGTCAATTGACCCAAATATGAGATTCCGGTTTCTCCTGAGTAATGCTGAAGATTGGTATTGGTCACAAAGCTCACGGCGGTGTTGAAGGCCAGATCGCCGCTCATCGATGGATTGTTGTCCGGATCCAATGGAAGCCAACTCATATTGGTGAGTACGAACATTGCTGCTAAAAACCAAACTAAATTGATGGTCAACAATGCCAAGAGATGTTGTTTCCAATTCATTTCCTTTTCCGGATTGATGCCTGAGAGTTTGTAGAAAATGTTGTCTATTGGGTTTAAAATTTTATCCAGCCAAGTTTTTTCGTTGCTGAACAGTTTACCAATGTATCTTCCAAGCGGTATCGCGAGAGATACGGTGAGAAAGAACATTAATATAATTCCTAAAATTTCTGAGTTCATTTTTTAATTTGTAATGAGTTAGATATTAGAAGTAAGAGGTAAAAAAAGTGGCACATACCTACTAACTTTTTACCGTAAACTTTCACTTTTAAAATTTTTCCGGTTTTATAAGCACGTAACACATATATGCGAAGACGGCAAGGGCGATTATGAATAGAACGATCATATTTTTTCGAAGTATTTGACGGTTAGAAAAAAGATGGCAAATAGAGCCGATCCTAAGAAAATTGTTATTGTTGTCATTGTTGAATTTTATGAAAATTGAATGATTGCGGCGACTACAAAAACACTGAGAATCACAGCAATATTGACGATTAGAATCTGAAATTGATGTCTGGACCCGGAAGCTTTCCAAAGTTCCCAATCATGCCGGTTTTTGCTTTTCATTGTTTTGAACTTTATAATCCGGATTTGTAAACCTGACGGAAATAAGCCTTTTGCAAACCCACAGGAATCTTTTCAAAAATGAGATTTTTATAAACTTGGTCACAGGAAAAAATCATACTGTCCAATGAATAAATGAAAATGGATTCTACGGCATTTTTCAAGGTATGGTCGCCCTTTCTGTAGATTTCATTCATTTTGTTGAGACAATTGATGAGGATGATTTTGTCTTTCTTTTTTATCAGTTTTTGGATTTGTTTTGTGAAAACATTGATGACCATAAAAGAATTTTTAGTCTTGTAGATTTCTTTGAACTCTTCTTCAGATTCAGGTGCAACTTTGATAATTTCCTGAATGGCTTCTGTGTGATTCATTTTATTATTATTTTGAATCATTAATGCCAAGATACATTCCCTTTGATAATTTAAACATTCAATCCCATGGAAATCAATCAATTAAAATTATTTTTTAAAATTTAAAAAACAAAAAAGCCTATCAAAATGATAGGCTTTTTCTCAATATGATAATTAATTATGATATTTTGTATTCTTCTATTTTGCGATACAAGGTTGCAATCCCGATTTCCAGCAAACGTGCGGCTTCGGTTTTGTTGCCTTTGGTGTAATTCAGCGTTTTCTGGATATGGATTTTTTCTGCGCTTGCCATTGAGAATGCGGACAAAGTATTGTTTGCAGTTTGGGAAATTTTTGACTGTTGTAAATCAAAAGGTAAACTATTGATTGATAAAATGCTGTTATCTTCTAAAATGATGCTTCTCTCGATGATATTTCTAAGTTCGCGAATGTTGCCTTTCCACGAATGTTTTTTAAGAATATCAATATAATCATCAGAAATAGAAATGATTTTTTTTCCGATTTTTTGAGAAAATTTAACAAGAAAATAATGGGCTAGTTCCGGAATATCAGAAGTTCTATCGCGCAACGACGGCAGAATGATGTTGAAAATATTGATTCTATAAAACAAATCTTCACGGAAATTCCCTTTGTCTATTTCAGTTTGCAAATCTCGGTTGGTTGCGGCGATAATTCTAACATTAACTTTCGTCGGTTTGCTGTCTCCGACTTTCAAAAACTCTCCAGATTCCAAGACACGTAATAGCTTTGCCTGCAAATCCAAAGGCATCTCTCCTATCTCATCCAGGAAAACAGTTCCGTTGTTGGCTTCTTCAAAAATCCCTTTTGAATCTTTCATTGCGCCAGTGAACGCTCCCGCTTTATGACCAAACAATTCATTTTCCAATAATTCTTTGCTGAAAGCCGAGCAGTTGACCGCCACAAAATTCTGTTTATTGCGATTACTTGCATTATGAATAGCCTGCGCAAAGACTTCTTTTCCAGTTCCGGTTTCCCCATTTAGCAAAACTGTTGCGTCAGTTCCAGCCACTTTTTTAGCTGAATCGATAGCGAACTGAATCAGTTTTGATTTTCCGATGACATTATCAAAAGATTGCTTATTGTCAAGTTGTCTCTCGAGTTGTAAAACTCTTTTATTTAAAGCTACTTTTTCCAATGCTTTATAGACTAAAGGAATGATTTTGTTGTTGTCATCACCTTTTGTAATATAATCGAAAGCACCATTTTTAATCGCCTGAACACCATCGGGAATATTGCCGTAAGCGGTCAAAAGAATGACTTCCAGGGATGGATATTTATTTTTAATGATTTTTGAGAACTCAACACCACTTCCATCTGGAAGTTTCACATCGCTGATAACCACATCAATTTCCGAAACTTCGAGTCGTTTCTTAGCATTTTTTACATCAGAAGCCTGAAAAACCTCAAAACCTTCCAAACTTATAATTCTGGAAAGTAAAGTTCTGATTTTTTCTTCGTCGTCGATGATAAGGATTTTGTTCAATTGATCAAATTATAGTGCAAATGTAAATATTAAGTAGTTAGGTAAATGAACAATTTATTTTTTTGAATATGAAAAAAAATAAGATATTCCCTACAAAAAAACAAACCCTTGAATATCAGTACATCCAAGGGTTTTATTGTGGTCCCACCTGGGCTCGAACCAGGGACCACCTGATTATGAGTCAGGTGCTCTAACCAACTGAGCTATAGGACCTCAAAATTGGTTAAATTTTGTGTTTGCAAAAATAGTACTTTTTCTTTATCTACCAAACTTTTCAAGGTTTTTCTTGACACAATTCTACCAACACACCGTTGGTAGATTTCGGATGCAGGAAGACAACTAATTTGTTATCAGCACCTTCTTTAGGCTCTTCTGAGATAAAAATAAAGCCTTGTTTTTTCAATCTTTCAATTTCATATCCGATATTTTCCACGCCAAATGCAATATGATGAATGCCTTCTCCATTTTTATTGAGGAATTTGGCAATCGGACTGTCGGCATTGGTGGCTTCTAAGAGTTCAACTTTACTATCTCCAAGTCCATAGAATGACGTTTTTACACCTTCTCTTTCCACGGATTCCTGTTTGTAATTTGGCTTGCCAAGAAGTCGGGCAAATAAATCATCCGAATCTGATAAAGATCTGACAGCAATTCCAAGATGTTCAATTCTCATTAAGTAAAGACTTTAAAATTTAATTTGTAACCCTAAGCCTTTGTTATCAGCCAGTGCAAAATAAGCAGGGTTTATTTTATTAATACCAGCTGTTTTATAATTATTGACAGCTTTCTTCATTTGGGAATGTCCGGAAATTTTCATAACCGCTCCAGCTCCCATTCCGACCAATCCAATGATAATGGGTATCGGGCTTCCTTTTGATTCAGGTTTTTGATTGGTTATTGTTGGCTCATCAGCACCTGAATTTAAATTGATAACAGCTCCAATTACAACACAAGCTCCTCCTCCAATTAGAAATCCGGTTCCTAAATTATTCAGCTTTTGACCTTTCAGATAATCCTGATTCCGGTTTTGAATAAGATAACTGATGATTTCTTTGTCAGAGCCTAATTTAGCAGGTTTATTGATAATTTTTTCCGGCTCAGTAATATGATTATTTTGTTGAGAAACATTACCAGAAATATTATCTGCTATCATTTCCTGAGCTTCATAAGATTTCAGATTTCCATCATTATCATAATAAGACATTGATTTTACAGAATTATCATATAAAAATTCCTCTGCATTAGTATTTTTATCAGTATAAGTAATTTTACCTTTTTCGAATTTCAAATTCCTAAACTCAATGGTTTGATTGGTTTTTGTAACAATTGTTCCTTTCGAAGAAGTTTGTGGTAATGAAGTTTGTGAAAATAGAAAAACACAAACGGATAAAGAAATCGTGGTTAATAGTTTTTTCATAAGAAATTTAAATAGCCACAAATAATTTGTGGCCTGTGAAAATATGAATTAATTATTAAAGCCTTCAATAATTTTTGAAAAGTCTTCGATTTTTAGTGCGGCGCCACCGATCAAACCGCCGTCCACATCAGGCTGAGAAAAGATTTCCTTAGCATTATCGGGCTTCACACTTCCCCCGTAAAGGATAGAAACTTCATCAGCTACTTCTTTTCCGTACTTGTCTGCAATCAGGTTTCTGATGTAGGCATGAACTTCCTGTGCTTGTTCTGCAGTTGCTGTTTCACCGGTTCCGATGGCCCAGACTGGTTCGTAAGCTATCACTACTTTTTTGATTTCTTCAGCGGATAAAGTGAAAAGTGCAGTTTCAGTTTGATTTTTAACAACTTCGAAATGTCTTCCTGATTTTCTTTCTTCCAGCTTTTCACCATTGCAATAGATTGGCGTGAGACCTTTGTCTAAAAGCGCTTTTACCTTTCTGTTAGCATGGCTGTCTGTTTCGCCGTGGAAAGTTCTTCTCTCGGAGTGCGAAACCAGGCTTCCGTCTGCATCAATGGATGCCAGCATATCTACAGAAATCTCTCCAGTATAAGCACCACTCGCATATTCTGAAACATCCTGAGCATACACGCCCACTTCCCCATTTTTGAAAACTTCCTTCGCAGCTGCAAGATACAAAGCTGGCGGTGCGATGAAGACCTCGCAGTTGGTAGCATTATTTTTTTTGTATTCCAAAAGCTGATACATCAGTTCCTGCGCCTCAGCATAGGTTTTGTTCATTTTCCAGTTTCCTGCAACAATGTTCTTTCTCATTTTGATATTAATTTAATTTCCAAAGGTTTTTAAGTAGAATGTAGAATTTGTGCTCGTCATCGCTCACTTTGTTGTCAGCTTTGATAAGAGATTTTGCAAATTGAATAAAGTCTTTTCGCTCCTTTTCCGTAGAATCCTCTTCAAAACATTTCGCATGAAACTCGAAGTGATTCTGCCATTGGTCCGACGTCAGCTGAGCAATGATCTCCAACTCGTCATCCAAATTCAGGCGGAACGGAAATTCTTCTGCCATATATTCCTGAATTTTAAGTCCTTCTTCCGGCTTTATTATTCCATCGACTGCGGACAGAATCATCAGTAAATGATAGCCGGCGATTGGTTTGTTTGATTTTCTCATTATACAAATATAGATGTTAGATATTAGACTTAGATGTTAGACCAATATGATATTTTTCCTAATATTTAAGATTATTGATCCAAATAATCTTTAACTCCCAGTTTTTCCACCACTTTTCCTTTTTCTAAAATCAGAACGAAAGGATTGCTTCTGGCTATGGTTTTGATGGCGATTTCATCCATCATAAAATTTGGAATTTGTTTATAGAAATCTGGCTTCGTGCTGATTCCGTAAACTTTTGCTTTCTCTGTCAAAGCTTTGATCTCTGTTTTTTTAACCAGTTCCGGATCTGCTTCCTTTGGTTTATAAGTGAAAACTAAAACTACTCTCGGCTCTTTCAGAATACCGTCGGTGATATTGTTTCCGTTGATATCTTCCACTTTGAATTTTGAAATCTCAGATTCATAACCTTTTTTAGAAATTTCGGACGTAGTTTTTCCTTCCTCGATTTGCCAATTTGTATCTTTCCAATATTCCTTATTAATGTATTCGTACTGATCTACTTTTTTAACTTCGCCGGTTTTTGAATTTTTAAGTGAATAAAAAGTTTTGTATTCGGAAGGGTTTTTATCAATTTTTTGCTTTTCTGACGCCAGATCTGTTCCAATTGCATAAGCTCTGAAATCGATCATCGGCTCGTGAACAATTCCTCTGAACATCACGAAAATCATAATCAAAACAAAAACACCAAGCAAAGGTAATTTTCCAAATCTCACTTTCTCATTTTCTTCACGTTTTCTGTAAAGAAAAGCCAATATGATTAATAAAACCAAAAGCGTAATATCTTTCCAGAATGATTGCCAGGGCGTGAATTTCAGTGCATCTCCGAAACATCCGCAATCTGTAACAACATTATAAAAAGCGGAATAAAATGTAAGAAAACCAAAGAAAATGCAAAGCACAATCAGTGCATAGATAGTTTCCTTAAGTTTGATTTTCATCAACATCATAAAACCTAAAACCAATTCCAGAACAACTACAATGATTGAAAACACCAAAGCATAATTTTCCAAAAACGGCAAATTGAAAACAACTGGTGAAAAATATTCTTCCAGCTTGAAAGAAAACCCTTTCAAATCAACGGCTTTCACGAAACCGGAAGCGATAAAGATAAGTGCAACTATATAGCGTAAAACTGCTTTCATAATTCTTACTGGTTATTTTAATTTTTAAATTTAATCAGACAAAAAACAGCATAATTCAGCATATCAAAATAGTTCGCATCCAAACCTTCCGAAACCAAAGTTTCCCCTTGATTATCTTCTATCTGTTTGGTTCTCAATACTTTTTGATAAATTAAATCTGTAATAGAGGAAATTCTCATCTCACGCCAGGCTTCGCCATAATCGTGGTTTTTGCGCTCCATCAATTCCTTTGCTTTTTGGGCGTAAACATCATAAAGGCTGATAATTTCATGAGGATTTGCATTCATTTCGTCGGAAAATCCTTTTTCCAATTGTATCAATCCGATGATGGAGTAATTGACGATTGCGATGAACTCATCTTCCTCGCTTTCGTCTACCATTTTCACATCTGTCATCTGCAAAGTACGGATTCTGCTGACTTTAATATAAATCTGGTCTGTGATAGAACTCGGGCGAAGAACGCGCCAGGCGGTTCCGTAATCCTTCATTTTTTTCTGGAAAAGGTCTCTGCAACCTGTTATTACTTCATCAAATTGCGCGGATGTATTGTGCATAAATTGGTCAATTGGTTCAAAGATACAAATTTAGTTGAAAGTTAAAAATTGATGGTTATCAGTTTTTGTTTTTCTCAAATCATCTGTCAGGAGTCAGTCATTTCTAATTGAAATCCTTACTTTTGTTTCATGGTCTTTTCTTACAAAATGTCAAATCAATCTCAGTTTTTCTCGATCAGTTGCAATGGTAAGTTGATCGATCTGTCTAGACCAACACTGATGGGAATACTGAATCTAACGCCCGATTCTTTTTCTGATGGCGGAAAATACAACAATGAAAAAAAGGCACTTTTACAAGCTGAAAACTTATTAGAAAACGGTGCAACAATCATCGACATTGGTGCACAGTCTACCCGTCCCAATGCCGATTTTTTGAAAGCCGGGGAAGAAATCAAAAGGATTGGAAATACAATATCATTGATCAAAAAAACATTTCCGGAAAGCCTGATTTCTTTGGATACTTTTTATTCGGATGTTGTGAAATTTGGTTACAATGAAGGCATTGATATTGTTAATGATATCTCTGCCGGACAATTTGATGCTGAACTTTTGGATACGGTTTCAAATGCCGGCTTACCTTATATATTGATGCATATCAGCTCTTGTTATGAATCTATGCATGAGAAAGTTAAATTTGAAGATATTATCATGTCAATCAACCGGTTTTTCTCGGAAAAGATCAATGTCTTACAGCAAAAAGGCATTAATGATATCATTCTCGATCCGGGATTTGGTTTCGGAAAGACAGTTGAGGATCAATATAAAATGATTAATGATTTTGAATACATTGGCTTCGGAAGATATCCGGTTCTGGCTGGTATTTCCAAAAAATCATTCATTTATAAACCTCTCGGGAAATACGCAAATGAAGTGGATAATGAAACTTTAGAATTGCATCATAAGTTATTGGAAAAAGGAGCAGATATCATTCGTCTTCATAATCCCGAAACGCTAAAACTCTGACAATGAAAAAGATCATTCGATATGTAAGAAAAATACTGAAAACATCTTTTGATAATATCAGAAATGAACGGCTGAAACAAAATATGCTGCAGGCAGTTCCTTTTTGGATTGGCTCCATCATCACAGGATTAATTGCTGTTTTGTATGCTCAGATTTTTGCTTTTGGGGAACAAATGCTTCACAAAATCCTTGACTGGCATCTATGGATGATTTTCGTTCTTGCACCAGCCGGGTTTGTAATTTCGTGGTGGCTGGTAAAAAAATATTCGCCTTTTGCCAAAGGTAGTGGTATCCCCCAGGTGATGGCGGCTGTAGAATTAGCCAACCCGAGAGACAATCACCTGATCAATCAATTACTAAGCTTCAGGATTATTCTTATTAAAATCTTATCCAGTTTCGTTCTGGTGAGTTCCGGAGGAGCGATCGGACGGGAAGGTCCGACCATTCAGATCGCAGGTTCCATTTTCAGGAAGGTCTATGAGTTCCTGCCTGATTGGTGGCCGAAGATTTCTAAGAAAAACATGATTTTGACGGGAGCAGCAGCAGGACTTTCAGCTGCTTTCAACACACCTTTGGGAGGAATAGTTTTTGCCGTCGAGGAATTATCCAAAACGCATATCAGTTATTTTAAGACAGCACTTTTCACAGCGGTTATTATCGCAGGACTTACGGCGCAAACTCTGGCTGGCTCTTATCTGTATCTCGGTTATCCAAAAACGCAAGGTGTAACATTATGGATTATGTTTCCGATTATTTTTGTTTCAGGAATTGCAGGGATTCTCAGCAGTCAGCTTTCTGTTGCAATGCTGAAAATCAACAGGCTGAAGAAAAAACTAAAAACAGACTTTTCCAACATTATTTTTCTATTGATCTGCGGATTGATTGTGGCTACAATTGCTTATTTTATTAATCGCGATATTTTAGGCTCGGGAAAAGAGATAATAGAGCGCGTTCTTTTTACCGACAATAAAACCGAAGCTTGGTATGTTCCCATTCTCAGAATGCTTGGACCTGCTTTGGCATTCACTTCCGGTGGTTCGGGCGGGATTTTTGCGCCAGCATTATCTACAGGAGCTTCAATCGGAAGCGTGTTTTCAGAAATTATGAATCTGTCCGATAACGAAACCAATGTTCTGATTCTTGCAGGCATGGTTGCTTTCCTTACCGGGATTACCAGAGCACCTTTTACATCCGCTATTCTCGTTCTCGAAATGACAGACCGGCATTCTTTGATTTTCCACCTGATGCTGGCGGGAATGATGTCCTCTATATTTTCTCTTTTAGTGAGCCGTCACTCTTTATATGAGGAACTAAAAGTCAATTTTCTGAGTGATATTAAAAAATAATATTCTCAGAATTTAACATTAAAAAAAATTTTCAGCAATAAAAAAATTATTTAAAAATGAAAAAATGGCAATAAATTATTAGAATTACAAAAGCTCAAAGAATCCGGATCATTTAGTTAAAGTATTCATTTTTAACAAATAAAATTTGGCTTATTCGGAATAATTTCGATAGATTTGATTACATTAAAAAAATAATTCTTATGAAAAAACATTTACTTAATTTAGCTTTATTGGCTATACCAGTATTAGGATTCGGTCAAACTTTTCAAGAAAATTTCGATGGAAACGGGCCGGGAATCGCTGCCTGGACAATTATTGACGTGGATGGTCGCACACCGGCTGAAGGTGTTGCCGATCAAGGATTTACAGGAGCCTGGATTTCAAAAGACAAAGGAGGACCTACCCCTAATTATGGTGGACCTGATGGAGACTATGCAGCGATGAGTACATCATGGTATAGTCCTGCAGGAGCATCTAACGATTGGCTGATAAGCCCACAGATTGTACTACCAGCAGCAGCTTCGGTCTTAAAATGGGATGCGAAAGCTCAGGATCCTGATTACCGGGATGGCTACAAGGTCATGTTATCAACGAATGGTGGTAATACCGTAGCTGATTTTTCAGTTCAGTTATATTCTACTACTGGTGAGAACAGCACTTGGACCAGCAGGGAGGTTCCTTTAGCAGCTTATGCTGGACAAACGGTTAGAATAGCATTCGTTAATAATAGTAACGATATGTATGTTTTACTTGTCGATAACATCAAAGTTGAAAATGCTCCTACCGCTCCACCTTCTTGTACAAGCATTATTTCTCCAGCAAATGCTGCCACAGGCGTTGCTGCTAACGCTACATTATCCTGGGCTTCAGTTGCCGGTGCAAGTTCTTATGATCTTTATATGGACACCAATCCTAACCCTACAACATTAGTTAGCAATGTAACGGGTACAAGTTATACAGTAACAAGCAATCTTGCTTTAAACACAGTTTATTATTGGAAAATCGCACCTAGAAATGCTGCAGGTGCTGCAACAGGATGTACCGTTTCTTCTTTTACAACAAGCGCTATACCTCCTTATTGTGGCCCTCTGACTTTCGAAGTTGATTTTCTCGGCATTCTACTGGACGGAACAGAACCTATTACTTTAGTAAATTTTGCAGGGATTAATAATCCGACTGATCCAGATGCATTAGAAACACCACATGAGATGTTCTTAGACCAAGCTGCAAGCGTTAATCCTGGAAATTCTTATACCATAACACTGGAAGGAAATACAAACGGAGATTACACCAGCAAGTTTGCAGTATTTATAGACTGGAATCAAAACGGAACTTTAAATGACGCCGGAGAAGTATACGAGGTAACACAGACTCTTACTAACTCTACCGGTGCAGACGGACAGCAGGTAACACATTCCATCAGTGTTCCTTCAGATGCAGTTATCGGTAGTACCAGGATGAGAATAAAGAAAATCTATGATGATGAAGGCGAAGATGTTTCCAATCTTTTAAATCCATGTATTGGAGCAAGTTATGGACAGGCAGAAGACTACAGCGTAAATGTGTCCGTACTAGCCGTTTCTGAAGTCAAGAAAGCAATCAAAGCTTATCCGAACCCTGTTAAAGACATCTTTACAATCGAAGCTCAAGGAAAAATAAAATCCGTGAAAGTATTTGACGCTGCAGGCAAACAGATATTTACAAATGAATTGAATGAAGCAAAATCTCAAATCGATTTCAGCAAATTTAACGTTGGTGTTTATGTAGTTACTACTACTTTGACAGACGGAACCACTACTTCTACAAAGGTTATCAAGAAATAAAAATTGATCCTATAATTTGAATCCCGCTATCCGGCGGGATTTTTTTGTTATAAATATTTGTAATTCAGAAAAAAGTTGTACTTTTGCAACTCGAATTTTTAATTAAAATTAATTAACATTATGAACAATTACGAAACTGTTTTCATTTTAACTCCCGTTCTATCTGATGCTCAGGTGGAGGAAGCAGTGAAAAAATTTGAAGATCTATTGACTTCAAACAATTGCGAAATCGTTGCCAAAGAAAATTGGGGACTTAAGAAATTGGCTTATCCTATCCAATTGAAAAAGAATGGTTTTTATACCCTGATCGAATTCAAAGGAGAAGGAACTGTGGTTGCAGACCTAGAAACTGCTTTCAAACGTGATGAAAGAGTGATCCGTTATCTAACGACTAAACTTGACAAACATGCTTTGGATTATGCAGTAACAAGAAGAAGCAAACTAAAATCTGCAAAAGCTTAATTCATTAACCCTTAAAAAATTTAAAACAATGGCAATAGACGATATGGCAAAACAAGCCTCTGCCGGAGGCGAATCAGAAGTGAAATTCCTCACTCCACTTGATATCAATACAAAATCTGAAAAGAAATATTGTAGATTCAAAAAATTCGGAATCAAGCACGTAGATTATAAAGATGCTGACTTCCTTTTACAGTTCGTTAACGAACAAGGTAAAATCTTACCAAGAAGAT
Source organism: Epilithonimonas mollis (assembly GCF_900142325.1). Classification (GTDB taxonomy): domain Bacteria; phylum Bacteroidota; class Bacteroidia; order Flavobacteriales; family Weeksellaceae; genus Epilithonimonas; species Epilithonimonas mollis. The sequence continues at coordinate 226,432 of NZ_FRAM01000004.1, forward strand.
ATACTGGAACTTCTCTTAAATATCAAAGAAAAGTATCTGCTGCTATCAAAAGAGCAAGACACCTTGCTTTGATGCCTTATGTAGCTGACTTATTGAAATAAGAAAAAAATTACAAATAGCCATTAGCGGTAGCTTCTGGCTTTTTGTTGCTGAATAAATTAATTAATTCTAACTGTTTTTAGATATTAGATAAAAGATCCGGATATTAGATTTCTAATGTCTTAATTCTAACCTCTAACTTCTAGAATCTAAACAAGACAACAACAATGGAAATTATCCTAAAAAAAGATGTAGAAAACTTAGGACTTGAGTTTGATACAGTAAATGTAAAACCTGGTTATGCAAGAAACTTTCTGATTCCTCAAGGTTTTGCATTATTGGCAACTCCAAAGAATAAAGCTCAATTAGAAGCTACTTTGGAATCCAGAAAAGAAGAAGAAGCTAAATTGGTTGCTGCTGCTGACGCTGTTGTAGATCAATTGAAGAAAACTTCTGTCACCATTCCTGCAAAAGTAGGTACAGGTGATAAATTGTTCGGTTCTATCAATAATGCCGACCTTGCTGCTGCTTTAGCAAAAGCTGGTGTAGTAGTTGATAAAAAATACATCAAAATCCCTGGTAACACAATTAAAAGAACAGGTAAATTCTCAGCTAACGTTAGACTTCACAGAAATGTTGAGTATAACTATGAGTTTGATATCGTTTCTGATGCACCGGTAGAAGCTGCTCCTGCTAAAAAAGAAGAAGCACCTAAAACTGAAGAAGCTTAATCAAAAATAAGATTCAAATAAAAAAAACCACTTCAATCGAAGTGGTTTTTTTGGTTGTGTAAAGTTCGGGATTAAGAAGAAGTTGTTGGTCTCCAGGAATTGAAGAATTCTTTTACCTTCGTCAGGCTATAGCCACTTCCCTCTTCCAAAACTGCGCTATCCTGCGTATGGAGTTGCTTTCCATTTTCATCCAGAATGATAAAAACGGGATAGCCGAACTTATCGCCTGGGTTTCCATAGCTAGTCAAGATTTTTTCATTTTTATTCTCTGGCGACCAATTCAGATGATAATAGATGTAATTCTTATTTACAATCTGTTTCAGCTCTGGTGTTTTCTGGACATAGTTGTTGAATCTCAGACACCAGATACACCAATTTCCACCTGCTTGTATCAGCACATTCTTATGTTCTTTTTTTGCTAGCTTCAAAACATTTTGAATATCCGTTTCCGCATTAGCTTCAGGATGATAAGGTTTGGGAAGTTTGGCATTTTCTTCAGCTACAGCTTTTTTCTTCGCTTCTAACTGCTCCTTAGTTAAAGTATTCTCTTTAGTCTGAGCGTTTGTCAGAGAAAATAATAAAATGCTTCCTAAAAACAACAAACTCTTTACAGATTTTCTCATTATTATTGATACTTGATTTAATTAAACATCAAAGTTAATCAAAAATCCAGCCATTTTTCAGTATATTTGCCAATATTCATGATACATTGAATCAATTTCTATTTAGCATATTATTACTTATTTCACGTCTTCCTCTCAGGATATTATATTGGTTTTCTGACATAATGTTTTTTCTTAATTATTATCTCATTGGTTACAGAAAAGCCGTCGTCCTAGAAAATATGAGAAATGCATTTCCTGAGAAATCTAAGCAGGAAATAAGAAAGATTTCAAAAAAGTTCTTTTCAAATTTTTGTGATTATCTGGCAGAAATGCTAAAAGCTTTTACAATCAGCCAGACAGAATCACGGGTCAGAATGCAACATCTGAATCAGGAACTTTTTCACGAGGCAAAGGCAGAAGGCAAAAACATCATCCTTCTTTCCGGCCATGTTTTCAATTGGGAATGGTTTAATGCACTGGCAACTATTGTTCCCCAAAAAGATTGTCATCCCGTCTACCGGAAAATGAGCAGCAGATTCTGGGAAAAGAAAATCAAAACGATCCGAAACAGATTTAATAATAAATCGCTGGAGGCCAATGAAGTTATCAAACATATTTTCCGTACACCAAACAATGGAGATTCTATTTATATGTTTGTTGCGGATCAGACACCACATGTCTCTCACGTTAACTATGGTTTGAAATTCTTGAATCAGAAAACTCCTGCTTTTATTGGTTATGATAAATTGTCGACCAGGATGGACATGGTTTTCATCTATTGCGAGATGAAGAAGGTCAAACGTGGATTTTATCAAGTCAATTATCACAGAATCTATCCCGATGGAGAAAAATTTGTGGAACATGAAGTCGTAAAAAAGTTCCATGGTTTGTTGGAAAATACAATCCGGAAAAGACCGGACAACTGGCTTTGGTCGCACAGAAGATGGAAATATAAGGATGCTATAAAAACCTACGAAGAATAATGACTGTAGCAATTGCCATACTGAACTGGAACGGAAAAAACTGGCTGGAGAAATTTCTTCCATCTGTTATTTTATATTCCGCAGACGCACAGATTTATGTCATCGACAATGCTTCAACAGACAATTCTGTTGATTTTTTGAGGTCTTATTTTACTACTGTTAATATTATTCAAAACAAAAATAATTCAGGCTTCGCAAAAGGATACAATGAAGGTTTAAAATCAATACAGGCTGATATTTACTGTTTACTGAATTCCGATGTGGAAGTGACAGAAAACTGGATTTCACCTATTACAACACTATTTTCCGAAAATCTAAATATCGCTGCAATCCAACCGAAAATTCTGGATTATAATCAAAAAAATAAATTCGAATTTGCTGGTGCTGGTGGCGGTTTGATTGATAATCTCGGCTATCCGTATTGCAGAGGACGGATTTTCGATGATATTGAAACGGATAATGGACAATACGACGACGAAACCGAAATTTTCTGGGCTTCCGGCTGTTCACTATTCATCCGTTCAGAGGATTTTTGGAACATGAATGGTTTCGATGAGAGGTTTTTTGCCCATCAGGAAGAAATAGATCTTTGCTGGAGATTGAAAAATGCAGGAAGACAAATTTATTACACCGGAAAATCCAAAGTTTATCATGTCGGCGGCGGAACACTGAACAAACAAAATCCGCAAAAAACATATCTTAATTTCAGAAATAATCTGACAATGATGCTGAAGAATTTACCCTCCTCCAAAGCATTCTTTATTTTATTTTTCCGATTATCCCTGGATGCAATTGCTGGTTTATATTTTGCCTATAAAAACGGGTGGAAGCATCTTTGGGCAGTTTTCAAATCACATGTCGGATTTTATTGGCAGCTTCCGAAATCGATTGCATTGAGGCAAAAAAAACAGATCGATCCTTACTATCAATCAAAATGGTTGATTTTCAGACATTTTTTAGGTTCTAAAAATCATTAAGATGGATTTTATTGCTTTAGATTTTGAAACAGCGACTCATGAGAAAAATTCCGCCTGCGAGTTAGGGATTTGTATTGTGGAAAATGGTCTGATCAAAGAAACCAAATCCTGGCTGATAAAGCCACCTTCTTTCCCATATTTTAATTATCATAATACAGCAGTTCATGGTATCACGCCTGAAGATGTGCAGCACTCTCCCACTTTTGCCGACGTTTGGTACGAGATAGAAAACCTGATATATGGCAATCTGATTATCGCTCATAATGCAGCTTTTGATGCAGCTGTTTTGCGAGGATGTCTGGAATATTATGGATTTTTCAAACCGAATATCAACTATCTATGCAGCATAGGCGTTGCCAAAAAAGCATGGAAAGATCTGAAAAGTTATGGTCTGAGAAGTTTGGCAGACCATCATCAGATCAATTTTAATCATCACCGTGCAGATGCAGATGCGGAAGTATGTGCGAAGATTTCTTTATTAAGTTTCCAAAGACTTTTCATCACAAGGAATGATGAAGTACGTGAAGTTTTTAACAAAAAAATCAAGATTCTATAATTATTAAATTAATTACTCAAAACTTCGGAAACTAAATTGAATTTTGGAATTTCAACCGTAAAATTCTCATTTGTACAACTTTCGAATTGATAAGAACCGTCCATATTCCCAACACCTGATTTCAGAATCACATTGGAAAAATAGGTAAACGTTTCGCCTGTTGCAAGAATTGGTGTCAAACCGATCACGCCCGCACCTTCTACATCCGTAAAACCAAATCCAAGATCATAGATCATCCATCTTCTGCTAAGAAGTTTTACAGTTTCTGTCCCAAGATTCTGAATTTCTATATTATATTTGAAAACAAACCGGTTCTCAGAAGGATAACTGTTAAAGCTATCATACTCTGCGGTAACGCTAACTTTTATTTCTGACGTAATTTTTGACACCATTTCCACGATTTTTAAAGATAAAATACAAATATCTAGCCGAATATTGGATTCCGAAATCATATTGAAGTTAAATCAAATTCAATATTAATTAGATTTTATCCAATCGGTTAATTTTCTTAATTTTGTGATATCTAAAAAGTAAAAAGAAAGAAATGAATTCCTACAAAAATCCATTGGAAGAACGCTATTCCAGTGAAGAAATGCTGTTTAATTTCTCGCACAACAATAAGTTTCAGAACTGGAGAAAGCTTTGGTTAGCACTTGCTGAAATTGAAAAAGATCTTGGTCTGGACATCACAGACGAACAAATCGCAGAGCTGAAAGCCAACGTGGAAAACATAGATTACCAGATTGCCGCAGAATATGAGAAGAAATTCCGTCATGATGTCATGGCTCATGTCCATGCGTATGGTGATGTAGCACCTTCTGCCAAAGGAATTATTCACTTGGGAGCTACTTCGGCATTTGTAGGAGATAATACCGATTTAATTCAGATCCGTGACGGACTTTTAATTTTAAAGAAAAAGTTGGTGAACGTGATGAAAAATCTTTCTGATTTTGCGATTCAGTACAAAGATTTACCGACTTTAGGATTTACCCATTTCCAGCCGGCTCAGTTAACGACAGTAGGAAAAAGAGCGACACTTTGGTTACAAAGTTTGGTTTTAGACATTGAAGAATTGGATTTCTTCCTGGAAACATTAAGATTCAGAGGTGTAAAAGGAACTACAGGAACTGCAGCGAGTTTCCTTGAACTTTTTAATGGAGATTATTCTAAAGTTAAACATTTAGATAAAGAATTATCAAAAAGATTCGGTTTCGAAAACGTTTTTGGAGTTTCCGGACAAACTTATGATAGAAAAATAGATGCGAAAGTTGTGGCGTTATTAGGAAACATCGCTCAATCGGCTCATAAATTCACAAATGACTTGCGTTTACTTCAAAATTTAAAAGAAATTGAAGAACCTTTCGAGAAAAATCAAATCGGTTCATCGGCAATGGCTTACAAACGTAATCCAATGAGGAGTGAAAGAATCGGAGCATTGGCAAAATACGTAATGTCTTTGACAACAAGTTCTGCAATGGTGGCTTCAACACAATGGTTTGAAAGGACTCTGGATGATTCTGCAAACAAAAGATTGACGATCCCTCAGGCATTTTTAGCTGTTGATGCAATTCTATTAATATGGAACAATATTATGAACGGAATCGTGGTTTATCCGAACAGAATCAACAAACATATTATGGAAGAATTGCCGTTTATGGCAACAGAATATATCATTATGGAGGAAGTAAAAGCTGGTGGCGACCGTCAGGAAATCCACGAAGTAATCAGAGTTCATTCGATGGAAGCTTCCAAAAAAGTAAAAGAAGAAGGAAAAGAAAATGATTTGATCGAAAGAATTTTAAATGACGATTCATTAAAACTTGATAAATCAAAATTAAAAGAAGTTTTGGATCCAAAAAATTTCATTGGTTTTGCGCCAATCCAGACAGAGGAATTCATTGCGAATGAAGTTCAGCCGGTTATTGATGCGAATCAGGATTTGATCGGCCTGGAAGCCGACCTTAAAGTATAAAACAGTCTGCAGTCTTTTCGGCTGCATTTTTTATTAATAACAGTGAAGGATAAAATTAATATTTTTCTGATTTTTTTAATAACTATAATCTCCAGACTTCCTTTTATTTGGAATAGTCCTGGTGTAGACCCCGATAATTGGCTTGTTTTATTTACCGGACAGGAAATATCCAGAACTGGAGTTTATGCTGCCTCCCGATTACCGGGATATCCATTATCAGAATATTCTGCCGCTTTTCTAGGACCGAAATTATGGTGGGTGATAAATATTATTACATTAATATTTTCTGCATTTGCAATGGTCTATTTCTATAAAATTTTATATTTTTTTAATCTCAAAAATAAAATGCTGAGTACTATTGCTCTTGCATTTACACAGGGGATTTTTATAGCATCCACAGTGAACATGGAGTATATGTGGAGCATATTTTTTCTGCTGGCTGGAACTTACAATCTTTTAAAAAATAAATATATAATATCCGGAATTTTTATAGGATTAATGGTTGCTACAAGATTCACCAATATAGTTTTATTACTACCGCTTTTATATTTGATATTATATAGTGTAAAAGAAAAAAACTTATTTAAAATAACATTATTTTTCATTGTCTCGGCATTTACATTTGGGATTTGTTTTATAGTTGTTTTCAGAAAATACGGGCTTAATCTATTTCCGTCTGAAATCTGGATTTTACCGGATTTTAAGGCAATAATAAGTCTTTATACTCTTCACTTGTATGGATTCTTTGGTTTTTTGGGTATATTGATTTCAATTTTATATGCTTTTATTAATTTTAAAAAAATAAGACTTAAACTCCAGGAAAACAAAGCATTATTAACTTTTTGTCTTTTGGTAATAATAATGATTAGTATAGTTTATTTCAGATTCCCATTTGAAAGTTATTATAATCTTCCGTTAGTTCCATTTTTAATTATCATACTGAACACAATCCTGATATCAGATAAAATTAAAAAAGTAGTTTTTTTTCTAATAATAATTAGTCCATTTACAGGATATATCAGTCTGAATAAGATTCAGTTAAAAGGCAGTGTCTTTGTTAATGAAAAAATGGAAAATGATTTTCTAGATTACACAAAAAAAATACATCAGAATTTTATCAATAAGAAAGCGCAAAAAAAAATATTGGTTGCCGGAGGTTTTTACCATGCTTATAAATGTATTTATAATACTGATAATTATGAGGTCTTAAAAATACCTTCAAAAGAAAACATAAAACTATATATTTCAAAAGGTTACACTATTTATTACCCTATGGCTATAAAAGATGAAATCTTAGAATTAAAGCATTATGATATAACAAAATTTGGTGAAAACATTCTTCCACCATTAATCTATGATCGATAAAAAGTAAAAATGAATAAAAGAATTTTCGTAGAAAAAAGAGGAATTTTCGATGTAGAAAGTCCAAAAATTTTTGATGAAGTAAAAGCGGTTATTCCGTCCATCCAAAAAGTAAAAGTATACAACGTGTACGATATTTTCGGATTAAATGGCGGTGAATTCGAAAAGGTAGTTAACAGTACTTTCGTAGATCCGGTTACGGATATTTTAATCGAAGAAAATCCTGCAAAAGGAACTCATTTCGCATTAGAATTTTTACCGGGACAGTACGATCAGCGTGCAGATTCTGCGCAGCAGTGTATTGCTTTACTGACTGGAAATGAACAGTCTAAAGTAAGAAGCGGGAAATTAATCGAGTTTGAAGGCGTTTCCGAATCGGATTTAGTAAAAATCAAAGACTTGCTCATCAATAAAGTAGAATCTCAGGAAAAAGATTTATCAATTTTAGATATTCCTGAGGAAGAAACGCCTTCAAAAGTGATTGTTCACGAAGGTTTTATCAATTTTGATGATGCTCAGCTTGAAGAATTCTTTAATAATCACGGTTTTGCATTAGGTTTGGATGATTTAAAATTTATTCAGGAATATTTTAAATCGGAACAGAGAAACCCAACAGAAACTGAACTTAAAGTTTTAGACACGTATTGGAGCGACCACTGTCGTCACACAACGTTTGAAACAGAGTTGTCAAATATTGAATTCGAAGGACATTTTAAACATACATTGGAAACCATTTTCAATGATTATATCGAAAAAAGAAAATTCTTAGGACGCGAATTGAAACCAATCTCTTTAATGGATTTGGCAACGGTTTGCGGAAGATATTTCCATAAAACAGGGAATTTGGAGAATCTGGTTGTTTCAGATGAAATCAACGCTTGTACCATCCAGATTGAAACTGAATACGATGGTAAAAAAGAACCGTGGTATTTATTATTCAAAAACGAAACCCACAATCACCCGACAGAAATAGAACCTTTTGGCGGTGCTTCAACTTGCTTAGGTGGTGCGATCAGAGATCCTTTGTCTGGGCGTTCTTTTGTTTTCCAAGCGATGAGATTAACGGGTGCAGCGGATGTTTTGGAACCGGTTGATAAAACCTTACCGGGAAAATTGCCTCAAAAAACAATCACGAAGCAGGCTGCAAACGGATATTCCTCTTACGGGAACCAAATCGGTTTGGCGACAACAATGGTTTCTGAAATTTATGACGAAGGCTACAAAGCGAAAAGAATGGAAGTTGGTTTCGTTGCCGGAGCGGTTCCTGTAGATTGGGTAAGACGTGAAAAACCTGCAAATGGTGATTCAATCATTATTTTAGGAGGAGCAACAGGTCGTGACGGAGTTGGAGGTGCAAGCGGAAGTTCGAAAGAACAGGACGAAACTTCAATTCACACGATGAGTTCTGAAGTACAGAAAGGAAATGCCGTTGAAGAACGTAAAATCCAGCGTTTATTCAGAAACCCCGAAGTAACGAGACTGATTAAAAAATCTAATGACTTTGGAGCAGGAGGTGTTTCTGTAGCAATCGGTGAAATCGCAGATTCTTTGGAAGTTAATCTTGATGTTTTGCCTTTAAAATATGAAGGTTTGAACGGAACCGAGCTTGCCATTTCTGAATCTCAGGAGAGAATGGCAGTTGTTGTTGAACCAAAAGATAAAGAAAAATTCATCAAATTCTGTGAAGCTGAAAACATTGTTGCTGTTGAGGTGGCAAAAGTAACAGATTCAGGAAGAATGCAGATATTCTGGAAAGGCGATAAAATTGTTGACCTTTCAAGAGCATTTTTAGATACGAACGGTTGTTCAAAAAGTCAGGAAGTTAAAATTACGCATCTTAACGAAGTAAAAGAGGAAGCTCCTGCATTCAACGAAGAGAATTTCCTGAAGATTTTATCTGATAAAAATGTTGCTTCTCAAAAAGGTTTGCTGGAAATGTTTGATTCATCGATTGGTGCGACTACGGTTGCAATGCCTCTAGGTGGAAAATATCAGCAGACCTTGATGGAAGGAAGCGTTCAGACATTGCCGATTTTGGGAGCAAAAGATATTGAAACGGTTTCTTTGGCGAGTTGGGGATTTGATGCGGAGATTTCTAAACAGAATTCTTTGTCGGGAGCTTCTTATGCGGTTGTAGAAAGTGTTGCGAAGATTGTTGCAATGGGTGGCGATTATAAAAATATCAGATTCAGTTTCCAGGAATATTTTGAGAAACTAGGTCAGAATCCTGAAAAGTGGGGAAAACCATTGGCTTCTTTGTTGGGAGCTTACGATGCGCAGATTAATTTCGGTTTGGCAGCCATCGGAGGCAAAGACTCTATGAGTGGAACGTACCAGGATCTGAATGTTCCGCCAACGTTGATTTCTTTCGCTTGTGCAAACGGAGAAAAGAAAAACATCATCTCTCCGGAATTTAAACAGGCCGGAAATAAACTGTATTTCTTCAATCATATTCCACAGGAAAACGGACTTCCGAATTACAATACTTTAAAAAATATTTATGAATTTATTTTCGAAAATATCAAAGCCGGAAAAATCGTTTCTGTAAAAACAGTAAAAGAAGGCGGAGTAGCGGTTGCTTTAGCAAAAATGAGCTTTGGAAACAGATTAGGCGCAGACATTACAGTAGATGATGCTTCGGCATTGCTCAGTAAGCGAGTTGGTAGCTTAATTATTGAATCTAAAGAAGAATTAAGTTCTGTAAATCTTCAATTGATAGGTCAAGTTGTTGCGAATGAAGTTTTAACCATCAACAATCTTCAAACTTCCATCAACAAATTATTAGCTGGAAACACCAATACTTTCGAAAATCTTTTCCCGACAGTTGAAAAAGAAAAAATAACGGTTGCATTGGATGAAAAATTAAATTCAGTCAACCCAAGAAATATAATTCTTAAGAAACACAAGATCGCTCAGCCAAGAGTTTTTGCTCCTGTGTTTCCAGGGACAAACTGTGAATATGATACATTGAATGCCTTTGCAAAAGAAGGTGCGATTGTCAATAGTTTACCGTTTAAAAATATTAATCATCAGGTGCTGGATGAAAGCATTGATGCTTGGGTTGAAGAAATTAAACAGTCACAAATTTTAGCATTCTCAGGAGGTTTTTCTGCAGGTGATGAACCTGACGGTTCTGCGAAATTTATCGTGAATGTTTTGAAGAATGAAAAGATGAGAACGGCAGTTCACGAATTGCTCGACAGAGATGGAATGATTATCGGGATCTGTAACGGGTTTCAGGCTTTGTTAAAATCAGGATTATTGCCTTACGGAAAAATCAAAGATCTGGATGAAAATTCACCAACGTTAGCGCACAATGCTATCAGAAGACACATTTCTCAAATGGTGAATGTGAAAGTTCTGAATGACGAATCGCCTTGGTTAAAAGGAATGAAAGACCAAGTTTATACAATTCCAATTTCTCACGGTGAAGGTCGTTTTATGGCGTCGGAAGCTGAGATTAAGAATTTATATGAGAACGGACAGATCGCTACTCAATATTTAGATTTAGAAGGAAACATTGCTCACGGAATGCCGTTCAATCCAAACAACTCATTGTTCGGAATTGAAGGCATTACCAGTCCTTGCGGAAAGATTTTCGGAAGAATGGGACATCCGGAACGTTTTGCAGAAGGTTTGTTTAAAAATATCCCTACTGCTAATTACCACAATATCTTCAAAAATGGCGTTGAGTATTTTAAATAAGAAATAAAAGACTGTAATATTCATCAAATTATAATAAAAAAGAGAGCAAGTTTTGCTCTCTTTTAATTTATGTTGAATGTAATTTCTTACAATTCCAATGCTTTCCTTTCATCACCATCCATCAGGAATTCTACCGGATTGTCAATAGCTTCTTTCACAGCAACCAAGAAACCTACGGATTCTTTTCCGTCGATGATTCTGTGGTCATAAGACATCGCCACATACATCATTGGTCTGATAACCACCTGTCCGTCTACTGCAACTGGTCTTTGGATAATGTTGTGCATTCCTAAAATCGCAGATTGTGGTGGGTTGATGATTGGCGTTGACATCATAGAACCGAAAGTTCCACCGTTTGTAATCGTGAAAGTCCCACCAGTCATTTCATCAACAGTAATTTTACCATCTCTAACTTTAGTCGCCAAATCTTTGATGTTAGCTTCAACACCTCTAAGCGTCATATTTTCAGCATTTCTAAGAACAGGAACCATCAAACCTTTTGGTCCGGAAACTGCGATAGAAATATCAGCAAAGTCATAATTAATTTTGAAATCGCCGTCGATAGAAGCATTAACATCCGGATAAAGCTTCAAGGCTCTCGTCACCGCTTTTGTAAAGAAAGACATAAATCCAAGTCCGATACCGTGTTTAGCTGCGAATTCTTCTTTGTATTGTTTTCTGATTCTGAAGATCTCGGACATATCCACCTCGTTGAAAGTCGTCAACATCGCCGTTTCATTTTTAACAGAAACCAATCTTGCAGCAATCTTTCTTCTAAGAACTGAAAGTTTTGTAGTTGTCTGAGCTCTGTTTCCACCAGCAGGCGCACTTCCCATCGCAGGAACAGAAGCTGTTACAGCATCATCTTTCGTTATTCTGCCGTCTCTGCCAGAGCCTTGAACCTGAGATGCACTGATACCTTTTTCGTCAAGGATTTTTTTGGCAGCAGGCGAAGGTGTCTGAGAAGCATAAGTTTCTGTTTTAGCAGCTTCAGCTTTTACCGGAGCTGGTTCTTCTTTTTTAACTTCTGCTTTTGGCTCTTCTTTAGTTTTTTCTTCAGCTGGAGCTGCAGAACCTGCTGGTTTAGCCGCATCCATATCAATAAGACAAACCACTTGTCCAACTTGCACTACTTCTCCTTCTTCAGCTTTCAAAGTGATAATTCCGCTTTGCTCTGCAGGAAGTTCCAAAGTTGCCTTGTCAGAATCTACTTCTGCAATAGGCTGGTCTTTTTCTACGTAATCACCGTCTTGTACAAGCCACGTTGCAATTTCTACTTCTGTGATAGATTCTCCCGGTGAAGGAACTTTCATTTCTAATATTGACATACTAATATTGTTTTTAATTTCAGAACAACCCGAAGATTGTTTTTCTTTATAGTTTATTAATTTTATTAAGCTGTTACTGGTCTTTTTACGGGAGCATCATCCGTTTGGAAAACATCATTGATGATTTTGGTCTGATTTTTCTCAAACATCTTATGACTTCCCGGCGCTGGCGTTCCGCTTGCAACAGGAGAAATCAACTGGATATCAGTATTTCTGAAGTTTCTAAGAATATAACTCCATGCGCCCATATTTTCAGGCTCTTCCTGAGCCCAGATTAATGCTTTTCTGTTTTTATATTTATCAAAGATTGCATTGATGCTATCCATACTCAAAGGATAGATTTGTTCCAATCTTACCAAAGCAACTTTTTCATCATTAAGCTCTTCTTTCTTAGCTAATAGATCATAATAAAGCTTACCTGTGCAAAGTACTAATCTTTCCACTTTTGCCGGATCGGCAGTCGGGTCATCTAAAATTGGTTGGAAACTTCCGTTGGCTAAATCTTCCATTGGAGAAACTACTTTCGGATGTCTTAAAAGAGATTTCGGCGTCATAATAACCAATGGTTTTCTGAATCCGAATTTCATCTGTCTTCTCAACAAATGGAAATAATTTGCAGGAGAAGTGATATTAGCAACGATAATATTTTCGTTAGCTGAAAGTGTCAAGAATCTTTCCAGTCTTGCAGAAGAGTGTTCCGCACCCTGGCCTTCAGAACCGTGAGGCAACATCATCACCATTCCGTTTTGGATTTTCCATTTTTCCTCAGCAGCAACCAGATATTGGTCAACAATAATCTGAGCACCATTCGTAAAATCTCCAAACTGAGCTTCCCAAATGGTCAATGTTTTCGGAGCAGCCATCGCATAACCGTAATCAAATCCTAAAACACCATATTCAGAAAGATGAGAGTTATAAACATCAAATCTTTGCTCATTAACGTGTCTTAATGGGATATATTCCTCTTCTGTATCTTCTGTTTTCACAACAGCGTGACGGTGAGAGAATGTTCCTCTTTCCACATCTTCTCCAGAAATTCTCACATTGTAACCTTCTGTCAAAAGCGTAGCATATGCCAATAATTCGGCAACTGCCCAATCCAAAGAATTATTCTCCACCATTTTGATTCTGTTCTCAAAAAGACGGGTAATCTTGTTGATGAACTTTTTATCGCCAGGAAGCGAAGAAATCTTTATGGCTAATTCTTTTAATTTTTCAAGATCGTAAGAGGTGTCCACTTTGCTATTGGAAACGCAGCCTTTGCCGCCGATTGGGAAATCTGTCCAGTCATCTTTCATAAAGATGTCCATTGTATTTCGTTCGATTTCTTTGGAAGCGTCGAAGTTTTCATCCAGCAAAGCTTTGAACTCCTGCTCCATTTTTTTCAAAACCTCATCAGAAACTACATTTTCCTTAATTAAAAGTTCTTTGTAGATCTCTCTTGGATTCTGATGTTTTGAAATTAATTTATAAAGATTAGGCTGAGTAAATCTCGGTTCATCACCTTCGTTATGACCATATTTTCTATAGCCTAAAAGGTCAATATAAACATCCTTACCAAATTTTGCACGGAAATCCGCTGCAAATCTCATTGCGTGAACAACAGCTTCAACATCATCAGCATTGATATGCATCACAGGCGAATCTGTCACTTTTGCGATATCGGTACAATAAACAGAAGATCTTGCATCAAGGTAGTTGGTTGTAAAAGACACCTGATTATTCACAACGATGTGAACTGTCCCGCCCGTTCTGTAACCTTCCAGATTCATCATCTGAGCGATTTCATAAACGATACCTTGGCCGGCAATTGCACCATCACCGTGGATGATGATTGGAAGAACTTTAGAATAATCGTCTTTGTAAACGTTATCCACTTTTGCTCTGCAGATCCCTTCTACAAGGGCGGCTACAGTTTCCAAGTGAGATGGATTTGGAGTTAAATTAATTCTAACTTCTTCTCCGTTTGCAGTTGTAATTTTCTTAGAAGAACCAAGGTGGTATTTAACATCACCAGAGAATACATCTTCCTCAAATTCTTTTCCTTCAAATTCTGAGAAAATCTGCTTGTATGATTTTTGGAAAATATTAGTTAAAACATTCAGACGCCCTCTGTGAGCCATTCCAAGGACTACCTCATCAACGCCTAATTGAGACGAACGCGTTATCAATTGGTCCAAAGCAGGAATCAGAGATTCTCCTCCTTCCAGAGAAAAACGTTTCTGACCAACAAATTTTGTATGCAAATAATTTTCAAAAGCTACCGCCTGGTTTAGTTTGAAAAGGATTTCAGTTTTCTCCTCAGCAGAAAGTTTTGGATGGTTTTCATTCACATTCACCCATTCCATGATCCATTTTTTCTCTTCTACATTCTGGATATGCATGTACTCTACACCGATAGAATCACAATAGATATTCTGAAGGTGATTGATAATCTCCTGCAAAGTTGCAGGACCAGGCATTCCTGTCTGAGTTGCAGAATTGAATTTTTTATTAAGGTCGTCTTTTGACAATCCAAAATTTTCTATATCAAGTGTAGGAAAATAGTGTCTTCTTTCTCTTACAGGATTGGTTTTTGTAAAAAGGTGTCCTCTCGATCTGTAGGCTTCTATCAGGTTCACCACTTTGAATTCTTTCGCAATGTCCTCCGATACAGCGTTGTTAGAAACAGCTTGCTGAGCATATTGCACCGGCGCAGAATTAGAAACTGAAGCAGCATCAAGATTATCATCGCCATAATTTTCCAAAGCAAAATCAAAACCCTGGAAAAAAGCTTTCCAAGAAGGTTCCATTGCATCGGGGTATTTTTTGTACTGCTCATACATATCATCAACTAATTGAGCATGTACGGCATTTAGAAATGAAAATTTATCCATTATTACAGATTATCTGTTAAAATTTTAATTTTAAATAATTGCCAACAAATTTACTAAATTTTTACGGATTGACATATAAGGCGATCATTTATTATGACAAATATTAGTGATATTTATCAGATTTGCTTATCTGAAAACCGGTAGGGAAAGCTTCAGTTTAACATCCTTATCACCAGCAGGCTCCTCCAAAAACTCTTCCATGAGCAGGCCGTTTCTCAGCGTATCTTTTTTCGTTCTTTTTAACAATTCCTGGATATTTTTCACACGGCCATTGTAGTTTCCCTGGTAGTAGATATAATAGACTCTTGACTCGTTAACCGGCTTGAAATTAAAGTTATTATCGCTCACAGCAACTCTTTTGGACAATGGAACACCATAAAAGTAGGAAAGTTCTTTGTCTTTAAGATTTGCAGGATTGGTTATCAGAACAGGAATTCCAAACTCATCATCCTTTTTCCCAAGATCTGCGCGCACAAAATTCAGAACTTTGCTATGATTCAGAAGAACATTTTTGAAAAGCACATCTTTGGTATTCTTGGTACTGACATTCACGCCAAGAAGCAGTTCTCCTGGCCTGTTTTCAACCATTATACTGTCATATTTTATCGAGGCAAGCTTCTGATCCTTATCCACTTTATTGCCTAGAATCTGATAAAGATTTTTCATGCTTTTATCAATATTCTCAACAAAAAGATCTTCAGCTACAAGATTAAGCGAGCGTTCCAGATAACTTCTTTTCGGGGTATGAATATTCCAGAGAAGTTTTGTTTTATTACCTTTTGGAATGAATCTGACATCAATCAGATAAGGATTATCATCATCTGCTTCAAAAAGCTGATAGCGGATTGTACGGTTCTTATTAGAGTAACGGATAAAAAGATCACCAAATTCTTCATGATTCTTGTCAGAAAATTTCATTGCGCTTCCAGTTCCCTCATAAGGCTGAAAATAGGTATAGCTTAATCCCGACTTTCCCGAAAAATAATCATTCCAAGATGAAAAATCCTGAAGATTCTCGAACTGCTGAAAGACTTTGTCTACAGGATAAGCCACTTCAGATTCGTGTGTGAAGCTTTTACTCTCGTCAACGAAATTCATGGTGACTGAATAAATTCCAAACAAGCAAAGAAATATGACAACTACAAATTTGAGCCAGCGCATTTTAAATAATATTTTTAGAAAGGATAACCAATAGCAAAATTAATAGTCGGCTTCAGCAGTTTTATTTTATCAATCACCCAACGTTCACCGACTGGACGGTTAGGATCGTGTATCTTATATGCAAAATCAAATCTGAGAGTGACATAGGCAATATTCATCCTTATTCCTAGACCGCTGCCGACCCCCATCTGGCTGATAAATTTTTTAAACTTAAACTGATCGCCGAAACCATTATCCTTTAATCCCCAGATGTTACCGGCATCTGTGAATATAGCAGCTTCGAACATATTGTTAAGTGGCATACGGTATTCGATACTGGTTGTCAGTTTCACATTGTCCATCGCATAGGAGCGCACTCTTTCGTCTAATTGAGAATCCGAAGGACCAAGCCCTCCGAATGCCATCCATGCTCTTATGTCATAAGCCCCTCCATTGAAATAGGATCTGATAAACGGCATCTCGGTTGAGTTGCCATAAGGAATACCAACACCTACAAACTGACGAACTGCTAATGTGTGAGGTTTTACACGGTCATTGAAAAAAGTAAAATACTTCCTGAAATCCAGATCAAATTTCACAAACTGAGAATATGGGATATTGAATATCGTTTTTGTATCACCATATACCAGATAATTCTCTTCTTTTTTGGTTATCATATTCAGAAAATTCCCGGCCAGTTCTACTTTACCACTGAAAAAGAATGGATTGACATAGTCCTTTTTACCATTTTCATTGTAGATGTAGTTGTAGATTATTGATGATATAATTACATCCTGTGTCTGTCTTTCCTTGTTATAAAGTGACTGCATGAAAGTATAGAGCGACTTCGGGTCCTGGTTCAAAAGTTGTATAATAAAAGCTTCGTCCTGTAGAATGACCGATGATATATCGTCATAAGAACCTCCGGAATTGATAACACCTGGATGATCTACTGCATACAGATCAAAAACTTTTTGCCGAACTTCATCATCTCCCGGAAAAAAATCATAATATTTATCCTTATTCTGTGTGAGACTGACCTGTGTATTGAATAACGTCAGCCTGTGCTGTATTCTGCCATCTTCAACATTCGCCGAGTAATTGAGGCCTGCATTGAAGTTAACTCTGCCCAGTCCAATATTATTCTGTACCGATGCACCAAGGCTGATATTTGTAATCGGTGAATATTTTTTAGGAATCAGCTTATAATATTTCCGAAAAGGCACCAGCAACCTTGGAAACTGTAGTGATGTCTGTGCAGAAAGCTCATAAGCATTGAAAATAGCACCCGGATCTTTAGGATCTTTTGTTGTTCCTATGACACCAGAAAAACTTGTCACAAGGTTTTCTGCACCTCCAAAAACATTTCGAGTAGTCAGATCTATCGATGGTGAAAAACCAAAATTAAGAATCTGGGAATAATGAATATCTGTAGCGATATTAAATTCGTATTTAGGAAGTGGTCTCAGAACATATTCTACATCCACGATGCTGTCTCTCTCCGCATCTGTACCTTCCTTGCGAAGCTCATCAGACGCTTTCAGTATGGTGAAATTATTCATGGAAAGAATATTCCTTCTGGTGAGATCCAGGTCGGACTGCTGATAAAGCTCTCCTGTCTTCAAAATGACAGGCAACCAAAGGGATTGTAGCTTGTACGCAGAATCCTGTCTGTAAAATTTAATTCCCCTTAATGAATCCTGCAAAGGAAGTTTTCCGACATCATTTAACCTGTCAGTAACAGAAACGCTAATTTTTCCAATTGTTGCTTTTCTGTAAGGTGTGCCGACAGAATCTTTAATGATATTCATTGTAACAGGAACTTTTTTCCTGCTTTGTAAAGAATCTGCCACAAAATAAATATCCTGATTATCATTATTAAATTTATAATAACCTTCATCTTTCATCAGGTCATTAATTCTGTTGATCTCTTTTTCCAAAACGGTCTCGTCCAGAATTTTGCCTTTTTTTACAAGACTTTTACTGATATCTTTTTCGTAGATACTTCTGACATTCGGATCCGGAATATTATAGAAATAATCCTTGATAAAAGTCGGATCTTTATGGGTAATGATATAGCTGACCTCTGCCTTTTTTGCTACTGAGTCTTTCTTAACCTGTGTTTTCACCTCGGAATCCCAATAGCCTCTGTTGATCAGTCTGTTATTGATACTTTTTGCACTTTGCTTTGTTTTGGCATCACTATAAATAACAGGTGACTGCCCGACAGTGTGCCAGAAACGGTTCCAGAAAAGATTTTTCCCTACATATTCCGGGTGGCCATATTTCACAAAAAGAGAATCTCTGAGTTTCTGGTTTCTCACCTCATTCGGATAGGTCATATATTCTTTGAGAATGGTATCATACTTTGGATTTGCTTTATTATAAAGAATTAATCCAATGGGTGCGAACATCAGCGTCTTTTTGTTGGGGCGTTGCGCAACAAGTCCCGGGATCTCGTCAGAAAAGACCTTTCCGTCTGTATAATCAAATTTGTTTTTTGTCAAAAGATACTCGCCATCAGGTACTTTTTTTGTTACGTTGCAGGCATACAAAAACACACTGAAAATTGCAGAATAATAAAATATATGATATTTTTGAAAATATTTGTTGATATGCTTACGGCTCATACTATTAAGATAATACAGTCTCTGGACAAAAAAAAATACAGGCAAAAATACAATTTGTTTTTAGTTGAGGGTAATAAAATCATAAAAGAACTTCCGAATTCTGACTATGAAATTACCAAACTATATTCTGTCGATCCTGAAAAATTAGATATAAAAACGGTAAAAAATGAAAAAATCCTGCCTGGTGAACTGAAAAAGATAAGCTTCTTGCAAACACCGAAGGATTCTGTGGCACTTTGTAGAATACCCAATGATATAAAAATAAAAGAAACCGGCATTCAGATTATTCTAGACGGAATTCAGGATCCGGGAAATCTTGGAACAATTATCCGGCTGGCAGACTGGTTTGGCATTGAGCAGATCATTTGCAGCAATGATACGGTTGATATATATAATCCCAAAGTCATTCAGGCAACCATGGGATCATTTCTGCGTGTCAATGTGGTTTATACTGATCTTGAAGAATATCTGTCAAATTATAAATATCCGATTATCGGTACTGATATGGATGGTAAAAACATTTATAGAATATCTTACCCGGAAAAATTCTCGATCATTTTTGGCAACGAAGGAAACGGCTTGCGTGCATCTACTGAAAAACTTATTTCAGAAATGGTAACAATTCCAAGATTCGGGAAATATCAATCCACAGAAAGTCTGAATGTTTCCATGTCAGCCGGGATAATTCTGGGCGAAATTTTTTCAAAGAAATAATACTTATCAGATAAGTTTCTCCATACTGGATGTCGTCCTGTTTCTCTGATATTCGTCCAGTTTTTTTCTTAAAAATCTAAGTGCATAAGGTGCAACATAGATCAGTGCAGCACCGATCAGTTTCTTTTTCCAGCTTTTATTCATCATATTCTTTTTTGCATAATTTCCGACAAGAGTTACAGCACCGATTCTAAGTGTATCTTCCAGTAAACCAGATCTTACGCTATCATTTGCCAATCCCATCATATTTTTTTTAGAAACAGATTCTTTGATTCCGGAAGAGACCTCCCTCATTATATTTTCAGTATCGAGAGAAAGTTCGGTTTCTCCGTTAATATTTTTTGTTTCCTTCAGATATTTATCTGTAAAACCGTGCGTCATAACACCCAGACTTTGCTTTTTATTTTTGAAAGTAAGAATATCTTCCAAATCTCCTATTTCCTGCTTCAGAAGCCTTTTTTGGCTTCTCAGTTCATCCAGATTATTGTAATTCGCTGCCATAGGTTTATTTTTTTAGAAATTCGATAACTTGGTTTGCAATAGACTTAACAATTGTTTTTTTGATTGAGAAAACTACGATCATCAATACAAAATAAAATGCCGAAACAATCAGAAACCCATAGGACATATTTCCCAAAGATTCTCCGATAAGAAAAGCAATACCAAAGTTAAAAAGAATAATAAAAAACGAAAATGCTATAAGCACAATCGAAAGGAAGGCTATCAAACCTGCGGACAAAGACGTTTTCTCGGTAAACTGGAGATGAAGAAGATCCAGACGTTTTGTCGCATAATCTTTTATAATTTCTACCATAGGAATCTTATTAGAAAAATTACACACAAATTTAAAAAAAAAGGAACTTAGAAACTAAGTTCCTTTTTGTATTCCCGAATTAGGTTTTATTTCATACCATCTAATTCGGTTTCTACATCTTTTACAACATCAGAAGTTTTTGAAACCACCTGATCTTTGTATTTATCATAACTGTCTTTTACAGTCTGAGCAACATTCTGCGCTGTTTCCTTGAACTGGGATGACAAAGAGTCATACTTATCTTTCACAGTGGAAGAAACTTCAGAATATTTATCCTTAACGATTTCCGAAGTTTTGCTGTATTCATCTACTGCTTTATCTTTGAGATCGTTTGCTTTATCTCTGATTTTTTTTCTTGTTTCTTTACCTTCTTCCGGAGCGTAAAGCAATCCAAGAACTACACCTGTGGCCGCTCCTGCCAACAATGCAGCTAATATTGCTGCTGAATTTGATTTTTTTGACATTATTATAATTTTTAAGTTTATTTAAACAATTATTTGTTAACTCTAAATTTACAACTAAAATGCCAAAGAAAAAATAAAGGTCTTAAAATTTTGTTAAAACTTTTTGATATAGGACAAAATCAGGTCAATTGTCTGCTCTTTGTTGATGTTGGTATTGTCGATAAGGATTGCATCATGAGCCTGTTTCAAAGGAGACACTTCTCTTTCACTGTCTATTTTGTCACGGCTGATGAGGTTTTGCTTAACTGTTTCGACATCTGTTTTTTCGCCGGCTAATTCCAGTTCAAGAAAACGCCTTTTAGCGCGCTCATCCTGGCTTGCAGTCATGAAAAATTTATAATCTGCATTCGGCAGAACCACAGTCCCGATATCTCTTCCATCCATTATAATCCCGCCTTTTTTGGCAATATTGCGTTGTGTTTCCAAAAGAAAATTCCGAATCTCCGCTTCTTTTGCGACCTGACTTACGTTATCAGAGACCTGTGGAAAACGGATTTCTCTATCGATATTTTTACCATTTAGAAAAAGTTGCAGCTCGTTATCTATATCCTGAAATTCCAGCTTTATATAGGGAAGGCTTGAAATCAACTTTTCGATATTGATGTTCTTATCCTCGTTTAGACAATGTTGTAAAGCAAAAAAAGTCACACCTCTGTAAAGTGCGCCTGTATCCATGTGGATCAATCCCAATTTTTTTGCAATGATTTTAGAAATCGAACTTTTCCCTGTAGATGAAAATCCGTCGATGGCGATAACCGGTTTTTTTGTCATGATGCAAATGTAATGAGTATGACGAAAAAATAAAATTAAATGATTAATAAAATTGGCAGAAAATTAATGAATATTATCTTCTGTTGCCGCCCAGCTCGATAAGATCCATTGTGAGTCCCAGCATATTGACATTGGATGCACTGTGATACCTCATGTGAGAATAATCAAACCGGAAAGAAGAAATCTTGAGGCTAAAACCTGCTGACAGACCCGCAAAACTTCTTTGATCCAAAACAGCTAGCTCTCCTCCCCTTTTAACATTATAACCAAACCTTATATTAAAAGCCTGTCCGGGAAATAATTCCGCACCTAGTGATAAGTGATCAAGCAGCTTTCTTCCGAATTTTGTCTCCTGTCCATTGATATCGGTAGCTGCAGAGATATTGAACTGCTGAAGATCATGAGCTGTAATTGTAATTGCAGCCGGAAACTGATCGAGAATCTTTGTATATCCGAGATCAACCCGGAACGGAAGTTTTTCTCTTACACCATTATAAGGCCTGATCTGATAACCAAAATTCCTGAAGACTAAACCCAGGGTTTCATTGGATTTGTCAAAATAGTATGTTACACCAGCTGTTGCAGTAATTGCGGATGAAGTATAGGTATCAATTTTTGATGTTACATAATTGATATTAGCACCAATTGTCCAGTCGTCCTCGAACTGATAGGCATAGCCAAGTCCAGCGGATGCATCCATAGCAGAGAAGTCTCCATTGATATTAGAGTTCTCATCGGTTCTCGGCATGCTTCCATAATCCATATATTTTGCATTGAAGGAAACCAGGTGACCATGTTCCAGATCTCTGACATAACTGATACTTCCGATTTTTGTCCCGGCAAGATAAGAGGCATAATTCACCGATAGCATTTTATCCATCTCCAGATTCATAAGGGCAGGATTGGCAGCCGTAAAATTAACATCATAATCACGCACCGATACTGCATCACCCAGGACAGCCTGCCTGGGAGACATCGGAATATTCAGAAACTGGTAAACCGTGGTTCCCGTCTGAGAAAAAACCACGCTGGAAATTGTTACTAAAAACAGACTGTAAAACTTCTTCAACACTATCTTTTGGCTTTGCAAAAATAATCTATTTTGATGCTAATCAAAATTTTTGTACAACTATCTTTTTATTAACGTAATTCTTTTCCTTTCATTATATTTGCACAGTTAAAAAAGAAATAAAAATAATAAGTTAGATGAAATATAAAAGAATCCTACTGAAACTAAGCGGTGAAGCATTAATGGGAAATCGCCAGTATGGCATCGATAACGACAGACTAAAAGAATATGCTGTCGAGATCAAAAAAGCTGTAGACAAAGGATGTGAGATTGCCATCGTTATTGGTGGAGGCAACATCTTCAGAGGATTAGCGGGTGCTGCAAAAGGAATGGACAGAGTGCAGGGAGATTATATGGGAATGCTTGCGACAGTTATCAACGGAATGGCTCTTCAAGGCGCTTTGGAAGATGCGGGCATCATGACAAGGTTACAGTCTGCCATCGAAATGGACAAAGTAGCAGAACCTTTCATCAAAAGAAAAGCCGTACGTCATCTGGAAAAAGGACGTGTTGTCATCTTCGGAGCAGGAACGGGTAATCCTTATTTCACTACTGATACTGCTGCAACTTTGAGAGCCATCGAGATCGATGCTGATGTTATCTTGAAAGGAACGAGAGTGGACGGAATATACGACAGTGATCCTGAAAAAAATGCAGATGCAGTCAAATTCAACAGCCTATCTTTCGACGAGGTTTTCGAAAAGAATCTTAAAGTAATGGATATGACCGCCTTCACCCTCAGCCATGAAAATAAATTACCAATCATCGTTTTCGATATGAACAAAGAAGGTAATCTGGAAAAACTGATTGACGGCGAAAATATCGGAACATTAGTCAACTTTTAAATGGGGATATTTTTGATATTTGATTAAATCATTATCATTCATAATCCATCATTCATGTAAAATATGTGTCAATTATCAAATTTTAAATATACAATGGAAGAATTAGAACTCATTGTAGCATCAGTAAAGCAAGAGATGGATGCTGCAATAAAGCATTTGGATCACGCTTTTCAAAAAATCAGAGCCGGACGTGCTTCTACATCTATGGTGCAGGATGTAATGGTAGAATATTATGGATCTATGACACCGATCAATCAGGTAGCCAACGTCTCTGTACCTGATGCGATGACTATTTCTATCCAGCCATGGGACCGATCCGCTATTGGCCCTATCGAAAAAGCCATTATTAATTCCAATCTTGGTTTTGCACCTTCTAATAACGGCGATGTCATTATCCTGAATGTTCCGCCTTTGACAGAAGAAAGAAGACGCGAACTTGCCAAACAGGCAAAAGCTGAAACTGAGCAGACAAAAGTTGTTATCCGAAATGCAAGACAGGAAGGTAACAAAGAACTGAAAAGACTGGAAGGAATTGCAGAAGACCTTATAAAAGGGGTTGAAAAAGATATCCAGGAGCTGACCGATGCTTACGTTAAAAAAACTGATGACCACCTGAAAATTAAAGAAGCTGAAATTTTGAAAGTGTAATTTTTTTCAAATTAAAAGAAACAACAACCCGATTCCATCTGTGAATCGGGTTTTATTTTGATGACAGATATGAAATGTCCTTTGGTCATAAGCGTAAACGACGCTGTAAAAGCTTTCATCAAATCAAAACAAAATCACTAAATTTGCAAAACTTATGGAAAGCAACAGACAAAGAAAAGTAGCACAGATTATACAGGAAGATATAGCGGAGATTTTCCGTAAACAGGCTTCCGAAAGCAAACAGAACAGTTTTTTGGTATCTGTTTCTGACGTGAAGGTAACGCCAGATCTGGGAATTGCAAAAATTTACCTCAGTATCTTCCCGGCAGAATTGCGAAAGCCTATCATGAAGGAAATTAATGAGAATAATGCATTCTACAGAAACTATCTCGGCCAGAAAATGGCTAAGCAGGTTAGAATAATCCCGCAACTGTCATTCTATCTGGATACAACCCTGGACGATGTAGAGCGCATAGAAAGAGAGCTGAAAGGCGAAGGTGATAACCCAACTCTTTAATCTGCTGGGAGTTTGAAAAACGCTTTTTACATAGCATCCCGTTACCTGATTTCCAAGAAGGGAAGCACAGCTGTAACCTTTATTACTTGGTTGGCAGCGTTTGCGATGGTTGCAGCTGTAGCAGCAATGTTTATTATCATCTCCGTATTTTCCGGTTTGGAAGAGATCAATAATCAGATGATTACCAATCTGCATGCAGATCTAACAATAAAAAGTAAGTCAGGAAAGATTTTACCGGAGATGAATAAAATCCAAAGTACACTCCGGAAAGACACTGACATTGTCAGTTTTTCAAAGATCATAGAAGAAAAAGTATATCTCGGATATAAAGATAACGGAGAAATTGCATACTTGCGAGGTGTAGATTCTGCGTATACGAATGTCAATCCTATAGACAAAAATATCTTTTACGGAAAGTATCCGGACTTCCACTACAGTAATGAAGTAATCATGGAAAACGGCCTGGACAACAGGCTATCGCTTCCGGTGAACTCCAGTCAGGATTTTGCGACAGTTCTGATGCCTAAACCAGGAAAAGGAATCATTCAGCAGGAAAATGATATTTTCAATAAAAAAGAAATTTATGTAAGTGGTGTTTTCCCTGGGAATGATCAGCTAGACAACTACATTATTGCACCTATTGAACTGGCTCAGGAACTGCTTGACCTTCCGAAAGATGCAGCCTATCAAATTGTTATCAAACTTAAAAATCCTGCAAATTCTGGGATTGTAAAATTATCACTCCTCAAAACACTTGGAGATCAGATTGTAATAAAAACCAAATCGGAAGAGAATGCGGCATTCTGGAAAATGATCAATACCGAAAAACTGATGATCTATCTGATTTTCGGACTTGTAATTTTCATTACAACATTCAATCTGGCTGGTGCAATAACAATCCTGCAGCTGGATAAAAAAGAGCAGGCCAAATCTCTGATCGCCCTTGGATTCAATATGAAAAATCTGCGGATGATTTACTTCTTTACAGGACTTCTTATTGTTTTACTGGGGATTCTTTGCGGATTAATTTTAGGGTCATTGATTTGTTTTTTACAGATCTACACAGGCTGGATCAAAGCCAGCGAAACATTGGCATTTCCCGTAAGAATAGACATTATCAATTATTTCATTGTATCAGGCATTGCTATATTTTTCGGACTATCTATCTCTTTTATCTTTTCTAAAGTGAATAAGAAATATATTTCTGATAATTAAACGCACCAATTTCCGTATATAATTTTTAAGTTAATTTATATTCCAAAATTCAGATAAAACTATCTGTATTTTTCAATTCTACACACATATTATTATCATTTTATATATAATTCAAAAAATTAATCTAAACAGTTAAAATTTCTTCTCTGTTGTTGATAATTTTTTTCATTTACTTATAAAGATATTTTATACATTTACCGCCCTTAATTTTTTGAAATGAAAAAATGTATTTTTATTCTTTTTGTTGGGATGTTCGGCATTGCAAATGCGCAGGCACCAACAGGTTATTATGACAATGCAAGCGGACTTACAGGTTATGCATTGAAAACAAAACTCGGAGAAATCATTACTGCTGGTTATCAAACCAAAAGCTATGATGCTCTTTATGACATCTATCCTTCATCGGACTCTGACAAATGGTATGAGAAAGATAATACTGTTTTGGATGTTTATTCTGAAAACCCGACAGGACCAGACCCTTACAATTTCACACACGGACAGAAAAAATGTGGAAACTACAGTAATGAAGGTGATTGTTATAACCGTGAACATACAGTCCCACAAAGTCTTTTCAACTCTGCATCTCCAATGGTTTCTGATCTTTTACATATCCTTCCGACTGATGGAAAAGTAAATGGTATGAGAAGCAATTACCCTTTTGGAAAAGTGTCTAATCCATCCTTTACATCCAAGAACGGATCAAAAGTGGGATCTAATACTTCTCCAGGTTATTCCGGAACTGTATTCGAGCCGATTAATGAATTCAAAGGAGATATTGCCAGATGCTTATTGTATTTTGTTACCAGATATCAGACAAAATTATCAAGTTTTTCCAGTGGAAACATTCTGAATACCTCTAATGTTAACCAGGGTTTACAGACTTGGGAACTAAATCTGCTATTGCTTTGGCATCAACAAGATCCTGTTTCCGAAAGAGAAATCACACGTAATAATGTGGCGTACACGCATCAAAAAAACAGAAACCCCTTTGTGGATCATCCGGAATGGGTTACAACAATCTGGGGCCCTTCTCCTTTGGCAGTAGATGATGCTTCATTTTCCAAAAACCTCACTATTGCTCCAAACCCTGTTAAAGGTAATGTGATCAGCGTGATCGGAGACAAGGATCTGAAGAAGTTTACAAAAGCTTTTATTTATAACATGGTCGGGCAAAATGTTCAGACAATTGAAAATCCTTTCCAGAACGGAAATACAATTCAGCTAAAAAATCTTCCAAAAGGCGTTTATATCCTTAAAACCGGAGAACTGAATACCAAATTCATCATAGAATAAAAACCAAAATTATATTTCGAGACAGAGTAAAATCTGTCTCTTTTATTTCAAAATCAATAATGATTAGTTAATATAAAACAGAAATATAATTGAAAGTATTCCTGTATTTTTACAGAAATATTTATAACTTTAACGCCCTAATTTTTTTTAAAATGAAAAAATATTTCTTTACATTATTCGTCGGATTATTTGGCATTATAAATGCGCAGATCCCGACAGGCTATTATGATGGCACAACCGGGCTTAGCGGCGCTGCTCTAAAAACCAAATTGAGCCAGATCATTACAGCGGGCCATCAGGATAAAGGTTATAACTGGGCTGTATTTTCAAGTGCTGACAGGGATAAATATTATGAAAATGACAACAGTGTCCTAGACGTATATTCTGAAAACCCAGCCGGTCCGGATCCTTATAAATATACAATCGATACTAATCAATGCGGTAGTTACAGTGGAGAAGGCTCTTGTTACAATAGAGAACACTCTATTCCGAAATCAACTTTCAATGACGCTACTCCGATGCATAATGATTATCATCACCTGTTGCCAACGGACGGCTATGTGAACGGAAAAAGAAGCAACTGGCCATATGGGGAGGTTGGAACTGCAAGCTGGACTTCAAAAAATGGTTCAAAACTGGGATCAAGTAAGCTTAATGGATATTCAGGAACTGTTTTTGAGCCAATCAATGAGTTCAAAGGTGATATCGCCAGGATCTATTTATATTTTGCTACAAGATATCAGTCTCAGATCACTACATTTACTTATGACATGTATGACGGATCTACATTCAAGGTTTTTGCGGAGCCTTTTCTGTCCATGCTTTTAAAATGGCATCAGCAGGATCCTGTTTCTCAGAAGGAAATTGACAGAAACAATGCCGTTTACAACTATCAGAAAAACAGAAACCCATATGTGGATCATCCGGAATATGTTGCGCAGATCTGGGGAACTGTAATGGCTGTTGATGACGCATCATTTTCCAAAAACCTGACTATTGCTCCTAATCCTGTTAAAGGTAATACAATCCAGGTAACCGGTGATAAGGATCTTAAGCAATTTAAAACTGCATTTATTTACAATACTGTCGGACAAAATATCCAGACGATTGAGAATCCTTTCCAAAACGGAAATACCATTACAATTAAAAATCTTCCAAAAGGTATCTATATCCTTAAAACAGGAGAATTGAATACTAAATTTATCGTAGATTAATTTTATAATGAAATATTAAAACGGGAATCAGTTGCTTTTGCAGCTGATTTTTTTTATCTTAAATATTCAAAAAAAAGTAAGAATGAAACACAGTAGATATTTTATCAAAATTATTTTTTCCTTTTCGCTAATCCTTACCTCTCTCCTGTTTCAAGCGCAGGAAAAACCGTTTTGGAAAGAGATTCAGGCGTTCAGGAAAACAGATCAGACCAGCAGAATTCCCAAAAAAGCCATTCTCTTCCTAGGCAGTTCTTCTTTCACTTACTGGAATGATGTAAATGACTACTTCCCTACTAAAACCATTGTGAACAGGGCTTTTGGCGGCTCCAGATTATTGGATCTCAATCGTTATTCAGATGAACTTCTCGATCCTTATAAGCCGAAACAGATTGTCATATACTGTGGGGAAAATGATATTGCTACTGATAATCCTGCTCCTGCCGAAGTTTTGGAAAGGTTCAAAACATTTTTCGGAAAGATCCGTCAGAAATATCCCAAAGTTCCGGTTGCTTATGTTTCTATCAAATATTCACCAAGCCGTGAGCAGTTCTGGCCACAGATGAAAGAGCTGAACCAAATGATAGAAGCCTATCTTAAAACCCAGAGAAAAGCAGAATATATAGATATTACAACTGTGATGAATGGTGAAAATGGTAAAGTTAGAACCGATATTTTCAAAGAGGATATGCTTCATATGAAGCCTGAAGGCTACCGGCTTTGGACAAAAGTAATGGCTAAGTATCTGAAATAAATATCAAATCAGATATTTGAATTCATGATTTTTCCAAATAAATAAATTAATATATAATTTGTATTTATTCTAAATTAATTTATATTTACATTATGATTCAGCAGATTATACCTTTCAAAATCGCGCCATTGGCGCCAGCATTCAGGAATGATGAGATGATGTATTGTGACAAGAAAAAATGTTGCAAAAAATTCAAAAAAGGAAAACGTTGCAAAAAATGTCCGGGAAGATTGAAAATCAGTTAAAAATCAGCCAGGCAATCAAAACCAATAATACTAAAAATATAATAACAGAAACCATCCCGGAAAGTTTGGTTTCTTTTTTTTGCGATTTTCCCAACGATTCTTTGGGTTTTTGTAAATTACTTTCTTCAGGTTGTAAATCCGTCTCCGATCGTTCACTGATCGTTATTCCCTGCACAACTGTTTTATGAAGAACCGTATTGGTAGCATGAAGCAGGATCTGAAAATTACCTTGTGAATCGAATTCCTTTATCCTGATGGTTCTTTCGCCGTTCGGTTTTTCCAATCCGAAAGGAACAATCTTCACCAGGTCTGCATCGTAAGTGTTCCAATAAACAGTTATCTCTTCACCTTTAAGGGCGCGGATCTTACTTGCAGAAAAATTTTTGATCTTTGGCGGGAGGATGCTTTTTACATTTCTTTGCTGGCTGGAAAGATTCTGATCATACATACGTTTTCTTTCCGGATCCATAAGCGTTTCGTAGGCTTCCCGGATTTCTCTGAATCTGTCGGCAAAGAAATCATCATTCTCATTTTTATCCGGATGATATTTCAGCGAAAGTTTTCTGTAGGCTTTTTTGATGTCTTCAGGAGAAGCATTTTGAGGAATTCCAAGAAAATAATAATAATCCTTCACAACGCAAATTTAATGATTTTTAAAATTTTATCTGAATATGGATAACAATACTATATTAAAGACTTGTAAAATATTTGATTATCCGGATATTTTATTAATTCATGATCTTGTAAATCTCTTGTAAATTAAAATTAAACACTTGTCTTACAGATAATTATGCAATTACAAAAAGAATCAGAGCAATTTACAATTTATTATTTGTGTTGTTGAATAGTTTTACATCATAAAATTATTCCAATGAAAAAAATATTTTTGAGTGCCATAATACTTGGTACATTAACCATGTGTAAAAAAGCTGATCTACAGGAATCAAACTCAACTATTTCAACTGCTGACTCCATTGCTGAGAAGGCGTCTGATATTATAGAAAAATCAGATTCTGACATGACTGCTGTTATAGATTCGGTGAATCTGAAAACTAAAGATCTTATTAAAAATAAGGAAGATATCGAAAAGGCATTTGATAAAGAAAAAGAAAAAATCGATTCCATTTCTGAAGATATCAATCAATTTAAAAAAGATATTGAGGGCAAAAAAATTTCGGTTTCTATTGATTCCATAACGCGACAAATCAAAAAAGAAATACCTAAGCAAAAGACTATTAAAAAAGTTATATACCGAAACAAAACCCAAAACAACCAACCGCCCGCTTCGGAAACTGCAACATTAGTTAAGAATGGTTCCGTTGAAATTACCGTTGAAAATTTAGCAGTTGCCAGACAAAATGTAAAGGATATTATTCGAAAATATGACGCTATTGTCAAAACTGAAAACCTGGTTACCAATGATGAATTCCAGACCTTTTACATCACCTCCAAAGTTCCGTATGAAAAGTTCGATTATCTGGTTGAAGATTTGGGAATATTAGGTACGGTGAACAATAAAAACCTGGAATCTAAGGGTGAAACTTACAGACAGAACAAGCTATGTAATCTTGACATCACATTATATGAAAATCATCTGACAAAAAAAGAATCTGAAAAATATCAGACTTTTGGTGAAAAATCTATGGATGCTATTTCATCAGGTTGGCATGTTATAGGGAGTATTCTGTTATTTCTTCTTCCGTTCTGGCCTTTATTTCTGATATCTGGAATAGGGTATTACTTTTATAAAAAAAACAAAAAACAGAATAATTCTGAAAACAAAACAGAACAATAATAGAAAAGACGCTTAAATAAAGCGTCTTTTCATTTATAAACAAATCTGAATATCTAGTTCATCAAGCTTTTACTCAGATTAAGAGCATCTTGATTTGAACTGTCATATTGCAGAGATTTTGCAATATATTGTTTCGCTTTTTCCGGGTTACTTTCCTTGTCAAGAAATGCAATAAAGAAATAAGCATAAGCTAAATTTTGTTTATTTGCATCTACCTCTTCCGGTTTCACTTTGGCAATATATTGTTCATATGCCATTTTTGCACCATCATTATTTTTAGCTGATTGATTAGCATAGCCAATACTATAATATGCAGGTGCCCAATCCGGGATGATAGCAGTCACTTTATTCCAAGTAGCTATGGCAGAAGTCCAGTCACTCGCATTTTGATAAGCGGTAGCCAATCCAACAAGCGATTGGGTATCATCCGGCTTCGCAGCAATTTTTTGTTTAAGACCTTCTATTTCAGGGTTGCTTACCCCAGAAGTTTGCGCTGTTGCTGCAGTTTGGTTGTTGATGGTATCATTTGAAGTTTGGTTTGTTTGTGCAGTCATATAATTTGCTGCAATAAATGATAAACCAAACAATAAGCTTTTAATTTTAAATTCCGTTTTCATAACTTTTCAATTTTGTTGTGTTTGATAATTCGCAATAACAATTCCATAAACAAATATTTTTTTAAGTTTTTAAACTTTTTATCATAATTTTAAGATTGTATGATTAAGTTTTAAGATATTTTAAACATTTGTTTATAAATACAATTTTACTGTTTAAATTATTTTTGGCTTTATTATTGATAGTATTTTTTTATACCTTTATATATATTTTTTACAATATTTATACACTAATTACATCCATGAATTTTAAATTAATTAATGACACTATAAAACTTTTGGAAACATTCGACTCCGAAAATATAAATAGTATCTACTCAAACGATATCAATGGTTTTAAAAACTGGATAGCAGAAAAAGAAATCTCCGAAAAACATATTGTCCCCGAAGAACCGGCTTGGGAAGGTAAAAACAACGGAAGATCTGCAGAAAGCGTTATCAGCACATTGCTTGTTCATCTAAACAGGTATGCAAAAACTTATTCCAAATCTGCGATTGCCGGTTCGGATTTCAGCACGCAGGAAGAATTTATTTACCTGATTAACCTACAGGCTTTTGGCGAAATGACTAAAATAGAACTGATTAAAAAGAACATTCATGATAAATCTGCCGGTATACTTACTATAAACCGTCTTATAAAGCAAGGTTGGGTGGAACAAACCAATTCTGCCAAAGATAAAAGATCAAAAGTGCTGAAAATGACCCAGCAAGGCATTATAGCTCTGGATCAGCAAATGAATAAAATCCGGAATGCAAGCAAAATAGTAACCGGAAATCTTAATTATACAGAAAAAATACAACTTATAAAAATACTGGATAAACTAGACCGTTTTCACAATCCGATTTACAACAGGAATATCGACAGCAATCAACTTATAGAAACTGTTTTGAAGGATTATTCATTCGGAGAAAATTAAAGACATGAAGAAAAAAACAGCAATTATAGGTTCCGGATTTTCTGGTTTGTCAGCAGCAGCATATTGTTCCGGACTTGGAAATGAAGTTCACGTTTTTGAAAGAAATGAAAGTCTGGGCGGGCGTGCAAGAAGTTTTCGGACAGACAATGGTTATACTTTCGATATGGGGCCAAGCTGGTATTGGATGCCTGATATTATCGAAGGTTTTTTTAAAGATTTTGGATCATCTAGAGAGGATTTTTATGAATTAATTCCTCTCAATCCACAATTTGAAATGGTTTTTTCTGATGGCAAAATGGAGATTCCTCAGGATTATGAAGAGATGAAAAATCTTTTTGAATTCACGGAAAAAGGAGCCGGAAAAAGGCTTGATGACTTTATGAAAGATGCACAGTATAAGTATGAAGTCGGGATGAAAGATTTTGTCAACAAGCCTTGTCATTCCTGGCTGGAATTTTTTTCTCCCACGATTGCTAAAAGCGCATTAAAACTTGATTTGCTGAGCGATTTTCATCACTTTGTCAGAAAATATTTTAAGCATCCCAAACTGATAACGCTTATGGAATTTCCTGTAATTTTTCTAGGTGCAGCGCCAAAGGATATTCCAGCTTTGTACAGTCTGATGAATTATGGAGGCTATAAACTCGGAACTTGGTATCCCATGGGCGGATTCATTAAGATTATTGAAGCTATGGCAACCATTGGAAAACAAAAAGGCGTTCATTTTCACCTTAATTCCGATGTTCAAAAAATAATAATCGAAGATAAAAAGGTTGCCGGGATTATGGTAAATGGTGAAAAACTCAAATTTGACACTGTTATTGCTTCCTCCGATTATCATCATACTGAAGAAAAACTTTTGGAGAAAGAATACAGAAATTATGACGAAAAATACTGGAAGAAAAAAACTTTTGCTCCATCTTGTTTGATTTTCTACTTAGGATTCAAAGAAAAAATACCTAATCTTAAACATCATACTTTGTTCTTCGAAAATGATCTTGATCTGCATACAAACGAAATCTATACTGACAAAAAATGGCCGACAAAGCCACTTTTCTATGTTTGTTGTCCTTCAAAAACTGATGAAAATCTTGCTCCGGAAAATTGTGAAAATGTTTTCTTGCTAATGCCAATCGCTACAGGAATTGAAGATTCGGAAATGATGAGAGAAAAATATTTTTCTGAAATGATACAGAGAATCGAGAAACATACAAAAACCAAACATCTGATCTCTAAGCTGGATTATAAGAAAAGCTATTGTATCAACGATTTTATCAGCGATTATAATGCTTATGAAGGAAATGCATACGGACTGGCAAACACTCTTTCACAGACTGCAGTGCTGAAACCTTCTTTAAAAAACAAAAAAGTTAAAAACCTTTTTTACACAGGCCAATTAACCGTGCCCGGACCGGGTGTTCCGCCATCCATTATATCCGGAAAAATCGCAGCTACCGAATCCAATAAACCATAACCTGAATACATCTAAATATGAAAAAATTATTCGACGAACTTTCTTATAAGATAAGCAAACAAACGACAAAACAATATAGTACAAGCTTCTCGCTTGGTATCCTTGCATTGTCACCAAAGATCAGAAATGCCATCTACGCGATCTATGGTTATGTGCGTCTGGCAGACGAAATCGTAGATAGCTTCCATGGTTATGACAAGCAAAAATTATTGTCACGTTTCCGAGAAGAAACTACAGTTGCACTGGAAGAGAAAATTTCTTTAAATCCTATTCTGCATTCGTTTCAGGAAACAGTTCATCAATATAAAATTGATTTTCAGCTCATTGATCAATTCCTGAGAAGTATGGAAATGGATCTCCATAAGATCGATTATAACTCTGAACTTTATAAAGAATATATCCTTGGTTCTGCAGAAGTTGTGGGACTAATGTGTCTTCAGGTTTTTGTGGAAGGCAACAAATCTGAATATGAAACGCTCAAACCCTATGCAATGATCCTGGGTTCCGCTTTCCAGAAAGTGAATTTCCTGCGCGATATGAAAGATGACTATTACGTTTTGGGAAGGACTTATTTCCCGAATGTGGATATAAAGGATTTTGATAATAAGGTGAAAGAAGAGATCGAAAAAGAAATTCATGAAGAATTCCAAAAAGCGCTGGAAGGTATAAAATTGCTTCCGAATTCTTCCCGTTTTGGTGTTTACCTCGCTTACCGGTATTACATTTCATTATTCCGAAAGATCAGAAAAACATCTGCGGGAAAGATTATCAATCAAAGAATAAGAATCTCCAACAGAAGAAAAATATCTCTGATGATGGGCTGTTACCTGGAATATAAAATGTCCATGATATGAAAATGATATATTCCTTTTTATTAATTTTTTCTTTTTTGATGCTGTCGAGCCAGGATATTACTACAATCAGGAAGAATTATCAGAAAGCTGTTTCTGACAAACAGGCTTGCAGAGAAATGCTGGCTCAATTCGAAAATAAAAGAAACGAAGGTTTGGAACTGGCTTATCAGGGAGCGTTCCAGGCAATCTGGGCAAAACACACAAACAATCCTTTTGAAAAACTCAGTACTTTCAAAAAAGGAAAAAGCAATATCGAAAAAGCTCTGAAACAGAATCCGGATCAGATAGAATCCATATTTCTTCGCTACTCTATCCAGAAAGAAAGCCCCGGATTTTTGGGCTATAAATCGAATATCAAGGAAGACAGAGCAATGCTTGATAAAAATGTTAAACATATCGATGACGCATTATTAAAACAAATGATCATCCAGATTCTTAAAAGCTAAAAATGAAACATCGTCTATACCGTGAGCAACAGCTGAATTGCAGTTTGCAGGAAGCATGGAAGTTCTTTTCATCCGCCAATAATCTTTCCAAGATTACACCAAAAGAGATGAATTTCGTCGTCATCACCGAACTTGCTGATGATAATATCTATAAAGGTATGATGATTGACTATTTTGTCTCCCCTTTTTGGGGAATCAAAATGCCATGGAAAACGGAGATCACGGAAGTTGACTCCGGGAAAAGTTTTACGGATTTCCAAAAGTACGGACCGTACAGGCTTTGGAATCACAGACATGATTTTATCGAAAACCGTGACGGTGTACTGATGAAAGATACGATTGATTATGAACTTCCGTTTGGGATTTTTGGAGAATTAGCTCATACGTTATTCGTAAGAAAAAAGCTCATACATATTTTCAATTACCGACAAATGATTTTGGAAAAAATGTTCAATTCAAAAAAAAATAAAATATGAATTTTCTCATAATATTAATAACTTTTTTCCTTATGGAAGGCGCAACCTGGATAATTCATAAATATGTTATGCATGGTTTTCTATGGTCTCTGCACCGTGATCATCATGATCACAGTAATGATCCGCCTTTGGAAAAAAATGATTATTTTTTTATTATTTTTGCTATTCCGGCGATTATATTGATGTATTTTGGAAGTATCAACAGCTTTAATTACTTATTTTATATTGGGCTTGGTGTTACCATTTACGGAATGGCATATTTTTTTGTACATGATATATTTATTCACCAAAGGGTCAAGGTGCTGAAAAATACTAAGAATCCATATCTTTTGGCGATAAGAAGAGCACACAAGCAACATCATAAACATCTCGGGAAAGAACATGGAGAATGTTTCGGGTTTCTTTGGGTGCCTGTAAAATATTTTAGAATGTACTTCAGTCAGAACAAAACACACACATAGATGCAATTAACTTATTTGCTTATTGATTTTTTAACTGTTATTATCTGTTTCGTATTTTCTTTTCATCCGAAAATCAGATTCAACAGGTACTTCGGAGCATTTTTTCTGTCATCCTTCATCGTTGGCCTGGTCTTTATCGGCTGGGATATATGGTTTACAAAAACAGGTGTATGGTGGTTTAATGACAAATATATTACCGGTTTCAAAATTTTTGAACTTCCTATCGAGGAGATTCTGTTTTTCATCTGTATTCCATTTTCCTGCATTTTCACATATTTCTGTCTTGACAAATTCTTCGACCTTGACTGGAAAACTTCCCAGGAAAAAGTTTTCATTCCCGTTTCGATCATTATCTATCTTATAATTGCAATTTATTTTCGTGACAATATCTATACACTTGTTACATTTCTGAGCTTGTCCATCACATTATTTATTCTCTATTTCGTTATGAAATCCGGTTGGCTAGGTAAAGCAACTACAGTATATCTGCTTTTATTTCCGGGATTTCTTACCGTAAACGGAATACTTACAGGAACAGGTCTGGATACTCCTGTGGTCAATTATAATCCGGAAGATTATATCGGTTTAAGAATTTTCACCATCCCTATCGAAGATTTTTTCTATGGTTATGAAATGATACTCTGGAATCTATTCTTATTCAAAAAATTTTCCCGCAAAAATTCATTAGACTCAGCTGACATACTTTAAAATTAGTATTGAGTCTATATTTTCTTATTTAATTTCTTTTTTTAACTATCTGCAGAATTAATTTGGATTCAGTATTTTCAAATATAATTTAAAGTAAATAATAAATTATATATCAATTAATAAACAATTGTTTGATAAAAATATAAAATAATTAAAATAAATTTAATTATTAATTTATCAATATTCAATAATAATTATTAATTTTACCTTATACTAATCCTCAATGAAATACACATTAATCAAAAGAAACAAAAATTTTCGTACAACTTCGAATTCTGAATTCGTAGCCTGGATGAGAAAACATGACCTTCAGCAATGGGAAGATAATCTGGACTTCATGAAAGGTTATGCTTATAGGAAATTAACGTTCGAAAAGATGGAAATACGGAGTGACAATGAAGATGCTTTTGTGGAAGATCTGCAAAAAAATAACCTTTTGAAAATCGAATCTTCAAAAGGTTTATTTGGGTTATTTTAAATTGTTTAATAAATCGAGGGATATTTTCCAGGATTCAGTTCATTAAACAGTTTATAAATTTTCTCTACCATGTCATCTGCAGATGGTTTACTGAAATAGTCACCGTCACTGGCATAAGCAGGCCTGTGATTTTCTGCCGAAATTGTCACTGGATCCGAATCCAGGTATCTGAACGCTTTTTGTTTTTCTAAAATCTGCTGCAAAATAAATGCAGAAGTTCCGCCTTCCACATCTTCATCTATTATTGCCAATCTGTTGGTTTTTTTCACACTTTCTGCAATTTCACCAGACAGATCAAAAGGAATCAATGACTGCACATCAATAACTTCTGCTGCAATACCCAGTTTTTCCAACTCCTGTGCAGCTTCAGTCACTATTCTCCATGTAGATCCATAAGTTACCAGAGTAATGTCGGTACCTTGTTTTGTAACTTCGATTTTTCCAACCGGCACAGTAAATTCCCCAAGATTATCTGGTTGTTTTTCCTTTAATCGGTATCCGTTCAGACATTCCACAATCACAGCCGGCTCGTCACTTTGAAGCATGGTGTTATAGAAACCGGCAGCCTTAGTCAAACTCCTCGGAACCAATATATTAATCCCTTTGGAAAGGTTCAGAATGCCGGCCATTGGCGATCCGGAATGCCATACGCCCTCCAGCCTGTGACCTCTGGTTCTGATAATGACAGGCGCCTTCTGGCCGCCTTTAGTTCTGTATTGCACCGTTGCAAGATCATCACTCATCCCTTGAAGACAATATAAAATATAGTCAAGATATTGGATTTCTGCAATAGGTTTCAATCCTCTCATTGCCATTCCGATCCCTTGCCCGAGGATAGTCGCCTCGCGGATGCCGGTATCAGCAATTCTCAACTCGCCATATTTTTCCTGCAAGCCTTCCAATCCCTGATTCACATCACCTATATTTCCGGCATCTTCACCAAAAACCAGTGCTTCAGGATATTTTTCAAAAATTCTGTCAAAATTATTTCTCACCACTACTCTTCCATCTACCTCTTCCGAAGATTCTGAAAATATCGGTTTTACTTCTTTTATATTGGTAGCCTTCCACTTGGATTCTGAATACAGGTGGGAAGAATAATTATCCTTTTCAATCCTCAGAATCTCTTCATATTTTGATTTGAGACTGTCTCTTTCAGAGGAATTCTGGCCTCTTGTTATTAATAACGATTGCCTTACGAGATGGAATATATCTTTTTTGCTTTTGGAAATAATTTTATTAAAATTATCAATCAAAATACCAATCTCTGAATTTTGATTTCTCAGCATCTCAACCAAAGGTAAGATTTCTGATTTCAAGTCAGATATTGTTTTCTGATATGATTCCCATGCTTTTTTCTGACCTTCTTTTACAAGCTTTTTAGCTTCAGTATCAATCAAATCCAATTCTTCAGCACTCGCCAAAAATTCTTCATTGCCCTCTATTTCAATGCTGTAATCCAAAATCCATTCTCTGAATTTGATCAAACCGTCAAATTCTGATTCCCAATTCAATCTGTCTTCAGACTTATAACGCTCGTGCGATCCAGAAGTGGAATGTCCTTGAGGCTGAGTAACTTCGGTTACGTGGATCACTACAGGAACGCTTTCGTATCGTGCAAAATGTTCTGCTTTTGCATAAGCTTCCATCAATGCAGGGTAATCCCAAGCTTTTACCTGAATGATTTCGCATCCCTGGTTTTCACCTTCATTTCTCTGAAATCCCGAAAGCATTTCGGAAATATCAGCTTTAGCTCTTTGATTCTGAGTCGGAACCGAAATACCATAACCATCATCCCAGATCGAAACAATCATAGGAACCTGCAAAGCACAGGCGGCATTCAGAGTTTCCCAGAAATGTCCTTCTGCAGTAGAAGCATCTCCAATCGTTCCGAAAGTAATTTCATTCCCGTTATTTGAAAATTTTTCGGAGCCATCAAATTTTACGGATTTATAAATTTTTGAAGCCTGAGCTAATCCTAACAATCTTGGCATCTGTCCTGCTGTTGGCGAAATATCAGAAGAAATATTTTTCTGAGCCATCAGGTTTTTCCAGCTTCCATCCGGGTTCAGACTTCTTGTTGCATAATGCCCGTTCATTTGTCGGCCGGCAGAAGCAGGCTCTCTTTCTACACTCGTATCAGCATATAATTGTGCAAAAAAACTTTCCACAGAAACGGCATCTATAGCCAATGCAAAGGTTTGATCACGATAATAACCGGAACGGAAATCCCCATCACGGAAAACTTTCGCCATTGCCAGCTGCGGCAATTCCTTACCATCACCAAAAATTCCGAATTTGGCTTTCCCGGTCAGAACTTCTCTTCTGCCCAGATAAGACATCTCGCGGGAGATTCTGCCCAAGCGGTAGTCATTTTTAACACTGTTTTTGAAGTCCTGAAAAGAGACCTGTTGTGTTTCTATGTAAGTTGATTGCATTGCAATAGAGTTTTGACAAATATAAAATTTTTTCGCTAATTTTTACGAAAATGATATTTTTAGATTTAAGATTTATTTAAGGAATTTTAAATTGATCTAAAATCAAAGGATATCGAATGAACAAAATGAGATAATTGTTACTTTTGAAAAATGAAAAAAACAGCACCTCATATTCTCAATGCCTCTACCAATCTGTTGGGTTTTTGCCTGGTTATTATCACCTCTCTTAAAATAACCAAATTCAATCATTATTCTTATCTGGACGAATGTGCTGTCGGTGCAATTTTTTGCCTTACCATCAGCTGTACACTTTCATTTCTCGCAATCAAAACAGAAAAAGACAAACTATCGCTAAAAATGGAAAATATAGCTGACATTCTTTTTTTTGTTGCTTTGCTTTGCATTACTGTGGCAATTTGTATTGTAAGCATCGATGTAGTTTAAAAGACTAATTTCCAATTTTTACCATTTCCAGA
The DNA here is from genome assembly GCF_900142325.1 of Epilithonimonas mollis. GTDB lineage: Bacteria > Bacteroidota > Bacteroidia > Flavobacteriales > Weeksellaceae > Epilithonimonas > Epilithonimonas mollis. Next base: position 267,033 of record NZ_FRAM01000004.1, read on the forward strand.
GCCTTTGGCAAAAATGAATTTGGAAAAATCTGTCTCGCTTCATCGGTCATAACGCTAAGATCGCTGTAGCGATTTGAAAAATGCCCTAAAATCAATTTTCCCGCCTGTGCTTTTTTAGCAATTGTTGCAGCTTCCAACGCTGTGGAATGACCGGTGTAATCCGCCATTTCTTTCAGGTTATGGAGAAAAGTTGATTCGTGGTAAAGTACATCCACACCTTCTATAATAGGAATGATATCTTCTTTATACTTGGTATCACTGCAAAAAGCGTATGAAACAGAAGGTTTCGGATCTGTTGTCAGCAATTGATTCGCAATTGCTGTTCCGTTTTCCATTACAAAATCTTTCCCAAGACGAAGATTCTGAAAATCACAGATCTCAATTTCTTTATATTTTGAGATTTCCTTCATATTGAGATGACGTTCCTTTGGTTTTTCCCGGAAAAGATAACCATTACAGTAGATTCTGTGGTTCAAAGGAATGGTAAAGACTTCTACCCTTTTGTCCTCGTAGATTTTCACCGATTCTTTTCCTTCTAACTCATGATAAACGACCTCAAAACCTTTGTAAGTTTCTGTAATTTCAAAAATGGTTTCCAGCATCTTCCTGATACCTTTTGGCCCATAGATATGCAGAGGTGTCTTTCTTCCAAGAAGCCTGAAGGATGCCACCAACCCAGGCAATCCGAAACAATGATCACCATGAAGATGTGAGATAAAAATATGGTTGATTTTAGAAAACCGGACTTTTGCTTTTCTCATCTGTACTTGCGTTCCCTCGCCACAATCAATAAGAAAATGACGTTCTTCCATTTCCAGAAACTGGGACGTGGGCGAAGAATTAATTGTTGGAATCGCTGAATTAAATCCTAAAATCGTGAGATATGTACTCAATTTTTTTAAAGGGTATTGAAAATTACAAGGTAAATATACAAAAAGATAACAAAATCATACAACCACCCCCTTAGAATTCAAAAATTCCAGGAATTTTTTTAAAGCTTCACTTCTGTGGCTGATTCTATTTTTTTCTTCAGGTAACATCTCTGCGAATGTCTGATTATAGTCGTCCGGAATAAAAATCGGGTCGTATCCGAATCCGTCCTCTCCAAAAACTTCGTTTGTCAGGTTCCCGTAGACACGACCTTCGAAATAGTGCTCGCCATCGTTATCTTTGTAGCAAAGAACCGTGATAAAATAAGCTCTTCTGTTTGGCTCATCTTTAATCTCATCCAGAACTTTTTCGATATTCTTTTTGAAGTTGTGATTTCCTGCATAACGTGCGGAGAAAATACCTGGTTTTCCTCCTAATGCTTCTACAACCAAACCGCTGTCATCGCCAACGCTTGGTTTTCCGGTTTTATCAAAGCAATATTTTGCCTTTATGAATGCATTTTCCTCAAAAGTTTTTCCGTCTTCGATAATTTCTTCATTCAGGTCATAGTCGGAAAGGCTTGTTACGATGTAGTCGGTGCCGAGAATCTGCTGGATCTCTTCTTTCTTATGAAGATTATGCGTGGCTATGAGGATTTCCATATTTCAGTTAAATTATTATTTTTATTACTGGTGGTTGTATTCCGTTTTACAAATTTATAATTATTCCCAATCTGCAGCCCGACCTGAGTGGAGCTCTTTTTGTAAGCCAGGAAAAAAGCACAGGCACAAAAAAGCGGGAACGGAGGGCGGATAAAGCTGCCATAAAATTAATCTATATAAACAATATTTTTCCGGATCGCGAAAAAATAAAAAGGGATCGCAAAAATGACCAATCCGATTATCAATAATATTTCGCTCCTGATCTTGAACAAATCGGAAAAAGTTTCCGAATCCGAATACAACATCAACATTGCAGAAACAAGGTTATTGAAGGCGTGCAGCAAAACCGGCATCAGCAATGATTTGGTTTTGTAATACACCAAACCTAATACCAAACCAAGCAGGAATGCACCTGCGAACTGCCAGGGATTAAAATGGACTACTCCAAAAATAAAAGCCGATAAGACAATGGCTGTAACTGGTCTGGTGCCGTTATTCAGTAGTCCTTTCATCAGAATGCCACGAAAAAGTATCTCCTCCAATATGGGCGCAAGGACAACCGTCATGATAATCAGCGCAAATGGATCTTTCATAAGCTTTGAAAACTCGTCCATATACATTTTGTAAAGCGGACCAAGCAAATCGCCTGTTGTCGGGATCAATTGGGTGATATAATCTGCCACCAGCATCATCCCAAACATCATCGGGAATATCAGAAGATAGATTCTGAAAGGTTTTGCAGAAAAGTCGAAACTGAGCTTTTTACCTTCTTTTCTTGCTATCAGAAAATCGAAAAACAACACAGGCGTAATAAACGTAATGACATAGGCCAAAGCCTGATACCAGCCTGTTTCCCGAATATCTTTTGCTAACAATGCAGATAAACCCTGTCCGGTTGCATAAGCTACTGAAGCACCAACAAAAAGCCCTATAACCAATAAAATACCGGCGAAAAAATCGACTTTGTAATTTTGTTCTTTCATCTACTTAAGTTCTTTCATATAAATTAGAGGTTCTGAGCTGAAAATTTTATCTTCCGGATGAAAAATTTTAAAATAATCTCTCAACACCAAATCGCACCTTACAACGCCGGATTCGAAATAATCATTGGCATTGTCTTTTTCGCGATTGTTTATCATATATAATTTTCCTGAATTGAAGGCCTTCATTTTTTTGTAATTTGGATTCAGCGTCAAAAGCTCTTTTTTGCTGCGATGCGGACTGATGTTGATCCAGTAACTTACATTTTCTGCCTTTATAAAGACCTCTTCAAAACTTAACGGAACCGAAACCAATTCCTTATTTTCCTTCAGGATATAGTTACCACCTGCATCATTGATTAATCTTGAGACAAATGAATTCCCGCCAGGCAAAAACCATTGGCTTCCGTACATTTCATTGCAAAGGACATTTGGCCTATTATTATTTCCTGAAGCTAATTTTTTGATTTTGAAATAGTTTTTCTCAATAGTTTCAAATGCATTTTCAGACTTTTTTTCTGCTCCAAATAGCTTACCAAACAACAGCAGATATTTTGATTTTTCCAATGGATCCTGCTCCATAAATTCATCCAGGAAAATTATTTCGATCCCGCTATGCTTTAAAATCTCATAAGTATTTGCGAAATTAGGAACATAATTGGTAAAAATCACTTCCGGCTTGGCAGAGAGTATTTTTTCGATATCATATTTCTGTTCGTTTCCAATGTTAAGGATTTTGTTTTCATTGATCAAATGATGGATTTTTTCAGAAAAAATATATTCCGGACTGGAAACACCTGTGATTTTATTTTCTAAATCTAGTTCAGAAAAATATCCGATAAGACTTGAGTTAAGCAACATTGCTTTTTTAAAAGGTAATTTTTCTTTTGAAATAACATTTTTAAATTTTCCTGAATTAATTGTAATATCAGCCTCATTAATTGTATAACTAACTCTTTCAGAAATAGTTATTTTTTCCGTATTAATTTGAGATGCTTCTTTTTTACAGGAAATTGTAAATAAGAATAAAATGAAGAGTAAAAAAAAGCGTTTCATCTTCCAAAGAACGTAAAAAAGTACTATATTTGCAAACCTTTAAAAACGGCCTCGTGGCGCAACTGAATAGCGCATCTGATTACGGCTCAGAAGGTTACAGGTTTGAATCCTGTCGAGGTCACAAAACCGACATTTGAAGATTTTTCACTTCTTTGTCGGTTTTTTTTATCTCCTAAATCGTTGTTATACTGGCAGATACATTGAGCATCAATATCATTTTATATTTTTGAAACTTTCCGTCAAATTCGATTTTTAGGGGAAATATAGTTCTTCTTGTTATCACAACATCAAAATTTCAGTAACACAACAGGAAACTGTAGCGGAGTTTTTTTATTTATTATGTATCATTGTCACATTTTTTGGACATCCTGAAAGGTTATTATTATTATTATTATTATTATTATTATTATTATTATTGAATTCTATCGGCTATTTTCGTCCGATCTCAGTTTAATTAAATATCAATAAATAGATTCACAATACTGTAACGTTATCTATTTTCATATATTTACAAATAATTACGTTTCTATATTATTATAAACCAACATCCTACGTATGAGAAATTTTTTAATTTTAATTATATTCTTTAGTTTAGTAATATTTACTGGCAGAGCTAAGGGTCAGACAGATGGAGCTCGTGACCCTTCTTTTGTAATAGGTACAGGATTCGTTAATTCTGTTCTAGCAACTGCCATACAATCGGACGGTAAAATTCTTGTAGGAGGTTCGTTTACATTCTATAATGGTACACCTCAAAACCGGCTCGTACGATTGAATACGGACGGAAGCATTGATACATCATTTAAAACGGGAACAGGATTTAATGCAGATGGGGATGCTTATGTTAAAGCTATCATTATACAGGCGGATGGAAAAATCCTTGTAGGAGGGTCATTTACCACATATAACGGAACGGTACAAAACCGCATTGCTCGTCTAAATACTGATGGAAGTATAGATACATCATTTAATTCCGGTTCAGGTTTTGGCAGTCCTGGCGGCGGTTTCATTTTCATTAATACCATAGCCGTGCAGCCTGACGGTAAAATTTTAGCAGGTGGTCGATTTAATATCTATAATGGAAAACCCCAAAGCCATATTACCCGCCTGAATGCGGACGGAAGTTTGGATACCTCTGCGGATTGGAGATGTAGTCAGGACGTTGATACGATCGTGATTCAATCGGATGGTAAAATTTTGGTAGGAGGCTCATTTACGTACACTGGTTACTTTTATAATCAAAAGCATATTGTCCGACTGCATCCGAATGGAACGCTTGATGAATCTTTTAAAATTGGTACAGGTTTTTATGTCAGTGGTGTTGCAAGAATAGAGTCCATAGCAATACAACCGGATGGTAAGATTCTGGTCGGTGGATATTTTACAACATACAGGGATTTACCACAAAATCATATAGCACGTCTCAATAATGACGGAACCTTGGATAATTCCTTTATGATAGGCACAGGTTTTAATTTTCCTGTGAATACAATCCGAATATTAGGTGATGGTAAAATACTGATTGGAGGCGGTTTTTCTACATATAATGAAACAACGCAAAATCGTCTTGTACGGCTCCATACAAATGGTAATTTGGATACAACCTTTGATATCGGAACTGGCTTCAGCGGTATTTTAGGTAATATTAGATCAATTTCGATCCAAGCAGATGGCAAATATATCATAGGTGGGTATTTTACTTCTTTTAATAACAGTCCCCAAAACCGAATTATACGTATGAGTGCAAAAGCATTGTCTGTTACGGATCAGAGAAAAAAAGAACTGAATCTTTATCCAAACCCGGTTGATGAAACACTTAATTTTTCAGAAGAAGTTAGTGATATTAAGATAATTGAACTCTCAGGAAGAATGGTAGCTCAAATTTTAGGTGTACGAAAATCAGCGAATTTACCAAAACTACCAAAAGGTGTCTATCTTGTAAAAGCCACCTACATATCTGGAGAAATTGTAACGTATAGAATTGTCAAAAAATAAAGTAATATTATACTTTGTGTAAAATTATTCTTGTAAAATTCTTAAATTAATTGTTGATCAAATACAAATATGTGGTTACTTACTCTGAAATATTCAACAAGGCATTTAGATGCATTTAGGTTAAATGACTACTTATTTGTAATTAAAACCCAACTTTCGAATACATGGAAAACAGTCAAAGGTTGACAGAACAAAGCTTTAATTTTTTTTGCATTGAAATACAATTCGTTATTAGTCCATCTTTTTGACTCAGCCAATCTTACTTTCTCAAGACAAATTCTAAGTTGATTGTTATCCAAGGTTTTAATAATACAGACTTAATCACACAAATTAAAAAACATATTATAGCATATAATTGTCTAATTTTATATTTACGAACAAAATTAATATGGAACAGGATATACAGCTACTTCATGAGGTTTGGAGTTCTAACAGGGCAGTTAAAGATACACGTAAAAAACAGATAACCTTTGAAAGCCTTGCCAATTCTATTATCAGTACAGGTCCTTTTTCATTTTATGTCATAGACTTTTTTGATATGTCGCTTTCTCAAATCAGTCCGTCTCTCTATGAGATGCACGATTTCGATCCGGAGACGATCACATTCAATGATATTTTAGGTGCAATTCATCCGGATGACATTGACTTCGTAATAAAAGCCGAGGCGTTTTTGACACGTTTTTTTTCGGAGGAGATTGGCAGGGAAAAATTGCTGTCCTACAAAATAAGCTATTGCCACCGTGCCAAATTCAAAAACGGAGAATATGCCCTTGTCAATCATCAGGCAATTATGCTGACCATGGATGGTAATGGCTACGGAAAATCTCTTAACATCCATACCCGGATAGATCATCTCAGCAATCAGAATACTTATAAAATCTCCCTGATTGGCCTGAACGGCGAGTGCTCTTATATGAATATCAGTCTTGAAGATGAAGGCAAGGACAAAGTTGAGTTTTCCAAACGGGAGATCGATATCATCAGGGCTATTGCCGAGGGTAAAAGCAATGAGATGATCAGCAAAGAACTTTTCATCAGCCCGCTTACGGTAAAAAAACACCGAAGCAATATTATGGAAAAATCACAGTGCAGTAATACGGCACAACTAATTAAAAACTGTATTCAGCAGGGATTGCTATAGATTTGTATTGAGATTCATTGGAATGAGAAACTTTCAGATAAGTTGATATTACAACTTATCTAATGACCCGGTAATTTTTTAATGAAAATAATAAAAAAATACTCCTTTTGGAGTATTTTTTTTATTTCGGAAAGAAATTAGATTTGTCGCAACAATACAATAACTATGAAATCCAACTTCTTTTTTAAATAATATTATAGTAAATGAACTCCAGATTGACCCTGTTCTGTTTTCTTTTCCAAGCAGGTTGTGTTTTTTCCCAAACGCAGCTATACAGATCTGAGCAGGCCGGTCATAGTGAGACAGAGAAGAACGTTTATAATTCAATAACACTGGTGGGCAACGCAGTCATTGTCAACACTTCAAACTACAGACTGAAAGCTTTAAATAAAGACAATTATCAGGAGCTTTGGGATATTGATGTTGGGACAGCCTCCAATACATCTCCCTACTTCTACAATGATTCTTTTTTCCATGCGACAAAAAAGGGAGAGCGGAACAGTATGGCGCTGTATGATCTTAAAACCGGTAAAATGATAAAAGAGCTGCCATTTGAAAGTATTTGGTCAAAGCCACATTTTTTAGGGAGTACGATGTACTTCATGGGAGCTATGGATGGAAGCAGGCTGCTGGCTTATGATATTGATAATAATGAAACCGTATGGGAAAGACAGATAGGTTTGGAAGGCGCGACGGTTTTTCTTAAAGATAAAATCATAGCAGAGGTAGATGAAAAGCAGTGGACAGAAATGGATTATAAAGGCAAACAGCTCACAAAGAAAACCAAAGAATTTGTCATCATTGACACAACAAAGTACAATATCAGCAATTATGAGTTTCCAACACACGACGGCAAAAAGATCACAGGAAAATTTTTGAGCAGAAAGAAAATCAGCAACTGGGATTTTACAAAAGAAGTTACGGAAAAACATACGGTATTGTTGGGCGACAGGCGTCTTCTGATTTTAGGCGACAGGCGTAGGGTCATTTTAAATCTCGACCTGGAAACAATAATCTCCCCGGATTTGGAAGATAATTATGCAGTAAGCAAGATGGTGAAGATGGATGATGAAACCATTTGGCTTGCCTGTGAAAACCACCTTGTCCATTATGATTTTAAAAAGAAAAAGCTCCTGCGTAATGTTAATTTAACCCATTGGCAACCTTATCAATTAGTTTTAGATGGCAGAGATATCTGGCTGATCTCAAAGAATGACGGACAACTGTACCACCTGGATTTTGAACCCGATGAAGCTGTTGCGGAAAAAACAGCGAGAGAAAAAGCAATACAGAAACAGCTGCGATGCGACCCGCCAAATCCTGAAAAAATAAAAGCAGCGAAAGACGCGGAAGAAAGACTGAAAAATAATAATTAAAAATTTTACAATTATGAGAAAATTAATTATGATTTGCTTAGTGATGGTACTCGGAGTTTTTGCAAATGCGCAGCAATTAAGTGCTTACTATGATGCTGAATTACTTACTAAAATAAGCGAGAGTGGATATGAAGAAAATAGAGAACTTCTACACACGATGGCTGATTCAGGAAAAGTAGATGCTATGGTAATGCTTGGCTTGTGGTATAGCCAGAGACCGAATAGACCTAGCTATTTCTATAAAAGAAGTATTTATAGTACTACACACGGTTATATGAGAGGTGGTAGTAACCAGGAATTAGCCATAAAATATTTTACCGCTGCTGCAGAAAAAGGAAGCCCTAATGCAATGTATTATCTGGGATTAATCTATCTTGATGGTAAAATTTCTGAAATATATTATCCTCTAAAATTTAAAATAGAAAAAAATGATAAACTAGCTTTTGAATGGTTTTCAAAAAGTATTATCCCTGAATATAAAGAATCGCTCTATCAAGCACACCATATAACAAATAGCTTTTATGAAGGTTCTACATTTACCTATAATTCCTATTTTGTGTTAGCTAATATGTATGAAAAAGGAAAAGGTGTGTCGAAAGATGCTGCAAAAGCAGCAGAACTGAGAAGATTAGGTGAAGAAAGATATCAATATATACGTCAAATCCGAGGGTTTATAGAATAATTTTTAAAACAATCAATACAAATCATACTAACAAAAAAATAAATATTATAAAAATATATAACATTCTACTATTGCCGATTTGGGGTTTGATATTATCACTAAACTTTAAAATTATTTTAAATATGAAAAACCTGATCACACTTATTATTTTATTCTCAGGTCTGGGATTAGCAACCGCACAAACTGAAGCCGAAACCATTGCGTGGATAAAAGAAAAAATAGAAAAATATCCGGTAGATTATGACAAAAACGTTGTAAAGTCAATAAACGCCTGTGAAATAACAGTCGAAAACTATATGGATAATAAAGTGTCAACTTGGATTATGCCAACAGACATAACTGGCTGGATTGCATTTGGCCCCTCTTTTAAGGGAAATGTAGTTAAACATATTAATCATTTGGGAAAAGTTAAATATGTGGACTTTATTTCTCTCTTAGATGAGAAGCGTGAAGCGGATTTGGCTTCGCGAATGATGAAAGCGATCTTACATCTAAATACTTTTTGCCCACAGAAAAAAGAAGTATTTTAACTTTTAAAATAGATATTCATGAAAAACCTACTCACGATTTTTGTTTTATTTCTGGGATTGGGATTGGTGAATGCTCAAGAAAAAAAGCCAACAAAAGAAGAAACAATCAATTTTATTGAGCGGATATTAAATACTTCACATAATATGAATGGACCAGTCAGCGAATTTAAAATTAATGATAATACATTATTGTATAGGGTTTTTGATGATTCGTTTCTAGATCAGAAAGTAGAATACTATGGAATATATTTTGAAAAAATAAATAGTGTGACTATAGATCCTATTAACTATAGTAATAATAATACCCGCATTAAAATAAATTTTGATTATAATGGTATTAGGAAATCTGTGAAAACGAAATGGTTTATAGAAGGTCTCGAAGATGCCAATCATAGTGAGGATAATTTGAACATTATTTCATTAGCAGTACCAAAGATCAAAGCTGAAAGTATTATAAAAGCTTTTGAAAGATTGAAAGAAATCGCAAAAGAAGAAAATAAAGATCCTTTTGCAGAATAGATAATCAGAAAAATTAAAATTTATGAAAAACCTATTTACACTTTTCGTCTTATTCATGCCATTGGGAATGATGAACGCACAGACTTCGGAAGAAATATTGGATTGGCTTAAAACCAAAATAACCGAGCGTCCCTATTCCAAAACAAATGAATCAAAAAATGAGTTCCTCCACAAAATAGATTTTACGCTTGAGGGAAAAACCATCTGATTCCTATTCAGATAAAGGAGAATCTTTTCTTTACAGATGGGAAAACATCAAAGATGTTAGAAAGCTTGAATTATATACAAGAATTGAAATCGCAGGTGAGGAAAAATTCCCAAATAACAAATTTGTATTCAGTTTCCAGATTGTAAATGATGAGTTAAGAGAAAAATCCATAAAGGCATTAAAACATATGGCAACATCTCAAGGAGCTAAACTGGTAAAGGACGACTTATTTTAAAATAATTAAATAAATTTTTATTATGAAAACAACAAAAATAATTAATCTTATGATCTTTATGATCGTATTATTACCAGGATTCTTCTCTTTAATAAAAGCTCAGGATAAATATGCCTTTGCAACTTGGTCCAATGCAGGTGTTTCTTCTAACGATGATGCTTTTTATCTGGTAGTTTCAGATCCGGTAAAAAACTGGTATAATATGAGTGAAGATCAACGCAAAGAATGGGAAACAAGTTTTAGAATATCCGCAAACAGGCAGATAGGAAAAGACATTATGGGAAATTATAAAATACCGGTGCCTGATGGCGGGAGTTATGAAAAATTCAACTCACTGTCAGCATGCAAAGAGAGGATACAGCAAGTAGCAGACAAATTTAAAAAAGATTATTCTCGGTATGACAAACCTGCCAAAGTTATTTATGTAAACCTCTATGAATATTAAATTTAGGCAATGATGATATATTAACATTTATGCAAGAAGACCGCTGACAGTGGTCTTTTTTATGCATTTCTGCATTTCAATTTGTACTATTATCCTCTGCTTACAGATGTCCGTATATAATAATTTAAAAACCTATTTATTGTTTATTGCATATTTTCAATACAAGATGTCCTTTTATAAATCAATGAATATCAAGGCATTTTTTTGTAAATTCGTTTATCAAAATAAACCCTGAAAACGTCTGTCATGAATTTAAAAATACTAGCTATAGTACTATCCTTCTTTTCTGTACCTGTCATAGCCCAAAATAACGATTGGGAAAATCCTAAGATTGTTGATCAGGGAAAGGAAAAACCTCACGTGACTTTCGTATCCTTTGATAATCAAAGAGATGCCCTTTCCGATGAGTATTCTAAATCCTCAAACTATAAATCCCTTAACGGGCAATGGAAATTTAGCTATACAGACCTGTACAAAGACAGACCTGCAGATTTCTACAAAACTACAATGGACGATTCCGGATGGGCAAATTTAACAGTTCCCTCCAATTGGGAGCTCAACGGTTTCGGTATACCGATCTATACCAACGTGACCTATCCGCATCCAAGAACGCCTCCATTTATAGGCCCTAATAACCCGGTAGGGACTTACAGAAAGACATTTACCATTCCTGAAGATTGGGATCAGAAAGAAATATTGCTGCATTTTGGTTCTATTTCCGGATGCGCATTTATCTATGTGAACGGCAATAAAGTGGGAATGACTAAATCATCGAAGACTCCAGCTGAATTTGACATCACTAAACATCTGAAAAAGGGAGAAAACTTACTTGCTGTACAGGTATTCCGTTGGCATGACGGCAGTTACCTGGAAGATCAGGATTTCTGGCGTTTAAGCGGGCTGGAAAGAGAAGTCTATTTATATGCATTACCAAAGTTAGCCATCTGGGATTATTTTTTAAGGGCAGATCTTGATGATAAATACAAAAATGGATTGTTAAGTGCTGATGTAGATTTACGCAAATTTAAAGAAAACAACCTTAAAAGCGGAAGCGTAACTTTGAGTCTTCTGGACAAATCAGGCGAAACCATTTATAACAAAGAGGAAATTTTCAGTGTAAATGAAGACAGCATTCAAACCCTGAAATTCCAGACTGCCATTAAAAATCCATTAAAATGGAATGCCGAAACACCAAATTTGTATGATTGCGTACTAACCCTCAAAGATCAAAACGGAAAGATCCTAAGCATAACTGCTTCAAAAGTGGGCTTTCGTAAAATTGAGATCAGGAATGCAAGACTTCTTGTCAATGGAATGCCAATTTCCGTCCACGGTGTCAACCGCCATGAACATGATGATGTAACCGGTCATACCACGACAAGAGCATTAATGCTGAAAGACATAAAACTGATGAAAGAGCTGAACATCAATGCTGTGCGGCTTTCGCATTATCCTAATGATCCGCTATGGTATAAGTTGTGCGACCAGTATGGTTTATATCTCGTAGATGAAGCGAATATCGAAACACACGGTATGGGCGCAGAATTACAGGGTGGATTTGATAAAACGATACACCCGGCTTACCTTCCGGAATGGGCTCCGGCACACACAGACAGGATTGTAAGAATGGTAGAACGCGACAAAAATCACGCTTCTATCATCATCTGGTCTTTGGGTAACGAGTGTGGCAATGGACCAGTTTTCCACGATAATTACAAATGGATCAAAAGCCGTGATAACTCCCGACCTGTACAGTTCGAACAGGCAGGACAAGACTGGAATACGGATATTGTAGCTCCTATGTACCCTCGTATTGCCGATATGAAAAGATATGCTGCCGATTCCACCAAGACAAGACCTTACATTATGTGTGAATATTCACACGCAATGGGTAACAGCAATGGTAATATGCAGACCTATTTTGATATTATGCGGAAAAGCAAGAATATGCAAGGTGGATTTATTTGGGATTGGGTAGATCAGGGTATCAAAACCAAAGATGCTAATGGTAAGTCATTTTGGGCCTATGGCGGTGATTTGGGATCATTTTCCTGGCAGAATGATGAGAATGGTGTGGCCGATGGCATTATCAGCTCCGACCGAACGCCGGATCCTGGAGCCTATGAAGTAAAAAAGATGTATCAGAAGGTGATTTTTACTGCAAAAGATTTGAACAAAGGTTTAATCAATATCGAAAATGTTTTTGATTTTACTAATCTCAACCAATATTCATTTAAATGGCTACTGCTTAGGAATGGTGAAAAAATAAATGAAGGAGCGTTCGATGTTCAGCTCGATCCTCATCAGTCAAAAGATGTTAAGCTTAACATTCCACAATACAAATCTATTGCAGGGACTGAATATTATCTAAATCTGTATGCGTATACGAAATCAGCGACAGAAATGTTGCCTTCCGGATCAGAGATCGCCAAAGAACAGTTCAGTTATGCAGGTTCTTATTTTGATAGAGATGAAACCAAAACAACAAAACTGGTCTTCACAAAAGATGATAAAAAGTTGAATTTCACGGCTGATACTGTTAAAGGTGAATTTGATCTTCAAAAGGGAAAGTTCATATTATACAGCAAAAACGACAGCAATTTCAATAATTTTCCGGAACCTTATTTCTGGAGAGCGCCTACTGATAATGATTTCGGAAACGGTATGCCTTCAAAATTGGGCTTGTGGCGTTCTGCCCATGACCAGAAGAAGTTAAAAAAGATTACGGTTGGGGAACAGACTGATAAAGGATTGGCAATACAGGTCGAATGGCAACTGGCCAGCATCGATGTACCTTACCAAATCAATTATTTCATCCATAATAATGGTGACATACAAATTACCACAACTATGGATATGGCCGGTAAAGAACTCCCTGAACTTCCGCGCTTTGGAATGCGTACCACCTTGCCAGCAAGCTATAACAATCTCAGTTATTATGGAAGAGGTCCATACGAGAACTATACCGACCGGCACAGTGCTTCATTTATTGGTATTTATCAGGATAAGGTAGAGAATCAATACTATAAAGGCTATATCCGTCCGCAAGAAAGTGGCAATAAAACAGATGTTCGATGGTTCAAGCTGACTGATAAATCCGGCAATGGAATAAAAGTGGAAGGTCTACAGCCTATTGCTTTTACAGCCATTAACCACAGTGTAGAAGATCTTGACCCCGGTCTTACCAAAAAAAAGCAGCATCCCGTTGATCTGCCACCAAGACATCAGGTATTTTTAAGCATCGATCTTAAACAACGTGGCCTTGGCGGTGATGATAGCTGGGGTGCATATCCGCATCAAGAGTACCGATTGCTCGACAAAAAATACAGTTACAGCTATACGATCAGTTTGCTGAGTAAAAAATAAATTAAAATAACTATATACTTGAATGTACAAAATTAAACTATTACCAATAAACTAAAATAGCAGTTCGTCGATATAAAAGACTAATCTTTCATTGCTTCCCTGGGATTTTGCCATTGCATCAGAAACGTCGCCCATAGCAGTTATTAAAAATCTGCTTAATTTAATAACGTTTTTTTTTCTGTTCAATGATCGCTTTAATTGTTTTTAATTCAAAAGTAGCGTTGTTAAATTGGCCGAAGGAAATAAAAAGGACCCGGACAATTTATCTTGCTCCAGGTTTGACCGCCATTGACAGTTTTAAAAAATCCTGAAACGAACCCATATGTAAAACCGATGTTCTCATTTACAAATTGAATCTTTCCGTTTGCAGGAATGGCTACAACGGACCAGTCGGTTCCGCTGTTCTTTGATTTCAGCAATGTATTGGTAGTTGTAGATATAAATAAATATTTTCATCTACACAAGTTAAACCATTTAAACCAGTTGAATTAATATTAATAGCAACCAACTGTCTCCGCCATCGACAGATTTTTAAAAAGGTGCCGAATCTCCAACAGCATATCCAACACTGGGTGTAGCGAACTTGACGTTTCTGATGTGCTGTGATATTCCTGTGACTTTTTTCTGCTAGGACATCCCACCATCCACCGATTTCAATATGGTTCCTTTGTCACCTACAACTAAATATCAAATATTTAAACTACACCAATCGAACCGAATCATCTATTTAAATTGTTTATAGATAATCATTCTGTCTTTACACCAATAGTAAATGGCGTTACCTGATTTCAAGTAACACCATTTCTCTATAAATCTCTTATTAGAAGTATAATCTTGATTATTATAAATTATAACCTGAAAAAAGATTTTATTTGAATCTCAAATTCAGGGAAATAATATCAGATTTCATTCCCACGGATTTCGTGTAATGTCCGTATCTGATTTCCAGCATATTTAGCCTTTCGACACCAAATAAACCATTCTTCGGATTGATCCTGATTCCTGCCCCGTAAAAATGACTGTCGAATTTTGAAAGGTCATAGTTACTTGTATAAAAACCATCAAAAGCCGTGTGCTCTTGATAAGGCGCAAAATATTTAGCCGCAGTCTGAGAATAATATCTGTAAAACGGACTTACCGAAACAAAAGGCGAAATTTTCACCGGCGTTTCCAGGCTGAAAGTATTGGATCTCAAGCCCCAGTCATCGGTATAATAACGATAATACGCTCTCAGGATGACTTTGTCCCCAAGGAAATAATTCGCTCTTACTCCCAAAGGAATTTTAAACCGTTTATCTGGCAAAGCTTCCTGATGAACCGAATGATCATTGAAGTAAACTCTGTGGAAAGGCAAACTTAAATATCCCGTCTGCTGAACACCATCCGCCAAAAATTCAACCTGAAAATTTTGATTGATAATTTGCGAATAGGAAAGAGACAGCGCAAAAGTATTTCTTCCGCTGGTTCCATAACTTTCGTGTTCTCCTCCAGTGCTTCCGTTTGTTCTGAGCTCAATCGGAGCAATCAGTTTTACCTGATCCAGATAAGCCTGAAATTTTGCGGTAAACTCTCCCATTCTGTTCTTGGTCTTTTGTGAAAATCCAATGTTTGCTCCGTACGATGCATAATCGAACTCGAAGGAAGTAGAAACACCCGCCATTAAAGTCGTCCCTTTTTCGGTGTTCTCACGGCTCCAGCTTAACGCAGGATAAATTCTGTTGTCTGCGTGGGAAGCTGATGAATTGGCTTTCAGATCGATCATATCCGAAGAAGCGGACGTATAATGATCGATCCCGACACTGAAATCGAATTTATTTTTCCGGTCTTTCTTATCGTATTTTACCATAGTTACGTCAATGGTATTGGAAATGTCGGTCAGTTTTTCCGTCCCGATTCCTCCCGTCACTGCTGAGTTGTTTCCGTTTTGTTTATAATAGCTTGAAACTAAATTAGCTTCATCAAAAGTCAGTTTTTTAGACTGTTCGTTGTTTGTGTTTTCCTGTGCTTTTACGTTGAAAATTCCGAAAAGAGCAATAACACTTACGATTATTTTTTTCATTTTTGAATCACAATTAAATTTTACGATTACTCTTTTAGTTACATCCGCAACCGCCACCCACTTTTCCGGCATTCGCTCCAGAAGATCCTTCTCTGTAGGACTGAAAGCTGAGCTCAGTTTTTTCAATCGTTCTGTTTCCGAGAACCATTTCAGCGTCATTTAATTTATTTTTTTCGTACTCTTTTACGGTTGTGCAGGACTGTACCGAAGCAACTGTGATCAGTAAGCAAGCTAATATTTTTATAAGGTTTTTCATTTTAAATTAATGTTTTGAGATGAATAAATTTTGTCCTGGTCATCAATAATGATGCATTCCAGATGATTGATCTGGTTGATCATATTGAGCGCCGCATTGATTCCCATAATGCATACGGGAGTCGCCATTGCATCGGCAATTTCTGCGTTGGGACAAAAAATTGTAACACTTTTCACACCCGAAACAGGCATTCCTGTTTTGGGATTAATGGTATGAGAATATTTTTTACCGTTGATCACGACGAATTTTTCATAATTTCCCGAAGTTGCAATTGCCATATCGGTGATATTCATATACGAAAACGGCTGTTTTGCGTTGTCGGGATCGGCAATTCCGACCGTCCAGGGTTTTCCGTCTGCCTGATTTCCCCAAGTCGTTAGATCGCCTGAAGCATTAACAATTCCGGAAGTAACACCTCTGTTTTGAAGCATCTGTTTTGTCATTTCTGCAGCGTAACCCTTCCCGATTCCTCCGAAACCGATCCGCATTCCTTTTTCTTTGAGGAAAACGGTTTGCTTTTCACGGTCAAGAATAATATTCTGATAATTAACTAGTTTCAGATGTTCTTTAATCAGTTCAGGATTAGGAAGTTCTTTCATTTCACGGTCGAAGTTCCAGAAACTTTTATCGATTCCGCCATACGAGATATCGAAATATCCATCCGTTATTCTGCTGATCCTCAAACTTCTTTCAATCAAGTTAAAAATCTCCCAATCTACTTTTACAGGCTGGATTCCTGCATTTCTGTTGATAAGATTGGTCTGGCTTTCCTCACTGAATGTCGTCAGAAGTTTTTCAATTCTCCTGATTTCTTCAATAGCCGCATCAATATGACTGTAAGCGGATTTTTCTTCATTGCTAACAACGGTAATTTCAAAAGCGTTCCCCATTAATTTCTGAGGTCTTTTGAATTCTCTTAACATACTTTTATTTTTGATTTTCTTTGATATCTCTAATCTCTTTACTGAAAGCTGAAGCATTTTCCGCAGGAAGACCTTCCCAGCTTTTCAGGATTTTGCCTTCCGGATTCAGCAATAATGTGTAAGGAAATAGTCCTTTTTTATTGTACTGATCAGCCAGTAAAGCATTTTCTTTTTTCAGTTCCGGAGAAAGCTGATTCTTTTTGTTTCTTGGAAAATCTGCATTGATGTAAACCACGACATTTTCTGTTTCCAGCTTTTTAAATTCATCACTTTCAATGATATTTTTATGAAGCTTGATGCATGGAATGCACCAGTCGGAACCGGAGAAATTCAAAAGTATAAGTTCTTTATTTTCTAAAGCTAGTTTTTGGGCATTTTCCAAACGGCTTTGCGCATGAATGCCAACAGCAAATACAACCATTAAAATGGCTGAAAATAGTTTTTTCATTATTATGAAATTAATGATATGAAACAATTGATGATATTTGATCTGTGAATACAAACCAAATTAGGACTGAATTATGAAAAAGAAAACCTTGGCGGTTCCCAAACGGAATTCAGAAAACCTTTATAGCAAAGATCTTCGTCTTTTGAAGGGATTCTATGTATTTTTAAAGGACTGAAATGATATGTTACCGTTTCAAAACTGAATCCCGGATTAATTGTAAAAACCAATGACAAAGGTGCAGAATGAATGATAAACGGAAGTCTCTGATCTTTTCCGTAATCCCCATCTTTGACAGGATGATCATAATGTGTTCTCAGAAATGCCGTAAGCGTCATATCCGGATTCAAATCCTTATGCTCGACGTAATGCTCGATCAGTTCCGGGATTTTCAAAAGCTGATATAATTCGGTTGTGGAAACCAAATATAAAAATAACAACAATATGGAAATCAATTTTTTCACCGATCAAAATTATTAAATAAAACGTTAGAATCTTAAAATTATTTTAATGTTAGCTATTTCTATTAGTCATTCTTTTTATCAGTTTAAAAATTTCGAACCAAAGTACTGAGATAGCTGCTAACAGGAATGATGCTGACAATTCTTCCAAAGTCAGAGAGGAAACATCAAAAAATTCCGAGACCGGCCTTACATATAGAATCATTAGTAAAAGCAATAAGACTAATGCGGAAATTCCTAAAAGGAGATTATTGCGATTTTTTAAACTCTCGAAAACACTGTAGTAAAAAGAACGGTTGACGAAACTAAGTAGAATATTAGCAAAAATAAGCGTACTGAAAACCAAAGCTCTGGTCTTAGGCTCATCATTTCCCAGGTCTATAGAATATTGGTACATCCATAATATTCCTGCGGTAATTACCAATCCCTGAATAATACTTACCATAAGTTCCCGCCAGTTGAGGAATGTATCAGAAAGTGCCCTTGGAGGTTTTTTCATCGCATTTTTTTCAAGTGGTTCATTTTCATAGACTATAGAACAGGTTGGTCCCATTACCAGCTCAAGAAAAATAACATGAACAGGGGTAAAAATATGCGGAAAAATCCAACCCAGAAACAGTGGCAGAGAAACAGTAAGAATGATCGGAATATGAATGGAAATGATGTATTGCACCGCTTTTTTTATGTTGGAATATATTCTTCTTCCGGCAGCAATTCCTGTCACCAGTTTTTCCAGATCATCGTTTGTAATCACGAGTGAAGCGGCGGATTTGGCAATTTCCGTTCCTTTGTTTCCCATGGCAACTCCGATGTGGGCGGCTTTGAGAGCAGGACCGTCATTGACTCCGTCACCAAGCATTGCTACGACATTTCCCTGTTTTTTTAAAGCTGTAATGACTTCAAGTTTCGCTTCCGGGAACATTCTTGTAAACAGGGTTGTATTTTCAGTAAGTTTTAGCAGATTTTCTTCTGAAAGAGACAGGATTTCGCTTCCGTTCACTGCATCAGCATCATTGCGGATTCCTGCCTGCAGAGCAATGGCCTTTGTAGTATCGGCATTGTCTCCGGTAATTACCTTTACTTTAATTCCGGCATCGTAAATATCCTGAAAAACGTTTTTAATTCCTTTTTTAGGAGGATCGTAAAAAACTGTCAAGCCTAAGAAAATAAACGAAAAATCCTGCTGCCTTTCCGGAAAATTACTTCCTTCAAAAAATGCTTTGCCAACTCCCAGAACACGGTATCCCTGTTCTCCGAATTCCTTCACAATATTTCTGATTTTATCTTTTTCAGTTTCCGTAAGATCGGAAACGCTGATAATTGCTTCGGGAGCCCCTTTTGCAGCAATAATCCTCTGTTTCTGTGCGTTTTCGAAAAGATGGGTCATCATGGGAGGTTTCCCTTCCAGGGGATATTCATGAAAAAGCTGAAAATCCTTTCTCTGATCAGGGTTCTGGGTTTGCTCATAAACTTTGTGCAAGGTAATTTCCATGGGATCAAACGGAACAGGCTCACTGCTCCACATCGCATAATGAATGAGCTCGTCCAGATCGTTTACATCAAATTTATCCTCACTGTATACGGTATTCGTTTTATAATCATAAAAATTTTTCAACTGCATGGAATTTTCTGTAATAGTCCCTGTTTTATCGGTACAGATCACCGTGGTACTTCCAAGAGTTTCTACAATACTGCTTCTTTTGATGATGATTCCTTCACGCATAAGCTTCCACGCTCCCAATGCCATGAAAGTGGTAAAAGCAACAGGGATTTCTTCAGGAAGCACAGACATTGCCAACGTTAAGCCACTTAACAGACTCGTTACAAAATCACGGCTCTTGATGAAGCTGAAAATACAGACTGCCAGAAAAATACAGATCCCTATAATCGCCATTCCTTTCACAAAATTCCGGATCTGAAGCTGCAGAGGAGATACTTCTTCCCGGATATTTAAGATAGATTGTCCGATTTTTCCTACTTTCGTTTCCTTTCCAATTTTTTCAACTTCAAAAACAGCCAGCCCGGAAACTGTTATCGTTCCGCTGTACACATAATTGTCTTCCGATGTGCTGTCTTTAAAAACGGAAAAGCTTTCTCCTGTAAGAGAAGATTCATTAACAGAAAAATCATTACTTTGAACGATTCTTCCGTCTGCATTGATTAAGCTGCCTTCCTCTGTTATACAAAGATCTCCCAGAACAATTTCGTGTGTGGGAATTTCCACCACCTCAGCATTCCGGATCACTTTACTCAAAGGTTCATTAAGTTTTTCCAGTTCTTCCAGTGCTTTTTTGCTACGGTTATCCTGATAGAAAGAGATTGCCGTAACAAAAATTATGGCCGCGAGCATAAAAGCGGCTTCCCCATAATCCGCGGTTAGGATATAAATAACGGAAACGCAAATGAGCAGAATAAGCATCGGCTCTTTAAGGGTATTAAACAGCATGCTCATCCATGTTTCTTTCCTGATGGCATCCATTCTGTTATAGCCGTGTTTTTCTCTGGAAACTTTAACTTCAGTTTCTGTAAGACCACGAAAATCTTTTGGTATATTATAAGTCATACGAAATCAATAGTTTATTAAAGTTACACATGTTTTCCACAAAATAAGAATTTATTTTTCCGGATAGAGACTCTAGCGGATCTGCTTTTTTACCGAAGCTGCCCATTGTACAATTTCAGACCTTTCCGATGCGGATAATCTCGCATTCTGATGTACAATCGTATAGGATTCAAGCGGCATTTCTCCATTTTGCACTGTTTCGGTAATTTCATCCAGTTTATCAAGCTTTTTTTCGTTTGAATATGCCGCAAACTCATCAAAATTCAAGTGTCTTTTTCCTGAGTCCACATGATCTGCAAGCCACCATTTTAAAGGCTGAATATTATTATACCACGGATAGGAAGTCGTATTGGAATGGCAGTCGTAACAGCTGTTTTTCAGCAGGCTCTGAACGCGGTCAGGAACTTCATAGTGTTTTTCTAAAGAATTTGCTGAAACGCTTACAGCAATATTTGTGTCTGCGTCAATAAACTGAATAACGATAAGAAGTAATATGATGAACAATGCTAGTGTTTTTATTAGTGAATATTTTTTCATTTTTTTGTATTATATGGTACAACAGCCTACTCCTCTTCCTCCGTATTTTTAAGCTTCATCAAAAGCGTGTAAGCATTTTTGGTCACGATCTTTTTATTCTTAAAATCATCAGAATTAAGAATCTGGATAAATCCGTTTTCCGTTTCTCCCAAAGTAACAGGAGTCAATCGGTATGTTTGTTTTTTAACCTCAACAAAAACAAAATCTTTGCCTTCAAAATTCACGATGCTTTCTTCCGGAACCGCATTGGAAAAAGAAGTACTGGTTTCAATTTCGGCATTCATATACATTCCCGGAACGAGACTGTGATCGTATTTATCGAAATGGCAGTGAACTTCTGCCAAACCGCCCTGACTGATATCTTTGCTGATGAGAAGGATTTCCCCATAATATTTTTTGCTCGGATCTGCATTCGTGTACGCTGCAAAACGCTGTCCTTTTTTCAGGTTTTCCAGATCTTTTTCGTACACTTTAAGATTCAGGTGAATGTCATCGGGATTGATGAGCTCAAAAAGCACATCCGAAGGATTTACATATTTCCCGATATTCACATTCACTTTGCTTACAAATCCGTTGATTGAGCTGTACACGGGAACGCTTTTCGTAATGCTTCCTGATTTTAAAGATTCAGGATTGACATTGATGAGTCTGAGCTGCTGCGCCAATGAATTCATTAAAATTCTCTGGCTGTTCATTTCAGACTGAGCGAGCTGCATGGCTTTGTCGCTACTTGCCTGACTTTGGTTCAGGGCTTTCTGACGGTTGTAATCCAGTTCCGCAAAATGTGCTTTGGATCTTGCCATTAAATAATCCTGCTGAAGCTGAATGAACTGCGGATTTTCGATCACGGCAATGACCTGACCTCTGGAAACCGGCATTCCCGGAAGAAGATTGCTGGATTTCAGATAGCCGCCAAGCGGAATGCTTACTGAAACCAGATTTTGGGGCGGAACATCGATCATTCCGTTTAATTTCAGGGTGGAAGCGATATTCTGCAACGAAAGCGTGGTTGTTTCTATCGGTGCATTTCTTAACTGTGCATCGGTTAAAGTCACTACATTTTCGTCTTTCGGGAGGCTTTTTTCCTGTTTGGGAGCTTCTTCTTTTTTACATTGAATGAAGACAAAAAAGCTGATTAATAAGATATATATTGAAATTGATTTCATTTTTTTATGGATTTAAAGTAAGATATTCCAGTTCAATGGCGCTTTGATTAAGTTTCCAGACTGCATCGGTGTAATTGTTTTTAAGCTGTACTGCCTGATTTACGAGGATCACAAATTCAAGGTAATTGATTTCTCCGCCGATAAACTGTCTTTTTGCCGTTTCGGTGATCACATCCGCATTTTTCAGGTCGGAACTTTCATATTTTGAAACAATTTCCAGATTGGACTGATAGATTTCTCTGGCTTTTTTAAGCTGATTCTGAAGATTGAATTCAGCGTTTTTCAGTTCACTTTCTGCAACAGACTGCGCTACTTTTGCGGCTTCAATTCTCGCTTTCTGACCTCCTGAAAATATCGGAAGCGAAACACCGACCTGAGCCGAATGAAACTGAGGTGTTGCATTATACAATTTATCATCCGGACCTAATCCTTTAAAACTGTTAAGATTGTACGCCAATTGCAGACCGGGAAGCATTTTCGCTTTTTCCAGTGCGATCTGTTCTGTGGAAATATTTTTCTGCTGTTCCCAGATTTTCAGCAAAGGATGATCCGCCAGTTTTTCGTTTAAAGAATTGGCAAAAGATTTTGAATCTTCGGGAATGAAATCGGTTTCCGTATTCAAAAGCCACTGAAACTGGATCTTTAATACGGCTAATTCCTGCTGCAATTGTTTTAACTGAATTTCTATCGCCGATTTCTGGCTTGAAGCGGTTGTTTTTTCGAGAATATTGCTCTCCCCTGCTTTCAGTCTGAGGTTCGCTTTATCTGAAAAGTCGGTGTACAGTTTCAGGATTTCATTCAGCAGTTTTTCTTTTTCTTTCCAGTACAGAATGTTGTAAAAGGTAAGGCTGACTGCTTTTTTAAGTTCATATTCTTTCAGGGAAACATTCAGCAAAGATTTTTTCCATTCTTCGGTGTATACATTTTTCTGTTTTTTATACACTGTCGGAAAAGCAATGTTCTGGGAAACGCCAAATTTCATATCGTTGTACGCACTGTTGATCTGTCCGTAATCGAACGTTACACCAGTCTGCGGAATATCATTTGCCGATTTTATCAACGCTTTGGAATATTCCGATTTAAGTTTTTCGTTTTTAAGATTTCTGTTGTTTTCCAGTGCGGTATTGATCGCAGTATGAAGATTGATTGGCGTTTGCGCCTTCAGTCCAAATCCTGCAAAGCTGAACAGCAAAATGAATACAGCCGTTATATTTTTGTGATTATTTTTCATATGTAGATATTTATTGTTTTTTAAAGGTCATATGTAATCGCGTTTTCTTCATAGGCGTTTGCGTTTTCCAAATGATGGCGATTTCATTTTAAATCCTTTTTCAATGGTTACATAAAGAAGCGGCAGTACAAAAAGCGTAAGGAAGGTTGCCACGAGAAGACCTCCGATCACCACGGTTGCCAACGGACGCTGAACTTCCGCTCCTGCTCCGTTGCTTAATGCCATCGGAATAAATCCTAAAGATGCCACGAAAGCCGTCATCAGAACCGGACGAAGTCTGGACTCTCCGCCATCAATTACAATTCTTACGATATTCCGGATTCCGCTTTTGTATAATCTGTTGAATTCTGAAATGAGAACGATCCCGTTGAGAACTGCCACTCCGAAAAGGGCGATGAAACCTACTCCTGCACTGATGCTGAAAGGCATTCCTCTCAAAGCAAGAAGAAATACGCCGCCAATAATTGAAAGTGGAATTGCGGTGTAAATCAGCAGACTTTCTTTCACCGAGCCGAATGCTAAGAACAACATCACGAAAATAAGCGCCAAAGCTACCGGAACAGCAATCATCAGACGCTGTTTTGCATTGTTCAGGTTTTCAAAAGAACCTCCGTAAGTCATATAATAACCTGTCGGAAGTTTTATCTCTTTGTTCACTTTAGTCTGAAGTTCCTCCACGATGCTCTGAACATCTCTTCCTTTGATGTTGAATCCAACGACAATTCTGCGTTGTGCATTTTCTCTCTGAATTTGATTGGGGCCGTTTTTCACCTCAACTCTTGCAAGCTGGGAAAGCGGAATCTGGTTTCCGAAAGGGGTCGGAACAAGCAGATTTTTAATATCATCCACATTTTTACGGACTTTGGAATCGAGACGAACAACCATATCGAAACGTTTTTCGCCTTCGAACACGAGACCTGTACTCTGCCCTGCAAATGCGGCATTCACAATCCGATTGATGTCGGAAATGGATAAATGATATTGTGCAATAACAGGACGGTTGTATTCTATGGTTACCTGTGGCATTCCTGCAATCGGCTCGATGTAAAGATTCTGGGCTCCGTCTACAGTTTCAATAATTTTCCCGAGTTTTTGAGCATTTTGGGAAAGAACGTCCAGATCATCACCGAAAATTTTCACCACGACATCCTGTCTTGCTCCTGTCATCAGTTCATTGAAACGCATCTGCACCGGAAACTGGAAACTTACGGTTACTCCGGGAACATCCTGCAGTTCTTTGCTCATTTTATCTGCCAGTTCAGGGAATGTAGAGGCAGAAGTCCATTCTTTTTTGTCTTTCAGGATCACCATTAAATCGGCAGCATCCATCGACATCGGATCTGTAGGAATTTCCCCGCTCCCGATTTTTGTCACGACTTTTTGTACTTCCGGAAATCTTGATTTCAGGATATGAGCTGCCTTCTGTGTACTTTCAATGGTTGTATTCAGATTGCTTCCCGGCAAAACTCTGGTTTCCACGGCAAAATCTCCTTCTTCAAGGGAAGGAATAAATTCTCCTCCCATTCTGCTGAGAATGAAAATTGCCAAGACAAAAAGTACAGCCACGATGGAGAATACCATTTTCGGAACTCTTAAGATTTTAAGCAGTGTTTTCAGATAGATTTTCTCCACTTTTTTCATCATCTGGTCAGATAAACTCGGTTTTGAACTTCTTTTTCTTAAGAGTAAAGAACTCATCATCGGAATGTAGGTTAACGACAATAAAAATGCTCCTAATAGAGCGAAAGCCACAGTCTGAGCCATTGGTTTGAACATTTTCCCCTCAATTCCCTGTAAGGTAAGAATCGGAAGATAAACAATCAGGATGATAATCTGTCCGAAAACTGCACTGTTCATCATTTTTCCGGCAGAATCAGTAACAATGGTATCCATTTCTTCTTTTCCAACGGAGAATATTTTTTTGAATTTTGAATTATGGCTGAACTGATGCAGGACGGATTCTACAATAATGACTGCACCGTCGATTATAAGGCCAAAATCCAATGCACCGAGACTCATCAGGTTTCCGCTGACTCCGAAAAGATTCATCATACAAATGGCAAAAAGCATAGCGAGCGGAATTACAGAAGCAACGAGCAATCCGGCGCGTACATTTCCGAGAAACAGAACCAGTACAAAAACAACAATCAATGCGCCTTCTGTAAGGTTTTTCTCAACGGTTCCGATGGCGTTGTTTACCATTTTGGTACGATCGAGGAACGGTTCTATCACTACTCCTTTCGGAAGGGTCTTCTGAATCTGGGCAATTTTTTCTTTTACGTTTTTAATAACCTGATTGCTGTTTTCGCCTTTCAGCATCATCACCACTGCCCCGGAAACTTCTCCCTGATCGTTGAACGTCATTGCACCGTATCTTGTGGCAAAGCTGGTTTTCACCTCTGCAACGTCTCTTACAAACAGCGGGATTTCATTGGTTTTGGAAGCAATCGCTATATTTTTAATGTCTTCGATATTTCCGATGAGACCTTCGCTTCGGATGTATAAAACAGTGGGACCTTTTTCGATATAAGCTCCTCCTGTGTTCTGGTTATTGGTGTTTAATGCATCGAAAACATCGTTAATGGTGATTCCGTAAGCATTTAATCTGTCGGGATTGACGGCAATTTCGTACTGTTTCAGTTTTCCTCCGAAACTGCTGACTTCAGCAACGCCTTTTACACCGAGAAGCTGTCTTCTGACAATCCAGTCCTGAATGGTGCGGAGTTCTGTAATATCGTATTTTTTCTCGTAGCCTTTTTCGGGACGGATCACGTACTGGAAAATTTCGCCTAACCCTGTAGAAATAGGACCTAATTCGGGAGTTCCTATTCCCTGTGGAATCTGGCTCTGAACCTGCTGCAGCCTTTCTGCAACCTGCTGTCTTGCCCAGTAAATATCTACATCATCCTCAAAGACGATGGTAACGAGAGATAACCCGAAACGGGAAAAACTTCGGATTTCTTTTAATCCTGAAATGTTATTGTTCGCCTGTTCTATGGGAAATGTCACGAGTCTTTCGATGTCTGTTGCTCCAAATGAAGGGGCAATGGTGATGACCTGAACCTGATTGTTGGTGATATCGGGAACGGCATCTATCGGAAGTTTGGTGACCTGATAGGAACCCACGCCTATCAATCCCAAAATCAACAGCGCAATGATGAGTTTGTTCTTTACAGAAAACTCAATGATTTTTGTAAGCATAATGTTTTGTTGAGCTTATTAGCAGATGGTAGATAATTGATAATAGATGATAGATAGCTATTTTACAGATAAATATCTCTATTTGAATGTACTAATTCCAGCAAATGCTTATGAATAAATAAGTTTGATCGCCTGATAAAAAATTAATGAACCTATCGTTGATTAATTTAATACCAAAACGTTCTCAAAAATATTTTTGAGAGAAATTCAGAAAAAAAATCAACAAGATTTCGGCGGCTGCCAGATAGAATTGAGAATATCTTTATTGTAAAAGATGCTTTTGTAAAAAGTCTGTTTGGATTTAATAATCGGGTTGGATTCTTTATCGAACAAATGAAACGTAAAAGGTGTTGCAGGTGTACATACGATGATAAGATGAGCTGCGTGCGAAACAAACGGTAACTGCTGATCTTTGGTGTAATCTGAATCTTTTACCGGATTATCATAATGGATTTTAAAGAATGAACCTATAGTAATATTCGGATCTTCCTCTTTGTGTTCCAGATAATGTTCAATAAGAACCGGAATTTTCAAAAACTGATACAGCTCGGTTGTAGAAACCAAGTATAAACTAAGCAATAGTATTGAGATCAGTTTTTTCACTTCTGCAAAATTATAAAATGTTTCGCTAAGAATGAGTCCATATTACTTAGAAAAAATAAAATCTTATTTTCCATATTTGCTTCGTACCTCTGAAATCTTCTGTTAGTTTCTATTAAGGAGTTGAATAGATCAGTGTTGAGAGAACAAAAGCCAATGATGTCAATTATTTTTAGTTCCGTCTGCTGATATGATTTATAACACAAATACAGATAAAAAAAATAAAATAAGACAAACATATCTTATTTTAAATATCTTTGTTTTTATTAATGACTAAAGACAAATTATGCAAAAAATCCTGATCAATCTTTTATCCGAAAAACTGCTGTAAAAATATGGAATCAAAATAATTCTTAATCTTTTATGATAAAAAAAATAATCATCATATTCTTATTAATATTGATATCCGGAAATATCAGCGCTCAAGTGGACAGCCTGAAAATGAATCTGGATTTGCGAACGCGTGCAGAACTTGATAATGGTGTAAGGACGCCTATTATTAAAGGAAAATCTGCAGAAACCACAATTGTTTCAAGGGCAAGATTCGGGATGGATTATTATTACAAAAATTTAGAAATATACTTTTCAGCTCAAGACGTCAGAACCTGGGGAGAAACCAATACTACTGCCAGTAAAAATCAAAATTTTATATTAAATGAAGCTTGGGTAAAATATGAAGTTTCGGAAAAGTTTGCTTTAAAAACAGGTCGGCAAATACTTTCTTATGATAATGAAAGATTGATTGGAGCACTGGATTGGACAATGCAGGGACGAAGCTTTGATGCTTTGAAAGGTATTTATAAACTGACTTCAAAATCCACCTTGGAAGCTGCAGTGACTTACAATAACGATGATAATGATTTGAATGATCTGCCGGAAAAAGAGATATATAATATTTCAGAATCAGGAGAAGTTACCAAATCTTTACAGATAATTCATTATGATTATTCAGGTAATAAATTTCAGTTGACTGCGATTGCAATGAATCAGGTTTTGCAAAATCCTTCAGGAACGCATTATGATATGCTGACGGTGGGAATTAACTCCAAAAAATATTTGGAAAATTTTGGTTTCTTTGGCTCAATTTATTATCAGACCGGAAAAAACACACTTGCACAGAGTAAAAATGCTTATCAACTTTCAGCAAATATTGATTTTCTTTTTCATCCGAAATTCAATACTGTTCTAGGTACAGAATGGCTTTCAGGAAGGAGTTACAACACTGCGTCCGATAAAAATAAATCTTTCAGCCCGATGTATGGAACCAATCATATGTATAATGGTTTTATGGATTTTTTTTATGTCGGAAACAGTCATTTTAACAGTTTCGGACTGAATGATTACTATTTAAAATCAAATCTGAAATTCAGTCCGAAATCTATCTTGCAAGTCAATTTACACATTTTTTCTTCTAATGGAAAAATGGGTTATTATAAATCAGGAGA
Source organism: Epilithonimonas mollis (assembly GCF_900142325.1). Lineage (GTDB taxonomy): Bacteria > Bacteroidota > Bacteroidia > Flavobacteriales > Weeksellaceae > Epilithonimonas > Epilithonimonas mollis. The sequence continues at coordinate 295,985 of NZ_FRAM01000004.1, forward strand.
AAGGATTTCCTCCTATTTGGGTACAGAGCTGGATCTGGTTTGCACCTATAAAATAGGAAAAATAATTACCGCCAATATTGGTCATTCATTTATGTTCTCAGGGAAAAGCATGGAATATCTGAAGAATGTTACAGAACCTAAAAACCTGCAAACCTGGTCTTGGATCGCTATTAAAATTGCACCGAACTTCAGGATCAAATAATATTCAGCAATAAATTAAAAAAATTAAACAATACAAAGTTGTTATCTTTGTTTTACAATTTTTTATAAATGCTGATATTTTCAAACACTTGTCAATACGCCATCAAAGCCTGCATCGTACTTGCCAACGAAAGAAAGAGAATTGGAATCAAAGATATTTCTCAAAAAATCGGAACGCCTGTAGCCTTTACCTCCAAAATTTTGCAGCAATTGACAAAAAAGCAACTTATCTCTTCCGGGAAGGGAAAAGGCGGCGGATTTTATCTCACCGACGGACAGTTTGAAAACCTTACTATCAAAGACATTTATGAAAATTTTGAAGGGAAAGAAGTTTTTACATCATGTCTTTTGGGACTCAAGCAATGTAGTGCCGAGGATCCTTGCCCAATCCATCATTTCGCAGCTGCCATCAAAGAGAAGGTACTGATTATGTTTCAGTATAAAATCAAAGATCTGATAGATTTCGGAAGCGTGATGCAAGTGATAACAGCAATTTCTCCGCAGGACAATAATTAATCATTAAAAACAAAAATATGCCCGCAATTTTAATTGAAGTCAGAAAAGATTATAACGAACAGGATGGGATGAAAATTATTGAGGCTGTCCATTCTGCGATGGTAAGCGCTTTCCAGATCCCGGCAGAAGATAAAACGATAAGACTTTTAGTTCATCCGCCACATAGATTCGCCGTTTCGCCGACCAAAACCAAACCTGAATTATATACTTTAATAAGTATTGATGCATTTTCCGGACGTTCTATCGATGCAAAAAGAAAGCTATTCGGTGAAATTGTTAAAAATTTATCAGAATTAGGAATTCCAAAAGACCATATTTTAATCGTCGTCAGAGATAGTAAAAAAGAAAGTTGGGGTGTCCAGGGCGGACAATCCGGATATGATGTGGATCTAGGTTTTAAAGTCGAAGTTTAAAACTGTATTCATTTTAATTTCAATATTTTAAAAAACATTCCTATGGATACCATAATTGCAATCGAAACAAAAAGTAACCAATATCTTGCACTTAAAAAAGGAATATAAAATACCGAAAAAAAACCTAATAAACCCAGGATCAGCTCATTACAGACAATTCCAAAAACCATTAGTATAATACTTATTTTCAATATTTTAGTTAAAATAATTTTTGTATGATGTAAAATCAGGCAGATCAAAAACAGGCTGACGCCCATTAATAAAACCAAGTGCAAATAAGCAATCACAATATGAATGTTACTGAATGCAAAAGCAGCTAAAACCGGAATTGCCGATAAGCTCTGAAGTATAAATTTCAAAATAAAGGCGAAACCGAAAATGCTGAGAAGAATTTTCTGAATAGAATTTTGCTTTTTGAAGAGAGTTGTTGTTCTTATCCGGTTCAACAATAAAAATGCTCCAATCAATTGAATAGCAGAAATCAGAACGAAAAATCCGTACAGAATCGGGTGCATTTCAATCCACAAAATCGACAAGCCGTAGCCGAAAAAACATGAGAAGAATAGAAGCCAAAAAATGGTTTTGTTAAATTTTTCCTGGATTTGAATTCCTGAATTTTTTAATAAAATCAAAAATAATCCAATACAGGTGAAAAGAAAAAATCCGTTGTATTGGTAATGCAGATAAAAATAAGTTGAAGCTTTGAAAAGAATTTCAAAATTGTCTTTTTTGGTTGAAAAGTAAGCTAATCCAAAAATTCCGATCGCTGAAAATGTGGCAAAAAAAGCACCAGATTTTAACCAGATAATTTCAGGATTTTTATTAGATTTTGTATCAACTAATAAAAAAACAAAGTAGGCAAAACCTGTAAACAACGCAACCGAAGAGAAAACAATCGATAACCAAAAATAGCCTCCGTAAAGAAATGATATCAGCATTCCGTACGAACATATCTGGTTGGAAATCATTAAATATTGATATTTTGCAAGGTCTATTTTTGGAAAATTTTCACTTAAATATTTGGTAACAAAAAGAAAAACCGTTGCTGACACCCACCCATAAAATGCGAAATGGGAATGCGATTCCTGCATAAATTTATGATTAAATCCCGGTAACGAAAAGGCCATGTTATAGCGCATCATCGCACCAATAACCGATACGAGGAAGAAATTGAAAACGCAGACTTTTACCCAAAATTTAAAGTTTTTCATACTGAGAATTAGAATTGTTAATCATCAATTATGATTTCAAAATATTCTTGAACAGAATTTCATTTCCAAAATTCATCGTGATAAGAATCGTCTTTCTTGTGGCGGATCCGTTCCAATTGATGTCCGATGTCATTCATTTTCTCACCAGAAAGAACTTCTTCCAGATGCGGAAAATAATTTCGTTCTTCAAAGCGGATATGACTGCGCAACGCATCAGCAAATGCTTCCAAAACTTTAATATCCTGACTTTGATTTATTCTATTAATCAGCTTTCGGATTTCGGTATGTTCTTTTTCCATCTGGATCTGGAACATGTTATTTTCCGTTTCGGGAAGAACGATGTCTTCAATTTCGAAATGCCGGCTCAGGTTTTCTTTCCAGTAATAATTGATGTAATCTTTTATTCTCTCATAGGAAACATTTTTCTTAATTCCCTGATGAATCTTCCAACTGCAAAGTAATCCGAAATGATGATCTCTGGACAGTGGGACAAGGTTTCCGTTTCTTTTCATAAGTTAAAATTTAAAAAGAACCGCCACAACAAAAGAGTGGCAGTTCAGGATTAAATTGATTATCTTTTATCTTTTAAAGACCAACCGGTTTTGAGTCCGATAATGAAAACAACCAGCAGCATCTCTCCTACTGCCAATAGAATATCACCCGGAACACGCAACCAACGCAAAGTACTCATCATATCGGTTTGCATAAATTCGGCGGAACGTGCATACCAATAACCTTCTTTAATAGACGCCACAGACTGCATAATTCCTATAGGCAACAAACTGATGGTAACCATTACCAATAATCCGATATTTGTTAACCAAAACGCCCAACCGATCAGTTTGTCATTCCATTCTCTGTCAGGATACAGTCCTCTCAACATAAACATCATCAAGCCAATTCCCAGGATTCCGTACACTCCGAACAATGCTGCATGACCGTGAACTGCAGTAGTATTTAAACCTTGAATATAATACAATGCTATCGGTGGATTAATAGCAAATCCGAAAATACCTGCACCGAGGAAATTCCAGAAACACATTGCAATGAAGCAGTAGATCGGCCATTTGTACGCTTTAATCCATTTGGTAGATTTACTGATCTGATAATTTTGATAAGCTTCAAACCCTATTAAAACCAAAGGCACAATTTCCAGCGCACTGAATGTTGCTCCCAAAGCCAGAACTGCTGTTGGTGTCGCACTGAAATATAAGTGATGGAATGTCCCTAAAATACCTCCTGCCAGGAAAATAATGGTGGAGAAAAGTACAGCATGCGTAGCCGACTTCAATCTTAACAGTCCTAACCTTGTGAATAAGAATGCAGCTACAACAGTTGCAAAAACTTCAAAGAATCCTTCTACCCAAAGATGCACCACCCACCATCTCCAATATTCTGCTATGGCCATATGGGTTTGTCTTCCGTACATCAATCCGGCTCCATAAAATAAAGCAATGGCAACTGCAGAAAGGGTAAATAATAATAACAAATGCCGGTCACCATCTTTCTTTTTCAAGGCTGGAAGAAGCGCTCTTACCATTAAAACTAACCATAGAATTAATCCTACCAGAAGTAAAATCTGCCAGATTCTTCCCAATTCTACATATTCGTAACCAGAATGTCCCCATAGGAAATTATCTACATAACCTAATTTTTGCATCACACCCAGCCATTGCCCGGCTAAAGAACCAAAAACTACGATCAATAATGCTCCGAATAAAATATTGACTCCCAACACCTGATATCTCGGCTCGTGACCCGAAACAGCCGGAGCAATGTATAATCCTGTTGCCAGCCAGGAAGTTGCGATCCAGAAAATTGCCAATTGTACATGCCAGCTTCGCGAAATAGATTGTGGTAAAAATTCATCCAACGGGAAACCATAGAATCCGCTTCCTTCGACGCCATAATGCGCCGTGATAACACCTGCAAACATTTGAACCAGGATCAACAACGCCACAACCCAGATGTATTTTAGAGTAGCACGCATAGAAGGTGTTGGTTTCATATTTCTGAGTGGATCTTCTAACGGAAGTATTTCGCTGATTTCTTCTTCCTTATTTTTAGCGTGATAGAAAACCAGCAACCCAACGCAACCCAGCAACATCAAGACACTGAAACCGGACCATAAATGCAATGATGGTGGCGGAATATTTCCTATCAATTCATCATGCGGCCAGTTATTGGTATATGTGATTCCGGTATCTCCGGGACGATCTGTGATACAGACCCAGGCCGCCCAGGAAAAGAAAGCATTCATTTTGGCCATTCTTTCGTTAGTTTTCACTGTGTTTTTCGGGATGGCATAATGATCCCGAAGCTGACTCATCTCAGCATCATTCATGAATATCTTAGCATAATATTTTGCCAGTTCTGTATGTACTTTTGCTCTTTCGGGAGAAATTACAATCGTATTGGTGGCATCGTCTAAAGTATTCTTGCGAATTTCTTTTTTCAGAAGAACTTTGTATCTAGCTTGCTCATCATCTGGAAGATTTTTATAAATTTTCCCGTCTTTTTTCGCCAGCTCATCCAAAAGAAGAAGTGATTCCCGGTGAAGATAATCTGCACTCCAATCTGGAGCGATATAAGCGCCATGTCCCCAGATACTTCCAACAGTTTGCCCCCCAATGGATTGCCAGACATTTTGACCATCTTTGATATCTTGCCCGGTTGCTATAACTGTTCCATCCGTCGTAACCATTTTATCCGGAACAGGCGGAATTTTCCTGTAAATATCTACGCCATAATAAATCAAAACTGCAAATGAACCGATAATCACAGCGGCGAGCCAGGTCCATAATTTTTTAGTTGTCATAATCTTCTTAAATCTTAATATTCTGCAGAAAATTCTTTTTCGAGGTTAATGGCTTTAGGAAAAAGAATATTATTTTCTAAGTGAATGTGTTTGTGAAGATCATTTTCAAAATCCTGAAGCATTGCAAATGTAACCCTGTACGTATTACAGGCGTCTGCAGGCGGTGTATACTCGTTGGTAAGATCCGCAATTTTTCTTAAGCGCTCCCCTTCAACAGTATGTTCGTGCTTCATCATATTGACAGGATTTTCTACCGTTCCGAATTGAGGGTGCGGAATGGCTTCATTTGAAATCTTGGCCTTCACCATGTTTTTCACAAAAGGAAAAAGAATCAATTCTTCTTTTTTCATATGCGCTGCAAGATCGTGTGCCGAACCATCAAAAAGTTCTTTAATTTCAAATAATTCCGGATGACGTCCGCCGTGAACCTTGCATAATTTATCTAAAAACTGCTGGAGAATCGGCGTTTTTTCTTCTACGTAACGATGATGTGTTTTTTCTACATAATCTGCTAATAGATCCAAAGGCCAGCTGTTGAAATCGATAGAATTACCATCCGTTTTCGGGAGATTTTCAATATCTGAATAGATTTGATCTTTATCCAAATCCTTAGAACTGCAGGCTTCTTCTATTGTTCTTCCGCCTTTACAGCAAAAGTCAATACCATATTTTTTAAATATCGCTGCTGTTCTAAAATCTGCCGCTACGATGTCTCCTATAAAGTCTTTCTGTGAATTCATAATTTAATACTTTTTTATCTTTTATTATTATAAATTTTTTTTCTAAATGTCAATTTCATTATTAAATCGATTTTAATGATGCTTTTTCTCAGCATTGCGAAAGGATAAACTACTAAATACTAACTACAATGCAAATTCGCAATGCCCGAAAAAAATAAAGACAGGAATATTCAAATTCCTAATAGTTATTAACCCGATTTATTTCTTTAATGACAAAATATATTTCACCATTTTTTGCGCATTTTCTTTGCTCATTCCGGCATGGGCAGTCATTGGAACATCTCCCCAAACGCCTTTTCCACCATCAATGATCTTTTGAGCCAGATGATCAATATCTGCATCAGTATATTTTGCGGCAACGTCTTGATAGGCCGGCCCAACCAGTTTTGCATCAATTTTGTGACAGGCAAGACAGTCGGCGCCTTCCACAAGAGACTTACCCGCAGAAATATCGTCTGTCGCAACTGGCTGGTCGGTTGATGGTGGCGGAGACATCGGCGAAGCCTGAGGCTCGTATGATGTATTATCCACAATCGGAGGTTTTTCTTTTGGTTCTTCCTCTTTTTTGGAACAGGAAATCTGGAATAAGGACAACATTAAAGTTGCTAAAAATAATCGTTTCATAATTTTCTGATTTTATAATTCTATTTGTTTCTTAATTTCTTCGGCAGTAACTTCAATGTTTTCATCCAATCCTTCTTTTTGGAAAGCCATAGTGCCATCTTTTGTGTAAACAGTAATGATGTTGGAGTGCGAAAACTCAATCGGGGAAATCTCTTTGTATTTGATCGCCATAACGTTAGCCAACTCTCTGGTATCATTTTCATTGCTCCGGATGAAAGTCCATTCTTTCTCATCAAACTGATTGGTTTTGAGATAAGCTTTCATCACTTCCGGCGTATCAGTTTCGGGATCGATGGAGATTAAAACATATTGGATTTCGTCTGGATTTACCTTCCCAACTTTCCTGGAAATATTTCGCATTTCTGCTGTCAGTTTTGGACAAGCAGTTTTGCAGGATGTAAAAATCATAGCCGTCACCACAACTTTTCCTTTGAAGTTGATCAACGAAAGCTTTTCTCCATTCTGATTTTCCCATTCAGAATCTACATTGTATATAGAATCCGGCTTTAGAGGTTCAGGGTTTTTACTGCAGGAAAATAAAACCAATGCAGTCAATAAATAAAATAATTTTTTCATTTTTTCATTCTTAAATTAATCTTTCGCACATCGGAAACCGAGATTATTAAGGCAGTAATTGGCCTGCAGGCTTCCGCGTAATGCATATCTGACAAATGCGGCATAATTCCGAAGATCGGCAGAGGTTACCGCTGCTCCGGCACAGAAAAGATTGTCATTTGTCGCATTGTCTTTTCTGGATTCTCCGCTCATCATCACCGAATTAAAATCGAAAGTCCATTCCCAAACCATTCCGTACATATTGTAGACACCGTAATAGTTCGGAGCTTCCTGTCTGATGATCTGTTTGTTTTTATTTTTTTTCTGATAGGCTTTCAGAATAAAATCTGTGAATTCTGGATTTTGTGAAGCATTTTTGGACTTCTGATCCGCTAATGCAACAAATTCCCATTCATCAATTGTCGGCAATCTTTTCCCCACACTTTTGGCGTATTCTTTGGCGGCAAACCAGGAAACATTCGTTACCGGTGCATCAGGATTCAGATTTTCCGGAATTTCAAAATCGCTTTTCCAGTTTTGAAGATATGTGCTGTCTGCATACAGCCTTTTTACTTTACTTTTGGCCCATTGAGGATTTATTTTGAGAAATTGGAGATACTCTGCATTGGTAACAGGACTGTCATCCAGATAGAAAGATACTACTTTTACGATTCTTCCGGAATCCTTTCCTATGAAAGCTTCATAAGTCCCGGCTGCTATTTTCACCATTTTCTTTGAACTGGAAACGGATTTCAAATGGTTTTGATTCTGGGATGCTTTTTCAGGCATTTCGGAATGTCCGGAACAGGAAAACAGTATTGCGACCATTGCAAAAAACACACTAACCACGACTCTCATTATTTCTCAATTTTCAGATCCTCAATTGGACCTCAAGTAAAATTTTATTTTAAATTACCGATCTAATCTATATTGCGACAAATCTCTCGCAGCCCGACCTGAGTGGAGCTCTTTTTGTGCAGCGAAGCGGAACAAAAAAGCGGGAACGGAGGGCGGATAAGCTGCCCAAATAAAATGGACTTTATTTATTTTTGAATTCTAATTCTTTTTATAAACTGCAGGATTTTCGGCTCCTGTAATTTTAATTTTTCCTAACGCTCCTTTGTTGAATGCTCTGAAAATTGCGTGATCCACAATCACATATTCGCCAGGAACCGTTGCTTTAAATTCCACAATGGATGCTCCACCAGGCGGAATAACTGTCGTTTGTACGTTTTCATTGATTTTGCTGCCACCTTCCATATAGACTTTGTCAAAAATTTCGCCGATAACGTGGAACGAAGAAGTCAGGTTGGGACCACCATTTCCTACAAAGAATCTGACGGTTTCTCCTACTTTTGCCTGAAGCTCGTTGGCGCCTAATAAAGCACCTGTATTGCCGTTGAATACAACATAATCAGGATGCTCAGCTATGGCTTTGTCCATATCAAATTCCTGAAGGCCTTTGTCACCAAATTTACCTTTGGTGTAGAAATCGCCTTGCATAATGTAGAACTCTTTATCGACTTTTGGCAATCCGCCTTCGGGTTCTATGAGTATCAATCCGTACATGCCGTTGGCGATATGCATCCCGACTGGAGCTGTAGCACAGTGATAGACATAAAGCCCGGGATTAAGTGCTTTAAAATTGAATATTTTTTCTGTTCCTGGAGCTACAAAAGTTGCTTCTGCTCCACCTCCGGGTCCATTGACTGCATGGAGATCAATATTGTGTGGAAAAGTATTATTCTCATTATTCTTGAGATGTAACTCGATATCATCTCCCACTCTTGCCCGAATGAAACTTCCCGGAACTGTTCCGTTGAACGTCCAGAAATTATATTGAGTTCCATCTGCAAGTTCGCCGGCTTTTTCTATCGTTTCCAGTCTTACAATGATTTTTTTCGCTGACCGGGTTCCTATTGGTGCAGGGACATTAGGTGCTGTTACGAACTTATGTTCCTCGGTTGTTCCGTCGGTTTTTATCTGCGATGCATCCTGTTTATTTTCTGAAGCGGCAGATTCGTTTTGTTTGCAGGAATCCAGACTGATGAAAGCAGACAAAACAGCTGTGAAAAGAAGTGATTTTCTCATGTTAATAATTTTCGATTTTTTAATTGGTAATAAAATTAAAAGGATATAAATACCTTTTAGTATTTTATTTATAATGATTTTTTAAATTTTTTAAAGTTATTTGTTTTATTGTTTGAGAAACGTTAGTCTTAAATCGAGATTTTTGACAAACATTTCGATTTTAGAATTTTCCAGCATATCTTTTATCTGCTGACGAATATGTTTAAAATCGTTATGAATGGGACAAGGATGATTTTCCGAACATTCTTTAAGACCCAGCCCGCAACCGGAGAAAAGTTTGTTTCCGTCTATCTCTTTCACGATATCTGCAACAGATTGCTCAAGGTCTTTCCCTTCCATAAAAAAACCTCCGTTCGGTCCTTTTGCAGATTGTACAAATCCTTTTCTGCTGAGATCCTGCAATATTTTCGCAATGAAATACTCCGGGGAATCTATTCCTGATGAAATATCTTTTATCCCTACCCTGCTCCCGTCTTTAGACTTCTGCGCGATAAAGATCAAAGCACGAATGGCGTATTCACAGGTTTTAGAAAACATTCTCTATTTTTATATGACAAAGGTAAGATACTTATTTTAAATAAAAGACAGTTTAGTATTTTATTACACTGATATATATCAGTTCTGATAAGTTTACTAAATTTCTTCCGTATTTTTAATTGGATAATTATCATGTAACATGCGAAAAACACAGCAATAACTTAAAAACAATAACCCTGAACATGACAGCTGTCCAGGGTTGTAATTTTTGATTAAAGGTTTTATATTATTTCACTATCATTTTGACGGTATATAGTTTATTTGAAAATATTTTCAGGACGTAAACCCCTTTTGGAAGGCTCTGATTGATGATCGATGTTGCATTGTTATTGATGTTCTTCGAGGTGTAGAAAAGACTTCCCGTCATATCATAGACATCAATTTTCTCGATCGGATATTTTGCCTTGATATAAGTTCTCTCGCCACTGTTAACTGGATTTGGATAAACCTGAATTCCTGATTCTGATGAGTTGCTGCTGGTACCAAGAGTTTCTCCAACCACCTCAAATTCGACTCTGTTAGAAACCTCATTATAAGAATCATTGGTAAACATGACAATGAAATAACTTCCCGGTTCAGTTGGTAATTTATCATCAGGAATCTCTACATTACCATTTGCAATACCATTGAAATAAGTATAGCTAACCAGAGGATCGATGTTCGGGTTATCATTTTTATGGTAGATTCCCAGCCAGTCTTTCACAATACCGGGAGAATCTGTCCATGTTGCCATGATATTTTCATTCAGGTTATATATCGTTTTATTGATCATGAGTTGGGTGATGTCGTCTCCGATCTGGAAGAAGATTTTATTACCTACGGCTGTATAGCCGTCCTCGAGAAAATATTGTGCAAAATAGTAACCTTTCGGCAATCCGTTGAATGTATAAGTACCATTAGCAGAAGTCACATAAGCCCATTTCGGAGAAGTTACAGCAGACGACGGCGTTATCCCTACTTTATAAACACCTACCCAATCTTTGGACAAAGCAGGTGCATTAGTGTAACTTAGCTTTACTGTTCCGGTCACCGGATAATTATTCTGATCTGTAGACAAGGTTACGGGCGGACCAACGTAAAATGATTTTCTTGGTGCAATTTCCGTATAGCCATCGTTAGCCATTAGAGCAGCATAATATTGTCCTTTTGTAGCCAAACCACTAGTGAAAGTCATACTTCCACTGACCTGTCCATTGGTATATTTCCAGATCTGGGAAGGATTGGCTGAACCGGGATTTTGCCCCTTTTTATAGATCCCAATCCAGTCCTTTGCATTTCCGGGTGTATCTGTAAAGCTGATCTTGATGGGTTTATTTTGCTCATATTCCGTAGCATCGGGAACGATCTGTGTGTTAAGCACGACACTGTTAATGATCTTAAAAGATTTTATATCGCTCCAAGGAGACCATTTCAGATTTCTGTCCCTGTATCTGACTTTAACATAATAAACTCCATTGGTTAATCCATTCTTTTCAATTGTAGCTTTTGTAATGTCAAGATTGGCATTGACATCCTTTGACTCGTCTGTTCTGTTGCCTGCTTTACCATAAAAGTTTTCAAAATCCCTGTAGATATCTTTTTCCACAATGCTGAAATCCTGAGTTTTGGATAATAGGAACTCAGTCGTATTCAGCAATTCATCAGAAGTTGTCTCATAAGGAGAGCTTTCTATTGTGATCGGAAGTTCCAATTCCTGACCGTTGTAATTGTTCAGAATACCCGGTTTTTGCGGTGCAGGTTTATTTTTAGCATGATGAAATCTGTCCATCAGCACATTATCTTTCCATTCAAAAATACTGCCTATAGAATAAGCTTCGACATCAAATGTATTGTTAACAGTATCAACATCGATGATCTGATAGATCCAGTTTGGGAGCGTTTTCTGGACGTCATCAAAATCCTGTTCAGACGACATTCCCCAATACTGATCCCAGGCTACACCACCGGAAATAATCTGATAGGTCGGAAAATTCTTAAGCTGACCTCTGTGATACAAGTGATGATGGGCTCCGATATGCAAAATATGTTTCGCACTTGTATTCATAATTGGCATCACGGTATTCCTGATCCATGTCGAGATATCGCCGACATATTGCTCAGCCTGGTAAGGTCTGTGTCCCAAAGATACAATCCATTGTACGGTATTATCCTGATCAGCCAATGGCAAAATTTTGTTCAGCCATGTGATCTGATCATTAGACGGATGTTCGGTATCAAACGCAATGAAAAGCGTATTCCCTGCCTGTCTTGCATAATAAGCCTCGGAACCCGAAGAAATACCTTTATAAGTGACATCATCAAGGATATAATGATCATAATAAGCCTGCATTCCCAATGTACCGTATGTTTCGTGGTTACCAACAAGTGTCTGTATAGGAAGGAATCCCGACAATTTTTTGTTTTTGGAAAAATGTACATTTTCATAATGATCCAATGTCCCGACATCCACCTGATCGCCTACCATAACTGTCATTGCGATATTATCAGACGGATCTTTGTCATAGCCCCATTTTCTGGCTATCTGTCTTTTGGCAGCAGAAACCAAAGAATCATATCTCGGTACACCTTTCATCTGGTTGTCACCCATAATCAAAAAACGGATGTGGCCATCCGCAGTCGAAGCCTGTCCTGGTAATGGCAGTGTTTTAAAAGAATAAACCTGGGAAATACGGTTTCCTGTTTTGATTCTGTAGTAGTATTTTGTATTAGCCGTAAGACCATCAATCTTGACAGAATGGTAATAATAGTTAGCAGGATAACCTGTATCCGAAAGGATCTTGTTGGTACCCGTTTTTGTTGACGCCAGCTGATTTTGTGACAAACCATATTCAACGACGGTCTCTGCATTGTCCGTGGTTTTCCAGTTTACACAGATAGACGTCGGCGACGGCGCCTGGAGATAAGGAAATAATTCCTGTGCTGAAGCTGTTCCGCAGATCAGCATCAAACAAATTAATAATAGTCTTTTCATTTCTTTTATAGATTTGGGCAAAGCTATCATTGATCTATTATCTTATCTGTAATTGAATTTTAAATATGAATTAATTTTTGCTGTGTTATTTTATCTTTATGGCTGAAAAATTTACAATCCGGTGATATAAAGATCATTGTTCATCACAAATAATTAACAATAAAACCTTAATTATTATTAATCAATAGATTAGACGCCAAAACTATTATTTAGCAGTAAATTCATCATTTATATGATTAATTTGTTATTTTGTAAAAAGACCATTTGGTATTTTTACGCAAAAATCACAGAAAACCTTTTCTTACATTTCAAACTGCTTCCCCTGAGTTTTTCCGTTCAGGACATTTTTATTGACCGAAAAATTTTGAGTCAATTATAAAAATATAATATCGATTGCGGAAATTAAGAAGCTTTATCATTATCTATGCCTGTATCAATTTGCTTATCCAGCTCAAGCTTGAAACATCCCAGTATGAATTCGCTATAATACAACTGGGCATTTACAGCTTTGGTTCTCGAGTGCAGATCCAACCTTTCTGATAATATGATCTTTCCGCGGTGGCTTATTGAAAAGTAGGCGAACAGCTTTTTGCCAGATTCTTCTACAGGTGTGGCATAACCCGTTACAGCTATGGACCAGTTTGTTCTGTACATTTTTGCCACATTCAGAGCCATGGTTTCAGCAATATTGGAAGAAACACAATTGGTTTTTATGGCCTCCTCCAGGTCAACCTTTAGAATTTCAACCTTTTCCTGAAGACTGTACGCGGTTATCCCACCCATGAAAAAAGTTGAGGCATCTCTCATCTGGGAAAAGGAAAACTGTAGAAAACCGGATGTCACACTTTCTGCAACTGCAATCGTTTCCTTACATTGCAACATTCGTTTGCCAATATAACTAAGCAAATTTTCGAGTTCAATAATAAAAAAAATAAGTGACCTTACAGACAGTTCGTCTGAACTGACACCGATCTGAGATGGCTTTACAATCATAAATTAATTTGAATAAGACTACTGAAGCAAATGAGAATCTTCAATTGTTCGGACCGACGAAAATAGGAAAATCAGATTCTTTCATTTATGACCTGAATCATCAATAATTATTTCAAAATAAAATGAAACAGGGCTTTTATAGGAGTTAAAAAGGCATTTGAAAATCAAACTTTATTATTAATTACAAAAGACAGATAGACTTAATTCAAAAATAATTTAATATTTGACATAACTGTTTAAGCTTTTCCCCATAATGGCATTTGTATTGTTAGGAAACATTATTATTAATTCGTTTACCATGAAAAAACTGATTCTAATAGCAATTTGTTTTGTCGGGTTATCATCGTGCGATAAACCAGCTAAAATGGCTGGCAACAATATCAAAGAAGAAAAGCCCGCAGTTGGATCTGAGAAAGATAGCCACGGATGTATTGCAACCGCAGGACAGACCTGGAGCGAACTGAAAAAAGATTGCATTCAGATTTTTAATGAAGGATTACGGCTTAATCCTGTGGAAGCACAAAAAAATAATTCTGTTATCAGTATCTTTGTACTATTAAATGACGACAGATCTAAACTTGAACTCTTTTTACCACATAATACCATCATGTTAACCAAATCTGATCAGGGTATCTATCAAAACGATAATTATGAATATGATTCCGAAAAATCTGTTCTATATGTCAATGGTATAAAGAAATATGAAGGTAATGTTGAATAATTTATGATTACTGTATCTAAAAATATGATATGAATTTTACACTGGAGATCACGGCGCCCGAAAGAGGCTCAAACATTTTATTTAAAACCATTTATTTTAATGCTTTTAAAATTAATATTATTGAAAGATACTCCGGGAAGGGGCATAATAAATTTTACCATATCATTATAAAGCTCAGAACTATTGATGATGAGATCATACTTACTAAAAATGGTGCGGGAAGAATGAAGATTAGCGAATCAGACTTCGAGAGCTATGGACGATTGTCTAAAGTATTGAATTCTTATGAATACCGAAACAAACTGATGGATCGAAAAACGGTTGATGATAAGTTTGTTAACTTCATTCTGAGCAAGATGGTTAATAATTACCAGCTGTAGTTATTTATAATTTAATTTGTTGAAAGCTATAGTGGATAATCAAAGAAAAGCTAATTTATTTCCCCCGATGCAGAATATGTGAGCGTAAGAGAAGGGCAATGTCTCCCGATTCCTGACGGGCTGAGTTTTGCGGAAGCTGCAAGTTTACCAGAAACTGTATTTACCGTCTGGTCCAACATTTTTCAGAGAGGAAATCTTCAATCTGAAGAAACGCTTTTACTTCATGGCGGAAACAGCGGCATTGGAATTACCGGTATTCAGATTGCCCATGCATTAGGTTCAAAAGTGATTGTGACCGTTGGTTCTGACGAAAAAGGTAAAATTTGTCTTAAGTTGGGCGCTGATTCATATATCAATTATAAACACAGAATTTTGAAGACGAATTACAAAAAGAAGGTGTAGATGTTATTCTGGAAGATTGGCGGCGCTTATTTAGCCAAAAAGATACAATAATAAAGGCGAGGAAATCACCAAGTATTTTATAGAAGAAAACAATTTTGTGTGGACATGGACAGTTTTGATAACAAAATTCCATCTTCAGGATATGTGCAGACAGTTAGGAAAAATATCGTCAAAAAATCATTAATCCAAAAAGTAGAGAGAAGAAGTCCTTTGGTGTCGGAAGACGCACAACGCGATATCTTGCGTTTATGGAAAATTTGTATTAAAGTGTACTAAAGTCTTTAAAGTTATTTAAAAGTGACAACCAAAAAACCAAAAAAAATGGATTCTTTTTTAAAAATCCTTTCGAGGTACAACAAAGGTACAAATTTGTACCGATTATCACAAATCAATGCAAAATAAACGTATATTAGCAAAATAGATAAAAGCCCTATAAATAAGGGTTTTATGTTTATTAATAAGGGTTTTTGATTGTTTGTTTTGCTGTGGTTACTTTCCGATACAGCATCTATAGAAGTCTTTATTGATGGTGGTTTATACCATACAAGGTGTACAAAAGTGGTACAAGATTAAGATGCTGCAACATCTTTTTTTTCTACTTTTCCGCACGCATCTCATCACAGTAAATGATTGTAAACCAATACTTTAAAATACTTCACGATAAATTTAAAAATACATTTGTACTACTTTTGTCCACCTCCAACCTTATAAAATATTGAAAATTAAATAATTAACAATTCCCGACTGCAACGGTGATAATTATTACATTTCGCCTGTACACCTCAATTTTTTTCTATTTTTTGAATAAAGATAAATTTTCGAATGTAGCTTTAACATCTTAAAATTCGTATTAAGTCAAATAAAAGTTTTTCGTACTTCTCTCAAAATCATCATTTCCTGAGGAAAGCTTTTACCCCTCAAAAACAACCCATTCCAATTTATTAATTTCAGACTTTAGCTTTTCTAACGTTTTAATGATTTCAGAAAAATTGGGTCTGTGTTCGCTGTAAAGCATTTCCGATTTCATGGTTTCGTAGTCTTCTTCCCATTTCTTAATAATTGTGTCCGGAGGAATTGGATTTATTGTTTGAGGATTGTGTAGTAAATAATCAACACCAGTAACTTTAGTAAATTCGATTCTGTGATGAACAATAGTTTTATATAAATCCTCATCCCGTAGTGCCTTATCTTTAAACTCAGAATGATAAAGAGAGTAAATATCATATAAATGTCTACTTAGACGATTTACTCTGATTTTATCATATGGTTTCTGAAATTCTTCATGTAACAAGAATATTTTCTCCAAAAAAGTTCTCTCAGGGTTGACAGAGGGTACACGAAATTCATCACTTGCAAATTCTAAATCTTTGTATTCCTGATCAACAAAAGAAGAAATTAAACAATCAGAGAATGGTTCTTTTAATGACCTACAACCTATTTCAATTTGTACTCGGGGATTCAAATATCCTTTAGTTTCAATGATGGAAGGATAGTAAATATTAATGATTCGTGGATCCTGGTCTGATGACTGAACATCTTCTAAGGTAAATGTAACAGCTTCTGCAATGCCTTTCTCTTCAAAACATTTCTGTAGCTTTGGGTAAAATTCTTCAGATACGAATTTCCCTGATTTCTTTCGAAGATTAGTCTTTCTTTTGGTTATTTCAGTAAAACCCAAAAATTCTCTATCGATAGCCAAATCAATATCTTCAGAAAACCTCTGAATTAAATTCCAAGACTTACTTAATGAAGTGCCGCCTTTAAAAACTAAATATTTAGCTTCGTCCATTTCAAATATTATAGACAAACTTTGCGTAACCCACCAGTCTTTTTCAACAGCAAAAGGTGTAATCCCTTTCTTTTCTGCAACGTGATTTAATGCATTAATTCTTGTTTTCTCAGGTAAGTTTAGAAATTTATTTTTCATTTTATTTAGTCAAAGCTTTACGCATTATTACTCTGATCCATTCAGGAGCTAATTTAATGTCATGTTCTAAACGGTATTGCTCTTCATTTTTCAAGTGATTTAAGACCGTTCGAATTTCATCATCCGTTACATTATCTTTTCCTATTTCTTTAAGAGCCTGAATTACTATCCCACTAATATTTCCAATCACAGCTAAATTTTTGGGACTTGTTTTTTTAAAAACAATACTTCGATTACCTACTTTGACAGTTCTAGCTGATCCGTCCGTTTGATAAACCAGATTCATTGGTACTTGTGACGACAATCCGAGTTTATTAAGAGCTAACACACCTGTCGGAATAATTCGAGCTTTGTCCCTTTTTCTTATGGATTCTGCGATCTTTTCTGCCGTTGGCAAAATCTCACCTAAATGAGGATCCTGCTCTAAAACAGAAAAGATACCTCTTGCAACTCGACAAACTTTCTTTTCGTTAACCAAACGCTCTAGTGCTTTGGAAATAGCTTTGTAGTTACCAAAAGATAAAAAATCTTCAGTATAAAAAAGCGAACCCCTCTTGGCTTTTTTTATTTTATCAAGTATTTTATTATCAATACTTTCCATTGGTTCAAAGTATATTTTTGTCGCAAATTTAGCAAATATTTGCGACAAAATAACCATAGATTTGCTATTCTGCTCAGTACCCTTTAAATTTGTTACAAATTTAAAGGGTACTGATAGTAAAATCGCCCTTCGTTTTTGGAGGTATCTCCTAGAGTATCTTTATTTTTGCGCATATCCAGTACGCACGATCTCAAATCTTCTATAAAACTAGCAACGAATGTTGATTATACTATTATTGCAAACTACCAGCTAATTTAACCGTTCCTCCAACTGCCCTTTCCAAGTTGCAAATCCTTTGTTACTGTCCGAATAATCGTGCATAATCCTTGAAAAGTTCTGAGGATTGGTTTCCAAATAAGTTTGTCTCCCTTTCTCTTTTATGATATTTAGTTCTTTGTCAATTTGTTTTATGGTGTCTATCAATATAGATTTGTTTTTTTCCATATGCCAAATGTAGGTTGCTTCTTCAGTGTCTAAAGTCTCTAAAACTATGTGATAGTTTTGAGTTCCTGATAATAAGAATACAAATGAAAAAGGTTGCAAAACAAACCGTAGCTTCATTACACTTCGCTCGTGCTTGTCAGCCAAAAACTGAATGTGTTGTGAATGTTTATATTGCTTTCCCTTTAACAAATCCTCCAGAATACTTTCAGGGTTCGTATAAATATTTTGATTATTAGGAAGTTCATTGGTTGTAAGAATATTTTGTTTTGATATAGGAATTTGACCAATGAAGTTTTTATTCAGAAATTGGAACTTTACGCTTTCAATTAATTCTTTATTGATGTTTTCAATATCGGCAGAAGTTGCTAATTGTGACAAGATTACTCCATTTTCTACCTCAGCATAAATTTCAATATTAATAACTTTTGATTTTAAAACCCTGGCAAAATAAGGTTTAAGAACTTCGAATTCTGGTCTAAATTCTTCATTTTCAATTTCAAAATTAAATCGCTGGTTACTTTCTTTATCATTGTATTCAAAACCAACATTACCATATCTGAAATCCAAATCTTCTATTGCAATTCTGATTTGTTTAGTAATGATTAAACTTTCTCTTTCGGTGATAATTTCGGTTGGTTCGTCAAATAAGTTTGCGTGTTTGGCTATTTGACGATAATAACTGTTTCGTTTTAAAAAAAGTTTGTTCAGATAATCAATTTTGATGTCCCTGTAATCATAAATAGTAGGATTGATTTCCGAACGTTGTACACGACCTATATATTGAATCAGTTTACCTTTAAAAGAAAAAGGGTAGACTAAAAATAAGGTATTGATATTGGACAAATCCGAACCTTCGCCAAAATACTGTCCTGTAGTAATGAACACCTGAAAATTACCTTGTTGTAAGGCTTGCCATTTGGATTTCCTGTTACTTTCGGAATCATCGCCGCTTAGTGTAATAATTTCATAAGATTGCTTTAGAAAAAGATGAAGCGTATCAATATGCTCTTTTCTTTCAGTGATAATGGCGATTCGTTTTCCTTTGGATAACTCTATTTTTATGTCATTCAGAATAAGTTTGTTTCGTTCTGAGTCGTGAACTAAAATTTTTGAAAGAGTTTCAAAATTGTCTGTTTTTGAATTGAATGGCACATCCAAATCGGTAGTTCTGACAATGATTTGAGCGTGTTTAAAGTTTTCTATTTCATTGCTTATAACCTCTGAAATCACATTACCTAAATAAGCAAATATAAGTTTGTCGTCATTATATTTCCTGAATGGTGTTGCCGTCAAGCCATACAAATGAAAAGTTTCCAGTTTTCCAATGGTACTTCGAAATGTTTCCGCAGCAATATGATGGCATTCATCTACTAGAATTGTTCCGAATAGATTTTGCATTTGTTCTGTTTGTTTTGGTAAACTCTGAACCGTAGCAATGGTGACTTGCTTTCCAATCTTAGCTTTCCCTTGACCTATAATACCGACTTCGTGTTTAGGAATTCCAAGAAATGCCTGGATTCGTTCCTGCCATTGTTCCAACAACTGTTTGCGATGTACAACTATTAAAGCTGGTTGTTTTTTATCCGAAATAATTTTCAACCCCATAATCGTTTTACCCGAACCCGGTGGAGCAACGATAACACCAAAATCCTTTTTTGAAACAGCTTTTACAACTTTATCTTGATGATTTCTCAAAATTGCATTGAATGCAAAATCAATTTCTTCTTTTAGCCTCCTTTGGTCTTTAAAATCAAAATCCAAATTCTGTTCTTTACAAAACCGAAGCAATTTCCCAATAAAGCCTCGTGGAACAATAATTTCATTTTCTGTTTCTTCAACAAGTTTAAAATAACGGTCTGTTCCAAAAGTATTTTTTCCTGATTTCTTCTTGATAAAGAATTCAGAATTGGCAAAATTTAATTCTTCTTTTAAAAAATTAATCAATGGAGGTGTCAATCCATCTCTTTGAATACGGATATTTTTATAGAGTGTGATAGATAATTTTTCGTAACCGCTTTTGGAAATTGGTGAATTGTGCGTTGTTGAAATTTCCTGAAATAGATTGTCTAAAACATCAATGGAAGCTCTCTCGATTTCATTCAAAAATTGCCATTGATGTAAAAAAGGTTCAAAAGTCTCCGGATTAATAAAACAACTATTTCCGGCTTCCATTGCAGGCTTATAAAGTGGTAATGCTATCAGATTCCCCAAACCTTTCCCCGAAAGAAAATCCTGATTAGGAAACAGTCTGTCAAAACTTGAACTCTTGTCAAACATTGAAAATATACCCGATTGTTCCAAAATCGAAATGAAAATTTTTCTACTTCTGACAGATGGATAAGGTTTTTCGAAAAATATCCAAACGTGTCCGCCATTTCCCGAACGTGAACGTTCCAAATAGCCAGGGATATTTTTCTTTTTGCAAGCGTTTAAGAAATTGACCGCTTCCTGTTTCCAGTTCTGTTTATCAAAATCAGCGACCAAAAACCAGGAAGTATTGTTCTGCAATAATGGATAAACACCAATTTGCTGAATACCATTTAAGTGTTTTTGAATTTCGTTATCGGTAAGTGGTAAATAATTTTTGTTTGAATAATTTGAAAAAGTACCGCCATTCATTTTATGTACCCGGTAATGATATGGGTCGTATTGATATGCAGGCATATAACCTGACTTTCCTGCTTTTTCCCAACGAACGGCAAACACTTCCTCTCTTCCTTGAAATAAGGAACGGACAGTGTTTATTTGCACGTTAGGATTATTATTCATAAAAGTTTAAATAATGTACACTTCTGAAAGTTTCTGAAATGATTTTGACTCTCCAATTCTTTCTTTTGTTGTACATTCAACAAAATGTAATTGTCACCATTAACAAAAAAGGAATCAGGTGTTCCCTTACTTGTTTTTTCTTTGCCAACAACGGAATCGGGCGAACCTATAAATTTTATTCCCTTCAAATGCAACATTTTTTAGATATAGCATTTTTAATTGAGAGATTATAAAATTATGAAAAGAAAGCCATATTATATAATTTTACATTCCAAAAATCAAGTATTATAGGATTTACAAAAATTAATATTTGTCCTTCAAAATCACTATGCTTAAGGTAATAATCACTTACTTGTTTTTATATTTTGCTCGAACTTCTATATCATCAAGATAATTTCCCAAGGATTTGTTCAACTAAACAATTCTTCTAAAAATAGGGGATAGAGTTTTTATATTCGCTGAAATCTTGTGCGCCGCCCGATACAGTATCTATAGAAGTCTTTATCTATGGTGGTTTACGTACATCGAGGTGTACAAAAGTGGTACAGGATTAAGATGCTGCAACATCTTTTTTTTCTACTTTTCCGCACGAATCTCGTCACATTAAACACTTGTAAACCAATGTTTTAAAATATTTAACGATGAATTTAAAAATACATTTGTACTACTTTTGTCCACCTCCAACCTTGTAAATTACTGTAAATTAGACAATTAACATTTCCCGAATGCAACAGTGATAATTGATACATTTCGTCTGTACACCTCAATTTTCATCCATTTTAGGGCAAAATAATTTAAAAATGCTAACAAGTATAGCTTAAACTTTTACTAAAATTTCTTAATTAATCTACCTATTAATTCTCTGTTGGATTTATTGACTCCAAAATCTTTTGATAGTCTTGACCATTTGCTAATTGCTGATGTTGTTTGCTCAATAACATCCTCTATGAATTCTTTTGGTAGTTTAGCCTCATTTCCTAATTTGACAAGATGTTTTGTTGTTATATTTCTACCCTCTCCCAAAACCATGGTACTCTGCTCTCCGCCAGGACCTGACGAAAATGTTAAATCGTAGGCAGGAGAAAGTTTCCAGTTGCCGGTTTCGTCCATTAAAAAGCTAAAGTTTTTTGTATGGTCATCCCTATTATGAGCCATTACATTGAAGACAGCCAATCGATACATTTTTTCGACTTCACGAATATCTTTTGTCAGGCTTGCAGTCAAGTTCAGTAGATCTTCATAATCTAGCGACGGTAGTCTGAAATTGCTATGCAGCAACCCACTTACAGTATGCATATGTAATCTTCTATTACCATTCCTGTCGAATCTCTTCACTGCGAAATAACCGCTCCCATTTTGGGAGGGAAATAAATGCACATCCGGCATTGAGATACCAGCTTCTGCAGCCATCAGCGCATAGACATATTCAATGGCTCCGGAATCCAGACCGTCCTGCGAATTGGAAAACTTAACTAACCAATGTTCAAAAGTTTCGTCTAAATTTTGGGTTCCGTATAATATATTTTTTCGTTTACCATCTACGCCAATGAGTGCTTTTGGTCTGGCACCTGCTGAAGAACCATTTAAAGCTAACAGCTCAGTAATTACTTCTTCTGAACTTCCTTCCAAGACTTTTTCAGTTTGTGCAGCCAGCACATCAAGGTCAACTTTATCTTGTGTCACTTCAGGACTATGATCCGGCTCATAAACCAATGCTCCCATTCCGTGCATACCTACATGAGCCAGGCGGTCTAGAGGTGAAACATCTGATGGCATCAATCCGAAGGTTCTGATCATGCGGTCAAATAGCAATCTTCCCCAGCCATCCGGCAAGCTGTCGCTGAATACCCCGGCCAATCCGTCAAATGGATGCAGGGACAATCCACTAACGCCTCTTTTCAAAGGCAATCTGAAAGGAGATATTTCAAATCCATCGTTAACAAAATTGTCATCATATTGGAAGTAGATGATACCACTACGTATTGCAAGACGTCCAACAGGCTGGACTACTAGGCCAAAATCTAATCCAACTTTTATTTCTGCAATAGTCTTATTCATTTTCTTCGACCTCTTTTTTTAATTAAATTATCATCTTGTTTCAAAACATCATCTATTGAATTGAAAGCTGGCTTGTCTGGCTTAAGAGCATCAAGCAATTGTTCCATACCTCCAACTACCATTAATATCTTTAGAAAAGAGTCCAGCGAAATCAATCCTTTTTGTTCAAACTTCCTGAGGGTGGAAAGTGCTACCCCTGAACGTTCGGCCAGCCCTTCCTGAGTAAGTTCCATCAGAAGTCTCCGATCACGAACATAATCAGCAATCAGTTTCTGCGTTTTAGACAATGAAATAAGTAACATAACTGTATTATTTAATTACAATAATAATGATTAACTGTTATTACTGTATTACAAATATATAAAATTACAATCTATAAAATCAGCTAAATATATTATCTTTTTCTTTTGGTTTCGATCTGCAAATTACTTTCATTTTGATAATTTATGATAGACGAGAAACTTTTTGCAACATGATCTGTTGTAAAGGTGCATCCAAATAAAGTTTTATTTTCATCACTCCGCTCACTGATAAAATCAATTGCTTTATTTATATTTATTTGTTCTTCTCTTTCTTGCTTGTATTGGAGAATCAGCTGTATTTTAGTTTCAGGAAGTTGTTCTAATCTTTTATCAAGTTCAACAATTTTCGCTTCTGTATCCTGTGTCTGCTTTTCTATTTCTGCAACATTAACCCCTTTTTCACCTAAAAATTCAATTGTTTTCTGAACTTCCATTTTAGCAAGGTCAATCGTTTTCTGGTAAGATGGAAGTTGATTTTTCCAGTAATTGGTATTAGCATCTCCATTTTGAGAATAGCCTAAGATTCTGTAGTAAGCTTGTTCAGCTTTAGTCACCATTTCTTTCACCTTAAGAAAATCTTCTTGCTTTCTAAGGACGAATGCAATATCTGCCAGAAATTTATTTTTCTCACTTTCAATTTTCTTCTTGAGTAACTCGATTTCAATATTAGCCCTTGTTTCAGGATTTGTGATGATTGAGGTTTTAAGTTCTTGTGTGCTGATATCCGAAATGTCCAGCACATCAGCTCCCTTCTTCATCGCTTCCAGATATCTTGCCTGTTTCGATTGTAATTTCTGCAACATAAAAACATCAATGCTGTCATTGGTGAGCATAAAGTTCACCCTAACATTTTCATGCCTATTTCCCTGTCGCCAGGCACGGCCTTCCACCTGTCTTAATGTGGTAAAGTTGTATGGTAGGGACAGCAGGTACAGGTCCGTAGTATTTTCCTGGAGATTCATTCCCTCCTGAATAGCTTCACTGCCGATGACGATCTTGATCTTCCCGGAATTAAAATCATTCTGTACTGATATCCTCTGTGCTTTACTCGTAGTACCAGTAATGACACCTATTTCATCAGGCTTGTAACCAATATTGGTCACAAGATACTCTTTCATCTTTGGAAATTCAGCTACTGCCAATTCAGAATAAATGATCTGTCCTGCGTCCGGAATGTCTTTTTTATTTTGCTGGATAAGATTCATTGTTTCCTTCAGCTTCGGTGAGTTATCAATAAATTCTTCTACGGTTGGCAATCCCCCATCATAATAAGGCGACAAATACGGAGAAATAGTAATCAGCCGTGCATTAAGAATGTGTGTGAGTATTGCTCCCTTTTCCGTTTCGCTGAAACTTTCCGTCAATAGATCATACTGCTCTTTCGTCAAGTCATTTTGCTCAATCTTATATTCTTTGTTGATCTTGTTGGGACGGACCAGTTCTGGATTATCCTCTTCACCCTTGATGTCTATAAATTCAGATAATAGCTGCTGAAACAATGAATTGTTCTTGAACCGGCGTACATTGGCTTTAAACTTCACATCGCCTTTCGCATCGATCTCCATATCGGTGTCCGCTTCCATAAAGGTTTCAAAGAAGGTATTGACATTGAAATAGCCGGATTCTTCAAGACGTTTATTGGCGATCAGGGAAAGTATGGAATAGTATTCCAGCGGTTTGTTGGTGAATGGTGTCGCCGAAAGCAGAGTAACATTTCTACCGTCATACTTTTGCTGAATGTACTGTGCGGCCATCCAGGTGTTGATTCCCAATTTGGAAGTCTGCTGATTTTGGCTTCTGAAATCGGAAGAAAATCTTCTGTCCTCAATTCTCACCTTACCTACAATATGATTAGCATTATGGACTTCATCGAATGTGATATGGTCGAAACCGAAATCTTCCCAGTCGTAGATCTTGCCACGCTTCATTTTACCCTCTACCTCTTTGGTCTTCTCCAATTCTTTTTGGAAATCCCTGTCGCTGATTGAATTCACACTTCGTAACTCACTTTCTGAGATATACGAAAACTTTGAGGCCAGATCCTGAGTAATGCTTTCCGAAAAACCTATGTTGTTGAAGCCCTCATACGTCACAATGGTAATTTCTCCGTCCTTGTTGTCAAATTTTGAAAGGTCATAATCTTTTCCGAGATTTCCCAGAACATTGACCTTCGCATTTGGTATCGTTTCAAAGATGGTTTCCACCCATTGTTTGATAATACTGTCGTTTGGGACAATAATCAAAGGTCTTTTAGAATTTGCCCTTTCCATTGCTTCGTGCATCGAGAGGATTCCGGATAAGGTTTTCCCGAATCCTACCTCGTGCGCCAGTAAACCAACGCCCTTAGTTGTCAGCCTTCCGATACCTGCTTTTTGAACCTCAGTTAATCTTAATTCATGCCCTTTGAAGTTCTTATTGATTTTAGAAAATAAGGGGAATTTGGAATAGTCCGGAACGTAGATATTGTTGTAGTTTTTGTTGAACTCTCTCACAAACCTTTCCCTGAGTTCATCCGATAATTCTTCAAGTATAAATTTTTGAAAGAGATCGATGGCTGCAGCCTTTCTTCGGTCCCGAACTAAGGCGTTACGTTCTTTGTCACTTCCTGTGACCGTCTCATTATCGACAAACTGTCTTACTTCCCAGGCTGAAGAACCCTGGAAGGCATCACTGGG
The DNA here is from genome assembly GCF_900142325.1 of Epilithonimonas mollis. Taxonomy (GTDB): domain Bacteria; phylum Bacteroidota; class Bacteroidia; order Flavobacteriales; family Weeksellaceae; genus Epilithonimonas; species Epilithonimonas mollis. The sequence goes on from NZ_FRAM01000004.1 coordinate 321,934, forward strand.
TAAGGTCCCGACAAAATCTTTGAATTTTTCAGCCAGGTTGTAATCAACAGTGACGACCTCGCTTAGTTTTGTATTGTAGTTGTATTGTTCTTTTTCCACTTGTCCCAATGCAAATTGTTGGACGAATTCGTGATTGGGACTGATCGATATTTCATCGATTGACTTTGGTATTGGCAGAACACGTTGGAGTAATGCTTTTTGTTTTTCATACTGGTCTTCGGTGCCGCCAACAGAATTTTTATCGGCAAAGTCCCTTTCCAACTGTTCCAGCTTGGCATAAATATTACCTTCCGCATAATAAAAGTCGTGTACCCACTTGCCGCCAATATAATTGGCGAATCTGTAGTGCTTGCCTCTGTTATTCAGCGTTCCGTCATAATCCGTGTCCCGGAATGCTTCGATCTGTTGCGAAGTGATATCAGAACTATTCTGAAGCGAAGTATTCACCACTTCATCAGTTTTTGAAAACAGGTATTTTAAAATTCCTTTTTTGATTTGGGGCTTCGTCTGGACACTGAATTCGGACTCTTTCCTTTTATTTTGAGCCTGAAGTATTTTATCGGTTTTCTCAAGAATTTCAGCAAATTGATCCCGGCTGAGGTTCTTTGGCTCATTAGTCAGCTGAGTTTGCAGCTTGGTGTACTTCTCAATCTCCCTTAAGATTGCAGGGGATTTGAATCTGATGTCGTTGAGTTGAGAGACGATCGTTTTAAGTTTGTCCTGTACCTCGGAAAGATCAATTTCAGTTTCTTTTTCCGGATTACCTTCTTTTTCAACTGGAACTGTTTTTTGTATGTTTACCTCAGTTTCAACATTCTCAAAAAGCAGGTCTTCAAAGAGATTCCCTATTCTTTCGGTTTGTTTGTTCGTTTCAAGTCTCTGCAGCCTGGCTAATGCTTCATCCAGATTTCCGTGGACGTATAGCTCCATACGTCCGAAACGATTCGATTTCTCACGGATCTCACCCAAAATGTTTCCTGGATTTTTTTCAAAATAAGCGGAGATATCCCGATTAATTTTTTGAGAGGATTTTTTAAGAATAATGATATCCGTTCCGATCTGTGTTCCTGCAAAAGCTCCGATTGGTAATCGGAAAGCCTTGACCAATTCAGCATTTTCAAGATCTCTCTTGCGGTTGAGCCAGCCTGACGGAAGGACCATTGCCAGGACTCCATCGTCTTTCAGAACATCAAGGCTGCGTTTGACAAAGTAATCTTCGTATTTGGAAAGTTTGGGTTCCTCACCCAACCCTTTATAGAGACCACGATGTTCGCCATAAGGCGGATTTCCGATTACAAAATCGTATTGCTGAGAAAAATCCTTTTTGTTTCCCTTCTCGTCAATAAATTCAGTTTCAAAAGAACGGAGATTTATGTTGGCTTCAGGATGGAGTATTTTCGCGATCTTCGCTGTGGTCTCATTGATCTCAAAGGCAGAAATAGTTGCATTAGAAGCAAGTCCATTAGCTGCATACAAGAAGCCGCCCGTCCCCACGCTCGGTTCTAAAACGCTTAGTTCCTTCCTGTTTTTAAAGTGGTCTTTGATTAGGTTCCGGACAGCCTCTACGATTTTCTGATCCGTGTAATACTCGTCAAGAATACCGCGACCTTCTTTTGCGACACCGCCGCTTTTAAACTGATGGCAGATATCTTTTAGTTCTTCGGTGATGGCGATGCCATCTTTAAAAAGAACCTCTTTGTTAATTGAAATAAAACAAGCTGCGGAAACGACTTCTGCAACTTGCTGGTTGGTCAGCTTCTGACCATTATATTTTGCGATAAGACCGCCTAATTCTGCAACATTTGCAGAATTATTGGTTATCTTGGGGACTTGTCCTTCGGATTTTCCTGTGTCGGGTGCAATTCGCCCGAATATGATTCTGCCCACGGAAGGTCTTTCTTCAGCATCCTGAGATTGTGTTCCGTCAGTGGATCTTCTTCCTCGTTCTCCGGGTTTGTGATCGCTCCGCTTTGCGCCTGAAGGTCCATTTCCAGCATTTGAGCTGTCCACATTTTGTCCTCTGTCGTTATTTCCGTTTTGTTGGGATTGGATGTCCTGCAAAGGTTTTCCAGAATCTCTTCCAGAAAATTCGGATCCCAGGTGCTGAGTGTCGGATATTCCTTTTGATCTAATTTTACTGCCGGCATTTTCTGATTCTTTTGATTTGACTAAATTACTGTTTTTATGAAGATTCTTTAATTTGTTCTGAAGATATTGAGCCAGGTTCTTATTTCCATTGGCGGATATCTCATACATTTTCCGGATGTCTTTGATATTCTTGTCCCTAAATTCCATCAGGATTTTGAGCGTTGCTGCATCGTCTGTCCGGTTTGCTTCAAGACACAAAAAGATCTTGCCTTCGAAATACTTGAATCTGCTGAGGAATTTTTTTGCATTCGTAACCGCATTGAGCGTAACAAGGGTTCTTGTATTGGATTGCCCGTTAAGCTCTAACAGTTTTTGGAACGACTTAGCATCCTCATTTTTTCCAAAAAGGATCAGTTCGTTTTTACTTCCTTCAATGACAGTAATGTCATCATTTATTTCTATAGGCTCACTCATTTTTTGTGCGTGTTACAAAACGATTAAACTCAAATAGTTCCTGGGCCGGCTCGTCCCAGTTTTTTCTCGGAATCAACTGAAGCGTGACAAAAATGTCATTCTTCTTATTGTAAGAGTCAATACGTTCCAGCCGTCCGCGATAATCTATTTCAGCGTGTCGGTACAATGAGTACGGAAGAATAGTGTCGGTAGGATAGATATAGAACCGGGTGTAGTTCCAGGGCGAATTGATCTCGAAACGTTTATATTGTTTACCGAACAAAACAGTGTCAGATAATTTCCTTCTATTCCTGTAATTCGGAATCCATTCTTTTGAGAAAACAGCACCTTCTTTCTTCTGCCATACAAGCAATGGCTCTTGTTTTAGCACGACCTCCGAAAATATTGCGTTCTTTCTTTCAGAACCCAGTGAATAGCATAGAGAATCATTGATAAAATAAAGTTGCTTATTAACTTCCGGAAAGCTTCGGTCGGGAACGATTTCTATCAAATCATCCTCAGAATAGCTCATTTTGGAAATATGGAAACTCTGCATTTGGTCCAGTCCCTTGGAAGCATTGAAATAGACATTGGAAAAGATATCAATGCCGCCTTTATCCGGTTTAATTTCTTTTCGGCAGGAACTTAAGCCTAACATTACAGCATAAGATAATAGTGTCAATTTTATTTTCATCGTGTTTAATTTTAAAAAAGCGGCAGATCATCAGACCCACCGCCTTCGCATAATGGTCAGGTATTTCTATTAACGTTTGATGCTTTGCTCTTTCACGTTATTTTTTTCGTGCTTATGATCCTGTTCCAGCCCTTCCAAAGGCTTGTTGGTATTCAGGCGGTTCATATCGTTGTCATAAAGTTTAAGGTTTTTGTTTTGAGGATCAAGAACAGCTTTGCCTTCCATGACCGAATCATCCTTTTTGAATTTTACTTTGACAATATTTCCTTTCTCTAAAGATTTTATGACATTTTCTTTCCATTCCGGTTTATCAAACACCAACTCCGCTTTCTCAACGATTTTGGCTGTATCGACGCCATAATTTTTGTAGAAATTCTGGAAATAATAATTGCCCTTTTCTGTTTTGGCTTGGTAGAAATCAAATTGAACAAAGGCAGGCTCTACCTGTTCACTCTTTGGATTAAGAAATTCAATCTTTACATTCCGTCCTTCCAAAAGGTTGATAGCCTCCTTCGCTGTAAAGCTATTTTCTCCTCTGATATGAAAATTGTGAGAGCGCTCCTCATTGTTCTCGCTTGTAAGCTTGGCATGATACGAATTGAGAAAAATACCACCTCTATCGGTTTTGTTGAAGTTCAGTGTAAAATCCACCTTATTACCGGGCAATACTCTGTCCGAACCGGTTTTAATTTCAAACTGTTGCTTTTTAGCGTTGATCCCATTTTCTAAATCTTTATGAAGTTGTTCGCCTTCACCGAAACCAAGATACTTCATCTGGTCTTTCAGGTATTGTACCTGGTCGAAATCTTTTTGTGTTTCCATAATTTTTGGATTTTGATTGTTATATTTTATTTCATCAATTGATAATGACCTGTATGAAGATACCCCTTCTTCATCCAGGAACATTTTGACTATTCCACCTCCCGGCAATATGGAATAGGCTTCTGCATAATGCTGTTTTTGTAGCAGGCCGTAAGCAAGTTCGTATTTATCATTCTTAGATAGGTGGTATCCATCAATGAAATCAGGCAATTGTCTCAATTGTTGTTCAGTCAGAGTATAATCTCCGCTCGTCATTCCGAATTCCATCTTTTCTAAGTAACTCTCTCTTTGATATTGGGTGATATTTAAATCTCCCAGAAGAAATTCTTTGTCTCTTTCAATATTTTTGTGATTTAGCAGATCATGTAAAGCTTCTTCAGAAAGCTTTGGGGAAAGAAGGTGTAATTGAGCTTTTTCTATAATATCATTTTCTGCAAAGATTTTAAATTCATTCAGGCTTTTTGGAGTTTCACCTTGTTTTACAATACCGGTCCACTCATTATTACCAAACGATAAATGGTATTCCTGAGTTTGGAGATCATAACTGTAATAGCTGTGCCCATCTGGACTCACCAGGGAACCACTCCCGTATTCATAATCATTCCAATTCCACCCCTTAGGCAAATCGGACACGTTGATTAGATTTTCTTCGAAATCTATATCTGAAAAGAGTTTACCACCTTCTTTTTTTATTTCAATTTTATAATTGTGATAATGCAAAGCCTGCCGCTCGTCAATTTGTGTATTGGTCAATTTTAAACTTAAATCAGTCCTGTCATACAACTCTTTCGCCCATATATCGGAAAGGAACTTCTGTTTTGCCGCTTCGTTATCTACATATATTTCTGTAAAAGCATTATTATCCTGAATGATTAAGACTTTAGTATTTGCTTCCTGTTTTCCGATAAATTGAACCAGTCCGGAAGTGCTTTTAATATCAATTTCTACGGGAAACTCCTTATTTGAATTTGAGATAATCTTCACACTATAGGGCTGGCTTGCACTGAATCCGTTCTCTTTTGATTTGTAGATCTGCATAAATTTTCTCTCCTTATCGGAAAATTTCTTTTCTCCATCTTGAAAGAACAACTCAGCAGGTGTGCTTTCCATTTCTTTTACAAAATCTTTATAGGCTTTGGTTTTTGGAGTAATTATCCTTTCAAACCATGACAATTCTTTTTCCATTTGCGTTTTATAATTTATTAAAACATTAAAATTGTTCTATCCTCTAAAATTCCTTTTATTCTTATTCTTTCGAGAGTACATCTCAATCACAACAGCGTAACTAACGACAGAATAAAACGAGTTAATTATTGCAGTTGGCTTTCGTTTCATTAATTTTTTCCATTATTAATTGCTTAGGCAAAAAATTCCAGCAATAGTAACTACTGCTATAGGTAATCTTATTGTTTACTATTCCTTTACAATTGAATTTGATTCTTTGATCGAACATCAGCAATTGCAACTCCTTTTGCATAAAAAGTTGTTTGGGCGCAGCATCATTTAACCAGGTATTTGACATCAATAATGCAAAAGGCTTATTGAAATTCAGACATCTTTCAAAAATTTTTCTTTTGTTGGTAAAAGGAGGGTTCGATATGATAATATCCCAGTTTTCAGGTTCATATGTGTAGAAATCCTGACCACTATCAATATGCGAAAACACGACTTTATTTGTTTTGCTGATCTCTTTTACAAATTCGCTTTTTTGTGTATCAAATGGGCACCAGACAACACTATTTTCCGGTATATATCTGAGGATAGGTATTACCGCATATCTGGGGGTATGGCATTCGTCATTATTCCCCGAAGAATATAAAATTTCATTACTTTTCATCATCACGACTATATAAAAACTTATCTTCCTCTACGTTTTGACTTTTGTAAATCTTCTTCCTGTTCCCCACTTTCCTCGACCATTCTGTTAGCCTTATCGTATAGATCTGGGTCATCTACATTTAACCGAATATTAGATTTTGCTCGCTTTTTCATTTGACCCATATCTTGTGAAATTCCATCTACGGTATCAATCTCACCCGAAATGATGTTTATATCATTTCTGATTTCCTTGGCAATTTCAGGATATAAGTCTATTTTATCGTACAGGAAATTTTTCAGATTTTGCAGTTCGTTTTTATAGCGGTTTAGCTCCTGTATGTCTTTTTTATCAGCAATAATGGCGGTGAGATCAGGAGCGTTTTTGATAAGATCTAATTCCTTTACAGTGTTGGTTTCTTCATCAAAAACAAAAGCCTGCTTTGAAAAGCTTAATCGTGTAGAATTCCCATTGTCATTGTATTGTGCCCTTGTTTCAGAATACTGAATTTGATCCTTGCTTTTTTTTAGAATTTCCGAAAGGCTTTTGTCCCGTTCCAGAAAGATGACCTTCAGCTGGGTATTGTTATCGGTGAGCTGAAAAGTAGCACGGTTCCTGTCATTATCAGCGACGATGGTATAGCCCCTCAGAAACTTCTGGACGTCGTCAGGACTTAACTTTTGGGAAAATGTAAGGTCTTCGTTGATGATGCCATAGGTTTTGAGGTCTTCGGTCGGTAAATTGTGATTTTCCATATGATGATGTTTTTTATGTTAGAGTGTAAGACTATTTAGTGTTAATAAGATGCAGCAAGCCAATGATTTGCTTCGATAAGGTCATTGAGAAAACGGATAGGATTGATGTAATTCCCATTCTCTCTGACCGCAAAATGCAGGTGCGCACCGGTAGAATTTCCGGTATTGCCGCTTTTGGCAATGATAAATCCCGCTTTTACCAAATCTCCTGTTCTGTAATAGAATTCTGAGAGATGCAGGTAAGACGTTTCAAACCGGTTGTAATGTTTTACTTTGATGTAATTTCCACCGCCTTTTGGATCCCATCCTGTTGCAGTAACCATTCCGTCCATCACGGCGTACACATTCTCATAATGAGCTTTAAGATCAATACCATTATGCATTCTGGCTCTTCCAAGCAGGGGATGTATTCTCATTCCATAAGGCGATGTCACGGAGACAGGCCTGCTTAATGGCATTGCGATCTTTGATAACTTCAGTTCTCCGGTTTCATTTTCAAAGCCATTCTTTGTTAGATTACTAGTTCGTTTTTGTTCATTAATAACTACCTGACTTTGGCGCTGTAAAATCAGCGAATCCTGGATTTTTTGTATTCTCCATTTTTTGTTGTTATTTTCTGAATTCTCTTTGATCATTGTTTTCAAAGAATCCAGTTCTTTTTTCAGGTCTGCTTTGGAGGTTGTGTTAAAAATAGCCTTCCAGAATTTTTTGTCGCTTTTCTGCTTCAAATCCTTAGTCTCATCCGTCTTCTCCACAATTGGAAGATTCTCTGTTTTCTTAGGCTGGATGGGTATAAGGGTATTGAATTGCCCATACACAAAGCAATGAAAAGAAAAAAACAAGGCGATAAAGCAGTATGTTGTAAGCGTTTTCATGAGGCTGATTTTATAAATTCATTCACGATGAGCTCCACTTCCTTGTTGATCTTCCGGAAATTGCTCATCAGTACTTCCTCTTTGCGGTTAACTCCCCTTTTATCCAGAAATGAATAATAGATCGGCATCGGAGCATAGTTTCGCTCTTCTTCTTTAATGGCTTTCATATCCAGATTGATCTTTCCGTGAATCGCTGATGTCTTGTATTCGTCGGTGTCGTTTTCTTCCCCTTGCGCGATCATCCCAACCATTTCCCCGGTTTTTAATGCGGCTATTTTTCCGGCCGGAATCATGTGGTCCATTTTCTCATTGATGCTGGTCGTTGTTCCCTGTTGTGATATGGACTGTGAGTAAGATTTCTGCTTGATTTTTCCAAACAGTTTTTCCAGCCAGTCCAACGTATTTTTATCTCTTGCCGAACCGGATAGAATATTTCCGACAATGGCAGAAATAGTGTCTGCTACTTCCTTTTTGTAAAATTGCCGAAGCTGTGGAATTTCCTGAAGCCCTAGTAATACAGCGACCCTGTTGCTTCTAGCTGTAGCAACAACATTGTCGATCTTATGGATATAAATGGTTGGAAATTCATCGGCAATAATACCTCCCGGCAGGTTGTGCTTGGAATTGATCAGGCGTAAAGTGCGGTTTAAAACCGATGAGTATAATGCGGAATTAATATCTTGCGTACCGGGGTCTGAGGCTAAAATCAGGATGGACGGATTTTCCCTGTCAGTAATTTTCAGTTCCACTTCATCACCTGAAAACACCCAAAAACTTTCTTTAGTTGCTAACCTGGAAAGAAATATCTTTAGTGTTCCGATCTGTCCTTCCAGTTGATCAAAAGCTTTGTTATCATACGCTGTTTTGAAGGGAGAAAGCAATGACCCTATTTCCTCATTAGTAAACAGCGTGTCAAAGATTTCCTGATAGCTCCGATTCATAAAAGAGAGGATATGCGGCAGGTCTGAATATTTCCCGTTTTCCAGAGTAGCAAAAAAATAAATGCAGGATGACAGGAAGTTGATCGCAGATTGGGTGAAGAACGCATCCGATCCTCCGCCGGAACTACTTCCGCCTTTCTGTAATGAAGACACCATTGATTCTGCCATTTCCTGTGCTTCCGCCAAAGTTTGGATATACTTTTTATGAAACGGATTGACCCGTTTAGATCTTTCAACCTCGTTTAGGTTTATGATGTGAAACTGATAGTTGTATTTCGATTCTCTACTTTTTTTAATCAGATAATTATAATAGGCGATCTTCGCTAAGTCTGGAAACTTAAAATCATAAATGCATAAGCAGAAGCCTTTTGCAATCATCTGGCGGATGGCCGGATTGATCACCCCAAACGACTTTCCGCTTCCCGGTGTTCCGATTACGGTCGTACCCCGAAACGGGTTGATGTTGATCCAGCCCTTATTGATTTTACCGTTATATCTGAATAAGTAAGGAATATTAATGCTTGTCTCGGTATTGACCAGTTCCCTATTCTGGTCAAAAGATTCTTCCTCGACATTCCATCGGTCTTTCCCCATTTTCTGCTGCATTAGCTTAGAGATGCTGTCTGCACCCATTTGTAGGATAACAGCCCCAAGAAAAGAGAGACTCGCATAGATGACCTGGTACAGGTTCATCCCGGGAAATACTTTCGAAAGTTCTGTATTTCCTGCTTCGTTCTGCCAAAATAAGGCGCAAAACATCATTGCCAGTCCCAATACCATTGGAGCAATGATTTCCTTTGCTACATTGAGATCTTTCTTTTTCTTAGCCTTCGTTCCGATAGCAACCAATCCGATCAAAATGAGTGTGGCAAACTTGGCATTAATGGGTGGATATATAAAGCTCATCTTCGAGAAGTTCTTCAATAGATTGGAGATTACCGGAACATTTGCATTCAGGTAAAAAAGAGATGCACAATCCAATACAACGACCGCATAAACCGCCTTTTGTAGGAATCCGTAGATCTTTATCTGATGTTGTTGTTCTTGCATTTTTTTTTAGTTAAAAAATTAGGTCAGGCCTAGCCTGCTAGAAGGTATCTGCTTTAAGAATATCCGAATAGTTCACTTTCATTTCGATGGTCCTTCCGGATAGCTGTTCTTCGATCAGCCGTATCATCATCACCTTGGAGTTCGGATAGGTAAATTTTTTGAATACATAAATATTTCTGAAGTTTTTCCTGAAATGTTTTTGAGGATTCAGCTGAAATACTGGGGTCATTTCAATGCTTTGATTGTTGGTTGCCTTATGGATCTTTTTATCTTCTATGGAAAACTTGAGGGCTTCCAAGTCGTAGCTCAGGTTGGAAGTATTTTTAAAGGTCATATCCAGAAAGATGTAATCACCCATGACATATACATTGTTAAGCTGCATACTGAGATTCAGGTTGTTTTCTATTCTGACAGGCTTTTTGTCAGCGTTCTTCTGAATGATGTCCAAGGCAAATTGTCTGAGTTCGCGGTTTGAGAAGATCATTTTGTCAAACTCGATAGGCTGCATGGCATCAGGCTGAATGTGGATGTTGGTAATGGTATTAAGGTTATCGGGGCTTCTATAGACCGCTTTATACTGCGCGATGAAAGACTGACCGACAACCGTTATAATCCCCACTGTATCTCCACTGAAAAAAGGGATGGATTGTTTCTTTTTGTCCTTATTAGATATAGTATTATCGGTAATTTTAATTCTTGCGATATTGCTGGCAGGGAGATCTCCGGTCAGTTTCTCAGTGGAAAGATCAACATATTGAATGGGTTCCGGTGAGATTATGTGAAGGTTGATCCCTTCCGTGATCTCAAGTTCCGATAGGTCAGAAATGATCTGCTCAGGGGTGGCGGTCTGGGCAGTTAACAATGGTGCGGTGAACAGCAGAAGGCTGTATAGTAAGGTTTTCATCATTTTATTTATTTTGCTGGTTTTGTGATTCTTTAAGCTGTTTTTCGTCGATCAGGAATACATAGGAATTGTATTTCAGTTTCGCTTTATTGGTTTTGATGAGATTAGCAATTGATTTGGAAGTGGATGTGAACAATTTGGAACCGATGCTGGTAAAAAATCCCTGTCCGCCCATATCCATTTGTGTTCCCTGAACTGAATTGCTGCCCATTTCACGGATCATATCGCGGAATACACTCTGGGGAACATACAAACCCTTCATCCCGTCCACATCATAGATGTAGAGGTTGACCGGAAAAATCTCTCCGTGGGTGAACACTGATATGATCTTAAGATCAACCCTTTGCATGGAGAATCCGGAGATCTGCCCATAGAGAATGGAACCTTTACTAATTTTACGGTTGCCCACAAAAATATCTTCCAATAGTCTGAACCTGATTCTGCTGCCGAGAAAGCCTTTATTGTTTTCGTCAATGACCGCTTTGATAAAGCTGTTTTCCTGCTCTTTATAGAATGCATTGAACACACTGTTGATTCCTGATTTGCTGACATTGAAGGTCGAATTAAGAAATTCTTCCATCTTTTCCTTATTGGCTTTGAGCCGTTGTTCTGCCGCCAGTTTGTTTTGGTACTCCGGGTCTCTGGCTTTTTCCAGGGAATCCATGACAAGCATCTGTTCTTTTAGGTATTTGACGGGATCTGGCTGGACAGATTGATTTTTTTCTTTTGGTGTATCAGCGTATTTATTTTCCTGATTTCCATACGATTTATCATTGAGCATCCGGATTATTTCTGCCGACCTTTTGTAATCCTTATCCTCACTATGCTGCTTTGGGTCATAGTAGGATGAAGGATTTCCTTTGGCCTGGTATTGATTCTGTCTTGAGGATACCGCTTGCAGGGAATCAATCTTTCTTTTTTGTGCTAACGACAATTGGTCATCATAACTTAAGAGACTGTCTTGTTCCTTATCCAGTCCTCCCAACATCGTACGGTTGTCATCTTTTTTGAAAAATGCATCGTAGGCATCATTCTTATTCATAATCGAATCCTTGGTTTCTCCCAGTGAAAGGGAAAGTTCTTTGGGTTTGTCTTTAGGTTTATCCTTTTTGGTGAACTCCGCACCGACGTAGCCGAAAAGAAGCAGGAACGGCAAAGCCAAGAGCGGAAGCACATATTTTTTCTGTTTGAAATTAATTTTCTTCATTGCGTTTTGATTTTTAGATAAATTGCCTCCGGTGCTACCGGTTATTTTTTAACTGCTGGAATCGGTTAAATAGAAACTCTATTCTCAGGCTGTCCTCTTTTTGTAAAGCATTCCGGTCTCTTTTTTCTTTCAGCAATTTCAGCTCATTGACGATCTTTTCCATTTCCCTATCCTGAACAGAAGCTGTATTCTGACTGATCCCATTATTGGAATAGAGAACCGGAGCTTTGATGGTAAAGGTCTTTTGGGAAGGAAAGAAAATTCCCTGTATCAGCGAGCCTATGAATGAGACCGAAAGAAAGATCATCGAATACACAAAGAACTTTTTCGGATTTTTAGCCACGCGCTCCAGCCATTTCTGTCCGGTTTGTTTTGTAAAAGCATTCATTTTAATACGAATTTTTGGTTTGATTGGAGAGTTCCTCGTTATCGATGATGCGCCAGTTCTTCAGCAGAACTCCGTGAGGATTGTTGGGGCTTCGGATGATGTCCTCAAAAAATCCTTCAGTGACCAGCTTCCGAGTGATAACCGAAGATTTTCTGGTGATCATCTGCTTTCCGAAGAATTGAAATTTGTTCTGCTCCATATTCAGGGTAATCGAATCGGCGTGGATGCTGACCATTGAGCTTGAAGCTACGATCTGGTTGTAAAATCCTTTTTCCTTGAGGTTGGTATATTCCTTCTTTCCGCTGTCATCAATGAGATACAGAGACTTCTGAATGTTCTCCTTGATGTAGGCATCATCGGGAGCCAATGTGAAAAAAAGGCGGTGGAACAATTCGATCTGGGCTTTGTATTCAACCGGCCGGTTCAATAGGACATCCGTTTGCTTAGCCAATACCGGAACCCCATTATCCAGAACATAAATAGATTTGCGGGAATCCTGGATCATCCGATAGGAAAAGAAAAACCCGGCAATGACAATGAATATGGCAAAGCCAATAGCCGATAATGAAACGATCTTATTGATCTTGATTCGCTGTTCTATATTTTTGATAAGCATCTTTATTTCTTTTTGTTATTCATTGCACTACTCACCCTACCTGAAGCAGTACCTGACGCAGCTGATCTGGCAACCGATGCCGCTGCTGCTGCACCTCCTGTTTTCACAGTCAGTACCGCTGTTTTGGCACTACTTACCACTTTTCCGGCCGCATTTTTCATTTTTGTCATCGCACCCGCTCCGCCTGCAGTTACAATCGTATCAGCAATTGTCGGGGTCATCAACACCCCGATACCCGTCACGATGTAAGCAACACAGGTAAAAAGCTGATTGTAGATCATCCCGGAATTACTGACATAGACCATTAAGGCATCCAGGTTGGTCACTGTTCCGTTTGTGAGTAAAGTATCGTAACGTTCGATCTCCATCGTGTAGCCTGAAGCAATAAGCTGCTGTCCAATATTGATGATGGTGTAGGCCACAAATGTGTAAAGGTTGATATTGATGAATTTGGATACCCAGCTGTACAACGAATTTTCAAAGCCCGGAACGAGGGCCATTCCGACTGCAATGGGACCTAAAATGATGAGAATATATGCCCAGATCTTCTGGATAAAGAATATGAGGTAAACACAAATCCTGAGAATGGAAAGGCAGACAAACTCGATCACCTCGGCGACCAGTTTCTGCATCTGGAACTGCATCCTGATCTGCCATTCCTTGATAGGCTGCAGCAGCTTATCAATTCCGTCACTGATATCAAACCACGAATCGTCTGCATCTTTTGAAGTATTGTTAATGATCTCCTGCTTGGCATCTTCCTCGGCATTGAGCTTAATGACCGCATCCAACAATTGCTGTTGTTTTTTGAACCGCTGAACCCTCAGGTCATTGACCTCGGATTCGATATCGCTGAAAATAGCAATGCCGGGTTCGGCGATGGCCTCGAATGGTGCCTGTATCAGATTGACAAATCCCGTCCAATAGACTAAGGTAAATCCAATAAGGATCGGTTTAAGCATCGGGGTAATTTCCCATTCCCGGTCTCCGGCGGCCATCTGCCAGCCCATATAACCGAGATACATCAATGCACCGAGCCCTCCGATGGCTCTTCCTACAAGTGCGGAACCTTGAGCGCTGTCCTGAATACTGGTGTCCAGCTTGGTGAAGACCTCCATAAACCACTTTTCAAAGGCGCCATCACCCTTCAGAAACTGAAGCAGGTTGCTGTAATCACCATCGGTCTGCGCAAAGCCCATTATTGGAAGTACTATTGCGCAAAGGCAAAAAATTAATTTTCTATTTTTATTCATCTCTAATATCGATATTTATATTGCTGTATGACATTTTGAACAATTCCCTTGTCTGAAGCGGGTGTCCATGGTGTTGGCAATGCGGTTGGCAAATGGCTATTCAGGATGTTTTTATAATCGAGAAGCAGCATCGTTCGGTTATTGTACCTTCTCAATTCCTTCACAAATGTCCGCCACCGGATCAGCGTTTCGTGATACATAATGAAGCGTTTTCCTCTCGGCATATCTATTGAGCGCGACATGGAATATTTTTCCTTGATCAGGTCCAGTTCTTCCTGTAATCTTTTTAAGGTGCCGGTAGTTTTGAGTGCTTCGTAAGTTGGTTCGTCATTCAGTCGCCATTCGGTAAAGTTCTGCGGCGTGTCCGGAAATTCGGTGATCGGTTTGAGCATTCTTTTGTAATAGAGCAGCCATAGCGGGTCTGCATCGACTGTGGCCGAAGTCCAGTGTGCCAGATCCTGAACACTTCTTTTGTAGATCGTATCGGATGCAGCATTGATCTTCTTAGCGTCTTCTTCCTGGAATTTTAGCTGTGCGAAACGTAGATTTTGTTCACCGCTAGTTTTCAAAGGACGTATATCTGCTCCTTCTTTATAATGTCTGTTGATGCTCGGAGACCACATCCCCCAAACCGTTGCATAAGCGAAATTGGTCTGGATACCCAGGAAATATTTCGGATATGGCCGCCAGTCGCCCCAGCTTTCAAAGGTCATCCGTTTGTGCTGTGCTACAATTGAAGGATCGTTCAGCCTCTTCACACTGACCTGTCCGAACATCAAAAAGCAGGCGAACATAAGTTGTAACAGCTGTATTTTTTTCAATACTGTTTCCATAATGATTAATTGAAGATGTATTTGTATTTAGTCATGATATCTCCGACGATGGACCTGTCGACATTGATGTAATTCCTCACAACCGGAACCTGATACAGGTATGGGATCTTTTTGGCGTTTTCAAGTCTCAGAATGATATAGAGGATATTCCCATGGATAATCCTGACGCGAGTAA
>NZ_FRAM01000006.1 GCF_900142325.1 Epilithonimonas mollis
TAAGCCGTATCAGGTTCAAAGGGACTCTCTCAATTCTTTTCAGAATACCCCTAAAGCGTTAAGCAAAAGTATTGAAAAATAATCAATCTTTATGAGTATGGACAAAAGATGTCAAATTAAATATTATAACCTCTATAAAGATATGATCTGTCTTTATAAAAGTAATTCTTGCGATCCTAGGGAAAAGGGATTCATGATTTATCATAAACGTGTCGAGTGGATTAAGTAATCTCTCAAAAATTAAAAATTTTGTATATTTACGATTATAGCATTAATGAGAGCGATCGAGAGAAAATGAAGATAATATCTGTAAGACAAAATCCTGAATATGAAGACAAGGCCATCCACTATTTCCAAAAAAACTGGTCTGAAATTTCCCTTGTAATCTATGAAGATTTTATTTCAAACAGCATTGGGGGCGAACAATCTTTACCCCAATGGTATCTTCTTGAAAGGGAAGGTGAGTTCATCGCATGCGCTGGGCTGATCACGGATGATTTTATAAGCAGAATGAATCTATATCCATGGTCTGCGTCCTTTTTATCGATAAGGAGCATAGAGGGAATTCCTATGGCGAGCTGTTGATTAATCAGGCTGAAATCATTACCAAAAAAGGCGGATTCAAATATCTGAATCTCTGTACGAGTCACATTGGTCTGTATAAAACATATGGCTTCAAATATATCGGACAAGGTTACCATCCGTGGGAAGAACAATCCAGGATTTATCAGATAGAGGTATAGTACCCCTAGTATATTATGCTCTAAAGATCAAGAACTATTTTTTATATGCGAATTTTTAAACTGGACAATCCAGCATGGCACTCTTTAAATGAAACCCATAAAGATTTCGGAATCGACTATGAAGTAATATAGTTTTACAATCCTGATTATTGCTCTTTCGCTGGTGCTTTGACCATTGAAAATGCTGAGTTGGGAATTGCAACATACGCATCACTTGCAGATCGTTTTTTTGTAATCGGGAATCGACCTCCAATCAATCAAAATGTAAGATTAGAAGGTGAATTGCGTGCGATCAGATAATACTTGATCAAAGGATTGACACTGAAATTACCGAAAATATAATTGAACTTCATACTGAGGAGCAAAGAGAGCAGTTGTTTAAGCTTGTTAACTTTGTACAGCCGGGATATTTCAAAGAGAAAACTGCTTCTTTAGGAAGTTATTATGGTATTTATATACATAATCAGTTGGTTGCAGCGACTGGCGAAAGAATGAAGATGGACGGATACACTGAATTAAGTGCGATCGTGACTCATCCCAACCATGCAGGCAGAGGATATGCAAAGCAGTTGATCGCTCATGCCTGTGAGCAAATATTCAATGAGTCGAAAATTCCATAACTGCATGTCGCTGAAAATAATGCTAATGCCATCAGGCTTTATGAGAAATTGGGATTTTTACTGAGAAGAAAGATAAGTTTTTGGAAATTAAGTTATAATGAAGCGTAATTTAATTGTTATCATATTAATGTATCTTAATGTTTGAGTTCAATGTCATGGAGTAGAATGTCCTTTTCTTTTTTTATTAGTCTTGTTTTTTAGGCAATAGCCGATTTTAATATTTATCTTTACCACCAATTACAAATTGTTTTGACATCATGATATTAGACATCCTCTTGGTATTATGTAGGGTTTTATATTTTTTACGGATAGAACATTCTATACTCTCAAACCCAATTCTCTATAGTTGATAATTAAACTTTTTTATCACCCCAGTCCCATCAATTGACCAACGTTATGACAAAGAAAACAATCTTAATATTTGACGATGACTTAGCTTTGCTCGATTTTGCTCAGTTTCTTTTCGAAGAGCAATATTATTCTGTTGAGGTTTGTTCTTCCACACAAAACGTCATTCAGAAGGTTGAGGAGATTCGTCCCGATATTATTTTTATGGATAATTGGATACCAACTATTGGAGGCATCCAAGCCACAAGGCTGTTAAAGTCACATTTACAATTCAAAACCATCCCCGTGATTTATATGACAACCAATAAAGATATTGAAAATCTTGCTAGGCAGGCTTTAGCTGATGATTATATTTCGAAACCATTCAGTATTGAACAATTAGAAAGCTTGACTTCTAAACACTTGGGGATTTGCCATTAATAACTTCTTCAAAAGAAATAGGATATAATTATATTTCCTAAGATAAATAGATTTAATTGAATCTAAACTGATTTTAGAAACTATGTTAAAGACGATGCTAACAAGATTTTTTAGGCTAATGTCATGCAGAATATGAGCTATAAAGATGTGCATTGATATAGTCTAATCCCGAAAAGTTTCTTAAAACCAATGACAATTGTCGTAAAACTTAAGGTCGTGATTTCCAACCCACTTTATTTCTCCATTGAGTGTAACCAGAATTCTGAGCTTCAAGCCATTCGATATCTTCTGTTGGTAAAATATGTCCCATGTCTTCCTGAGATACCGGCGTCAGACCATATTGTAACCGCAGGTCGTTTAGCTGCTCTACGTCAATGACCGGATATATTGTCCCATCAGAATTAAGCTGTGTTCCATACCTCTGTGGCATTCCTTCAAAATAAAGGATACAATCATGGAGATATGCCAGATACTTCTTGTTGATATCCGATTCATTTTCTAACATCAGTTGATAGCAGGCCTTCATGAATGCCGGTTCCGCTATGGAATGCTGAATGATAAGACATGCTGCTTCACTGGCCTCTTTTCCCACTTTGGATATACCAGGGAAACCAATTTCCTTTATAATTTGCCTGAGTTCGTCTGCATTGTCCTTATGAACCTCTTCCATCTCGGGATGGTAAACGCCTGTTAAATTATTTTCGTTCACTAATCTTGCCCTTACTGCGAGATCATTTTCCAACAGTTGAAGTAGTTTCTTTGATGTTCTATCTTCATTCATTACTAACAAAAGGTTTATTTGAACATTGTACTAGTTATACAGTTGATATATTACCCCAAACTTAATAAAGTTTACAACGTAAAGATAACAATTTATTAGACAATCAAGATAATCGAGTGGACGAAGACCAAAGCATATTTATAGTAAGAGAAGAATTTTTGGACTACTGAAGCAAGCCTATGACAATCCAATCCTTTTCGTCGTCTTATATTGGGCGCTTTGCATCTTGGTAGAGTTTTACTGGAGGCACGAACCAACGAGATTATTTTATTACAATGTGGATTTTAAATTGAATTTCTAATGATCTAGCACATCCTTTAGCAAAAATGAACGGTTCAAAAATGGATCATAAGCAAGTCCCCGACAAAATTTTTTACTAAAAATTAATATCCATGAAAACTCATAAAAATGACAAACGTACAAAATTTACTGTGATTTTGATTCAGGTGTCGAAATATCAATCTTTATAGGTGTTATTTTTCTGACTGTCAGGTTTTAAAGTTTGTATATTAAATATTTTGATTGTTCTTTTTTTTAAATCATAAGCGTTTTTAGACCATGTCAGAGATAGACCTTAATTTCTTTCTTATTTTAACATGGTAAGCTAGCATTATCACAAAATACGGATGCCATTAAATTCCAATATTGCATTTCCGTGTCCTCAATTTTTATTTCCAGATGTAAGAATCTTTAAGAAATCTTTACAGGAAAGTACTAGCATAACTTATTATAAAAAAATACAACATCATTGTTGAGGGGCGAGCTTTTTACAAAATGCAATCAAGTAAGTCGGTCTAATACAAAATACCCATATACTGAAGAAACAGTTTGCTAGTGTAAGCCTTTATGTAAACCATTTTAATTAACAAGGCACAATTTATCTATGTTATAATTTGAGATGGCTCATACAATTTGTAAAAATTTTGTTGTTAACATTTGCTTCTTAATAAATAAACGATGCTTTTCGAAACGAAGTTTTAACTTTTTTCTAATATAATGATTCTTAAAAAAAAATGAATATTATTAATAAAATTTCGATTTTGTATAAAGCTTATTGATAAAATAAATTAATTTCGTGATTTTTAATAATAAGTGATTATTTTGTCTAAAATATTAAAAATAATGTTAATTTTAAACATTATTAATCATAAAAACTATTATTCAATGAGAAAGTTCTATTTGATGTTGGTGTTGCTTTTAGTAGCAATGACCAATGCTGTCTCTGCACAAACTAGTACTGAACAGTTTGAGACGGAATCCAATGGAAGCACAAGCTTCACAGACAATGGTGTTATATTTAACATTATATCGAATGTAAACACCTATGACATTCAGGCTGCCTATCCTGGTACCGGGTGGAACGGTACTTCAGCCGATAACAGGTATATTGATAATTCAGGAGCTGGCAATCAGTCTGCCGGCACATCGTTCAGCATTAAAACAACTTCCAATCTTTTTAAGGTAAACAGGTTCTGGGTCTATGCTGGAGCCGCAAACACAACTCTTGGCGTTGCCGGTACACTAACTATTACCGGCAAACTTTCGGGAGTGACTAAGTTTGCTCAGACCAAAACAACAGGCTTTACTACAACGACTGGAACTGCCAATGGTTACACTTTAATCGATTTGACCAATCTTAACGGTCAGAATTACAGTAATATTGTCATCGATCAGATTCAAATCACTGCCGGAGGAAATTTTCAATATCTGGCACTAGATGCCTTTACGTGGGTAAAAGATTCGGGAATTGTTTTAGGTTCACTATCATTGGCTCCTAGCCAAACCAATGTATCTTGTAACGGAGGTTCTAATGGAACAGCAACAGTAACCGCCTCAGGTGGAACAACTCCGTATACCTATAGCTGGAATACTTCACCAGTTCAGACTACAGCAACTGCTACAGGTCTTGCAGCTGGAACTTATACAGTTACTGTAACAGATGCAACTAACGCGACAAAAACACAAAGTTTTACCATCACCCAACCTGCCAGTGCAGTAAGCGGAACCACAGTAGTAACGAATGTTGCTTGTAACGGTGCTTCCAATGGCGCGATCAACTTGACACCAGCAGGTGGAACAGCACCTTACACATTCAACTGGGGTGGGGGTGTTACGACGGAAGACAGAACAGGTCTTGCAGCCGGGACTTACACAGTAGTTATCACTGATGCTAACGGATGTACAGCCACTGTAAATGCTACGGTAACCCAACCTGCCAGTGCAGTAAGCGGAACCACAGTAGTAACGAATGTTGCTTGTAACGGTGCTTCCAATGGCGCGATCAACTTGACACCAGCAGGTGGAACAGCACCTTACACATTCAACTGGGGTGGGGGTGTTACGACGGAAGACAGAACAGGTCTTACAGCCGGGACTTACACAGTAGTTATCACTGATGCTAACGGATGTACAGCCACTGTAAATGCTACGGTAACCCAACCTGCCAGTGCAGTAAGCGGAACCACAGTAGTGACGAATGTTGCTTGTAACGGTGCTTCCAATGGCGCGATCAACTTGACACCAGCAGGCGGAACAGCACCTTACACATTCAACTGGGGTGGCGGCGTTACGACGGAAGACAGAACAGGTCTTACAGCCGGGACTTACACAGTAGTTATCACTGATGCTAACGGATGTACAGCCACTGTAAATGCAACGGTAACACAGCCTACAGCTCTTACTGCTACTACTTCCCAAACAAATATCGCATGTAACGGTGGATCTTCAGGAATAGCAACCATTAACGTTTCAGGAGGAACCGGACCATACACCTACTCATGGTCTCCTTCAGGAGGTACTGCTGCAACAGCATCGGGTTTATCTGCCGGAACATATACAGTGACTGTTACTGATGCTAATACATGTACATTATCAAGGACATTCACGATTACGCAATCGGCTCCTATTTCTGCACCTACGGGCGCTACGGAACAGACTTTTAATTCTGGGGATAATCTAAATGCTTTAGTAGTTAACGGGCAGAATATCAAATGGTATGCATCTGCAACAGATGCAACTAATCATACTAACGCATTGCCTACGAGTACTTTACTGGTGACAGGTACTACCTATTATGCGACACAAACAATAGGAGGTTGCGAATCAAAAACATCACTCGCAGTTAAAGCTACTGATATTACATTAGGTGTTATAAATGAGGGCAAGTTTGCTAAAATGATGATATATCCTAATCCGGTAAATGATATACTGAGATTTGCCGGTAATGAAAAGATCAGTAATGTCACTATTTTCACGCTAGAGGGTAAAAAAGTAATGGAGAAGGTAATTAATAATGACAAAACTGTGAATGTTCGCAATTTGATTCAAGGAAATTATATTATTAGTATAGTCACTGAAAAGGGTGTACAAACCACAAAGTTTATTAAGAAATAATTTAAGTTAAATTATTATTTGTAAAAGTGAAGGCCGTCGCATTGCGACGGCTTTCATCTTTAATGATAGCAAATAGTTAATGTTATTTCTGATTGTATTCATCGATTTATTGGAGCCCTGGAAGAAGTCAACAAGAATTTTGTAAAGACCCGCTTGATCGTTGTTGCAAAATGAAGCAGCACAGTACTGAGCTATAAGAATTGCTATATAATGCGTGTTCCAATCCAAATTAATGGAGGAGATGTTCTATCTGTATTCAGAGTGGTATTGAACTAAGGTGAATTATTCACTTTAAGTTATTGTCAAAATAGACTATTAACCTTTACTTAATATGTCACAATATTGTGAAAAATTGACACATTTGCATACAGTATAGATATTTGCTAAATGTAAATCTTTAAATTTTAATAAAAGCTGCTTTGCCAATCAAAAGCGAGATAAAGCAAAAAAATGATGTGGTAACATTTCAAATATTTTCCCTTATCACAGATAACATTCTAAAATATAAACAACTTAAACATAACCATGAGTAAAAAAATATTCTCAATCTTACTATTTGTAATTTCTATTTATTCACTTCTCTCTGATCTACATGAATCTGCCGCCTGTTGACAAGTACCCGAAACTTTCCCCGCTTGAAAATGAATTATTAAGCACAAGGGTTATGCTTACTGAAATTGATCACAATTATATAGGTGCCCAACGGAGGAAAATAAAGAACTCATCGGTTAAATCTTTTTAATGAATATATGACCTACGGCGTTTTGTACTTTATTGTAAGGATAACTATGATCAAAATGCTTTAGAAAAGATAACTAATGATGTAGTAACCCACAAAAGGAGATGGCGTTGCACTTCCTGCGGGAGATTTTTCAATACTTCCGGACTCATGGACCAACACCAACCTTTCTGCCAACCCCTGGCCTGCCGGGACTGGTGACCAATTAATCATCTATCAAGGAAATGAGAGCAGTCCTTCGTTTATTTACGCCTTCAATAATTTGAGGAATAATAGTACTAACATTTCAAATGGATGGTTTGTAAATCCCAGCGGTGTTGAACCCTCCACACAACTTCCAATTTATTGTGAATTACCATATGACTTGGGTACAACTTATTCTGTCGGTTTTCTTACCCCTATGACTGATTCACGCTATTCTGATGTGAAATATAATCCCAGTTCTGCAACTGGTACGAAAGCGGCAATTTTAGCGGATATTGCCAATACTGCCAAATGGATTAATACAGTTTTACCTGGGGGTGTAGCATACGACTTCAGTTTAGGTTTTGGTTCAGGTGATACAAAATATTTTAAATTTACTATTGCGGGTAACTCTACAGCACCAAGAGTCAGTACATCTGCAGCTGCCAGTATAGGTGCGACAAAAGCAGTATTGGGTGGAAATGTCAGTGCCGATGGTGGAGCAACTGTGAATGATAGAGGAATTGTCTGGGCAACTACTGTAGATCCTAAAACTTCTGATAATAAAGTAAGCAATGGAAACGGAAACGGTATTTTTAGCTCAACTGTTTCATCTTTGCCACCAGGAAGTGTAATACATTTCAGAGCATTTGCCACTAATTCGACAGGAACCAGTTATGGATCTGATTTGACTTTCACAACCAATGCGGCTTTGTCAGGGACGATCAGTAAAACTGATATATCCTGTTTTGGCAGTTCAAATGGTACTGCTGAAGTTAACATAACAGGCGGCTCTGCTCCATATAACTACTCGTGGTCTCCTTTTGGCGGAACTACATCTAAAGCCACTGGATTAACTCAGGGAACCTATGTTTGCACTATAACGGATAGTGAATCAACACAAATATCTAGGTCTATCACTATTGCTCAACCTGACT
Organism: Epilithonimonas mollis; assembly: GCF_900142325.1. Lineage (GTDB taxonomy): Bacteria > Bacteroidota > Bacteroidia > Flavobacteriales > Weeksellaceae > Epilithonimonas > Epilithonimonas mollis. The sequence continues at coordinate 8,166 of NZ_FRAM01000006.1, forward strand.
CAGTAGTATCCGGAACAACAGTGGTAACTAATGTTGCCTGCAACGGGGATGCTAATGGAGCCATCAACATGACACCTGCCGGCGGAACAGCGCCTTACACTTTCAATTGGGGCGGTGGTATTACAACAGAAGATAGAACAGGATTAGCTGCAGGAACTTATACTGTAATCATCACTGATGCCAACGGATGTACTGCAACTGTTACTGAAACAATAACACAACCGACTGCTCTCAGTGCCACTGCATCACAGAAAAATATTGCATGTAATGGCGGATCTACCGGGATAGCAACTATTAACGTTTTGGGAGGAACGACTCCTTATACATATTCTTGGTTTCCATCAGGCGGTACAGCTGCAACGGCGAATGGCTTATCGGCCGGAACTTATACTGTGGCTGTGACCGATGCTAACGGATGCACGTTATCGAGAACATTTACGATTACGCAAGCGGCTCCTGTCTCCGCTCCAACAGGCGCAAGTACACAAACATTCAATAATGGTGATACATTAGCAGTATTGACAGTTAATGGGCAAAACATCAAATGGTACGCGACGTCGAACGATGCTACAAATCATGTAAACCAGTTATCTGCCAACACTGTAATTACAAATGATACGACCTATTATGATACTCAAACAATTGGTATTTGCGAATCTAAATCATCTTTACCTGTCAAAGCGTTTAATGAGACTTTGGGAACTGGCACTATTAGTGGTGAATCCAAAATTATGATCTACCCGAATCCTGTGAAAGATATTTTGAATTTAAGTGGCAATGAGAAAATTACCAAGGTTATTATAATGTCTATTGATGGCAAAAAAGTATCTGAAAAGATGATGGTTGGGGAGAGAACAATCAATTTACATTCATTAATTCAAGGTGCATATCTTATCAACATTTTCACAGATAGGGGTGTACAAACTATCAAATTTATAAAGAACTGATTTCAATCCATTATTAAACAGAGAAGCCACTGCAATTTGCAGTGGCTTCTCTGTTTAATATTTTTTAAATTTTTTAACTATAAAATGAATGGTTAATGCAGCATCTGTTCTGATGAATGGTGTACTATCTTAGACCAATATTTTATAAATATAAAAAAAATAGTTCATTACACACCTTCTTTCTGAACCGTTGCAGTAAACCAAGATATTATTGTAGGAAATCTTTTTTCAATATGTCATTGTACTATTATCAGTGAGATATCAACTTTTATAGCTCCTGAATTAATCGCAGATATTATACAAATTGTAAAAACGGAATCTTTAGATAAAAAACCAGATGTTTTCTTGTTCCGTATCTACTTTTTTAAAGAAGTCTTTGGGCTTAGAACCAGTTAATTTTTTGAAATCTTTAATAAAATGGGATTGGTCGAAAAATAAACTTTGATAAGAAAGGGTTGAAAGGTTTGTGCTCTTTTTTTGGTTTGCTAATGCATTTCTAAACCGATGAATCTTCCTGTATTCCGAAGGTGATTTTCCAACATTCTTTGAAAAAATGATATTGATACGTTGTCTTGTAAAATCATATTTTTTAGCAATTTCTTCTTGTCTTAAATCATTTTCAATATCTTCAATAATCTGTTCTGTGATTCCTAAATCTTTTTTTTTAAAATGTGATAGTAGATGATCCTCTAACAGTTCAATCTGTCTATCTCTGTCTATCTCGTTCAATACTTCTGATATTTTTTCTTTATAATCAGTAAAAGGAGCAAATTCTGGGATAGCATAATCTTTAAAAAGTAATGAACTATCAATGAAATGATTGATTGCTGCTGGTTTGAAGTAGATGGTAACCTCATGAACGAGATTTTCATATATAATCTCAATAGGTTGCGAATATTTTGTTACAAGGCTTGACCAGATATTTTCTTGCTCTGATGCCCTGATAACGTACCTGTTTTCGGAAAATTCTCCTAAAGCATTTCTGTAGAAAGAAAGTATGCAGTAATTGTTAGGAAAGGTGAGATAGCTAAAAATTTTTGAATCTTTATCTTCCACAAAAAAATAATAACCTTCAATATATTTTTTTAATATATTATTTTTTGGTTTATAAAATTTAACTTCCATCGATGAAATTGCATTAATTATTTAAATTACAGTAAATTTAAACTTGGATGTACCAGACTACTGAAGTCATCAGTTATTATAATTTATAAGATGAATGTCTGAATAATTTTGTTGAACAATAGTTGTAGATCGTCTACAAAATTATCAATTTAATATTTAATTTGGTGACATATCTCATTTCCATCGATACAATTGATAACAAATATTATTTATTGTTCAATAATTTAAAAACCATCTCAATAGCCTCATCTCCACCATCTGTTTTTTCTTTCAATTTTCTGATAAAAACATTTTCATTATGTGAATAATCAATTTTTACATTTGGAGAGATTCCTACGCTTTCATAACAAATTCCATTTATATCCTGATACACTTCATTGGAAAGGTTTAATATCCAACCGTTAGGTAACTTTTTTTCCAGAATATCAGAAAATATACCTTCAGTACTGGAACCTATCCTTGTCATGTTTTTACTGACATAGAGCTGAGAGCTAGTATTTCTGGCGCGCTGGCTGTTTGGTGACTTATGAGCAGGAAAACAGGTTTGTTATATGTCCTTTTTGCTGGTGCAACAGAGAAGAACTGTTGTTCAGTATAGCCATCTATCAATTTAGCTTTTTTAGAAAATAATTTAGTTTCTTCTGCAATAAAATGCCTTAGGATCTCTAATGAAACCATATCATATCCACCTAGATTAAAGCGCAGATCCAAAATGATTGCTTTTGTCCCTTGTAATTCTTCTATGATTTTACCCATTAATACGTTAATTCCTCTTTTTTCATCTTCAAAATGTTTGGGGTTACCTTCGGACATCTTCAAATAATCGAATAAATAATCATATCCTGTCAAAGAGCGAGGATTTTTATACTTGTAAGAGAAGAACATCATATTATTGATCTGTATATAGCCGACGTTATTGCCGGTAATTCCGTAATTTAAAAGTCCACTTCCTTTGATGCTTGTACCAAATCTGACAGGATTCTTGACATAATATTGTAAAATTTTATCTTCAAGTATGGCCGTTTTATTGTTAGCTCTGTAATGGGGGAATTCGCCATTTTTTTTTGGTATTATAAGGCTGGTATGCCCATCATTCAACTCTCGTATAATACGCTTTATAATACGACTTAGTTCACCTTTGTTTCTGATGTTTTGTTTTTGATATTTTTCCTTTGTACTGGCCCAATTCATTTTCCGCTCTTTAAAAAAAGGATAATTTTCATTCATCATATTCCAGAAAACATTAAAATTAAAATTGGGATCTTCGGATTTTGTTATGCTGTACTCCACGCTCTTTGGCAGTTCTTCTATTTTGTCCAGCGTGTAGACTTTAATGCCTTCAGTGATCGTAAGTATATCTTGACTTACTCGCTTTACAGTTCCCAACTTGGAAATATCAGATCTTTTTAATTGAGAGCTCAATGTACATGAGATGGCTGTTACCTCGTAGCTATTAATTAAAGTGTCTTGAATGTCTATAATTTTTCCGTAACCTCTGCTTTTCCAGATGCCTGTCAAAGAATCAGCTATTTTTTGAGCAAATAGACCATTGTATGAAAGTAATATAAAGGAACAGATAGTGATTTTTATTTTTTTTGTCATTTTTACTTGAAATTTTTAAACTATGACTGAGAACTCTGCACCAGAAATTGGTTGTGAAATAATACTAAAATGATTAGATTATTACCGAACAAGTTTGGGTAATCTTATCAATGAAGTTGATAATGTGTAATTCGTCATTAAATGATTTTTAACGTAAGAATATGGAGATTAATCCATCATTATTTATAAGATCCATTATCAGCTAAAAACTTTATTAAGGCAACGATAAAACACAATATTTGATAAAGTTTTGTCTGGAGTAAATTTTACACAAAGAAATTGATTGTACTGGTTGAAAAATTGTAAAAATGGAATGTCCGGATAAGAAAACCAGAAACCTATTGTGTTTGGAAACAAGGTATTTCAACCCATCATCTCAAAAATATAAACTTTTAAAACCCCTATGATCAATTAGTTTTACTTGTGTTATATTTTAGATAAAAATGCTATCAGGTAAATTTAAGTATATTATTTTTGCTACCAGATCCTCACTCTGTCTTGCGCTTTAAGATAAAGTTTATTATCTCTCTTGATATTAAAAGCTCTATACCACTCATCAATGTTCCTGACAACACCATTGACACGGTATTGAGCTGGGGCGTGATAATCCTTTTCTGCACTAACTCGATATGCTTCGGGTGTATAAAGACTTCTGTTGACTTGTGCAAAAGACAGAAAGTATCTTTGATCGGGTGTAAAACCATCGAGGTTTTTGTTTTCGGCAGGTTTATCTTTCAGATAAAGCCTGTAGGCTTCGTGAGCAACGACCACTCCTGTTAGATCACCGATGTTTTCTCCAAGCGTTTGCTTTCCATTCAGATGAATTCCCTCTAGTGGCGAAAAGCTGCTGTATTGTTCAATAAGGCGATGGGCGCGGTTTTCGAATTGTTTTCTGGTTTGGGGACTCCACCAATCTCTCATCACACCATTGCCGTCGAACTGTGATCCCTGATCGTCGAAACAATGCCCCAGCTCGTGACCGATGATCGCACCTATTGCACCGAAATTAACCGCTGCATCTGCATAGGGATCAAAGAAGATAGGTTGTAAAATGCCTGCTGGAAACTCTATTGAATTATATAATTTGCTGCTCGTCGCATCAACAGTCTGCGGCATTTGATACCATTCCTTACTGGTGAATTTTTTATCAAGAAGTGATCTTTCATAATCCCAATTTGCTTTTGCGATGAGCTGTTCATTGGAAACCGGGTTTTTTGGATCAAACATAAAAGATGAATAGTCACGCCAGACATCCGGATATCCTATTCTGACTGTTACTGCATTTAGCTTGTCAATAGCTTGCTGTCTGCTTTTTTCATCAAGCCACTCCAGTTTTTCAAGCCTTTCGAGAAATGCCCGGTGAATGTATCCAACAAGATCTTTGATACTTCTGAGATGGGATTCTGGAAAATATTCTTCGACATATAGTTTTCCGACAAGTTGTCCAAGTCGATTGTTGACATATTGAATTGATTTCTGCTCTCTCGGAGCATCGCTTTTTATACCACTCAAGCGTGTTCCATAAAAGTCGAAATAATTCTGACGGAAGTCTTTTGATAACAGGGTGGAGTGGTTGACGATCCAATGAAATGCAAGATAGGCCGACCAGACCTCTGTTGGTGTTTCGGCAAATAACTTCGCTTTTGCCTTGATCGCAGTATCTGCCTGTAGGATCACCCGGTTTACGTTATCAACCTGTCTTTCTCTAAGGAAAGCGTTCCAGGGGAAACCGGGAGCATACGATTCGAGATCTAAAGGGCTTATCAAATGTGAGTTGATTTTGCTGTCCCGCATCTGAGCTGGTGACCACTGTGAGGTGGCCAATTCAGTTTCAATCTTAAGGATATCATCAGCCAATCGTTCAGCGTTATTGACATGGGCTAATTGGAAGGTATGAATAATGTATTGTTTGTAATCTTCTCGGAGCTGTATTTTGTCTTCGTCATTCTTTGTGTAATAATCAGGAGAAGGTAATCCGATACCACTTTCATTCAATGACACTAAAAATTGGCTTCTGTCCTTAACATCAGGTCCGGTATGGATAGCGATGATCGAGAAAGATTTTGGGCTTGCCATCCATTTCGCAACCTCTTCATGACTTTTAATTGCGAGGATTTTTTTAAGATCTTCCTCAATGGGCTTAATGCCAGCTTCGTCCATATGGTCCGTATCCAGATATCCTAAATACACCGAACTGATCTGTTCTATAGACCGGTTTGTAGAATGACCTGTTTTAGCTCCATCACGGATCATCTCGTTGATTCGCAGATTGATTTTATCTTTAGCTTCTGTATAACTGTTAAATCCCGAAGATCCGGCTGGGATTTTTGCTGATCTCAGCCAACCTTCATTAACATAGGTATAAAAATCATTGCCGGGTTGTACCGTCTTACTGATGAACTGAGTTTGTACGCCCCAATCTCCAAAGGATGCCTTTACTTTATTAGATTCAGGGTTCTGCGCTTTAATGCTAAATACCGAAGACATTAAAACGAAAAGAAAAACTGTTATCTTGAGCCCTCCAATTTTTTCAGAATAGCCTCTTTCTCTGTGGAATAATATAAATGAATTATGATTTGAGATCGGTAGATTCATATTTTATCAATTGTAATGTGACGAATTTACTACAATGTGTGAAGCTGACCTTGTAAAAATGCGAACACGCTGTTATTTTTTTATTGTAAGATAAAACTCTTTTTCTTTAAAATTTTTAGGTGTTGTTCCTATAAAAGAGGCAAAAGTATTGTTGAAGTGAGGCTGGTCATAATAGCCATTGGATAAGGCAACTTGGATCACTGTAGTAAGTTTGTCATTTGGATAGACGACATCATCAAGAGCTTCCCGTAATTGTATTATATTGATAAAAAGTTTTGGGCTAATGCCTATAAAATTTTTAAATAGCTTTTGCAGATGGCGCTCAGAACATTTCATTGATTTTGCCAGTGAAGCAACGGTGATGTCGCTTCTTTTTCCCAAAATTAATTGCGTGCTTTTAGTAATTATTTGAACCTTAGCATTCGTAGTAAACGAAGGAGAGAAAATTTTTACAAGATGATTGCAGACCATTTCATTGTTTAAACCGATCATAATATCTAAATTCAATTCTTTAAAATAGGTCAACTCACTTGCAGAGCAAATCTTGTCTGTAAATAAGTGTGCGTCTGAGACACCGAAACAGGCAGGAGTCCAGGGAAAAAGCTGGATCATTGCTGCCTTTGTTGAGGAAAGAATATCAAGAGATAAAGTCTTAGTGATCTGACCGCAAAAGTAGATTCCTTCAGGTAAATGTCTGGCCTGGTCTTTATGCCTTATATGCAATCCATTTCCCTGTACTATAGCCATTGTGAAACATCCATTAGGAGGAACTCCTTTTTGTAATATGGGAGAGCGGCTGCTTAGGTTATCTAAAATCCATAACTTTTTAACGAAATTTGTGAGTATCCCAGTGACATAGTATTCGTTATAGATCGGATCCATTCTGTAAAGCTATAAAAAGAGCTTGATGTAATTATAAATTACAATATCAATTTGATAAAGAAGATAATTTTTCCAAAATCTTTTTCCCGTTTTCATTTTCCGGATTTAGTTCTATGGATTTTTTGTACATCTCAATGGCCTTGTTTTTATCTCCTATCTTTAATAAGATCTCTCCGTAGCTGTCATACACATTCCAGCTATTTGGGAATAGATAGACATTTAGTTTGAAAATTTCTAAGGCTTCTTTTTCTTTTTTGTTGGCCATCATTCGGTATGCCCAGTCGTTTAGCTCGGACTCGTTGGGATTAAATGAAGGATTTGTTTTTTGTTCTTTTTCTACAAAGTCAATAGCATTACTAAATCCTTTCTCCCGCAGATTTTTTCTCAAATAAGTCAGCGGGTCGGCCTTGACTATATCCTGATTATAGCATCCTGCAATTTCTTCAACAAAATCTTCCGGGCTACATCCAGCGAGATTGGTTAGCACGATGATGGCTAGATTATCATCGGGATATACCATTATGACAGATCTGTTTCCTCCTGACATTCCTACTGCGCTGTGTTTTTTTCGTGGCTTTGTAATTCCCCAGCCTCTTGCCCAATTGGTAGCTGTTCCGTTATTGAAATGACCAGGTGTCCACATCATATCTAAAGTGGCCTGGTTCTTCAATAAACGACCAGCTTGTAAGGCGATGAGCCAATTGGCCATATCCTCAGCAGTGCTGTTGAGACCAGATCCGGTCCGAACGAAATCTGGAAATTCTGTATAGGTATTAGTCAGTTTTGCTTCACCTTGTTTTCCGTCATAGTAACTGTTGTAACGGTAGGATGGCGCGTAATTTTGAATAATGTCCCTTGAATCTCCGAATACCGTATTTTTAAGATGAACAATTTTAAGTTGATTTTCCTCGAAATTTTTGGCAAAAGGTTCTTTGGTTAACTTTTCAATAATTTTACCTAGCAGATAATAATTGGTTTGATTATAGCTGAACTGTTCCCCTGTTTTAAATTCCAAAGGGAGTGTTTTAAGTTTTTCCCAAATGGCTGATTCTGTCTTCAACGGTCCGATATTTCCTGTCATTGGATCAAGGAGTTGCAGAATGTCAGGCAATCCTGAAATATGGGTCAACAGCTGGTCAACGGTGATCTTCTGCCATTCATTAGGTAAATCATTCAAATACTTACTGATCGGATCATTCAATTTGATTTTGTTCTGCTCAACCAATTGCATCACGGCAACACCTGTAAAAACCTTTGTATTGGAGTTGATTGGGAAAACAGTTGTATTCGTAACAGGTATATTATTTTGTAGATTGGCCATTCCATAGGATTGGCTTAAAACAATTTTTCCATTTTTTACAACGGCGATCTGCAATCCCGGTATTTTCCGTTCCTTCATTTCCCTTTGAATGATCTCATCAACATTGGTTTTAATTTGCTGAGCAAAAAACTGTGCTGAAACAAATAGAAGTAAAAAGTAGATTCTCATAATAATTAGACAATTACAAGTTACCTTTTATTACATGATTTATCATGGTATACTAATAAAATAGTACTCTGTTTTACTTTAATTTTAAAGATCAGTACCTCCGATTATCTTTTTTTTTTAATAATTGTATCGGGCTCCGAAAAATCATATTATCGCAGATATAAAGTTGATAAACTTCCTGACACACATTCTTTCTTATAGGATTACATGGAATTAAGGGGATGTCATTCCAAATACCCGCTATGCCTGTGAGGCTGTCTCATTTTCTATAGCAAATGTATTCCGTTGTCCCTGCGGAAAAAAATCTTTTTGGGTATCCGTGATCGGAGATCCCGAAGCCTCCGCAAAAAGATTTCTGGCTTTCATCAATTGTTACTTATTGTTTTTTGGAATTGATTCCAGTTTTCCTTGTGCCTGCCTGAATGGTGTATCAGCATAGAAAAGTCAGAAACCTCACAAGATGCAAAAGCAGTTCATTGAAATTTTGATCCTTATGATTACCCTTGGTATCAATCCGTATATCTGAAATTAGGATAGAGTATTCATCATCAGATATATTATACAAGTTATATCATAATATTCTATTTGTAAAATGGATGCTGCCATCTGTAAAATATAAAATACCCATTCGTAAAATGAATGATATGATAAGGTAAAAAAGAAAGGTCAAGATTTCCTTCAAGCTGCAATGTACAGGTTTTTTAACAGCAGGTGCGGGAAAAACAGGTCTCCGCCGCACACGGAGCAAATCAGATGAAATTCAATATTGTCAACGAAATTAAACTGAGCTATTCAAGAAAGGGAAATTGTGAAAGATCGATATCGTCATCAAGGGATGCGGGGGAAGTTTTCAGGGAACATTTTGATGCGGATGAAATGGATTACAGGGAATCGTTCTTTGCGCTGTATCTTAATCAGGCGAATAAGGTATTGGGCATCAAGAAAATTTCGGAATGCGGAATTTCTTCTACACTGGTGGATGTGCGGATTGTAATGCAGGCAGGGCTGCTTTGCAATGCGACTGCGATGATTGTTGCGCATAATCATCCTTCCGGAAATTTGAAACCTTCCGCCTGTGATATTAAAATGACGTCCCAGATTAAAGAAGCGGCTAAGATTCTCAATATTTCCCTGTTGGATCACGTGATTCTGACTTCTGATTCTTACTTGTCATTTGCCGATGAAGGGCTGATTTAAGTAACAAACTTTAGGATGAATAATCCCTGAACTTAGTACGATTTTGTAAAGCAGTTTTGGGATGGATAATATACAGTGATAAGACCCAATCATATTTTATGTTCATTCGTTTGAGCTGGAATTATCAAAGCATTTGAAAATGTTTCCTTCTTCAAATTCTTGCTTCTTCACTTTTTTGTTAGCCATTAGTGAATGGTTGAATCTTCCAAGGAAACTGGCAGTTAGAATTCCAATTTTCAAAGTTTGTTCTAAAGTTTCAACCATAAAAAAATTAGGCTTTCAGTTTTTAGCCTGTCAAATCTTAACTCTATTCACCTTTATATATTTAAAATTCCATTATTATGATAAACCACGCTTTTAATCCATCGGTATCAGAAAATAGCACCTTACTGGTTCTTCGACAAAACAGCGGTAATTTTGGTATAGTCCAGTCTGTTGACCCTTCAGGAAATCTTATTGATGTGAAACCTGATGAAAGTGCACCTTGTACGGTGATGCGCATCGGATCTTCACCGGAAGAATTTATGGATTGCTTTTCTGAATTCTATAACCAGCTGAAAAATCCTGAACACTATTCGTTTTTCAAGGTCAGGGAATTTGAAGCCGTCGAATCGGCTAAAGTTCTTCAGGCTTACTGGGATGTTTCCACGCCTTCTGAAAAACTAGAATTAAAGGATTTTGAGGTTTCAATAGACACAATCGAATCTCTTCGAAAAACAAATGAGATTGATAACACGATTGGGAAGGATTTAGTTTCTGGAAATGCTTCGGCGGATGATGCCAGCAATTACCGTTTCAGTATTGAGGACATCAATTGGACTGAAATGGCAGAGCTGGGACTGGACAAAGCCGGATTACAGGAACTGGATATATTGGACTTATTGCTGAAAGGCTATAAGACACCGATGTTGATTTCGGTTAGGGATGGAAATGCTATTATTGATGCCAGGTTGCAATTTAGGATGGATGATAATGGGGAAGTGGTGCTGCATGTCCATAAGGTTCAGAATAAAGTGGATTTCAGGAAGAAGTTCCTCGGGCATCGCTTTTCTAAAGAGGATAGGATGAACCTTCTAACTACCGGAAATATGGGGAGAGAGGTAGAACTTGTGAATCCTGTCACGGGTGAAGTTGTTCCGTCGCTTGTGAGCCTGGATAAATTGACCAATGAGTTATTTTCGTTACGGATGGAATTTGTGAGGATTCCAGAATTGGTTTGCGGGGTAGCATTCAATAAGGAACAGCGGGAAATTCTTGCTTCGGGTAAAGCTCTCTTTGTTGAAAATCTTGTATCGAAACGAAACCATCTTTTTAATGCAACATTGCAGTTTAATGCCGAGCGGCAGGGATTTGAATTTTTCTTTAACCGGAAGTTGGAAGGCAATGGTTTTGAATTTTGTGTTCCTCCAACTTTCAGAGGTGTTACGCTTCGCAGGTGGCAGCTCGAGAAACTGAAAGCTGGGGAGGGTGCGTACATCAGAGGTATAATTAGCAGAAATGGCAAGAAGTATCAGGGCTATATTCGTTTTGATAAGAAATCTGGTAGTATTGATTTTTCGTTTAAGAAGCCTTGTTGATGAATAAGAATTTTGTTGCCTGCTGAAATGTGCTAAAAGGCTTGTTTTTAGTGATTTTGATAGTGTATATTAACCTGTAGAGTCTTAGGCTTTGCAGGTTTTTGTGGTGGATATAGGGAAGATTTTGGGGCAAAAATGCAATTCCTCTCTGCGGTCGGAAACGCATTTTTGCGGGATTTGGAAAAACCCTATTTCTAAAATATTCCTGGTGCGGCAAGGCATATGTATTTGAAAAAAGGTTGCGAAATTTTTTTGAACGATTTAAATTGATTAAAAGGGATTTTTATTGTTTATAAATATATAGTAGACTCATACAATTTATTTATTTTTGTTATAACCTGAAAACCAATTAAACTATGTATATCTCAAAACTATCTATAAGAAATTTTAGAAATTTTAGAAATGTCTCTCTAAAATTTGAAAAAGGTGTTAACACAATTATTGGAGAGAATGGATCTGGAAAATCAAATCTTTTTCAAGCTATACGAATCTTAATTGATGATAGCATGCCACGTTCAATAAGGTTTTATGAAAATGATTTTAATCGTTCCTTAGGGGATTGGGCAGGACATTGGATCATAATTCAATTAGAATTTCAAGATTTAGATTCGGGCGAGGAAGCTCAATCAATAGCAATACATAAAATTGGTGAGGCTAATGATTACGATAGTACCAGAGGGACATACAACTTATTTTTTCGTCCAAAGATTGATATAAGACGTAATTTATATAAGCTTTCTGAAGATGAGAATAAGACACAAGAAGATTTACAACTATTATTACATTCTATTTCTTTAAATGAATATGAAACAGTATTTACAGGACGAGGAAATATTGATTTTTCAGAAGACTTAAACTATTCTAATTATGTGGGAGATTTTGATGATATTTTATTTCCAGATCCAGACGAAGAACAAACAGATAGCTACGGTATAAAAATGTACGGAATATCAATTCCGAACGAATTCGCTTGCACATTTGCAAAAGCACTTAGAGACGTTGAATCAGACTTAAAATCATACAAAGATAATCCTTTACTAAATTTATTAAGAGATAGGGAGAAAAATATTCCAGTTGATAAAAAAAGTGATATAGAGGAAAAGGTTGATGAATTAAATGATTCGATTTCTAGCTTGCAAGAAGTTAAAAGTGTTTCACAAGGCATAGCAAAAACAATGAAAGAAGCTGTTGGTGAAACATATGCCCCTAACATTAGTATTAAATCTGAACTACCGTCAAATATGGAAAGGTTACTGCAATCATTGAAGTTATGGGTAGGTGATCCTGATGAAGAAGGTTACGAAGGGAGACTTTGGGAACTAAGCTTAGGAGGAGCAAATCTCATTTATCTCACTTTAAAACTATTGGAATTTGAAAAAATAAAGAAAGATGATAAAATAGCAAATTTCATATTGATTGAAGAACCAGAAGCTCATATACACAATCATATTCAAAAAACTTTGTTCAATAAGCTGAACAAAGAAAGTACTCAAGTATTTATAACAACTCACTCAACACATATTTCTTCAGTGTCAGCAATCGGTTCCATGAATATTTTAGCACGTGGAAATAAGAAAGCTGAAGTATATAGCCCATCAAATAATCTCGAAAGGGGCGAAATTATGAAACTGGAGAGGTATCTTGATGCTAACAGAACAAATCTATTATTTGCGAAGGGTGTTATTTTGGTTGAAGGTGATGCAGAGCATATTTTAATTCCTGAAATGATAAAAAAGGTCTTCGGAGTAAGTCTTGACGAATTAGGAGTTTCCATAATAAATATCGGAAGTACAGGTTTCACTAATATTGCACAATTATTTGATAAAGATAGAGTTCGTAGGAAATGCAGTATTTTAACAGATAATGATATTTCCTTTGTTCCACTACCAGAGGACCATCATGATGATAATAATTACGAAAGGGATTGCCGTAATTCTCAAATTGCAGGAGAGGCACGAAAATTATTATTAGATGAATTTTGCGAAAATAATGATTTTGTTGAAGCTTTTTATGCCAACTATACTTTTGAAATAGAGTTCCTTCGAGCTAATAATATTTTTGAAATTAAAAAAACAATCGAAAAAGTATACAAAAGGCAAAAAGATATTGTAGCTATTAGTGAACAATTGGAAAATAGTGATGTAGCAATTTCAGGGAAAGAAATACTAAGGCTTGCAAATAAATTTGGTAAAGGTTGGTTTGCAATTATGGTAAGTGAGAATATTGATCATTTGACCGAAATTCCTACATATATATTGCAAGCCTTGGTCTATGCTTGTCCGACATTGAACAAAAATGTTTTATACTATATCGCAAAATATCGACTACTAAAATTAGTAAATAAGCCATTTAATAATGATACAAATGATTATGAAAAACTTTCTCAGGATTTTAATTCTTTTGAAGATTATAACGAAGCCTTAGATTATTACATATCAAATTTTCCGAGCGATACGCTATCCCAATTAATAGATTTAAAAAATGCTTAAGGGGTTAAATAATCAGCAAATAGAAGCAGTGAAAAATGAAGGTAATGTACTTTTGACTGCTTGTCCAGGAAGTGGCAAAACTAGAACTTTGACACACAAAATTGCTTACGAGCTTGAAAGAAACACAAGTTTAAAAAAAGTAATTATTGCAGTAACATTTACTAATAGGGCTGCAGATGAAATTATAAGAAGGATTAGAGAATTTAATGCGGATGACTCTAATCTTTGGGCAGGAACTATTCACTCATTCTGTTTAGAATGGATAATTAGACCATACTATTGTTACTTAAGTGAATTGAAGAATGGATTTACAATATCAGACGAATACAATTCTGAGAGAATATTAGGAGACCTTAAAAGCCAATATGGGTTATCATTTTTTGATTCTATATCTACTAGATATTTACCTAATCTAGAAAAGGAAGAAGTTAAGTATCGTGATTTAATCGATGAATATCATGAGATTCTTGCAGACGAAAAACTAATTGATTTTGATCAAATCTTATATTATTCATACAAACTCCTTTTAGAAAATCCTAAGATAGCCAGAACCCTTAAAAATTTATTTCATCTAATATGTGTTGATGAATATCAAGACACACAACAACTTCAATATTCCATAATTGCACAAATACTGAAACAGAAATCTGGTAATTGCAAAATATTTCTTGTAGGTGATTCGGATCAAGCAATTTATAGTTCGTTGGGAGGTGTAGCAAAAGAGAAATTGGCTATCGAAAAAGAATTTGATATAATGCTGTCAGGTATGGAACTATCTGGGAATTATAGATCTAATCAACAAATTATAGATTTCAATACAAATTTTCAAACGACTGATATAAACATTGAAGCTTTGGGATTTAATGCAGGTCATTCTGCAATTATAACTTATGATAAAGTAACACATAAAGATGCTATTGCTAAACAAATAGCTGAAATTATTAAGAACAAAATTTCAGAAGGAATTCCTGAAAAAGATATTTGTGTTTTAGCTCCTACTTGGTTTTTAGTTATTCCTATGGGAAGAAAGCTAAAATCTTTACTTCCAGATGTTAAGTTTGATGCTGTTGGGCTTTCTCCTTTATTGAAAAACAGGGAGAATATTTGGTTTAAAGTGGCTAGACTATTTTTAGTTGAACCATCACCCAAAGCTTTCTTAACCAGAAAAAAATGGAGCAAGGAACTTTTAAATGAATTAGATAGCTACGGACTCTTGGTACTTGAAAATGTTGAATTTCGAAGTAAAAAATTATTAAAAATTATAAATTCTATTAGTTCTGATGAAAATGAAGGTTTAAAGTATTTAAGGGAATGTTTTATTAAATTATTCAATTACTTGAATGTAGAGGTAAATCAAAATGAGCAGCTCCACAGTCAATGGGAATCATTTTTTGATGGAGCTAATAAAAGATTAGAAAATGAAGAATTTGCATTAGCAAAAGATATTGAAAGTTTTAAAAAGATGTTTAAGAATGAAGAGGGGGTTGTTGTAAATACCTGTCATGGTATTAAAGGTGAAGAGTTTGATACCGTAATTGCATTTGGACTCTTACATGGTAAACTACCTAATTGGAATGAAAACACAGAAAATGCAGCTAAAAAATTGCTTTATGTTATATGTTCAAGATCAAAAAGGGCACTTCATCTCTTCTCAGAAACTGGAAGAACTACACAATCTGGAAGGGCTTACAGACCAACTGACCAATTAAATAGAGTACAATACATTTATGATTGAAAATTAAATCCTAAATGGTAATTAATCTTTAGTTTTTATATTCCATTCTATCTTCTCCATTCTTTTCTTTAATAATTTTATGGTAGCCAACACCTCATTTTCATCAGGTAACGGTCCATACAGTAAGTTGACAAAATCATTTTCATACGTAGGGACTAACTCTTTTTTCCAGATGTCGTCAATCTCCTTGAAAAAGAAACTTTCATTTGGATGGTTATTAAGCCATTCATTATTATTACGGAAACTGATAACGTCATCTTCAGCTACCTTTAAAAGCATTTTTGTAAAATCTTCTGATTCAACAAATTTTATAAATTCTGGTTCATAATCGGCAAATCCAAAAGTTTAAAAAATAAATACTATGCCCGCCAGTTTCACGCTGGAAAAACAGACTAATTTTAGAAGCTATTTAAAGACCATTTAAACAAAATACCCGACTTTAGAATTGCACCACAAACACAAATTGCAGATGCTCTCAAAAAAATAAAAGGCTCATAGCCATACAGACCACGAGCACTTTGTTCTTCACAATTACAAATATAAGCAATTTAAACAAAATACCCGACTTTCAAATCGGGTATTACTGTAGGAATCGTGAGACGTTTTTAATTATTCAAATTTAAGCTTTTTTTTATGAACTCTTAATATATTATCTAATTCTTTCATATCAAATTCAGTTGGTTTGTTTTTTAATTTTTCTTCAATGGTTATGATTGTTACACCACTTAGAAACACTCTCACTCTCATATTAAATTTAGTGATAATCTTACTAAATGTAATATCATGAATTAATTCTTTTAAAGTTCCGTTTTTACCTGTAATTTTAATTGTTTCCATTTTATACGTTATATTAGAGCAACGTTACAAATAAGAAACTTAAAAAAAATACGGTTTTCCGTAATCTGAATAAAAAGCCTAACACTATTTTAAACTACTCATTTGGCTTTAAAAGTGTCCATGAGACAGAACTTATACTTGATGCTGTTAATGAGAAATGTACAGTGTCTGTAAATCCTTCAATTGGATTGATAGAAATACTTTTTATATAGATGCTATCAATATTCTTTTCGTAAAATTGTTGTCCTACGACTGTTATAATATCATTATGCTCAAATACATCAATTAATTCTTTGATTTTTTCAGTTGGGTAATTTCTATTTTCTACATCTATTAAAATACCTTTTATGTCAATGTTCCATGGTCTTGCTCCGAATCTTTCAATTACAACACCATCGCCACCGCTGACGCTTGTTTCAATTAAATTCTTCTCCCTACTGAAGTCAATCATCAAAGGAGGTGCGTAAATTGTGCCGTCACCATCGCTTAGTAACATACTTCCAAATTTTAAAATCTTATTAATGACTTGAGTTTGATTATTTCTAAAAACTTCATATATAAATTCGGTTTCTTCAAAAACTGTATCTATATCATCGTACATCTCGACATTATACTTATTTGGCTCTCTGGTAACAACCGCTTTATTGATGGCATTATTTACCGCCATTATCCCAAATGCAGATGCGTAACGTTGTGCTAAATTGATTACAATTGATTCGCCTATTTTCATAATGTTAATTTTTTTGTAATAAAACCCACATGAAAATGTGGGTTCTTTGTTTAAATAATATATTTATAAGGATTATATTTTAGTAGAAACAATCGCCCCAATCCCTTTATTTCTGATAGGCATTGCAATAAATCTTTTGTCAAAACCTACAATCGTAGCCCTTAATTTTGGGTCTCTTACAGTCTCATACATTCCGACTGTTCCGTCAGCTCTCATGACCTCATCAGATGAAAAAGCGAATGAACAATAAGTGTCAGTATTGGCAGGAACTGCACCCCAAGAAACTTTTTTATAGTTTGTAGAATTGTATTTTGGATTCTGAGTATTTTCCAAAATATTAAATCCTGCAAATCTTTTCGGCTTCCCGTCAACAAAATCGGTAAGGTCTTTAAAGGCTTTCAAATCATATAGAATCAAATCCTCTGTGTGATATGGGTCTAAAACCAAAAACCTTTTCTCAATTGGAATATTTTGTAGGTCAAACTTACGTTTTAAAGTAAGTATATTTTTCACATCCATTCTTTTAAATCCTTCTCCATTATCCTCCCCTGTTGTCAGAACAATAGGAGTATCACTACTATCTTCCAGTGGCGCATAGGCGTGCGCCGCTTTTTGTGCTGTTCTCGTTTGCAGTGCCATTCTATGACCATATATAACGCTCTCCAGTTTATCGTAGCTAAGTTCTACTGATTCCGGATTTCTCACTAATGTATTTTCAGTTTCAAATAAATCCAGTTCCAGTGATAACGGAAGATCTTCACGCTCTTTAACGATGATTGGATAAGTTTCATTATTTACCAATACATCAGGACTAAAACCAGCTTCTTGCAGATTGATAACATCATTATCCACAAAAGGATTAAAATCTCGTGCATACTGTAAAAATGTTACTGCAGGGTAAAAACCCTCCATAATCTGACCTGTCCAAACTTGCTTGTTTAATGTTGACATTTTTTATTTTTTTTAAATTACTTTGATTTCTATTTATATTTAGCCTTAACCAATTTCTGATATAGTTCGGGGTTCTGCTCCAGTTCCTTTGGTGCGTTCTTTCTGTAATCATTCAAATCCCACTCGCTTTTAGGTTTTGCGACTGTATTGGAATTATTAACTGTTCCCTGTACGATACGCTCCGCAATGACCATTGGATTCTTCCTAGGACTGCTTTCTAAAAAACTTTTTGTTCCTGCAAAATCTTTCTTGAACATTCCCAATATGTGTTTTTCTTGCTTTGCCGTTATTTGTCCGTTTCTGATTGCTTGTGTTGTAAGGTCTTTGGCTTCGCTATCAGTTGAGGTTTGCTGTTCATTCAGCTGATTTTTGATTGCTTCCAAAATATCGTCATTCGATACGTCTTCTGCCAGTCCTAACAACTCAATTATTGAAGTTTTTAAATTATTTGCATCCTCAATTTCCTGAATAATTTTAGTGTCGGAAGTATTGGCACTGAAATTAAATTTCTTGATTAATTCTTTCTTTAAGTCCATATTTTTACTGTTAAAATAATTTTTATTGTACAAAGCATCGAAGCGTGCAAATGCTTCTTTTGTAGGTAATTCTTGAGGATTGAAATTGGCATTTATATTATTTTCAGAATTAATAACACCGCTTATCAATCCCTCATCCAATGCCTGTTCTGCACTGAACCAGTTATCTCCGACCAACCATTTCTGAACATATTCAGCACTTTTGCCTGTTTTTAATGTTAGTTTTTTTATAAAGTTGGCTTCTATGGAACGTAATAGTTTTGCGTTACTCTCCAAATGCTGTGCAGTTCCGAACCCTCCACCCGATGGGGCGTGTATCATCAAATAACCATTTTCGACCATATAGACATCTTCCACGGAAGCACAAATGACCGCTCCCATACTTGCCGCTATCCCTATAATATCTATGGTTATTTCAGATTTACAATTACTGATAGCATTACACATTATATTTCCCTCAAACACACTACCGCCATAGGTATGCAGTTTGATGTTAATATGTTTTTCTTTCTGTTCCAGCTGTGAAAGAGCCGATACAAATAAAGAACCGTCACCGTCGTAAATATCGCCGAATGCTTCTAAAACATTTTCTTTGATTTCAAAATTCATTTCTTTATACTTTAAACACCGTTTAAACTCTCTTGTTTTCGGTTTTTATCTTCTTCCCGAGTTAACACCTCAGAAAGAAGATAAACGCCTTGAAAATCCTACTTAATTAGTTTTGTATATGGAAGTATTTTTTGTTTCTCTATAATAAATCCTGCTACTTCTCATACCGTTCTCTGATACAGAAAACAATTCGCTTGCTACGCTATCTACATCGTCCATAAACTCCAATCCTCTGCGTACACCTATTTCTATGGCTTCAAAATCAACACAATAATTGTCAAAGACAGTAAGTATTTTACTTTTCTTTCCATTTTTCATTGTGATTGTGCTTACTAGCGCATTAATCTTTTCAGGAATCAAATCGATTTGTTCACTGATGATGCTGTGTGTTATTACGTTATTCATTTTGTTTGGTATTTAATTCTTTAAGTTGTTTTTTTGCATTGATTCCTAAGTAAGATTGGAAAGTCCTTTGAGATATTTTGTATTTGGGTTCTATCTGCTCCCAGTAAATATTTTTTAAAAAAAGGTCTTCATTTTTTTTCTCCAATACTATGTTTTGAATTTCAATTACTCTTGCTAAATAGTTTTTACGATTGTAGGACATATAAAAAAATGTATATTTGTACAATCTTTAAGTTTTGTGAATAGACATCCCACTGGTGGGGTGTCTTTTTTTTATCTTAGTTCCTAAGCATATCTATCATGTCCTGATAGCCGAATAGTAATTCATTTTTGTTCTGCATGGCTTTTTGATAAAGGGCGTTTACTACCGTGTCTGCTTGTTCGGTATTGAATTCTTTGTTTACCATTACTCTTTTAACATACGCAGAAGTAAGATTTAATTCTTTGGCTACCTTGTGCATATCGCCCCATCTTAAATAGTTTCTTATCGTATTGATAAGTTCCACACGCTTTGCAGATACGCTATTGATATTTGTTCTTTTGAATTGTGGCGTTACTAAGGCTTTAGCGATGGCTACCTTCTCCATCTCGATAAAATATTGTCTCGCCTGTCGCCCCTGTTCTGTTTTTTCTACCATTGCCAACTCCTTTGCCATACTGATACTTACCACAAATTCTTTAAGTGGACGACCTCCGTTAGAGTTTTTGATAAATTTATCAAAAACCTCAAAGTCTTGATTTTCAATAAATCCGTATTCATTGATTCGGTTTTTTATCCAATGAGCAAACTCTTGTTTGCTTCCTAAAAAATTGTGCAATTCTCTTGCAGATACGGCACGTTTGCCATTTTGTTCTGTGATTTTGATTAGTTGTGTCATCTATTTAGTTTTTGAGTGTTGTTACCATCTTTTCATAATCAGCTAACAAAGATTTTTTATTAATTAAAGCTTTGTTATACAATTCATTAAGAACATTATTGTCAAAACATTCATCATTTAAAATATTTTCGACATAGGCAAAAGATACTCTTAACTTCTTTGCCACTTCCGAAACATCCTGACGGCTTAAGTATTTTTTAATTAATTGTAGATGTTCATTTTTAGAAGTACTGTCTGATAATTTATTTAATAATTTACTTATCAAATCTAACTGACGTTCAAAAAGATTCTGATAAAATTCAGATTGTCCTTTCCAGAATTCTTTATCTTTTTGTAAACTTTTAATTTGCTCTTCCATGCTATTGTTTGCAATTTTCAATTTGTTCCTTTAATAGTTCTGCCGATCTCTGGCGGATTTTCTTTGCCTTTTCAGAATTGAACACAAAATCTAAACTCATGGTAACTGTTTGTAAAGTGCAATTAAATTCATCTTTGATTTTATGTTTCAATTCGGGGTGTAGTAATATTTTTTTCATTACTTTGTCTCGTTAAATTTCTAAAGCAAATATATGAGAGAAATCTCTATTAAAACAAATTTTTATGAGAGAAATTTCAATTTTAAAGGAAAAAATTTTACAATATATTGAATATAAAGGAGTTACGAAATATGAATTTTATAAAAACACTGGTGTTTCAAATGGCGTTTTGTCACAAAAAAGCGGTTTATCTGAAGAAAATTTATTGAGATTTCTCTCGTACTACAAAGACGTTAATCTTGATTGGTTATTTTCCGACAAAGGTCCTATGCTTAAAGAACATAAGAAAGGGAGTATAAGCCAAAATATTACAGGAGATGGTAATACACAATCAGGTTACGGTAGCATCATTACAGGAGATAATAAAAAGCTTGTAAAAGAATTACAAAAGAAATTGGATAAATGTGAGGGCGAGTTAAAAGAAAAGGATAAGACTATAAGTCAATTAGTAAATCTAATGAGTTCAAAATGAAAGAAATAGAACAAAATATTACAGGTAGTAACAATTTACAAGTAGCCGTAAATAATGGGAAAATTGTTAATACAAAACAGTTTAAAAACATTATAGAAGTAGTACACGACCCAAGTACACATATAACAGTTAACCAGGCGTACGAAATAAAGCAGAAAATAACGGATATTGCTTCAATGGTTGCTACAAATCAAAGCGACAAAGCTTCTGCATTTAAAAGAGAATACATAGCGTTTGGAAAACAGTTTAAAATACCTAAATATAACTTACTTCCAGCGGAACAGTTTGACGATGCTATTTTGTGGCTTAACAAAAGAACCGCATATCACGGCAAAAAAAATCTAAGACAAGGCAATACAGATGAGTGGAGAAAAAAGCAATATACAGCCATTTATGCCCGTATCAAATCGCTAAATATGACTAAAGAAGACTTGCTTATATTTGCCGAGCAGAAACTCGCTTTAAAGTCAAATTTGGAATCAATAAAAGATTTAAGCGATACACGTCTGCAAAAGTTATACAAATACATCATTGCTATAAAACCAAAAGCATAAAAAAAGTTATCATTTTTTTTGATAACATCAATGATAACTTTTTTGATACTTAACCAAAGGTTGAAAAAAAGTTATCATTTTTAAATGGGGCTAATTTAAAACTGTAAAAAAAAGTTACCATTAAAAATTTTAATAGCACACTCAGAAACGCTAATCATCATTTCTACTTAAATACCCAAATAAGAGGCTTTAAAGCGGTTTTTTTGACAAAACTAATTAATATAAAATTCTCATAATAACATCCTAAATTAACATATCATCATTTTTGAATGCTAGAAATGATGATATTATAACTATAAAATGATGATAAATTATGTTGTTTATATCGTTTTAGCCTTTACTTTTGGAATTACCGTTAAAGGGTTGTTGTAGTAGCTGGTGAAGATCATATGGATGTCTTATTTTATTTTTAAAATCCTGAATAGGATTTTCTGTATATGAAAATTTAACCAGGCTCATGATTTTTTCACAAATAGTTCTTGAAGGTTCAAGTACATTCATTTCGAATGCCTGTATTTCAAAATTGTTTACAGTCTCAAGCTGGTTTTCTCTTTCTAGTGTTTCTCCGATAAGTGATTGGATTTTCCTTTTGCTAAAGGGTTCATGATTTCCCAACCAGCTTGATTCTAATACGATAAAATCTCTGACTTGTCCAAAGTCGCCTTTAAATAGCTTAGTATAGGAATGAGCTGTTTTTCTATTCATTCCCATTTTTCTAGTTATTCCATCAATTTCAATTTCTGGAAGTTCATCCTCAATTGCTAGACTGACTTCTTTAAGTTTAGCTTTCATTCTACTATCTGTTTCATTTTCGTTTCTTAGGATAACTAAATCTATATCTTCTGAAAATCTTTCTATTAACTTGTAGCATTTAGAAAGTGCAGTGCCACCTTTGAATACGACATATTTTCCAATATTATTAAGATTGATTTTATATAAAGCCAATGTGACCCAGTAATCCTTTTCTACATAAATTGAGCGTATCTTCAATTTATCAGCTGTGAATCGTATAGCTTGTTCAAATAATTTTTTATTGTGATGTAAGTTCATATTAGATTCCATTTTTTTGATTGTTCTAAAATATTTCCAATTCCCATAAAATTATATTTTGTGATTGGATTCAGGGTTTTAAGAATACTGTTAGAATAGGTTTCCAAATGAAGTTCATCCAATAATGCTCCTAATAATGCTCGGGTAGAAGGTGGATACTTTTGAACCAGTCTTACCAATTGTTCTATATCTTTTATTTTATAATCAGAAGCTATAGATAGTAAACGTCCAATTGCTTTCTCATTTGAGGTGTCGGGAATTTTTTTAATGAATTTTAAACAATCTAGAAACTGTAAGTAGGGGATGTTTTCTTTGTTAATAACATTCGGTTGTTTGATGAAATTAATTATATATCTCTCTCTTCTTAAAAAGGGTCTTGTATTATTTTTTCCAATTTGTATGGTGTTGCTTACTTGAGACGTCAGACCCAAAGAATTGTAGATGCTATAACCGGTGAGATATCCAGTGATTTTATTATTTTCTTCTAGTAAATCTTTTACAATCTGATATTGATCTGGGAGTAATTCTCCAAATACAGTTGACTCTGGTTTATAAAATTTCCCCTTTGATATTTTTTTTATTTTGCCCTTTTCTGCTAATCTATTCAAAGCTTTTATAGCAGCTTCTTTGTTTTCCACCGATAGGGTAAAATCCTTATAGGTGAAAATATATCCCGTGGGTAATCTGTTAATCTTATCTTTAACTATATCAGATGTTTTCATCTATTAATATTTTTAACAAATATAATAAAATGTCCAGTTATTTACTAAAAAAACTGGACAAAATTAATGGGTTATTTGGAGTTTATTGGTAGTCACCGTACCTTTGTAACGTTAGTTACAAAGGTACGGTGACTACCTAATCTTCTACTTACTGGGCGATGAATTTTATAGAACTTACTATTTCAAAATCTGAAATCTTATAGTCATCATAAAAGAAAAGCCCATTAATATATCTCTTTATTGGATGGTATAAATCTTTAGGAAATAATCCATTTTGAATGGTCTTATAGTCATTGGCAACACTGAAGTATCCTCTGAATTTTCCTCTGCCATGTCTTAGAAAACCAATTCTGGTCAGATATCTTGTTATCTTATGTCTATTGAAATTAGGATCTTTATTATTGTCGGTAATTAAGAAATAGTCTTTAACATAAAATGTTCTAATATTACTTATTGCATTGCAACTATTATCTTTCCAAGTTTCTAAAGTAGGTTTCTGTATGTACGAAACATCATGAAGTTCACATTCTATTTTAATTACATCATTTAGACAAATGAAATAATCACCATCAACTAGTAAAGTTTTTTTGTGTAAGTAAATTCCAAATGCCATTTCGGAAATTTCTTTATCTGTATAATCAAGAATGTTTTTTGATTTTCCGTAAAGTTTATATGCTAATCCAGATGATTCAGAATTATTTTTAATTTTATCTAATTTAGATTTAGTTAGAATTTTGATTTCATTCATAGTATATAGTTTTTAATTTTTAAATATAATGATTTATAGGCCAATTATTCATGAAGTATGTACTTCTAAAAAATATCTACTCATTGACATTTTTTTGATCATCTCTATTAATTTCTCCATTTAAATTAAATGTGAAATCTCTCTCATCATCAGTAGAGTAGTTATTAAAATCCAAACTTTTGTCTGTATTTTTATAATAATTTGGTAACAAAAAAGTACAAATAGCATTTTAGGTTAATCACCATGATTTTTACTTCTCAACGTCTCAAATTTTTCTAAAAAAGTTTTCTTATCAATGAAAAACGTAGTATTACGTAATGAGATTGGTGTAAGTAGATTGCTAATTTTTTTAGTAAAGTCTTCTGTGTCTTTATGTGTGACCAAAATCAAATTCATATTCTAGTTTTCCAATGCCAAAACAGTTCTCAAGCTTAATTGATAATAATTTCATGGATTTTTAATTAAAAGTTGACAAGCAATAATAGTGATTTTATTAATTGTAAAAATGAGGTTTACCGTAATCAAAACAATTATTCTTTTTTCAAAAATAATCTAAAATTATCAAAGTACGCAAAATGATTGCGCACTTCAATAATATCTTTGTATTGTGAAAGTGAATAAGTTGCAAATACAAAAAAGGAGTTTGATATATTTTCAACTAAAAAATACGGCTTAAACAACCAGTTGCATATAGGTCACTTTACAATAGCACTAAGCCATTGCTATAAAAACAAAATGATGAATATTATTTGTTATGGCTTCGGATAGTTCATATCCGTAATGGAAAGTCCAATGAACACATTAATATCTCCGGACACAAAATAAATGAGAGGTGACCGGCCTGGATGAAAGAAGCCAGAAGAAATATTTTATATTATGAGTAAATTTTATGTTACAGCAATCAGAGAAGGAATTTATCCATCATTTATTACGCACGTTTTAGTGCATTCTCCATTATCGACAGGAAGACTTACTAAAGGTCGCATTTTAACTAAAAACGAAGTGATTGCTTCGATGCATCTAGGGCATACTTATTCCACAGCAACTTATAATTACCTTCGTGGCTCGTGGTCTGAGGGTGCAAACATTGGAACTGTAAGAGTAGGCTCAGTGCTATATTTAAGAACTGATAAAGATTCTACAGCAAGAGACAACCTTGGAAACTTGTTGTTAATAGATGAACTCAGATAGCAATCTGCGAAGTAAAATCAATAGAAAAGGCAAATTATTTTGCCTTCTCTATTTACAATCCATCTGGAACACTAATAGATTAATTTTCAAATTATCTGAAACTTCAGGCACTTAACTTAGCCAAAAAATTTACTCAGTTGAGGATATTTTTTACTATTCCCATAATCAACAAAAAAACCTAATCTTGTCAGGTTTCTTATTGTATTGTACTGTTAGAGTATAAAGACCTCAAAGAAATTATATAGCTAATAATAACTTTTCATCATGCCATAAGCATAATTTTTAAAATCATCGAAACATATTCTTTTTCTATTCTATAATTTTGATGTTCTTTGCACATTCTCCTAATGGATTTGTTCCGATTTCAAAGCTTACTAACTGACCATGTCTTAACGATTTCCAATCATTTCTATTTCTCACATCTATAAAATCATACATATTAGCATAGTATTTGGTCCTGTCTTCTTTTTCTAAGAAAACGAATGGTTTAGTTGCATTACCATGATTTCGACTTATCGTTCCAATGTGCTTCGAAGTATTAATTGAAGTTTCCTCTAAAAGATTACTGATAGAATAATCATCAAATTTTTCATAATATTTGTGGATTATTTTTGCTTTGATATTTGTTAAACTAATTTTATTATCATTATCTATAATAACATTTTTTAAATATTCTTGATTTTCTTGCAATGTTGTTAAAGGAATCATCTGAATACATGCGAGTATAGTTTCGCAAAAATTTTTGATCATTTTGGGATCTAAAATTTTTTTATTGTTACATTCTGTGTAAACTGTGATTGCTCGTTTGAAATGTCGTAGAGAATTATCATAATCCTTTTCAATTGTTGCATAACTTTGCCCCATATGATTGTACATTGAAATCAATTCCGTGTAAGCTATTCTTTCACTTTTAGAATCAAGCTTAGTTTCTAATAACTCTTTTAATTTTGCAATTCCAAAGTTATATTCTCTCTTAGAATTATAAATTCTGACAAATAGAAATGATACAGATGGATTTTCGACATTATCATTTTTTAACTTTTCTGCATATTCTAATGCCAAATCTGGATCTTCCATAGAGAATAAGAGAAACTGCGAATAGAAATATATTAATTTATGATTTTTTGGATCGATTTCTAGACCCAATTTGTAGTCATCTTCCGCACCTAATAAATCTCCGGAAGTAGCCTTTATAAAAGCACCTACCCTATAAGATTCAAAATGACTAGGTACAATATTCCGTGCTTCGGCAACCTTTTTTAATGCTTCCTCATAATTAGTTTTCCACGAAAAATGTAAAGCTTCTTCTAAAAATTTAGCAGCAATTTTTTCATTCGAATTTCTGTAAGTTATTGCATTAATTTCAAATGGATTAAAATTATTTATTTTTTTGAGCTGAGAAGCACTTAATGTCAAATCGCGTAGCTTGGTTGAGATTTTCTTTATAAATCTTATGTCAATTGTATAATTTTTAGTAAGAAAATCTTTTGCAAAATCAGAGATGTAATAATTTGTTTCCTCTATATTACCACCCTCAGTTATTTCGGAGCTAATCAATGTGGTTTTAAATAATTCTAACAAATATTTTCTTACATCTATAGGCTCTAATTCAGATAGGTATATTATCTCGGCTAATCTAAGCGTCTTTCTTGACGCTCTTATAGTATTTAAAATTTTTATAGCTCCATCACTTAATTTATCATATACATTTATAAGGCAAAAATTTAATAAATCTTCTTTATTATTTAGTACTTCAGATGGACTAATGCCTGCTTCAACTGTATTTACAAACCATTTTATAGCCAATGGATTATGATACAACTTTGTTGATATGTCAATTAAAGTTTCTTGAGGTAATGTTAGTAGTATCTCGCTGTCTCTTATTCTTGCAATTTCTCTAATCAATCTTGCCGATTCTGTATCCGAAAAACCTTTCAGTTTTCTTCTATATTCTAGCTCACCTAATCCAATTCTAGAAGTGATAATGATATTGCATCGCATTTGAGCTTCCCTGATAAAACTAATAACTTCTTCACTTTGAATAGTTTCTAAATTATCTATTATAAGAAGAGTTTTAAATAAAGTGAAATATTCTAAAATATCAGAGAGTTGTTCTTTTGTATTTTTCTCGAGTTTTAGGGTATCAGATATAACATCAACTAAACCAGTATAGTTTGTAATAGCATCATAAATTTCTTGTATACCCTTTGCTGTTAACATTGTTGTTTTAGCTGAAGTCCAAATAACTAATTCAAAGGGGCTGCTATTTCCCATATCTACAATATCATAAGCAATCTTTAATGCTAATGCAGTTTTGCCTATCCCGCCATCACCAATAATACTGACAACTTTATTTGAAAAAACTAATTTTTTTATATCATCTATATCATTCTTACGACCAATAAAACCAGTTTCGTCGAAGTCAGGTAATGGTAAGTTATGTATTACTTTTGTCTCGGGTGTTTGATATTCTAAAGATGGTAATGATAATGTTAACACATACGATGGATCATTTTCAATTTTCTTTCTAGTTTCTATTGTAGTAGGCCAATTAAAAGGATCTGTAGATTTTAATTCCGAAACAAAATTATATAGAGAGGTAAAATCGCCGCCAAGAAGTGGTCTTGTATGCATTACTCTATTTCTAATAGGCGTGAGATCTGAAAGATTTGAAAATATTTTTTTTAAATAGTCTGATTCATCTTTAGTTAGAAAAGCTTTGTTTTTATTGAGAATTGTAAATGTATCGCTAAAGTCAATATAATCTATAGCATCCTCCAGATTTAATAAAATGTCGACACCAGGGTTTTCTTTCAAAAATCTTTCATTCACTTTCTGGACTAAATCAGAATTTTGAAAAAAAGTTAAATCTGAGTTGTATGGAACTATTTTCTTAATTATTATAGATTTTAAATCGATTTCAATTCCATAAATTAAAGCAGCAAGCGTTAACCTCACTTCCGTGACTTTCGACATAGTAAATTTTAGTTTGAAATTATGATTAAAGATTAATATGTATATACATAAATATATTTAATAAAATAATAATGTTTTTTTTAATCGGAAAAAATATTTTTTCAGTGCTTATTTGATAGTTTAATATAGTTTTTCATATCAAAATCAAAGAGTTCTTGTATTGTGACATTAAGTTCTTTACATATTATAAGCAAGGTATCATATCGAGGATTGGTATGACCTCTTTCTAATTCACCAATTGTCTTTTTTGCATGTCCAGTTCTTAAACCCAATTCTTCTTGGGAGATAGGTTTATTAGTCTCAATATTTATAACTTTCTTTCTTAATTCAGAAATTCTATAACCGAGAGCTTTTTTAAAGTTATTAAGTTCAATTTCATTCATTAAGTGTAAAATTCCAAGTTTGGAGTTAAATTTTAGGATACATATAGGTATCCTTTTGTTATTTTTTATTATATTTGTAAAATAAGTTACTGCAATGTAACTTTGCGATACTTCAACGAAATATTAGAAGCTATTGCTTAGAATCTCAATTCGAAAACTGGTAATTTTAGTATACGAGATGGTAAGCAAGAAGCTCACGACCTAGGCGTGGGCTCTCTTATCTGTATACAAGGTATACCAGTACCCCGAATTGGATAATGTAGAGTTCCATGCCGTTTTCTTTTTATGCAGTTCTGTTTTTCTACATTGTCTTGTTAGATTCTAAGACGCTTACAACATAGGGTATCTGTTGGATACAATAGGGTGTACAACCTGTTGCGGCTGTTTTTAGGCTTACTTGGGAAACGTTATTTTTCATTCATATTAATTCAAGATGTGTTGTGGCAGAAGGCTTTTGCTACGTCTGTAGTTTGCTTTCTGCCTGGCATGTCGGGAATTGTTAGAGTTGGGGATTTTATGTTTTAATTCTTTATTAATTGAGATATTAAGTTATTTCTTTTTTATTTCATTCTCTTCTCTTTCTCTTCTCATTCTCTTTTGACAATATGAATTAAGGGTAATAGAGCGTAAAGCATAACGTAACCATTGGAAACAAAAGAGCCCTCCTTGCATTTGAGTTTATTGGAAGTGACACAATGCATTGGAGAGCCTTAGAATTTAACGAATTAAATCTATTTCAAAAGTATGAAAAAAAACTTTTGCGGCCTGGGTCATATCCAAATGGCTTTTGGCTTAACCTTGCTCGCTTCCGGCGTAGCAGTGGCACAGATGCGTGTTGTGACAGGCACTGTGACCGATCAGGGGAAACCTGTTTTAGGGGTTTCTGTATTTCAAAAGGGCAGTGATGCCGTAACAATGACCAATGAATCTGGGGTGTACCGGATACAGGTGTCAGGGGAGAACCCGAGCCTTGTGTTCCGTCATCCTGAATTTGGGGAACGGACGGTCTTTCTGGGAAGTAAGATCACGATTAATGTCTCATTCGGTAATGGGGAAAGTGAAATTGAAGAGGTGGTTCTGAATGCAGGGTATTATAAGGTGAAGGAACGGGAGAGTACCGGGAGTATTGCTAAAATAACATCGAAGGAAATTGAGAACCAACCGGTCAATAATGCCCTTGCAGCAATGCAGGGGAGATTGGCGGGGGTCAATATCATTCAGGGTTCTGGCATTGCGGGTGGTGGTTTCGACATACAGATTCGGGGCAGGAATAGTCTGAGGAACAATTCCAATGGTGCCATAGATGCCAATGTGCCTCTGTATATTATTGATGGCGTTCCGGTGTCGGCTGTTAACGAGTTCAAATCCAACCAGACAACTTCCATTTTGCCGTATCAGGACAGTAATCCGCTCAATGCCATCAATCCTGATGATATAGAAAGCATAGAGGTGCTCAAAGATGCAGATGCCACAGCAATTTATGGGAGTAAAGGAGCCAATGGGGTGGTCTTGGTGACCACAAAGAAAGGAAGATCAGGCAAGACGGAGGTACTGATCAATAATGCCTATGGGCTGGGTTCAGCTCCCAGACTGCCGAAGATGATGAACCTCTCGCAGTATCTGCAGGTGCGCAGGGATGCGTTTGCCAATGATGGCATCACCCAGTATCCCGCAACGTCATTCGATGTCAACGGCACCTGGGATTTGAAGAAGGAGACCGATTGGCAAAGATATTTTATTGGCAATACCTCAGAACGTTCTACTTCTAGAGTACAGATTTCCGGAGGCAGCAGAAATACCCGTTTTATGATAAGTGGTGGTCATGATGAAGAGACCACAACCTTTCCGGGGTCTTACCGATATAAGAGAAATACCTTTGGAGCGAACCTGAATCACGAAACGGAGAACAAAAAACTCAGGATCAGTTGGAGTGCTTATTATACGCAGCAGAACAATGTTCTGCCGCCTACAGATTTTAGCAGGGTGTACAGGCTGGCACCCAATGCGCCCGACTTGTTTTCTCCCGATGGCTCTATCAATTGGGCCAACAAGACGTTTGCCAACCCTATGGCAGAGGCCTCTCAGGTGTATAAGACAAAAGGGGAGCAGCTCCTCAGCAATCTCAACCTGAGTTATGCCATTACTAAAGATTTGCAGATAAGCCTTAACGGCGGTTATTCTAGAAACACAACAGAAGAAAAAAGATTGTACCCCAAAACATTTTATAATCCCGAGTTCAATATAGGGAGCGAGCGGTCGGCGTTGAGCATTGCGACACCGCAGCAGTCGAATTGGATATTGGAGCCTCAGCTTAATTATAATACCAAATGGGGGAAGCATAAGATTGATGTGCTGATAGGAGGGACTTTTCAGGATCAGTCCACAGAAAATAAGGTCCTGAATGCCAGTAATTTTCCATCGGATGATCTCATAGAAGATATTTCTTCGGCTGCAGCTTTGAAAGTGATGAGCTCAGGTTCTTCGAATTATAGATACCAGGCAGTGTATGGGAGGCTCAACTACCAGTTCAATTCCAGATATATCCTGAATGTAACGGGTAGGAGAGATGGTTCCAGCAGGTTCGGCGACAACAGGCGTTATGCCAACTTTTCGGCATTGGGAGCAGCTTGGCTGTTTTCAAAGGAGGGTTTCTTGAAGGATGTCAGCTGGCTGAGCTTTGGTAAGTTGAGGTTCAGTTACGGGTCTGCAGGGAGTGATCTCATTGGCAACTATCAGTTTTATGATACGTACTTGATTGCTTCAACGGTATATGACGGGACTTCCGGCATGAACCCAAGCAGGCTCTACAATCCGAATTTCAGTTGGGAAAAGACCCTTAAGCTTGAAGCGGCTTTGGAAGTGAGCTTGTTCAAAGACCGCATCAATCTTGTGATTAACAGATACCGAAACAGGTCTTCGGATCAGTTGGTAGGAGTTCCGCTATCAACGGTAACTGGTTTTAACTCTTATCAGGGGAATATGGCGGCAACGGTGGAAAATTCAGGTTGGGAGTTCTCCCTGCAATCGCAGAATATCAAGAACAAAGACTTTAGTTGGGAGTCTTCGTTTAATCTGTCATTGCCTAAAAATAAGCTGATCTCGTTCCCCAATTTGGAAACTTCAACATACGCAAGTAGTCTGATGGTGGGTTATTCTACCAATATCCGCAAATACTACCATTACTTGGGGGTAGATCCCACAACGGGATTATACCAGTTCGAGGATAAAAACGGAGATGGTAAACTCGATGTTAATGATAGGACGGTGATAAAAGAAATAGGACCTTTATGGTTTGGAGGGATCACG
Source organism: Epilithonimonas mollis (assembly GCF_900142325.1). GTDB lineage: Bacteria > Bacteroidota > Bacteroidia > Flavobacteriales > Weeksellaceae > Epilithonimonas > Epilithonimonas mollis. The sequence goes on from NZ_FRAM01000006.1 coordinate 40,688, forward strand.
AACAATTTGAGGTACATGGGCTTCGAACTGAGTGTTTTATTGCAATTCAGCAAGCAGTCGCAGTTCAACCAGTTGTCAATGGCGCGCTTACTGGGTAATATGGGCAATCTTCCTGCTGAATTCTTGGATTACTGGACACCGGATAATCCCAACGCCAAATACCAGAGGCCGACCACGGGTGCTAACCCTGTCGCAACTGCGGCGGCAAATAATTATTTGAACAGCGATGCCTCAGTGTCTGATATTTTTGCCATGAAACTCAAAAATGTGTCGTTAAGGTATAACATCCCTAATGGTTTATTAGGGACACTGCGGGCTTCTGTATATCTGGAAGGGCAGAACATAGTCACGGTTTCCAACTTCAAAGGCTCCGATCCGGATTATATTCTGGCAGATTTTCTTCCGCCGCTTCGTGTGATTTCAATAGGTACAACCATAAAATTTTAAATGATGTTAAAAAAAATATTTTTATTGATCTCTGTAAGTGTCATAACATCTTGCAGTGATTTCTTAAATGTCGACCTTCCAAAGGATCAGTTGACAAAAGATCTGGTGTTCAACGATGATAATCTGGCGAGGTCTGCAATGGCGGGTGTTTACAGATCATTGGAGACCGGTGGTTTTTTATTCGGCGGAGCGTCGGGAGGCGGTGTGTATTTGGGCTGCTATTCGGATGAACTGGTAGCATATAACACGACTTCGTCAGAATATCAGTTGTACAATATGGATGTTAACGCCCGCTCATCAATGGTTAAAAATTTATGGCAGACATCGTTCAACCAGATATACAGTATCAACAGTATTATAGACGGTCTGGAGAATTCTGCGGGTGTTTCAGCAGCCGTTAAAAAACAGCTGAGGGGCGAAGCACTTTTCCTGAGGGCATTGCTGCATCTTTATCTTGCAGGCACTTACGATAGAATTCCATATGTGACATCCATCAGTTATGAGCTCAATCAGTCCATTTCTAGCCAGCCGATCGATGCTGTCTTGTCAGCAGCCAGAAAAGATGTGGAAGAAGCCTTGTCCCTTCTGCCGGATAATGCGGCAAGGGGACTTAGGATAAGACCAACGAAAGCCGCGGCCTATGCATTATTGGCTCGTGTTGCACTTTATCAGAAAGATTGGCAAAATGCCGTCTTGTATTCCTCAAAGATCATTGCTGATCCAGCTTATACCTTGGAGCCGGACGTGAAAACTGTATTTCTCAAAGAGGGCAGGAGTGTGATTTGGGCATTTGAACCGCCCGTAGCTTTAGGCAATACCAGAGAAGCGATCACCTACATTTTATTGGGTGCACCGCCATCCACCATATCTTTATCGCCGTCATTGGTTGCTGCATTTAGTACAGGGGATAAAAGAGCATTAGCATGGATAGGGACGATCAGAGATTCTGGCAATAGACCTTACTACTATGCCTACAAGTACAAACAGAACAAACCGGCTGGTACGCCTAAAGAGTGTTCTGTTGTTCTTCGCGCAGAAGAACAGTATCTGATAAGGGCGGAGGCTTACGCTCAATTAGGGGAACAAGCTAAGGCCTTGCAGGATATTAATGTGATCAGACAACGGGCGGGGATTCCACTCTATACCACATTGGATAAGCAGCTGATATTGGATGAAATATCAAAAGAGAAAAAACTGGAGTTTTTTACGGAATATGGATTGAGGTTTTTTGATCTGAAAAGAACGGGAAGAATACAGGCTGTTATGGTTGATGCGAAACCTAACTGGACTTCCAAATTTCAAAACTTCCCCATCCCCGAAAGTGAATTGCTGTTAAACCCTAAACTAGGTCCGCAAAATGAGGGTTTTTAGACTTTTGATAGTATGGTTAATGCTTTTGACCGGGACGCTTTACGATTCACAAATTACAGCGGACATTGTTTCGAGGGTAAAAGAGGAATACAAGGCATATGGGCATTCGGCTGTTTTGGAGATCAGTGAGGATTTGGAATGGTACGTATTGAATACTGAAAAAGGAGGCCGTTCACGTTCCGAATTATATTCAATACACAATGACATCCCCACGATTTTACCGGAAGCCTTCTGGTTTAAGTTCTTGAGCAAAAGATGGCTGATAGCGCCGCTTAAGAATGGAAAGACCTATTGTCGGAATCTTGAGACGAACAAAGAAAGCCGGTTGGATGGTAGTTTCAAAGGATTTGCGATATCGGATAACAGATTATTGATGGTCAATAACAAATCAGGAAATATGATGATATTGGACAGTGGTCTCAGCATATTATGGGAAAGCGGTACAGTGGAGGTCTATGATGTGAATGAGCAGGATAAGAGTATGGTGTTTTTACAGAACAATACATTGATCGATCTCGATATTCTGACATTGAGGAAAAAAGAGATGCCTGTCAAAGAGAAATTCTCATGGATAAGAAGCTCAAACAATAGGATTTGGACATTAGATGATCGGTTGAGGCTTTCTGTGGGATATAAGGGGGATTCGAAGATCAAAACAATAGATCTGGAATTACCGCCGCATCTGGAGGTTTTTCAGAAAGATGGTTGGCAGGCAGATATTAGGGAAGATAGATACTTGCTCTTGCCGGTGGCTCAGAGAAAAAAAGAGAATAAAGAACTGGCGGACATATTCTACACATCACTCAGTTACCAATACCGCAAAAAGATGAAGCAATGGGCTGTCTGTGATATACAGGAAAAAAAATGGCAATATCTGCCAAGAGAAGGGGATTGGTACAGAACTCAAAAATTCATAAGCGATTCTGATTTTATAAGCTATGATGTGGTCAGTAAGAATTATGATACCATTGGCACGCCTAAAGTGGATATACAGTTACACATAGATTGGGGCAGGAGAGAAAAACATTTGAAAAGCCCGAACACAGAGCGGTCACATTTCTTTTATCACAAAGGCTTGGGAAGATTGCTTTTCTTTGATAAGGGCAGATGGATGATAGAAGATGTGGAAAAGGGAATGGTTCTTCCTGTCAGGATGCCGGAAAGTACTAATTTTCTGAATGATAAGGAAAGCGGTCTCACAGATGAACCTTGGGATAAAGTGGAGTTGATTAATGATGAGACCGTGATTCTTACAGAGGAATATGACTTGTACAGCTTTAACCTGCGAACCTCTGTCTTAAAAAAACTGACAGACGGACGGGCAAAGAACAGACAATACCGGCTGATAAAAGAAAAAGACTTTTCAGAGGCTTCAGATTGGGTCACAAATAAAAGGAAATGCCAAGGTCAAAGTTTAATGGTGCAGTTTTTTGATAGGTCAGATTTTTATTCGGGTGTTGCGCTGATTACAGCTGATGGAAAAGAAAAATGGCAGGTAAAGGAAGAGGCTTATATCAAAAATGCGAAGAGACTTAAGAACAAAGTATTTTACACGTCATCTTTTTATAACAAACCGCTTAAAATTAGTTTGGTAGATTCTGGCAGGTCTGGGTTGATTAGAGAAAATACGACGGAAGCTGAGACAAACGCCTTTCGCTACAGCATCTTTCAATACCCTGATGCGGATGGTGTTTTATTGGATGCTGTACTATTGTACCCCAAAAACTATAAAAGTGGAGAGAAATTTCCTATGGTGGTCGAGGTATATGAGAACAAGAGCAGGGCTATTACTAATAATAAACTCCCGAAACTCAATGATGGTCTGGGCTTCAACCATATGCATTATGTACATCAGGATTACTTCGTGTTACTGCCACAGGTCGGTTTTAAAGTTGGAGATCTCGAAAATTCGGTCACCTCCTCTGTGACGAATGTAATGCAGGAAGTTCTGAAGCTAAAAGATATTGATAAGGATAGGATTGGTTTGATTGGCGGTTCATTTGGTGGATATGAGGTGACGATGCTCATGGGGAAAACCAAATTATTTAAAACAGCAATAGCGGGGGTTCCTGTGGTGGACTTGCCGAGCTCTTATCTGACTTTTGGGAAAATGCGGAACCAACCGGAATATTGGAGGGTAGAAAAACATCAATTGAGAATGGGCAAAAACCTTTTTGACAATTGGGATTCCTATCTATCGAATTCTCCGGTGTATCATATGAAAAATATAGACGAGCCGATGTTGATATGGATAGGAAAAGATGACGATAATGTAAATCCTGATCAGGGAAGGTCTTTTTTTATTGGACTAAAACGCTTGCAGAAAAAGGCCGTTTTGTTAGAATATCCAAAGCAGGGACACAACATTACTGACCCCTTAGCAGCAGAAGATCTTAATATCAAGGTCTGGCAGTGGTTTGATTATTTTCTCAAAGATAATCCCCCTGCAGATTGGATTCGTCCAATGCTTTAAAAGAAACAGTCTCCATTTTGGAGACTGTCTTTTTGTTAATTTCTTTGTTGGTACAACGGGATATTGCAGGTTCCCGTTTCATCTAGTCCGAATACCTGGACCGCTCCCGGTTCCATTGGGTCAACATTGCCAATGGTACATACTTCGCCGGAGCTGGCATTACATTCTGAAACCTTTTCGCAGGAATTGGTCAGAACATTGTGGATGTATCCGTCATCTACAAATTTTTTGCTATCGTTATGTTTTGTGTTTTGGATAGCAAAAGCACTTCCTCCTCCGATCAGGATCACGAAGAAAGGTAAAATTGATTTTTTCATAATAAAAATGATTTATAAATTGGTTTTGCCTACTCTCTTTTACAGGTTTTCGGCTTTTCCTGCTTCTGCTGGCCTGCAGAAGTTATCGCGTACGCTGATATCGTATCAATTGGTTACCGCTAAGAATATAGAGATGTTTGGATGTTACCAGTAAACTCCTCATTTTATCCTGCCCTTCACGGTTGATATAGAAGCTGTATTGGTAGGTAGCAGTAGGATAGTGGTAAACATCTATAATACTGGAGTTTTGCCACATTTTTACAGATTCATGCTGCCCTCTGAGATTAGATTCATTATATAACAGGTTTTTATATGCAGCTTGATTTTGGTTGACCTTAAATGGCGGGGATTTTAATTTCACGCTGCCGTCTCTTAGTGTTACAATATCTAGTTTGGCGTGGCTTACGGTGTCAATAGTTCGGCCTTTTCCGGTTAATCTTAGGGTAGAATCCATAATTCTGTATTCATTACGGTAGAAATAGGTATAAATGATGTTCTGGTTGAAACTGTCCATAATGAAATTACCATCTGTATCGAAGATCCCGTCTATTTGTTTTTCTAAAAAACTGTCGTTGAGTTTTACCGCATTATTATTTCGAGTAGATAGCGATCCCATTACAGTTTCCCTGGTCTTACTGCTTTGCGCTCGGAAAATATAAAGATGTGGGCGTACCATAATTGCTTTTGAAAAATAGGCTTTCCTGTACATGGCGAGGCTGGCAGTCAAATTGGGCAGTATTCCTTCGAATATAACGGGTGTGTATCCGTCACTTAAGTTGTAATGGGGATATTGCACTTGGAGTTTAACTTCCCTGAACGGCAACGAGGCATTGTCAATATGGAGTGTATCTGTTAAAAGCTTGTCAAAGCCTGGATTGACCTGCCCGATCAGTAAAGGCGCAGTTCTGTTACCTAAAAATATAGTGTCTCCATGCTGTCCTGCAAAATAATAAGAATTGACACCTAGATCTATCTTTTGAGGATTTCTGATAGCGTGGGGGATAAAACGTCTTGTAAAATTGTTCTCCTTTTTGATGATGTATTCTGAGGAATAAAAAAGATAAATCACCAATATGGAACTGATTGCACCCATAACCATCAATAAAAAGCCCCGCTTTAACAAAGTTTTTTCATCTCTGTTCTTTTCTCTTTGTTCTTTTTTCTGAATTAAAATAGCAAATCCTGCCAGTATTACAGACCCGATATTAAAAATCAAATGTTCTGTCCAGCCCATCTTTTCCAGGATGCCGCCACAGGAGCAAGGTATAAAATCACTAAAATTGAGGATAAGATAGATATACACTGTAAAGGCTGACATAATTCCGAATGAAGCATATAGCCCGATTAATCTGAATTTTGGTACTGATAGCAGAATGGCAATGACCATCTCCGAAATAATGACGGCGTAAGGGATGTAATTGGCGTATGCACTAAGTAATGGGGACTGTGCTATCTGAATCTGAAAATTTTCGAAATCCAGCATTTTGCTTACGCCAGCATATACAAACAATAATATAAAAAAATAGCTTGACAATAGCGGAATATTTGAGGATAGCTTTTTCATAGAATCAGTGTAATAGTAAGTTGAACGTTTATCCAGGTTGTAGCAGACGCCAAATGGTTTTTTGGTTACCGTATAATGGCATTATTGTTCCCTTACTAATAGGGCAGGTGGTCTTAAAATTCCCCATACTTTCCCAAATCCCGCTCACAGGACATGGTAAGTCTGAATTGCACGTGATGGTAGTTGTATGAGGAATCATAGGAATATAATTATTGTTATTGGTGTTTCCAATCCTGTCCGTCTTTTACCGGAGGGTCAGGGTCGACAGGTTGTACCGATCGGGATCCGGCAGAATCAGTCTCTGCCTTTTTACTGACGGCATGATTACGCTGATCGTTCTCAACCTCATCCTGAGGTCTGCAATGCTGAAGCATTATGGCACTCAAAGCCAAAAATGGATAAAGGATAACTTTTTTCATTGTTTTTTCATTTGTGATTATCCCGGCCGTTCAAATCGATTCTGTGATTCAAAAGTAGAAGTGTGCGAATAATGAAAAAAAACTTTGTGGGAGGGCTTCATTAACCAAGACGTCGTATTTCATCAATTACGACAGATACAATTTCTTGGAAAAGCTTTATTAATGAGAGGTATGCCTGTAATGAGTATGTAAGGACTGGCTATTGCCTTTTAGTGGGGTTTTGAAACGTTTTTTTTGCTAAATTTGGTAGGATACGATTATGAAAAAGTTTAAAAAGCAATTCATTGTTCTGGTTCTTCTGCTTTTCATCAGACTGTCTTCTCAGCAAATCGACGGTCCGTCATTCGATGATATCCGGTCACAGTATCAAAATCTTCCAAAAAATGATATCCGTGCACTTCCTTATGTGAGTGATTACATCAGAAAAGCAAAAAAAGCAGCAGACTTTAAAGCTTTGACACAGGGCTACAGGGATGCTGTCCTTTATATACCCGATGAAAAAATGAAGCTGGTTTATTCCGACAGTATGATCTATGCAGCCGAAAAGTCAAGGGATAATTCACTTCTTACTTTAGCATATCTGGGTAAGGGGATCATCTATTATTTTAATTATAAAAAATTTGAGCCGGCATTGGATCAGTACCTGAAAGCGTATGATTATTCCAAGAAAACCGAGGACTTATATCTGAAATATAAGGTGATTTACCACCTGGGAGTGGTTAAAAGTTATCTCGGCTATTATCAGGATGCGGCTAAGCACTTCAGCAATTGCCTTAGCTTTTTTGAAAAGGAAAGTCAAAAACGCAAGCATCAGAATGAAATTTATAACTACAAGAGGGGGTACTACAATTCTCTGCATCAGATCATCATCTGCTACAGGAATCTTAACCGGCAGCATTTGTCGGACAGTTTGCTCACCCTAGGTATAGAAAAAATTAACAGGGAATCTGAGTTTTCCTTGGAACGAAGTTACCTTTTAAAATGCCGTGGGATCTCCGGTTTTAAGAACCGCAATTACCGCAGTGCGGTCATTGATTTTGAAACGGCCTTGCCAGAACTTGAGAAGAAAGATTTTTCTTATGCCTCTGTTGTTTATTTTTATCTTGGTCAGTGCCTGATGGTAACAGACGAGAGAAAAGGCGTTGAAAAGCTTCAGAAGGTGGATTCCGTTTTTCGGAAGCATGGCTTTATTCTCCCGGAACTGAGACAGAATTTTGAGATTCTGATTAATTATTACAGGAAGAAAGCAGATATTGGCAAAGAATTGTATTATACGAATCAGCTGCTTAAGGTCGATAAGGCATTAGCAAAAGATTTTACTTATTTATCCTCCAGAATTCATAAGGAGTATGATACCAAAGATCTTTTGGAGAAAAAGGAATTCCTGAAAAGGAAAAGTACTTTAAGGCTTTACCTGCTGATTGTTATATCCTTGCTGGCCATTATTCTGATAATGTTTCTGACCTGGCGGTATTATAGGGAGCGGAACATCCGGCTTAGATATGAAAGGCTTCAGGAACGGCTACTCGGACATTCTGAATGCCCTGAAATCAAGGATAAAGCAGAAGAAGCGAAAAAGATAACTGCACTTTCACCGGAGCTTATCAGGGAACTATCGGAAAAGATCAGGAAATTTGAGGCTAGCAGAGGATTCACAAAAACAGGCCTGACACAACATGATCTGGCGTCTCAGTTAGGTACTAATTACAAGTACCTTTCTATTTACATTAATGAGATCAAAGGGGTCAATTTCAAAAACTATCTGAACAGGCTTCGGATAGATTATATCACAGAATTGCTTAATAATGACAGAAAGTACCTGAACTATACGACTGAAGCCCTCGCTGAAGAATGTGGCGTTGCTACACGGCAGAGCTTTTCAGATTTGTTTCAGGAAATCAACGGCATCCGTCCCCAGGATTACATCCGCCAGCGAAAACAGGAGATCAGAAAGTAGCATTTTACCTATTTTTTGTATCTTATCTGAAAAGGACATGGTAAGTAAGATTTTTTTTAAAAATGTGCAGAAAGATTACAAAGACCTTCTTGAGGTCCTGGAACGCATTAATCAGAGTGAAGACAACATCCTGTTAAAAGCTGAAAGCTGCCTGTTGGAGATTGATGCAGCTATCAGGAAACTGAAAGAGCAGGTAAGGAAACACCGGTTTGATTCGATGGCTGACGAGGTTTACTTTTTTAAGAAACTAAAGCCCTGTTTTGTTGCTGAATTTCTGTTCTATCATGGTATTCTGGATCTAGAGTCCGGCAAGCCCCATCGGGGGAAAAAGTTTCTGTATAAATATTATATGGAGACGGTCAGAAAACTGGAATCCCAATACGATGACGACAGGCATTTTTACAATTATTATATCAGGGGTGCCAGCTATCTTGATCAGAAATATTTTGTCCGGTATTCCTATGACCTGAAAATGCAGTTACCACAACTGTTGTACAGTTTTGATGATCAGTTCACCACATCGCATGATTTTAACGTGGCCAGGTTTATGGCCAACGAAAAACTAGTGGCTTATATCAATACACAAATTGAAGGGCTGGAAAATCAGCAGATTCATCAGTTCGTTTCAAAAAAGCTGGAATGGTCGTCTTCAAAAGTCAATCTGGTTGAGCTGATCTATGCTATTCATATCAGCAGGTGCTTTAATTCAGGTACGCTGGAACTGAAGGAAACGATCAGAGTATTTGAAAACCTGTGTAATGTCGATCTCCATAATTTTCATAAGATCTTAACTGAAATAAAATACCGGAAACACAACAGGACAAAGTTTTTGAATTTCCTGGAGAAGAACCTGAATCAGTATTTTACGGACAGTGATGAGTGAAAAAATGCCGAAATGTATTGTGGGTTATCCACATTGTTTTTAGAAATGCTCTACGCATAAGGTTTATAAAGGAATCTTTCGGTACTACCGCGGAGGTATTGAAAAAGTCCGGGTCGTATGGTTCAATTTTGTTCAGTAAAGTTCAGTTGAGTATACGGCCAGGATTTGCTGTGCCTGAAATGTCGTAGTACGATGCGCAAACTTTTCTATGTTAACCTAAACACAAAAAAATATGAATAACATTGATCCTAAAACACCGATATGGCAGCTTACTGTTGAAGAATTTATGACTATTTCAAAAGGATTTGGTCCTGAAAAAAAGTATGAGTATGGTCTGAAAGGTCTGGCGAAGATACTGGGCTGTTCCGTTTCAAAGGCTTCGGAGGTCAAATCTTCAGGTATCCTGGATGATGCCATTATTCAGAACCGTAATATCATCATTATCGATAAAGAAAAAGCTCTGAAGTTGTTCGCCAAGAAATAAGATATGTATTATCTTGAGCTGATTGATAGGTTTTGGGCTTTTAATGAGAGCGTTAAATTAAGTCCATCTTCTACCACTTTATACTTTTACCTGCTGAAGAGGGCTCAGCATTTTAATCATTACCAGTTTGCAGTATCCGATATTGAGCTTGGTAAACAGCTGAACTTGAACAGGGCGACCATAAAAAAAGCCAAAGAGAAACTTAGGGATTGTGGCTTGATCAGTTTTGAGATGGTTAGTGGTTCACCCTGCAGGTATAGGCTTCTGGTCGATTATCCACTTGAATTAGAAAAATCGAAATTGGTAGGGGAGTTTCCAATGACATCAGAATTGGTTAAAAAGGAAGATAATGTGAAGTTGCCTTTAGTGCAGGAATCTTTGACAGATGATAAAGTAATATCTGAGAATTCAGTTATAGTTATGGAGTGTTTAGATATTTCTAAAAATATGCCTGAACTTGCTGATTTTTTAGAATATGCTAAAAGTCTGGAATCATATAAACCTGAAATGGATCCTCTGATTTTGGGAAAATACCGCAGCTGGAAGGAGAGTAGCTGGAAAAACTCATCGGGAAGATATATTACCAATTGGCGGGCGTCCTTAAAAAATATTCTACCTTTTCTCAATCCCGGAAATGCGGATGGATTAACTTCAATCAGCGAGATTCCGATGATAAGGCGTCCTGACTGACAATAAATTCCACCGAAAATAGAGAAAAGCTCAATAGTTTTCAGGTTTCCATGTCATATCTGACTAAATATGGATTTACAATATAAAGCCTTTTCTCCTTTGCACTAAGAATGTAATATATTCAGTGATCTGTAATTTACTTTTTAATCATTTCCGAATTGTAGTGACCATTTTTTGGAGTTAATATTGTTGCTGCCGCAATGAAAAGTCATTGTTATTTAATACTTTCAAATCATCCGATTCCTGGGCAATCCAATTTCCTGTTCCTGTGGGTATGGTTTTCTCTGTGTCATACTGACATCTTCTTTTATTTTTTGATAAGCTTCGTATGATTTGTCTTTATCGAGCGCATATCTTGGATCAGGAATAAATGGCATTTTCTGCATTTTCAATATTGTAATTGTAGGAAAATGAAAATCTACTTCTACAGTACCAAAAAGAAGATAACACCCTCCTCCCTGAAATGGATACTTACTAAGATTATCTGGAAAATGAGCTGTGTCAAAATATTCCCCTTCATTATCGATCCAAGTTCCAAAGAACATCGTTCCTTTTTTAGTAGGTACGTGTTTTCTTGAAATAAGATAAGCCAGCATTTTGACTTCTTTTTTGTGGTATTTGGTTAAATCTTTTGCCATTACGTTTCCTCTGTACTTGGTTTGCAAAAGATCAAATGGACTTACGGAAACAGGAAAACCTAAAATTTCTATTTCATCAAACGCATCTTCATAGGGATGACGTGCAACTTCTGGTAATTTATATTCTTTTTTAGGCTCATCAAGTAGAGTTAAATGTTTATAATTTTGTTTTTCGCCTGCAAGCAAAAATCTGGCTTCTATTAAAAGTTCGTGTTTTGGTTTTCCTGTAAATCTAAAAGCTCCGATGAATATCAAAGTTTGCAGTGTTTCAATTCCAATAGAAACTCTTTTGACAAAGTTTTCCAATGATGCATAATCTCCATTAGCTTTTCTTTCTTCAGGAATTAAAGCTGCTGTTTTACTATCTAAACTTTCTACGTGCATTAATCCCAGATAGACATCTTTCCCATAAACTGTGGTTTTATATTCACCCTTGTTTACACAAGGATTTAGAATCTTAGCTCCAGACATTCTGGCTTCGTGAATATAGACCTCAGTCCTGTAAAAACCACCGCCATTATTAATGGCAGACACCATAAACTCGATGGGATAATTGACTTTTAAATATAAGCTTTGATAACTCTCTACAGCGTAAGATGCTGAATGCGCTTTACAAAATGAGTATCCTGCAAAGGATTCAATTTGTCGATAAACCTCTTTTGATAGCTGTTCAGGATGTCCAAGCTTTTTACAGGATTCAAAGAAATGATCCTTAACTTTCTGTAAAGCTGATAGTGAACGACCTTTGCCACTCATAGCACGCCTCAGGACATCGCCATCCGATGCTGCTAATCCACCAAAATGTAGTGCAATTTTAATGACGTCTTCCTGATAGACCATAATGCCATAAGTTTCTCCTAATTCCTTTTTAAAAACCTCGTGAAAATATTCGAACTTATCTGGATTGTTGTGTCTAAAGATATACTCACGCATCATTCCGCTTTGTGCTACACCTGGTCTGATAATAGACGAAGCTGCAACCAAAACTTTATAATTATCACATTTTAACCTTCTCAGCAATCCACGCATGGCAGGGCTTTCTATGTAAAAGCAACCAATCGTTTTACCTCTGCTTAAATACTCATTGCATTTTGCTTCATCTTTTGAAATTGACGTATCTCTAATGTTAATAGTTACACCTCGCTTTTCTTCGATGAGCTTAACCGTATCATTGATTGTTCCTAATCCACGTTGGGATAGAATATCAAATTTTTCAAAGCCAATTTCTTCAGCAACATGCATATCAAACTGGACAATCGGAAATCCTTTGGGTGGCATTTCCAAAGCGGTAAAATTGGTAATCGGCTCTTCTGAAATAATAATTCCACAGGCGTGCATACTTCTTTGATTCGGGAATTTTTCCAAAAGTTTTCCGTACTTGTGAACCATAGCCGAAACCGAATTTATATCGTACGCCTCTATAGGTTTTGTCGCCAGTTCGTCCAGTTCTTCTTTTGGCAGACCAAATACTTTTCCGACTTCCCTGAATATTGACCGGTATTTAAACTCAACATTAGTCCCACAAAAAGCCACATGATCTTTTCCGTATTTATCAAAAATATACTGCAAAATGGTGTCTCTGTCCTGCCAGCTCCAATCTAAATCAAAATCAGGCGGTGTTTTCCGATTAAGGTTAAGAAACCTTTCAAAATATAGGTCAAGTTCTAAAGGACAAATATCAGTGATACCAAGGCAATAGGCAATAATACTGTTTGCTCCGCTTCCTCGTCCAACGTGCATAAATCCCATTCGGTTACTGTACTTAACAATATCCCAGGTAATCAGAAAATAACCTGAGAAATTAAGCATATCAATGACTTTTAACTCTTTTTCTACTCGTTGAATGGCTAAACGGTTGCAGTCAGGATAACGCTTTTTTAACCCTTCATAGGCGAGCTTTGTCAAAAGCTCAAAATCACTTTCCTTACTGCCTGTAAAAAACTTTTTATTCTTCGGTGTTGAGTAATCAAATTCAAAATGGCATTGTTCCAAAATCCATTCTGTATTTTTAATGATCTGAGGATATGCCTTGAATTTATTTAATAATTCTGCCGGCTGAATAAATACCTCTGAATCTTTACAATAATCGTTTGGTTTTAACTTTGACCCGAGTGTATTAAGGTCAATGGCTCTTAAAATCTTATGCAGATTATAATCCGTCTTGGTTTTAACCGTAACTGGCTGTAAAATGATCATTTTCGGAATATATACTTTCAATTCTGATTTTACCAAAAGATTCAACTCTTCAGGTCGGATTCCTATATATTCATTACGATTGAGTTTTTCAGGAAAATCACTAAGCGGATAAATAACCGTTACATCAGAAAATAAAGGATGGTATTTTTGAAGTTCTTTACCATCACAATTATGTTCTGTCAGAAGTTTGTTGATCTCGCCGATGCCTTTATTGCCTTTGGCAAGACAGATGTATAACATTTCGTTTTCTTCCCTGATTTCTACACCAACAACCGATTTAATATTGCATGCTTTACAAAGCTTGTGAAATTCATAAATGCCTGTAATCGTATTGATATCTGTTAAAGCCAATACGCCAACATTCAGTTCAACCGCCTGCTTAATCAATTCCTGCACGGATATAGTCCCATAGCGTAAACTATGGTATGAGTGACAATTTAAAAACATAATTACTTTTATAATAAGCCAGATGCTCTTCCTACACTTGTGCTTCCAAACCTTAATTTCAGTTGATCCATTGTTTGATAGAGACTGATTAATTCTTCGGTGTCTTCAAACAAATTCATCTGATGACAGCCGTGTACCAATCCTGTGAACTTAATACCAATCAAACGGATTCTCATTCTTCGGGAATATAGTTTGTCGAATAAATCTAAAACATACTTGAGCAATGTGTGGTCAGCAGATGTGTAAGGTATTCTGCATTGTTTGGTTTCCGTATCAAAGTTGGAATATCTTATTTTAACCACTACAACTGAAGTCAGCCATTTTTCACTTCTCAGCTGAAATGACAATTGTTCAACCATCCCAGATAAAATACTTTTGATGCTTCGAATATCAATCGTGTCCTGAGAAAAGGTATTTTCTGATGATATAGACTTTCTTTCGGAATAAGGAATAACTGGTGTTTCATCTATGCCATTAGCTTTCTTCCAAAGTTCAGTACCATTTTTTCCAATTAGCTGATGTAACACATCAACAGGTGTTTCTGATAGGGTCTGGATTGTTCGCACCCCGAGCCTTGAAAGCAATTGAAATGTCACATTCCCTACCATTGGAATTTTTTTGATGGACAATGGATTCAGAAAAGGTTTAATATTCTGTGGGGGGATTTCTAATCTTCCTGTAGGTTTGGATTCACCAGTTCCAATCTTAGAAACGGTTTTATTCATGGATAATGCAAAACTGATCGGTAATCCTGTATTTTTTGTGACAGCACCTGCAATTTCGTTTGCCCATTTATAGCATCCGAAAAATTTATCCATTCCTGAAAGGTCAATGTAAAATTCATCTATACTTGCCTTTTCCAACACAGGTACTTTTTCCTGTATGATCTCTGTAACCGTATGCGACATATTGGAATAATATTCCATATCGCCTTTGATGACTTTTGCATCAGGACATAATCTCAAAGCCATTTTAATAGGCATTGCACTTCTGACCCCAAAATATCGTGATTCATAGGAACAGGAAGCCACGACACCCCTGTCACCACCACCGATAATGACAGGAATACCATCCAAGCTGGAATTTTTCAGCCTCTCACAAGAGACAAAAAATGTATCCAGATCCATATGAACTATTGATTTTTCCACGCATCAAAATTATTACGTTTTGTAGCAATATTTTGTATATTTGTTGCTATAAATTATAGCAATGTCAATTTTATCAGAAAACATCAGGTATTTAAGAAGTAAGCGTAATCTGTCACAACAGAAAGTTGCGGATGATTTATCAATTACCAGAGGCAGGTATGGTAAGTACGAAGACGGAGCAACAGAGCCACCCCTTGAGATCTTGCTTAAAATTTCCAAGTATTACAATGTCAGTATCGATTTGCTATTGACTGTCAATGTCAGTAAATACTCCATCAATGAGATTATGGAGCTACCAGACAATAGGATTGTTTTGCCCATTAGGGTTGATAATGACGGCAATGATCAAATTGAGATCATTCCACAAAAGGCTTCAATGGGCTATTTAAATGGTTATGGCGATCCCGAATATATAGAAAGCCTAGATATCATATCCTTACCCTTCTTAAAAGGCGGGAAATTCAGAGCGTTTCCAGCTGGTGGTGATTCAATGCCTCCCTATCAAGATGGAACTTACATTGTAGGAAAATATGTAGAAAATCTTTCAGATTTGAAAACAGATAAAACTTATGTTTTCATAACAACTAATGACGGCATCAGCTATAAAAGATTCCAGTTTCATGAAGCAGATGCAATTTGGGTTAAGGCAGATAATAGCTTTTATGAGCCTTATAAAATTCCATTAGCAGAAATCAAAGAGATTTGGGAGTTTGCTTGTAGCATTAATACAAAAGAATATGAGCCTGATAAATTTTCTGAACGTAATATACAAGATTTTATGTCAGAGATTAAGAGTGATATTAAACAGATTAAAAAAAGAATTGAAGAATAGTTATGGGTAGAATTATTTTAATTCTGTCCATCGTTTGAGAGCACCAATATCTTTACACATACTAATAAAATTATGTATTACAGTATTGCTCTTGTATATATTTTCGTTTGAAAAATTTTCAATTAATACTAGTTTTTCAAAAATACTTACAAAAGTTGATTTTTTGTCACATATCTAAACCAATTGATTTTTGTTATAAAGAAGAGCTCGGATAAAAATCCGAGCTCTATTTTTTACTTATTCCCTTATTATGTAGAGTTTGATATAATTAATTTTTAATAAATTTAATTGTTTCAGTTCCGTTTTCTGTTATAATATTAACCAGATAAGTGCCTTGAATTAGATTGTGAACATTTACTTGTTTTTCTCCATTCAGATTTTTCTCGAAAATCTTTTTACCGTCTATCGAAACAACAACAATCTTATTAATTTTAATTTCACTATTGAAATTCAAAGTTTCTCTAACAGGATTTGGATAAATTTTTACCGTTGATATCTTACTATTCATAACATTTAATGTTTCATTGAAAGCTTTTACGGCTAATGATTCTGATGATTCACACCCATCCACTGTTTGAGTGGCATAATAAGTTGTATCATTAACAATCATTGTGGTTAATGGTAGCGCTCCTGTATGGTTAGATGCATTATTTTGTGTAGCATACCATTTAATATTTTGACCGGTAACGACTAATACGCTTAAAGTATTGCCCGCTTCGAAGCTTTGAACAGAAGCACCGGTCGGTGCTTGAGTTGTACTTACTAATAATGTAGCACTGTTAGATGTCACGCTTGGTGAGCAATTCCCTGTAGCGACTACACGGTATTGATATCCATTAAGTCCGGCAGTTGCGCCTGTAATCGATAGAGTAGCAGTTGTAGCACCAGAATAAATGCTGTTATTGCTGATGTTTGTAAATCCTGATCCTTCGTTCACCTGCCATTGGTAAGCAGTTGCATTGCTTGCAGTCGCAGAGAATATTGTGTTTGCTCCTGCACAAATTGTGCTTGCAGAAGGTTGAGATGTGATTGCAGGTGCAGCATTCACTGTCAATGTAGCACTGCTAGATGTCACGCTTGGTGAGCAATTTCCTGTAGCGACTACACGGTATTGATATCCATTAAGTCCGGCAGTTGCGCCTGTAATCGATAGAGTAGCAGTTGTAGCACCAGAATAAACGCTGTTATTGCTGATGTTTGTAAACCCTGATCCTTCATTCACCTGCCATTGGTAAGCAGTTGCATTGCTTGCAGTCGCAGAGAATATTGTGTTTGCTCCTGCACAAATTGTGCTTGCAGAAGGTTGAGATGTGATTGCAGGTGCTGTACAAGAGCTGTAATAAGTTATTCCTGTTGGAACATTTATTTGTGTTGTTGTATCAGTTGATTTGACTGCTATCCAATTATTTCTGTTCAATATTGCCGCTTTTAATGCTGCTAGTGAACTAAAAGGTGCTCCATTCCCGTTAAATTGCCCTCTTGTGTAGTTCTGAATATCTGTCTGAGGCGCAGTTGGCTTGTAAAATCCAATCCAAAAAGTACTGTCAGAATCTAAACCTGGCGGCATATTAGAGGAACTCGTACTTTGTGAACAGCTGCTTCCTGCTCCTAGGTTATCCCAACCTGAGTCCGTAGTATAAACTGCATAATATCCATTTGGACAATAATTCCAATGAAATCCGCCTACCATAGTTACTCCAGATGCTGAAGGAACTCCCAAACCACCTTGGAAAATTATAATTTGATCTCCTGATGGATGCGACAGAGATAATCCTGAAGGATTACTACCGGACACAGAAGTTACTGTTCCCTTATTAACACCGTTAACTTTTGCCGTCAAGCTTTGTATAACTATTTCCGTTCCTGCAGTTATAGTTTCACTTCCCAATGACCATGCGATAGATCCTTCAGTGCCTCCATTTGCGGCTTGCCAGCTGTTACCTCCAAAAAAACCTCTGTCGGTAAAATAAATTATGGTATTGGGTTGTAGGTCTTTGAGTGAGACAAATGAAAATTTATCGTCAACTACAGTTTTTGTAGCGTCAAACGAGGTAATCAAAATGTCACCGGCAGATAAAACGGTCTGTGATTTTAGGAAATTTACTGTAGATAACATTATAAGAAAGAGCATTTTATGTGTCTTGAATTTCAGTCTCATAGGATATTTGACCCTTATCTTAGTATCAAAAGTTGCGATTAATAGTTTTAGGCTATCAAACAATTTGTGGTAGAGATTTCTCATGATTATAAAGATTTTAGAATTATGTTACTAGTTGATGTTTTCAAGTTTCGGATTTTTTGCAAACTTAACTAAAATTGAGATATTATTTTTTATATAATAAAAAAAAAATATTATGTGATTATTTTCTATAGAAAATGTAGTAATAAATTATATAAATGGTAATCTATAATTATATAATTATAATTCTTACTCACTTGTTGTTTTGAATAATAAAAACTTTTGATTTTGATTATGGAATTAATAAATTTTAAGTGGAATCAGTCAATTTTTCACCAAGTTAATTCTGTAGAAATTTCGAAGTAGTTTTTTAATTGGTCAATAAAATGTTAGTTGAGTTATCATCCGATATGCTTATTTTTTTTGCAGTTTCACAAATTTTATGATTACAAAATTAACTACTATCTAAAAGTCTGCTTAAATTTTAATCACTTTTAGTTATACTATTGTTCAAAAATTCGCACCTATTTCTTTTTGCTTCACTGATTTTACCTGAAAGCTTTGATTTAGCCGGTTTTTCCTTTTTTCAAATATTTGAAATCTTCTGATTGCAAGATGTGTCTTTGTATATACAAACTTTTCAAGTTGTACATACAAAAACGATCTTGCCTTTTTTGCAAAAAGGGGGGAAAGACTTCGGAACTCGCCTTTTGTTGTTCTATAATCTGGTATAATATTCCAAATTGTTCTTTTTTAATCTTTACAGATTTCAGACTAATCGGAAGCGTCTTTAAATAGCCCAAGTCCCTTCAATGCTATTGTTTTGTGAGATTTGATGTTTCAACTTTGCAACAGAAATTAAAACAATCAGCAGATGAAAACAATTACTTATTTATTTATGTTTCTCCTGTCAATGTACACCCACGGTCAGGTCGGAATCAATACAGAAACTCCGGAAGCCACTTTGGAGGTGGTGGGAAAACCAAACGATGTAAGCCATTTTGATGGCATCATACCACCGCGCATAACGGGTGATCAGTTAGCTCTGAAATTTTACTCGAATTCAAAAAAAGGTACGATTGTATTTGTCACTCAACCTCCTCTTAATCTGACGGAACAAGTTGTCAATATTACTGAAGCAGGACCATATTTCTTTGACGGAAAAATGTGGAATAAATTGAAAGTAAGTCAAGACCTGAATTCTGTGGCAGTAAGGGGAAATAAATCCTCTGTGAAAATTATTCTTAAAGATCGTCTCTGTCTGGACTTTGACCAAAACGAGAACTATGTTCTTGGGAATTCTAATGGTTTAATAACGGGGACGTACAATTCCATCATTGGTACAGATTCTAACATAACTTCAGGAAAGGGAAATGCGGCGATAGCATATGCTATGTCACAAAGTGAAGTCAAAGGTAAACTAAATTTTGGAGCAGGCGTATCTGCATTGAACGGCACTGCCAGTCTGCCAATTTCGGGAAACAGGAATATTGGAATTGGGGCTGGTGCTATGTCTTATATAACGTCCGGAAATGACAATATAGCAATAGGATATTTGTCTGGTACAGGAAATAGGACGGGTTCCAATAATATTTTTATTGGAATAGGAGCCGGAAGTCCCGCAGTAGGGGACAGGAGTGTCAATAATAAACTGGCAATACATTCAACCCCCGTAACAACAAGCTCATCCAGCTTTTGGGATAGTATAACCAACAATTATACTGATTACAAATTTGCTTTGATATCGGGGGATTTTTCTGAAAGATGGTTAAATATTAATGGCAGATTAAGTGTTACACCTTCCCAAATGCCAAATGCAGATGGTGACACATCATATATAAAAAAAGTTGTGGCTAAGGAAGACGGATCTTTTGGATTTGCTAAAGAAATTATTCCACCACCACCAATTAACGGCACTTATGTCTTAAAGAGCGTCAATGGAACTGTAAGCTGGAGTATGCAATAATCTGGATTAATTTTCTTTATCAAATGCTGGAAGAAAATTTCAATATTGAATCTGCAGTAATCTTTTTCAGAATAAAGTCCAAAATAAAAAAAGATTGGAAAAAAATATGCAATGAAAAAAATATCTCATTGACCAGGCTGATCATCGATTCTGTGGAGAACAGGCTTATGGATGACGAAAGAAGAAAGGTTCTTGAATTCATTGAAAAGCAGGACAACATCTTTGTAAAGATCGAAACCAATGTCAATCAGTTGGCAAAAGTGGTTAATGGACAGAAGTTTATCTCGGAAAGTCAATTAGAACTATTTTCCAAACAACTATCAGAAATAGCATCGTTGAAAGCCCGGCAGAACAAAATATTTGAGAACATTTACGCACTACTTTCAAAATGATCGTCAAGCTCATGAGACCGGCTGGAGCTAACTTTCCCGGAGTAGAGTACAATGATAAGAAGATAGACAAAGGAAAGGGAGAATTGACGCTGATGAAGAATTTTCCGTCATTCATTACTGAAAATAGCAATAAGCAGCAGGTCAGAGATTATCTGAAAGCGATATC
>NZ_FRAM01000007.1 GCF_900142325.1 Epilithonimonas mollis
GGATCTCACCCAAAATGTTTTCTGTATTTTTTTCAAAATAAGAGGAGATATCCCGATTACTTTTTTGAGAGGATTTTTTAAGAATAATGATATCCATTCCAACTTGTGTTCCAGCACGTCTCCCCTGCCTTCAGCTTTTCCATCTGCCACGTTCGAAGCGTAACACCTCTGAAAGTTGCAGGAGCACACCATTCAAAACCATCTTCATTCAATTTACGGTTAAAGAAAAAGTCCAGCCACTGCTTTTCCGCATTAAACTGCAACGTCGCATTAAAAAGCCTGTTATGTCTGGAAACCATATTTTCAACAAACAACGGTTTTCCCGAACAAAGAACCTCCCTTTGCTCTGCACTTAAATCCACGCCACATATCATTTTCGGAATTCTCACAAATTCCATTCTCAAAGAAAACAATTCATTGGTAAGCTGATCCAGGCTCACCAGCGACTGAACAATCTCACCCGTCACGGGATTCAAAAGATCCACCACCCTCCCCATATTTCCTGAATTCATAAGGTTCATTCTGTCCTCCTTTGAAAACTTATGTCCCATAAACTTCTTCCTGAAATCTACCCTTTTCTGTACCCGATGCACATGAAGCACCACCTCCCCATTTTCATCCAGCCTCAACTGTAACCGTGCATCAACACAATTACCTTCTTCACCGTCATCGTTCCGTAACGGAACCAGCATCGGCGTTTTAAATCCTCTCAACAGCGGCTCCAACGCATCCAGCTCCTCTAAAATATCCATATCCAGGCTCAGTTCTGATATCGAATCCCAGTTCACATCTTCAACCTGAAAGCGGTAATTTGCATTGTGTTTCACAAAAGACAATTTCTTATCAGTAGTATTCTTCCCTGCAATCCCATCACTTTGAAAAATCTTATTATTTCTGAAAGACTCTACCGCATCAATGGATACTTCATACTGCCTCAGATGTTCTTTCTCGGCGGCTGACGAATCAGACAAATAGGACTGCAACCCTACAGCCGCTTCATAAGCTTCAAATTCCCGCACCTTAAAAAATGAGTAGTCTTCAGGATCTTTAAGCCGACGGTAAAAATCGGCATAGAACTCCGCAAATGAATGTTCTGAAGCATTAATTCGCATCACCGCATCCGAATCCTTATTTTCAGGCCTTACATCTATGACCTCCCCGCCTGCACTGATTGACTGTACCACACCAACGGTATTATTTTGGTGACGCAGCACCAACAAAGTACTGATTTCTGAACCTGCTGTTTGATTTCCGGTATTGTTCATGATTTTGATTTTTAATATTTAATTATTGTTTTGTTTTTATATGATTTCCGAACAGGGACAATGCCTGTAAAAATGATTGCTACTGTTATTTGATATTTCGCTTTCGATCCCGGCAGCTCATTGCAGTCCGACTTATGCTTTAAATAATAAAAGTTGAGCATGATGTCTGAATAACAACTAATCAACTTCTCACTCCCCGATCTTCGAAAAAATCCTTCCAATAAAGATCTATTTACTTCTAAAGGCGTATCAGGCGAAACAACGTATTGCTTTCTAAATGCGTATTGATGCCTGGTGATTTCTTTTACTAATGATTTTGATACGTCTAACAACTGTTTATGCAAGCGTTTCAACAATGGCGTTAAGTCATTAACTTAGTCACAGTGTAACTTCAGACAGTAGCCAACTCCGCTATCACCGGACATAAGACCTAACCCATAAAGTGCGAGAGCCACCGACTGCTTTACATCAACCCATCATCCGCAAATGATAAGTAAGAATCCGAAGTCAGAATCACGTGATCCAGCAGGGAAATATTAAGAATCTTTGCCGCTTCTTTAATCTGGGACGTCATTTTAATATCACATGAGGACGGCTTAAGATTTCCGGAAGGATGGTTATGGGCAACAATGAGCGCAGTAGCATTGCAAAGCAGGGCCGCCTGCATCACGATTCTCACATCCACCAATGTCGAAGAAATTCCGCATTCGGAAATCTTCTTAATACCCAAAACCCTATTCGCCTGATTCAGATACAGCGCAAAGAACGATTCCCTGTAATCCATTTCATCCTCATCAAAGTGCGCCCTGAATACTTCCACCGCCTCTCTCGATGACGATATCGACCTTTCACAATTCCCCTTTCTTGAATAGCTCAGCTTAATTTCGTTGACAATATTGAATTTCATCTGATTTGCTCCGTGTGCGGCGGAGACCTGTTTTTCCTGCACCTGCTGTTAAAAAACCTGTACATTGCAGCTTGAAGGAAATCTTGACCTTTCTTTTTTACCTTATCATATCATTCATTTTACGAGTGGGTATTTTATATTTTACAGATGGCATCATCCATTTTTACAGATAGAATCATCTGATACAACTTGTATAATAATATCTGATGATGAATACTCTATCCTAATTTCAGATATACGGATTGATACCAAGGGTAATCATAAGGATCAAAATTTCAATGATCTGCATTTGCATCTTGTGAGGTTTCTGACTTTTCTATGCAGATACACCATTCAGGCAGGCACAAGGAAAACTGCAATCAATTCCAAAAAACAATAAGAAAGAATATTGATGGAGGCTTGAAATCTTTTTGTGGAGGCTCCGGGGATCTCCGATCACGGATACCCAAAAAGATTTTTTTCAGCAGGGACAACGGAATACATTTGCTATAGAAAATGAGACAGCCTCACGGGCATAAAGGGCACTTGGAATGACATCCCTTTAATTCCATGTAATCCAATAAAAGGAATATATGTCAGGAAGTTTATCAACTTTATATCTGCGATAATATGACTTTTCGGAGCCGGATACAATTGTTAAAAAGAAGATAGTCGGAGGTACTGATCTTTAAAAGTCAAATTAAAACAGATTAGTGTTTTATTGGTACATCGTGATAAATGATGTAACAAAAGGTCACTTGCAATTGTCTCATTATTATGAGAATCTACTTTTTACTTCTATTTATTTCAGCACAGTTTTTTGCTCAGCAAACTAAAACCAATGTTGATGAGATCATTCAAAGGGAAATGAAGGAACGGAAAATACCGGGATTGCAGATCGCCGTTGTACAAAATGGAAAAATTGTTTTAAGCCAATCCTATGGAATGGCCAATCTACAAAATAATATACCTGTCACGAATACAACTATTTTCCCTATCAACTCCAATACAAAGGTTTTTACCGGCGTTGCCGTGATGCAATTGGTTGAGAGGGATAAAATCAAATTGAATGATCCGATCAGTAACTATTTGAATGACTTACCTAATGAATGGCAGAAGATCACCGTTGACCAGCTGTTGACCCATATTTCAGGATTGCCTGACATTCTGCAACTCCTTGATCCAATGACAGGAAATATCGGACCGTTGAAGACAGAATCAGCCATTTGGGAAAAACTTAAAACACTCCCTTTGGAATTTAAAACAGGGGAACAGTTCAGCTATAATCAAACCAATTATTATCTGCTAGGTAAAATTATTGAAAAGTTAACCAAAGAACCTTTTGCCACAAATTTCGAGGAAAATCAACTTAAAATTGTTCATCTTAAAAATACGGTATTCGGAGATTCAAGGGACATTATTCAAAATTACGCGCCATCTTATCGCTACAACAGTTACTTTGATGGAAAACCAGGTGAAGCAAAACTGACCAATACCTATACAGAATTTCCAGATTTCGTTCGCACCGGATCTGGTCTCAACAGTACAGCAGAAGATATGGCCAATTGGCTCATCGCCTTACAATCAAGTCGCTTGCTTAAAAACAAGGCCACTTTAGATATGATGTGGTCACTCGCCCAATTCAATAACGGGACATCGACCAACTGGGCAAGAGGCTGGGGAATTACAAAGACACGAAAAAAACACAGCGCAGTAGGAATGTCAGGAGGAAACAGATCTGTGATCATGGTATATCCGGATGATAATCTGGCCATCATCGTGCTAACCAATCTCGCTGGATGTAGCCCCGAAGATTTTGTTGAAGAGATTGCAGGTTGTTATAATGCGGATATTGTAAAAGCAGATCCTTTAACCTATTTACGAAAAAATATCAGAGAAATAGGTTTTGATAACGCAATCGATTTTGTAAAAAAAGAACAAAAAACAAATCCTTCATTCAATCCGAACGAGTCCGAGCTGAACGACTGGGCGTACCGAATGATGGCCAACAAAAAAGAAAAAGAAGCCTTAGAAATTTTCAAACTAAATGTCTATCTATTCCCAAATAGCTGGAATGTCTATGACAGCTACGGAGAGATCTTATTAAAGATAGGAGATAAAAACAAGGCCATTGAGATGTACAAAAAATCCATAGAACTAAATCCGGAAAATGAAAACGGCAAAAAGATTTTGGAAAAATTATCTTCTTTATCAAATTG
The DNA here is from genome assembly GCF_900142325.1 of Epilithonimonas mollis. Classification (GTDB taxonomy): domain Bacteria; phylum Bacteroidota; class Bacteroidia; order Flavobacteriales; family Weeksellaceae; genus Epilithonimonas; species Epilithonimonas mollis. The sequence continues at coordinate 4,371 of NZ_FRAM01000007.1, forward strand.
ATATTGTATTTTATAATTATATCAAGCTCTTTTTATAGCTTTACAGAATGGATCCGATCTATAACGAATACTATGTCACTGGAATACTCACAAATTTCGTTAAAAGTTATGGATTTTAGATAACCTAAGCAGCCGCTCTCCCATATTACAAAAAGGAGTTCCTCCTAACGGATGTTCCACAATGGCTATAGTACAGGGAAATGGATTGAATATAAGGCCTGATACAAAGGGTAATCATAAGGATCAAAATTTCAATGAACTGCATTTGCATCTTGTGAGGTTTCTGACTTTTCTATGCAGATACACCATTCAGGCAGTCCCAATGAAAACCGGAATCAATTCCAAAAAACAATAAGAAGTCATATTGATGCAGGCCTGAAATCTTTTTGCGGAGGCTCCGGGATTTCCAATCACGGATACCCAAAAACATTTTTTTCCGCAGGGACAACGGAATACATTTGCTATAGAAAATCGGACAGCCTCACGGGCATAGCTCCTAATTGGAATGACTTACTTTTTAAAAGTCAGTTCCAATCCAATGAAGTTAAATATTTGTCAGGATATTATTTAAACATTTATCTTTTAGGCTAATATGTATATCAAATTGCAATACCTTTAATTATAAAGGTAACAAGGATGAACCTAAAACAAGATAAAAATCATATTATATTATTTTAAATTATTCTAAATAAACTTTGTGAAAGTCATTCAAAATAATATTTTTGCACTTCCAATTTAAACGTGAAGCGTGTTCAGATATTTACTTGTATTCTCTTTAATAATATTTTCAATCCAAAGTTATGCGCAATCCGTAACCTTTAAAATCACGTTTGAAGTTTCTGACGATCTCAAGCAACCGCTTGCAGGCGTCACCGTAAAAAATCAGCAAACAGAAGCCTATACGAACGGAGAAGGTAAAGCAACAATAATACTTCCAAAAGGAAAGCAGATAATATCCTTTATTTTAAAAAATTATGAGGAAAAAGAACTTTACCTGACAATTGATTCATCAGAAACTATCACGGTGCAATTGAATAAGGAGACGAAAATTGAGGAAGTTGTGATTACAGCTAAAGAAGGAAAGGGTTTGACCAGCAAATCAGTAATTGACAGGCAAGCAATGCAACACTTGCAGCCTTCCAGCTTTTCTGATCTTATGGAGCTTCTACCAGGTGGTCTGTCCAGGGATCCTAACCTAAACAGTTCCAACAGAATCGTGTTGAGAGAAAATACAGGAGGACCATCTTCTTATAATACAACCTCCCTAGGCATACAGTTTATGATAGACGGCAATGTCTGGAATACTAATGCCAATCTTCAGACTTCTATTGACAATGATCAGATGATGCAGGCTGCCGCAAACAGAAATACCACATCTATAGGAACAGATATGAGAACCATATCGACTAATGATATAGAAAAGGTCGAAATAATCCGTGGTATCCCTTCCGCAGCATACGGTGATTTAACATCCGGATTGGTAAAAATTGAAAGGAAGATAGGACGTTCCCCTTTAGAAGCAAGATTCAAAGCCGACGGATTCAGTAAACAATATTATATGGGAAAAGGTTTTCTGATCCGTAAAAACTGGAGTCTGAATGCTAATCTAGACTTTCTGGATGCTAAACAGAATCCAACGGATGAATTTGAAAACTACCAGCGCCTGACAGCATCACTACGTTCCAGACTAACTACCAATCTTTGGAAGAGACCGCTGGAATGGCGATCCAACATTGACCTTTCCAATAACATTGATAAAAAGAAATACGATCCCGATACAGGTTATTCATTAACAGATTCATATAAAAATTCAAACCAGAGAATCAGCTTAACAAATAATTTTATATATAAGCTGGATGCCAAATCCTTTTTTGATAAGTTTACTTTAAACACAGCGATCAGGCAGGGATATGAAAGTATCGAACAAGTAAAGTTGGTACAACTTTCCGGTCCAAGAGCCCTTTCGTTGGCAACAGTTCCAGGTGAAAATATCGGAATCTATCCCGGCACGAGATATATCGCAGAATCTTCTACCGACGGCAAACCATTGGACCTTTCTTTGGTTGCTCAGGCATCAGGTAGCAGAAAATTCGGGAACCTGAATAATCAATACGAAATAGGCCTGGACTGGAAGTATTCCAAAAATTTCGGAAAAGGCCAGCAATGGGATTTAACGACGCCCCCGTCAGCGACTATCGGAACTAGGCCCCGGCCCTTCATTGATATTCCAGCCTGGCAAAATCTGGCAGCCTACATAGGCAACCAGATGTTGTACAATTTGAATCAACATCAATTTTCCTTATACACAGGTTTTAGGATCTCCAAACTTTTGGGCATCGATAACGCTTACAGTCTCAGCAGAAAGGTATTCACTGAACCCAGGATCAATTTTCAGTATAATTTACCTCATTGGATAATTGATGACCATCCCCTGATCACTAATATTACTTTGGGATATGGAGTTTTATACAAACAGCCGACGCTCTTGATGCTATATCCCAATAGCCGATATACTGATTATGCACAGGTCAATTATTATCATAATGATGAAAAGTATCGTTATGTGAACTTTATGACATATACACAGAACCGCGAAAATAAAGATCTTACCGCAGCAAAAAATATTAAAAAGGAAATCCGCCTTGATCTAAGTTATAGAGGTCACGACTTCTTTATAACCTATTTCAGGGAAGATCTTAAAAACGGATTTCGAAGTACGCTGCAAACTCAGATCCACACGTATAAAAAATACAATACTGCTTACATCGATCCATCACAGTGGGGAGAAAGCGGGCCAGATCTAAGCAATGTTCCATACGAGACAATTAGGGAATTCGGAAATTATACGATCACGGAAAACGGAAGTGCAACAATCAAAGACGGGATTGAATTTGGTTACAGCTCACCTAGAATCAAAAGCATCAATACAAAATTTACCTTATCAGGAGCCTGGTTCAAGACACAATACAGAAATACCGTCCCTGTTTTAGAACGACCTACAATTTCCATAGGAGGAGGCAATCTGCCTTATTACGGCATTTATCAGAGTGACCTCGGTTACATCAACGAAAATCTGAACTATAATCTGATGATCGATACATACATCCCAAACCTAGGTTTGATCATATCCGCTTCACTACAGGGTTCCTTATATAATTACGAAAAAAAGGACCAGCGAATTCCTGAGCCTATTTCTTATGTCGGATTAGATGGCATTGTACAAGCATTTCAGGAAGAAGACAGAACAGATCTTTACAAACAGTGGCTCGTCAGAAATGTCTCTGTGACTGACAATATTTCGACACGGTACACCTATACTTTGAGAGCAAATTTTAAAGTCACGAAAATAATTTATAAAAGCCTCAGGACGTCAATGTTTGTCAATAGATTATTTAATTATGAACATCCCTACTATTTTTTAGGCAACAAAATCGAACGTCAGGCTGGAAACAGGCCTTACTTCGGAATGGAACTCAATTATAATTTTTAATTTAATATATTATGAAAAAAACAATTTTATCAATGGGCTTCTTGGCTGCAGTAGCGATTTCATCAGTCAGTATATCGTGTTCAAGCGATAATGACGACTTCGGGACAGAGGTGGCACAGAAAAGTGTGCTTACAATCACATTGACAGGCAATAACATTGCCACCTACAAAAAAGTAGATCTGGAAATCCTTGAAACTAACTCGGGAGCAATCATTAAGAAAACGCTGGAAAATGCAAGCGCATATTCCTTTGAACTGCCATTCGGCTCGTATAAAATTACGGCCAACGGAACTGTCATTACAACAGAAAACGAAGAAGTTCAAGTTGGTGCAACTGGTCAGAAGGATATCAATACTGCCGTCGTCAACCTGTCCTTACCTCTGATCATCAAACAATTCAACAATGATTTTATCATTGAAGAAGTGTTCTTCGCCGGCGTAAAAACCAATGACGGTAAAAACTATAATAACTCCCGTTATTTCAAGATCACAAATAATACAAATGATGTGCTTTATGCAGACCGGCTAATGATTGCGACATCAGAATTTTTCACCACTGTTGCAAGATCCGTAACACCTAATATAGTTGATCAGGCATTTCCTATCAGTGCTGTAATGATCGTTCCGGGATCTGGGAAAGAACATCCGGTTCAACCAGGAAGCTTTATCGTTGTAGCAGATAATGCCATCAATCATGCCGCTTCAAATGGCTTTGACCTGACAAAGGCTGATTTCGAATTTCCCTCTACGAACCCGACATTAGGCCAGGTTGATAATCCCGGAGTTCCAAATATGGAAATTGCATACACACAAATGACTTACAATATGATATTCCTATATACAACAAGTCAGCAAGGATATGCTTTGGCCAGACTACCTGAGGGACAGACTGCATCCACTTTCCTAGCAGAAAATAAATACGATTATTCTTATACCAACTCTGCTGGTGGAGTGACTAATAAAAGTATTTACAAAATCCCAAATAGCTGGATCGTAGATGCACTAAATACAAGCCGTGACAATGACTTCCTTCAGATTTTGACAGCACCTTCCATAGACGCAGGTTGGACGAGTGCGTCTCCTGGATACAACGGAAAAACAGTCAGAAGAAAAGTTCTGGGACTAATGTCTAATGGTAAAAATCTCTATAAAGATACCAATAATTCTACTGCAGACTTTGTACGAAATTCTGAACCAAGTTTAAAAAATGGTATCGTCAGATAAGATTTGAAGATTATTTTCAATAATGGATCAATCAAAATTTTTTAGTGTTCTTTCTTTTTTTTTCAGCTTGAATTTTGTGTCAGCTCAGGATAGCTTAAACCTGTTTAAAACATTAAACAATCAATATAATGTGGAAAGAATGGTGACCAATAAATTTTACTATAATCCGGCTAACATGCCGGATTATAGTTCTTTGTCAATGTCAGAGTTCAGCCTGAACTATCAATCTGAGAATAAGAAGATTTATCTTCGGCAGCTAGGCTCCGGAGATACGGGTCTTGTAGTAAATACTGATTCTTTTAAAAAATTAAAATCTAACAGCGCAGTATGGGGACATGCGTCCTATAGTAATATCAACAGAAAAAGCAGTCGTTACAATGAAAATTTAGATCTTGAAAGAATAACACCTTACGTTACACTGGATTCCATTGGCGGAAATATTGACCTTGAAACGTACCATTTTTCGGGCGGATATGCTAAAAAACTGAACCGGTTTTCACTAGGGATTTCTGGAACTTATAAAGCCCAGATGGCTTCCCGATCAAGAGATCCCAGAATGAAAAATACTACCTCAGACCTTCTGTTTTCCACAGGTATCAACTATCGATTTTACCGTAACTTTCAAATTGGAATTTTTGGTGATTTTAACAAGTATACACAAAACAGTTTGGTAGCTTTTGTCAATGAGGTTAGTTTCCCGATAGTCTATCAATCGATTGGTTTTGGCTATGATAATTATTTTTTCAGTAATAGTCTCGATACACAGTTTGAAGAGATTGGTTATAAAATAGGTGGACAGATCACCAATCAGCAAGGAAAAGATTTTTACGTATTAGGAACTCTTTCATCGTCCAATAATATAAAAAGCATAAAACCCAAAATCGGCAATCGCTATTATGACACAAGTGATCTTGAAAATCAAAGGTCATATTTCGAAGCGGCTAAATTCATTACCTTCCAAAACAACAGATTTGGTTTGATTTTAAACTATGATTCAGAGATCAGAACCGGAACTGAATACGGCTATACTAGTAATTCTGATAACACAGAGCTGATCTTCAAAAGGAAAGCTTATAAAAAAGAGCGATACACAACGACCTTCAAAGCATTGTATCAGCTGAGTCAAAAAAAGTACACTTTCACAGCAGTTCCATTTTTTTCTTACCATGAAATAACTGATCGAAGGATCTATCCCTTTTCAGGTCAAAAATTTCATAAATATACTGTAGGCTTAGATTTGGATCTAAAGGTGGAGATCAATAAAGATCAGGTTTTGACATTCAGACCAAGTTACTCACACCGCAATATTAGTACAGCAATTAATGCATTGGACAAAAATGTAAGTTCTGGAAAACTCGAATGGATCAATGACGATTTCAGCATTCTGGCAAGTGACAGTTCAACAGTAGGCTTATTTGCACGCTATGATTTTAGAATTCGTAACCTTCCAGCTCTCTTTGTCAGCGCCAATTGGATCACACAGATCATAACTAGTAAACACAACAACTTTTCAGCTCTATGTTTAGGTATAACATTTTAAGTAAGAAAAAACTTTCTTTAACAATTTTCGGAGTTTTCATTTTAATACTATTCAGTTTTACACCAAAAGTTGGACAAGATCTAATGGACAATCCCGACCCCACCCTTGAGGAGATTGTAAAAAGTTATAAAAAGGCTATTTCTGAATGGCCGAAGCCGACGATCCATTATGGCGTGTCTTGGAAAGAGTTTTCATCTATCAAAAGGGATTCACTATATTTCCAGGAACAGGATCGTCCGGAAGTTATCTTAGGAAAAATGCTTTTCTTTGACCCGAAGCTTTCTAAATCTGATCAGATATCCTGCAGTTCCTGCCACGATCCGGAAATGGGATGGACAGATAGAAGGCGTACCGCTTTAGGAAATGATCACATCAGCGGAAACAGGAACACCATCTCGCTCTATAATATCGCCAATAGAAAATCATTTTTCTGGGACGGACGTGCCAAATCTTTGGAAGAACAGGCTTCAGGACCACTTGGTGCACATCACGAGATGAATATGGACATCAGAAAACTCCCGGGGAAAATCAAAAAAATAAAAGGTTATCCAGAACTTTTCAAAAATGCTTTTGGAGATAATAAAGTAACCTACGAGAGAATCGTGAAAGCATTGTCAGTCTTCCAGAGAACTATTAAAAGTCAGCCAAGTCGATTCGATCAGTTTCTGGATGGTAAATATAGCGCTTTATCGGACAAAGAAATTTATGGGATGCACATATTCCGAACCAAAGCACGTTGTATGAATTGCCACTCCGGCCAAAACCTGACCGATGAATCTTTTCACAATATCGGACTTACCTATTATAAAAGAGAATATGAGGATCTGGGACTATACAACGTCACCAAAAGACCTGAGGATGTAGGCAAATTCAGAACACCACAATTGAGGGATTTAAATCTTACAAGACCATGGATGCATAACGGACTCTTTGATGATTTGGAAGGTATTATTAACATTTACAATAGCGGAATGCATATGATAGATCCCAAACCGGAACAGAAAAAAAATGATCCTATGTATCCGGTCACTGATTCTCTCTTACAACCATTAAAATTGACCAAGGAAGAAAAATCGGCATTAATTTCTTTTTTGGAATCGCTGAACGGCACCAAATATAAAATGAGAAGACCTGAGTTTCCTGTGAAATAATACAATGTATATATACAAGTTAGAAATTTACTAAAATCATTCAGTGGCTTTCACTTCATATAATATCGTAATCCTTAACTAAAATTTTTTCAAAACACTTAAAAAGAAATAGGTTTTAATTATATAATATAAAAAAATTTGCCTACGGACTTATCTTATTGCCAAAAGCAATTAAACTTCCACAATCACTGCAGTTTTTGACGGTTTCGAAATATGCAATTAGAATTGAAACCTGTGATGCTGAACAACACGATAACAAATAAGTATTGATTGGGCGATACACAAAGTTTCAATGAACTGCCTTTACATCTTGTGAGGTTTCTGACTTTTCTATGCAGATACACCATTCAGGCAGGCACAAGGAAAACTGCAATCAATTCCTTGAAAACAATAAGATAGAACATTGATGGAAGTTTGAAATATTTTTACGGTGGGTTTGGGAAGCTTCGCTTCCGGATACCCAAAAAGATTTTTTCAGCAGGGATAATGGAATACATTTGCTATAGAAAATCAGGAAGCCTCATATGGAATAATAGTAATTGAAATATGACCGGATTCTGAAACGGTATATACAATAATAATGTGAGAAGTATTAAACTTGTCAACCTTGACAAAACCTACGAGTTAGATTTTGAATAATTATTGATTATAACACTTGTTTTAGTGTCATATGCAGGTAGGCCTCAAAACAAATAAATATTGTTGGCGGTAATTATAAATAAAGTTGTTACCTAAACCAATCTATAGATATAACTACTATATTTGCAAACTCAAAATTAATAGTTATGATTAGAAAAATTATTTTATTAAGTATCCTGTTTATATTTTATGGATCCTTTATCGGTCAGACGCCCGGTTCTCTTGACTCCAGCTTTGGTACTGGTGGAAAAACAACTTCTTCTACTTTCTACCGACAGCTTATTAATCATATTGCAGTTCAGCCTGACGGGAAAATAGTCGCTGTTGGTTTATCTACAACTTCTCTCGGCACCGCAAATTTTTATGTTGCTAGGTTTAATTCAAATGGCAGTGTTGATACATCATTTGCAACTAATGGCTTTTTGAATTTCGATATGAGTGGAGGAAGTTACTATGATGAAGCACAGTCTGTTAAAATACAGCCTGACGGTAAAATTCTTGTTGGTGGAATTGTTGGTGCAATTTCTAGTAGATATTACCTTGGAGTACTTAGATTGGATTCAAATGGAGCAATAGATACAACTTTTGGGAATCAAGGGAAAAGTATTTTTGCAATGACTGGTTTAACTACATCTTCATCAAATAACTATGCGCTGAATGATATTGCTTTGCAGCCTGATGGTAAAATAGTTGTCGCAGGATTGTATAACTATAAGTACTCAATTGCAAGACTGAATACAGATGGTTCATTAGATGCTGATTTTAGCAATGATGGCAAGGTTACGGTGGACTTTGGGACAAATATAGAGGAAGCAAAGAAAATAAAAATTTTAAGTGATTCCAGAATTCTGATTGGGGGCAGTTCACAGCCTAGTAATATAGCGTGGTGTATATTACTGCCAGACGGATCTTTAGATACTTCTTTCGGAACAGGCGGGAAAAAAACTTTCTTGCCGGATAATGGTTTTCAATTCGGTACTTTTTATTTTCTCCCTGATAATTCAATTCTTGTAGGAGGTAGTAGTAATGATGTGGATGCGGCACTATATAAACTTTCTTTAAACGGAACGCGTGACACGACATTTGGTACAAATGGCCGAGTAGTTGTAGATGTTGATAATTCCAGCAATGATAGTCCTATCGCAAAATTGGATCTTGACAGTACAGGAAAGATCTATGCCGTCGGTACCACAGTAACGGGAGGAAGTACTTATTTTTATCTCCTTAATTTCAACAGTAACGGAACTCTAAACACAAGTTTCAGCAACGATGGTAAAGTGCTTGTTAATTTTGATGGATTATCAAGTTATGGTCGAACGGTAGTTTTACAGCCTAACGGAAGAGTATTGGTTGCAGGTTACACCGGCGGTCTCAAGGACACGTCTTCGATTGCAAGATTCATTAATCTGCCAAGTTTGAGTACAAGCGAAACCTTATCAGAAAGTAAATTTTCTGTATCTCCAAATCCTGCAAAGGATTATTTTATGATTTTGGACTCTAAAAAAATGAATAATAATCAAAAGGTTGAAATTTTGGATGAACTAGGTAGAATTGTGAAAAGAGTATTTGTCAATGCAGAAAACTCTAGAATAAATGCCTCAGATTTATCATCTGGTGTTTACATCGTCAAGGTTAATAATAACACAGCAAAATTGATTGTCAAATAATGAGATTTCAATAGTATAGATTTGTAATTTGTGCTTTTCTTAAATACTAAAGCAGTGATCAACCATCACTGCTTTTTTTGGTCTACATCTGACTGCGCAGAACATCACATCTTCATCTTTGTTTCCGATCACGGATACCCAAAAAGATTTTTTTCAGCAGGGACAACGGGATAGATTTGCTATAGAAAATCAGGCGACCGCCGAAGTAAATGTAAGCTGTAAATGATGATCAGTTACTTCCATCAATCCTAATTAACAAATCTGATATGAATTCATCATCTCTTGGATCAGTAATTTTATCATGCAGGATTGATAAAAAGAATATAGATTATAAAGAATCAGAATAAGTTTCTGACCTAAAAAATAATCAGATAAACTAAATTTGCTTTTAATAAAAACGATGAGCAGTTACAACTTTCAGGAAACATCGGCATTTACAGGAATCTTCCTGTTTTAACAGAAAGCATTCTGGCGGCTTATTTTATAAACGTGGTAGTAAACTCCTGACTAACACAATACCAGAATAATCAACTAATCATAGTCAGTTTTGGTTAGAAATAACCATTGATCTGATATGTTTGATTATGATATATTTGCGTTTAGCAATGAAGCAATTTTCAATCCATATATATTTTGATACAACATGCTATAAAATGCTCAAACATATCACATATGTTGTTTAACATCTAATAAATTGTCACTTTATATGGCCTAAGGTTTATCTTCATTGCTACTGACCAATAATCAATAAAATTATTCATTTATGAAAATTTCCTTTCTCCACCCTATTATAATTTGTGCTTTAATGTACCCGGTCCAAAGTCAGGCGTGCTCGGCTTTTTTGCTGACAGGTAAAAATCATAACGTCGTGGGTTTCAATGAAAACTGGAAAACAATGCCGGGAATGATTGTAGTGAATAAACGTGATGTGCCTAAGAGGAACATAAGCTGGCAAAACTTAACAACAGTCCATCTTCAACCTCATCAACAATGGACTTCAAAATTCGGATCCGTTACCTTCAATCTTTTAGGCTACGATTTTCCCTGCTATGGCGTCAATGAAAAAGGTCTTTTTTTAGTTGAATTATACCTGGAAGAAACCAGTAAAGTATATAATCCTAAGCAAGCAAACATGTTTTGGGCCCAGTGGATCCAATACCAGCTTGACAACTACAAAACGGTAAGGGAGGTAATCAATCACCTGAATGACAGCCCTAATATCGACTGGTGGCCTAATGCGGCCGGCAGTCATTTCTTCCTGACCGATGCAGCAGGAAACTCCGCAACGATCGCCTTACTGAACGGTAAGTATACGGTTCTGACGAATAAGGAAATGCCGATGCCTCTCCTATGCAATAATCAATACCATAAGGATCTAGCAGCTGCTAAAAAGTTTGATTTTCTTGGCGGACATGAAAAGTTTGATTTTGAACAAAGCAAAAAATGGGAAGACCGCTATAACCGTGCTTATTATATGCTAAAAAATTATACGTATGATGAAAAGCCTGTGGACTATGCCTGGAATATTTTAAATTCAATACATCCCGGCGAATGGCAGACGGTTATCGATACCAGGACCATGAATCTGTATTTCAGATCGGATCTTAAAAAAGAAATAAAAACCATCGATATCAAAAAGCTGGATTTCTCTAAAGACGCTGCTGTGAAATATTTGGATATTCATACTGATCAAAACGGAATCGTCAATAGTGGATTTCAAAATCTTACGGTTGAGAAAAATAATGAATATGTTGAGAAAGGATTTCCGATTGGTTATGATAATAAAGAGTTTGGAAATTCAAGTTTATTCGAAAAACTAAAAAAGAACATTGCCAGATTTTTTGAATCCATTTTGCCGAAATCCTAATACACTTTTTAAAAATTTATTAATACAGTATCTTTTATTTATATGTTTTTCAAAGCAATATTGCTGCTGTTAGTTAGCCCGATTCTTATCATCAAATGATACTTGCCTTCCTCCTGATTTTACTTTGCGGTTTCCAAAGTTGTAGGTCAGCGAAACGGAAAGGTTTCTGCCATCGTAATAGTTATCAAAATAATGGGTAGAATCTACATAATAGATCTCACCATGACTTTTGCCTTGCCTGAAAATATCTGAGACATAGATATTCATCAGAAGATTTTTGTTCATCAGGTTCAACTTTAACCCGGCCGTTAAATTACCTACAAAATAAGAGTAAGTATTACCAATACTGGAAGGCAGACGGAACCAATAATTCATCAGGAGCTGAACGCTCTTATCTTTGGTGAAGGAAAAAGTGTTTCTGATGTCAAAGCTGGTGCTATTTCCTTTTCTGGAAGCGGCATCGGTAGCAAAAACCTGTGTTTTCATATGAGAGAGATCCGCAGAGTAGCTGGCCTCCCAAAAGTTAAAGAAGGTATCAGAATAATTCAAAGAGATGCCTGTACTGTTCTTATTAAAGAAATTGTAAAAATTACTGGTCTTGTTCTCACCTTCCAATATAACCAACTGCGCAAAGGCGTTCAGTTCCCTTTGGAAATAAGTGGAAACAGACAATTTTCCTTTATACAGGTATGACAATTCGAAATTATGATTGACCGATGGGTTGAGCGCAGGATTTCCTGAATAGTAGGAATTGATGTTCGTATACCAGCGGAATGGATTGAGCGCACGGAACCCTGGTCTGTTAATCCGTTTGGAATAATTAATATTAAAGGTATTATTATCATTAGCTTTGTATGTCAGGTAAGCCGTCGGAAAAAACTTGCCATATGAATTTTCCGAGTTTTGCCCTAATGATTCCGAGTTACCGCTAATGGTGGAATATTCATACCGTAACCCTGCTTTAACCGTCCATTTTTCGCTGAGCTGTCTTTCCATTCCCAGATAGGCAGCATAATTTTTTTCATTATAATTGAATAGGTCACTCTTTAGAGCATCGGTCACATATGCCTGGCCAATACGATTCTGGTATTGCAGATCTGAATTGTTATCGAAATTGGTAAATTTAATCCCGGCCTCTGTTTTTGCAAATTCAAACGGAATTGTGAGATCGGCCTGACCGGAATAGATTTTATAATCCAGTTCAGATGGCGTTCTCACCACGTAGGAATTACCGGAGTTATCCTGAGTGGTAAAATCGATATTACTGCCCGGTGTGTTGGAGAAATAATTACCGGTTACACTCAGCTTGTTGCTGCGTTTCCCAAACTTGACATCATAATAGGCACTTACCGTGGCCTGCCTGTTATCATTGCGATGTTCTGCATAGGTCGACAAGGTATTCGTATAATTTTGATTCTGGAAATAATCCGAGGTGTTCGTAATATCCATTCCGGATTTACCGGCTCCGTAATCAATTACGAATCCAACACCGGAATTGCTATTGATCTCATAATCCGAACTGAAATTGAGACCTGTGCCTTTCCAGAAATCTCTTCTGTCGTCAGAACTATTCAGCCCATCCAAACCTACGATCCTGTAATTTTCAGTAGAATGTTTCTGGCTGTCATATTGCCTCAGTTTTAACGAAGATCTTAACTTTTCGTTCTGATAATTTACGGTTGCAGAGTTCGAAACACCTGTGTAAGTGGTCTGAAACAGGCTGGTGGTGAGGCTTCCGCTCCATCCCAGGTTTTGATTTTTCTTCAAAACGATATTGATGAGGCCGCTGTTGCCCTGCGCTTCATATTTGGCAGGCGGTGCCGTGATAACTTCGATCTTTTCAATATTTTCCGACCGAAGGCTTTTTAGATAGTTAATTAATTCAGATCCGGAAAGGTTCAGCATACGCTCATTTACCATTACTGAAACCCCACTTTTTCCAACCATCGTTATCCCTGCATTTTCATCCACTTTGATCTGTGGTGTGGCGTCCAATGCCTGCAAGCCGTCCATCCCCTGTGATGCTACAGAATTGGATACGTTAAAGATCAGGCGGTCTGCTTTTCTCTCAATCAGCTTTTTCCTGGCTGTTACGGTTACACCTTCAATTTGCTTTTCGTTTGCACCTGCAATCAAAAGGTCATAGCTGATATTACCGTTGACCTCAATTTTTCCCTGATAGAGTGTTTTTCCATCGTAAACGCACTCAATGTTATATGTTCCGTTTTCAGCCAGTTTCAAATTAAAATGACCCTTTTCATCAGAGATCGTTGACTGTTTGTACTGATCTTTACTGGCAATGATCTCTGCATAAGAAATGATGTTTTTGGATTTTTTGACCGTTCCGTTGATATTTTGCGATAGAGCGAATAAAGGTATCAGGAGTAAAACTGATGATGTTACTTTCAGCATGGTGTCATTTTTGAGGTTCTTCTACAATGACAACCCTACGCTGTAACTTGTTACATTGAAGCTCTGTTTTTTTTATAATATAGGGTGAATGATCTAGCTTTGAAAACTGGCTGAAGGAAGTATTACTAAGATACATATCTTAGGCAGTTAGCTGATAAATTTATATTTTTACCACAGATCAACCTAAAAGAAATGAGTCTGCAAGGAAATCAATTAGAATATATTTCCCTTAAGCCCGAAAGTCCACTCAAAAACTTGGTGGAAAGTATCTGGATGGTTAAAAATCATTCGAACGAGCAAACTGAGGGCATTATCGTTCCGGACGGAAAAATTGATCTGTTCCTTTTTGCTGCTGAAAATAAACCATTTGAAATTTTCATTTCCGGAATTTGTTCTCATCCTGTGCTTAAGCCACCTTTTCCGAGATCAACAATGTTTGCCGTCAGTTTCTATCCCTTGGCTGCTGAATATATTTTCAGACAATGTTTTGCAGGTTTACAAGATCACAGACAGATATTACCAGATGATTACTGGGGCTTTTCAAAAGATGACCTCACCGACTTTCAGTCATTTTATCAAAAGGCCTCCCACATCATTTCCTCACACCAAACAAAAGAGATCGACAGAAAAAAGAAGGCAGTTTTTGAGCACATATATACATCAAAGGGAGAGACCACCGTCAGTGAACTTGCAAAACTATCATCGTGGAGCAGCAGACAGATGAGCCGATATTTTCATAAATGGCTGGGTATCACCGTAAAATCATATCTTAACATTATCCGCTTTTCAAATTCGCTACAGCAGTTGAAAAACGGAAATTTTTATCCTGAGCTGAATTATGGCGACCAATCCCATTTCATCCGGGAGGTCAAGAAGTTTTCAGGAGTAAAACCTACCCTCTTAAGCAAAAACGAAAACGACCGATTTATCCAATTGAGCCTTATGAAGAGAGGTTAATTTTGTTTTTAAATAAAATATATTAAAAATGAATTTAAATCATATCAATATGGTCGTAAAAGATGTAGAAGAGGCAGTAGCTTTATGCTTTTATTCTGTTTAGTGATGATCAATCCAAGGTTGAGCTCTTTTACCACAAGATGCTGGTCATCATAATACATTTATATTAAATAGAGCGAATAATGATCTGTATCAAAATGATCGTTATAAATATGATTCCAAAAAGTCTGTTCTTTACATTGGTGGCGTTGAAAAATACAGAGGCAATGTTGAATTTAATAACTCACAGTAGAAAAAAAATTTAGAACTTTACAAACAGATTATCCTGTAATGCAGCATTTGTAATTAAATGAGCAATTGCAGCTAAATTCAAATATATTTAACGTATGGAAGCACTATTTAAAACATGGGAAACAAGTCGTAAAATCTATTTAAGTTACTTTGAAAATTATTCATTAGATCAGCTTAACAAAATTCCAAATGGTTTCAACAATAATCTTATCTGGCATATTGGACATATCATCGTAACACAACAAAAACTGATCTATAGAGGTTCTAATCTCCCGGGATATATTTCTAACAATTTGTTAACTAAATATCAATCGGGGACCAAACCAGATGCATTTGTTCCTCAAAAAGAAGCTGATGAACTGAAAACACTCTTGACTTCTCTCATTGAGCCCACAATAGATGATTTTCTAAAGGGTATTTTTATAAATTACAATGAAAGGACGACAGGAACAGGATTCCATTTGTCTTCGATCAATGATGCATTTGAGTCTAATAATTATCACGAAGGAATGCATTTAGGATATATGCTAAGTATAAGAAAATTTGTTTAAAACAATATTCCTGGAGTTATATTACATTGGACCTTTATTTTTAGAATATTTACTCAATTAAAAACTTGACAAATGCTTTTGATTATATGTTACAGTTAATAAGACCTAATTGTAAGGATCACTTTATAATTTTGTAAATGTGTATTTATTTTCATCCTGACTAAAATGTATTTCCCAACAAATAAATTAGACTATATCTGTATTCAACCCGACGAACCGCTAACGAATATCGTTGAAAGTATCTGGATGGTAAAAAACCACTCTGATGAAGAAAAAGAACGAATTATAGTGATTTCTACCCCAACTCGATTATGCAGACCAGCCCCATTTTATCAGGGAAGTGAAAAAGTTTGCAGGAGTAAAACCAATTATCTTAAATAAAAACGAAAACGACCGATTTATCCAATTGAGCCTGATGCCTGAAAAGTAATTTTGTTCTGTAATTAAAAAAAGAACAAAATGAATTTAAACCACATCAACATCGTTGTACAGGACGTAAATAAAGCTGTAAATTTATTTACAAATCATCTAGGTTTTAGTTTAATTGTCAATCGGAACAGCAAAATGGCAGTTCTGGAAAACGACCATAATTTTGCATTAGTTGTTTGGGGACAGGAATTGAACCACAAGGAAAATATGCTTGAATATCCTGAGAATTTCCACATCGGATTTTATCAGAAGGATGAGCAAGCAGTTTGGGATATCTATGAAAAGCTAAAAACGGAAGCTGACTTACAATTTGAAAGTGAACCCAAGAAAATTAGGAATACGTTCGGTTTCTATTTCTTTTTTGAAAAGTTGATGATAGAAATAAGTGTTGATCCATTTAAGGCCATTGTCGGATAATACAACTTAGCTATGAGCTATTCCAGCATAAGATTATAGTTAAAAACAACTATAATCTTACTGTTTATTTCATTTTAAATTCCGTAGGTCTCATATTGGTCAGCTGCTGAAAATTATTGCTAAATGCAGCTATATTCGAATATCCTATTTCATAGGCTATTTCGGTCATGTTCAGATCTGTATCTTTTATCAATTCCATCGCTCTGATGATACGCAGCATCTTTAAGTATTGAACAAAAGTGATATGCAATTTCGTTTGGAATAATCTGGTCAAACTTCTCACACTTATTCCTGATTGTTGCGCAATACTATCTAAACTTAGATCTTCATTTAATCGATTTCTAAAGCCGTCGATGATGGCATTCAGCCTTTGATCTTCCGTTGTAGGAAGTTGAATGGAGAATTTTTTGAGGTTTTCCTTTGATAATACGCTTTTAAGCGTGGTCAAAAATTCAAATTCCCATGAACCTTTAAAATAATCACCCTGCCATTTACCACTAAATGAGAGCATTTCTGCCAGCAACTTGCTAACAGGATAAATACCCAGTTCATTATAAAAACTATCCGATCTTTTGTTTGGAAAGTAAATATTGATAATGTGCAGATCCTGTGTATTAAACATCAGGTTGTGCGGATAATTTTTTGGTAACCATATGTAATGGTTAGATGGGATATAAAAATCCTTTTCCTCTGTCTGTAAGTAAGCAATCCCGCCATAAACCAATAGTAACTGAGCCTTATTGTGCTGATGAGCAGGTAAACGCTGTTCCGTCTGCTGTCGCATCACGAGGACGGAATCAGGATTTTGATCCACAATTTGTATTAATTGGTCAAGAGTTTCCATGTGGCCAAATATAGCAAATATTAGGCTAATTATATAAAAACATAAAATACTGTGCTTGATAATTTTGCTGTGTAATTATTAACAGACTTATGATGAAACATAAAAATCTAAAAAAGGATAAAAATCTTGAGCTTGAAATACAAACCCATAAATCTGAATATCAATTCCCTAATCCCGAAGAAATTGATAAAGCAAATATCTATTGGATGGTTTGCGCCTATTTTAATCCTTTTATGCCATTGACCGATTTAAGCTTTGCTTTTGATGGGTTGAGAAAGATACTAAAACAATGGCTGGACAACAGAAAGAAACCAATTATTTATAAAAATAAAACTAATGAAACAATATAAGATTGTCCCGATTTTGGGCATACTGTTACTCTTATTTTCACCCTTTATTTACGCTCAGCATATCAAAAATGTCCAACCCCTAAGTCTGGAAGAAATATGGAAAGTTGCCGAAAAGAATAATCGTCAGCTGAAACTATCTGACCTATATCTCCAGCAAAGTAAAATAGAGATATTGGAAGCCAAAGAACGTTTGCTGCCGGAACTTTCGATAGGTGGGGATTTAAAACTCAATTCCAAATTCCTGATCTATGACAATGGAATATTCTCTTCTCCACAGGATGTGCCGGTAAAAGGCTACGGTTACGGATTAGGCTACAACTTAAACTTTAACCTGTACAATGGCGGTAAGGATAAAAGGAATATCGAGCTGAAAAAGGAAGAGAAGACGCGGAAACAATATGAAGTGGACCTGCAAAAGCACAGTATAAAATATAATGTCGCTATTGCTTATTTTGATCTATATAAGTTCTTGCATTTCTATGATTTTCTTGATGCAGAGATTGAAGCAGAAAAAAAACAATTATCACTTATTGAAAGTCTGCATAAGAATGGTACCGTGCTAAAGAGTGATGTACTGAGAACCTCCGTGAAATTATCCCAACTGGAACTTAATCTTTCTGACGTCACTAAGAAGATTGAAGTAGTCAAACAAAGGCTCAATATTCTGATGGGACGTGAAAATGATACCGAATTAGCAATACAACACGAAGATCTAATTGAATTAAATGCGATCAAAGACGGTGACTTCAATGATTATGTAAAAATTGCTTTCAACAAATCTCCTGAATACAAAATAGTAAATAGCGACATCAAATGGAGCGAACTGAACGTAAAGCAGGTAAAAGCTACGTTATTGCCTAAAGTTTCTTTATACTCTAACTATAATTACAACTATCCACAGATCTCCTTTTATCCGTATTCAAACGACTTGTGGGGATTTGGTCAGACAGGAATTAAAGTACAGTATTCTATTGATAATTTGTACAAAAGCAAAAATACAATCGCCCGTGCCCAGGTTGTCAGCACTCAGGCCAAAGAAAAAGCAGAAATGAAGAAGGACGAAATCTCTCTTCAGGTAAAAGAAGCTTATTTACAGGAGCAGCAGGCTTTGGAGAGTCTGGAAATGGCTGAACAAAATATCATTAAAACCACAGAGACCGTCCGGGTCATCAGAAGTAGCTATTTAAATCAGGAATCTCTGCTGACCGATCTTTTGGAAGCAGAAAATGCTTTATTAGAAGCAAAATTTAATCTGACAACAGTACAAACGAACGTAAAATTAACCCATATCAGACTATTGGCAATTATAGGAATTCTTTAATACAACTATTATGAACAAAAATAAAACAGATAAAATTACTGTAAGCCTAACTAAATGGTTGGGAATTGCGTTATTCGTAGGGATCATCATTTGGGGAGCTATCTATTTCTTAAAAGGGTATCGCTATGAACAGACAAATGATGCACAAGTAGATGCTTACCTGTCACCTATAAACGCAAAAGTGGGTGGCTATATCAGCAAAATATATTACAAGGACAATCAGTTGGTTAAAAAAGGTGATACGCTTTTGGTCATTGAGTTGGACGAGTATGGACTGAAAAAAGACGCTGCATTAGCAGAGCTCATGAGTTCACACGCCAAATTACCTATTTTGACGGCGAACGAAGAAACGCAACGTAAAAGTATTGAGGTTATAAAAGCACAATTGGCAGGAGCTAAAGCAAGATTGAACCAGCAGCAAAAAGAATTTGACCGTTATAAAAATCTACTGG
>NZ_FRAM01000010.1 GCF_900142325.1 Epilithonimonas mollis
AACCGGAACCTGATACAGGTATGGGATCTTTTTGGCGTTTTCAAGTCTCAGAATGATATAGAGGATATTCCCATGGATAATCCTGACGCGAGTAAACACTTTCTCAATCAGCATCTCGCGATCCATCGCATCCATCAGGAAATCCTTATCTTCTTTCAGAATGTCCTGCATAACCTCCTGCTTGAGCTTTACCAGCTGAGTTCCGATTTCAACATAATATTTTGAGACAAGGACGGCGTATTCGGGATGATGCGCAGAGAGATCTAACATCTTGTTAGAATTGCTGACGATCTTTCCCAGATACTGATAGAGATACATCAGCTTTTTACTTTGGGTCAGTGCGGAATTAACATTTTTAAGCTGCTGGCGGATGTACTCCTGAATCGCGATCACCTGCATTGTTTTTTTGTTGATCTCGTCGTAGAGTTCTTTCTGCTTTTTGTAAGAATCCAGGAATGCCTGCTCGCTGGCCAGTCGTACGCCATGATTGACGGTAATCTGCGACAGCAGTTTATCGTTGATCACGATCAGCTGGCTTGTAACACGAGTTACGCTAAAGAGGAATGTTCCAAAGATTATTATTTTCTTCATCGCTAAAATAATTTGATGTGGTTCATAATGTTTTCTACAACCTGCCGATCCCTGTTGACATAGTATTGAAAGGCCCGTTTGTTTCGCAGTACCTTGGCTTTGATATCCCTTATTTTCAGGAGCATATGGGCTGAATTCTTACTGAGCGACTTAACCTCGCCCAATGCATAATCCAATAATACCTTTCGTTCCGATTGTTCCATTTGGTTGATGGCACCATATGACAAAATAATTCCGGTGAGTAACCGTAAGGTCATTTGAAGGTCATCCACAAACTGTACTTGTGCCGGAAGAACAGCAATGATGGAATAAGGCGCCGTATCGATTTCATTGATAATGGAAGTTTGATTATCCGTGATCTTGGTAATTTCCCTGCTCACAGCAACACCTGCCGGAATAGCCTGAATCGCAAATGAGACAATACGCAGCCTATCCTGAATTTCGGTCACTTTGTCTTTGAAACTCTTCCATTGGGACTGGTTAGCCGTTTCAACCGAGGCATTTAAGGTTTGCTTTTGCCGCATTTCTTTCTGCCGGTCGTGTTCTTTCACGGCAGCATTGATCTCAATATTCATCATCGGGAACGAAACATTCTCCTGTTGCCAGGCTGGTGTAGAACTACCGCCGGATGATGTCACGAGGAAATAGGTCGACATAACGAACAGAAAAATGATCAGTTTCTTCTTCATTGGTTTTGATTTAAAAATTCCGTTTGTAGCGGTTCATAATGTCATCCACAATGGCCTTATCGGTATTGATGTATCCCGCAAAAGGATTGATGGAATTCCAGAATCCAAGTCTGTTGGCTTTTTCCAGTCTCAGCTTAATGGCCAGAAGCCAAAGCTTAAGGTTTTTCACATTTCCTGAAATGTTATGAAGTATCTTATAACGGTCGCCTGCAGTGGCTAGATTTAATTCTCCCGATGCCAGGATATCCGTTACATCCGTAACGATCTTCAGGCTTTGTTCATAGGTTTTCTGCGAAGCCCTGGTGCCGAAAATCGCATACTGCGGATGCTGTGATGCCAGCTGCACCACCTGTGAGGAATAGGTATAACTTTTATTCAGTTCGGAATAGATCTCTTGTATCTGGATTCCGTTCTGTAGGGTTCCGGAGACCTCCTTCAATCCCTTCAGTATTTTATTCTGAATATCATTGGCGGCCACCATCTGGGTTCCCACCCAAGTCTGGGCATCCTTTAATTTGGACGTTTCATCAATAACCTCGTTCTGTTTGGCTTTCAGATTTTCCGAATAGAGAATCATCGCAGCAGTTACCGTCGGGTCGATGTAGGTATTCTGAGCAGATAGCAATCCGCAAAATCCTATAAATAACAGGCTAAGCTTTTTCATACTGATATTCGTTTTTATTGATTAATTCAGGGAAATTGATGTTTCGCTCTTCCAGTTCCTGGGCGATAACCTTGAATATATTTTTCCCGAGATGATTTTTTTTCATCTTTTGGTAGTAGGAAACGACCTTCTGATCAAGAGGATGCTGGTACAGGTTCACTAAGGACACAAGGTTTTCAAGACTGTCACCGAAATCTTTTAAATCCGATACAATCTTTACCAATGCCTCGTCATAGTTGCCATACTTTTGTACATAATACTCAACGGCTGATTTCTCAGGCTTTTCTGTGGTGTAGGTCAGGTATTGTTCAAGCGAGACTTCATTGCCATAGACTTCACCCTTTGAACCTCTTTTCAGGTAAAATTCCTTGAACCGGCTTCGGCCGAATTTGTTGTTGAGATTATTGATCGTGAAGATCTTGTTTTGCTCCACTCTATTCAGCGATAACAAGGCTGCTATGCGATCAAAATTGTCCTTGAACTTGGTCTGGTCTAACAGGATGAAGGTATCGGAATTGTTGATGATAGAATCCTTGACCACGGCATTGCCAATGATGTCATCCAGCTCTTGGGTTACAACGACAGCTTCGCCCCAGAATTTCCGGACGGTTTTATAGAGGTACAAAATGTAACCTCCCATCAACTTACTCGCAATCGCTTTCCAGGCTTCTTCAATGATAAGTGCTTTTCGTCGGTCTTTTCTCAGCCGCATTTTCTGAATGAACGTGTCCATAATGATCAGCGTTACAATCGGAAAGAGTTTCGGATTGTCCTTTACATTGTCGATCTCGAAGACAATGAAGGATTCATCGCACAGCGTATTATCAGCAGATTCATTCAGCGTGGTTCCATATCGACCACCCTTGTAAAAATCTCTTAACACGAACAAAAAGGTCCTAAGGTTGAACTCTCTTTCCGTAATGTTGTGCTTCTTGTTGTTAAGATAAAGCGGCAGGAACTTGTCGCAGTAATCATAAAATCCGTTGAACGAAAGCTCTTTGGCTTCCAGCTTTTCTTCGAGTTCCCTGATCTTTTTAAGAATGGCGTTTCGGAAGCTTTGATCCCAATCTTCTGCGGACCCCGGACGTTCTACGATATCTTTTGATTTAATAAGGATCAGCTGCGTTTCATTGTAGATCTTTCTCCGCTGCTCATCGCTGAGAGTTTCATAGGCTTCATACACCTTATAGAACCTTTCGCTGTCGTAATCGGGATTATTCAAATTTTTATCAGGATGGTAAGATTTCAACAGTTTTCGTCCTGTTTCTTTGATCTGATCTGTAGATGCATCAAAGGGAAGCCCCAGGATATCGTAAAAATTATTTTCGAAACAGCCTCCGGTCGCTGATCTATCAGTGACAATATCTTCTTCGTGAATATTATATTTTGCAAGATAAAGGATCAGTTCTTCTGATGTTTTATTGTCAAACCAATCGGTTCCTGAATTGAAATACTGATGGTAATAGGACATCAGCACATTATCAAGAATTGATTTCTGTGCAGAAGAAACCATTGCATCCGGCCCCTGCCAGATCAGGAAGATCAGGTTGGTCAGAAACTCTATTTTTTCAATATTGAACTCTTTTTTATCCATCAGAAAAGGATTCATCGTAATTGGTTTTTCTTCGGTATATTGGATATACCTTCCGCCTTTATATTTGCAGGTTCCTGAATACGAATCGCCTGTATCCACGATCACCACATCATAGTTGTAGGTCAGATATTGCTCAATAATATTGTTCATCAGGAATGACTTTCCCGAACCTGACGGACCAAGAACAAATTTGTTCCGGTTGTTGATCCTTCCTGTTTTCATAGGTAGATCTGCGGGGTCAACTTTTAATGGCACGCCCTGCCGGTCCGTGAATCTGAGATAAAAGTTGGATTCTTCACTCACGGGATAGCTTTCTTTAAAAAAAAAACACAAGGCCGCTTCGCTTGTTGTCATAAAAAGATCATATTCCCTGAGTTCTGTTGCATTACCCGGAATGGCTGCCCGGAATAGCTCCAGCTGGTTGTAGGAATTCTTGGAAACGATGATCCCTTTGGTAAAGAGCTTATTCTCGATCTGGGACTGTATCCCTTCCATTTCTTCCAATGTGTTGGCTGAAAACAGCAGCGAAAAATGGGCATTGACCACCAGCTGGCCATCAATAGCGATATTATGCAGCAGGGTTTGGATCTCTTCTGCGATAATGGCGTTGGATGGAGAATTATTGGCGGCACCTTCGTGTTTTTTCTTCTTTTTATCGAGTTCCCGTTGCTGTTGTGCCTGAAGTGGAATGGTAATGACCTGGTTATAAACAATCGTTTCGTAATCTTCCAGCTCATTGATGAAGGTAAAATTATCAACCGCTGTTTCGGAAGCGACTCCATTTCCTCCAAGTATTGAATAGGGCTCTATTTCTGAGGGCAGATCGATATTTTCCACATCCACATAGGCGATATTCTTGACATACCGATTACCTATTTTTAGATATTCACTGGTACTTTTGATATTGTCAAATACCGGCACTTCTGAAAACTGCATCGACAAAACCCCTGAGATATAATATTCAAAATCCTTCTCAAATAAAAATTCAGGTCCGCAGCCACTCTGCTTCAACAACATAAAAACCTTCTGGCATTTGTCGCGAAGCTCCTTAAAACCCTTTTCGGAAAAGCTGTAATGCTTGTTTTTCTTTTTCAGCTTGTCATCGACGATATCCGTAAAGAGCAAAATCGTTTCAATAGACTTAAAAAGCCTACCGTCAAAATGCTCTGAATACTTTTGCTGCAGGAATTGTGGGGATGGCTCAGCGGTGTATTTCTTCTTCGTGAAGATGTCCAGTTTCTGAACGATCCTTCCTTCTCCTATGATCGACACGACCTGATTAAGAACCGTATGGAAGTTCAGGTAATTATCCGGGTCAGCAGAATACTGCTCAACAATGTTTTTGATCCTGATTCCGATGATGGGATTGCCGTACTGTCCGAACAGCACATCAAAATCCCAACTGAAATCCTTTCCGTAATCGTAGCCGATAAACGGAATATCAAAGGTGTGTTTTTTTGTTGCTGCCATTCTTGAAAATTTTATTGTTGTTCAACCTTTTTGGAAAAATGAAGATCTGATCGAAGTTTTTCGTCTTGTCATAGAGCCCATATTTGTCCTGTCTTCTGAAGATCAGATAAACGCCTCCAGCTGTAGCTACCAGTCCCACCAGTGAACCGAGCAGTCCGAATCTCGATAAGATGAGTGCTGCCACGACTCCGGCACCGATCACGCCTACTGCATAGATGATATACTTTCCTTTTAGCCCGAAGAATACAAGAGGCTTTTTCAGCCCCTTGTAGAGGTAATATCCCATCTTATGCGAAAAAGGAGGTTACAAATTCAGGAACAACGATGAGGAAGATCATCGCTCCGCCGTAACCCAGAATCTCTTTGTTCACATCCTGGTCGCCGTTGGTCCATTTGTTATAGACCCGAAGACCACCGATAAAACCAACCAGTCCTCCGACGGCCTTTAAGATCAGCTTGATCGGGTCCCAATAATCCTTTATGTCATTGGCGGCATTGGAGATGGCCGTAGCACCGCCTTGTGCCAGCATGGGCGTGACCGCCATAAGAAGCAGTGCCGCAGTCAATAATTTTTTCGTCGTTGGGTAACATTTACATTTGTGTTTCATAATAGGTAAGATTATATTTGAATTGTGTTTTTAGTTCAGAAAAAGGCATAGGAGGTGTGCCATCCGGCTCAATGGAGCGGATCATTTTAAGATTTAAAAGTCTCTGTCTTCCTCTAGATCATTGAGTGGTAGACCTTGAATCCGTCACGGTCTGAAAGGACCTGGACCTGGGTTTCTGCAAGGCTGAGGAATTGATTGAATTGCTGTTTGAGCTTTAAAGCAGGATCTTCTTTATTTTGTTCTGAGTGACTGCTGTCATTGTTAGACTTCGAATCTTTCAATTCCGTTTTTTCAGTAATTCGAATAACTTCTCGTTCAACTAAATTGTGTTGTGAGATTTCTTTTGGATCTGTCGAATGTCCATTTATTTTTGACCTAGTTTCAAACGTATCAATATCCTGCTCGGATTCAAATTTCTGACGCCAGTGTTCTAAATCGTGCGGTTCAACCGGTTCTTCTCCATTTGAAGAAAACAGCTCCTTCGTATTAAATGAATTGGGTGTATTGAGATGCTCCACATCATCGATGCTGACGGCTTTTATTTCAGCTTTGTCCTGCTCGGTAAGTGCTGCAAGGGCATATTCTTTCGCCTCATCTTCTTTTAATGCATTATCTTTTTTGAGAAAAAGGTCATAGACAATATTTCCTGCATAATACAGCAGATAAATGGACAGGATGGTAAGAAATATTTTGATCATTGTAAGTGTTTTTAGAATCGTTATATAGTAATTTCAAGCGTATGGTTGATGTGATCGATCAGTTCATTAAAAGGATGTTTGACTGCATATTTCTGTTCATAGGTCAGTCTTCTGGTATCAATGGTCTGAAGACAGTTCCGTTTGAATACCGGACTCTTCAGGATCAGCCCATACTTGCTTATCTCCGCATCCATACCTTCCTGGTTCTGATATTTGTAGCCTTTATCGTATTTAGAGCGGATAAAAATTCGCTCCGCCTGACTTTCAAGCAATCCCAGAAAGTTGATAAAAACCAGCGTCGATTTTGCGGAAACATTTGAATATTCAAAGGGGATCACGATAAAATCACTGTAGATCAGCAGGTCACTATACCGGGCATCCAGAGTTCCCGCAAGGTCGAAAACGTTGACTTCTTCACTTTCTTTAATTTCTATCAGATGCTCAAAATCAGAGAAAGGCTGCTCATTGTCCTCATCGATGATCTGTACCTCGTACAGTTTGGGAAGTTCTGATTCTTCATCTTCGATCCATTTGTGATAAAAGGATTTCTGAAAATCAAAATCGAATATGTTGACCTTTCTTTCAGACATTCCTGAAATATAATTGGCAAAAGCAATCGCGAGTGTGGTTTTGCCTGTTCCTCCTTTTTGTGTCCCGAATGTGATAATCATCTTTTTGTGGTTTTATCTCTTTTTTCTTCGTTTTTTCAACTCGTTCTCCGTCGGGTCTTTTGCTGCTCCGGAAGATTTCATCCATTTAAACAGCATTTCGTTAACCGCTTGCTCCAACTCGTTTCCGG